>JAJCXR010000050.1 GCA_029263315.1 Acidobacteriota bacterium | reverse complement strand
CCTGGCCAGATCGCTTCGCTCCCTGGCCTCGGGCGGCCTGGGCTACTTACGCCGGCCCCTGCGGGGCCACAGAGGTTTGTCGCTTCGCTCCTGGCCGGAGGTCTGGGCCCGATTGTTTAGGGAACCCGCTGCGGGGGAGATCCATTGTGTGGGCCACCGCCCCGCGTGGCCACCGTCGCGCGTGGCCACCGTCACGTGGCCACCAACATCGCGCGGGCCACGGCCGCCCAGGGCACCCTGGCCAGATCGCTTCGCTCCTGGCCGCGGGCGGCCTGGGCTACTTACGCCGGCCCCTGTGGGGCCACAGAGGTTTGTCGCTTCGCTCCTGGCCGGACGTCTGGGCTCGATCGTTCAGGGCACCCGCTGCGGGGGAGATACATTGTGTGGGCCACCACCATCGCGTAACACCACCGTCGCGTGACACCACCATCGCGTGGGCCACCGTCACGTGGCCACCACCGTCGCGTGGGCCACGGCCGCCCAGGGCACCCTGGCCAGATCGCTTCGCTCCTGGCCTCGGGCGGCCTGGGCTACTTACGCCGGCCCCTGCGGGGCCACAGAGGTTTGTCGCTTCGCTCCTGGCCGGAGGTCTGGGCTCGATCGTTCAGGGCACCCTGGCCAGATCGCTTCGCTCCTGGCCTCGGGCGCCTGGGCTACATGCCGCCTGCCACATCGAGAATCGCCCCGGTGCAGAAGGGTGCTGCTTCCGACAACAACCAGAGGATAGCCTGTGCTACTTCCTCCGGTTGGCCGCCGCGTCCCATGGGAACCCGCTCCTTGACCCTGTCGACGCGTTGCGGCTCGCCGCCGCTGGCGTGGATATCGGTGTAGACGAAACCTGGACGAACACCATTGACGCGGATGCCCTCCGCCGCCACCTCTTTGGCTAGACCGATGGTCATGGTGTCTAGGGCGCCCTTCGACGCGGCATAGTCGACATACTCGCCAGGTGAGCCCAGGCGGGCGGCCAGAGACGACACATTGACGATCGCGCCGCCTGGGCCGCCGCGGTGGGTGGACATGCGGCGCACCGCTTCGCGGGCGCAGAGGAAAGGGCCGATGACGTTGATTCTGAAGATGCGTTCGAGCCGGGCGGCGTCGAGGTCTTCGACCCGCGATTGAAGATCGAGGACGCCCGCGTTGTTGACCAGGGCGGTGACCTTCCCGAGTTGCTCGTCGACGGTGGCGAAGAGACGCATCACGTGCTCTTCTGAACCGATGTCTGCGGCAACGGCGATGGCTTCGCCGCCGGTGTCTCGGATCGCTGTCGCCACCTGCTCTGCCGCCGCCTTCTGGAATCGATAGTTGACACAGACGGCGAAACCTTGCCGGGCACCTGCCAGACAGGCGGCGGCGCCGATACCCCGGCTACCGCCGGTGACGATGAGAATTTTTTTTGCAACGGGTCCGATGACTGACGACATGGCGGCTCTCTCGGGATCGGTGGGCCCATTTGGCCCGATAATCGGCATCCTGCGTTAAGATTGGTGACAAGGCACGAGGCCAGACAATTTGCCAGAGCCGTCATCTTTTTGGAGATGACGGTTTGTAAGCCCGAGAGTACCTTAATAGCGTATGAATCCGGCTCGACACAACTTGATCCGTTGCCAGCGGGTGAGCTGGCTGTTGCAGGACCTGCGTCAGCAGTTGCGGGCCTGGCAAGAGCATCGACGGCAGGCGGACAGCGATGACCACGGCCAGTACGTCGGTCGTCATGCTACCCAATTGAAGGCCGTGGGCACCCTGTTGGACGGCAGCCTCGAAGTGATGGCCAGCGAGCTGGCGGCCATCGATGTGCAGTCGCCGCCCGGCGAGGTGTTTTTGCGCAGCCGCCAAGTGGCCGACGCGGTGGTCTGGCTCGAAAGGGTGTGGCGCTACTTTGGCGAGCGCTTCGACCAACGGGACGCGCCGGATCGACGGGCGCCGTTGGTGGTGGCGGCGGACGAGGTGGTGTGGAGCTGTTATCGACCCCTCTACGAACATCTGCGCATCGTCGCCCTGGACTTGCCCCGGCGTCCACCGCCGCTGGCCTACGTGGAGCCGGAGTACTCGCCGGCGGCCCGGATCGGCAACAGCGCCATGGAACGTCAGCTCGAGCCGTCGTTGGCGCTGGCCGCCCTCGATGAAGTCGCCGGCCAACTTCCCATCCCACTGCTGCGCTTGCCCCCTTGGTGTGTTGGCGCCCCCTGGTGGTTGGTATTCATCGCCCACGAGGTGGGGCACCAATTGCAGCATGAGCTGGAGTTGGTGGAGCCTTTCCGCCTGGCGGTGGAGGAGACCGCAACGGCGACCGGGGCCGTGGGTGGCGACGCCCCGGCGGCTGACATCAAACGGTGGGGACGTTGGGGTCAGGAGATCTTCGCCGATCAATGCTCCTTGCTGCTCATGGGCCCCTGGGCCCTGTGGGCCTTGATCGAAGTCGAGCGCGGACCCGCCTCCACCATGAGCCGACGCCGCAGCCGCTATCCGTCGCCGCGGGTCCGGCTGCGCTGCATGGCCAAAACGGCCCAGCATCTCGGCCTCGATGCGGAAGCGGCGCTGCGCGGTGTGGACATCGAGCTGCCCGCCGACGCCACGGCCGAGATGCGGTTCGATATGGCCGTTGCCGACGAGTTGGCGGTCTTGGTGGAACGGTCGTGGGCCCCCTTTGGCAAGCTGGCCAAGCTGCTGCTCTTCGACGCCGCCGACTACCGGGCCGGTGGCCAGGTGGAGCTGTGGACGACGCGGCTGTTGACGGACCAACCGTTGGCGCCGCCCCGCCACCTCGACACCGCCCGGCGTCTCATCGCCGCCGCCGTCGCCGCTTGGGCCCGTCTGGGTGACGAGGCCACCACCGAGGAGCTGGGAGGGCAGGCATTTGCCGATCGTGCCGCCGCCTTGGCGCAGCGCACCCTCGCCGCCGTGCGCGCCGCCTCGCCGCCCGGTTTTCGCTCTGCCACCATGCCCGGGGGTGATAGCACGGCGACCGGGCGTCAGTTGGCCAGCAAGCTCTTGGGTCTGGCGGCCAAACATCGCGCAACCGAGGACGACGGCGAGGGGGCTGCGGAGTGAGCCGACGATGACCGCCTCGGCCGTTCGCCTCGAAGTGTCCCCCGTCGACGACGGCTTGCGGGTGAGCTACCTGTCCGCTGGCGACGGCAGTGAAGTGGCGCCGTCGCGGCGGCTACGCCTTGTCGGCTCGGCACCCTGGACCTTCCCCTTGCCCCCCGCCGCGGAAGCGGCGGGACTGGCGGCGGCGTCGCCCCACAAAGTGCTCTGCGATTCCGCCGATGGCGAAAACCTGATCGACGGCCTGGCTGGGCTGCAAGCCCGCCAGTCGGGATCGCCGGTCACCGTCACCATGGGACGCTACCTCTTTGCCGTCCTCCTCGGCGACGCCTGGCCCACCTTGCGGGATCGGCTAGTGGCCTCCCAGAGCTTGCGCCTGGAGTTGCAATGGTCGTCCAACGATGCCGTGCTGGGTCGCTTGCCCTGGGAGATGCTGCACGACGGGGACGGTTTCCTCGCCCTGCGCGACGGCGTCACGTTGGTGCGACGGGTGGAGGGACCGGCGGCGACCCTGGCGCCTGCCTCCACCCCGTTGGACGTGCTGTTCGTCGTCGGCCAGGCGCTGCGTGGTGACGTCATCCGGCCCGCCGCCGAATACCTGGCCTTGGTGCAGAATCTCCAGGCCCTCGATTTGGACCGCCACCTGCGACCTCGACTTTTGCTGGAGGCCACTAGCGAGTCCTTGGAGGCCGCCCTGGCGGAGCGCCGCCCGGCGGTGGTGCACTT
Organism: Acidobacteriota bacterium; assembly: GCA_029263315.1. GTDB lineage: Bacteria > Acidobacteriota > Thermoanaerobaculia > Multivoradales > J023 > JAJCXR01. Next base: position 232,472 of record JAJCXR010000050.1, on the reverse strand, counting down.
CATGACCCACGGCCACTACGAGGCGGACCGTCCCTACCTGCAATTGTGCTCATCGGCCAGCGCCGGACCCGCCCCTCTGACCGCGGCGCAGCTCTTGGAGCTGTTGAAGAATGGTGCCCGCAGCGACATCGCCGAGCCGTTGCCGATCATCGTGCTCAGTGCTTGCGAAACCGCTTCCTCCCGGCAGACGGCGAAACAAGGCGATGGAGCGGCTCCCTTTGCCGCCCAACTGGTGGCCGGTGGCGTGCCGGTGGCGGTGGGCATGACGGGACGGGTCAACGATCTCGCCTGCCGCCTCTTCGCCCGCACCTTCTATAGCGCCCTGTTGTCCGGCAATGACCTGGTCGAGGCGACGGCCGAAGGCCGCCGGGCCGCCTTCAAACACGAGACCTACGATCCCGAGGTGGCCTACGATTGGGCCCTGCCGACGCTGTTTGTGTCGTCGCGTTTGCAGTCGTCACGGATGACGGTGCAGGAAGCTCCATTGGCCGCCGGGCGGCAGAAGCTGGCTAGATTCCTGCGTCCCGGTGAGCGGCTGGAGTTCTGTGACCGTTGGCCGATCCTGGCGGCCGGCGAGGCTCTGTTGGCGGACGGGGCGGTGCAGCGCCGATTTTTCCGTCGCGGTGGGCAGCAGATCTTGGCCCTGTCGACCGACTACGCCGCCCGGCGGGCCAGGAGCGGAGAGACCTACGGTCATACGTGGACGTTGCAGACCTTGGCGTCGCGGGCGGCCTTGGCCGGTCACGTGCCATGCATCGTTTCAGGATCTTTGGGTTGGGGGCTGGGGATACCCACCAGTTGGCGGGACTTCGTCGAGTCCCTCAAGCTGTCCATGGAGGTGACCAGCACCAAGCTCGGGGTCACCCATCGACCCTGCGTCATGACCAACTATCTGCTCGGCGGCCCGAAGCCTGTAGATCTGCCCGACGAGCTGAGCACCGCCGTGCCGTCGGCGGATGCCCCGGCCGGTCTCGCCATGGCGCGGGCCCTGCGGCTTGACTTACTGGCGCTCTTGGATGCGGTTCGAGCCCAGCTACCGGAGGCCGAGCGTCCCAAGTGTCGACTGTTGCTGCTGATCGATGACTTGCATCAGCTCAGCGACCTGGCCACCGATTTGCTCAAGCACGTCTTTGGTCCGGCCGGTCTCGACCGTTGCTCGGAAGAGGTGCGTATTGTCTTCACCTGGGCCCTCCGGGGCGAGCTCTATGCGACCACCATCAAGCGTATCGTCGACTGGCTGGGGCACAGTCGAGCCACCGAGGTTTTTCTCGATCGCTTCCAGGACTTGGAAGAACGCTTGGCTTATCAGAATTTTCTGTCGCAGTACAAGGAGGGCGATGAGCCCCGTCCCCTGGCGTTGGTGCACGAAAGCGAGGCGATGCGACCCCTCGTCGAGTCTTTTTTCGCCAAGTTGGGGCAGCGGATCGAGGGCATACCTTCCGAGCTTCACAAGGCCACCGACGTGATCGATGTCTATCTGGGCATGCCCGAGAGCGTCAGAATCTTGGTGGAAGCCCGTGACGAGGACGTCGTGCGGCAATGGCTCGCGGCAGGGGGGCCGCCGCCATGAGCAGCGGTCCAGGGGGAGATGGCGGTTCGGGAAAGGCACCGGTTCTCACCGTCGCCGAAGTGGAGGCGATGGTCGAGTCGAGACTGGCGGCCCGCCAGCAAGTACGGCAGCGGACGGTCGACGAGCTACCCCAAGACATTCTGCTGTGGCTGGCCTTGGTACCGACTTGGACGGAGGCCTTGTTGCGGCACGTGGCCCGCCGCCAGCGGCGCACTGAGGGGGAGGTTGATCGGGTCATCGGCGAGCTCGAGTCCCAAGGCTGGTTGCGCCGCAAGAGCGCCCTGTCGCTACCGGGGCGACCCTCAACGCCGGATCTCCTCGAGCTCACCCATGGGGTCGCGGAGCGTCAGCTGGCGCCGCGTCTGGAAGGGGGCGGCAGCCAACGTTTGTGGAGCGAGATTCTCACCTTGGGCAGAATCATTTCCGAGGTGGCGGCTTCGACCACCGAGGGTTCTCAGAAGGCGGTGCCCGAGGTCACCGGGCGTTGGGCCAGCTTGGCCGCCGCCGCCGAGGTTCGCCAGGAGAATATTCTGCAGAAGTCGTTGGGCAACCGGCCGCAGGTGGAGTCTTGGCAACCGGTGGCGGATCTCCTCGACGACAAAGTCGAGACCTTGCCCTCGGGCAAGGCGTTGCGTTGGATCGAGGCCGCACAACCCTTGGCCAGGGTGCTGAGCCGGGGTCTCGAAACTCAGCTCGACCTGGCCATCCGCCGCGCCGTCTTGCGCCTCGAGTTGCGGGACCGCCGTCGCCATGACCTGGAGCATTTGAGATCTTTCCTCGAACGTCGGGATCAGATCGCCGCCCTGGAGCGTCTGCTCGGAAGAGGCGGCGGGACCTACAGCGGGCAGCCCGATGGTGAAGATCGCGAGCCCTGGGCCTTGCACTTGCTGGGAAGCGGGGGCGTCGGCAAGACCATGTTGGTGCGTCACTTGACGGCCCAACTGGCGGCCGTCGAGCATTGGGACTTGAGCGTGGCGCGGGTCGATTTCGATTTCCTCAATCCCGACTATCCACGGCTGGCGCCTGGCCTCTTGCTCTGGGCCTTCGCCCAGGAGCTGAGGGTTTTCGACCGCACGGGAAGCGCCGGCCAGGCATTCGACGATTCGGAGCGCATCCTTCGGCAGTTACACGACCTCCTCGAGGCGGGGGAGGGATCGGACCTACGGGCCACCGAGCATCCGCTCTTCCTCGAAGGTAGCGAAATCTATGCCCAAGCCCTGGAGCTGCTGCCGCAGCCGGTGGTGCTGGTGATCGACACCTGCGAAGAGCTGACCAAACCCCGGGCCGGTGCCGACAGCCGTTTCAATGTCGACGAAACGTTTCGTATTCTGGAGATTCTGCAACAACGGTTGCCATCGTTGCGGGTGGTGTTCGCCGGCCGTCGTCCCCTGGCTGCCGGTGGCTCCGGTTGGCAGTGCGCCGATTGTGACTTGCCGCCGCGGCCTTACCTCGCACTTTTCGAGATGCGCGGCTTCAGCCGGGACGAAGCCCGTACCTACCTACGTCGAGGGGAGGTGCCGGAGAACCTCATCGAGCCGGTGGTGCGGCGCTCGTCGCCCGATGCCGGCAGCGCTGCCTCGATCATTTGGTTGCAAGGCGAAGGCCCGGCCGACATCGTACGCTGCAATCCCTACGAGCTGCGCTTCTACTCCGAGTGGGCCCGCGACGACCCACCCCCCAGCCCAGAGGACATCGAGCAGGCGGGTGGTGATCGCTACGTCGACCTGCGTATCCTGCGCCGTCTGAACAATGCTCAGTTGGCTTGCTTGCTGCCCATCCTGGGGGTCGCCCGGCACGTCGATGAAGAGCTTTTGCAGGCGGTGAGCGGCCTCGACGACGGGGACTTCGAGGTCTTGCTGGAGGATCTGTTGAAACAGGAGTGGGTCGAGCGCCGTTTCACCTCCTCGGGCAAGACGCAACGACGTATCCTGTCGGTGGACGAGGGATTGCGCTTGCGGCTGCTGTCGTACGCCAGCAACCACCCCGGTCAGCTCGAGGCCCATCGGCAGATCGCCGCCCGCCTGTTGCGTCGCCGCACGCTGGAAGGGGATCCCGCCGAGCTGGACGCCTGGGACTTCGACGCTGCTCTGCGGGTGATGGCCGGCCTGCCCGAGGCCGATCTGTGGTGGCGGCGATTGGAAGAACATCTACTGGCCGAGCGGGATGCCTCTTGGGTGGCGCAACAGACCTCCCTGCTGGTGGGCCCGGAGGGGGCCGCCGCGGTGCCCGACGAAGCCAGCTGGCCTGAGCTACGCACCGTCCATCCGCTGCGTCCGGCGGTGTTGGCGACTTGGATCTTGGCCTCCGGGCAGGACTTGAGCACCCGGCTGACCCACTGGATGGAGGTGGCCGAGGACGCCGACGCGTTGCCCAACATTGGCGCCGACCTGGCGCTGCGGGCCCGGGCGATGATTTTGGTCGCCCGGCGCGAGGTCGGTCAGGAGATCGCCCCGGGGGATGCCTGGGATCTGTGGCGGGCCTGCGATGCCTTGGTGGAAGTCCCGACGGCGGAGACCGTGGCTGCCCTGGTGGCCGCCGTCGAGGCTTTGGTGGAGCAAGCGGAGGAGCAGCGGGAGACGCCATGGAGCCAACGGGCCCTGTTGTTGCGCACCCGCAGCACCGAGGGCGGTGATAATGACGGCGGCGACAACGACGGCGGTGATAACGACGTCGGCAGTAACGACGACGGCGGTGGCGAATGGGCCCCCGACAGTCTGTTGCGTCGCTGCGCGGCCTGGGAGACCCGGGGCGCCGAGTGGATGGCGCCGCAGGTCAGCGGCCGGTTACAGGCCATGTTGCTGGCCCTCGCCGGGCGGGTCACGGCACGGCTGGGCAACGAGCCCAGCGCCGCCGTGGAGATCTTTCAGCGGGCGATCGACCTGGCGGAGTCTGCGCCCTCCAGCCATCTCCTAGCCTGGCAAGAACCGGAGCCCCTGGCGATCCGCATTCGTCTCGAACGGATGCGTGCCCTTTATCCGGCGGTGCTGTCGCCCGCAGACTGCTTCAGGGATTCGGTGGGTCCTGAGATGGGGGACGGCATCGAGTGGGATCGTTTTCTGGCCATGGTCGCCGAGGTCGCCATGGCGGAGGGCAGCTCGTCGAAAGCCCTCGGGCCGATCAGGAAGTTCGAGGCGCAGGATCCGACGGCAAATCCGATCTGTCGAGCCCACTTCGACACACCGCCGTTGAAAGTGCAGATGGCTCGCCTTGCCGCCATGGCCGGGGATGTTGAGACGGCTCTTGAGTCCCTAGGGGAGATCGCCCGGCAAGCCAGCCGCTACCCGACCTCGGTGGTGCGCCACGGCGCGCGGGCGGAGGTGGAGCTGGCGATCCGTTATCGCTTGTTGGAGGGGGTGCCCGGCATGGCCCTAGGTAGGTCGAGGCATGAAGAGGACCGGCAGCTCTTGGAGCTTTTCGAGACCCTGGGGGGCGAGCCGCGTACCAAGGTCGTCCCCTCCGTCAACGACAGTCGCCGCACCGCCCATGACGATTGGCAAGTGCTCATTTCACCATCCCCCGAGCGCAAACGGGAGGCCGTCGACCTGGCATCCCATCGCATTCAACAACTGGATTTTGCGGCAAGAGCCGGCGCCCCCGAAGCTATCGATCTGCATCTGGTGCTCGATGGTTGGGAGGCCAAGTGGCAGGATCACCCAGACCGCTTCCTGCAATGGGTGGCGGACCGGCTACCGGCGATCGCCTCGCGCCAGCCGCTCGAAGCGTGGCAGCTGAAATTGCGCTTGCTGGCGGCCGAGAGTTGGCGCCATGGGAAGCCGCAGGATCCACGGTTTCCGAAGCTCGACGGGCTGGCACAGTCGCTGAAGGAGCGCCTGGGGCCGCGTCGTGCCGGCTTGGTGGCCTGGCGACAGGGCGATTACCTGGCTTTGCGTTCTCCGAAGATGGCGGCGGCTCTCTTCGCAATCGCCCGTGACCTGTTGGCCGGAGCGGAGGACAGACTGGGAGAGGCGATCTGCTGTACGGCTCAGGCCTGCTGCCTGGCTTCGGATCCGGCCATTCGGCTTTCCTCCAAGTGGCTTGGGGATCTCATGGGCTGTTGGCATCGAGCCGGCATCGAAGCACCGGTGCTCGAGCTCGACGCATCGCAATTCGGGATCGACAAAATCGAGATCGACGAAATACTGACAAGGGGCTCGAAACAGGTTTCTGCAGAATTGCGGCCTTGGTGGGTTCGGGCTCTGCTGCTGGTTGCCACCTATTCCCTTTCCCCCCCTCAGCGCCTACCACGTCAAGTGCGTCACCAGCTTGAAAAAAGTCGCGAGCCGATGCTGGCTTGGCTTCATCGCTCGCCGCAGGCGCCGGCCGGCCCCGGGGGGTTCACGGTGCCGGGGGGGCCGCCGGGAGCCGGTTCGAAGGATGAGCACACGGGGACCTTCAAATCCTACGATTTGACGAAGGAAGCGGTCGATCCCGGCGACTTGTCGCCCCCTTCGCCGCCATTGCCGATCTCCGATGAGCCTCTGAGCAAGACATCGCCCGGCGAGGAGGGCAAGAAGCCACCTCAACCCTCCACGGATCAAGCTCCGGTGCTGAAGAAGCCTGCAGAGCCCCCGAAGCTCACACAATCGGCTTCTCAGAAGGCGGACAATTGGAGTATTTATCTTGGTTGTCTCGCCATTCTAGCCTTGGTTGCAGTGATCGGTGGGATTCTCGGTGCCGGTCTCTTCGGCGTGATCTGGACGGGCTTTCAGCTCGGTATTGATCTACCGGCTTGGGGCAGCATTGTCTTTCTCCTCTTTTGGTTCGCTGGCTATGCGTTTCTTCAGAAGCTCAGCGACCTGAGGCGGGGTTCCCATTGGTTGGAAATCGAGATCGATCGCGCCACCGAAGACGTAAAGTCGGAGGACTTCGTCTCCGGTATCAGCCTTGCCGTGACGCGCGTTGCCACCAACCTTCGCCTAGGTCAATGGCCCCCATGGCAACAGGTTCGGCATCCCTCTATCGAGCCGGATCATGTGTCGATCGAGGCCCAGCATAGGCGTCAGGCCTACGCTGACTATCTGGCGACGGACGACCCTCGGGTCGCCAGCTTGAGACGTCGGCTCGACCATCGCTCGATGAAAGTACGGCTGCGCGTCTTGGAGTTGCAACACCGTCCCGAGGTGGCCTGGGAAGGGGTTCTCAGTCAGCTACCGAGGGCCACATCGTGGCAGTACCGTCGCCAGATGACCCTGCCGCGGTCCCCCGACGAAACTTGGGGTGAGGACGACGGGCCCTTCATCGTCCCCAGTTGGCCCAAGTTGCCGGAAGCGGACGCAAGGGCTCGCGGTGTGGTTGTCGCCAGCAACTCGAAGCACGGTGTCGATATGGCGATGCAGGGCTGGCAGCCCTTGGATGCCTCGAAGATCGAGCTGCGCATCCTCGAAGAGCCTGAGCTCGGCTCTCTGGTCGCTTCTCGTAAAGTGCTGGCCGAGCGGCCGGAGCGGGTCGTGCACTTGATCGGCGCCGTCATCGAGACCAGCGCCGGCCGTCGCTTCCGCCTCGGTCGCACGGACAGCGGCTCGCAGCCGCTGAGCAAAGCGGCGCCGTCGAGTCGTGCGGTGGAGGAGGTCGTTGACTTGCGGCCGGTGGACATCCCCTACACATTTGAAGATCTTTATTTGGTCGTGCTGCAAGAAGAGCCGGTGGTCGCCATGAACCCCCGTTCCGCCGCCGACCGTCGGCAGGCGGACTGGCTGCGGGCATTTGCCCACGATGTCTATGGGGCAGGGTCTCCGGCGGTGGTGACGGTGCCCCACCTCCTGCCGCAGACGGCGGCCAAGTGTATTCGCCCTCTGGCGGAGCTGCTGAAACAACAACATCGTCCGCCCAGCAGGCTGTTCGGTGACCGACTCGTCGATCTCGACAGCTCATTGCTCGACGCCGTCGACAGCATGCGCCAAGCCATCCGCGACGCCAAGGAGGCCGATGCCGAAGCCGCTTGGGACGTCGTGCTCTACTCCCCCGCCGGTTGGCGTAATCCCTATCGCCGAGAGCGCCAGCCCAAAGCTGCCACTTGAGCTATCCAACACCGAGGAGACACCATGTCGATCATGCAGAAGTTGCGTAAGCTGTTCAAGGAAGACCAAGTCAAGCGCATCGTCGAGCCCTTCGATCAAGCGCGCTCCGGCGAGGTGCGGCAGCCGATCGTGCCGGAGGTGCATTACTTCCGCATCCGTCTGGTGGAGATGTTCATCACCCGCAAGACCTGGTTTGGCAAGACATGGTTTCCCGCCGTCCATGGGTTAGCCAAGGCCACCTATGCCGGTTCCGAAGTGGAGCTGCCGAGCGTCGCCGACACTTCTAAGCTGTTCCAGGAGCAAGCGGGTACCGGCGACGTGGTGGCGCGCAACTTCCCGCTGACGCCCCTGTTGCCCTATCGCGGTCATAGTGTCGAGCTGCTCGCCGGCCTCTTCGCCATGGAGGGGGAGGACTACCTGGGCAAAGTGATCAAGGTGCTGAGCGATTTCTCCACTCTGCTGGCGGTTCCGCAGCTCAGCCAAGCCCTGGCCCTCGCCGCCCCCTTGGCCTCCGGCATGCAGGACCTCTTCGGCGCCACCGACGGACGCATGCATTTGGGCTTCCACGACCAGTGGGTCAGCGTCATCGATCCTCAGAACCCGGCGGACAACGCCTTGCGTTCCGGTTACTTCGCGGTCATTCGAGCGGCGGAAGGCGATGTGGAGCGCTCCGCCCTACGGGTCGAAAATCAGCAGTTGCGCATCGCCGAGGGGGCCGTGACCAAGCCGTTCACCGGTAAAGATCACATGCTGATCCACATCGAGGCACGCTCGGAACGCAACGATCTGACCCGCCTGAGCAGTTTTTGGCAGCCCTTCAAAGAGTCCCTCACCGCCCTCGGCGAAGGCTCCAACGACCGGGCCAAGTCGCTGATTTTACAGTCCCTGGCTGCCGCCCGCATCTCCGACGATCTGACCGACGCCGACCGTTCCAGGGTGACCCAGCGGCTCAAGTCCCTCTACCTGGAGGCCAAAGACGATCTCGATTTCGCCGCTTTGGTGGACGACGATGCCGCCCTCGTCGAAGGATTGCGTCTGCCCGGAACCGCCGAAGCAGCCCGTGCGGCTGGCGTGCCGAGCTTGGACGAGCTGATGGAGGGGCTGTGACTTCCACGGGCTCGCGCCTTGAAGCCGTGCGACGAAAGCGACAGCTCGTCCGTCCGCAGAGGGGCAGCCAAAGGAGAAGCGATCCCCGTCTCGCTCAGAGTAATCCGCGCTGTTTGAGGGTGTTGCCGACGAAGACCGTCGCTTGGGCTGGGGGACTTTCTCCGTCGGGCCACAGGCGATAGCAACGGCGAGCCAACTTTTCTGAATAGCTCCACAATCCCCACTCGTAAATGAGATGAATCCATTCCTGGCAATGGAATTCCCAGGAGCCTTGCCGACAAAAACCGAAGATCGTTGCGCCTTCATTCATCTTGAGGGTGTTCTTGTTGGCCCTCTTTTCTTTCGAGAAGCGCGCCTCCTCGATGTTCAAGAGCTCGCCTCCGTTAGAGCCTTGGTAGCTCACCTCCGGGAAATACGCTCCGTAGTCCTCGTTGCCCCAGTGCAGGAGGTTGTTATTGGCCATAGACTTTCGTTTTGCGTAGTCGACATGAAAGCCCTCGACGCTGGTGCGAATCGCCTCCTCCTGCTGAGGTGAGTGGTAGACGATGGGCTCTTCCGGGGTACCCGAGATGGTGACGGTACAACCGTTCAAGGCGTCGGTGATGAACAAGTCCGGGTCGCGTCCGGAAGTCTCTTCGTCGACCTTCTTGCTCGGTTTGAGCTTGACCATGCTGGAGCGGCCGCCGCTTGGGTCGTAGGGCAGCCAGTAGGTGGGGAACCGCCCTTTCTGGGCTTGGCGAAAAAGCATCATCAGGTAGCCGTTCTTGACGCCTTCGCCTTGGATCCGCTCCTGGACGATCGTCGCGAAGGCGACCCGGCAGCGACCATAGGCCCTGAGGACAGCGAAATCCGCCCCGGTGGCGTCGACTTTGTAGTTGCTTCCGGACTCTAAGGTTCCCACCGCCAAGAAGGCGTCCTGCTCGCCCCTTCCGTAGTTGGGGCGCAGCGCACAGCGGCCGCAGAAAGCCACGGGATCGTTTTGAAATTGAGTGTCGTAGGGTTCCATGCTGGCAGGTCTCGATAGCTTGCTGATGCATGGAACCCGATTATCTCAGGGTAGGTGGGTAGACCTCTCTGGTCTCACAGGCCGACGAGGGTGCCTTCCAGACCTTGGGCGCCTCTGGGACCGGTTTGGCATTTGGGTCGAGGGCCCATGGACGGGGCGAGCTCAACCGAAGTGTCAGGCGTTGTTGGAATAGCGGAGGTGTAAGCCCCATTTCTCCAGGCGGCCGATGTCGTCGGGTGCCAAGTCTCGCACCCGCAGGCTCCACTGGCCGCGGATCGGTTGCCCGGCCAAGACGGCCAAGGCGGGGGCGAGGCTGCTGTCGAAGGTGACCCTCAGGTCGTCGTTGGACTGGCCGCTTTGGTTGTGCAAAAGGGCGCTCTGGCCGGAGGGGGCCACCAACTCCACGTGCAGGTCGCCAATGTAGGGATGGGCGATCTCGACCTGTACCCGTGCTTCCAGCAACTGGCCGTCGGCGTCGATCTCGATGCTGCTGACGATGCCGTTCTGGTCGGCGTCGGGGATCGCCGCATCGGCTTGGGCTTCACCGCTCACCGTTTGATCGGCGCTGTCGAAGGTGACGTCGAGGGCCCAGCGGTTGAGGCGGCCGATATCCTGACCCTCCAAATCCTGCACATGCAGGCTCCATTGGCCGTTGACGGCTCCCCCGGCCAGGTCGGCAAGGGCGGGCAGGGTGTCGGGCGTCAAGGTGGCGCGGATGTCGTCGCCGTCTTCGCCCGTGCGGTCGAAGAGCACGGCGGTGGCACCGTCGGGGGAGAGGAGGCTGACCCTCAAATCACCGATCCAGCTGTGGGTGATATCCACTTCGACGGTCACCGCGCTGACGGTGCCGCGCTCGCTCAAGGTGATGCCGTCGTGGATACCGTCGCTGTCGTTGTCGGGGATCAGGCGATGGGCGATGGATTCGCCTCGGGCCCCGGCGCTGGAGGCGACGTCAGCGCCCACCCTGAAGCTCATTTCGTCGCCCGCGGCGCCGATGTCGGAGACCACGAGGCCGGAGTCGCTGCCGTCCCATTGGCGGGCCGAAGGCTGGCTTTGATGGTCGAGGGCCACGCCGACACGATCGGCGAAGAGGTCAGTGCCGTCGCTGTCGCGGTTGAGCTCCAGGTCCCGTCGACCGTCGGCCTGCAAGAGGGCCACTTGGTAGTGTCTGCTGGCGCTGCCTTCCTGCAACTCGTTGGAGCCATTGATGTCGCAGTGGTAGATGGCCAGGCCGTTGGAAGGTAAGTGGCCGTCGAGCCCCAGCTGGCAACGATTCTCGATGAGAAAATACTCGTTGGGCCGCCCGGTACGGAACTTCATCACGGTGCCGTAGTCGCTGTGTCGGGCCCGATGGCTGCCGGGACCGTCGAGGCGGATTTCGGTGTCGGTCCAGCCCACCAGATCCCGCAGATAGGCGCAGACCGGCGACGGTGTTCGACCACGGTTGAGGTGGTTGCCGCTGCCCATCAGGCAGTAACTGCCGATGCCGCGGCTGGGCATCAGATCGCCGTCGCGCCGGCCATAGTCGTAGAGGTCTGGAAAGCGGCACAGCAGGTGGGCGCTTTCGTGGCAAAAGGTGCCGATGCTGAGGTCGACCGCCTGCCGTCCCATGCTCGATAGCTGGTAGAAGTGGGTGCGGAAGCCGCCATGCTGCAGCTGGCGCACCGAGTTGTGGGGCCACAGCTCACTGGGATTGTTGTTGTTGCCGTTGACCCCGTAAACGGTGCTACCGGCGTACATGAAATTGACCGCGTCGAGGATGCCTTCACCCTTCGAGTCGAAGAGACCCAGATCGACACCGTCATCGGTCAGCACGGTCATCGCCCGGCTGAAGGCTTCGGGCACCATGGAGGTGGTCTCGTAGTGTTTCTTGGTATTGGGTAGCTTGATCGGTCCGACGACGCGATTGCTGTAATTCAGGTTGCCGTTGGAGACGATCTGAAAATACTCTCGGGCCGAGCAGAAGTTACCGTTGCGGCTGTAGTTGTCGGCGTTGAGCAAGGCGTCCACATCGTCGGCGCTGACCGTGGCGGCGACATCTGAGAACTCCACCAGGATGGTCAGGCCGAGAATTTCCCCCTGGCTGACCCGGCGACCTGCAAGCAGGCCGTTGTTGGGTCCCAAGGTAAAGAAGGTGTCGTCGGCCGACATCGGCAAATGCTCCTGCGGCCGCAAGTGGTTGAAGCGGGCGTCGAAGCGAGCCTTTTGCACCTCGGAGGATTCCTGCAAGTGGCGCCTTAGACCCACCGGCGGTCGTTTTGCCGTCGACGCACCGGTCGACACCAAGTGACCGTCCTGTACCTCGGCATAGCAGTAGAGACCGAGGGCGGTGTCGTAGGTGACAGTGAAGCCGTCCTTGGTTTCATGGCGGACGTAGAACTCGTCGCCCCACACCACCAACTCCAGGGGCGGGCCATTCTCCTGCTCGACGCGCAGTGTTTCGCCGAAGATTCCGCTCATCACACATCCTCCAAAAGGGTTTCGATGGTACGAGTCGACATGGCGCAGCACGCTTTGCGCAGAGGCCTTGCTGGATACGCCGCTGTCTATAACAGCGAGATTTTTCGGCGAAACCCGCCAGCTGGACGGGAAAAGGGGTGGATGTGGCTTTCTTCCAAGGGGCCTCCGCTGGCACCGATCTCGGTAAATCGGGACGGGAGCTATCTATCGAGGTGTGGCGTTGAGCAAGGGCTCCAACGCCTCGGTCACCGTCGCCGCCAAGATGGCGTGGCCCTCGGCGTTGGGGTGGATCCCGTCCGCCAGGTTCAGGGCCGGGTTGGCGGCGACGCCTTCGAGCAGGAAGGGCAGCAAAGGCACCTTGAGCTCGGCGGCCAGCTTGGGATAGAGGGCGGCGAACTGCTGGCTGTAGTCGGGGCCGTAGTTGGGCGGAATGAGCATGCCCATGAGCAGAACTTGCACACCCTCTGCTTGGGCCTTGGTGATGATCTGGCGCAGGTTCTCCTCCGAGGAGTCGAGATCGACACCGCGCAGCCCGTCGTTTGCCCCTAGGCAGACCACCAGGATGTCGGGACGCTGGCGTAGCAACCAATCGAGACGATGCAGGCCACCGGCGGTGGTGTCGCCGCTGATGCCGGCGTTGACCACCTCGATGGGTTGGCCTGCCTCAGCAAAGCGCTCCGCCACCAGGGCTGGGAAGGCTTGCTCTTCGTCGAGCCCGTAGCCGGCGGTGAGGCTGTCGCCGAGGAAAACGACAAGCGGGCCCTCCGCGACCTCGGCCGAGGTCTCGTCGGGCAGGGGAATGGTCTCAGCAGCAGACGATTTGGCATCGTCGCCGGGCGCCGATGCGCCGGGCGTCGCTGCGTCGGGGGCTGATGCGTCGGGCGTCGTTGCGTCGGGGCTCGGTCCACAGGCGGTGAGCATGAGGAGCAGCATCGTCGGGAGGAGGTGGGAAATCGTCACGTGGTATCGCATTGGGACGATTGTATCGCCAAGCCGTGTCCGCCGTTGGCTGACTGCTATCATCGCCGCCATGAAACGGTGTGCACTCCATGGCTGAGACGACGGCGCCACGACCCCGTCGCGTCGCCTTGTTCATCACCTGCCTGGTGGATTTTCTCTTTCCGCGGGTCGGTGAGGCGACGTTGGAGGTGCTGCACCATTTTGGCGTCGAAGTGGACTTCCCCGAAGCCCAGACCTGCTGTGGCCAACCGGCGTTCAATGCCGGGCATCGTCCGCAGGCGCGCACCGCGGCTTTGCATTTTCTCGCGGTCTTCGAAGACGCCGAGGTGGTGGTGGCGCCTTCGGCTTCCTGTGTCGCCATGGTGGTGGAGCACTACGCCCCACTTTTTGACGACCATCCGCCGACGGCGCAACGCTTCGCGGCCTTGGCGGCCAAGACCTTCGAGCTGTCGCAGTTTCTCACCGAGGTGCTGGGGGTGGAGTCGATCCCCGGACGGTGGGACGGTTCCGTTGCCTGGCATCACAGTTGCCATGGCCTGCGGGGTTTGGGGATCGCCGAGGGACCGCAGACCCTGTTGCGCTCCATCGAAGGCTTGGAGCTGCGACCGCTGCCCGGGGCGGAGGTGTGTTGCGGCTTTGGCGGTCTTTTTTCGGTCAAGTTCCCGCGCTTGTCGACGGACATGTTGCAGGAGAAGATCGACGCTTTCGAAGCCAGCGGCGCCGAATGTTTGAGCGCCACGGATGGCAGCTGTTTGATGCACATTGGCGGCGGATTGGAGCGTCAAGGCTCGGCGAAGACGGCCCAACACTGGGTGGAGATTCTGGCTTCGGCCATCGCTCAGGTCCCGCCTCGTCAAGACCTTACCCGACAAGACCGTCCGCGGCTGGAAAGCGACTGACCTTGGACATCAATACCCGCGACTTCCCGGCCCGCGCCCGGCAAGCCCTCGGCGACGGCGCCTTGCGTCGTGCCCTGGCCACCTCCAACAAGAGCTTCCGTCACTCGCGGGATCAGGCCGTTGCCGAGATCCCCGAATGGCAAGCGCTGCGCACCTATGGCCAGCAGGCCAAGAAGCGGGCCGTCGACGCCTTGCCGACGGCGTTGAATGCTTTTCGCGACCGGTTCACCGCCCGTGGGGGCCAGGTGCACTTCGCCGAGGACGCCGCCGATGCCTGCGCCAGGGTGCGGGCCATCCTCGAGCGCCACGGGGCGCGGCGCATCGTCAAGTCGAAGTCCATGGTGACGGAAGAAGTTAGACTCAACCAAGACTTGGAAAACCACGGCTACGAGGTCATCGAGAGCGACCTGGGGGAGTACATCGTGCAACTGGCCGAGGAGGCGCCGTCGCACATTCTGGCCCCCGCCATCCACAAATCCCGACAAGACATCGCCGAGTTGTTGCACCGTCACTTGGGCACCGCACCGGACGCCGATATCCCCACCATGACGCGGGCCGCCCGAGTGGCCCTACGGCAGCGCTTCCTCGACGCCGACGTGGGCATCTCCGGCGGCAACTTCGCGGTGGCGGAGACGGGAACCCTGGTGATCGTCGAGAACGAAGGCAATGCCCGCTTGACCACTACCCTGCCGAAGGTCCATATCGCTTTGGTGGGCATCGAGAAAGTATTGCCCCGGCGGCGGGATTTGGCGCCGTTGTTGCGCTTGTTGTGTCGCAGCGCCACCGGCCAGCAGCTGGGTAGCTACATCTCCTTCATCGGCGGCCCACGGCGGTCGGGGGAGAGCGACGGGCCGGAGGAGGTGCATGTCATCTTGCTCGATGGCGGTCGGCTCGATCTCTGGCACGACCCCAAGGGCCGTGAAGCGCTGCACTGTATTCGCTGTGGTGCCTGCCTGAACGTGTGCCCGGTGTATGAGCGCATCGGCGGCCACGCTTATGGGTGGGTCTATCCTGGTCCCATCGGCTCGGTGATTACGCCACGTTTTGTGGGCTTGGGTGAGGCCAAGGATTTGGCCCATGCCTCCAGCCTGTGTGGACGCTGTGACGAGGTGTGTCCGGTGAAGATTCCGTTGCACAAGCTATTGCTGGAAAACCGGGCCCAAAGCGTCGAGCAGGGGCATGTCGACGCAGGCGCTGGATTGGTCGTGGGCGGTTTTGCACGCCTTGTGGGTTCGCCGAAGCTGTGGCGTTGGGCCCTCGCCCTGGCGCGCCCCCTCTACCGCCTGCTACGACGCACGCCGGTGACCCGTTGGGGAGCCCTCGGGGCATGGCAGGCGGGGCGCACTTTGCCGTCGTTGGAGGGGCCGAGCTTCCGTCAACGCTGGCGCCGTCGGCACGCACGGGGAGGTGGCCGATGACAGCCCGGGGCCGCTTGTTGAGCTTCGTCGGCGATGTCGATACGACGACGCAGCAGGCCGCCGAGGGTCGGCTGCTCGAGGTCCATCCATCGCCGTGGGTGGCGTCTCGGCCCGCCGCTGGAGAGGATCTCGCCGAGCGTTTTCGCCGCGAGTTGGAGGCCTTGGGCGGTGAGTGGCTCGATACCGCCGAGCTGGGAATCGAAGCGGTCTTGGCACCGTGGCTACGGAGCTTGGCTGAGGGGCTGGGGAGGCCATTGAGGGTTGTCGTCGACCCCCAATTGTTGACAGCCTCTTCCCCGGTCTTCGATGTGTTGAAGTCGGTTGCGGCTGGGGTGCTGGCTGTGCTGCCAGCGGTGGTGCCAGGCACCTGCGGGGATGGGGTGCCAGGCACCTGCGCAACGACGGCCGAGCTGGCCGCCGCGGACCTTGGCATCAGCTTGGTGGACCTGGCCATCGCCGAGACCGGAACGTTGGTGGAACGGCCGCGTCCTGGGCGGCCCCGCGCCCTGTCGTTGTTGCCTCCACACCATTTGGCGGTGTTGCCGCGGTGTCGTTTGGTGGCGGGCTTGGAAGATCTTTTTGACCACATCGACGCCCTGGAGGGCGATTCGGAGGCCGACGACGCCTTCGGCGCGTATTTCACTTGGATCAGCGGTCCGAGCCGTACGGCCGACATCGAAAAGGTGCTGACGGTGGGCGTCCACGGGCCGGGCCGTCTGACGGTTCTGTGGCTCGATGATGCGCTCCCAGCCTCCTGAGATCATCTGACATCGCCTGACATCACCGCCCTGTGGGCCCGCGGAAAGGCCGTGGCGCGGAACCACGACCGGCTCTATCGCGTATCTTCTTGCATCCGTGGGCCTGCCCGCCGCGAATCACTGAACGCCTCCCCATCCTTTTTCTACTCCAGGTTTAGATCAACATGACAGCCAATTCCTCAGCCTATTTGCAGATCAAACAACTGACCCAACGCCTGCCGTCGGGCGATCGTCAGCTGACCATTCTCGACCACATCGACCTCGACATCGCAGCGGGCGAGATGGTGGCCATTCTCGGGCCCTCGGGCTCCGGCAAATCGACCCTCTTGGCCCTGATGGCGGGCCTCGATCGCCCCACCTCCGGAGAGATCTTTCTCGACGGCGCCCCGGTGCACAGCATGTCCGAAGATGAGCTGGCCTTGCTGCGGCGTACGAAGGTGGGTTTTGTCTTCCAGTCGTTTCAGCTCTTGGCCCATCAGACGGCGCGGGAGAACGTCTTGCTGCCCTTGGAGCTGGCGGGGCACGACGATCCGACGGCGCGGGCCGACGAGCTGCTGCGGGCGGTGGGTCTGGAGGATCGCGGTCACCACTATCCCGCCCAGCTCTCCGGTGGTGAACAGCAGCGGGTGGCCTTGGCGCGGGCCTATGCCAATCGGCCGCCGCTGCTGTTGGCGGACGAGCCGACGGGTAATCTCGACAGCCAGACGGGGCAGAAGATCCTCCAATTGCTGGACGACATGCGCCGCCAGGACGGCACCACCTTGGTCTTGGTGACCCACGATACCCAAGTGGCGGCCTTGGCGGACCGGGCTATCCATCTGCGGGACGGTCGCGTGGTGCGCGACGAACGCCGTGGACAGGCATCCTCCTCCGAAGTCGTGGACGCAGCCGTCGGTCTCGGCTCGCCGGTGCAGCGATGAGTTTTTCGGCGTCCCTGCGCAGCTTCGGGCGGCAGCTGTGGCGGGACTCTCGCGGCAGTCGGCGCCAGCTCGCCTTCTTCGTCGCCTGTTTGGCGGTGGGTGTGGCGGCGGTGGTGGCGGTGGCCGGCTTCTCGGAGGGATTGGAGCGGGGTATTCGCAAGCAGGCACGGCAGCTCTTGGCGGCGGATTTGGCGGTGCGGGCCCAGCAGCCGCCGCCCGAGGCGCTGCTCGAAGCCATCGACCGATTGCCCGGCTCCCGCCGTACCTCGATCGTCGAGATGCTGACCTTGGTGGCGGTGCCCGAGGGATTGCGTCCTGAGCTGGCGGATACCCCCAACAGTCTTCTGGTGGAGCTCAAGAGCCTGGATGGACCCTACCCCTACTATGGGGATCTGGAAGTGGAGCCGGCGACGGATCTGCAGTCACTGCTGGACGGCGAGAGTCTGGTGGTGGCGCCCCAGTTGCTCACCCGCTTGGGTTTGCAAGTGGGGGATAGCCTGCAGGTGGGAGATCACTCGTTTCGTATCGCCGGTGTGGTGCGCAAGGAGCCGGACCGCATCGCCGGAGCCTTCAACATGGGGCCCAGGGTTTTCATCGATCAACGGGGGTTGGAGCGCTCCGGGTTGGTGAAGCTGGGCAGCCGTGTTTCCTACCGTACCTTGGTGGCCCTGGAGGACGGCGACGAACAGACCGTGGCCGCCGCCAAGGAGACGCTACAGGCGGTGGTCGGCGACGATATCCGCCAGCGCATCGAGACTTACCGCGAGGCACAACCGGCCCTGCGCCAAGGCTTGAAGCGCTCGGAGCGTTACCTCGCCTTGGCGGCCCTGCTCTCCCTTCTGGTAGGGGGCGTCGGCGTCGCCCAGACGGTGCGCGCCTGGGTGGCTGGCCGGCTCGACACCATCGCGGTGCTCAAGTGCTTGGGTTACCGACCCCGTCAGATCCTGGCCTTGCATTTGGGTCAATGCACCGTCTTGGCCTTGGTGGGTAGCCTCGTCGGGGCGTTCCTCGGCGTGGCGCTGCAACTGGTGGCGGCGCGGTTGTTGGTGGGGATTTTGCCGGTGGAATACCTCGATCCATGGCAGCCCATGGCCCTGCTGCAAGGGTTGGCCCTCGGCGTCGGCGTCGCCCTGCTGTTCAGCTGGCCACCCTTGGCGGCGGCGCGACGGGTGCCGCCGATCCGCGTCTTGCGCCGTGATGCCGAGCCCATCCCGGCCAGCGGTTGGGCCCGTGGGGGCAGCGCGTTGATCTTGGTGGTGGGCATTTTTGGCCTCGCCGCCTGGCAGTCCCGCTCGTGGCGCGACGGAGCCTTTTTTGTCGTCGGTCTGTTGGTGGTCACCGGGCTGCTGGCCTTGGCGGCCAGGTTGCTGAGCCGTTTGGCGGCCAAGGCTCGGCCGACGGGACGCCCCTGGTTGCGGCATGGGCTGGCGGCCCTGGGTCGGGTCGGTGGCGGCTCCACCAGCGCCATCGTCGCTTTGGGGTTGGGGGTCTTGGTGGTGCTGACCATGACCTTGGTGGAACGTCGTCTGACGGCGCAGCTCGATCAGGACATGCCGGTCGACGCGCCTTCGGTGTTTTTCATCGACATCCAACCGGATCAGTGGACGGAGCTGTCGCAGCTCTTCGACGAGCAGGGAGCCGAGCGGGTGGTGTCGGTGCCGGTGATCATGGCACGGCTGCAAGCCGTCGACGGCAAACCGTCCGATGTGTTGGTGGAGGAGTTGGCGGATCAAGGGCGTGATGCCCGTTGGGCCCTGAGGCGGGAGCAGCGGTTGACGTATCTCGAGGAATTGCCGGAGGACAACAAAATCGTCGCCGGTAGCCTGTGGTCGGATCCTCAAAAAGCCGAGGTGAGCGTCGAGGAGGACTACGCCAAGCTGCTGGCTATCGAGGTGGGCTCGACCCTGCTGTTCGACATCCAAGGTGTCGACATGGAGATGACCGTCGGCACCATCCGCACCGTCGACTGGGGAACTTTTGGCATTAATTTCTATCTCGTGGTGGAGCCGGGGGTGCTGGAAGAGGCGCCCCAGCAGAGGATCGCCGCCGTGCGTCAACCCCGTGGGCAAGAGCAGGCATTGCAGGACCTCGTCTCGCGCCGTTTCCCCAACGTCACCGCCATTCAAATTCGCGAAGTGCTGGAGAAAATCTCCGGGGTCTTCGAGCAGCTGGGGCTCGGGGTCCGTCTCTTGGGTATCCTGACCGTGGCCGGCGGTCTGGCCATTCTCGCCGGCGCGGTGAGCGCCAGCGCCGCCCATCGGGGCCGCGAGGTGGCGTTGCTCAAGACCCTGGGCATGACCCGGCGGCAAGTGGTGGCGACCTTCGCCACCGAGTACGCGCTCGTCGGTTTGGTGTCCGGGCTGATCGGAAGCGTCGGGGCCACGGTGCTGGCCTACTTTGTGGTCACCCGCGGCATGGACGTGGCGTGGCAGATGGAGTGGAGTGTCTTGCTCGCTGCCTTGCTCGGTACGGTTCTGCTGTCGGTGGTGGCGGGTTTGGCGGCCAGTCGTCGGGCCTTGGGGCAACGTCCCGTGGAGGTCCTGCGGGCGGTCGGTGAATGAGGGGAGAGACTCTGCAGGACCACAGAGACCCTGTAAGACCACAGAGACTGTGCAAGGCCACAGAGACTTTGCAAGATCACCGGGAAACCAACTGTCATAAAATGCGGAGATCCACAATGTTTCGTCGCCGAGTAGGCGACAGGAGGATCTCCGAATGAAGCTATTGCGAAGCGGTCTGCGTTCTCATTTGCCAGCGATTGTTGTGTCGGTCTGTCTCTTGGCTGCAGTCATCACGCTGGTCATGGTGGCGCCGGTTTCCCACGCCCAAGACACGGACTCGGTTACCTTTACACTGGTCAATGGCACCGATACGACCATCATGGAATTCTATGCCTCGCCCCCATCGACTGATGATTGGGAGGAAGACATTCTAGGTCCCGATGTATTGGAGCCCGGAGACTCGGTGGATATCACCATCGATGATTGGCGTGAGGATTGCTATTACGATTTTCTCGCCGTCTTTGAAGACGATACCGAGTTGATGCATGAGGGTATTTCCATCTGCGGCGGTGAGGAATACGTCTACCGATAGGTCTTACGGAAACTTTTGGGCGTCGGGAGAGTCCTGCCTACCTCGCCTCGCCGACGCCTACCTCGCCTTCCTTAATCTCACCTGGCTGGATCCCTAGCTCAGCTCTCCAAAGCCTGATAAAGCCAAGCCCGTGCCACCCGCCATTGGCGCTCGACGGTGGAAAGGGAGACCTCCAGCACCTCGGCGATCTCCGGGTGGGTCAAACCACCGAAAAATCGCATTTCGACGATGCGGCATTTCTGCTGGTCTTTGGCCGACAAGCGTTCGAGGGCTTCGTCGAGGGCCACCAGGTGGGCGGGGCTCTCGCTGCCGACATGGAGGGCTTCGTCGAGGGAGACCTTGACGGCGCCACCGCCGCGCTTTTGGTAGAGGTGGCTGCGGGCATGGTCCACCAGGATGCGGCGCATGGTCTGGGCGGATATGGCATAGAAGTGAGCCCGATTGCGCCACTGCACACGATTTTGATCGATCAGGCGGACGTACGCTTCGTGCACCAGGGCCGAGGTCTCCAGGGTGTGGCCCTGGCGTTCCTTGCGCAAATAGCGTTTGGCGAGCTGACGCAGCTCGTCATAGACCAACGGCATCAAGTCTTCGATCGCCGTCGCTTCGCCATCGCTCCAGCGTTGTAGCAATTGGGTGACTTGGCTCTTGGTCAGCTCTGCCATGTGGCTTGTGTCCTCGTAGTCGCAGCGAGGCAACGGTTTTTCGATACACCTACAACTCATCGAACGCCTGCTATTCATCATACCGTATGGATGAGGAAGTCGAGAGCTCGGGGTCCCCAGGGTGTTCGCATTCTGCGAGGTCGTCGGATGTGAGTTGACGATGGCTCGTGTTGACATCTCAGACGCCTTGTCTTAGTATCGTTCTCAGACAAGTTGTCTTGCTTCAAGCCCGGAGGATCTAGATGTCTGTAGAAACGCCTTCCACCTCTCGTTTTAGGACCGCAGCGGGGACCGTGCAGGTCACCGATGCGGAGTTGGCGGTATTGCGCCAATTATGGCGGCACGGGGAGGCCCCGATTCGCCATCTGGTGGACCAGCTCTACCCCGACGGTGGGGTCTCCGCCCACGCCACGGTACAAAAGCTTTTGCAACGTCTCGAGACCAAAGGCTGTGTCAGCCGACGCCGTCAAGGCCGTGCCAACCTCTACCGCCCCGAAGTGACCCGCTCGACGCTGATTCAACGGCGCCTACAGGATGTTGCCGATACCTTCTGTGATGGCGCCTTGAGCCCTTTGCTCAGCCATTTGGTGGGCAGCCGCCGCCTGTCCGTCGGGGAGATCGATCAGCTTCGTCAGTTGGTCGATCGCTTGGAGGGTGGGGCTGAGAGCATTGCCGGTGGAGATGTCGCCGGTGGAGATGTCGCCGGTGGAGACGGTGACCTCGACGACGACTCGGGAGCGCTGCCATGAGCTTCTTGGCCGCTTGGTCCGATCTCGCCTGGCCGAGCTCTATCTGGCCGAGCTTAACTTGGCCGAGCTTAACTTGGGTAGTGCTGGCCAATGCCCTGCTCGCCACCCTCCTGGCCTGCGTTGCCGCTGCGGCGGAGCGCTGGAAGGGGTCTTCGTGGTGGGTCCATGGGCTCTGGGTAGTGGTATTGCTACGTTTCCTGGCGCCCCCGTTGGTGCCCTGGGGGGTGTTGCCGGGCGCTGCCGACGGCGTCGTGGAGGGCACCGTTGCAAACAGTGCAGCGGCTCCCGGGCTGATGGGGAGGTCAGCGTCGCCCTCATCTGCGTTTGAGACGGCCCCGGCAGGGTGGCCGATGACCGGCGCGCCGGCCACCACCGCAACGCAGCTTCCCCTCCACGCCGGTGAATTCCCTGCGTCGGACCCGGCCCCCGGGGCACCGTTGACCAGCGCTGGAGCCATGGCCCCGATGGCCGTTGGCACGACGCCGGGTTGGTTTGCCGAGTACCGAGCCCAAGGGGGGCCTGGTTTGCTCTTGTTCCTGTGGGGTGCGATATCCCTCCTCTTGCTCGTCTTGGCGCTGCGTCGCGTTGTTTATTTTGTGCGCCTAGCCAAGGTTGCCTCGGCAAACCTCTCCCCCGAGGCGACGGCGATGCAAGAACAAACCGATGCCCTGGCTGCGCAGCTCGGTCTGCGCAGAGCGCCACGGGTATGTCTCGTGACATCGCCGGATGTGGCGTCACCGATGATCCTCTCCACTTGGGGAAGGCCCAATTTGCTGCTGCCGACCGCCTTGCTCGCGGTGCTGCGGGCGGAAGAGCTGAAGACCGTCCTGGTGCACGAGCTGACCCATGTGCGGCGCCGCGACCATTGGGTGCGCTGGCCCGAGCTGTTGGCGGCGGTCCTCTTCTGGTGGCACCCGGTGGTGTGGTGGGCTCGCAAGTCCCTGCGTCGAGTCGAGGAGCAATGTGTCGACGTCCAAGTCTTGCGGCTCTTGCCGAAGAGCCGACGCGCCTATGCCGAGGCCCTGCTCAAGACCATGACCCTGAGCTCGGCCACATCTTTCAGAGCTCCCGCCTTAGCCAGCGGGATCGACACCATGAACGAAATGGAAAGCAGGTTGACGATGATCTTGAAATACCGTCCGCAGCCCACCTCACAATCCCACGACGCAGGCCGCAGGATGTTGCGGTGGATGGCGTTGCCCGTTCTCATCACCGTCTTGGCGGTGTTGCCCACCTGGGCCCGGCCAGGGGAAGGTGACCCGGCTTCCGAAGAGATGCACCAAGAGCATGAGGCGCAGGAAGCTCACGCAGCGCATGAAGCGCATGAAGCGCACGCAGAGCATGAAGCGCACGCACAGCACGCGACCGTAGAAGAACGGCTGCGGGAGATGGAAGCGGAGCGCCAAGAGCTCGAAGCGAGGCGTCAACATCAAGCCAGTCGGCAGCAGGAAGCCAAGGCGGAAGCAAAGCGCCAAATGGCCATGATGCAACGGCAGGTGGCGGATCTTCAGGCCGAGAAAGCTCATCAGGGGAAGGCAGAGCAGAGGGAGCTCGCGGCGCATCAAGAGCAGCTACGTCAAGAGATGGCGAGGATGGAAAGCCATCTGAAGCTGCGAGACCAGCACTTCGAGCAGGATGGGCGGGAGATGGAAGCCCAGCGTTTGGCATTGCAAGCCGAGGCCGCCAGGCTCGAGGGTGACGAAACCCGTTTCCAAGAGCTGATGGCTCGACACAACAGCGCTGCCCAAGAGTTGCATCGCCGAGCCAGTGTCTTGATGGAGGAGGAAGAAGCCCTCCAGCAAGCTCGGATCGCCGAGGATCTGGAGCGCCTACAGGCCAATCGGCGAGAGCTCACCGAGGCGGGCGAAATCGGAGAGCGGGACCGCCTCGACCATCACATCGCCAGGCTTCAGCATGAGCAGCAGCGCGCTTCGGCGGCCAAGGAGCTGCGTCAGATGCAGCTCGGGCTGGAAGCCGAGCGTCTGGAGCTGGAGGCTGCCCTGGATGCAGCCCAGGCATCAGCTGAGCAAGAGATGCGGAGTGGAGATCGGCAGCGCCAGGAAGCGGCCATGGCACTTCTCGAAGAGCGACAAAGGGAGTTGGAAACCAAGCATCGGCAATTCGAAGAAGAGCAGATTCGGGCCGAGGTGAGGATGCGCCTCGACGAGATCCGCAGCGACTTGCCCTTGCAGTTGGAGGAGCTGCGCTTGGCCCTCGAAGAAGCCGGCGACGACGGCGAGCTGCGGGCCGAGTTGGAGCGTTTGCACCAGGCCTTGGGGCAAGCCCTCGACAAGTAGGGCGGCCCCGAGGGCTGCAGTCAGAGATTCAAGTTTGGATAGAGGCTATATCGCACCAATCGAAAACGTCCTACAGAATAGAGAAAAGTGTAGATGTTCTCCCACAAGACCTCAGTAAAGAATTTGAGCAAGTCTTCTCTGCGGCTGAAATCGAAGAGTCCGGTGTTGGCGTCCAACAACTGACAATGGCTCTTGCTGTCCCAGAAGCGAAGGCCGATTGCATGTCCACCGTCCGATTCAAGGATGCCTCCCTCCAAGGCCAACAAGAACCAACCCTGCAACTCACCGTTGGCTAGGATCTGGCAAATATCGTCAGCAGAGGCGAACATCATCTTTTCGGTGATTCCCCAAATGTGGACTCCATCATGCTCAGCGAAGGACGGCTGGTAGATCTTGAGCCTCAGGCGCTCGAATTCCTGCTCTGAGGTGTCGATTTGAGCCTCGAGAGATATCACAGACAGTTTGGATTGAGGGCTATGGCTCAAAGCCTCGACGCCCTTGGCTATCTTGAGGAGCTTTCTGCGCAGTCTGAGATAGGAATATGATTGCTTCTGAGCGAATACGTCAAGGCGGTGGCGCATTTGCAATATCTTGTAGTGCAGTGAGTTGGCCCCCCGGAAGTCTTCGGCAAAGTCATTGCCAATTTGGATTCCGTTGCGGATCCAGTCGTAGGCAATAGCCATGCATTGCCCTGCGCTGGCACTGGGACGACCTGACAGAAGGACCTCTTGCAAGGACTGAATGAGGCCCAATTTGGTGTCGATTCTGAGGTTTCTTATGTCTGCGAGGGGATCCGATAGTTTTTCGGATTGGTCGATCCAGAGCTTGACCTCACCCCCGTAGAAGCGAATGAGCCTCTGCCAAAGGACTGGGGCTAGAGTTGGCATGATGTGTCCTTCCCTGCGACTCGAGGCACGATTCTTCGGATCCTGGGCAAGGGGGCTGGGCTGCTTTGGCCGGAAAAGCACCGGGCCCAGGCGTCTTGGCGCTTCGACCCTGCGCCTCATGAACCTAGGTGACTTACTGGTCTACTGACGTCAGACCGTGCATCATCTCAGGGGAGATCGGATGCTGCTTGTTGGGTGGGATCGGCCTCAGCCAGGACGCCAGCGGAGGTCTTGTTGGTCAATCCTCAGGAAACAAGGACAGCTGTTTGGGGCGTCGCGGCGGCGCGGTGGGTTCGTCATCCTGGCTGGCGGCCTTCGGCTCTGCGGCAGGAGGGGTGGAGGGCGCTTGCTGCGCAGCCCCACTGGACGGCGGCTCGGCAGCGCTTGGCTCGGCAACGCTTGCCTTGGTGACGCTTGGCTCGGCACCTTTTGAAGCCGTCGTCGCGTCGTCGTCCGGCGAGCGGCGCTCCTCGGCGGAGAGGTCAGCGTCCGGGCCGAGCAGGGCGTCCAAGAGACCGGAGGCGCGTCGGGTTCGCCGGCCGATCGCCGTTTCCAGCAGGCTGGCCTCGGCCACTACGGTCACCCGTTTGCGGGCCCGGGTGACGGCGGTGTAGAGCAGCTCCCGGGCCAGCAACGGGCTGTCCTGTTGCGGTAGGACGAGCAGCACGTGATCAAATTCGGAGCCTTGGCTCTTGTGCACGGTCATCGCCCAAGCGGTGTCGTGGGGTGGTAGCTTGGCCAGGGGAAGGACGCGCAAGCCGTCTTGCCCGTCGCTGAAAACGGCGCGCAGCTGGCCGTCTTGTCGCCAGCAGAGGCCGAGATCGCCATTGAACAGCCCGACCTGGTAGTCGTTGTGGGTCACCATGATGGGGCGACCGTGGTACCAGCGCTGGCCGTGCTCAGCGTCGACGGCGACCTCGACGGCATCGTCGATCAGGCCCGGCTCGGCCCACAGTAAGTCCTCGACCCGGCGGTTGAGCTGCTCCAGGCCCCACGGACCGCGGCGGGTGGCGACCAGCAGACGAAACATCGAAAGTTGACCTAAGGCGTCCGCCGCATCCTCGGCTTCGAAAATGCTCCGCAGATGGGGGTAAATCGGCGCTAGCAACTGACGGCTGTCGCCGCTGTGGGAACGGCGGTGGACATCGTCGAAGCTGGGGTCATCGAGCACTGCCAGGGCGCCATGCACGTCTTGCTGGCGGATCGCCTGGGCCAAGGCACCGATGCCCGGCTGATGGCGAAAACGGTAGTTGGTCCTCAGCTCGACGGCGCTGTCGCGAAGGGGTTGGTGCGTTGGACCGTCGACTTCGCCAGGGTCTTCGCCACCGGTGGCGGGCGGGGTGCCGGTGAGCAGAGCGAAGCGCTGGCGGAAGGCGCTGGACAACCCGGCTGCGGCGGCCCCTTGGCAGAGGTCGCCGAAAACAAAACCGGTTTCGACGCTGGTCAGCTGATCGCGGTCGCCCAGCAGCACCAGCCGAGTGCCCTCCGCCAGGGCGGCCACCAGCACGTCCATCATCAAGAGGTCCACCATCGACGCCTCGTCCACCACCAAGACATCACAAGGCAAGGGATGCTCGGGGCGATGGCGGAAGCGCTGTTGGTAGCGGTTGTAGCCCAGGAGACGGTGCAGGGTGGAGGCTTGCGTTGGCAAACGGGTGGCGAGGTCGTCGGCAAGGCCCAGGGACGCCACTTGCTGGCCGATGGACTCGCCGAGGCGAGCCGCGGCCTTGCCGGTGGGCGCGGCGAGGGCGATGTGCAAGTCGGGATCGGCGCTCAGCCAGAGGGCCAGGATGCGACTGACGGTGGTGGTCTTACCGGTGCCGGGGCCGCCGCTGATCAGGCACAGGCCGCGATCGAGGGCCAAGGCGGCGGCCATGGCCTGATGATCGACGGTGCCGTCGGAGGGGGGTGGGAAAAGACGTCGGAACAAAGGGGCCAGGACTTCGGCATCTTCGTTACCGAGGTGCAGGGAGGTATCGTCGAGCCGCCGCCGCAGATTGTGGCTTAGCCGCTGCTCCGCCGTCCAGTAGCGGTAGAGATAGAGCCTCTGGCGGGAGTCGAGGACGAGGGGGGTCGGTTGTTGGCCATCCCCCACCAAGTGGCTGGAGCGCAAGAGCTCGAGCCAAGGGGCCAGGGACGGCATGGGGTAGACGGGGGATGCGTCGCTGACGGCCGCCGTGCCCTGCAGTAGGGTGAAGCGTCGGCCGGCCCATGTATCGAGGCGCAGGCAGGAGTGGCCGCGTCCGCGTTCCTGCGCCAGGAGGGCGGTGGTGATGGCCAACTGCCGGGCCTCCATGCCTTCGACACCGGCCGCCAGGGCATGGTTTTCCATCAGTTTGGCCAACGCCAGGTCCAAGGCCAGGGCGCCGCCGTGCTGCCCAGCTGACGGCAACGCCGCCGGCGTCTTGCCCTCAAGTTCGGCCGTCCGATCTGCCGGACGGCTCATCGCGAGACCCCCTCGGCAGCCCGATCCAGGGCATCGATCAAAGCAGTGGGGGGGCGGTCGTAGTAAAAACCGCGACTGGCCGCGACCAGGTTATCGGTCGGAGCGTCGTGGCTGCCCGCCTCGTCACGATCCCTCCCGTTCACAGGAGGCTCCGCGAGGCCGCGCAGAAATACGTAGTAGACGCCACCAAAATGCTGCTGGTAGTCATAGCCCTGCAGACGCTGACCCAGGTAGCGGTGCAAAGCAAAGACATAGAGATGGTATTGCAGCACATAGTGATGATGGCGCATGGCCTGCCAGATGGCCTCGTCATCGTAGTCCTCTAGGTGATCCCCCAAGTGGTTGGATTTCCAGTCCACCAGATACCAGCGGCCTTGGTGCTCAAAGAGCAGATCGATGATGCCGGTGAGAAAACCCGCCAGCTGCACCCCTTGCAGGGGCGCCAGAAGGGAGGCGTACTGCTCGGCGACGCGGTTTTCTCCGTGTTGCTGGAAGAGCTTGGCCAATTCGTCCCCCGACAGGTTCTGGATGGGGGCGTAGAACTTCTCCTCCACTCGCCAGTCGTGGCGCGGCACTTGCCCGAGGCTGAATCCAGCCTTTGGCAAGGGGGCCGCCGCCAGACGGTGCAGCATGTCTTTGACCACCTGCAGTGGATCGATCGTCCCCTGGTGGGCTTCCGGTTGCCGCAAGCCGTAGCGCTTCAGGCTGGCATCGATCTGTAACTCTATGATCTGCGACTCTATGAACTGTGACCCTATGGTGTCGTCCTGCAGGGTCGACAGGTCGCAGAGCTCGAGCAGATGATGCAGGCAATGCCCCGCCTGGCGTCCCTGGGCGAAGGCGAAGATGCCCTGTCTCGGCTGGGGTGCTGGCGGGGGGATGACGGCGGGATCGTCGTGCTCAGGGCTCTCCGCCGGCCGTTTGGCGTCGGGTCGGCTGAGGCTGGTGAAGCTGACCATGCTCCAGGGTTGCAGTCGTCCTCGGGCCTGGTCGGGAAAGGAACAGCTGGCGAGGAGCGGCGTTGCGACTTCAGGCAAGGGGCGGCGGGCTGCTTGGATGTGTGGCTCGACAGTCCGCAGGGCCATCCGACCCTGCTGGGCTTTGACGAAGGCCCGTAGGCCGTCTTGCCAGCCGTCGAAGCTGCGGCTCATGTCGTGGGCGACTTTGGCCGTCCACTCGGCGGCGCTGACCTCGAGCTCTAGGCTGGGGGCGCTGAGGGGTCGGTGCAGCAGCGCCGCCAAGGCGGAGGTGGCGGCGCCCTTGGCGCGGCCGATCTTGCCCCACACCACATAGCAGCGCCAGCGGGCCCGGGTGATGGCCACATAGGCCAGGCGAAGCTCTTCCGCCAGTTGCTCGGCCGCCGCCAAACCCTGGTGCCGGCCCAGATTCTCGGAGCCGAAATCGAAGACGCGACGATCCTCTGCCACATGGGCCAGAACGGGCTTCTTGGGAGCGCTGCGCGGTTCCCACAAATATGGGCAGAAGACGATGTTGTACTCCAGCCCTTTGCTCTTGTGGATGGTGGAGATCTGTACCGCCTTGGCGTCGCTGTCGAGGCGTAGCTCAGAGCTTTCGCTGTCGCGGCTGCTGCGCTGACGTTCGCTGTCGAGCCAACGCAACAGGCCGGGGGGTGACAGATGCTGCCGGTGGCTGGCCTGGTGCAGCAGCTCGACGGCGTGCAACAGGTTGGTGAGGCGGCGTTCCCCGTCGTGCAAGGCGAGCAGGCGGGGTTTGAGCTGTCGCTGGCTGATCAGCTGTTGCATCATCGGCATGAAGCCGCTGCGCAACCACAGGCGACGGTACGCCACCATGGTCTCCACCCGCAGCTGCCATGCCGTATCGTCTTGCTCCAGGGCCAGGAGGGTAGGGGCATCATCGCCCCACAGGAGGGTGGCGGCGGCGGCCCGTAGGCGCGGCGCGTGGGTGGGCTCGGCGATGGCCTCCAGCAAACGCTCCAGCTCCGCCATTTCGTCGCTGTGGAAGACATCGCCGGCATGGCTGAGGACGGCGGGGATGCCGGACCGCTGCAAGTCGTCGCGCAATTCCTGGGCTTGGCGGTTGGTGCGCACCAAGATGGCGATATCCCCCGGCTCCACGGTCCTCGGTGGGTCCTCCGCTGTATCGTGCAATATGGCACTGTCGAGCAGACGATGGATCTCGTCGCAGATCGCCTGACGCAAGACCTGCCCCGCCGCCTCGCGGTTGTCCATTTGGGGTAGCCAGAGCCACTGCAGGGGAGCTTCTAGCGGGGGCGCTTCTAGCCGGGGCGCTTCTAGCCGGGGCGAGCCGGGTGTGCCGGTGCGCACGCCGAGGGCCTCGTCCTGCAGGGCTGCGACCACCGTCTGAAAGGGAATTTCCGGGAAAACAAAAGCCCGTGGCGAAGCGCTGAATAGGGCGTTGACCGCCTCCACCAGGGCCGGCGCGCTACGCCAATTGCGATCCAGGGTGAAGACCCGCCGCGCTTCGTTGCGGGCCTTCATGTAGGCGAAGACATCGGCGCCGCGGAAGCGATAAATGGCTTGCTTGGGGTCGCCGATCAGGAACAGCGGCGACTTGGCGAAGAGCTGGCGGAAGATGGCGTATTGCACCAAGTCGGTATCTTGGAACTCATCGATGAGGGCCACTTCGAACTGCTGGCGCACCGCGGTTTCGAGGGCGTCTCGACGGTCTGGATCCAGCAACGCCTCATGGAGACGGTGCAGCAGGTCGTCGAAGGTCAGCTGGCCGGAGCGTGCCTTGTGGTTTTCGAAGAGAATGCGTACACGACGCAGAAAGGCACCGCGCACGGCGTGCTCCAGATTGTCGACGGCGTCCCGTAATTGCTGACAGGCCCGGGGAATGGCCAGGTGAGCGATCTGCTGGATATCCTTCTTGTAGATCTGCCGGTCGAGCACGTCCTTGGCCAGACCCTCGACGGCCCCTAGTCCCGCCACCTCGCCGCGTCGTTCGAAGGCCTCCAGCTCACCCAACAGGGGAAGGATGGGGGTGGACTCCAACGGGCTACCCTTTTTGAAACGAACACGGCTCAAGACGCGGCCGAGATCGCCGATGGCGCCGGCGGTCGCCAAGCTCTTGGTGAGGGCCCGGCGGGCCGCCGCCAGCTCCTGGCGTACCGTCTCCAAGTCCCGCTTGGGCAACAGATCGGTATTGGGGTGGCGGTTGTAGGTCTCGAAGTCGTCGAGGAAGTACTTCGGCGTCCAATGGCGATAGGCGGCGATGGCGGTTTCCAGTGGGTCGGCCCGGTAGAACACCTGGCGCCAAAAATCTTGGGCCGCTTCCAACAACGGTTGCGCCGCGTCCTCGAGGAAATCTTGACGAAACGGCAGGCCACTTTCGAAGGCGTTTTGCTCCAGGATGCGTTTGGCGAAGCCGTGCAGGGTGGCCACCATGAGATCGTCCAACTCGAGACGGGCTTGACGCAAAATGCGCAGCCCGTCGCCCCCGCCATGCTGCTGCGCCAGTTGTCGAAAGAAGGGGTCGGGGGGAGCTGCGTCGCCGGCCAAGACCCGGTGAGCCAAGGCCAGGGCGTCGCGGATGCGGTGGACCAGCTCGTCGGTGGCGGCGACGGTGAAGGTGACCACCAAAATATGGCCGATGCCGCTCACCTTTTTTTCCAGCAGCAGGCGAAGCACCAAGCCGGTGACACAGTAGGTTTTGCCGGTGCCGGCACTGGCTTCAATGACCGTCGTGCCGTCGGGGATCGGGGTCGATTCCAGACGGAAGACTTGGCGGGTGGCCTCTCCGGAGTCCCCGGCGCCGCAGTCCGCATCCCCCAGGGGGGGCTTGGAGGAGGGGCTCACGCCGGGGCCTCCACCGCCTGCAACAAAGGGCGCCAGATCCGACCGGCCCAGGCAACGAAGTCGGGATCCTCCAAAGGTTGCAGGGAGCGAAAACACAAGGCCACCCAAGGGTCCTGCTGATCGCCGCCCACGGGCCCCGAAGCGCCGGCCCGTCCCCAGGAGTTACGTCCGGTGCCCCGCCAAGCATCCAATGCTGCCTCCATGGGGGTCTTACGACTGCCTTGCCGCAGGTTGGCGGCCTCGAGCTGTTGCTTGACCAGAGCATGGGAGGCTCCCTCGAAGAAGGGTAGAGGGGCCCGCCGCCCTTGCCTCAGGCCGTCCATCAAGGCGGCCAGTTGTTCCTCGGCCTGGGGAGTAGGTCGAAATTTCAGCTCGCCGTCACGGCCGAACAGTCGAGTCTCGAGGGGGACGAACCGTAGCGCCTCGGCCACCCGAGGGCGAATCGTTTGCCACACCAAGTGCACGATCCAAGCACGCCGTTGATCACTGCCCTTGAGCCGCGCCAGGCGATAGAGCAAGGGACCATTGCGCGTCAGGCCGTCGAGCTGTCCTGAGAGGCGCCAGCCGTCTCCCTCGATCTCGAACCGTGGTGGTTCCACCGTCTGGTGGGGCGGCAGGCGATCGACAAAAGCGTCCACCTGTCGTCGCAACCCGGCATAGGCGGCGTCGCCGAGGCCGGCCAGTGGCAAATCCCCCCGGGCTGCCATCAGGGCCCGTTCGTGGGTCCGCAAGGCGTCCTTAGAATCGTCCGACGGTGGCTCGCCGTCGGATCGTCCGGCGGCGAGCCGGCGCTGCACCATCTCCTGTTGCAGCTGATAGGCCTCCAGGCTGCCGATCTCGAAAGGCTCCGCTCCGGTGGTCTCGAAGCGATCCTCCCACAGGGTCAAGCCGATGACTTGACGGCAATAGTCGCGGCAGGGGTGGGCCCAGAATCGCAGGAGCTCGTCGAGACTGATATCGAGCTTGGTTTCGGGCTCGGTATTGAGCTTGGTGGGGGTGCCAGGCACCTGCGCGGGCGGTGCGGGCCCGTCTTGGACGGTGCTGGCTTGGACGGTGCTGGCTAAGGCGGGGCCAGGCACATGGTCAGGGATATTGCCAGGCACCTGGGCAACGGCCTCGGCGGGGAAGAACGGCGGTATATCTTGCCGCGGCTTCTGCAGGGCGCGGCAGGCCAGCAAGTCGTCGATGGAAAAGCTGCGGGGTGCGGTGGCCTGGAAATAGTCGGCGTCGAAAGAATGCAAACGGTGCTCGGTCCGCAGATGGGCACTGGCGGGACGGCCGTCGTCGGTGGTGAAGGTGCGATCCACTTGCTCCAAGAGCTCGCTGAGGACGACCGACGGAGCGCGGGGGGTGCCGTCTTGGTGGGAGAAACCGACGTAGGAGAGGATCAGGCGCTGGCGTGCCGCCAACAGGGTTTCCAAGAACAGGTAGCGATCATCGTCGCGCAGGGAGCGATCACCGGGCCGTCGATGACGCTGCATGAGATCAAAGGCCCGTGGCGGTTGTCGACGGGGAAAGCTGCCGTCGTCGAGACCGGCGACGCAGATCACCTTGAAGGGCAAGGAGCGCATCGGTTTGAGGGCGCAGAAGGTGATACGACCATTGAGGAATTGGGTGACGCCGCTTTCAGTCGCCAGCTCGGTCCGCAGATGCTCCGCAATAGCTTCGAGGCTGACATCGCTGTCGAGGTGCAGCTGTTGCTGGGCATTCTCCAGGGCCTCCAGGCTTTGACGCACCCGTTGCAGGGCCCTTTCGTCGTCATCGTCGAGGGGGATGAAAAGCCGCTCGAGGCAGGTGAAGAGATCCTTGGCCCAATCGGCGAGCGCTCGAGGACGGCGCAAGCGCCGCAGTTGGTGGAAGAGGGCGTCGAGCAGGGCGACAAAATTACCTTGTAGCTCGATATCGCCGGGTCCTTCATCGGCCCACGGTGCGACGCCGGCCATCAAATCGTCCAAGGGCCCCGCCGCATAACCCAAGAGCAGACGCTCGATACCACTCCGCCAGGTGTTGGCGGATTCCGCCGGCACATCAAAGGTCTCCCGTCGCTGGGCACCGTCCATGGCCCAGCGGATACGCAGCGCATCGACCCACTGGCGCAAGCTCGGTAGATCGGCGGGACGCAAGGAGAAGCGCCGTAAGACGGCTTCACTCTCTAGAAAATCGAAGACATCGCCCGGCGTCAGACGCCCCTTCACCAAGTCGAGGAGCTTGAGGAACGCCGCCGCCGTCGGCAGCTCGTGGGTCGCTCGACGGTCGGCGATGCTCACCGGAAGCTGAAGCTGGTCGCGGTGTGCCACCTCGAAGACCGCCTCGATGTAAGGGCTATAGAGGTCGATGTCCGGCACCATGACAAGGACATCCTCGGGGCGTAGGCCGTCGTTTTGCGGATCCGCGAACAGACCGAGCAGCACGTTGCGCAGTACTTCCATCTCGCGCATTGGGGAGTGGCAGACATGCACCGCCAGGGAGGTGTCGTCGACGGGCAGCGGTAGAGGGCGCTCGGGGTGGTCGCCGGGGTCCACCAAATGCAAGATGTCGTCGGTCAGCACATCGAGCACCCCCCCGCTGTGCTGCATGTCGAAATCGAGCTCATGCCAGGCGTTGCCGTCGCTGTCCACCTGCTGCAGAAGATTGAAGAAATCTCGCCCTTGGCGTCCCAAGGCGGCGAGCAGCGGGTTGCCCGTCTCGTAGTGGGATTCGGCAAGACCCTTGCCGCTGGACGGAAGGCGCCGGGTGAAGCGAGCCACCTCCCTGGGGGACCTCAGGTCACCCCAATAGTGGTAGGTGGGGCTCGAAAAATAGAGGTCCACGGGCACGAAGGTGGCCAGACGGTGCAGCAGTTGCAGGAAGATGGGCGGCAAGGTGCTGATGCCGAAGACGCTGAGACGGTGAGGAAAACCCAGGGCGAGGAGCGACTCGGTGGTGGTGGAATCGGCTGCCAGCAGATCTTGCAGGCGTCGCAGGTGTTGGATGAAGGGTGCTTCCGGTGCTCCGACCATGGCTTTCCAGAGCCCGGCCTGCCAGCGCTCTGTCGGCTCCTCCGGTAGGGGCCCCTCTTCCCAAGACTGAAGCATCTCCGGCCGGTAGAGCTGATATTCGGCGAATAATTGCGACAGGCGCCAGGCCAACTGGTAGCGCTTGACCTGCTCGTCGTCGTTCGCCAGATAGGCGGCGGCGACGTCGGAGGCAATGGATGGTGATGTATCGGGGTCGAGCAGGGTGAATAGTTGCCAGAGGCCATAGCCCCCGGGGGGCATGATGCCGGTTGTGGTTTCGGAGTTTGGGGCAGGGGAGGATTCTCGGGGCGCGAGATAGCCCGCCAAGCGTTCCACCAGGGACGAGGGGAACGGCATCCACAGACCCATGGCGATGCCCTGTTGCTCTGCCAAACGCAGGGTGAGCCAGCGGGACATGCCCTGGCTCTGGACGACGATGACCTCCTTGTCGAAAGGCGGCAGGGGCTCCGCTTCGAGGCGCTGCAAGAGGTGCTGAAACAGCACCCATAGGCGGTTGCTGGTGTGGATTTGGAGGCTGGGGGTCATCCGAATTGGAGAGGCCGCCGTTGGGGCTGTGGTTGGTGGGCCGATGGGCGATTATAGAAGCATCGACCGATGCGTCACAACGGCATTGACTGGCGTTCCCAATTGAATAGGTGTCTTGTCCCGGTGATCTCGGAGCTCAGAAGCAGCCGAAGGGCTCCCGCGTCACATCGCTTTCTCGGATGGGAACTAGCTGAGCTCACGGAAGAGCCACAGCCGGGCCATGCGCCACTCTCGCTTGACGGTGGGGGGAGAGATCTCGAGGACGGCGGCGGTTTCTTCCACCGTCAGACCGACAAAAAAACGAAGCTCGACGATCTGTGCTTGTCGTGGATCCATTTCCGCCAGCAGGTTGAGGGCGTCATCCAGTTTCACCAGATCCAAATTTTGCTCCTGAATCAAGTCCAAGGACTCGTCCAGTGGCATGGGACGAATGCCGTCGCCCCGCTTGGCCCGCCGATGGCTTCTCGCGTGATCAACAAGAATGCGCCGCATGGTGGTCGCTGCAAAGCCAAAGAAGTGGGCTGAATTCTTCCAGCTCACCGTCCGCCGGTCGTGGAGACGCAAATAGACCTCGTTGACCAGGGCAGTGGGTTGGAGCGTGTGGGCGCGGTTCTCCTTGTCGAGGTAATTCTTCGCAAGGTTGCGCAACTCACGACAAACCAATGGCATCAATTGACTCAAAGCCTCTTTGTCGCCGTCACTCCATTGCAACAACAAGAGGGTGACTTCATGGCTGTGATCTGTCACTGGAGGTTCCGTGAGAGGGCCTGTGGCGTCCTTCGAGTCGTTGCTCTGTAGATTTGTCATGTCATAAGGATAACGCGACAAGCGGAGCAAAAGGGGATCATGTTGGGACGCAAATAGTGCATTCACAGAATCTGTAGGGAGTGACGATGGTCTATGGAGGGTAGGCCATCGTCACTGGTCAAGGCCACTGCAAAGCAGATCCGCCGCACTACACTAGGTGCTGCCTGAGGATCTCGGACGCTCTGGGGCTAGGGGCATGAAGGTCGATCAGGGGACGCTCAATGAAGCTCCCCAGGCGTTGGCTGGCTTCCAGCAGAGAGGAGGCTTGTAGGAAGACATCGACGTCATCGCCGCAAGACTCCACGAGAAGAAGCGGCCAGCTCTGCCGATCACATTCGAGAATAGGATCTACCACGCACTTGACCCGTTGCCACATCTTGGAGTTCATAAAGTTCATCTCCAGCTGATCGTATGTTTGTCGAGACCTGGGTGCCGCAACTACCGGTCGATACTGTGACGTCCAGCGTAGGTTGCGAAGACACAAAAGCAATCTGGATAGTGCCGATTGCATCTGCTTTCAACAGGTTAACGCGCCGTCATGGGGGAGATGGGATCATTTGCGATGGTGAGCCGATGTGAAATCAAAAGACGACCAAGCCGTATGCGGGCCGAAAAGGTGGTGGCTCGCACCCGGCTTGGCCAGATGATCGTTGGCGATCAGTAATCGGAGGCCATTTGCCATCCCTCTGGAACGACCGCGCTGTCGAGCACGTAGGGGCCCACTTGCTGGCTGGCGCTGTCGACCCGCAAGTAATAGCGACCCTGCTGCAAGGTCAGATCGAGATGGAAATCGCCAGGCTCGAAACCACCCTTGGAATCCCCTAGCACCAGGCGTTGGCCACTGGCGTCGATCAGCACCGCCCGCAGGTCGAGGTCACCGCCGGATTGGAGGATTACCCGGGCCCGACGTGCGACGACGAAGGTATAGGTGTCGCGGTCATCGACGGTGAGTGGCTCGAGCTCGGAGCGTAGACTGCCGCCCAACAGGATGGGGCTGGCGCAGCCCAAGGTGTCGCTGTGGTCGTCGTGGTGGGTGCGGGGGCACAGGCTCGTCTCCAGGAGGGTCTGCCAACGTCCGGCACTGGAGTGCGTCGATTGGCGGCTCTGGTCACGACGCCAATCGGAGAACGCCGCCAACAAAGGCAGATTGTCGCCGCCGACCAGCTCTTCCCATTCGTCCATGGGCTCTTCGAGCTCCTCGGGCAAGGGACCGCCGCCGTTGGCCAGCAAGCTGTTGTTGGTGCCGACCAGCTCCTCCCATTCGTCCATGGGCTCCTCGAGCTCCTCAGGCAGGGGACCGCCGTCGTTGGCCAGCAAGCTGTTGTTGGTGCCGACCAACTCCTCCCATTCGTCCATGGGCTCTTCGAGCTCTTCGGGCAGGGGACCGCCGCCGTTGGCCAGCAAGCTGTTGTTGGTGCCGACCAACTCCTCCCATTCGTCCATGGGCTCCTCGAGCTCCTCGGGCAGGGCGCCGCCGCCGTTGGCCAGCAGGCCGTTGTTGGTGCCAACCAGCTCTTCCCATTCGTCCATGGGCTCTTCGAGCGCTTCGGGCAAGGCATGGGCGGTGGTCAGCCCTTTTAACGGCGCAAAGGCCACCTGTAGCCGAAAGTTGGTGGGGCGGCTCCGGGGCGGGGCGCTGACCCTCAGGAAGTAGGTCGCAGGGTGGCCGATGATGGCGCTGCGCTGGGCCCGGTGCATGGCGAAGGCTCCTCTCAGGGGGCGGCACTGGTCGTCGAGGACTTCTAAGCTAGGTAGCGCGTCGCCGGGTCCCAGGCGGTTGGCCTCGGCGTTGAGCAGTCCTTGGTGATCGAGGTCGATGGCGAAGAGGCGATGCTCATTGGGTCCCAGGTGATCGTCGACCCACGGGTCACCGTCCATCGGTAGCGCCACGGAGCAATCATGCTGCGGAGCACGATTTGATCTTGAATCGGTGGTTGCTGCCAGGAGAGTCGAGGTGAATGCCGTTGGGGCCAGCAGGGAAATAAGAATCAGTTGCATCCGGAAAGAAAAGAAAAAACGATCGAAAGTGAACATACTTGCGTCCTCTCGCTCATGTCGTTGCATGCGCGGGACAGCGGGAGCTATAAAAATGTTTTTACGCACTCCTGCCGTTCCGAACATAGGTTCAGCGTTTGCAGGCCGCCCTAAGGCGGGGCGCTGTGAGGCAACGTTGCTTTGAAGCGCTAAGACCGAATCAAACTATCTAACGAGGTCTACAAGTTACTAACGGCCACTTCGCTTCCGGTGGCTGGGTTTACCGGAAATAAATTTCGTCTAGTGGCTTCGGGTGAGGGGAATTGCGGGTGCACGAGACCATCCACGAAGTCGCATTGTCTTTATTGTAATTTAGGTATAGGCGAAAGAATCGATATCTGTTGGCCAGGTGAATCGATTCAACACTTCTCGGTGCTTTGGTGTCTATGAAGGTAGATCGCCGGGGAAACAATCTACTGAGTGATGGGGGTTGCCAGAGAATGACTTCGTTTACTGGGCAGGGTCCTGGTGTTCACCGGCATCGGATTCAGCCGTACACAGAATTTTTGAATTCCTTGGATCAGCAAGCAGAGACGCCTTCCCGCGAGGGCCTGGATCAGGTTCTCAAGACCTTGAGGGGCTCTTTACAGTGGGAGATTCGGCGCCGTGGCCTGCGGGATGCTTCACCGGGTGTGCTGGGTTTGGTGGGTTACCAACGTTGGTGGGCGTCGGCGCCGACGGCGGGAAATGGAGAGGGGGATGCCCTCGAAGAGCTGACCACCGACTGTTATGTCTATGTGTTCATCGATCGCCTGCGTAGCTTGATGGCTCAACTCGAGGCCAAGGGAAATGTCGACGGCTTGGTGCGACGCAATGTTCGCAATTTTGTACACGACCGCCAGAAGCGAAATGATCCATTGGGTTTTCGGGTTTTCAGGGTCTTTCGCCGTGCTGCAGAGGAGAGCATCGCCGAGCAACGACTGTTTGTGCTGGAGGAGCACCGCCGCTTTTACAACGACACATTATTAGGATTTGCGCCGGATCCGGAGAAACACGATGTAGGCGCAGATAAGATAGATTTGACTCCGATCGTGGCACGTTGGAATGATGCGTTGCTCGCCGAGCTGATGACGGCCCGAGGACCACGTTTTGGTTTGGTGGTACAAAAGTTTCGGGCTCGTCTGTTGGCTCTCGAAAAAGAAGGGCTGAGCACCTTTCGATGTCGCGATATCATCGAACCTTTGAAAGCGGATGCACGCAAGCGCTGGGCCACCCTGTGGCGCCATGGGGATGGCAGCCAATTGATAGGCGATGAGGAGATGTGGCCGATGGTGGCCACCTTTCAGATCGACAGCGATTTGGATGATCGGCAGGGTTTCACCGTCCTTTCGACCTGCATCGAGAAAAGGCTCGAATCTTTTGCAGGGCAGCAGAGGACACGGAAACATCTGTTGA
Source organism: Acidobacteriota bacterium (assembly GCA_029263315.1). GTDB lineage: Bacteria > Acidobacteriota > Thermoanaerobaculia > Multivoradales > J023 > JAJCXR01. The sequence continues at coordinate 193,642 of JAJCXR010000050.1, read as the reverse complement.
AACTTTGGAGGTATCTGAAGGAATTTGCCATGTCCGACGTAGAAAGTGGAGACCAAGGGATGGCATGGAAGTTGTTGGAAGACAACCTGCCCTCCCATCGTGAGTTGTCCAGGACATTGGAAATTCCCAGGGAGCGTATTCCAGATCTCTTTACGACGATTCGGCGAGCGACTCAGAAATGCCTGAGCACCTCCAATTCGAGGGGTGTTTGGGAATCACCTCCGCGCGCGGTGAGGAGACAGGTGATGAAAGATCGGCGAGACGAGCTGCTGCAGAGCACTGGCCAGGCTTATCGGCGGCTTCAACAGAGTCAGGGGGCGCAGCGAGAGCATCAAGCTGCCCCTCAGAGGCCGAGCGTCGGCAAGCTCTATGCTTTGCCGCAGAGCGCCGACTTGGGCGTCGAGTGGCTGGCCGTTGAACGGGAATCGGAAACCGGCTGCTGGCTCATGATCCCCGGTGATCCCCATCCGTGGTTGGGCAGCGCCGACTGGGAGCTGGTCAGTGAAGACCTGGGTCCTTTGACCCTGCGCTGTGGCCAAAGGCAGCGCCTGAATGCGAAGGTATTCGAGGATGCCGTCGAGACCGCGTCGTTGACCGCTGAGCAGTTTTCGGCCTTGTGTCGGGCCTTGAAGACGATGGCCGCTGGCGACCCCGTCGATGGCGACCCCGTCGCCTGGAGTGCCGATCCACCCTGGGCTCCCAGTGACGAAATATCCCTCAGCCCGCCCAATGCCTGGAGCGACAGCCCCGGCAGTAACTACGCCACCAGCACCGAGGTCTCCCTGACCTCACCCACCCTCGACTTGACAGAGCTCGAAGACGTCGTCTTGGTATTTCACCACCTCTTCGACATCGAGCAGCACCGCGACTACGGATGGCTAGACGTCTCCCTCGATGGCGGCACCAGTTGGCAAGACGTCGGCATCTACAGCGGCGAAGACCGCGACCAAACTTGGCAGCGGCAAGAGATCCCCCTGCCCCAGCTCGACGGCCAACCCAACGTCCGCTTCCGCTTCCGTCTACAGAGCGACAGCTTCACCACCGCCGACGGTTGGCACCTCGACGATATCGCCCTGCGCGGTTTGCGTCCTGTGCCGGCCGGGCTGTTGTTCCGGGGTGGGTTTGAGTCCGGTGGGGTGGAGGGTTGGTCGGCGGCGGTGCCGTAGGCTGTCGGACTGGGGCAATCGTCCGATCGTGATCCTTTTTGGGGACGAGTTACGCGTCTAATTTTAGCGTTACGGGTTCTCTACGATGCCCAAGAGCTGCTGACGAATCCCAGAGTCGCCAAAAGTCTCCGAGATATTCACTGCTTCGACTAAGTGAGCACAAATGCAATTTAATACCATGGTTCTGATGCTGATTGGTTTCATCGGTTTGATTCTACTGTTCGCACAGCTCAAGATGTTTCAGATAGCTGATGATGTTGGAAAGATACGTGAGGCGCTAGAAATCGAAAAAGGAAAGGACTAAGACTGACGGTCTCTGCCTGCAGAAGAAAAAGAGGATGGGACAACAAAGCCCAAAAGTCTGGAATCTTTAATGAGGACTAGTGATGAGCATCATGTCCGTGTCGCAGCGTTCCGCGCAGATTTGGTCCGTCCTCGGACTCGCAGCTCGGAATCGTCAGATTCTGACATACCAGATGGTCGGCAAGCTTGTGGGTGTTCCGGCCCGAGGTCTGGGTCAACTTCTGGAACCAATTCAATCGTACTGCCTCCTACACAACCTCCCGCCGCTTACCATCTTGGTCGTTCTAGAGGAAACCGGATTGCCAAGCACTGGCTTCAGCGCTGCACTCGCCAGTGAGCTGCCAAAGAAGCAACTCGAAGTATTCGCTTTCGATTGGATAAAGCACATGGCTCCCAAGCCTGATGATTTAGATCAGGCAGTGAAAGAGAGACCTTCTAGGGGTCGCGAAGATACAGAATCTAGGAGGCCTATGAGCGAAGGTTGGGCAGAACCGAGATTGAGTTGATCTTAGAATCTCTAAGATACGCGAAAGATAGGTTTTCAACTTACTGAAATTATCCCTCTGGAGAATTTCGCGCAGAGCGTATTGGATTAGTAGATGAAGTTATTTCCAAGCTACTAGATTGGTAGCCGTGCCTTTGGCTGATTCTGTTGATGGTTCATGTTCCGCTTCTAGGTCGCGGGGCGCTGTTGGCACCAACCGAAAACTGAGCCATTCCCCCACCAGCCTATTCAGGAACTTCCACGCCTTAAGATTTTTGCCGTCTTCGACAGCTGTTACGGTGATGACTCCACACGAGCGCTGTTGCCGGATCGATGAAAGTGTGGGGTGTAGGCTGTGGGCTCTTTTGCATTCAACAGCACGGGAACCGACTCCGCCCGCCGAAGGTCTAAAGGTCCATGACCAAGGCCGAAGATCTTGCGTACTTGTTCGCCAGCCAGCCACTTAGCGCGGCCGCGATCCAATTTCTGCCGGCGTGGCTACTTGCTTTGTTCGCCGGGAGAAGGGCCGAGTCCATCGGAATAAGGCCTGCTGCGGAAGTATCCGGCGGGCTGACTTACTTGGCACTTCTTCTATGGGCGGGAATCTCGGCGTCGAGGACCCTTGGTTTCTGGCAGATGTTGGCGTGGTGTCACGGTCCCGAACCCCGAGAGATGTATGTGGTCGCGATGAGCAACCTTGGTGCTGGTGCCATCACATGTTGCATCGTCGTCGTGGCGCTCACCGTTCGGCGTCGACCAGCTGCGAGGCTGGGGCTGCGAGGCACGCGGTACTGGGCCTCCATCACGCTGATCTTGGTGACCTTGATCGACGCTGCCTCCATTCTTGTGGCCTTCCATCTTTTTACCCGCCCGGCAGGCCTCCCGTTGCCCTTGAGTCTTGTTCACTAGGCCCGTGTCCGCCCAGGTCTTGCCAGCCTCGACGGCTAGGGAAGTCGCCGCCACCTCACCCAGCCGTTCTTGATCCCGACCCTGACCTGATTCGAGTCAAAAGTGAATCGTCTTCCCCCCCCCTTGACGCCTCCACATCAAATATGTAACCATTTGGTTACTTTGAGTGTCACCGACCCCATGGACGCCACCTTCCACGCCTTGGCCAGTGCCGCCCGACGGCGCATTCTCGACATCCTGAAGCGACAGCCGGGAGCCAGTGTCAACGATGTCTGCGCTTTTTTCGAGATGAGTCGCATCGGTGTCATGAAGCATTTGAAGGTGTTGGAGGAGGCGGATTTGGTGGTGTCGAAGAAGGAAGGACGCACCCGGCGGTTGTATTTCAACGTGGTACCGATCCAGTTGATTTACGACCGTTGGACATCGGAGTACAGCGCTTTGTGGGCAAGGCGACTGACCTCGCTGAAATTCATGGTGGAGAACCCGGGCCTGGCGGATAGCTTTGATGGGGCCCCCGACGACGGAGGAGATGGACATGGTTGAGAAAGCGGGCGAGACGGAGACAGCGGTCTTCAAGATCCACATCAAGGGCTCGGTGAATGATGTGTGGCGGGAGATCACCAAGACCCATGAGGTGCAGAAGGCGATGTTCGATTCGCAACTGCACACCGATGGTTTGGTGCCGGGTGGCGTGGTGTGCATGCGCTCGGCGGACGGTAAGTACACTGCGGTGGTGGGCAAGATCCTACAGATCGAGGAGCCGCGCATTTTTTCGCAGACCTTTCGCTTCACCACCTATGACGACCCCGAGTGCATCATCACCTATGAGCTGGAATCGGTGGACGGCGGGGTCGACTTCACCTTGACCTGCACCAACATGGCGGTGGGCACCAAGTCCACAAAGCAGATGAAGCAAGGCGGCAACCACATCGTCAAGACCTTGAAGGCGGTTGTGGAGACGGGCAAGCCGTCCTTCGGAGTCCGCATGCTCTATGGGATGTTCAAGCTGTTGGGGCCCTTGATGAGCCCCAAAAAGGCCTTGTCCGAGAATTGGCCGCTGCCGAGCTGAGGTGTCTGGTTCGCCTCCCCCGGCTGGGCTAGGGGATGAGGACGGCGAGCCGGCGAGTGGTTGAAACCACTCGCTGGGAGATTTCGTCCCTGTGGGACGCCGGAGAATAGGGGCGCATTGGATGGCTCTACGAACAACCGAGTGGAATCTAACCGGCTCGGGGCCGTCCTCCGGCCTTCCGGAGGAGAAGACTTCTACAGCGAACGGGAAAGAACTAAGACACAACGGAGGACAGCATGGGACGCAGCATTCTGGCAGTATTGGTGGGCTTCATCGCTTGGACGATTCTTTGGTTGGTCAGTAACTTCGCCATCGCCGGGGCCTTCCCCGACGCCTTTCGCGAGGACGGCTCGACGGGCAGTGTCGGCATCTTGATCCTTCTACTGGCCGACAGCGCGACGTTTTCGTTGCTTTCCGGTTGGCTCACCGGCGTCATCGCCAAGCGTCGCCAGATGGCCCATGGTGTGGCCCTCGGGGTGATTCTCTTGATGGTGGGAATCGCCGTTCAGGCCGGCTATTGGGACCTCATGCCCCTGTGGTACCACCTGATCTTCTTGGCCACGTTGCTTCCCATGGCGACCCTGGGAGGCAAGCTACGGCAGAATGCCCAAGGCGGTCCCCAGTGATGGGGGACCGCTCGGGATCGACATCTCGACTTACAGCTCCCGCAGGGCCGTGGCCACCGGTAGGAGGGCGGCGCGAAAGGCGGGGAAGATACAACTGACAAAACCCATGAGGATGGCATAGACGATGCCGCCGATCATCAGGGCCGGTGTCACGGCGAAGCTGAAAGCGATCTGGCTGAAGGTTTGGAAATTGATCGTGGCGGCGTGGAAGCCGTTGAAGATGGAGTAGGCCAGGAACGACCCGGCGCCGCCACCGATGGCCGCCAAGGCAAGGGCCTCCGCCATCACCGAGAAGACCACCGGCCCGATGCCGAAGCCGAGGGCCCGCAGGGTGGCGATCTCGCGGGTGCGAGTCGACACCGAGGTGTACATGGTGTTGGCGGCGCCGAAGACCGCGCCGATGCCCATCAACAGGCCGATGAAGACGCCGATGGCGGTGATGAAGGCGCTGAAGGCGACGCTTTGGGAGGCGTGATACTCCGATTCGAGCTGTACCTTCACATCGAGCCTGGGATCGCTGGTCAACGCATCCTTGAAGGTGTCGAAGGCTTCAGGGCTCTCCAGCCGCGCATGTACCGACTGAAACGAGGTGCCTCGCCGGTAGGCCGGCTGCAGGACGCGGGCATCGGTCCAGATCTCGGAATCCGAGACGGTGCCGCCGGTGCTGAAGACCCCCACCACCTTCCAGGTATTTTCGCTGACGATGATGTCGTCGCCGAGCTCGAGATTGTCGAATTCCATAGCTGCCCCTTGGCCGACGATCACCTCATTGCGGCCCGCTTCGAAGGGGCGGCCTTCGACCATCTCGACATTGCCCCGCACCGCAAAGACGGTCTGGGGATCGACGCCTCGCAGCGGCACATTGGCCGGGGTGTCGCTCCCCTTGCGGGGCAGATCGAGCACCACATAGAGCTCGCCGGAGGCCAAGGCACGGTTTGAGCCGGGGGACTGCTCTGCTTGCTGGTTCGCCGACCTTTGGACGTCGCCGCGGGCCAAACCCGGAGCGTCGGCGATGATGCGGACTTCCTCGATCTGCAAACCGCTGGTCATCTCCGAGCTACTGCCGCCGCGCATTACGATGACGCTTTCCGGGTCACCGGTGGTCTGCAGGGTCTTGCGGAAGCCGCTGGCCACCGACAGGATGCCGATAAATACCACCACCACGCCGGCGATGCCGATGATGGTCACCAACGACGAGCCGAGCCGTTGCTTGAGGCCGAGCAGGCTGAAGACGGTGACGCTCCACACCTGTTCCAACCATCGGATGAGTCCAGACATGCTCATGTCCTCCGCGACAGGGCGTCGACGATGCTCAGGCGCAGGGCCTGAAACGATGGGATGAGCCCGGCCAGCAGGCCCATGAAGAGCATCAGCAGTAAGCCGGGTAATAGGGCGTTGGTCGGCACGTGAAAGGTGGGCAAGAACGAGCCGCCCAGGCTCAACGTATTGGTCAGCACGACGATGGCAGTCAACCCTAGGGCGCCGGACACCAAGGTCAAGAGCAGCGATTCACCGAGCACCATGCCCATCACCTTGCCGTCGCTGAAACCGAGGGTCTTGAGCACCGCCAGCTCGTTGATGCGCTCCCGCACCGACTGGGCCATGGTATTGCCCGCCACCAGCAAAAGGGTGAAGAAGACCACGATGACGACGTTGGTGGTGATGGCGGCGATGTTGCCCGTCTGATTAGCGAAAGATTGGATGAACGCCTTCTCGGTGGTGGTCTTGGTTTCGGCCGGTGAGTTGGCAAACCGCTGGTCGAGGCCCTTGGCGATTTCCGCCGACTGTTGTGGATCTGCCACGCGCAGGATGTACCAGCCCACCTGGCCGTCCGATCCGGAAGCCTCTTCCAAGTACTTGTAGTGGAAGAACAGGTTGGAGGTGTCGAAGCTGGGGTCGTCGCTGGTGTAGATGGATTCGATGGTGAATTCCCAAGGGGAACCGTCCTGGGTGCGGTAGATGTCCCCCTGCACGGGGATGCGGTCCCCCACCTTCCAGCCGAAGCGATCCGCTGTCACCTTGCCGACGATGGCGCCGGTGCGGTTGCGCATCCAAGCCTCGCGCTCCCCTTCCTGCATCTTGATCTCGGGATAGAGACGCAAATAGCTCTCGGCGTCCACCGCGATCTTGGGGAAGAAGTTTCTTGCATCTTGGTAGACGCCGCCAAACCAGTTGGCGTGGGTGACGTCCTCCACCCCTTCCTGGGATTGGATGCGCTGCAAGTAGGCCAAGGGCAAGGGCTGGATGATCGCCGTCTTGTGAATCAGGATCAGCCGGTCGATACCGGCCAGCTCGATGCCAACGCCGAAGGCGGCTTTGAAAGCCATCAGGCCACCGAAGAGCATGAAGGCGACGAAGATGGCGATGGCGGTGAAGAAGGTGCGGATCTTTTTCCGCATCAGGTTGGCCCAGATCAATGACAGAAAGCTCATACGTTGGCCTCCGTGACCAGCTGGCCCTTCTCCAGGTAGAGGGTACGGCGGGCTCGGGACGCCGCATGGGGATCGTGGGTCACCATGACGATGGTCTTGCCATGATCGCGGTTCAGTGCCACCAGCAGATCGAGGATCTCATCGCCGGACTTGCGGTCCAGATCACCGGTGGGTTCGTCGCAGAGCAGGATGGTCGGGTCGCTGACAATGGCCCGGGCGATACCCACCCGCTGCTCCTGACCGCCGGAGAGCTGCCGCGGGAAATGCTTGGCACGGTCGGCGAGGCCCACCAGCTCGAGGGCGGTGGCGACATGTTTCTTGCGCTGCTGGCGGCTGAGCGGGGTGAGCAGCAAGGGCAGCTCGACGTTGCGTTGGGCGGTCAAGACCGGCAGCAGATTGTAGAACTGAAAGACGAAGCCGATATGTCGCGACCGCCACTTGGCCAGTTGGCTACCGGAGGCATCGTCGATGCGTTCGCCGCCCACCTCGACGGTGCCGGAGGTGGGGCGATCGAGCCCCCCGATGAGGTTGAGCAGGGTCGTCTTGCCGGAGCCCGATGGGCCCATGAGAGCGAGGAAGTCCCCCTCGGGCACGTCGAGATCAAGATGATCGAGGACGTGCACCACTTCGCTGCCCCGTTGGTAGGTCTTGGTGACATCGGCGAGGCGAAGCAAAGCTTCGTCAGCGTTCTCTGGCCTCATTGCGGTCTCTCCTCGTTGCGCAGGTCGTATTCAGGTAGTTGCCGGCTAAAGCTCGGCGAAAGCATGACAGGCGATGAGCTCAGGCTGAGGCTCACGGCTCGACCTCGACACGATCGCCGCCGGCCAACGTCTCGGGGCCTTCAACGATCACCTTCTCGCCGGCCTTGACTCCCGCTTCGATGACGGTGCGTCCGGCGGATTCGGCACCCAAGCGCACGGCTCGGCGTTCGAGCTGATCCCCTTGTAGGACGAAGACAATGTTCTTGTCGTCGATTGTGCGAATTGCCGTCGTCGGCACGGTGAGGCGGGGTGCCGCCGATTCGTCGGTGCTGACCTCGGCTTCGTCGTCGAGGAAGGACACCTTGACGCTCATATCGGGCAAGATGCGAGGGTCGAGCTGATCGAAGGCGATACGTACCGCCACCGTCGCCTTCTGTCGATCGGCGGTGGGTATCGTGGTGATGACGTAGCCGGGGATGCGCCAGTCGGGGTAGGAGTCCAAGGTCGCCTCGATCCTCTGATTGGGCTCCACCCGGTTGATGTAAGACTCGTTGACGTCGACTTCGATTTCCAGGGATGCCATGTCGACGAGGGTGCAGATGCCGGTTCGGGTGAAACCACCACCGGCCGAAACCGGCGAAATCATCTCCCCTGGTTGGGCGTCTTTGCTCACCGCCACACCGCTGAAGGGGGCGCGGATTTCGGTGTCGTCTAAATCCTGACGTCGCAGATCCAAAGTGCGTTCGGCTACGGCCACTTGCTCGCGCTCGTTTTCGAGGCGGGCCAGCCAGGCATCGACGTTGGCCTGGGCGGTATCGAGAATCACCTGCGAGGTGACCTCGCTGGCCACCAACTTTTGCTGGCGCCCAAGGTCCAGGCGAGCCTCCGCCAGGCGCACGTTAGTCTCCGCCAAGGACGATTTGGCGGCGCTCAGCTGAGCTTCCGCCAAGGCCACCTGGCGTTGGGCGGTGGCGTCGTCGAGGCGGGCCAGTAGTTGACCCTTCTTGATCTCCATGCCCTCTTCGACAAAGACCCCCATGATCTTGCCGGTCACCTTCGAGGAAATGGTGGCCCGGAGGCGCGCTGTGACGTAGCCGGAGGCGTCGAGCACAGCGTTGTCGCGACTACCCCCCGCCCGCTCGAGCTCAACGCTGGCCACCTTGACCTTGGGAGTTTGGTCTTGCCAACGCCACCAGGCGACGGCGGCGATCAATAGGATCACGAAGGCGATGAGGCCGGCCACCAAGCCACCGCGTGACTTCTTGGTGGGGCGTTCGGAGCGGTCGATGCGTAGCTCTTTCAGTCGATCCATCGGGCAACCTCGTCGAGTATCGGCGTCTCGAGACCTGTCGTCTGCAAGACCGTGTCGTCTTCAAAACCGTATGGTCTTCAAAACCGTATCGTCCTCAAGAGTTTAACGTCGTGGGGATTCGAAGGTTCTGACCCTGCCATTGTTGAGCTGAGTCTATGCGGATTCCAACTTCGGCGCAGAATCTCATCGGACTTTCCTGGTCCTGCGTATAAAATTCGTGCTCACGGGCGCTCTAGATGCGCCTGTTGCGAGCCTTCAATTTCCCATGAGGAACTTTTCCGATGTCCGATACCAAGAGAGCTCAGCGGCCCGCCACCCAAGTCATCCATGCCGGCCAACGCCCCGAGGCGACCACCGGCGCCGTCCTGCCGCCCATCTTCACCGCCGCCACCTACGTGCAAGCCTCCCCCGGCGAGCACAAGGGGTTCGAGTACACCCGTTCCCACAACCCCACCCGCTATGCTTTGGAACGCATGGTGGCGGGTCTCGAGGGCTCTTCGGTGAGTGAGGAAGAAGATCCCAGCTGCGGTGGTTTTGCTTTTGCCTCAGGGCTGGCCGCCACGGCGACCTTGCTCGACCTCCTCGACCAAGGATCGCGTCTGGTGGCGATGGACGATCTCTACGGTGGCACGCGGCGCCAGTTCTCGCAAGTACGTGCCCGCTCCCAGGGTCTGGACTTGGAGTATGTCGATATGACCGATCCCGACGCCTGCCGCCAGGCGTTGACGGCAGCGACGCGTATGGTGTGGGTCGAGACACCGACCAATCCGCTGATGAAAGTCGTCGATCTGGCGGCGGTGGTGGCGATCGCCCGGGAGACCTGCCCAGAAGCCCTGCTAGTGTGCGACAACACCTTTGCTTCACCGATGGCTCAGAACCCCCTGGCCTTGGGTTTCGACCTCGTCATGCACTCGACCACCAAGTACCTCAATGGCCATTCCGATGTGGTGGGTGGCGTCGTCGTGGCCAGCACCCTGGAGCTGGCGCAGCGCGTGCGCTTCCTACAGAACGCCGTCGGTGCTGTTATGGGACCCTTCGATGCCTACCAGACTTTACGCGGCATCAAGACCCTGGCCCTGCGCATCGAACGCCACAGCGAGAACGGACAAAGGGTGGCTGAGTTTCTCGAAGCCCACGACAACGTCGAGCAGGTTTACTACCCGGGTTTGCCGTCGCATCCGCAATACGAGCTGGCCAAACGCCAAATGCGTTTCTTCGGCGGCATGGTGAGCTTTCGTCTCGCCGGCAACCTCGACAACGCCCGCCGCTTCTGCGAGAACCTGCGGGTCTTTCAACTGGCCGAGTCCTTGGGGGCGGTGGAGTCCCTGTGCAACCATCCCGCCATCATGACCCACGCTTCGGTGCCAGCGGAAACACGTCAGAAGCTCGGGATTTCCGATACCTTGGTGCGCTTGAGCGTCGGTGTCGAAGATATCGACGACCTGTTGGAGGACTTGCGGCAAGCTTTGGCCGAAGCCTGATTGGGTTTTTTCCCAAGTAGCCTGCAGTGATTCCAGGTGTTGCACGTCCCGGTGCTGGAATGGAAGAGCACGTGGGCCAAGCAACCTGAGTCGCGGCTACCCCTGGCTCTCCACCTTGACCCCATCCGCCAGCTCACAGCTGAAAATCTCCGGCCGGCGCTCGAAATGGTTCTCGAAGTCGTCGGCCATGGTGCGGGCCACGGCCTCGGCAGCGTGAGGCTCCACCAGGGCGACGACACAGCCTCCGAACCCACCGCCGCTGAGCCGGGCTCCCCAGCAGCCGTCGCTGCGCCAGGCACTGGCGGCGAGGACATCGAGCTCGGGCAAGCTGACTTCGTAGAGGTCCCGGGAGCTGGCGTGGGAGCGGCGCATCAGGGCGCCGAAGGTTTCTAGATCATTTTCTTTCAGGGCGGCGGCACCGAGCTGCACGCGGCGACATTCTTCGACGGCGTGTTGGGCCCGACGCCGCAGCTCCATGGGCAGACGATGGGCGTGCAGCTCCAGGTCCCGGTGGCTGAGGTCGCGTAGGGTCGCCGAGTGCCCCAGGCTGGCCAGGTTCTCGACGTGGGGGGCGAGCATCTCCACCGTCCTTTGGCATTGGGCCCGGCGATTGTTGAAGCCGGAGGTGGCCAGTTGCCGCTTGACGCCGCTGTCGGCCACCAGGACGACGGTGTCTTCCGGCATGGGCAAGCGCTCGAAGGTGAGGTGGCGACAGTCGAGGAAGACGGCGCGGCCACGACGCCCGTGCAGGCTGGCGAAGGGATCCATGACCCCCGATTGCAGGCCGAGGTACTCGTTCTCGACCCGCTGTCCAAGCTGGGCTCGAGCTTTGCCGTCGAGTCGAAAGGGGCCGCTCGGGGCCCGGCTACCGCCCAGCAGCAAGGCGACGGTCGGCTCTAGGACGCCTTCGAAGGCCGAGAGGAATGCCATCATGACGGCCGCCGAGGAGCTGACCCCGGAGCCGATGGGGATATTGCTGGCGAAGACCACTTCCAAACCCGGTAGCCGATGGCCGAGCTGCGACAGGGCCCAGACGATGCCGCTCGGGTAGCCTTGCCACGAAATGGGGCCGTCGGTGGAGACGTTCCGCGGCTCGAGGGGCGGTGGGATCTGGTCGAGATCGAGTGACAGCGTGTCATCGAAGTCGAGGGCGTGGATCGTCAGCTTGCGTTGTTGCAACGGTGCCGCCGCCAGGAATACGGCGCGGTCGATGGCCGCCGGCAGCACCCAGCCTTCGGAGTAATCGATGTGACCGCCCAGCAAGCTGACCCGTCCGGGGGCCCGCACCAAAACCCTGGCGGGTCGCTTGAAGCGATGTTTGAAGATGTCGAGAACTTGCTGGCGCAGCAGCTCGGCATTCGGTGTGGCGTTCGGTGATTGGGTTGGCATTTTGCAGCTCCACTGACCAGTCGGCGATCACGCCGGAGAGTATCGAGGCTTCATCCGTCCCAAGGCAGCTATAGAATACCGATCTCGATGGAATCCCTGGCCAACTTTCTCGCCGCCGGCTTACGACGTGTGCTGGCTACCCTGCTGGCGGTGCTGGTTATCGTGTCGGCTTTGGAGACGGGCGCCTGGGCGTTCTTTGAGATCTCTTGGCCGGCGGCGACGGAGATCCAAGGGTTACTGCTGGCCACCTTCGCTCTGTTGGCGGCGGCCTATGGCGTGTTTTGCCGATTTCATCTCGGGGTCGATGCGCTGGTGACCCGTTTGCCGCCGACAGCCCGCCGTCTGGTGGCCCGGTGTGTGGCCTTGGGGGTCGTCCTGCTGGGGCTGTTGTTGGCGTTCTACGGTTGGGCCCTGGTGCGGCAGGTGAGCAATACCTTGCCGGCCACCGGGTGGCCGGCGGCAGTGGGTTATCTGCCGGCCGTCCTCGGGGGGCTCGGAATCGCTTTCTTCGGGTTGATCGAGGCCCTGCGACCGTCCTCGCAGACCGACAACGCCAGAACGGCTGACTCCGGACCCGCCGATGACTGAGCTGAGCCTCATGTTGTGGTTCTTCGGGCTCTTCTTCGGCCTCTTGATATGGCGCATGCCCGTCGCCTTTTGCTTGGCTTTGTCGGCCTTCGCCTACTGCTTTGCCAGCGGCGTGCCACCCATGTTGGTGGCCCAGAAAGTGGTGTCGCAGCTCAGCGATCCCACCCTGCTGGCCATTCCCTATTTCATCCTGTGCGGCGAGATCATGACCAGGGGCGATATGGCCCAGCGGCTGGTGCAGCTGGCCAGCGTCTGCGTCGGTTTTCTGCGTGGGGGTTTGGCCATGGTCAACGTCGTGGCGTCATTGTTCTTCGGCGGCATCTCGGGCTCCAGCGTTGCAGATACGTCGTCCATCGGCTCGCTGCTCATCCCGATGATGGTCAAGAAGGGTTATCACCGGGATTTCTCCGTCGCCGTGACGGTGACGTCGTCGACCCAAGGCATCGTCATTCCGCCCTCGCACAATGCCATCCTCTATTCCTTGGCGGCCGGAGGCACGGTGTCGATCCAGGCCCTGTTCTTGGCCGGTTATGTGCCGGGCATTCTCATCGCCGCCAGCTTGCTGGTGCTGAGCGGCTGGATGGCCCGTCGCCGTGGTTATCCCCGGGAGGCGTCGGTGCCGTGGCGGCAGGGATTGGACATCGCTTGGCGGGCCCTGCCGGCCTTGGCGACGCCGCTGATTATCATTGTGCCCATCGTCCTCGGCAAGGTGCCGGCCCATCAATCGGCGGTGGTGGCGGTGGTGTGGTCGGCCTTGGTGTCGACCTTGGTCTACCGCTCGCTGCCGTGGCGTGGCTATGGCGAGGTGTTGGAGCGATCGATCAAGACATCGGGCATGGTGCTGATCTTGATCGGCGCCGCCGCTGCCTTTGGCGAGGTGATGACCTTCCTGCATGTGCCGTCCCGCTTGGCCGCCTGGCTGGTCTCCATCGACGCCCCCAAGGCGGTGCTCATGCTGTTGGTCAATGGCCTGCTCCTGGGCCTGGGCATGGTGATGGACATGGCGCCGTTGATCGTCATCACGACGCCGCTGCTGCTGCCGGTGATGATGCAGCTCGGGGTGGATCCGGTACATTTCGGCATCATCCTGCTGCTCAACCTGGCCATCGGCCTGTGCACCCCGCCGGTGGGTAGCACCCTCTTCGTGGGTTGCGCCATCGGCGAGATCAGCATGGAGCAAGCGTTGCGGGGCTTATGGCCCTTTTACCTGGCGATGGTGGTGATTCTGATGTTGGTCACCTTTGTGCCGTCGTTGACCCTCTGGCTGCCGGCCTTGTTCGCCGGCTGAGCCAACCGTTCTGCGAGGAGCTTCATGATGCCGTCGTGTCCAATGCCTCGATCCTTCCGAGCCTGTCTCGGGCTGTTTTCGATGTTCGGGATGTTGCTCTGTTGCCTGGCCTGCGGCTCAGGAGACACTAGCCCGTCGCCCCGCCGTTGGGTGGTGTCGAACGTCCACGCGGCGGATTACCCCACCGCCCGCGGTCTCGAGGATTTGGCCGAGGCGGTGCAAGGGGACCCCCGTTTGGCCTCCCATTTGACCTTGGATCTACAACTCGGCGGGGTGCTGGGCAACGAAAAGGAAAGCCTCGAGAAGCTGGGTTTCGGGGCGGTTCAGATGGTCTGTTCCTCGGCGGCGCCGTTGGCGGAATTCTCCTCCACCATCGGTGTGCTCACCTTGCCCTACCTGTTTCGCGACGGCGACCACATGTGGCGGGTGCTCGATGGACCCTTGGGGGATGAGCTGCTGGCCTCGTTGACCCCCAGCGGTCTTGTCGGCCTGGCGTGGTATGACGCCGGCGCCCGATCGTTCTATAACCGCGAACGTCCGATCCGCCGGCCGGAGGATCTGGTGGGCTTGAAGATCCGAGTCCAGAAGTCGGAGATCATGCGGCGCATGGTCACCTCCTTGGGCGCCTCGCCGGTGTCTCTCGGATTCAAGGAGGTTTACACCAGTCTGTACACCGGCAATATCGATGGGGCAGAAAACAATCTGCCGAGCTATCGCTCCGAGCGCCATTTCGAGGTGGCCAAACACTACTCTCTGGATCGTCACTCGATGATCCCCGACCTGCTGCTAGTGCATCGCCCTAGCTTTGAGGCCCTGGGCGACGCGCAGCAATTGGCCCTGCGGCAAGCGGCGCTGGCATCGTCCCAGGCGCAGCGACGCTATTGGCAAGAGTACGAGGCGGAGGCTTTGGCGACGGTGCAGGCGGCGGGTAGCGAGATTCACCGCGTGGACGACGTGGCAGCGTTTCAAGCGGCGGTGCAACCGGTGTACGACGAGCTTGCAGGGACCTACGGCGATTGGATAGATCGCATCCGCAGTGTCGAATAGCCCTGAAGAAATTCCAACCTTCCCTGCGTCGTCGGTATCCAATCCCCTGACAGCCCGGGCCGTACGGCCTCCCCATCAAGTCTTCTCAGGAGATTCACCATGTTGCAGCGTTCTTTGCCACGCCGTTCCTTCAGCGTCGTCGCCACATACCTACTCACCTTTCTGGTGGCCACTTCGGCCTTTGCCGTCAACGAGAAATTCAGCCAGACCTATGATCTGGTGGCGGACGGCCGTATCAGCCTGGAAAACGTCAACGGTGATGTGGTGATCGAAGGCTGGGACGGCGACGACGTGCAAGTGAGCTATATCAAGGAAGCCGACTCCCAGGAGGCGCTGGATCGCATGGAGGTGGAGATCGACGTCAACGGCTCCGGTGTCTCGATTTCGACGGAGTATAAGAAGAGTCGTGAATCGGACGGCTGGCGGTCTTCGGGCAGCGTCGATTTCACTTTGCAGGTGCCCCGTGGGGCCCGCATCGATTCTGTCGAGCTGGTCAACGGCAATCTGGAGCTGCGCCAGCTGTCCGGTGAGGTCAGCGCCGAGATCGTCAACGGCAATGTGGAGGCGACGGGCATGGCAGGACGCCTAGGGATCGAGTCGGTCAACGGTCAGACCAACGTTGCCTTCGATCAGCTGACGGCGGGTCAACGCATCGAGCTGAGCTCGGTCAACGGGTCCCTCACCGTCACCTTGCCGGACGATGCCGATGCTGTGATCAGCGCCGAAACGGTGCACGGTGGCATCGAGAATGATTTTGGGCTGACCGTCGACAAGGGGCGCTACGTGGGCAGCAATCTGCGCGGCACCCTCGGCAGCGGTGGCGCCCGCGTCGAGTTGGAGAATGTCAACGGCTCCATCAGGGTGCGACGCCATTGATCGGACGATAGCCTGGATCTCGATCGGAGGATCGGCACACAGGGCGATCTCGGGAGTTTGCAACTACCTCAGTAGGCATCGAGGCGGCCACCGGCCGCCTTCTTCGTTTTGCACCAGGGCGAAATGAAATCTTCAGGGCCCGGGGCTTACTTGCCATCGCCTTGCTATGGCATGATCCGCCCAGGCGCACCGACCCCGGTGTCGCAAATCGGAGATTTGATGACCCACTTATCGTCTTGGCATGGAATCCACGAAGTTCCGGAAGATCGCATGATCACCGTGACCGTCGGGCCGTTGGAGCTCTCCATCGCCCATCGTCCGGGCGAATGGCGTCTCGGCTGGTATCGCAATGGCATCAGGGATGGAGATTCGGGTCACGTCCTGTCCTCGGCGGTCGGTGGGCCGGGACCGATCGCCGATCCGGAAAGTGATTTCAAGATCGAACGATTTCTGACCCACAGCGATCAGGGCATGATCCGTCTGCGGCCGCTGCTGGCGGATCGGCCGGTGGTGGCGCGCCCGGAGTTGCCGTTGATGGTACCGGCAGGGGAAGAGGTCGAGGTGTTTGTCTCCACCCCGGTTTGGGTTCGCGGTGAGTTGCCGGACCCTGACCGCACTCTGTTCGAAATGCCGACCAACCGGCCGTCGGACACTTGGTTTGGGCCCGATACCCGGCGAGGCGTCGAGGCTTATGCGAGCCAAACGGCCGCCCGGCTCAAGATCGACAGCTTGCCGCCCATGCCCCATCGTGCGATTACGCCGTTGAAGATCCGCAACCAGGCCTCCAGCTTGCTCTCCCTGGAGCGGGTGAGCGTGCCGGCCAATACGCTGCGGCTCTACGCCGATGCGGCCGGAGGATTGTGGACGGCGTCCCTGGCGGTGGTTCGAGATGGTTTGTCGCCGCCGCAAGTCGAGATCGGGAGCGGGCCGCCGAAGGAAGCGGCTGAGGCCGTTGTGGTGGCCGAACCACGGGAAATTGCCGGGCGGAGCGTCCTGTCGCGGGCGTTTCATGTCTTGGTGGGCTGAGAAGTGAGTCGATGAACGAAGCAATGGAGACGCTGCGAGAGTTTGCCTCGAGTGATCGCGGAACGGGTTTCATCAGGGCGGTGCTGCTGATTCTGCTCGGCCTGGTGGTGGCACGTTTTTTCGGCGCTGCCACCGGCCGCCTTTTGCGGCGCCGGCTGGGGACCCAAGGTCTCATTTTGGCACGGCGCCTGGTCACCTATGGCGTGATGTTGCTCTTTGTTGTCTCTGCCCTGCGGGAGGCCGGATTCGACCTGTCGGTTTTTCTCGGCGCCGCCGGCGTGCTGACGGTGGCCTTGGGTTTTGCCTCTCAAACCTCCGTCTCCAACCTGATCAGCGGCCTCTTCTTGATCGGCGAGCGGGCTTTTGAAGTGGGCGAAAACGTCACCATCGGGGACGTCACGGGAGAAATTCTCTCGGTGGACTGGATGTCCGTCAAGCTGCGGACCTTCGACAACCTGATGGTCCGCTTACCCAACGAGACTGTGCTCAAGGCGCGGATCACCAACCTCAGCCGGTTTCCGATTCGTCGTTTTGACTTACCCTTGGGGGTGGCCTACGACTCGAATCTCGATCAAGTCCGCGGGGTTTTGATGCGGGTGGCCCAGGACAATCCCCTGTGCCTCGACGAACCCAAACCGATCCTTTTCCACAAAGGGTTTGGCGATTCGGCAATCCTGTTGCAATTCTCGGTGTGGCTGCTGACCCCGAACGTGGTCGAGATCAAAAATCGACTGCCGCAGGAGATCGCCGAGGCTTTCGCTGAGGAAGGAATCGAGATCCCATTCCCCCAACGCACGATCACCATGAAGAGCACCGAGAGTGAGTCGCGGGAAGTCAGGCCGACGTCGACTGGGGAGAATGCGGCAAGTATGACCAGTCTCGACTGAGGGCAGCGGAGGTGGCTTCCTCAGGCGGGAGGCAAGAGACCCTGCAGCGCGATCTGGGTCACCTGAGCGACGATGGCTTGATGATCGTCTTGTTCTTCATTGCGACACCAGTGGACGACCCCGTGCACCAAGCCGAGCATGCCAAAAGTGGCGATGGAAGGGTCGACGCCGTTATCGCTGCCGTTGGCTTGGGTAACGTCGGAGATACTCTGGCGCAGAAAATCTGAATAGGCGCGCTTGCGTTCCATGACCCGTGGCCGATAAGACGGGTCGAGCTTCTCGTCCTCACTGGCCAGGATGCCGATGGCCGCCGGCTCTTCGAGAACGAGCTGCACGTAAGACTTGATCAGGCCCGCGAGCCGTCGATTGGCGTCCGGCTCCTCCCGAGCTCCGGCCATGACCCGGTTCTCGATCAGGTCGAGGGCGAAGTTCATGATGGCGTAGAGCAGGGCCTTCTTGCCCTTGATGTAGTAGTAGAGCCCGCCCTTGGTGAGATCGACGGTTTCGGCAATATCCCCCATGGAAGTGGCGTCAAAGCCCTTCTCGGAGATAATGCGTGCCGCTTCGCGATAAATGTCTTGGGCGCGAGCGTCGTCGTTGACTGTGGGTGGCTTTTGGTACGTCGGCATGGGTAAAAGTGTACTCGGGAAAAGGCGACTCTATCCGTTCACGTGCTGGATCGCAAGACGTGAGAGATGACTTCCAAGGGCGTTCCAAGGAGGTATCCAAGGGGTCTCAAATCAGCCTATGGGTGCTATGCCTGCCTCGGGCATGCCCTGCGGGACACGGTGAAATCGGGAGCAGCTCGGAGTTTATAGAATCAGAGAGATTGACTCAACTGAACGGTCGGTAGAATAGTTTGACTATGAGCGCAGTGTCAAGGTTATCATGGTATTTAGGGCGAGGTCCGATGGGATAAGCTCGCCTTCCAACGGCGGATCGTGGCGCTGCACGAGGCCTCGCGTCACCAAGGATCTCAATCGCAAACCAAAGTGGAGGGCATCAATAAATGTCGATGATCCCTATGATTCTGGCTGAGTTGGGTCAAGAAACGGCGGCTACCCGGGGAGTTCTGGAGATCATTCCAGAAGAGCATTGGGAGTGGAAGCCGCACGAAAAATCCATGTCCTTGTGCCGCTTGTCGAGCCACACGGCGGAAATCTTCGGTTGGGCCGAAGGCATGTTGACCAGCGACGCCCTCGACCTGACTGCAGGCTATCAACCCTTTGCGGCCGAGGATACGAAAGGTCTCCTGCAAACCTTCGATCAGGGCGCGGCGAGCTTTCGCCAGGCTCTCTCCCAGGCGGACGAGGCGACGTTCGGTGATAAGTGGTCCCTGACCCGTGGCCAAGATGTGCTCTTTTCGGCGCCACGTTTTCCAGCCATCCGCAGTTTTGTGCTCAATCACCTGGTGCATCACCGCGGGCAGCTGACGGTCTATCTGCGTCTCTTGGACGTGCCCTTGCCGCAAGTCTACGGGCCGACCGCCGATTCGCCGGTTTTTTAGCGTCCATTCAAGAAAACGATGTGGGGGCGGGAGCCCTTCGGCTGTGCGCGGCCTCCGCAAACTCGCCCCAACCCTGACGTATCGATCTAAACCCATTGATATCAAGGTTTCATCCCGTTCCCATGGCCCTGCGGCTCAGACAGCACTGCGTCCGTGCTCGCTCGAAGGGCCTCCCGCAGGCACCGATTTCGGTAAAGCTGGATGGGCGCTTTCTAGCGATCCCGACAACGTCCCTAGGAGCCGTGCATGTCTGATCAAGAGGTCGTCGGCGCCAGCCAGCACCCATTGAGGGTCGACCCCTCACAACGTCCGGTGTCGACTATCCTGCGGCGTCCAGCCGATGCCCGCTGGGGGGTGGTTCTTGCCCATGGCGCCGGAGCCGGCATGCATCACCACTTCATGCAGTCGTTGGTGGACGGTCTGGCGGCGCATCGAGTGGCGTCCCTGCGCTACCAATTCCCATACATGGAGGCGGGCCGTCGTCGGCCGGATGGCAAACCGCTGCTGTTGGCCACGGTGCGGGCCGCCGTTGCCCTGGCCAACACCTTGCTCGACGGGCTGCCCCTCTTCGCCGGCGGTAAATCGATGGGCGGGCGAATGACCTCATTGGCGGCCTCCGCCGAGCCGCTGGAAGGGATTTCGGGCTTGGTCTTCTATGGTTTTCCCTTGCATCCTGCGGGGCGTTCGGGGACGCAGCGGGGGGACCATCTGGGGGACATCGATGTGCCGCTGCTCTTCCTGCAAGGGGACCGCGACAAGCTGGCCGATCTAGAGCTCCTGACACCGGTGGTGGAGAGGCTGCCACGGGCTACACTCCAAGTGATCGAGGGTGCCGACCACTCTTTCCATGTGCTCAAACGCTCCGGTCGAACGGACGCCGAGGCTCTCTCGCAGCTGGCTGAGGTTTCCGTCCACTGGTTCGAGCGCCAATGCCGGTCCACTTGAGGCCACTGTCCCTCCGCGACCCTGAGGCTATCGCTTGGTCTTCGTCGAGTTGCGCCGCCGTTTGCGCATCTCGCGACGCAGCTCTTTGATGGTTTCTTCCAGGGCGCCGGTGATCTCGATCTTCTCCGTCCCTTCCGCCATCGCAATGACCTCGGTTTCTTGTCGCTCAACGACGGCTGGAAAGGAACGCAGAACAGGGATCAAAGCGCGCCGCAGGGCATCGGCGGAGGGATAGCGCTGGTCAGGCTCGCGCCGTAGGCAGCGACGCACGACGCGTTCCAGGGCCTGGGCCTGTTGTGAGCCGCCAAACGAGACCAGGTCCGTGGGCGACTGGGATCTTGCTTCCTTGGGGAGAATCGGATGCTGCCCGGTCAGCGCCTCCAGCACCATGACGCCGACGGAGTAGATGTCGGCCCGTTCGTCCACTTCGTCTCCGACGACTTGCTCCGGCGCCATGTAGCCATGGGTTCCGAGGACCACGCCCGGCACGGTGAGCCCCTGTCGTTGGAGTGGATTGGACTTGATCTTGGCGACGCCGAAATCCAAGAGCTTGACGGAGGATTTGCGACCGGTATCGGTGATCAGCACGTTGCCCGGTTTGAGGTCGCGGTGCACGATGCCCGCGGCATGGGCGGCGACCAAGGCGTTGAGGACTTGATCAAACCACTCGGCGAGGGTTTGGTGGGGAATCCTGCCGTGGCGTTTGAGGGCGGTGCGCAGGGTGAAACCTCGCAAGAGCTCCAGGACGATGAAGGCGTTGCCGACGGTTGTTTGCCCGCAGTCGTAGAGGGTGACGATATTAGGGTGGCTCAGCTGGGCGACGATCCTGGCTTCGCGCTCGAAACGCCGCTTGACCATCGGGTTGTCGATCACCGATCCGAGCAATACCTTGACCGCAACGCGGCGGTCGAGGCGCATGTCGGTCGCCTCGTAGACGGAGCCGATACCGCCTTTGCCCAGAA
This sequence comes from Acidobacteriota bacterium, assembly GCA_029263315.1. Classification (GTDB taxonomy): domain Bacteria; phylum Acidobacteriota; class Thermoanaerobaculia; order Multivoradales; family J023; genus JAJCXR01. The sequence continues at coordinate 172,644 of JAJCXR010000050.1, read as the reverse complement.
CTCGATCCAAGCGATAGCGCTCCGAGATGGTGCGTTCGACGGGTACGGAAAGCACCAACTGAGAGCGATCGAATTCGCAGAGCTCGGCGTCCTGGTCGAAGCAGCGGCCACAGATCTCACACTCCTTCACCAGGTTGATTTGACGATCTCGCAGGCGGTCCAAGACCTCCCGCTGAATTCTGTTGCGCTCGCCGAGCAAGCTTTGCAGGCCAATGTTCTCGAAGGCCAAAGCGATTTGTCCTGCCACCGAAACCAGTTGTTTCTTTTCGTGGGTGGAGTAGGTTTCCTCAGACCGTTTGGCGCCGAGAATCACCAGGCCGACCAACTCCTGATCATTGTCGTTCACCGGAATCACCAGATGGCTCGACAGCCGCTGCAGCCAGTCGATTTCTTCCTGCGGCAAGTGGGCGAGGTCTTCGGGGAACGACTGTACCCTTGTAACCTGCTCCATGGTCTGGAGAAGCTCAAATTGCGTCGGCACCCTGCCGCTGGCCGACGGGTGACTGGTGGAATGGCCGAGGGTCAATTGGTGGGTCGGGCGTCGTTGAAAGAAGACATGCACCGCCGAGGGGTGAAACGCTTGATCCAGGGCCTCGCCCACCAAATGCAAGAGCTCCTCGGTGGAATGCACTTGGCGGATTTTCTGAACCAAGCCCACCAATTCACGGTCTTGGTGCCGGCTCTCCTGCTCGAGGACCGCCCAGATCGAGGCGGGGAAGCACAGCGCCACGGCCGGGAAGATCGAGTCCAGCCAGCTGGGGCTGAGGGTACCGAACCCGTCGATGATCGTCACGGCGAAGATGTAGAGGCTCCAAGGCAGCAGGCCAACGAAGATGATTTGGGCTTGTGTCCGGCCGCGGCGGTCTTTACTGCCGAAGGCGGAACGGCCCAAGATGAGCATGACGCCCCCTGCCCAAATAGGCAGGACGACGCTGTTCAGCAACCCGTTGACATGGGCGCTTGTCCAGGGCAGCCAATCTTTCCTCGCCACCTCTTCGATCCAGAACGTCGAGCAGGCGAAAAGGGCGAAACCCAAGCCGAATATGTAGTAGAGCTTGGCGATCCAAGGTCGACGCACCAGCCATGGCTGGCGCTCGGGAATCACCGAAGCGATGTGGTAGTTGACGGCCAGTTGGGCGCCGGTCAAGAGAAAGTAGAGCAGCGTCGCAGTGACGGTGACCCAAATAGTGCGGATCGGTTCCAGGGGGAGTGCCATCTCGGCGGCGATCAACCACAGGAAACCGCTCAGCAAATGGCCGCGTAGACCGCCACTTCGTCGGGCAAAAGTCAAATGGCCGAGGATTAGGCAGCAGAGGGAGACAAAGCCCCGGATCACCACATCCTGCCAGTTGGCCGGGACGCCGGGGACGACCTCGAAGCGGCGCGACATGCCATCCCGCTCGATCTGTAAGGTCACCATGCGGCCCCGCTCCAAAGTGCGGAGGGCGGCCAAATACTGCTCATAGGAGGCCAAGGGGAAATCGCCAAGCTGCAAGATGGTGTCACCGGGCAAGATACCGCTACGATCCATGGGGCCGCCGGGTACCACGTCGGTGACCACCGTGGCATCGATCATCGGATCGGTGAAAAGCCCGAGACGTTTGTCTGCGGCGTTTTTTGTCTCCCAGACTTGAACCAAGAAAAGACAGGTGATGAGGCCAGGGGCGAGCACCGGCAGGGCTCGGCCGAGCTGACGTGCCAGCCTTGAGGTGAAACCCGGTGGAGTGCTTGTCAGCGGCCGGGCCGTCGATTCGATGATCTCCGTGATGTCACCACCGTTGGCGGCGTCTCGGATGGGTTCGTCGGGGCTCTCGTTGGTGGTCGATGAGGGCTCGGGAAGAAAATCGAAAGGACGTCCGCTTCCCAGCACGTCCTCTTGGTACCAATGGACTAGGTTGTCCAGGGCCTGGAGGCAAGGCAGCACATCGGCACCGGTGATCTGTGTGTCTTCGGCCGCCGAGGTCGATTCGGGTGTCGACTCGGGCCCCGTCGCGGACGGGTCGCTCGAGAACGATGCGAAGCTGCCGATAGCTCGAAACTGAATGGTCATCCGCTGGGGAAGGTAGGGGGCAAGGCGTTCCAGGAGCTCGTCGTAGTCGAGCTCGGTCGGCCACTCCGAGAGATGCTTGGCGTAGAGTTGGCGCAGGATCCACAGGGCGCTACGGGCGGCGCTTTCCAGGGCCCGGCTCGGCTGTTCGTCTAGATCGGCGGCAAGGCTCGCCAGAAGCTGTCGCAGCTCCGTGGAATGGGTCTCCGACCCTGCTGAGCGCCTCGGCTCGGAAGACATTCCTGGCTATCTCCGCGACCGCAAAGGCTCAGGGCTCGACCTGTCGAGCCCTGAAAGCGGTTCAGAGTAGAATTTTGAGGTGTCGCATCTCACAATGCGGCGATTGTATCGAAACGCCGACCTTTGTCTTCAATCGGAGATGGTTCCTTGTGCCGCCAAGGGCTGACAGCCCTCGGTGATTGGCCAGATGCCCGCGCCCGGGCCTCTAATCCCCACGGTCGAGCCCTTGTTATATCGACGGCGTGGAATATAATGGGATTGGTCGCAGATTTTTTTCAAGTCGTCGAGGCCCTTGGCCGGGAGCGACCTCGACGTGGAAGACGGGCACCGTCGACGAACCTTGACGGCTCGGCCGCTCTCTTCTCGCGTTAGAAGGAAAAGGATCTTGCCTAGACGCCGCACGCCAATGGCTTCAACTAAAGCCGCATACGGGGCTGCTCTTCGGATTCTTTGCAGGGGCAAATGAATCCTTGCCTTTGGTTCCGCGCCGTCCCTTGGTTTGGATTTGCGGCCGTATTGATCTATACCTCTGGGTTATAGATTTGAGCTTTTTGTTAATTCCCGAGAGGAGCGTCTCATGCTTGGATCTGATCGGACACATGGCCAGTATTGTCGCCTTGCCTGGGTAATGGCCTTGGCGGTCTTGTTGGCAACCACGTTGCCCTTGTGGGCAGATGTCGACAATAACGAACCCGGGATTGTCGAGCCCGTTACCACCGCGCTCAATATCCTGGCGGGCGTGCCGGATCCGGTGGTGCGGATCCCCAATACGGACCAATCGGTCGACGGGGTCGAGCAGTCGACTCTCCACGGTATGGTCACCTACAACGACGCGATCGGCGAGACCAGCATCATGGGGCACGCGATCACCTCCGTCAGCAGCCCCAACGAAGACATGCGGATCGCTCTCCAAGGCATGGCCCTGGCAGCGCAAAACGACGATCAACCTGCCATGCAAACCGCTGCGGCCGAGCTCCAGGACATTCTGCACGGCAACACGGTCGGCCGGATCTACGATGGCTTCTCGATGCTCAACTACAATCGGGGTGCCTATTTGCCCGACCACATGGCCGGTGAGTACAAGATGAAGCTGGCCACCGACTCGGGCGATACCTTTGTCAGCCCCTTCGATGGCGCGACCCGCAAGGTCTGGCAGATCGACGTCAACATGCTGTACTACGACGGCCAGATCGACAGCGATACTTTCCTCGTCCGGTTTCCCGTCGATGCCCACGATGACGATACCCTGCGGATCAACTACCGGATCTATTCGCTGGTCATCGAAGACTTCTCCCCCACCTTGGTGATGCTCGACAAGCGGGTCGCCTTGAATACCGTCCAGTTTCCATACAAGGGCTTCGATTCTGTGTGGGTGGCCTTCAACCCGGGTCAAGTCGTAGATCTTTCGATCGACTACCCGCCGGTGCGCATGCTGCGCGGTGTTTACACCTGGGGTTGGCGTGAGCATCCGCCGCGGATTCAGTTCCTGCAGCCGGTCTATGAGATCACCAACGTGCACACGGGGGGCATCGAGCTCGATCCTCAGGGCAAGTCCTACGCCTACCGCAATCGCACCAACTTGACCCTCGATGCGATCTCGGAATCCTCGCCCGAAAAGAAGATGTTGCGGGTCGCCAACGCGGCGATGAACGGCACCTCGACGGTGGTCATCGAGCGCTGGTTGACCGATGAAAACATTGGGCCGTCGGGCACCTGGGTGGATTGGGCGGATCTGGCCAGAACCCAGACCCAGCTACCCCAAGAAGCCTGGGACCTGCTGGCCGATGAGGGTTTGACCCCGGGCAATTTTGGCGACTACGACATGATCTCGGTCTACATGAACAATGAGATGTACGGCTCAGGCCCATGGGTCAATGAGGTCGATGGTTGGGCCCAAGGGGACGCTTTCAAGGTCAAGTTGATCAACCTCGACAACCACACCCACTACTTCCGTAACGTCGATTTCGGCCACCGGCTGCACGATGACATCGCGCGCTGCTGCGGTGGTGGCGACACCAGCTTCGAGATCATGAACTTCAAGCCCAGCTATGGCGCTCCCAAGGTGGCGGAGATGCAATGGCGGGCCGGTTGGGGTTTCCGTCCCCACTACGACATCATCCTGCAGTCCGGGGTCTTCTCCCGGCCAGCGGATCGAGTGCAGTTGAAGCCCTACACCGGTGGTCTCGGTGGCACGTATTTCGGCTATCAGTATTCGGAGGCCAAGCGAGGTGGCGATTTCCGTTTCAACCCACCGCCCTTCGTGATCACCGATCATGATCATCCGGCCCCCTTCCCCCTGCGGGATACCGATGGCGGTGCCGGTTTGGTCATCGGCCAATTCACCGAGGGATACGGAACCCAGCAGGTTTGTCCCGACGATGCCTACCCGGGCTTTTGTAGCACGGACTTCGGCCCGGCCAATCCCTACGGCGTGCTCAACTGGCCGTCCCCCAATGATCCTATGGTACCCAAGACCGAGCTGCGATTTCCGCCCTTCCTGCGCAATCCTTCGCAGGGGGTCGAGGGCGCGGGCGACATCATCCCCCCCACCGGGGCTTGGCGTCCGTTTCTCTGGATCAATCCCTACAACAACACCCTGTTCGTCGATGAGAACGATCCTTCCCAAGGCTATTGGGCGGATCTGACCTACGGGCACGGTCGGCCGGTCTATAGCGGCGAGATGATCACCGCTGAGGTCGAGCTACCCCGATCCTCGGGCCAGGTGTTCTACCAATTCGACGACCTCTTCCACGACAACGCCATCTTCTCACCGCACCCCTTGTTCGAGGGGTCAAACACGTCCGATGCCATCACTTCGCTCAAGGTCTTCCTGCACCAGGGCACGCTGCGGGTTCGAGGTCAGGCTTCGGCCTTGCCCGGTGGAGCCCGGGCCGGTTGGGTGTCGATCTTCGACGGCCCGGCCGGAAGTAGCGGTTGCACCGGGACCCTGCTGGGGATCGCCACGGTCGACGCTTCCAACGGCCGGTTTGTCTTCGGTCAAGAAGTCGCCACCGTCAACGCCGGTGACCCGGTGTGCGTGCAGTCGGTGGTCGGCGGTTTCGACGAGTTCCCGGTAGAAATATAAACACCCTTTGGGTTCCTACCTGGTTGGGTGGCATGGGAAACCCTCCCTGCAAGTAGCCTAAGGTCACCCAATTGCCGGTTTCGGAGAACCCCTTCGGAGCACCTCAGGCGACTGGCTGCGGCGACGAGATGCCGCAGCCAGCCTGCCGAGCCCCCTGGCGTCGGTGCGCTCCGCAGTGCTGCCGAGGCCCCGTGGGTGTGGACCCTATGGAAAGAAAGATACGTTACATGAAGGCAAGATCAATGGGCTTCGTTGCGGTGCTGTGGATGGCGATGGTCAGCCTGGCCTGCCAACCGGCGCGGCAGTGGAATGGAGAGCCGGAGGTCGATCCGACGACGGCGCCGCCGTTGACCGGGGTCAATTGGAACGGTGAGCCCTTTTCTTTGGCCGAAGATGTTAGCGGGCAGGTGGCCGTTGTGTTCTTTGGCTACACTTACTGTCCCGATGTTTGTCCCTTCACCTTGGCCAAGATGAAGCAGCTGAAAGACGCCCTGGGTACAGACGGTGAGGACTTGCAGATGGTGTTCGTGTCGGTAGATCCCCGTCGCGACAGCTTGGAGAAGCTGGCCGCCTATGTGCCAAATTTCGATCGTAGCTTCTACGGTGTGCGCATCGAGGTGGATGCCTTGACCGATTTGCAGGAGACCTGGCCTTTGACGGTGCAGTATGGTCAACCCAAGGACGGACCCGGCACCGACAGCTATTACTACGTCGACCATACGGGGACCTACTTTGTGATCGACCGTCAGGGCCGTTTACGTCTGCGCTTTCCACCCAATGCCACCGCCGCGACGATGCGTCCCGACCTCGAGGCTCTGCTCAATGAATAGGGTGGCGACGAGGAGGTGGCGGTTGCTTTCGGCGAGCATCTTGCTGTGGAGCGTCGTCGCCTGTGCCGGTCCGGCGGCGGTGCCAATGGATGAGTCGACGCCGTCTGAGTCGACACCGTCCGAGTCGACATCGTCCGAGTCATCTCCCGCCGAGGGATTGGTGGTCGCCGGGGCAAGGGCGCATTTGTTGCCCGGTGGACATGGAGCCATTTACTTGCAGGTGTCGAACGGCGGCCCAGGGGATCGTTTGTTGGCGGTGGAAACACCCCTGGCGGCGGTGGCCGAGCTGCACGAGAGCCTCGACGATGGGGGCGTGATGCGCATGGTGGCCCGAGCGGATGGTTTTGCCGTTCCGGCGAGCGGCCAACTGAAGCTCGAGCCCGGCGGCAAACACATCATGCTGATGCAAATTCAGCCCGTTGTCGGCGAGACCGTGCCGTTGACGCTGCGCTTCGAAGTGGCCAGCAGCCTCGAGACAACGGTGCAAGTTCTGGGCATTCCGGGCGCCGATGAGATGGATCACGGTGCCATGGATCATGGCTCGATGGATCATGGCTCGATGGACCAAGGCTCGATGGATCACAGCACCATGGATCACAGCACCGTCGAGCCGGCACCCGACGGGACAGCATCTTCTGCGGAGTCGGACCACTGAGCACCTTGGATTCAACGACGCCCGTCGGCGACGCCGACAGGACCGACGCCGAGGGGCGGGGGGCGCGCAAGCGGCACGCCCGTCGTCAGCAGCGCCGAGAGAGTGAGGCCTTCGCGTGGTGGGGGCGCCCTGGATTTCTCGTCTTTTGCCTCGCCGTGGCCCTGACGGCGACGGGCTGGTGGTTTCTGTTGGATACCGGGCGCAAAATTCCGGTGCAGGAAGTCACCCTCGACGATCTGCACCTGCGCCTCGGCCAAGCCCGCTGGGTGCTCGATCAGATGGATCACGGGGAGAATTTCCAGAAGCCTTCGGTGATGATGCCCGACATGCCCGACTGGGGCAAGCAGCGGGTGACGGTGGAGCTGGCATTCTTCAATCGCTCCTCCGAGGTCAAGATTTACGACGGCGAAGAGTTCTATTTGGTGCCGGAGTATGGCGAAGCGGTGCTGCCGATGGGGGCGCAAGTGGGACGCGCCAAGCTCGGACCCGGCCAAACCCTCAATACGGCCCTGCATTTTGATTTCGATACCCGCATGCCGCACGGCAAGCTGCGGGTGGAATGGCGACGCGGCGACGACACCGCCTACTTGCCAATTCCAGAACCTGCCGAGCATTACCATCTGCGGCCCCGGGGCGGCGAGGTCAATTTTCCGCCGGATGCGCGATTGGTCATGCCCTTGGGCGAGCCGACAAGGGGGCGGGAGCTTTTCCTTGGAGTGTATGGCTGCGTCGCGTGCCACGGCGATCCCACGGTGGCGGGTAGCAATCACGTGGGGCCACACTTGGCCGGCGTCGCCAGCGCCGCGGGGCAACGGGTTGAAGGGTTGCCGGCGGCCCAATACCTCTACGAATCGATCATCGATCCAGGGGCGTCGATCGCCCCCGAGTGCAAGAACGGACAACCCTGCGCCGAGCCGACGGCGATGCCCGAGTACGCCAGCTTGATGAGCGTGCAGGATGTTGCCGATGTCTTGATGTACCTCGCTTCCTTGCGCGAGACGGTACCCGCGACGGCGGCGCCGTGACGGTGAGGCCCAATACTTTCGACGACTCCTCCAGGGCTGTGGCCCCAGCGAGGGTGTCGCCTTGTCTTTTATCGTACGAAGCCCGGTGCCCGGGCTTCCTTAATTTGCGTGGTGTGGCGGTCCATAGGCTGGATTGCCAAGAGAAAAGGAGACCATCCGGATGAGCTCACAACGAGATTTCGCCGACGGCGAGGTTCCCTCCCAAACGTCCGTATCGACCGAGCTGTCGCTGGGCCGGGTTGCCACTTGGCTTCTGCTGAGCGGCCTGGCCTCGGCGGTCGTGGCCGGTGAGTACCTGCTCAATGCCTTGTCTAACCCGGGCGTCCGTTGGAGCCCTCAGGGCATTGCCGCCCACATGTCCCTCGATTTGCTGATCACCCTACCGCTGATGGCCCTGGCCGTCTTCGCGGCGGGGCGCTTGGCGCAGCGCTGGGGTTGGCAGCGGAACGAGCTGTCGAGCCAGTTGGGGATCATCGGCTTGGTGAGCTTGATATTCCTGGTGGCGGCGGTGCCGGTCACCGCCAGCCGCGACCTGGTCCACGAATGGCTGGGCGCGACCTACGGTTTTTCCTTGGCGGAAGTAGAAACCGCCCTGGTGACCTCGGATCTAACGGTACAGGAATCCACCCAGCTATGCTCCTTTGGGGCTTTGCGAGATCCCAGTCTGGTGCGCGGTGACCGCCAATGGGTCGATGGCGCCGCCCTGTGGAGCCTGCGCTTCCGTCACGGCATCCAGGCGGCCTTGATGCAGCTGGCCCTGTTCCTACCCCTGCTGTTGCTCGGAGCCACCTTCACCCGACGTCGTGGAGCCATCGAGGGCGCCCCTTGGCGGATCACCGCCGGGGCCTTTCGGCGCTCATTGCGCCCCCTGCGTCTGGCGATCCTGGGGGCGACAGCCTTCGTGCTCTTCCTCGTCGGCTACGGCGGGCAGGAGCGGGGCATGTCGACGGCCGAAGCCGCCTTCGACATCGCCGGCGGTGCGGTGCCAAATCCCTGCCTCGATGGGGCTCCGGTCAAGGAGTACGATGTCCATGCCATCGACGTGACCATCACCCTGAACCGCTGGGGTGATCATGTCGAACAGGCCTACATGTACGCCTTGGAGGCCAATATTCCGGCCCTTCGCGCCTTCGAGCAGGCCTTGGAGGACGATCGGGAAGAGCCCGAGAGCCTGACCGTGGCCCGCGTCTCCCATGGATTGCGCCAGGACCTGATCCAGCCCCTGGTGATACGGGCCAACGTCGGTGAATGCCTGCGCATCAACCTCACCAACTCTTTAACGGACGGGCAGCCGGCCTCGATGCACATCCTCGGTCTGCCGCACACGGCGACCAACGCCTCCAGCGCCGTGGGCGAGAATCCCGACACCTTCGTGGCGCCCGGCGACACGCTGACCTACGAAATCCCTATCCCCAATGACATCAATGCCGAGCGTGGCTATTACTTCCATGATCACGGTGCCGGGCGTCGGCGGCAGAACATGGGGCTTTTCGGTGCCATCGTCGCCGAGCCACCCGGCTCGACCTATCTCGATGTGGAGACCGGTGTCGCCCTCGACACGGTGACCGGCAGCAACTGGGAAGCCATCATCGTCGATCCCAACCTCGACTCCCGGCCCGACGGCAAGAGCTTCCGTGAGTTTGTGATCTTTTACCACGAGGTGGGCAACGAGGCCTTCACCGACATCAAGGACTTCGAAGACAAGAAGCTACCCTTGATCGACGATGTGGCCGACGTTTACCGGCCCGCGGCCCGCGCCCTGAATTATCGCAGCGAGCCTTTCCGTCGCCGGCTGGAGGTCGAAAGCACCGGCAAATCGTTGGGTTATGCGTCGTATCCCTTCGGCGATCCGGCAACGCCGATGCCGCGCTCGTATGTCGGCGAGGGGGTCAAGACCCGCCTCATGCACGGTGGTAGTGAAGTCTTCCACGTCCATCATCTGCACGGTGGTGGTGACCGTTGGCGGCGCAACCCCAACACCGATGCCAACAACGATTTCTGGAAGGGTCTGACCAAGATCCCCGACCCCAACCTGACCTCGATCCATCTCGATTCCCAGTCCATCGGCCCGGGCACCAGCTACAACCTGGAGCACGAATGTGGCGCCGGTGGCTGTCAACAGGGGGTCGGTGACTTCCTCTTCCATTGCCACATCGGCCATCACTACATTTCGGGCATGTGGTCCTTCTGGCGGGTCTTCGGCACCGAGCAGACGGTGGATACCAATCTCTACGGCCGGCCCTTGGCGGTGGTGCCCGGGCTCTTCCAGAACCCCACCAACCCATTGATTCCACCGACCATGCCCGATGCCGGGGTCTCGGCAGGTGACTTGATCGGTTTGGCGGTGGACGATGGCCGCATCATCCTCGCCGACGCCGATGTCGTTGACCCGCTCACCGAGGTGGGCGTCTTGGAGTGGATCGAGAACCAGCTGCCACCGGCCGGTGTGCCGTTCGATAAGTTTGATGCCACGGTGTGGGATTGGACCACCGCCGGCAGCGGTGCCGGCCTGATGATTCTCGGCGAGCCGGAGTCCAGCGATGCATTCCCCGGCTATGTCTCAGATCAGCCGGGGACACGGCCGGAAGTGTTGTTCAACCCGAAGAACGGCCGTTATACATGGCCGCTGTTCAGACCCCACAAGGCTCAACGGCCGCCGTTTACGGCGCGTCATTCCGGGGCCCCGTGGTTGGGTGAAGAGATGAAAGTGGGACGCCTCGATGGGCTTTGTGCTGTCAATGGGATCGATCCCAGTGTCGATGTGGGTCCCACGTCGGTGAAGCGCTTCTATCCGGTGAGCTCGATTACCTTGCCCATCGAAGTGGTGTCCGGCAAGACGGACCCCGATGGCCAGATCTTCGTGCTCAACGAAGAGGAGCAGGAGATTCGGGATGGCACCAAGCCGGCCCAGCCGTTGGCCATCCGCTCCAATGTGGGTGACTGTGTCGAGGTTCTGTTGACCAACAAGATACCGGACGGACCGCTCAACAGTAACTTCTCGAAGACCAACATCCACAGCCACTTTGTGCAGTTCGATACCCAGGCGTCGGATGGTGTGATCACCGGCATGTCCTACGAGCAGTCGGTGCGACCGATCGCCTCGGAGAGCCGTTTCCTGACCGCTAGCGTTCTGCCCGGGGAAACCACCCTGGCGGTCAACCACAGCGATCGTCTACGGCCGGGGATCTGGATCGGCATCGGGCTCGGCGAGGGAACGTGCGGTTTCACCGCTCAGGGGCAGCCCCTGCGCTGTACGGAAATCCGTAAGATCGCCTCGATCCCCGATCCCCAGACCCTGGTGCTAGACGAACCGCTGGAATTGGCCCACGCTTCTGAGGAAGCGGTGGGTGTCGAGTTCGTGCGCTACAACTGGTATCCGGACGTCGACTTTGGCACCGTGTTCTTCCACACCCATGTGGAGTTCAAGGACTGGGATCACGGCCTCTTCGGAGCCCACATCGTCGAGCCCAAGGGTTCGACCTACCACGACCCCGAAGATGGCGACGAGGTGCGTTCGGGCACCTTGGTGGATATCCGGGTCGATCCATCGGCCGGGGGACATCCGGTGGCCCACAACGCCAGTGGATCCTTCCGTGAGTTCATGCTCTTTTTGCAGAACAACAATCCGGTGGAAGGACAGTTCGTGCGCGGTGGCGGTACCATCAATCTGCGGGCCGAGCCTTGGGCGGAGCGCATCAGTGATCCCGCCTATCGCTTCTCGTCGGTAACCCACGGCGATCCCCATACCCAGGAGATTCGTACCTACCTCGGTGATCCGGTGGTGATCCGCGGCATGGGACTGGTGGAACGGGTGGGCGGCATTCGCTTCACCGGCCATCGTTTCCAGCAGGAGCGCAATTCCGCCGCCAGCGATACCCGCGATTCCACCTTCATCGGCATTTCGGAACGCTTCGACGTGTCCCTGGAAGGTGGGGCAGGCGGTACCGGGGGATTTCCAGGGGATTACCTCTACTACAGCACCTTGGGCAAGGACTTCGAGTCCGGGGCTTGGGGTCTGCTACGTGTCTACGACACCGCCAAAGCCGACCTGCAGCCGCTGCCAGATCGCCCGACACCGCCGGGTGGAGCGGGTTTCCCGCAGCAAGGGCAAACCGGCGGCATTCCCCTGGCCCTGAACGACGGGCCCGGAAATGCCTGTCCGATGGGCGCCCCCGTACGGGAGTATCCGTTGACCGTCGATGAGGCGGTCATCCGCTACAACCCGCGCAGCGCCCTCGACCCATCGGGCGTGGCCTATCGCCTCGAGGGAGCGGCGAGCAATCAGATCTCGACGCCGATGGTGATGCGGGCGAATGAGGGCGAATGTCTGCGCATCGTGTTGCACAATCTCCACATCGACAGGGCCTCGATCAGTCTGGGTGAGCTTGTTTTCGATCCGCAGCGGTCCTATGGCGCGGCGATCGGCTACAACTTTGACTCGACCATCGAAGCCGGTGCGAGCCGGACTTACGAGTACTATGCAGACCGTGAGCTCGGTCTGGTGCTCGGCCTCAACCTGGCCAACGTCACCACGATCCGTCGAGGTGCCTTTGCCGGTGTGGTCGTCGAGCCGCCGGGTTCCACCTACACTCGCCCCGGTCGTGCCGAGGCCCTACCGGGCGGCGGTACTGGAATCCAGGCGGACATCACCACCGACGGCATCACAAGCCGCGAGTTCGTAGCTCTGTTCAGTGATGAAGACCGCAGGATCGGTCAGAACGCCATGCCATATCCCGAAGTGGTGGAGCGTTTCGCCGGCATCAACTACAGCCATGAGCCCTTGAGTCTGCGCGACATGACCAACCGTCCGGCGGAGGTCTTCAAGTCGAGCTTGTGGGGTGACCCGCGGCATGTTGTCACCGTGCCCAAGGGCACGCCACTGATCTACCGTGTCGGCCAACCGTGGGGTAACCAGATGCATGTCCCGACCCTTGAAGGTCATCGCTGGTTGCAGGAGCCGGACATGCCCGGTTCCGAGCAGGTGTTCAACGATGTCTTGGCGCCCGGCATGAGCCTCGATCTCTACATGGTCGGCGGGGCAGGCGGCACGGTGCAAGCGACCGGGGACTTCCTCTTCCTCGATCGTCGACAGCCATTCATGGAATTTGGCCTGTGGCACATTCTGAGGGTGACCGACGACGGCACCTCCGGCGGAGATGACTCGGTGATCATCAACCGAGCCCGGGTGCGCGACGAAACCACGGACATCATGCTGTTGGCGCAGGGCTCCGTCACCATGCGGCCGGCGGGTGACTTCGCCCCCAGCGTCACGCTGCACGACGGCCCCAGTGTCGCCGGGGCGTGTCCTGGGACCGCCATCGCCACGCAGCCGGTGGATCCCGGCAATGGCTCCTGGCGTTTCCGCGGCCAAGTGTCCAACTCGCCGATGGAGATCTGTGTGGCCTCGACGGCGGGCGGTGTGGCAGATCGAGTGGTGGGTGAGCTCTGATAGCGAAGCCCTGGTAAAGGTCCGGCGCTGGGCGCCGGACCAGCGTTTGAAGGGGAGGGTCTGGGGACGCGGGTCTTCGGGCCCTTCGCCTTTTTATAGTCCGAGAAGGAGTGGCTTTATGCTGAAGAAATCCTGCCGGTGGCGACCGCGTCGCTGGACAATGCTGGCGATATGGCCTCTGGTCGTTTTTTGCTCTACCGGGTCGGTTAGGCTGTGGGCGGAAGAAGCGGATCTGGGCTGGCATGGTGAGGTGTTACCCGAAGGTTTGGTCAAGGCACCGGAGCAAGGCGAGTACCTGTGGCGTGTTGACGGTTCGCGGATGGTCTACGTGCCTGCCGGTCCTTTCACCATGGGTAGCGACGAAGGAGGCAAAGACGAAAAGCCAGTGCATCAGGTCGAGCTGAGCGCCTACTACATCGACAAATACGAGGTCAGTTGGCGTCAATGGAAGCTCTCGGGTCTACCCTTCGCCGAGACCCTCGGTAATCGATTGCGCATACCCGAAGCCCCTGACTGGGGCATCCAAGACGATCATCCGGTGGTCAGTGTGAGCTGGCACGACGCCAAGTCCTATGCTGCGTGGGCGGGCAAACGTTTGCCCAGCGAAGCGCAGTGGGAGAAGGCCGCCCGTGGCACAGACGGTCGACGCTTTCCGTGGGGAAACGATGCCCCCACCTTCGAGCGGGCCATCTGGGATGAGCATCCGCAGGCCAAGATTTCCACCGCCACGGTGGATTGCTGCGCCGCCGGGGCCTCGCCCTACGGTGTCTTCAACATGGCGGGCAATGTGTACGAATGGTGCGAGGACGTCTACGACAAGAGCATCTACAGCCGCTCGCCGACGCGGGACCCCGTGGCGGCAGGGGAGGGGCGCTATCGGGTCTTGCGGGGTGGCGCCTTCCTCCTCGAAGCGGAGGACTTGCGCAGTGCCTATCGTTATCGTCTACTGCCGGTGGACCGCACCCCCTACATCGGCTTTCGGACCGTCGTGCCGGCCGTTGCTGCGGCAGCCGTTGCTGCGCCAGCCGTTGCTGCGCCAGCCGTTGCTGCGGCAGCCGTCGCTGCGGCACCGCCCCAGGGTTGGCATGGCGAGACCATGCCCGCCGGCATGCGCCGCGGTGATGTCGAAGGGGAGTACCTGTGGGAGAAAGATGCTTCGGCGATGGTCTACGTGGCCGCCGGGCCTTTCACCATGGGCAGCGAAGACGGTGACGCAGACGAGATGCCGGTGCGCCGTATCCATCTCTCTGGGTTCTACATCGACAAATACGAGGTGACGTGGCGCCAGTGGCGGTTGTCGGGTTTGCCGGAGCTCAAGGACCTGGACGGTCGGCCGATCCCACCCTATAAACCGGTGTGGGGCCGCGATGATGATCTGCCGGTGACCTACATTCAATGGCCCGATGCGGTGGCCTATGGGCAATGGGTGGGCAAACGTCTGCCCACCGAGGCCCAGTGGGAGAAGGCGGCCCGAGGGGACGATGGCAGAACCTATCCCTGGGGTGAGGCGGCCCCCACCTTCGATCTCGCCGTTTGGAAGGAGCATCCCATCGGCAGGGAAGGGCCGGCGCCGGTCGATTGTTGTCCACAGGGTGCCTCGCCCTATGGCGCCCTCAACATGGTGGGCAACGCCTTTGAGTGGTGCGCCGACTTCTATGCCAAGGACTACTACTCGCGGGCTCCGCAGCAGAATCCCTTCAACGATGCCGATGCCCGCGGTCGTCGCGTCTTGCGGGGTGGCTCGTTTGTCCTCGACGCCGAGGATTTGCGGGTGACTTTGCGCAATCGACAGTACCCGAGCGAGGGTCAAGACTACGTGGGTTTTCGGCTTGTGGTGTCGGCGGTGGAGTGACGATCGGCCGCCCCGAGGAAGATCAGAGGCCTCTCCAAGCGCAGCCACTATAATGGGTCGACACTTCGCCCGTGAATGGACGCGCCAGGACGACGGCTCACTGGAGGGACCCATGGCCGAGACCGAGACCCATTACCGTGCCTGCAACCTATGTGAAGCCATCTGTGGTCTCGAGATCAAGACCCGCGACGGGGCCATCGAGAGCATTCGCGGCGATACGCAGGACCCGCTGAGCCGGGGTCATATCTGTCCCAAGGCGGTGGCCTTGCAGGACATCCACAACGATCCGGATCGCCTACGCCATCCCATGTTGCGCCGCGGTGACGACTGGCAACGCATTTCTTGGGATGCAGCCTTCGACTTGGCGGCGGACAAGCTCCTCGAGCTGCAGCGACGGCATGGCAACGATGCGGTGGCCGTCTACCTGGGCAACCCCAACGTCCACAACTACGGCAGCCTGCTGTACGGTCCGCCGTTGTTGCGGGCCCTGCGCACCCACAATCGGTTCTCTGCGACATCCGTCGATCAGCTACCGCACCATTTGAGCTCTTACACCATGTTCGGGCACCAACTCTTGTTGCCGGTTCCCGATCTCGATCGCACCCGGCACCTCCTGGTATTGGGTGGCAACCCGATGGTCTCCAACGGCAGCATGATGACCTCCCCGGACATTCGAAAACGTCTAAAAGCCATCGGCCAGCGGGGTGGACGCATCGTCGTCATCGATCCGAGGCATACCGAAACCGCCCGTTTGGCGGATGAGCACCACTTCGTTCGGCCCGGTACCGATGCCCTGCTGCTGGCTGCTTGGGTCGCCACGGTCTTCGAAGAGGGGCTCGATGATCTGGCTCACCTTGAGGGCGCCTGCGACGGTTTGGCGGAAGTACGGCGGAGCCTGGCGCCCTTCACCGCCGAGCTGGTGGCTCCGATGGTGGGCATCGAGGCGCCCACCATCCGACGCCTGGTGAGGGATTTTTGTGCCGTTCCGGAGGCCGTCTGCTATGGACGCATGGGGGTTTCGGTACAGGAGTTCGGTGGCCTCTGCCAGTGGCTGATCAACGTGCTCAATGTCATCACCGGGCACTTCGACCGGCCGGGCGGGGCCATGTTCAGCCGCCCGGCGGTCGACCTGGTGGCCCGTCGTCACGGGGCGGGAAGTTGGGGACGTTGGAAGAGCCGGGTGCGCGGTTTGCCGGAGATCGGTGGCGAGCTGCCGGTGTCGGTGTTGGCAGAAGAGATGCTGACCCCCGGCGACGGACAGATCCGGGGGTTGCTCACCTCGGCGGGCAATCCCGTGCTGTCGACGCCCGACGGACGGCAATTGGAGAAGGGGCTCGCCGAGCTCGACTTCATGGTGTCGATCGACCTCTACATCAACGAGACAACGCGCCACGCCCATTTGATCCTGCCCCCCACCGCGGCGTTGGAGCACGACCACTACGATCTGGTGTTCAACGCCCTGGCGGTGCGCAATACGGCTCGCTACTCACCTGCTCTATTTCCTCCGGCGGCGGACACCCGCCATGATTGGCAGATCTTCTCGCAGCTGCTACGCCGAGTGCAGCGCAATGCCAAGCTGAAGTATCGATTCGAGACCTGGGCGATGGGTAAGATGGGGCCGGCCAGGGTGCTGGATCGATTGCTGCGGCAAGGTCCCCATGGTTTGCGCCTGAAGCAGCTGCAGGCCAAGCCCCATGGGGTCGACTTGGGCCCCCTCGAACCTTGCATGCCAAAGCGTCTGCGGACGCCGGATCGGCGTCTGCGGCTGGCTCCCCAGAAGATGATCGAGGATCTCGATAGGTTGACCGCCCGGCTCGATCGGCCGACGGAGCCGCTGGTCTTGATCTCCCGCCGTCAGATGCGCAGCAACAACTCGTGGATGCACAATTATTCGCGGCTGATGCGTGGCAAAGATCGCTGCACTTTGCTCATTCATCCCGAGGATGTGGTGACCCACGACTTGGAAGGGTCGACAGAGGTGGAGGTGACGTCCCGAGTGGGGTCCATCGTCGTGCCGTTGGAAGTCAGCCGGGAGGTCATGCCGGGGGTGGTCAGCCTGCCCCACGGCTGGGGACACCATCGCCCCGAAATCCAGCTGTCGACCGCCGCGCAGCATCCGGGAGCGAGCATCAACGACCTTACCGACCCGCAGCGTCTCGATGCCCTGAGCAACAATGCGGCCCTGAGCGGTTTGCCGGTGACTCTCAAAGCCGTGCGCTGCGAAACCACAGCCGTAGGCCACGAAATCACAGCCGTGGGCCGCGAAACCGTCAGCGAGGCCGGGTGATCGTTCGATCAGGTCATCGGAGGTGGTGCCTCAGCCGCGGGATCAGCCTCAAATCCGTCCGCGGTGTCGTCCTTGGGCTGGCCCTGGGGTTGTGTCCCTGGACGGCGCCGGCCCAAGATCCGGCGCCGGCCGAAACGAGCGCTGGTGCCGAATCGGTGGTGCCTTCGGAGGCGGCGGCCGATCCATTGGCCCTCGCCAGGTACCAGCTGGAGCGCCTCGAGGACTCCGAGCAGCGGCGTCGGGAGACGGCACGACAGAGCCTGCAAGGTCTCGAGACAAGGTGTCAGATAGGAGTCCAAGAGGCGGCCGAGTGGCTTGCCGAGCCACCGGGGGAGATCGGTCGCCAACAGGGACTGGATTTCGCCTTCGCCAATCTCGAAGACTGCGCGATGGCCTTGCATCAGTGGCTGCGAGAGCGTCGTCTTCTCGACCCGGAGACGGAGGCGCCACGGGTTTTGGTGGAGCTTCTGAGACAGGGCCAACGAGCTAGCTTGGCAACCGGTGCCAGCGATGCCCCATGGCAGAGTATGCAGGCTCGCCTCGAGGTGTTGGTTGCGAGCCGTCGTCAAGCCTTGGACAAGGAGCTCGATGAGGCGGTGGACATGCTCTTGGAGGCCACCCGCAGTCGTTGGCGGCTGGCCTCCAAAGTGTCACCTCAGGCACGAGCCCGGTCGGCGCAAAGCCTCTTTACAGAGCTGCAGGATGAGATCGAAGTCGTTCCACCGATCCTCGAGCGTCGCTTGGAGCGGGTTTATGAGAGCAGTCGCAGGTGGCCCACCCTGTGGATGGAAGTGCTAGCCCTGAGGCTGTGGCTTTGGGAAGCCATGCTGCTGATCGTTTTTGTATTGTTGTGGCGTCGTGGACGAAAAAAGTCGCAAGACATCGGTCAGCGGGTTGTCCACTGGATGGGCAAGAGGAGCCACCAGCGGCAAGGGGTGCCCGCTGCCATGGCGTTGCCCTTGCGCAGCGAGGGTCTGACGGCAGCGGCGGCTGCCGTCTGGGTAGCCGCCTTGGATAGTGGGCTGTTGCTGTTGATCTATGTTTTGTTGCTGCATCGTATGGATGGCTCCGCCCCTTGGCTGTGCATGGTGCTGCTGGCGATCACCTGGCGAACCTTGCCTGCCTTGGCGACCCTGACCATCGCCTCGCCCATCGAGCGGCGACCGGCCTTCATGGTGGGTAACCGCAATGTCCGTGACCTCCAGGTCATGACCTCCCGCAGCGTCGTCGGTTGGGCCTTGGTTTCGTTGCTGATCGTGACCTTCGTCCGCCAAGGACTGGTTGGCTATCGGCTCTATGAGCTCGCCCTACTGCTGACCCGCTGGTCTTTCCTCGTCTTGGTGATCTTTCTCTTGGACCGTTGGGCTCCGGTGCTGCGTCACCAGATGCGACGCCTGGGGGACAAGGGGTGGAGCCGATGGTTGGCGAACCCGGCCCGTGGGCGATTGGCCAACATCTTCAAAGCAGCCTGTGCGGCGATCTACTTGTGTCTGCGGGTCCTGTTGATGGGAATCAGCCGCTTTTTCGGCGGCAGCAAGGACTTCTCCTGGTGGACCTTGCGCCTGGCACGCAGCGATCTGCAAGAGGACCAGTTGGTACGAGAGCCCCTGGAGTTGGAGATTCGGCAGCGCATCTTGGATAGCCAGGCGGTGATCGCCAGGGAAGATGACCTGACCTGGCTAGGGACCAGCTTGGAGGCTTGGCAGCAGAGCAAGGAACGTGACCTGGCCGCGATTATCGGTCCGTGGGGGGCCGGTAAGAGTTTTCTTCTCGACAGCATCGAGAAGAAGGTCGCCTCCGGCGAGATGGCCGAAGGTTTGAGGTTGCGCCGTTGGTGTCTGGATCAGCGTCTCTTCGGTGCCGAAGAGGCCCTGGGTTGGTTGTTGCAGTGTTTGCTGAACGAAGACGACATCGAGGGGGAGCTTGGAGAGGTCGATCTGGACGATGCTCTGGAGGGCAGGCAAGACCATATCCGGTTGCTCTTGGAAGCCCTACCGCCGTCGCTCTTTCTGCTCGACGATATGCATTATTTGGTGATGCGGGCGGTGGGTGGCTTCGATGCTTTCAAGGCGGTGAAGCGATGCATGTACGAAAGTGCCAATCGCCATTTCTGGGTGCTCACTTGCTACCAGCCCGCCTGGTCTTACCTCGAAGCGGTGGCGGTGGACGTCAATCTCGATCTGTTTCGCACCCGGCTCACTCTGACCCCTTGGAAGGAGGACGAGCTGGCTTCTTGGTTGAGTCGTCGGACGGAACAAGCTGGGTTCGAGATCGACTACTCTCGCTTGGTGCGTCGTGGCCCCCTCGACGAAGAGTCCGATGTGGACCTCGAACGGGCCCGTCAGGCGTATTGGCAGCTACTGACCAGCGCGTCCTCTGGCAACCCCGAAGTGGCGACGTTGTATTGGCTCGATAGCCTGTGTCAGGAAAGCGGTGACCAGCGTTTGGCGGTGAATCTCTTTGCGGAGCCGTCCCTCGCCCTGCTCTCGGAGCGCGGCGACACAGCCCTGTTCGTCTTGGCTGCACTCTGGATGCACGGACGCCTCGACACGCCCCATTTGGCGAGTGTGCTCAACATATCCATGGGGACGGTCGAGACCAACTGCCGTTTCTTGGACAGTATCGACATGGTCAACGAGAAACCCGGCCTGGGTTATGCCCTCGAGGGCCGCTGGCGTCCCCCCGTGGAGCGCCTGCTCCGTCAACGTCATTTTGTATACTGGAAGAGCTGAAGCATGGACCTCACAGAATTCATGAAGTTCGTTTCCTTCGAGCGCATTCCCTTTGCCTTGATGGTGATCTTCGGGACGTGGTTGTTGTTGCAGCTCTCCATGCGTTTTCTCAACGTTCTGGCGGAGCGTTTCACCCATCGTCGTCTGCTCTTCAAGCAACTGGGTGCCATCGCCCGATTTGCTCTCGTCCTCATCGCCTTGATGGTGGTGGTGGGCAGCCTCATTCAGTTTTCCGATGAGGCGCTGTTGGCCATCGGCGGCAGTATCGCCCTGGCCTTGGGTTTCGCCTTCAAGGACCTCCTGTCCTCGTTGATGGCGGGCCTGATTCTGCTCTTCGATCGACCCTTCCAGGCCGGCGATCGCATCACCTTCGGCGGCTTTTACGGCGAGGTCCAGGAAATCGGTTTACGTTCGGTCCGCCTGGTGACCCTCGACGACAATCTGGTATCCATCCCCAACAACCAGTTCCTCACCGGCTTGGTGTCGAGCGCCAACGCCGGCGCGCTCGACCAGATGTGTGTCTTCGATTTCTACATCGGTTGCCAAGAGGATTTCGAACGCGCCAAGGTGCTGGTCTATGAGGCGGCGGCGTCTAGCCGCTATGTCTACCTGGGCAAGCCACTGACCGTCGCTCTCTGGGAGGGGCCCATCGAGGGTACCCGGGACCTCTTCGCCGTCCGCTTGACGGTCAAGGCCTATGTCTTCGACGGTCGCTATGAAATCGCCTTTGCCACCGATGTCGCAGAGCGCGTCAAGCGGGCTTTTCGCCTCCACGGCATCCGCTCCCTGGGGGAGGTTGCGTGTTAGGATCGCTGCGAAACACCGCCGCTGCTGCCAGCGCCGCGGGGTGCCCACCAGACTTCTATCGGTAGCCTGACGGCTACCTCGAAAGCCCATTTCCCCAGGATCTCGAAAGGACAGCACATGGCCGACAACAACAACGCGACGGTGATCGGCAAAGGCATTTACATCAACGGCAAGGTCACCGGTCCGGCACCCATCGAGGTGTGGGGCACTTTGGAGGGTCAGGCCGGTACCGAGGGCGTGTTCACCGTCCGCCAAGGTGGCAAAGTCATCGGCGATATCGCCGCCACCCACGTCGTCGTCGAGGGCGAGATCCAAGGCAAGGTCACCGCCCGCGAGCGCATCAAACTGGAAGCCACCTGCAAGGTCATTGGCGAGATCACCGCCGAGCAGGTCGCCATCGCCGAAGGGGCCCACTTCGAAGGGCAGGTTCACATGGGGAAGGGTGGTAAGGGGTAGCTACCGATCATCCATCGAACGCCCCGGCGGGATGCGGACCGGGCCGGCGTCTTGATCATCGTCGACGGGGAGCTGTTGAAGCTCCAGGCGCAGGGGCTCTCCCGGTGCCAGGATCACCAGGCGGGCGTTGGGCAAGACTTGTTGGATGACTTGGTTATAGAGCTCGATACGGGTGAGCTGCGGGGCGGCCCGTTTCTGTTTCAACAGCGAAAGAAAGCGTTGCGCTGAGCCGGCAGCCTCGCTGCGCCGATTGTCGGCGGCGGCCCGTGAGGTGCTGAGCTCGCGATCGGCTTCGCCGCGGCTGATGCGCAGGGCCCGGTCCTTTTCCCCTTGCGCATTGTTGATGGCTTGGGCGGCCTGGGCACGGGCGTCGCTGACGGCGCGGAAGGCCCCTTCCGCCTCGCGGGGAGGGTTGACCGATTGCAGGTTGATGGCCACCAGGACGAGACCGCTCCGGCAGTCGTCGAGCCGCTGCTGAGCGGTTTGTCGCACTTTGTTCTGGATGGCCGTCTTGGCGGAGGTCAGGACTTCGTCCACCGGGGTGGCGGCGAAGGCTTCCACCAGGGTGGCGGTGACCACATGACGCAAGAGATCCTCGGCATCTTCGCTGGCGAAGAGGGCGTCCCTCAGATCACCGATGCGGTATTGCACCACCAAGTTGGCCTCGATGAGGTTTTCGTCACCGGTGAGCAAGGAAAGACCGGCGGACTCCCCCCGGTGGATCTCGAGACGAGAAATTTCGCCGGTGCGAGCTTTGATCACCTGCTCGATGCCTTGCGGCCAACGGAAGCGCAGGCCCGGCTCGACGGCGTCGTGGTGCAACCGCCCGAAGCGCAGGACGGCGGCGGACTCACCGTTCTCGACGGTGTATAACCCCGAGAGGGCGCTGAGCACCAGGAAACACGCCACGGCGACGGCTAGAACGGTGCCGCGACGGCGTCGCAGGACATCTCGGCCGTGCCGAATCCAGCGCACGGAGGGGGGCGTCGGATTGCCACCGCCCGCCTCAGGGCTCATGCAGCGCCTCCAACAGCTTTGAGTCCGATTCCAGGAAGAGAGTCGTATTGTCGTCGATGATCTTGCGGTAGCTCTCCAAGCTACGCAGGAACTCGAAGAACTCCGGATCTTGGCGATAGGCATCGGCCAGCAGGCGCAGAGCTTCCGCTTCGCCACGTCCGAGGATCGCCTCGGCTTCGGCCCGCGCTTCCGCCAGCAGGGTTTCCCGCTCGGCGGTGGCCTGAGCTTCGATCTTCAAGGCTTCTTCTTCGCCTTCACTGCGGTAGGCGGTGGCGATACGGGCCCGTTCGGCCCGCATGCGGTCGATGACGCTCTTGCGGTTCTGCCGTGGCAAGTTGAAGCCGTTGATCTCCAGGTCGACGACGGCAATGCCAAAGCTCTCCAAGGCGACCCGGTGGACGCCCTGTTGGGCCAGCTGAGCCACCTCGAGCAGCTTGACGTCGCCTCCCTCGGTGTTGAGAAAG
The DNA here is from genome assembly GCA_029263315.1 of Acidobacteriota bacterium. GTDB lineage: Bacteria > Acidobacteriota > Thermoanaerobaculia > Multivoradales > J023 > JAJCXR01. The sequence goes on along the minus strand of JAJCXR010000050.1, from coordinate 149,698 downwards.
CCGGCCATCGGCTCATTGCCCACCGCGGCACCGAGCTCGGAGGTGGTGAGATCCAGCAAACGGGCCTCGGCTTCGGCACGGTGCCGCACCGTCTGCACGAATCGCAAGGGATCTTCGATGCGCCAACAGAGGAAGCTGTCCACCAGGACGTTTTTTTTGTCGCGGGTGAGCATCTCCGTCGGCTCGTTGTCGAAGACCAATAGCCGTTGGTCGACCCGTACGACGCGGTCGATGGGCCAGGGGCTCTTGAAATTCAGACCCGGCTGAGCCAGCGTTTCGAGGGGACGTCCGAAGCGGGTGACGATGCCGATTTCGGTTTCATAGATGGTGAAGACACTGGTCGACAGGAATGCCAAAAGGGCAATGGCCGCCACCAGGAGGAGGATCTTCTTGAGTGAAATCATGACTCAATCCGTGGAATGCAGCGAAGGGGTTAGGGCTAGCTCGTTCCCATCCGGGAAAACGATGCGGGGCGGGAGCCCTTCGGCTGTGCGCGGCCTCCGCAAACTCGCCCCAGCGCTGACGTATCGATCTAAATCCATTGATATCAAGGCTTGATCCCGTTCCCATGGCCCGGCGGCTCAGCCGGCTCGAAGGGCCTCCCGCTGGCACCGACTTCGGTAAACCTGGATGGACACTAGCTCGACCAGCTCACTCTTTGCCGGAGCGACCGTCCCCTTGCGGCCCGTAGATGGGCACGGGGAACGGGGATACGTTGCTTTCACCGTCTTTGGGAGGGGGAATGACTCGGCTGACGCCTTCCTTTTCGACCTCATCGATCCGCACGACCGCATGCATCGGCACATAGAAGCGCTTGACGCCTTCGAATTCTTTCTTCAGCCGCTCTTCGGAAGGATCGACCACAAGTTGGCTCTTCTCGCCGAACACCAGGCCTTCCACCTCGACGAAGCCATACAGCCCACCCTGGGCGACTTGACGAGCGTATACCTCGTAGCTTTGACCTTGATTGAAGAAAACGATGCGGTAAAGGCGTTGGTCGGACATGCCAGTCTCCTAAGGCGAGCAGCGTACCACAAGCCCCGAGACCCAAAGCCGTTGCGAAACCGGGCGTCCGCCCGTCACCGCTTGGGCCCTCCGGGGCAATGGGCGGCGACGGACGGCGGGTGATCACGAGCCTGTGTCGTAGTAGAAGCGCTCATTGACGACTTGGCCAGCGCGCCAATGGCGCACCGCCACCTGGGTCATCTTGACGCGGTCGCCGCCCTTGAAGGTGACATCGAAGACCCATTCCGCGAAGGTCACGCCCTTGCCGAGGCCCGTCGCACCCACCTCGGCGCCGTGAAACTCGGCGATTGAGTCAAGGAACTCCTCTTCGTGCTTGCGACAGGCTTCTTTGCCTCGGATGGGATCTTTGCTGTTTTCCTGCATCACCACCTCTTCGCCATAGAAGTGATCGAAGGCGCGGAGGATCTCCCCTCGGCTGATCATCTCATTGAGCTGGGCATCGAGCTGGGCGATATCGTTCTGACTCATGTGTTTCTCCTTGATTGGCGGTTACTTGTCGGTTGAGGGATGGTTGTTTGGGCCGCCGAGCTCAGCGGCTCAGCTGATGGTCGACGGAAAAGGCACCACCCCCTTGGATGGTGATGGCGATGGCGATACCGATGGCCAAGAGGTGGTACTCAAAACCTTCCCCCGCCTGTTGGCCATACCAGTTCATGAAGAACCCGTGCTGCAAGTGACCGAAGAAGATCGCCCCGGTCATGATGATCCCCAAACCCGCCGCTGCGGCGCGGCTCAGGAAGCCCAAGGCTAAACCGATGGGGCCGAGAAATTCTCCAAGGATGACGAGGATTACGACGACGGCGGGAAGACCCATGCCGGTCATCGCCTCCATGGTGCCGGAAAAGCCGCCGCCGCCGAACCAGCCGAGGGCCTTTTGGGCACCATGGGGAAACATGACGATGGCAAGGGTCCAACGCAGAACGAAACCGGTGATTTGTTGGTCTGTGGTGATCAGTCTCTTGAACATGGGAAGACCTTTTCAAGTAGAGGGTGTCCGATGGGTGGGTAAGGGTGTCTAGTCATCTCATTGCCCGCAAAGCGAAACCGCGAAAGATTCTCCTCAAGTGATCTTCAGTGGAGCTAAGCAGAAGTGTCATCAACGATGGCGGCATTGGGCTCCGCCGCACACTCTTCTTTGGCGCAGCGGTCTGCTAGACCGCTGCGTATACGCGCCAGGAGATCGATCAACAACCGCTGCTCGTCTTCGCTGAGCATTGCCAGGGCGATGTCGTCTTCTCGGTTGATCGGGCCGTCGAGCTGGGCCAGGAGCTCGAGCCCTCGATCGGTGATGTGGCAGACCACCTGCCGCCGATCGCTGGCCGACCTCTGGCGTTCGACCCAGCCCTTCTTGAGCAAACGATCGACCAGGCGAGTGATGCCCGGCGTGCGTTCGATCATCCGCTCGGCGATGGCCAAGGTCGGCAAACCCTCGGGGGCAGCCCCCCTCAGGATGCGCAGCACGTTGTACTGCTGATGCGTGATGCCCGCCGGTTGAAGAATCAAGGCCGAACGGTGCTCCAAATCATCGACCGTCCGCATCAACGCCAGGCGAGCTTCCTGCCCGGGTGAGCGGAAGGGGAGATTCTGCCGAATCTCTTCCTTGAGTGAGCGTAGGGTGGGTGTCGAATCTGGATGCATGGCAGCTTTCATAGGTTTTTTCATCGTTACAGCTTCAATTCTCGGTCGGCCCAATGGCGTGACGGGATTATTATAGCGTCAATAATTGTCTAGTCAAGTATTGTCGAAACCGACGTCGCCCCTTGTATGGCAATCGGTGAGCAAACATCAAGGGCCGAGGGAATGGTCAGGGGACGACGAAACGGGGGATGCTCGAGCGCAGGCGGCTCACCACTTCGTATTGGATGGTGCCGATATGCTGCGCCAGATCTTCAGCCCGTATCTCTTGCTGCCCTTGGCGACCCAGCAGCACGACCTCATCCTCCGGCGCGACAGCGGGTATGTCGGTGATGTCGACCATGGTGAGATTCATGCAAATGCGTCCACGAATCGGCGCCCGGCGCCCGTGGATCAGCACATGCCCGCGATTGGACAGGTTGCGGTCATAGCCGTCGGAATAGCCGATGGGCAGAATGGCCAGGCGACTGGGCCGGGTCACCTGGTAGGAGCAGCCGTAGCCGATGAAGCTGTCGGCGGCGATGGATTTGACCTGCCCAACCCGGGTTTTCCAAGTCAAGAGGGGTTGCAGAGTCTCCGAGCGGTCGGTTCCCTGCTGCAGCTTGTAGGAGACTTGGGTTTCACGGGAGGGCCAGAAGCCATACTGACTGATGCCGAGCCGTACCATTTGATAGTGCGTGTCGGCGAACAGCAAGGCTGCCGCCGAGCAGGCGGTATGGACCTTGCGCGGTTTTATACCGAGGTCCGCCAGCTGTCGGAGGGCGGCGCGGAAACGCTCCTGTTGATGCTCAGCATAGTCGTGACGGGTGGTGTCTTCGATGTTGGCGTAGTGGGTGTAGGCGCCTTCGATGTCGATCCGGGGCTCCTTTTTCAGAGTCTCTACCACGGCCCGTAGCTCCTCGTCGCAGAGCCCCTGACGATGGGTGCCGGTTTCGATCTTGAGGTGCACCTTGACCGAGCGCCGGAGCCGCCGACAAGTGGCCACCAGGGCGTCGGCTGAGCCCGGGTCGAAGATGGCCAGAGTCAAGCCCTGCTCGGCCACCTCCGGCAAGCGACGGCGCATCACTTGACCGAGCAGCAAGATGTCTTGCCGGTGCCCCGCATGGCGCAGCTGGAGGGCTTCTTCCAGGGAATGGACGCAGAAAGAACCGCCACCATGGTCCGCCGCCAACCGGGCGATGAGCTCCCAGCCATGACCGTAACCATTGGCCTTGACGACGGCTGAAATCTCCACCTCCGGCCCCACTAGCCGGCGCACGAAGCGCAGGTTGCCAGCATAGGCCGACTCCGAGATCTCGATCCAAGTGGTGAGATCTCGGATCGCCTTCAGTGGGTCTTGGTGGCTTGCCCCGCTCACCGCGAGTCCAAAGGCTGGAGGGGGGACGACAGTAGACGCCCGCAGGCCTGCCGACGAGTTTCGGGGTCGTCACCCTCGGCGAGGGAGTGGCTCGACCTCGATGGTAGGGCGGTCAAGTCGTCCGAAGGCGGAAGGCAGGCAAACGAGAGCAGCGGGTCGACAAAGGCCAGAGCAAGTTTGACACGTTGCCACGGGGACCAGCGGCTCGCCTGAAATGGGTGCATGGGCTTCTCCTGTGGAATCATCATCTCGGTCCTTGGGGTTTGGCGCCCCGGGTCTTTTGCCTTGGCGTTCGCAACTCCCCAGCCTCGAAGACGTTCCCCCGTCTCGAGGATGGAGATGGTATCGGAAGTCGTTCCCTGCCGCAGCCCGGACGAAGGAGTTGCGACGCCATGACTTTACGCCATGCCACCACTTGCGTTAGCCTGGCGCCGCCCCGGATGCCAATGCAATTGTAGGAGGGCCGATGAGCCAAACGCGCCAAGCGAGCCAGCATGTAGCCTCGCTAGAAGAATACGCAGCGGAGAATGCTGCTCTGGCGACCCGGGCCCACCGGCTCGTCGATGCCCTTGATGCACGGAGTTTCAACTCGGCCCCACGACCTGGGGCGTGGTCCGTCGGCCAGTGTTTGCAGCACATGACGGAAACCCACGCCTTGTACGCGACACCCTTGAATCAAGCCATCGACGAGGCCCGTGGCTCGGGGAAGGTCGATCAAGGAAGCATCGGCAAGCGGTTCGGTTGGTTTGAGCGCTGGTTCATCAGCAGTCTCGAGCCGCCTCCCCGGCAGCGTTTCAAAGCGCCGAAGAAGGTACAGCCCGGCGCCGAGGTCGACAAAGACTCGGTCTGCCAAGGCTATTTCGATCGGCTCACGGGTTGTCTCGAGCTACGTCGTCGAGCGGAGGGTCTGGACTTGTACCGGCTGCGCATCAAATCCCCTTTGGCCGGTTGGATCCGGTTCCGTCTCGGGGCGGCCTTCTCGATCCTCACGGTCCACGACCAACGGCATCTCTGGCAGGCCGAGCAGGTCTTGCTCAATCTCCCGCCAAGGGAAAGGGAATGAATTCTTTGTTCGAGGCGGCTCGCCTCGATGATTTAGGCTCTTCCAAGGCTCGAATTTTTCTAGACTGAGGACACGATGCATCATCCGACAGAAGCAATTCTGCAAACCCTGGTGGCGGCCGTTTTCCTGGGCATCGCGGCGCAGCTGATCGCCCACCGCTGGCGCCTACCGGCCATTCTTCCACTGCTCATCCTCGGCATGTTGTGTGGGCCGTCCGGCCTGTCACTCTTCGATCCGGGTGCCCTGGGCCACACCCTCGAGGTGGTCGTGCACCTGGGCGTGGCGATCATTCTCTTCGAGGGTGGTCTGTCCCTGAAGCTAGATCAGTTGCGTCAGGTGGGGACATCGCTGCGCAATCTGTTGACCATCGGAACGATGGTCACCTGGGTCGGCGCCGCCTGGTTAGCCAACTTCTTCACCGGTATCGCTTGGCCGACGGCGGCACTCTTCGGGGCGATCGTGACGGTCACCGGTCCCACCGTCGTGGCCCCGTTGCTGCGTCATTTGGTGGCACCTAAAAAAGTTCGGACACTTCTGCTGTCTGAAGGGCTGATGATCGATCCCATCGGCGCCGTCTTGGCATATTTTGTCCTGCAGTGGATCGAGCGCTCGGGTCTTCACTGGCAGGCCTTGAGTGTCGATTTGTTGCATCTCGCCGCGACCGGCACCATCCTCGGTTTTGCCGCCGGCATCGTGGCAGTTTTTGCCATGAGATCGCGCAAACTGGGCGACGAGCTACGCAATCTGGTGATCCTGGCCCTGTTGTTGGGTTGCTTTCTGCTGGCAGAGTTGCAGTCGCCCCAATCGGGAATCTTGGCCTCCATGGTGATGGGGCTGACGGTCTCCGGGACTTCCAGCTCAGACCTCAACCCTCTCAAGTCGTTCAAGGGTCAGCTCACCGTCCTGGTGATCTCGATCCTCTTTATCCTTCTGTCAGGCCAGCTGGACCTGGAATCGATCGGCCGGCTAGGCTCGGCGGGTGCCCTAGTGGTGGTGGGTTTGATTCTGGTGGTGCGACCCTTGGCGGTCTTCCTCTCCGTGCCACCTTCGATGATGAGCGTCAAGGAACGGTTGCTGATCGGTCTGACGGCTCCGCGTGGCATCGTTGCGGCTGCCGTCGCCTCCCTGTCCGCCATCCAGCTGCGGGCTCAAGGCTTGGATCAGGATGCCACCACCCTCGAAGGTTTGGTCTATCTGGTGATCATTGCCACCTGCACCTTCTCGACCTTGATGGCGCCTGTGCTCCCCCGTTGGCTGGGTTTCACCAACGACCCGTCTCGGCGAAGGGTCATCCTGGTGGGGGCCCATTCATTTTCGATCCATTTGGCCAAGATTCTGGAAGAGGAAGGCTGGCATGCGGTGGTGATCGATGGTGTGCCGCGCAAGCTCGCCGCCGTGCGTGCCGAGCGGGTGGTCGCCATACCGGGGGACGCCAGGGATCCCGAAACCTATGATCGGGCCGGGCTCGGGCGGGACACCAAGGTCCTGGCGTTGACCGCCAACGATGAGCTCAATATTCTGGTGGCCGAGCTGGTGCGCACGGAGTTCGGCGTCGAGCATCCGGTGGTGGCCCTGCAGAATCCGCCGGAAGAGCTCGGTAGCCAGCGGCAACCTTGGATCGATCTCTTGGGCCAAGGCAATTTGAATTTGCCCAAATGGAGTCAGCAGCTGAGTGAGGGCCGGGCTTGGTTGACCACCCTCGAGCTCAGTGATCGGCAAGCCCATGAGCTGATGGGCGTTCTGCGGGAGAACAGCTCACAGGCCATTGTGATCTGTGGCTGGACGGATGGGCGCCCGGACTTTCAACTGGTGAATCAGAAACTGAACGATTTCAAGAAGCTGACCCTGCTGAGCCGTTTCGACGTCGAAGAACGGTTGCTGAGTCAAATGGCATCACATCCCGAGCAGCTGAAGGCCGGTGCCGATGCCGCCAAAGACTCCAAAGACTCCAAGAAAAATACGGAGGACGAGACGGCGATCGAGTCGGAGCCAGAGGCCAAGGACGAAGCGGAGGGCCGCGACAAGGCCGCCGAATAGTCAGCCGGGGGCCCGGCGCAGATCTAGGCGGTTTGGGCCATTTGCAGGCCGCGCAACAACTCGTAGTTTGCCGCGTCGATGGTCTGTCGCCGGGCGAAATCCGTCTCGATATCGTCGACCCAAGGGCCCTCGGCAGCCTGCGAACCGGCGGTGAGTGTCAAGAGCTCGGCGCCGAAGCCGGAGCCATAGGAGAAGGCGGCGATCCTGCAGCCCTCTGTCATGCCGGCGAGGGCACTGGCGACGGCGATCCACAGGCTGGCGGTGTAAGCGTTACCGCAGTGGCGGTTCCAGTCCATTGTCGGGTCGACCTTCTGGCTGAAGAGGTCAGAGGCTTCGCTTTCTTCGAGGCCGAAGGCTTCGGCGCAATGCAACACGGCCTTCTTGACCATCTTGGGAAACGGTACGTGGAAGCAAAGCGCCTCGAGCTCGGCCAAGGCGTCGACGGCCGTTCGTTCTCCAATCCACTGGGTCAGACAGTGCTCGGCCCCCCGCTTATAACAATCGAGGCTGAACGGACCATCGACGCGGGGAAACTCTTCGCCGACGGGACGCCAGAAATCGAAGGCCGGTTCGCTCCAAGCATGGGACGTTGGATCGATGGTGGCCACCGCTGGACGCTGGGTTAGCGACCCCTCGATGATCATGGCGACGGCGCCGGCCCCTTGGGTGGGTTCGCCGGGATCCAGGGGAGCGTAGAGAGCCACGTCGGCGGCGATCACCAGGGCCGCCTTGCCGCCGCTGGCGCCGGCCAGTTGCCACTCTGCGGCCTGTTTGAGGGCCAAAGTTCCGCCGTAGCAAGCGTGCTTGACCTCATAGGAACGCACGGCGCCGCGCAACCCCAATCGATCGGCCACCCAAGCGCTCAAGGGACGGCTCATATCGAGCGCCGATTCCGTACCGACGGCGATCAAGCCGATGTCCTGGAGATCGCCGCTCCAGCGAGCCAAAGCCCGCTCGGCGGCGGTGGTCGCCAGCTCGACGACACCCTCGTCGCCAGCACACAGGGCCATTTCACAGCAACCGAGGCCGTATAGGTACTTGCCGGGGTCTTCACCGCGCAGCTTGGCCAGCTCGCTGAGGGGCAGGGCTAGGGAAGGCAGGCTGAGGCCGATGGATGTGATGCCGACGCTGGGGCGGGGGTCGATAGTGGACATGGGATTTCCTCCGGGCTACCTGGGCGGGTTCGTGGCCAGCTGGGACTGAGATCAGAGTCCTATCCTAGGCGCCGGTGGAGTCCCGGTGTGAATTCTGAGAACCCTATGACAGAAGCTTGACAGCGGCTGACACAACGGTTGGACTTTCACCAAAGCGTCATGCCGGAAGAAGGGGATATGATGCGATTCCCATGGCAAGCTTCTTCGACCGATTGGCCGCTTGGCAGATCCGCCACCGAGGTTGGGTTTTTCTCCTGCTCCTGGTTTTGACCTCGGGTTCCTTGGCTCTGATGACCCGTCTGGAATTCAACTTCCGGCCCGAGGCGCTGCAAAAATTCAGCGACGAAGAGCAGCTCTTTGCCCAGCAGCACGCCCAGCGTTTCGAGATCCGCGACAACATTCTTCTGGTGGTTCTGGCCGCCGATCGCCCCGCAGCGGCCATTGATCGTCGAGGCTTGACGCTGCAGTACCGGATGGCGGCGTTGATCGACGAAAGTGGCCTAGGAGAAGGCGTCTTTGGCCTTACCCGGCTACCTCGCAAAGACGCCGCCAGCCGCATGATGGCCATCGCCACGGGCCGCATGCCGCGTTTGGTGGAGGGTCTTCCCATCGACCAGGCCACCGCCCGTTTGGTGCAGCAACAGGTAGCGAGCTCTCGCATGGTGCGGGGCCAGTTGGTGTCGAAGGATGGCACGACGGCGGCCATCATCGTCGCCCTGCGACCGGAGCTGGAGGATCACTCGTTGCTCGATGCGCCGCTGGCGGAGCTGCAGGAGAAGCTACAAGCTCTGGTGACGGCCGAGGCGGAGAGGGTCGCCGATGGCGACCTCGAGGATGTTGCCCGCTACAGCGTCCAACTCGCCGGTCTGCCGTTTGTACGCGTCGAGACAGTGCGCAATCTGAAACGGGAGCAACGGGGCTTCTGGCCGCTGACGGCGGCGGTTTATCTGATCCTGCTGTTCCTCCTCTACCGACATTTCGGCATGACTTTTCTGCCCCTGGTGGCGGTGGGATTCGCCAGCCTGTGGGGATTGGCGGTGTTGCCTCTCACCGGCACGCAGGTGAATGTGGTCAACAACATCGTCCCCAGCCTGGTCTTGGTGATCGGCGTCTGCAATGCCGTCCACATGTTGCACTGCTTTCGCCAGGCCCGCTGGCGGGGGCAAGATCCGCCCCAGGCAGCGCGTACGATGATGGCCGAGCTGGGTTTCCCGGCCTTCTTGACCACCGTGACGACGGCCATCGGCTTCGCTTCGTTGATGACGGCGCGCAACGAGACCCTGCGCCAGCTGGGCTGGCAGGCGGGGGCCGGCGTTATGCTCTCCTACGTCGCTCTGGTGATCCTGCTGCCGACGGTGACCAGCCTGTTCGCCAATAGACCCATGGCCAAGACCCAAGCTGCTGGGTGGGGGGGCGGAGGGCGCTGGTTGGACGCCTTGGTGGGCACTATGCAGCGCTGGCCGAAGGCGGTGCTGTGCGGAGCCTGTCTGGCCTTGGTGGGGTGTCTTTGGGTGGGCAGCCGAGTGCCGGTGGACGCCAACGTCATCGACACCTTTCCCCCCGGCCATCCGATCTACGAAAGCAATCGCCTGGTGGAAGACAAGCTGGGGGGCATCCAACCACTGGAGATCGAGCTAGCGGCCGAGCCGGGGACGTTCACCACCGGAGAGGGGCTACGGCAGGTATTTGTCATCCAGCGGGGGCTCGAGCAGCAGGAGACGGTGCTCACCACCTCGTCGCTGGTGGATCTGGTGGCGGAGGTACATGGTGTCGTCGACGATGACGACGTCATGGCACTGCTGACTACGGAGAAGATACGTTTCGCCGTCGAGGCGCTGGAGCGCTTGCAACCCCAGGTCCTGCGTCAATACCTGAACGTCGATGGCTCCCGGCTCCGTCTGGCCACCCGACTGTGCGCTTGCGGGATCCAAGCCTCCCTCCGCACCTTGGAGAGCCTCGAGGCGCAGAAAGCCGACTGGCTGGCCCCCTTGGGAGCCTCGGCGACGATGCGGGTCACCGGCAATGCCTACATTTCAGCCCGCGGGCTCGATTTCTTCATCCGCGACCTGTTGTTCAGTCTGGCCACGGCGTCGTTTGTCATCTTCGTCGTCATGGTGGTGGTCTTCCGCTCCTTGCGGGTCGGGTTGCTCAGCGTCCTGCCGACCCTCCTCCCCCTCGCCCTGACCCTGGGCACCATGCCCCTGTGGGGTTACCAGCTCAATACCTCGACGGCGGTGGTGTTCTGCATCACCATCGGCATGGCGGTGGACAACACCATCCATCTCTTGACCCGCTTCCGCGAACTGCGACGGCAAGGCATGGCCCTCGATGCAGCGATTCGCCAGACTTTCCGCCATACTGGAGCGGCGGTGGTGGCGTCGAACCTGTTGCTCATCGCCGGCTTCTCGATCCTCTTCACCAGCGACTTCGAGCCCGTCTTCCGGGTCGCCGCCTTGACCACCACCACCATCGCCGCGGCCATGGTGGCGGCGATGGTCGTCTTGCCTGCCCTGCTGACGTTGTTTGGCGAGCCGATTGGACGAGGTGAGATCGACCGCTGAAATATGCCGGTGAGTCGGCAGCCCATGCGAAGACATTGTGAGTGAGATGTCCCCGAGGGACCGGGGGGCCCGGGCCGACTTGACTATGGTCATGACCATGGTCACAATAGTGTTATGAGAACGATCAAGGCTTCTGAGTTCAAAGCGCAATGTCTCAAATTGATGGACGAGATCGGAAAGACGGGGGAGCAGGTGGTGATCACCAAGCGAGGCAAGCCCGTTTCGTTGCTTTCTCCATATCCCGAACGACCCGCGAGTCTCTTTGGGCTCCATCAGGGGAGCCTAACGATCCTGGGAGATATTCTTGAGCCGATAGACGAAGGATGGGATGTCGAGTCGTGATCCTTCTGGATACCCACGTCCTGATTTGGCTTGACTCGGGTGATCGGCAATTGGGTCGAGAGACCCGTCAACTCGTCGATTCCGCTCTACAAGAAGACGCGTTGGCTGTTTCGGCGATCACTTTCTGGGAGACGGCGATGTTGGTAGAGCGCCAAAGAATCGCTCTATCGGTACCCACTCTAGTTTGGAGGCATAACCTGCTCTCGAATGGACTCCGCGAGATCCCCATAAGCGGCGAGATAGGTGTCATGGCAGCCACTCTCAGCTCTTTCCATGGGGATCCGGCAGATCGTCTGATCACGGCGACCGCTCTGGCGATGAAAGCTCAACTGACGACCACGGATCGCAAGATCCTCGATTGGGGCGATGCGGCCCTCTGCCTGGATGCACGGCAGTGACGGGCGCGCCCTGGTCTGTTCTGTCGGCCACGAAGGCATCAGGGTGATTTGGCCCTCGGCGAAAGGAAGCAACGACGGTAGGATTTCTGGGCGGCCACGAGCTGAGCTCAAGCGAGTACAGGATGATAGCCTTTCTGGAAGAGGCGATCGAAGGAGCGCTTGAAGCCAGCGCAACAGTGATGTTGATCCCTGGAAACCACTGGCTGACGGTCCTCTAGGTGCTGGAGCAAATTTCTGGCAGGAGAAAATAGCGATGCCGAAAGTGAACCCTGAGCTCCTGGTGTGGGCTCGTGAAACAGCCGGGTTTGACCTTGCAGAAGCCGCGGGCAAGATAGGACTACGTCGGGCTCGAGGCGTTGAGCCCGCCGATCGTTTGGCCGCACTGGAGCGTGGGCAGGATTCACCGACGAGAGCGCTTCTGGTCAAAATGGCCAAGCAGTATCGTCGACCGTTGGTTGTGTTTTATCTTGGTGCTCCTCCTCGGACAACGGATCGTGGCGAGGACTTCCGAACGACCCTTGTCTCGGCACCGCGCGATGATGAGCCTCTTCTCGACGCCTTGATGCGAGATGTACTGGCCCGCCAGAGTTTGATTCGAGCTGCTCTCGAAGCTGAAGATGACACTGAGCACCTTGACTTCGTGGGGGCATGGGATCTTTCTCAAGGCGCCGAACGCCTTGCAAGCGAGCTGTCTCAGATTCTCGAGTTCGACCGCTCGCAATATCGAGCTGCGCAAAACTACGGCAAGGCCTTCGCTCTCCTTCGGAGATGGGCCGAGGGTGCCGGCGTCTTCGTTCTTCTGATCGGCGACCTTGGGAGCCACCATACGGCCATTTCCGTTGACACCTTTCGAGGCTACGTTCTCGCCGATGACATTGCCCCGTTCATCGTGATCAACGACCGCGATGCTCGAGCCGCTTGGTCGTTTACGCTACTGCACGAGCTCTGCCATCTACTTCTCGGGCGTTCTGGGGTGAGCGGCAATACCGATGGATCTACCCAGGTGGAGCGATTCTGCAACGACGTCGCGAGCCTTCTGTTGGTTGGCGATGAAGAGATTCGGCGGCTCAGTCAAGTGATACGGGCGGTCGATTCAGATCGATCGCAGGAGATCACTCGGTTTGCCAGAGACAAGATGGTCAGCAGGACATTGGTGGCCTACCGCCTTCAAAAGATAGGCGCTCTAGATTTCAAAGAATTTTCCCGACTCAAGGACGAGTTCTATGTTGACTGGAGCCGCCGACGTGAAGGGCGTCGCGTAAAAGCTCGTCAAGCTGAAGGCGGGCCATCGTATTACGTCGTCCGCCGGCACCGAATCGGTGATGCTCTCTTGGGCGCAGTCGCCTATCTCTTGAGTAGCGGCGCTCTGACGACAGGTAGGGCTGGCCAAGTCTTGGGCGTCAAGCCGACCAACGTTTCAGAATTACTGAGCGTCTCGACGGGCTCTGCCCTCGGTTGAGAAACAAGTGCTTGACCTCCTTGACGCCAACGTCTTGATCGATGCGGCGAACGGCTTTTTTCAGCTAGATCGGGTTCCGCAGTTTTGGGGCTGGCTGATCATGCAGGGAAAAGCTCGCAAAATCGCAATACCCCGCGAGATCTGGGAGGAGTTCAAGGACGAAAAGGACCTTCTCGGGACATGGGCGCGTACAGAGGTGGTCAAGCGGCACCTACTCCTTGGCGAAGAAGCAGCGCCCGCGACGGTCAACGAGGTGGTGAGCCGCGGCTATGCGTCGGATCTCACGGACGCTGAGGTGATTGAGGTGGGTCGAGATCCGTTCCTGATCGGGTACGCTCTCTCGTTTCCCACCGACCGCTGCGTCGTGACTTCGGAAGCTTCGAAACCCGGGAAGAAGCGTGGACGTCGGCATATCCCCGATGTGTGCAAAACCCTCGGAATCCAGTGCATGAATGCGGTCGGCCTGATCAATAGCCTTGATTTCCGAATCAGATGACCATTGTGAGTGAAGACAATGGAGCCCGGAAGCATCAGGTCTACCCGGTCACGCCGCGCAACACCTGATGCTCCGTGATCCTTGCCTCAATTCACCCAATAGGCTTCACCAACCGCACTGACGGCCCTCGTTCTGCTCATCGAGCCACTCGGCGAGGGGCGCGAAGTAGTCGAGGATGGCGGTGGCGTCCATCTCCCGTTGCCCGGTGAGGGCTTCGAGGGCTTCCGGCCACGGGCGGCTGGAACCCATGGTGAGCATGGCGTCGAGCCGTTGCCCGGCTTCCTTGCTACCGTAGATGGAGCAGCGGTGCAGGGGGCCTTCGAAGCCGGCGATATCGCACAGGGCGCGGTGGAATTGGAACTGCAGGATGTGGGCCAGGAAGTAGCGGGTGTAGGGCACGTTGGCCGGGACGTGATATTTAGCACCGGGGTCGAAGTCGGCTTCGCTACGGGGTACCGGCGGTGCGATGCCCTGGTACTTGAGGCGCAGGTCCCACCAGGACTGGTTGTACATCTCAGGGGTAAACTCGCCGGAGAAAACTTTCCAGCGCCATTGGTCGATGAGCAGACCGAAGGGTAGGAAGGCGATCTTGTCGAGGGCCAGGTTGAGCAAGTAGCCAAGATCCTCTTCCGGCGGCGGCTCCTTGTCGAGCAACCCGACTTGCACCAAGTAGCCCGGGGTCACCGACAGGGCGATGGTGTCGCCCACCGCTTCGTGGAAGCCGTCGTTGGCGCTGTCTTGGTAGAGGGGCGCCAGCTGGTTGTAGGCCCGTTGGTAGAAGTTGTGGCCGAGCTCGTGGTGGATGGTGTTGAAGTCCTCGGCGTCGACATCGATGCACATCTTGATGCGCAGGTCATCCTGATAGTCCAAATCCCAGGCGCTGGCGTGGCAGACCGCCTTATGGTCCTCCGGCTTCTTGAACAGAGAACGTTCCCAGAAGGTGTCCGGCAGCGGATCGAAACCCAAGGAGGTGAAGAAGCGCTCGCCGTAACGCACCATCTCGTGCTCGTCGATGCCCTCTTGGGTTTGCAAGAGCTCGGTCAGATCATAGGAGCGTTGGTCGGTCTCAGGGGCCACCAATTCATAGGTATTGCTCCAGGTTTGGGCCCAAATGTTGCCCAATAGATGGGCCGGAATGGGCTTGCCGGGGGCAACAACCTCTTCGCCGTAGGTATCGCCGAGACGGGCCCGGACATGACAATGCAGCGACTTGTAGAGTGGGGCAACTTGGTTCCACAGACGATCGAGCTCGGCGGCGAAATCGTCCGGTGGCATGTCGTATTTGTCGCGCCACATCGCTCCCAGGTTGGCGAAACCAAGCTCCTGAGCCCCCTTGTTGGCCAGCTCGACATAGCGTTGGAATTGCTCTCGCATGGGCGGTGAGACGGTGCGCCAGCCTTGCCAGGCGGCCAGCAGCTCGTCGGCGTCCCGGCTGTCGGTGAAGACCTGGCCCACGTCCTCGACATCAAAACAGGTCTCGCCCTCACAGTACTCGCCGCTGCCGTAAATGCTGCGTAGCTCGGCGGCAATGCTCGCCAGCTCGGCGGTTTCTTGGGGATTGGATGGGGCGGGCAGGGAAAGATCCAGCTTCAACCGTTCCAGCTTGCGACGGGTGTCGTAGGGCAAGTCGAGATCGTTGAAAAGGGCCGCCTCCTGGGCCAGCTGGACAGTAAGGCCAATGACCTTCTCACTGGCTTCGGCGGCCAGAGTCTGAGTGTCATAGGTGATGAAATTGGCTTGGATCCAAGAGGCTCGGGCGCCTTCTTTCCAGGCTTCGAGGAGACGGCTCTCGGCATCGTTGATGAAGGCTTCGGCCTGCTCGGCGGTGACCTGTTGATCGGCCGGCTTGGTTTCGTGATGGTCGGCCACTACGACCGTCGAGGCGCCGAGGGCAAGCAAGCAGACAAGGGCTAGCAAATTCCCCGAAGGGGCTGAGCGGAAAGTTCTCATGGTGGTTCTCCTGGCACTTTGGGAGGGATAGATAGGCGTTGCCGCAGGACATGATAGCGGTTCGAAGGCAGATTATCGAAGCTCTGGTGGCTGCCGTCGGGCCAGCGCACCTGGAGACGAACGGGTTGAGAATAGTCGCCGAGCCCGAAATAGACGCGGCGGTCGGAGCTCGCCAAATAACTGGATCCGGCCCGCAGCTCAGCGCTTTGTCTCGGCAAGCTGCCACCGGGCATGGGAGCCAGGATGACTTGGGCACCGAGGGCGTCGGGGTTGGCGCCGACGGCGATCAGCCGACCCCCGATCCAACGGCGGGACGGCCCTCGATTGCCATAGAGACGGGCCCGATCATCGTTGTAGGAGACCAGCAGATCGAGCCGGCCGTCGTTGTCGTAGTCGAGGACGGCGCTGCCGCGGCCCACCCGCGGCATGGCCAGGTCGCCGGTCCGTTGGGGCGGCAGCAAGCTGAACCTTCCGCGGCCATCGCCGAGGAAGATCTGGCCCGGCTGATGCCAAGTCAGGGAGTCGTTGACCAGCTCGATGTTGTCGAGCACGTCGCCGTTGATCACCACCCAATCGCGGTGACCGTCGGCGTCGAGATCCACCAGGTGGGTGCCGAAGCCGAGGACCGGATAGGACGGGCCGTGGATGCCTGCCCGTCGGGTGGCATAGGTGAAGCCGTCGCCGCCGCCCAAGTACAGGGCATTGCTCTCCAGGCTCAGATTGGTGATCGCCAGGTCGCTGAAACCATCGCCGTTGACATCGCCTGCATCGACTCCCATGCCCGCCTCGGTCTTGCCGTCGCCATTGAAAGCGACACCGAGGATGAGCCCCTCCTCGGTAAAACGTCCCTGACCGAGATTGCGGTAGAGGAAATTGGGCGTCGAATCGTTGGTGACGTACAGATCTTGCCGGCCGTCGCGGTTGAAGTCCAAGGCGATGACGCCGAGCCCCTTGCCGTCCCGGTCGAGGAGGCCAGCGGCCGCAGTGTGTACCTCGAAGGTGCCGTCGCCGCGGTTGCGGTAGTAGGTGTCGGCGGCGGCGGGGTAGACATCGGGGTGGCAGTAGATGGAGATCTGGCTGGCGCCGTGGCGACAATCGCGGTGCTCGGCGACGGAAAATTGCAGGTAGTTGACGACGTAGAGGTCGAGGTCGCCGTCGCCGTCGCCGTCGAAGAAGGTGGCGCTGGTGCTCCAAGCGGCATCCCCCACGCCGCTGGATGCGGTGACATCCCGCAGCTTCCCCCCGTCGTTGCGCAACAGGACGTTGGGCCCGAAATTGGTCACATAGATGTCCTGGTCGCCGTCGCCGTCGTAGTCGGCGCACACCGCCCCTTGTCCGTAACCGCGGTCGCCTCCGCCCACCTCGGAGGTCACATCGCGGAAGGTGCTGTCCCGCTGATTGCGGTAGAGGCGATTGCCGGGGTGCGATGGCTGCGCCGACGCCTTAGGGCTCGCCGACACGGGACCTTTGCTGCCGGGCAGGGGGCCCGATTGCACCAGATAGAGGTCCATCCATCCATCCTCGTCGAAGTCGAGCACACAACCCCCGGCCCCCATGGTCTCGGGCAAGTAGCGCTGGCCGGTGGCACCTTTGTGGTGGGTGAAATCGAGCCCCGCCAGATCGCTGACATCGACCAACAGGGGAGGCTCGGCGGCTAGACCCGTCGAGCCGCCGACGAGCAAGGCCAAGACCACAACAAGTGTCCTTGGCCAAGGGAAACATGTCTGAGAATGCCTCATGGCTCGATCCCTGCCTCGAGCCCGGCCAGACGCTCGACATCCCGCTGTGCCTGGTATGCCTCGGTGGACCGTCCCGTTAAGCCATAGGCCTCGACCAGCAACCGGTGGGTGGGGAGGTGCTCGGGGGCGAGCTGCCGGGCGATCTCGAGATGCCCGATGGCCTCGTCGACCCGTCCCATGGACAGCAGGAGCTTGCCGCTGTTGAGGCGAGCGTCGATGTCGGTGGCATGGAGCTGGAGGAACTGTAGGTGATTGTCGAGCAGATCTTGCCGCTGGCTGAGCCGGCGAAACTCCGCCAACACCTCACGGCTGTCTTGGGTCTGGCCGTTGCTTTGCAAGGCCCGGCCCAGGTTATAGACGGCTCCGGTGTGCCCGGGGATCTTCTGCAGCACGCGGCGTAGGCCGTCGATGGCTGCCTCGGGCTGGCCCATAGCGAGGGACGAGAGGGCGGTCTGATAACCGGCTTCGATGTTTTCGGGGTCGAGGCTCAGGGCCCGATGAAAGCGCTGCTGAGCAAGGGCGTCGTCGCCCCGGTCCTTGGCCAAGAGACCGAGCTCGAACCAACCCCTGTGGTGATCGGGGGCCGTGTCGACAACGGCCAGGAGATCCGCTTCGGCGTCTTGGAAATGGCCCCCCGCCAGCTGGCACTGGGCGCGGTCGAAGAGTCGCTCGGGTGTGCTCTCGAGGGCGATGGCCCGGTCCAGCCACGGCAGGGCAGCTCGGCATTGACCCTGTTGAGCTAAACACACGGCCAGACGGTGGTGCCAGCGGGGGCGGTCGGCTCGACCGGCGACGGCCCGGCGCAGGGGCTCCTCCGCCTCCGCCGGGCGATACTGCTGCATCAGCACTTCGCCCAACAGGAAATGGACCGCCGGGCCCTTTCCTCCGTCGGCCAGGTGGCGACGCAGCAAGCTCTCGGCGTCGTCGAAGCGTCCAGCATCGATGGCCACCAGTACCTCTTGGACAGCAGGTCTCTTCGGCTGGGCGTGGAGGGGGCCGGAATCGACCGGAGCCCAGACGGGACCCACGGCGGTGAGAAGGGTCATGCCCAGCCCAGCCATCCACCGAGGGTAGCGTCGATCAATGTTCGGGCTGCTCAGGGCCTTTGGCCTCTGCAGGGTCCGCCGTTGGCTCGGCTGCATCGTTGGTGGGCTCCGCTAGGCGCGCCGCGACCTTCTGGATCGGTGTGAAGCGCTCCCGTTGTCCGAACATCGAGATGCTCTCGACGTAGTAGTAGTAGTCCTTGGTGGGGTCCAGACCCTTATCGATATACGTGTAGTAGCTCGGCTCGTCGGTGGTTCCGGCGCCGGTGATCGGCTCGTCGGTGAGCCGGGTGAAGGGGCCGTCGGCGGACTCTCCACGGTAGATGTCGTAGCCGAAGTTGTCCACTTCGGAGGCGGTGGCCCAGCGGATCGTCTTGTCGTAAAGCTCCGTTGGGTTCTCGACCTCGTCTTGGGTCATATCAGGATCTTCGGGCGAATCAGGGTCTTGGGGCGTATCAAGGTCTCGGGACGTATCAGGGCCTTGGGAGGAATCAGCGACTTGGGACGCCGTCCCGTCCTCGGCTCCACGGTGCGACTCGCCGTGCTCGGTCTGCCCCCCCTCGGCCTCCTCTTGGCCTGCCGCCTCGTGCTGCTCTTCGGGGGGCGTCTCAGCCAGGGCGAGGTTGGCGACGGCCAACCCGCAGAGGGCCAGCCCCCAGAGGGCCGAGACTAGGGGGTGAAGGGGCTGCGTCATGGTGCGCTCCTGGCGGTGATTTGTGGGCGCCGAGATCGAGCTGCGACAGCGTGCAGGGGACGATCGCTCGGCGGTGACGGTTGGGTCGAGACGCTTCGTTCGGCGATCACGGTGTCAGCGGCGCTCCGCTTCTTGAACGGTGTGCGAGGGCGGTGCCGCGGTCGCCCCGTCCTTCGGCAACTTCAGGGTGCCCAGGGCGTCGAGGCCTCGCTCGGTGTTCCAAACATAGACTTGGACTTGACGACTTCCGTCTTTCTCAGAGCTCGGTAGCTGCAGTCGGGGGCCCTCGACGGCCACCTCCTGCTGGTCGACCACCTCCCCGGTCATCGTCAGCCAGGTGACCATGGCCCGCCCTTCGGTCAGCTCGGCGTCGGCCAGATCGACCACCAATTGTCCCGACGGCAGGGGCTCGATGGTCAGCGGCCGCTGGGGTAGTGCTAGCTCCAGGGCGGGATCTCCCAGCAGGTTATAGAGGGCGATCATCACCTCGCTGCCGGAATCGATCTTGGCCCGGCGCACCGCCTCGCCGATGGGTTGGCGCTGGGTCAGCTCGTCGAGCAGGCGACGGCTGAAGCGCACACTGGGGCTGTTGCGCCAGGAGGCGGCCAAGACGGCGATGGCGCCGCGGTCGTCCAAACGCAGGAACTTCTCGCCGATGGAGTCCGCCGTCGGATGGTCGAAAGGGGCCGAGTAGCAGGACATGCTGAGCACCAAGGGCAAGCGCTCCGAGGGGGACAGCGAATCCAGGTCGTCGAGGGTGAAGAGGTCGTGATTCTTCTTCAAGTCCGGCGGCCCCGTACGCCAGATGTAACGCCCACCATGGCCGTAGAAATGCACCATCAGCTGGCCCGAATCGAAGGCCTGCCGCAGGGCCGATTGGTGCTGCAGGTTGTCGCTTTCGTCCGACGACGGATAGATCTCGTTGGCACTGAAGCCGATCTTGGCCAACTCACCGGCCAAACGATGGCTGCGGTTCTGGAAGGACCTCATGTCGTTGGTGATCCAAAGCACGTCCCGTCGCCAAGGGCCCACCGGCGAGGCGATGACGTAATCTCGGATCTTGTCGACGATGGCGGCGACCTCGGCCGGCTCGGTCACCGGCAGGCGGCCGATGGCCAGGTCGGGTAGAACATCCTCGCCATCGACGGTGACGAAGCCGTTGTCGCTGGCCGCATGGCCCTCGTTGCTGGCGTAGCTCCAGGCCGGAATCAGGTTGCGGTGGGCCGGATCGGTTGCCTCGCCGTCGTAGGCGAAGCTGGTGTTCTTGCTGAATCGTCGCTTTTCGCCGGGGCGATACGTCCAGTCGGCATAGTTGGTGTCGTTGGGATCTTCGTTTTTGACGTCCCAGCTGGCGTCCCCCACGAGAAGCACAAATCGCGGCCTGGGGGAGGTCCAACGGTGGTACGTATGGCCGATGAAATCCCGGATGGCGGCGGGGTCGACGATGCCGTGGTTGAATTCGTCGTAGATGTCGTCGACGTCGACCACCGTCACCCGCAAGCCCCGTTGGCGGTGTAGCTTCGCCAGGGGCTCAATGGCTTGCCGGAGACGCGGATGGGTGATCATCAGGTAGTCCGCTTGCTGCTCGCTGTTCCGCAGATTGGAGCGATGGTCGACGGTCACCGATTCGGGGGTCGAGAGAGCACCTTGCCGTACCGCGTAGACGGTGTCGCTCAAGGTCGCCGAGTCGCTCGAGGTTGCCGTGTCGCTCGAGGTCGCCGGGTCGGTGCCGAGGGCCGGCGGCAGCCATGACAGTTGAGTTTTCTTGGCGTCGTCGGTGATCCGTTGCGCTTCTTCGGCCAAGCGCCAACCCCTGGCTCCGTAAAAGGTGAAGCGTTGTCCCGGTTCCGTCGTGAAGGTGAGCCAGCGGTCGGTGCGGGCCTTTTGCAGGGCAAAACGCTCCTCCTCGACCCGCAGGACATGACGCCGCGGATAGTCGAGCTGCATCCAGTTGAGCAGCACGACATCGATCAGGGGGTCGCCGCCCTCCAGCGGGGCGCGTTTGGGGACGGACACCTGCAGGATGTTCTTGCCTTTCTTGATCAGTGCCGGATCGACGGGGTCGAAAACCAGCTCATGGATGTCTTGACCATCCCAGGTGCCGGAACCCAAGAGGGCACCATTGAGCAGCACATCGACTTGATGATCGGGCACCTCCGTGCGTTTGGGGATCGGCCACGACCAACCGCTGAGCTCGAGACGCAGGCGCAGCGGCTGTGAGCTTTCGGCATCGTAAGTCGAGAGGTCGAGGGGTAGGCGAAAGGGACGGCGGTCCAAGTGTGTCAGCTTGGCCCAATGCCATGGATCGCGATGCACTGAGCGGCCGTCGTCGGAGGAGGTGACACTTTCCCGCTTGCCGAAGCGCAGCATCAAGCGATCCTCTTCCAGGTGGTCGGCAACGGCGAGCACCTTCCATTGACGGCGCAGAGGACCCGGGGGTTGAGCCGACGGGCTCAGCATGCGTTTCGCCTCGCCGGTCAGGGAGAGGCGGTACACATTGTGCGGACTGTGAGCGTGGAAGAAGGAATCGGCACCGTGGCGGCGCTCGCCGATCCACTCGAGCCGATCCCCGGGTCCGAATCGGCCGTCGCCGCCGTCGTCGATCCACAGGGGGATGCCTTCGCCGTCGACGGTCAGCGCGAGGTGCTCAGAGGGCAGCTCGGCCAGGACTGTGTCTTGGCCGGCGGCCTGGCGCAGGGCATCGAAGGTGAGCTCGTAAACGCCACTTTCGCGGATCGAGATCTTGAAGGCCAGGTCATGGCCCGACCCGTCGCCGCCGGCCTCGACAGCCCTCGCCCAGGTGACCGTCATGGCGAAGCAGAGCGGGGCAAGGAGGAGATGCCGTAAGTAGGCCTTCGGGATCATGGACAATGTGCTCCTAAGGGTCGCGGGAGATGATAATCGCCCAACAGCGCGTTGGATTTCGACTCGTCAACAAGGCGCGGAGAAGCGCGCATGGCGGGCCCACCTAAGCTTCTTGGCAACACAGCTGGCGGCTTGAAAGACAAGCGGGATGGGTTGATGATTGTCTTCCCGCGGCCCTAACTCAGCTGTAACCGATCCATACCGCGACGACCATGGCCAGAGAGCCGGCGATCCACATCTTCACCATGAAGGGGAAGATGAAACGAAGCCAGCGATCATAGGGAATGCCGGCCATGGTGAGAATACCGATCAGCACGGCGTTGGTGGGCACCAGGATATTGGTGACGCCGTCGCCGAATTGATAGGCCAGGACGGCGACTTGCCGTTGCACGCCCACCAGATCGGCGATGGGGGCCATCACCGGCATGGTGACATAGGCCTGGCCGCTGCCGGAAGGGATGAAGAAATTGCACAGGCTCTGGAAGAAGAGCATGCCCACGGCGGCGCCGGCGGTGCCGATGTGGGATAGGGGTTGGGCGACGCCGTTGACGATGGTGTCGATGATCTTGCCGTCCTGCAGGATCAGCAGGATGCTATTGGCGAAGCCGATGAGCAGGGCGGTTGTGGTGAGCTCGGCGGCGCCGTGGCAGAACTCCGAGGCGGCGTCGCTGGGGGCCAAGCGGGCAACCACGATGTAGAGCACCGACAGCCCCAAGAACACGGCGCCCAGCTCCTGCACGTACCAGCCCCAAGCGCTCAGCCCGTAGACGATGATGCCCAGGGTGAGGATGGTGGCGGCGAGCACCAGGCCATGGGTCATGGTGAACCGTGGGTGGTCCTGCTTTTGGAAGGATGGGTCGACGGGAATATCGGCCACCAGGCTGCGGCTGGGGTCCTTCTTCACCTTACTGGCATAGCTCCAGACGTGATGCACACCGATGGCCAGGAAAACCACCATCAAAACCAAGCGGTAAGACCAACCCGAGTTCAAGGGCACCCCGGCGACGGCTTGCGCGATGAGCACGGTGAAGGGATTGAACACCGCCGAGCCATAACCGATGGCATAACCACAGCACAGCACCCCGATAGCGGTGATGGAGTCGAATCCCAAGCCGATGGCCAACGCCAAGAGCACCGGCACAAAAGGTAGATACTCCTCCGCCATGCCGATGGTGCTCGAGCCGATGGCAAACAGCAACATGCCGCCGACGATGAACATCCAAGAAGCCCGGCCCAAAATGGGTAGCAAGACACCGATCATCGCATCGATGGCGCCGGTGGAGCGCAGGACTCCGAAGGCGCCACCGATCAGAAAGACGAAGAAGATGATGTACTCGACTTTCTGGAATCCCCGCGGGATCACCGTGAAGACGGTGTGCCAGGGCAGCGGCTCCGGCGTTTCCAGGGTCTCGTAGGTTCCCGGCACCACTTGCTCCCGACCGTGGTCTACTTCGAGGGTCTCGAACTGACCCTGGGGCAGAATCCACGTCATGGCGTAGGCGAGGAGGATCATGCCGAAGAGAAGGACGAGTGTGTGGGGAACCTTGAATTGGGCCATCGATGGTCTCTCCTCGTTCGAGCCGCCGCCGCGGATCTGGGTTTCCGATGCCTGCTGATGGAGGCAAATTAACACATCCTCGGCGGCCGCTGGTCGCTATCTGGCGATCCGGTGAGCAGTCGCCCGGTGCTTCACTCCGGCTGCTGCTCCAACGGTGGCTCGACGAGCTTGGGTGCAATCTTGGGCTCCAGGCTCTTGAGGCCGTGCTGCCGCCCGATCTCGATGGCCTCTTCGGCGTCTTGACCGTCGACGTGAAAGGCCTTGAGGGCGAAGAGGGCGCCGACCCGGTTGCTGCTACCGCAGTGCACCAGGGCGGGCAAGTGCTCGGGGTCTTCGAGCCAGGTGGCCAGCTGGCGCGCCAGGTCAGGGGTCAAGTCGTCGCTGCTGGCGACCGGCAGATGCAGGTAGGCTAGATCGAGCTCTTGCAGCAGGGGACGCGCCTCCCAGGATCCCCCTTCGCCCTCACCCCGTAGGTTGACCACCGAGCGGTAGCCGACTTCCGCCATGGCTTGGATCTGCTCAGGTGACGGTTGGCCGCCCACCAGCAGGTCCGCATTGATCTGGCGGCCATTGTAGAGGCCGAAGGGGGTGGCGGCTGGGTCCTCGGCGGCGCTCGGCAACGCCAAACCGGCCAGGACGAGCAGGGTTGCTAGGACAAGGCGAGCGTCAAAGGTGGCTCGTTGCATGATCGGTCTCCGCTGGTTTTGGGCTCAAGAGGCGAGAACGTAGGAAAAAACTAGCGGCGCGACAATGGTGGCATCGGATTCGATGATGAATTTTGGCCCCTCCACGTCGAGCTTGCCCCAGGTGATCTTTTCGTTGGGGACGGCGCCGCTGTACGAACCATAGGACGTGGTGCTGTCGCTGATCTGACAGAAGTAGGACCACAGGGGCGTGGGTCTTTTGAGATCTTGCTGCAGCAGAGGCACCACACAGATCGAGAAGTCGCCGGCGATGCCGCCACCGATCTGAAAGAAACCGACCTCGCGGTCGGCGGTTTGGCTGGTGTACCAGTCGATGAGGTGATCCATGTAGTGGAGCCCACTCTTGACCGTCCCCATATGCTTCAAATCACCACGTCGTACCGAGGCGACAAACATGTTGCCCAGGGTGGAGTCTTCCCAGCCGGGCACGAACAGGGGGAGGTCCCGTTGGGCGGCAGCCAACAGCCAAGAATCGGCCGGGTCGATTTGGTATTCGTCATCGAGACGACCGCTGAGCAGCAGACGATAGAGGAATTGGTGGGGGAAAGCGGACTCTCCTGCACGGTCGGCTTGCTGCCAAAAATCGAGCACCTGGCGCTCGATCTTGCGCATGGCTTCCTCTTCCGGGATGCAGGTATCGGTGACGCGATTGAGTCCCTGGTTCGCCAGCTCCATTTCCTCGGCGGCGCTCAAGGCTCGCCAGTTGGGCACATGGTGGTAAGAGTCGTGGGCCACCAAATTGAAGACATCCTCTTCGAGATTGGCTCCTGTACAGGAGATGGCGTGCACCTTGCCTCGTCGAATCATCTCGGCGAGGGAGATGCCGAGCTCGGCGGTGCTCATGGCGCCAGCCAGGCTCAGGAACATAGCGTTGTCCGCCTCGAGTTGATCAACCCAGCCTTGGGAGGCCGAGACCACGCTGCGGGCGTTGAAATGGCGGTAGTTCCGTAGCATGAACTTCTTGATGGTGGCGTGGTCTGTCATCCTCGGTCGGTCCCTCATTCGAAAAAGCGTCTCGGGTCGCACGGACGGCGGGCGGCCGTAGATCCGCGGTGGGTTCTCACTCGGCGCGCCGACTTGCGGGCGGCGAGCTTGCAAGTCTAGCAGCGCTCCGTGGACGAATCCAAAAAAGGGCCGCTTCGCGAGATGTCTAGAGATGGCTAGAGCGTGAGAAGGGGTGCTAGAGTGCGGCCGCTGCCGAGGTCCTCTGGCATGGGGAAAGGACACCGAACCGTGTTCCGCCGCACGCCGGCCGCGAGACTTTTGGGCACACTTCCACAACGAGCCTTTGCGATCGTCCGCAGCAATCATGCGCTTCAAGCTCCTCAGGTTTTTCCGCGGACGTGTTCGGCAAGCATTCTAGGAGAGCGATATATGGCCCGTATTGATACAAATCGATGGTCGGTCGAAGACTCCGTCGACCTCTACGGCGTGCGTTCATGGGGAAAAGACTTCTTCTCAGTCAACGATAGGGGGCATCTCTGTGTCGGGGACCAAGCAACGTCTTCGTCCATCGATGTCAAGGACTTGGTCGATGAGGTTGTTGAACGGGGCATCGACGCGCCCTTGTTGGTGCGTTTTTCCGATCTATTGAGGGCCCGCATCGATCACATCCACGGGGCCTTCGAGAGCGCCATCGGAGAATACGAGTACCAGGGATCCTTTCGCGGCGTCTATCCGATCAAAGTGAATCAGAACCGCTTTCTGGTGGAAGATTTAGTCAGCCACGGCGGCCGCTACCACTACGGATTGGAGGCGGGTTCCAAGCCGGAGCTCTTGGCGGTCATGTCCTTGCTCTCCGATGACGAGGCCCTGGTAATCTGCAATGGATACAAGGATGCGGAGTACATCGAGACGGCACTGTTGGCGTCACGCATCGGCCCCAAAGTAATTTTGGTGGTGGAGAAACCCAGCGAATTACCCCACATCGTCAGCATTTCGCGCCGCCTCGGTATCCGTCCGCGCATCGGCATCCGTACCCGCCTGTCGACCCGCGGTGCCGGACACTGGGAAGCGTCGGGGGGAGACCGGTCGAAATTCGGCCTAGGAGCCCGGGAGATCCTCGAGGCGGTGGATTACTTGGCGCAGGAGGAAATGACCGATTGCTTCGAGCTCCTGCACTTTCATTTGGGTAGCCAGATTTCGTCCATCCGCAACGTCAAGGACGCTCTGCGTGAAGGGGGTTGGCTCTATGTCAACCTGGTCAAGAAGGGTATTCCGCTGCGCTACTTCGATGTCGGTGGCGGTCTTGGGGTGGACTACGACGGCTCCCAGACCAACTTTCCGTCGTCGATGAACTACTCCCTCCAAGAGTACGCCAACGACATCGTCGGCGGCATGATGGAAGTTTGTGATCCCGCCGGTGTGGCACACCCCATTTTGGTGACCGAGTCAGGGCGAGCCACGGTGGCTCACCATGCGCTTTTGGTCGTCGAGGTCCTGGGGGTTGGCGAGCTCGGGGTCGGGCAACTGCCGGACAAACCGCCTGAGGATGCACCGACGGTCTTGGGTCATCTCTTCGATACCTTCCATGGTTTGACATCGAAGAATCTCCAGGAGGCCTACCACGATGCTCAGCAATACCGCGACGATTGCTTGGCATTGTTCAATCTGGGGCTCATGAGCCTCGATCACCGAGTGTTGGCAGAGGATATTTTCTGGGCCATTTGTCGGCGATCTCAGCAACTGGTACGCGATCTCGGACGGACACCACCGGAGTTGGAAGGCATCGAAAAGGCGTTGGCCGACACCTTCTTCTGCAATTTTTCGGTCTTTCAGTCGTTGCCGGACTCCTGGGCCATCAACCAGCTGTTTCCAGTGCTCCCCATCCATCGGTTGGAGGAGAAGCCGGAGCGTTTGGGCATCTTGGCCGACATCACTTGCGATTCCGATGGCAAGATCGACAGCTTCATCAGCCCGCGGGACGTACGCCCTGTCCTCGAGCTGCACGACCAGCGCTCCGAAGAAGGCCCCTACTATTTGGGAATCGCACTGGTCGGGGCCTATCAGGAGATTCTCGGAGACCTGCACAATCTCTTCGGCGACACCAATACCGTGCACGTGGCGTCGGACGGCAAGGGTGGCTACGACATCGAGCACGTGGTGGCGGGGGATACGGTTCGAGAATGCCTACGCTACGTTGGCTATCACCGCAATGATCTGGTGGCGGGGGTGCGCAAGGCCGCCGAGAAGGCCATCCAAGCGGGACGCCTGACGCGCAAGGATGCCAGGCATCTGATGCAAATCTACGAGCGCGGATTGGCCGGCTATACCTATCTCGAGAGGGAGTAGTTTCGACGGCATAGTGCAATGCCGCGCTGCTGTGGTTTGCATTCGGGTCGGATCGCGCTAGTCTTTTGGCAACGTGAAGACCGCCACCCTCCAGCACTACGCCGCCTCGCCCCGATTCACTCCCCGCCAGATCGTCCGTCTGACGGCGGCTGACGGGGGGGTGGATTTCTGCTTCGGTTTTCTGCGTCAAGTCGCCTTCCAACAGATTCGTCTGGCGGCTGTCTTCACGACGGGGCGACCGGAGCCTCATCCACACTTGCTGCTGATCCTCAGTGGGCAGGATCGGCCCTTCGTGATCCGGGCCGCGGGAATCGCCTTTGGCGAGTGGGGGCTACCCGTCGCCGATACGGAAGAACAGGCCTTGAGGGACTTCGTCGCCCTGCTGGCCCGTCGGCATCCGGGAATCACGGTGCCCGATGAGACGGCGCGTTTTACCTTCGAAGGTGGGCTGGAGGAGATTCATCCCGCCGCCCTGCCGAGCCTGGCGACATCGTTGCGAGTCATGGTGGATCCGCAGCTCGGGGAAGGAATCCAGCGCTTGGCGATAGCGCCAAAACCGCCGGCACCCGCCGTTCAGTCGAGCCGGCAAGGGACAGGGTCCGGCAAATCGACGACCGGGGAGCGGACGGCTGATGCGGACTCTGCGGTGGACCGAGTGGACCTGCCTTGGCAACGTCGTTTGACCATCGGGCCGGATCAGGCAGCCCCTCCACCACCCCTGATGCCCGCCTTCGGGCCAGCCCTACGCTACGGGCCCTGGCGTCGCGGCGAGCTGTTGAAAGGATTTCGCGACGCCGCCCCAGAGGTCGAAATGTCGCGGCTCGAACGCTGGCTACTGCCGGTTTTCGCCGCCGGCATGGCATTGCTACCTGTCCTCTACCTGACCGCCATCTTGGGCCTGTCCTACACCATGTATCACTTCGCATCGACGGAAGGGCAGGCGTTGGTGGAAGGGGCGGTGGAGGACACCTGGGAATCGGGATCGTTTTCCTTCGTGCTGGTCATCTTGCTGTGTCTCTACTTGATCTTTGCCCTGCTGTCGCCTCTCTTCACCCGCCAACCCAGGGAACGGCATCGTGTGGCTTTGCAGCGGGGCCAGGAGTTGGTCCTCTTCGGCTTTGTGGATTTTCTGGCCAAGGTGATGGACACGCCGGTTCCGCAGCGTATCGAGGTGGTGCAGGATCCGGAAGTGTCGCTGTTCCACCGGCAAACCGATGCGCAGAGCAAAGAGCTGGTCTTGATTCTGGGCTTGCCTTTGGCGGCTGGGCTGAGATTGGCGGAATGGGTCGGATTGTTGAGCCGCGAGCTGGCAACCTACTCCTATCGTCCCGGCGGCGATCTACTGCATTGGATTCTCCGCCAACATCGTCGGGGGGAGCGCATCCTGGCCGACTACTTGGTCTACCAGGAGTCCTTGGGACATCGACTCGACTCCCGTGTCGAGGGCGGCGAGGTCGGCGTCTTGACGGCGATCGGCGGTTTTCTGGCTTTTGTCTTCCTGTCATCGACTCGCTGGGTGGTGACCGCTTTTGTCAAACTGTCCGAGTGGATCAGCCATACACCGCGGCGTTGGGCCCGTCGGGATGCTGATCGTTTCCATCGGCAGATGGTGGGCAACACGGTCGCAGCATCGGCCCTCGGCAAGCAGAAGGCGATGCGCCAAGCCTACGCCGAGTTGCTCGAGACCCTCGAAACCTTGGACGGGGCAAAAAAAGACGACAGCACGGTCTTGCTGGATCATCTCCCTGCCCAACTGGCCTTGGCCAGCACCCCCTTGACGACGGCCGCCAAGACGACGGACCCCTTGGCGACGGACCCCCAAGAGCTGCATGGACCACAGCGTCCCTTCGGCAGCCTAGGGCTCTTCAAATCTTCCTTGCCTTCGACGGTGCTGTTTCGGGATTTCGCCGGCCTGTCGCAGAGGGCAACGGTGGATTTTTACCGTTCACTCGGGGTGCGGGGTGTCCACCTGGAGCCGGCTGAGGAATACCTAGGCAACCTCTGCCACCCGGCGATAGCGGGCGAAACCCTTTACCGCTACTTCGGTGGCACCATCAACAGCCGTCGTCCGGTGCCGGTGGCGGCAACCCTCGATGCCAAGGGTCGCACCTCCACCGAGCTGCTGACCGTCTTGGGCCAACAGCGGCAGACATTCCAGCGCAATCTCGATGCCTACTGGGCGACGGTGGAAGATTTCGACGTCATCGTGGACTGCCGTCTTGGGGCACGTGAGGCCTTCAAGCTGGCCGAAGTGGATTTTGAGCATCAAGGCATGGGGGTCGGCGAGTGGAAGCTCATGGAGCAGGATGCCGTGGCCAGGATGCAGGAGGTCTCCGGCAAGTTGGAGGCTTTCGAGAAGCAAGCCGGGCAGCGTTTGATGTCTGCCCTGCTGTTATTGACCGATGGCCAGTGGGCGTCGCGCCCGGCCGCCGCCGAGGTTTGGTTACGGCGAGCTCCGCAGCTGCTGTCGGTGGTGGCGGAGGTCAACAACAACTTCCGCTCCCTGCTCGAGCTCAGGGACCGTCATGCGGTGCTCGCTACCCTGCGCCATATCGAGTCCCGTGAAGAGGAGAACAAGCGTCTATTGCTCGAGCTTTTCGAGCGCGAGATCGACACCCTCTACCCACCGATCCTGGCCCTTTACAAAGGGTTGGGTTCAACCCGCGACCCATTTCATATCGATGGCCTCGACATCGGTTTGATGGTGCGTGGTGTGGCCAACGACTATTACGCCTTGGCGGGTGATGTGCTGCGGC
The DNA here is from genome assembly GCA_029263315.1 of Acidobacteriota bacterium. Classification (GTDB taxonomy): domain Bacteria; phylum Acidobacteriota; class Thermoanaerobaculia; order Multivoradales; family J023; genus JAJCXR01. The sequence continues at coordinate 119,570 of JAJCXR010000050.1, read as the reverse complement.
GTATCTATGCCATGTACTTCAGGTCCCTGACCGAATTGGCGATCATCGCCGAGCAGCTCGAAGTAGCGGCCGGATTTGAGCCATTGCCCGATCGCGGTCCATTTCCCGAGGCCCGACCTTGGCAGGACTAGGCGATGTCGGAGAGCTGCTGTCGGCTTTCCGACTTCGGGATGCGGCGGCGCTTGAGGAGCTGGCGGCTCATGGCATCGATTTGGAGAGTCGCGATGCAGCGGGCTGTACGGTGTTGATGCGGGCCGCCGAATCCGGTGAGCCCGGGCCCGTGCAGTGGATTCTCGAAGCGGGATCCCGCCTGGAGGCCCGCGCCACCTGGAAGGCCACCGGCGGGCGTGATGCTCTGATGATCGCCGCAGCCCAAGGCCACGGGGCCGTTGTCGACCTACTGTTGGCAGCCGGCGCCTCGGCCGAAGCCGAAGACGACAACGGCCAGCGGGCCATCGATCTGGCCATCGCCGCTGGGCATACCGAGGTCAGTGCTCGCCTGAAAGACGTTTCGGGGCGACCCTTACGGGCCCCCATGGCGGCTGAAACCTCCCCTGAAGAGCCGTCTTCCACCCTCGCCGACGACGACCTGATCGCGCGGGTGCCCGAACGTGGGCTGGGGCGTTTCGACGGTGAAGAGATCTGCCTCTTGATGCGTGCCGCCCCGACGGAGGTGGCCGCCTGGTGGCAAGTCCAGTGCCCGGCCGAGCATTGGCAGCAGGATGCCTATGGCGAAAATATCGAGGTACGTGGCCTGTGCTTCCTCGTCTTCCGATTCCGCGGACACGCCTGGACGATCTTACGTGCGGTCCACGAGGGGCGCGACTCCCGTCTCTCCATCGACCAAGCGGCCCGCTGGGCCAAGGATCTTGGCGGCGAGGGCCTTTTTCTCGATCACAGCAGCCGGAACCGGCGTCTGGTCTACCGCTACTATCGGGCAGGGGACTGTTTGAGGTCCGAGAGTTGGCCGTCGCGGCGGGTGATCTCTGACCCTTGGGACGACCGCTTCGAGGACCCCCGGGGTGACCGCTTCGACGACTCCTTCGAGGATTCCGCCATCCTCACCGAGGTCGAAACGGGCCTCGGCGGGTGGCATCGGACCCAGCTTCAAGTGGACGATCACCTCCGACAGTTAGGGGCTTATGTGCCGTCCTGGGGCCGTTTACGGGACCGTGTGCAGCGCCTCGAAGTGGCTGGTTTGGCGCCGGCGGCGTTTGAACGGATGGATTTTTTGGCTCGCCGCGATCCCACCTGATTCCCTCCATTCCCTGAAAGCACTCGACATCGCGACGCCTCAGGGCAACCCGAGGTCGTCTCCCGGGCGCAAGTACGTCTGCCAAAGCCTTTCCCATGGCGGGTTCGGAAGATTCCTGAAAAAAGTTCCAAAATTAATGAGACAGGATCGGCGAGACGTCCGCTTTGAATAAGTAAGGACGGGAATTGATCAGACACAGGTGATCAACCTCAAATTCAAATGGGTGGCTTGGCCACCGGAGAAAGGGGTCAGTGGGGCAGCTGCCAGGGATTTAAACCAGCGCTCCGCCGACTCAACAGAAACACCTCGGATTCAATTAGGAGACCAAGAATGAACGATTCGAAGAACAAGTGGACTGCTTTGGCGACGGGGCTCGCCCTCAGCTTGACCCTCACCGCCGCCGCCTCGGCGCAGGTTGCCGACGTCTCTGTCGGCGACAACAGCGTGGTTTGGAGCCCGACCACCGGCCAAAAGATGATGCTCACCGTTTCCGGCCCCGGTGGCACCTTCCATCAGGAGTATGCCGTAGGCGAAGCACCCTCGTTCGATGTCTTCACCAAGGGCGGCGTATTGTTGCAAGACGGTACCTACAGCTGGGAGCTGACCGGGATTCCTGAGGTCAGCGATGCATTGAAAAGGGCACGCGCTGCCGGCGAGTTTGTTGTCGCTCCCCAGGGTGAGAAGCAGAGCGGCTACTTCACCGTGGTCAATGGCTATTTCGCTCGTTCCGCCGTGGAAGAGAACGGCGGCAACAAGGACCAAGTGATCGCCGATGATCTGATCGTCGACGGCAGCGCTTGTATTGGTACCGATTGCGCCAACGGTGAGAACTTCGGTTTTGATACCTTGCGGCTGAAAGAGAACAACGTGCGCATCAAGTTCGACGATACCAGCTCGTCCGGCAGCTTCCCAAACAACGACTGGCAGCTCACCGCCAACGACAGCAGCAACGGCGGCGCCAACAAGTTCTCCCTCGACGACATCACCGGCAGCAAGACGCCGTTCACCATCGAAGCGGGCGCCCCGAACAACGCGCTCTATGTCGATGACGGCGGCAATATCGGCAACGGTACCGCCAGCCCGGCCGTCAACATTCACATCGTCGAAGGTAACTCTCCCGCCCTGCGCCTTCAGCAAGACGGCTCCGCGGGCTTCACGCCCCAGACCTGGGACCTGGCCGGCAATGAGACCAATTTCTTCATCCGCGACATCACCAACGGCTCCAAGCTGCCCTTCAAGATCAAACCCAGTGCTCCTACCAACTCCCTGTACATCGCCGCCGACGGCAATGTGGGTCTCAACGACGCCTCCCCCGACGCCGCCCTCAACGTCGAACGCAGCAACGGTACGGCCAAGATCCTGGTGGAAGAAACCACCGCCACTGCGGGCACCTATACGTTGCTCGACCTGCAGGCCAGTGGTGCCAGCGTCCGGCCCCGCTTCAGCATGACCAACGGTGGCGCCTCCACCACTTGGAATTTCGATATCCTCAATGTCACGGGTGACTTTGCCTTCACCCGCGGTGGCGGTGGACCGGTCTTCACCTTCGACCGCGATAGCGGTGACTTGTCCATCGAAGGTGTCTTCGTCTCCAACGGTACGAACCTCGACGTGCCTGACTACGTCTTCGCCGAGGGCTATGAGCTGCGGTCCTTGGAAGAGGTCAAGGCGTTCATCGACGCGAAGAACCATCTGCCCGACGTGCCCTCCGCCGCCGAGGTCAAAGGCGCTGGCTTGAACATCACCGAGATGCAACTCACCCTGCTCCGTAAGGTCGAAGAGCTCACCCTCTACACCCTCGAGCAGCACGAGACCATCCAAAAGCTCGAGCAGCGCCTCGAATCGATGGAAGCGGCGAGTGCTCAGGAGTAGATGAATCGTTGATCCGCATGCGGTCTCCAGGGATCGCATCGGATGTCAGCTCACCGAGACAAGGGCAGATTCGGCAACCGCCGGGTCTGCCCTTTCGTCTTTTTGGGGGGAGCCAGGCAAGGATGCTAAGATCCGGCCTCCCTGAAGTGGCTTAGCTGCCCCTTCCTTCCGGACGCCCTCTCCCCAGAAGATGACTGAGTCCAACGATGTCCCACGCTCCGACCCCCGGGTCGCATTAAAGCAGGCGAACCGCGTCATCTTGACCCTGGCCCTGCTGCTTCTGGGCGCCTTGGTGGGCCTGGCCTGGGTGTGGCTACAACGGCCGGCCGTCGATCTCGACCAAGTGGCGATGCTGGATCCTGCGATCCGTCGCCAAGTGGTGAGCCGCCTGGCCCACCGTCACGAAGGTTTCTACGATTCCCATGTCGATGCCGACATCGGCCGTACCTCGGTGGCGGATTTGGTCGGCTTCGAGGCGGAGGGGATCGTCATCGATACCAATCGCTTCGGCATGCGCGAGCGCGACTACCCGATGCCCAAGCCGCCAGGGACCCTACGGATCGTCCTGCTGGGGGACTCGTTTGTCTTCGGCATCGGTGTCCAGGCGCAAGACCGCATGGGGGTCTTTCTGGAGCAGGAGCTACGATCCCGATCGCCCTATGACGGCGAGATCGAAGTCTTGCATCTCGGCGTGGCGAGCTGGAACTACATCAATCAAGCCGCTTTTCTGCGCCGCCAGCTCAGCCAGCTGCAACCGGATGTGGTGCTGCATCTGTCCTTGCCCAACGATATTGAAGACGGTGTCGGGGTCCGCGGTGTTGGGGTATGGGCCAGGTTTTCTCCCCAACTGCCCCGCCGGGCCGACAGCGTGCTCGATGCCGGTTTCCCCGTCGCCACCCTGGGATTCAAACGCTCTGGTTATGTGCGACATGGTATTGATTACGAGGGACAGCAACGCTACGCGGCCGCCGTGGCATTGCTCGGGCGCCTGCAGGGGGAGATCGAGAAGGCGGGGGGCACGTATCGCCTTTTGCTGCACTTTCGCCAGCTGTTGCAACCGAGCTGGAAGTACCTGGGCCGCCATCTGAGTCCGGGGACGGCCGTCTATATCAGCAAGGACTTCGGCAATGATCGACGCTATTGGGTCGACCGCAACGACCATCATTGGAATCGCCAGGGGCACCTTCGGGCATCCCGAATGCTCTATGAGCTGCTGCGGCGGGATGGTTTGGCACCTCGCTTGGAGTTGCCGGAGTGGGAGGAAGCGAGCCGTGACTTCGAGGCCATCGCCGAGCACGGACGCGGTGAAGCGGAGCAGCGGGAGCAAACGGAGCACGAGTTGCTCGCTCTGCTGCGCTCCCCAGCCATTGGTTCCGCCATCGATTTCCAACAACTCGATGATGCCAGCGCGGCGCAGATTCATACCGGAATCGATGCCGAGCGCCTGGTGTCTCCCTACGCCTCGTTTGTGCTGGCCCAACCCACCGATGGCGGGCTCGCAGCCCTACGGATTCGTGGTCGAACCCTGGAGCGCCCGGAGTTGGATGGCGCCAAGGTGCAGATCTTCATCGACGAAACACCGGTGGAAGTGCTAGAAATTGTCAGCGGCAACGAGATCGACCTCGTTGTGCCCGTTCCCGAGGCGGTGAAGGGCCGGCCTTTTTCATCGATCCGCTTCAGCTCCGACGATTACGTCTACGCGGGTTTCGACTTTCAACATTGTGTCGTCTTTCAGCTCGACTCCATCGTTTTCGAACCGACCCAGGCGTTCGGCTCTTGAGCACCTTTGCAGTGGAATCTTCTCCCATGAGCACAGACAACCAGCCTTCACCAAAGCGAGCCGGAGTGCCGTCGGAGAGCTCTTCGGAGACCTCCGCCTTGGGCTTCAACCTCTTGACCTCCTTGGGGTTAAGGCCCCATCACAGGACGCTGTATCGAAGTGGGGCTGCCGGAGCCCCATTGGGACGTCTTCTGGGGGCCTACCTCGATCCATCTTGCTATGTCCCTAGCCCTGAGACCGGCGGGGTCTACGACGTCGTCGTCGTGCATTGTTCCGACGCCGACGCCGACGCCGACGCCGACGCCGACGCCGACGTCCGGGCGACGGTAGGGCGCTATTTGCGCTCCGACCGGCCCCCTTCGTTGGCCCTGTTGGTGGCCGCCTGGCCGCCGGGCGGGATGCCGGTAGAAGTGCGACAGGGTTGGTTCGACAGCGCCCTGGCCGCTGGGCTGAGCGTCGAGATGGCTCGGCTGGGCGGCATGGACTGGGCCGTTTTTCGTCCGGCCGATCACCTGCTGGCGCTTCCCTTGCGGACAGAGCTGTCCAGGTACCGAGCCGCGACGCCGGGTCTTTCCTCAGTCGACTCGATGGCCGATGGGGCGGCGCTCGGCGAGCCGAGCGAGAAGTCGGATGGGATCGATGCTGCGGCCCCCGGGGCGCCACAGAGCCGACTGGAGCAAGAGATTGCCCGTTATCGAGATTGTGTCAACGTGCACGATCTACCGGAGATCTACCATTTCTGGAGCCACCGCTACGTACGGCCGAAGCTGCTGGCCTGCGGATTTCAAGATGTGGACGACTTCTTCTTGCAGAACCTCCTGGCGGTGGCGCGACAGCGACCGGAGGAACGACATCGCGTCGCCAGCATCGGAGCGGGCAATTGCGACTTGGAGGTGCGCCTGGCGGTGCTGGCCAAGGCGCAAGGGGTGGATAACCTGTTGTTCCATTGCCTAGAGCTCAATCCCCACATGATCGAGCGCGGCCGGGAGCTGGCCCGGCAAGAAGGGGTCAGCGAGCTCTTCGAGCTCGAGGTGATCGATATCGATACCTGGGATCCCAAAGAGCCTCACGGGGCCTGCATCGCCAACCATTCCTTGCACCACATCGTCGAGCTGGAAATGCTTTTCGCCAAGATTCAGCGGGCCATCGGCGAGCATGGAGTTTTTCTGACCAACGACATGATCGGTCGCAATGGTCATATGCGGTGGCCCGAGGCGCTACATCATGTCCAGGATATCTGGCGCCACATGCCGCAGCGCTACAAATACAATCACCAGCTCAAACGCTGGGAGGACGAGCTGGACAACTGGGACTGCTCGAAGGAAGGCAACGAGGGAATTCGGGCGGAGGATATCCTTCCCTTGCTCTTGAAGTCGTTCCACTTCGAGTCGTTCATGGCCTTCGGTAACATCATCGATGTCTTTGTCGACCGTTCCTTTGGTCACAACTTCGATGCCGAGTCGCAGGAGGATCGCGACTTCATCGAACGGGTGGCGGAGCTCGACGAGGCGAAGCTCGACAGCGGCGAGGTCAAACCTACCCATATCATCGCCGCCATGCGGACGCAGCCGGTGGCCGAGCCCAAGCACTATCGGCATTGGACACCGGAGTTTTGCCTCCGCGATCCTGACGCCGACAAGATTTGAGACCTGAGACCCCTGAGACCTGAGACCCCTGGGACCCTTGAACCCTTGAGGACGTGTTGCTGCGCAACGCAACGAGGACGCGAGATGGAATCGATCGGGCGTGGCCATAAAATAGTTTTCACGTTGATGGCCACGGCGCTGAGCTTGGCCGTCGTCTTCCTGGCGGCTGAGATGATGGTGCGCTTGGTGGTGCCGGAAGAAACCTTCTGGCCGGTCAGCAACATCTACCAGGCGTCCGAGGTCCCCGGCTTGATCTACACCTACCGCCCCAACTTCGAGGGCGTGGCTTTTGGGGTCGATCTGAAGACCAACGAGCTGGGTTTTCGCGGTCCTCAGTGGAGCACCCAGAAGAAACCGGGTAGCCTGCGTATCGCCTTGGTGGGGGACTCCCACGCCTTCGGCTTCGGCGTGCCGTCGAGCCAAATCATGCCGACGGTGCTCAGTGAGCTGCTGCGCGAGCGCCTCGGGCAGCCCGTCGAAGTATTGAATTTTGGCATCAATGGCTACAACAGCTTTCAGCAGTTGGCGGCCCTCGAGCACCTGGCCCTGGGCTACGACCCCGACCTGGTGATCTTGCTGCCGGCGAGCAACGATCATCAGCCTCCCTTGCGGGCCGACGGTGAAGGTTGGCTGCACTGGGACGGCGAAGGCGCCAACGAGCGCAGTCGCATGGTCGACAAGTCCATCGACCAAGTGAAGGTCGACGAGGTGTCCTGGTGGATGGAGAAAAGCCGGCTCTTTCTCTATCTCAAGCTGGTGGAGAAGCGGCGTCAGTTTGCCGACGAAGCCCAGAATGTGCGCCAGGGCGCCAACGCCGAGCACTCGACCCTCACCGGCAAGCAGTGGATGGGGGAGTTTGCCCCGGGGCCGGTGGTCGAGCGGCTGCAGGATACGGTCTACGCCCCCATGGGCGACATGCTGCGCTTGCTCGAAGTGCGTCATTTACCGGTGATCGTGGCGGCGTTTTTTGGCCCCACCGACTATCGCCAAATGCTGCAAAACCTCGCGCAGGAGCACGATGTGATCACCCTCGAGCTGCTGAAGCTGTTTCCTGAGACTCAGGGCTGGGAGGATTTGACGGAACGCTTTGGTCTCGGTTGGGACGATCATCTCAACGCCGCGGCGCATCGTCGTTGGGCCGTGGCCCTGGCCGACCTCATCGTCGAGAACGAGTTGCACCTCGCCAAGGGCCCCGGCGACGACGGCTGAGCCTGTGCTCCATTGGAGCGAGGGAGCCTACTGGATATACCCCAGGGCCCGTAGACCTTCGATGGTCTCCGGGGACAACCCCTCCGTCTGATCCTTGCCGGCCAGGGCGTCTTCAATCGCCTGGCAAGGTTCGTCCGCTCCGCTGATCAAGCGCAACATCTGCAGTAGATCCCGTACTCGACTGCTGTCGGTGTTGGCCAGGTCATTGCGCTCTTCGGGATCCTCGGCCAGGTTGTAGAGCTCGGCTTGCATCTCCGGAATGCACGTCAAGATCAGCTTTTCATCCCCTTGCCTCAAATTCATGCCGCGGTAGTTTTGGTCGGTCATGGCGACGCTGACAAAAGCCCGATCGAGGTCCGTCGGCTGTAAGAGGTTCCATCCATCGCTCGTCTCCGGCGGTTTCGCCCCGACCATGGCCGCCAAGGTTGGCCAGAGATCCAGATTGCTGAAGAACGTCTGGCTGCGGCCGCCACCGGTCGTGCGTGGATGCTGAATGATCAACGGGATGCGCACCGTCTCTTCATAGAGGTAGCGATGTTGGAAAGTGCCCCGTTCCTTGAATTCCTCGCCATGGTCGGCGGTGAGGATGAGAATCGAATTTTCGAGCAGCCCTTGCTCTTGCAGAAAGTCCCTCAGCTGACCAAAAAGGTAATCGGCGTAAAAGACCTCGCCGTCATAGAGGTCACGAATCCGTTGGGCTTCGGTGGGGTCCTCGGTTTCGAACTTCGACGTCGAGGTCGTTTGGTAAGCGCCGCTGTAGGTTGCGTCGTAGAATTGGCTCGACTTGGCCCGGTAGTCGTAGGGCGAGTGGGGTGACAGGAAATGCAACCAGAGGAAGAATCGTTGGTGACGATTCTCGATCAGCCAGCGGGTGCCCCGCTCCAGCATTTCATCATCGGAAATGGCGTCGAAGGTTTGCAGCGCGGAAAAACCTTGGTCGAAGTGGCGTTCTTCAGTGACCTGGGAATTGTTGATCATGCCGACGCTCAGATATCCGGCATCGCTCAACGAGCCGGCCAAGGTCGGGCCCGCAACGAGGTTCCATTTTTTGAAGGTACGAAAGGGCAGCTGCGCGGTGAAGGCGGCGGCGAAGGAGGTCGGAGTGACCGGCGCCGCGGAGTAAGCGCGTTCGAAGACGACGGCCTGTTGCGCCCATTGATCAATGTTGGGTGAGGTGCCGCGGTCGTAGCCGTAGACACCGAGAGCATCGGCCCTCAGGGCATCGAAGCTGACGATGATGATGTTGGCGTCGGCGACGGGAGGCAGCGCAGTCGCCAGCTCGACGGGGCCATCGTTCCGAGGCGTCGGCGCTGAGGGGGCCTCTTCGGGGGACTGGCAGGCCAGGCAGGTGAGGGTCAGGACAGCAGCCGAGAGACGGCGGGCCAAAGGAGTCATGTCGCTACTTTCTGGATCAACGGACGGTTCCTCTTGCGGTGATTCTTCTAGGCACGCCACGGCGTTAGTGTGGGTAGCCACGACGGTGTGGGTAGGCTTGCAGCGGACGCTCTCAGGCTTGTTTCCTGGCCCATGACGCCTTTTTGACCCGTAGGCCTCTACCGCCTTTGCCCTTGGCCGCAGGTAGAGTCGCCTCGTCGGTCGAAGGGAGGCTTGCCGGATCGCCTTCGAGGTTTTGCTGCCCTTGCTCTCGCAGGAGATGGGTCCAAACCGCCTCGCGCTCCGCCGCCTTGAGACGCCAGCTGTGACGTTCTTCGACGAGGCCCCGGGCTTCCGCTCCGAGACTGCGACCGAAGGTGGGCTCTTCGATGAGGCGACAAGCCGCGACGGCAAACTCCTCGGCCGTTTCGGCGTGCAAATAGTGGACACCGGCGTCGCTCTCCAAACCGTTCATGCCGAGCTTGGTCGAGATGATCGGGCACCCGCAGGCCATGGCTTCCAGGATTTTGACCCGCATACCGGCGCCCACAAAGATAGGGGCGACAAAAGCCGTGGCTTGCCACAGCAAGGGGCGGAAATCGTCGACGAAACCCGTGACTTCGACATTGGGCGCTTGGGCTGCCTTTTCGAGCTCCGGCGGCAAGTGGGAGCCGATGATCAAAAAGCGGGCCTTTGGGTGACGCTGCGTCACCTTGGGCATGACCTCTTCGGCAAAAAACTTGGCGGCATGCACATTCGGTGGATGCCGGTAGTTGCCGAGGAATACCAGGCTTGGCGCCTCCGGGTCCGGGGAGATCGAAGCGGGGGGCTCGAAGCGCTCTTCGTCGACCCCGATGGTATTGACAAAAATACGCGTCTCGGGACCTTGCAGGCGGGCCAGCGCTTCTCCGTCCTCCTGTGTCAAGGCGATCAGATTGTTGCAGGCGCCGGGTAGCGAATCGGTGTAGAAGTGCAGCGTCTCCAAGAGATCTTGAAGTTGATCCATGCTGGTTTGTGGGTCGCGATTGTCTTTGAAGTATGAGGTCAGCTTGGCGCGGTATCCGAGCTCGTGCACCACCAGCGTGCTCGGCACCTGCGAGGTGCTGATATGCGAGTACATCGTCGTGTATTCATAGTTGACGATATCGTAGGCACCGCTCGCCAGCTCCGCTTCCAGAGCCCGCCGCAGCGCCGGAACATAGTTGGCGAAGTAGTGAGCGGGGATGCCGCGGTCATGGCGGTAGGTTGCGGGATGGTATTCCCTGGGCAGGCTGATGATCTTTGCGACGTAGGGTCGAATGTCTTCGATCCAGCCGCTCTCCTCGAGGGAGAACGGGTGCAGGACCGTGACCTGGTGCTTCTTGGACAGCCCCTTGAGCAGGTTGCTCATGCAGACACCGCCGCCGTGGCGTAGCGAAGGCACTTCCCAGCAGGCGAAGAGAATGCGCAGTGGACGGTCGGGGAGCTCGGGGGCCGGTGTCGACGGAAACTTGACCATATTCTCGACGGAAGTCTGGCCAGCGGCCCGGATCAGCACCTCGTCGAGGTGCTGCAGGCGAGTCAGGAAGGCCGGCAAGTCTTCGACGTTGCGCTCCATCAGGCGCCGACAAGTGAGCTCCATATTCTCGATCAGTAGGGGATCTTGGATGGTGAAGTAGTCGAACAGGCGGTGCAGGAAAGGGCGCAGTGTCTCGGGTACCTGCAAGGGGTGCAAATGGACGGTGACGATCTCGCTATCGAAAAGAATCTGTCGACCGGACTCGAAGACCACCCGGGCTAGGGAATGTCTGGTTTCTTCAGGCACATGACGGAGGCAAAACACGCCTTGGTCGACGATCGGTTGCTCATCACGTTTGACGCCATCGATATAGAGCCTGGCCACTACATCGGTGCGCCGGGTCGCTGCCCTTCCTCTCAGCTCCAGGGCAGACCAGTAGTGGGAGGGGGTCTTGGACATCATCTGTTCGATGTCGAGAGATTCGAGATGCAGCTGATCGCGAACCGGCTCCTCGACCTGGAAGGTACTTTGCCAGGTACCCAAAGCGCCGTCGGCCTGACCGGCCGTCAAGCGGATGCTGTGGGTTCCCGGCTTCAAGTCCCTGCATTGCTCGAAATGGAAACCCTGCCGTCGGATCAAGCTCTGTTCCGTCTCGTAAGCGGCATCCGGTCGCAGCTGGGTCAAGCCGAGAAGCCCGGCCTTTTTGTCGTCGATCTCCAGGTTGAGGTAGTCGACCAGAAAGTCGTTGTCGACCCAGCCGATCAACCGCAGCAGTTGACGATTGGGTCCGCCATGGGTCGGCTCGACCGTCAGCTGATCGAGGTGAATGATCGGTCTGAGCAAGCCCACAGCCTCCTGCCATGCCACCAAGGTTTTGCCGAGTTGATGGGGCTCGGTTTGCAGCTCTAGCTCGAATCCCCAGACGCCGGCTGGAATACTGGCCAGCTGGCGGGATATGTCGAAACGTCCGAGGACACCCGTGGTACCGGCTCCGGTTGGGCTGGGGATGCAGCTCAGGGGCTCTTCGAGGATCGTCCGACCCTCGTGCTTGAGCAGGATCTTGGCCTTGGGGTCCGTCGCAAAAACCCATCCCAGCAAGCGGACCTGGGTCAAACCCGAGGCGCTGTCGAAGGGACCCATCTGACGCTCCGTCAACTGATACGGCGGGTTGTCCAGGGGGCTGACCAAGGCGTTGCGGTTCCAGGTGAACGAAGTGCCGTTGGCTGTTTCGAAAACTAGGCTCAAGAGGTGCTGCTCCTGATGGTCCTCGATGAGGAAGGTGTCGTGAGTCTGGATTTGGTAGACGTAGAGCCCGTTGTTGAGACGAGGTTTCTCCAGCGTCGACACTTGGATCGGAAGGATCTTGCCGTTCCACAGGGGGCGCGCCCGTCGTAGCGGATAGGTGGTGACAAATTGCCCTTGCAAGGCGATGGGCACCTCATTCCCGTCAACACTACCGGGGAGAAAGAGACGGTCGAGGATGAACCGGTGGCAGGGCACGATACGCAGCCCCCCGAGACGCTGACGCACCGGTCTGAGGGTTGGAATCACCCAATCTATGTCATAGGTGCCGGGAGGCAGGTACTGCAGGTCGAGGGAGGTGTCGAAACCGGGAAGCCCGTCGTTTCGCGGCAAGTCGCAGCTCAGAGAATACCGGCGGTCTTCGCCGATTTCGAGGTGGATTTCGGAGATCTGTGGGTTGGTGACCACCCAACCCCTCAGGGTGGCCTGGGAGGTGTCGCCGTGGGTGATCACCTCGGGGATTTCACAGTGCTCGATGAAGAACTGCGGCTCGATGTCGACAGGAGCGTCTCGCCAGCTCAGCCATTGCCAGCGTCGCCGATTCTCCGATGAGATCTGGTCAAGGGTCACGTTGCGGTCGGATAGCTTGGCCAACAGGCGGAAATCAAAGCAAGGTGTGGCTTGGCCGAGTAGGCGAGCGGACAGCAAGTGCTCCCTGAGGATGGCCAACGTCTTGGCTTCGAAAAGGGGCAGGGTTTCTTCGCTGAGATCAAAGCTGGAATGCCACTGGCGTTCCAGCTCGATGCTGCTGGGTGCCCCGGTCAACCAGGTGATGAGGAAGTCCTGTAGGCTCCGACTCAAGGGGGCATCTTGGCGGAACGGAGCTGCTGGATCACCGCTGAAAATACGCCATGCGTCGATGGGCGTGGTGAGGGTATCGAGTTGTTTCAGCACCGGGGACGGCATCAGCAGGAAGCTGGTTCGCAGGTACTGGGTGTAGCGGTAGTCGAAGGCTTGGAAGGTCTCGAAGATGGAGTCGATCCATCCGGTGCAGGCATGTAGACCGAGGGTGTAGTCGAGCGTCTGGTCATCGATGAGGTCCAGAAACTCGTCGCCATAGGCGGTAAACGCATCGGTGACGAATGCAAAGAGATCGAATTCCCGATGATTTTCAGCGAGGAAACGGCAACCCCGATCAAAGGCTGAGAACTCCCATGAGGAGTTGTCTCCTCCGAGGTGAAAGAGATCGGGTGAGACCTCGTGGTACCAGTCCCCCTGCCACAGATTGTCGACGACCACAATGGTCGTTCGAGTATCCTTCAGACAATGGGTCTTCTGCACTAAGCGGCGCAGAGCCTCGGGGTACTTTTGCCGGTCGTATTGGACTAGGATAACGGCAAGGCTACGCATGTCTTCGTTCTTCGAAAAAGGATCGAGGTCCGACTCCCACGACATCGGGGATGGAAATAGCTCGCCCCAGCGGAGTGGTGCAGTCGGCAATGAAATGACGCGAGCAGGCGTCCCGGGCACTTCGAAAGTTTAGGCCCGTCGAGATTATCACATCGCGACATGGGTAGGGGTGGGGGCGATGCGGTGCACCGCCGGGCGACGGGGCGCCGCTTCAGCTGCCGACATCGGCCAGTCCGTAGAGACAGGCTAATGGTGAACGAGGGGATCTCGAGATCGAGGTTTCTGTGGTCATGCAAGGGAGGCATCATGCCGGTAAAAACTGAGAAGGTTGAAGCCACTGAAGGTAAGAGATTTGTTCCATTGTTGGACTTGCTCGAACAGCGGGATGGAGAGATACAACAGTTGCGGTCGTCGACCTCCTGGCGGCTGACGGCGCCTCTGCGGCGTTTCTTGGATTTCATCAAGGGGCGGTGATCCAGCATCCTCTCCAGTTTCTCTGCAGCACAGGTTGGCGCCGGGACGCACCAGCCCGATACGGAAATGATATGCTGCGGCCAGTGATACCGTGGAAAAGGTTAGCTACTCAGGAATCTGAAACCGGGGCGATTGAGAGACTCCTCGCTGGCGCGTTGGGTGTAGAAGTCTGTCGACGCACAGAAGGAAGACAATGCCTCGGAATGAAGCTTTCCCTGATAGGTGATGACGACGACCGAGTGCTTTGAGTCAACTTCATGAAATCTCTCCACAAGCTCCTCGCAGATAGCCTCGAGAGGCATTATGGGGACGAAGCTGCCGCGCCGTCCGCGGTGCGGGATCTGCTCGCCGAGATCGACGCCAATTTCCGTGAGATGGAAGCTGACAAGGAGCGCCTGGCGAGCTCTTTGGCCGCCAGCTCGCGGGAGCTGATCCACGCCACGGAGGAAATGCGGGCCGAGAAGGAATTGCTGACGGTCACCCTGCACTCCATTGGCGAAGGGGTGATCACCTCGGATACGGACGGCAAGATCACGCTGATCAATCGCGTCGCCCAGGAGCTGACGGGATGGTCGCAGGAAGACGCGGTGGGGGAGTCGATCGACCACGTCTTCTACGTCGTCGACGAGCACTCCGGACGCACCTACGAAGGGCCCATGTCGGAGATCATGAGCCAGGCCGGTACCATGATCAAGAAAGAGACGGGCGTCCTGGTGGCCCGGGACTCGACCCGTCGGGACATCTCCCACAGCGCGGCGCCCATTCGCAATAGCCTGAGCAAGGTCATCGGTTTGGTGGTGGTTTTCCGCGACATCACGGAAGCGCGCAAGCTGGAAGAGGAACGTCTACGGGCTTCGCGGCTGGAGTCCGTGGGTCTCCTGGCTGGCGGTATCGCCCATGATTTCAACAACATCCTGACCATCCTTCTGGGCAATCTGTCTTTGACCTTGACCCAGCTTTCGGAGCATCCGGAAGCAGCCGAGCTGGTGGAAGAAGGCCTACGGGCAGGCAGCCGGGCGGTGGATTTGACCCGTCAGTTGTTGACCTTCTCCAAAGGCGGCACACCGATCAAGACCACCGCTTCGGTGGGGGATCTGGTCCGCGAGTCGGCGATCTTTGCCCTGCGAGGGTCCAATGTGCGCTGTGAGCTGCGCATTGCACCGGATCTCTTCCCGGTGGAGATCGACAAGGGACAGATCCATCAAGTGGTGAACAACCTGGTCATCAACGCGGATCAAGCCATGCCGGACGGCGGCAACCTGCTGATCGGGGCGGAGAATCTCGTTTCGTGGGAAGAGAATGGCATGATCTTACCGGCGCCACGGAACGTCAAAGTTTTCATCCGCGATCAAGGGGTGGGGATTCCGGATGAGGCCCTGGATCGCATTTTTGATCCCTACTTCACCACCAAGCGTCGGGGCACGGGCCTCGGTCTGGCGACCTCGTATTCGATCGTCAAGAAACATGGTGGGCTGCTCACCGTCGACTCCAAGAAGGGCGAGGGAACCACCTTCTACATTTATCTCCCCGCCTCGGATCGGCCCCTTCCCTTGGACGAAGGCGGGGCCAAAGTGCCCATCGAGGGGCGGCGTGGTCATCTCCTGATCATGGACGACGAGGAGCCCATTCTGGCCTTGGTGGACAAGATGTTGTCTCACCTGGGATATCGGGTGGATCTGGCCCGCGACGGCGGCGAGGCGCTCAGCCTTTACTGCCAGGCGATGGAAGAAGACAATCCGTACGACGTGGTGATCCTCGATCTGACCATCCCCGGGGGCATGGGCGGTTGTGAGGCGGCGTTGCGCGTCTTGGAGGTCGATCCACAAGCGGCGGTCATCGCCTCCAGCGGCTATTCCAACGACCCGGTCATGTCGAGCTACGATGAATACGGCTTCCGGGCAGTGCTGACCAAACCCTACGATCTCGACCAGCTTCAAAAGGTCTTGATCGATGTGATGGCCGATTCCTGGGCGATGAAGGCAGCCCGTTAGCTTCCGCCCCGCAGCGTTTTCTCGGATGGCAGCTCGTTAGGGTCGCTGCTCGACGGTCGCGGGTTCTGCCGATGTTTCGGCACCCGGAGGCGCAGCAAGACTCCCGGCGGATTTCACGGCGACAGACTGTATTTTCATGCACCGAGACAGGTCCGACGTGGTGCGGTCGTCAGAAGTCTTCGGCAGGTCGTGCGGCTGCGATGAAGTAAGAGCCCAGGATGTCACCGACATAGAGGCTCAAGGTGAGCTCTTTGGAATCGGGGTCGGGAACGAAGTCGATGACCAGCTGGTGACTGACATCGACGTTGGGCTCATAGACTACATCGTCCACCGTCTTGTTGAGTGCCGTGTCGGCACTGACCTCGCTGAGTCGGATGTCGCGAATGCGGCGCTCCATCATCCACTCGAATTGGGTCTCCATGACATCGCGGATGCCTTGGGGAGTCTCCTGCCAATTGACCAAAGCGAGGGCCGATGTGAGGTCCTTGAGCTGATGGGCCAAACGCAACTTCTCGACCACCCCCTCGGCGCCGACGGCACCGGATTCACCCCTGGCGACATCTTGATTGGTGAGGGTCATCACGGACGGTCTGGTGTGTCCTTCGGTATTGACCTCACGGGATGCTGCGTTCTGCGCCATCCTCGTCGTTTCCTGCTCGCTGGCTTCGAGGTCCACCTCTTCGAGGCGCATGGAGGAGAGGGTGCCGTGGTCCGAGGTGAATACCACCGTGCGGCCCTTGACCTTCCAGGGCCCCGCGGTACGGATACGTTGGCCCTCCCGGGTCACCAGCCAGTCGGCCTCGACCGCCGGCGCCACGGCGAGCAGCAGGAAAGCCACCACGGGCAGTGTCTGGCGAATCATCGATCTGTTCATGCTCGGCCCTCGCTCGGCTCTTTAGCTTGGAAGCCGTTATCTTGGTAGGTCGTCGACTGTGGTCGAAGATGACAACCCGAAGTTAGAGGGCGAGTATATCGCCATCCCGTCCATACGCGCTCAAAGGCACCCTTGTCGGGAAACCCGTACGGGAACTAGCGAAAGACCCCGAGGACGATGACCTGACCATCCTCGATGGAATAGGGGATGCGAAATCGACCGTAGGTCAGGACGCGCACGCCTCGGCGGTGGGCATAGCTTTGGCCAAGCTGGGGAAATTCGGCCAAAGCGTGGGCTCGGTCGAGGATCGACTCGATGGTCCGGCGCGCTGTCTCCGGGCGATTCGCTGCCACCTGGGAGTAGATCTGCTGCAACGAGGACCGTGCTGACTTCGTCCAGCGGACTTCGATGTGGCAAGCCTTGGTCTCAGCCACGCTGCTTCCACCATGCCTTCATCTCCAGTCGCAGATCCTGAGTGCTCATGGTCTCGTCCGCCAGAGAATCCTTCAAGCCGTGCTCGATGAGATGGTCGAGTTGCAAAGCGGCCAAGAGATCAGCATAGGAACAATCATCCGGCAGCCCATCGACGATGGTGCGGGCTTGGCTACGGGGCGCAGGAAATGGAGATAGGTGGCGCATAGATCAAGAGGGGCGGGGATCTTACCGGGGTCGGGGAAGTCATTCCTCGAGCAGGAAAAGCTCCCGGACACCATCGAGAGGGATGTCAGGCGAGATATAGCCCACCGCTCCCGGTTGTCGGCGGACAAAATCGAGAACTTCTTGATCTGTTGCCAGCTCTGGGGGCGGTACGGATTTGCCGGAAAAAATCTGACGCTGCCAGAAGCTCTTGATGGTGGCGAGGGAACGTCCGTGAATCTCTTTGGTCAAGAGCTCACGGACCTCCGACCTACCTTCCAAGTCGATCGGGAAAGCCCGCTGTCCGTCGGGCCAAGTGGTGGATTTTCTGAGCAATATCTGGGACAGGCGGGATTTGGTGATCTCATCGAATGAGGAGCTGGGATGAATGATCAGTCGAAAATCCGTGCTCGGGCTGGCGCGGCGTTGAGGTTTGGCCTCGTCACTGGCCGGCTTGTCCTGAGTGCTCGCGGTGGAACCCTGTGCCAAGCCGGATGGGCAGATGAGGGTGGCGAAGACGACCAGGATGGCCAGGGGCAGTAGGTAGAGGGTTTTCATTGACTTGGGGATCACATGGCTCCGTAGGTGTCCGAGCAATCTGACCGATACAAAGACTTCGCACAACGCCAAGGCTGTTCGAGGCTGCTGCGGCCCCTTTGCCTTTTCTACGAGGCTGAGCTGCCGAGGGTCTTCAGAGCACGACACCCTTCGGCGAGCTGGCATCGAGGTCAACGCAAGACAAACCGACGAGAACGCTCGATCGAGCTAAGCGGATCAAGGTGCAGCAGAAGGCCTCGGTTGAAGCGTAGGCGGTGTTCGGCTGGACTTTCTGGGCCCAGGCCTAGTCCACTATTATAGCATACCGACTTGCCTGTATCTGCGGCTTACAGGTCCGCCGGCAGCCACAAGATGCTCGGCAGCTTCGAGAAGAACGGCTAACCTCATCTGTAGTCTAGCGATATCTGCTTACGATGGAGATTAAGAACCCATGTCGGTGACCGACCTACCTACCGTCAATGCTTTGCTCAATGGGTTGGCGACGCTGCTTCTCATCAGCGGATTCATCTTGGTGAAGCAGCGCAAGCTCGAAGCCCATCGCAAAGTCATGTTGGCGGCTTTTGGCTGCTCAGTGGCCTTTCTCGTGTCCTACCTCTACTACCACTCCCAAGTGGGCTCGGTTCGATTCCAAGGCCAAGGGGCCATTCGAACCGTCTACTTTACGATTTTGTTGACCCACACCGTGCTGGCCGCAGTGGTTCCGTTCCTGGCCGCGGTCACCTTGATCCGTGCCCTGCGGGAGCGCTTTGCGGCCCATCGAAGGCTGGCCCGCTGGACGCTGCCCATCTGGCTCTACGTTTCGGTGACCGGGGTTGTGATCTATCTGATGCTCTACCGCATGCCGGTTTAGCACCCGGGCCGCTCCGCCGCGTCAGGAGTCCACCGGGAGGCGATGGTGCCGCCGCCGAGGCAAAGATCGCCGTCGTAGATCACCGCCGATTGACCGTCGGCGATCCCGGCATCCGGCTCACTGAGATGAACTTCCAAGCCGCCGTGCGGGTCGCCATGCACGGCGGCGGCTGGGGCCACCGGGGAGTGGCGGATACGGGCTTGCAGCGGGTAAGTGCCGGGGGTGGCGACGAGATCCGGTGGCTGGTCTATCCAATGGACCTCTTCGAGGTGGAAGCTGTCTTGTCGATGTTTGAGCAGGGAATCCCCGTGGGCCACCAGCACGGTGTTGGAGGCGCGCTCTTTGCGCACCACGTACCAGGGCCCCCCCGCCAAACCTAAGCCCTTGCGTTGGCCGATGGTGTGGAACCACAAACCCCGGTGTCGCCCGAGACGGCGTCCGCTCTCGACATCGCGGATCTCCCCCGGCTCCTCCCCCAGATAGCTGGCGACAAAATCGTCGAAGCGTATTTTGCCGAGAAAACATATTCCCTGGCTGTCCTTGCGCTGTTGGTTGGGCAAGTGGAAGCGCTGCGCCAACTGCCGAATTTCGGACTTTGGATAGTCGCCGAGGGGGAAAAGGCATCTTGCCAACTGCTGTTGATCGAGCCGAAAAAGAAAATAGGTTTGGTCCTTCACAGGGTCGACCCCCTTGAGCAGCTGCCAGGCGCCGTCTCGATGTCGCAGGCGGGCATAGTGACCGGAGGCCACTTTGTCGAAGGTGTCGCCATGGTGTTGTTTCAGCTTCTCGAGAAAGACCCCGAATTTGACCCGACGGTTGCACAGGATGTCGGGGCTCGGGGTGCGTCCCTGGCGCAGCTCGTCCAAGGCCCAGTGCACCACCTGCTCGTGGTATTGGCGCTGCAAGGAGATGATTTCGAGGTCGACCTCGGCGGCTTGGCAGACGGCCCGCGCATATTTCAGGTCGTCCTCCCAAGGGCAGTGGCCGAGAAACGACAGCTCATCTTCGAGCCAGATCTTGAGGTAGAAGGCGGTCACTTCGTGGCCTTGCTCCTTGAGCAGGTGCAAGGCCACCGAGCTGTCCACACCACCGGAGAGAAGCAGCGCCACCTTCATGGTCGCCTCGGCAGCACTTTGGGCAGCTTGACGGCGCGCTTGGAACCCGGCGGCGGACGGCTCGACGGATCGAAGTGTCCCGTCCGCTCGACCACTTGCCGCTGGCCTGAGGTCCTGTCCAATACCAGCCTGCCGACGCTTTGGAAGGCCGCCTCCCCGTCCGCTTCTCGTAAGTGCAACCTTTCCCTGGGTCGAATATGGCTGGTTTGCCACAGGCGTTTGCCGCTGGCGACGGTGGCGATCTCCTTGAGCTCCATCCGCAATTGGGTCGGGGTGACCGTCACCAGCAAATAATTGATGGGGTTGTTGAAACCGAAGAGGCTGCCATGGGCGATCTGCTCGACGCCGTGGCGCTCGATACTGGTGATGGCGTGCACTTCGCCGCACAGGTAGAGGTCCACTTCGTGCTGCACCAGGGATTGCCAGAGGGGGGAGCGCTCGCCGCCTTCGACGAACAGGGCGCTGGAGCTGCGTTTCCACACCGGCCCCAAAATGGGAGTGTGGGCCATGACGACGCGATGGTCGACATCGGGGTGCTGGGCCATGAGGTCGTCGAGCCAGGCGAGCTGCACCTCCGAGGCGCGAATGGCGATGCCGCGTCGCGGGTCGCTGTCGAAGACATCGAGGGAAACAAAGAGGACGTTCTCGTGCAGCCACCAGAAGGCGGTGCCTTCGAGACCGGCGGGGCCGTTGAGGGGCATGCCTAGATGCTCTCGGAAAGCTTGTTTGTAGTCGGGGACGAGGGCCAGCTTGTGTCCTTCTTGGGTTGGGCGCCAATGGTTGTCGCCGATCTCGTGGTCCCCCAGGGCCGTGTAGTAGCGCAGGCCATGGGCTTCCATACGCTGCTTCCAGGCGGTGTAGTAGCGCTCGGCCCAAGGCTCGACCCCGTGCTCGTCGAGGTGCCAGTGGCCCATCACCAGATCCCCCGGCACGAGGATGAAATCCGGCTCTTCGTCGGCGATGGCGGTGAGCACGAAGTCGATCACTTCGTCCCAGCCGGGCTCGGGATAGTCGACGTCGAAGTTGAGGAAATCCGGGATGCTGACGAATTTCCACACCCTCAGTGGTGTGGCCTCTAGAGGCGGCGTTGCCTCTGGAGACGGTGCCTTTTGCGAAGACGGTGCCTTATGCGAAGACGGTGTCGTTTGCGAAGACGGTGCCATCGGCCTTGGCGCGCCGGTGCAGGCGAGCAAGCCCACGAGCAGCAGGCCGGCCACTAGGGAGCCGACCCGCCGGTGGTTCAGGCGAAGAGACGCGGGCATGCCGCCATCGTCCTCAAAAGAGGGTATAGATGAACGGCGCCAGCGGTGAGCTCGAGGTGGTGATCAACAGCAGCCCCAGCAGCAGCAGGAGGATGATGATCGGTCCGAGCCACCATTTCTTACGGACCTTGAGAAAGGACCAAAACTGTCGCAAAAAGACGCTCATACTCGAATCTCCATGCAGAGGTATGTCAGACCGCGAAGCCGCGGGTCAGAAGAAGTTCTCATAACGGGATCGGTCGGCAATGGGGTATTCCTTGTCGATCCAGTAGGTGGTGGCTTGGCGGTCCGGCTTGCGTTCCAGCACATCACGGCCGATGAGGCGAAAGAACAGACCCACCGGTGTCAAGACGACGAAGTAGAAGATCGTCAGGATCACCCGGGTCATGAAAAAGCCCATGGTGAAGGCGAAGGCCATCCACAGAATGTAGACCGGCCGCAGCAGGGCGGGCACGATCGTCCCCAGGACGATCAAGGCGATACCGATCCACATCAAGGCCGGGTAGTGGCCGCCCTTGGCGTATTCGTTGAAGAAATGGATAGGACCGATGAAGACCAGCCACAGTAGCAGGAAGGCGCCCCCGACGCTCCAGCCGAATTTGCGGACCGCTTCGTTGCTCTTCGATAGCTCTTGCAGCTCTTGTCGAATCGACATGCTTGTATTTCCCTCGTCCCGGTGACGGCATGGGGCCGTCGTTCCCGGGCCTACAAATCAGTCCAGTTGGAATTCGTCGCGCCAGTTGCCTTCCTCTTGCCACTCCGGCTGCTCCGTCTTGGCACAGAGATATGGTCCTATCATCAAGTAGTCCATATCGGTGCGCATGAAGCAGGTGTAGGCGTGCTCCGGATCACAGACGATGGGCTCGCCTCGGACGTTGAATGACGTGTTGATGATCACCGCACAATCGGTCAAGGCGTCAAATTCCTTGATCATGGCGTAGTACGTCGGGTTGTCGTCGGGGTGCACCGTTTGCACGCGGGCCGAGTAATCGACATGGGTGATGGCCGGAATCGTCGAGCGGGGAACGTTCAGCTTGTCGATGCCGAAGAGATTGTCCTCTTCGTCGCTCATCAAGGTGCGCAATTCCTCTTTGACCGGTGCCACCAACAGCATATAGGGGCTCTCGCGATCGATTTCGAAGAAATCCGAGACCCGGTCATAGGCGACCGATGGCGCAAAGGGGCGGAAGGATTCCCGGAACTTGATTTTCAAGTTCATGATCGACTGCATCTTCTCCGAGCGGGCGTCACCGATGATGCTACGCGACCCCAAGGCCCGGGGACCAAATTCCATACGGCCCTGGAACCAACCGATGACATTTTGCTCGGCGATGAGCTTGGCTACCGTTTTGGGGATCTCATCTTCGGTCAGCCGTCGGTACTTGGCGCCGAATCGATCGAGGATGGCGCGGGTCTGGTCGGGACTGAACTCGGGACCGAAGTAGGACCCCTGCGCCGTGCCCCGAGGTTTCGTCTGGCGTCCCTTGCCCAGGTATTGGTGCCAGACCATCAGCGCCGCGCCGAGGGCACCGCCGGCGTCGCCGGCAGCGGGCTGAATCCAAATATCCTCATACTTGCTCTGGCGCAGGATGCGCCCGTTGCCGACGCAGTTGAGGGCCACGCCGCCGGCCAGGCATAGGTACTTCTGACCGGTCTCCTGGCGCACGTGCTCAGCCATGCGCAGCATGGCCTCTTCGCAAACCACCTGCACCGACCTGGCCAAGTCCATTTCCCGCTGCCGTAGCTGTGATTCCGGCTCCCGCGGCGGTCCGCCGAAGAGATTGTGGAACTTGTCGTTGGTCATGCGCAGACCGGAGCAGTAGTCGAAGTACTGCATGTCGAGGCGGAAGGAGCCGTCCTCTTTCAGGTCGATGATGTTGTCGAGGATGGTCTGCACGTATTTGGGCTCGCCGTAGGGGGCCAAGCCCATCACCTTGTATTCGCCGGAATTCACCTTGAAGCCGGTGTAATACGTGAACGCCGAGTAGAGCAGCCCGATGGAGTGGGGAAAGTGGATTTCCTTGTGGATCTTCAGATCTTTACCCTTGCCGACACCATAGCTGGTGGTGGCCCACTCGCCGACACCGTCGATGGTCAGGAACGCAGCCTCATCGTAGGGTGAGGGATAAAAGGCGGATGCGGCATGGGACTCATGGTGCTCCGGGAACAGCATCTTGCCTTCGAAGCCGGTCAGCTGCTTGGCGATCAGGTCAGGGATGAAAAGCTTCTTCTTGAGCCACAGGGGGAGCGCTTGCAGATAGGAGCCCAGGCCGCTAGGAGCGGTGGCGATGTAAGTCTCCAGGATGCGCTCGAACTTGAGGTAAGGCTTGTCGTAGAAGGCGACGAAGTCGAGATCCGCTGGGCGCAGCCGGCCTTCCATCAAACAATAGTCGATGGCGCGGCGGGGGAACTCAGAGTCTTGCTTGATGCGGGTAAAGCGCTCTTCCGAAGCCGCTGCGACGACTCTGCCATCGATCATCAGGCAAGCCGCAGCGTCGTGGTAATAGCACGAGATTCCGAGGATCTTCATCGTGGGTCCTTGTCGTCCTTCCGCTCTCGGAGGGAGGGTCTGTCAAGCGGGCAATATTTGCCCACGGCTACCTGCCGAGGAATGTTTCCTGTTTGCCGTGGAGCCCCCGTGTCCAGGGGGAGCGCCGTGGCGTCGAACGAGCTGTGGACTGATTCTCTGCCAGTGGCGGCTGGCCTCGCATGCCGGCGGCGGTGGACGCTCGCTTGCTAGCTGGCGTTGCGATGGTCGTTCAGCAAGAAGAGCCATTTTAACCACAATGGCCTGCCCCTGTCGACGGTGCCGCGACCGCTGCACATCCCCCGACAGTGGAGGAAAGGTATTGATTTGCAAGACCTTGGCTGCTGTCCTCGGGTGCTGGTATCCGCTGCTCTCAGCCCCATGGCATGGGCTGCACGGGGGGCCTTCGGCGGAGGGCGGTGTTATGATTCTGCGTATCCCCCAACACTTTTCCTGCAGTGAAGCCGGATTCTAGGAATGGAGAGACCCTGTTGAGAGACCCTGTGGAGAGACCTATGCGGAGAACGACCATGAAGTGGCGAACCATGCCTGCCTTGCACGGTACAGCCCTGCTGGCAGCGCTAATCCTGGGGGCCTGCCAGGGGCCCGAACCCATGTCGACACAGCCCCTGCGTTTGGTGGACCTCTTCGACGGCGGGCAGTTGCAAACCCGGGGACCGTTGCCTGGCGCTGCGGCGGTCGAGGGCATCGAATGGCGATGGCACGAAGGGATGGAGGGCAGCGTCGGCCAGGCTGAGCCGTGGCAGGCGGCGGTCGGCATCGAAGGGCTCTCTACGGAATCCGGGTTGAGCGGTCGCACGACGACGGACTTCCCTCTCCTCCACGGTATCTATGACGGGCCGCTGGACCCCAAAGATCTAGTGCATTCGGTGGAAATCAGGATGAGGGTTTCAGCCGGGACACGCATGGCCTTGCAGTTCTTGCAGGAGGCGCCGGAGAGTTGGCAGCGGATCACCGGCCAACTCTTCCCCTGGCCCTTCGAGGTGCCGTTGATCGCCGATGGCGAGACTCATCTCTACACCCTTTCTCCCCAGGGCATGGGAGCTGTCCAGGCATCTCAGGTGAAGCATCTGCTGCTGCGCCCTAGCAACGTGGTGGGGGCTGATTTCACCGTCGAGTCGATGCGCGTCATCCTGCGTCAAGAGCATTTGGCAGGCATCGCCTCGGGGGTCGGTTGGCATGGCATGGAGAGCATTTATCGTGAGTCACTGGTCAGTCGGGAGGGGGAAAGCCTACGCTTTTCGGTACGCCTGCCCGCTAACCCACGCTTGGATGTCGCCCTGGCGTCGATGGACGAAGACCCACCACCGTTCCGCATCGCCATCGATCTCGGCGACGGAGTCCGGGACCTGTTGGTGGAGCGGCCGTCGACATCCCACCGCTGGCAACCGATGACGGTGGACCTGACCGAGTTTGCGGGGCGTTCGGTGGATCTGATGCTCGAGCTCGGTGACGGGGCGGTCGACGGCGATCGGCCAAGGCTCGGTTTTTGGGGAACGCCGGTGGTGCGCAGCCTGCGCTTGGACGATGAGGCCGGCGCGACGGCGAACCAAGTGACGGGCGCGGCGCCACCCCGTGGCGTCATCGTCCTGCTAGCCGATACCCTGCGTCGCGATCACTTGGGTTTCTATGGCTACGAGCGGGAAACGGCGCCCGTGCTGGCTTCGTTGGCGGCCTCGGGCACCTTGGTGGAGGATGCCATTGCCCAGGCCACCTGGACGAAGGCTTCGGTGCCGTCGATCTTCACCTCCCTCTACCCCAGCACCCACGGTGTCGAGCATTTCACCGATCGTTTGCCCGCCTCCGCCGAGACCTTGGCCGAGCAATTTCGCCAGGCGGGTTATTCCACCCTCGGCCTATCCTCGATCACTTTCACCGGCAAGTTCACCAACCTGCATCAAGGGTACGAGGAGTTTCACGAGTCGAGCTCGTTGCCCGAGGGCATCAAGAGCAAGGGAGCTCGCTACTATGTCGATCGCCTCTTGCCTTGGTTGGAGCGGCATCGGGACGTGCCGTTTTTTGTCTTCCTACATGTCGCCGATCCCCACAGCCCCTATGAGCCCTATGCGCCCTACGATGCCCTGTGGGGTGAGCCGGAGGACCGCGAGACCTACCTGGCACAACAGAATGCCAGCCGGGAACACATCGCCAACCCTCTGATGCGGGCCTTCGGCATGCCGACCCGCCAAGAGCTCGAAAAAGCGGCCATCGACCCCGAAACCTACGTCGCTTACGAGCACGACGCCTATGATGGCTCGATTCGTGGCATGGACACTGAGATCGGACGGCTGCTGGAGCATTTGCGCAGCTTGGGTTTGGAGGACGATATCGTGCTCGCCTTGGTCAGTGACCATGGCACCGAGTTCCTCGACCATGGCTACCACTTTCACGGACACAGTGTCTTCGGTGAGCTCAACCGGGTACCGATGTTCTTCTGGGGCCCTGGCCATGTGCCCCAAGGCAGGCGCATTCCGGCCCGCGTCCAGACCTTGGATCTGATGCCGACGGTGCTCGAGCTGGCGGGGCTCGAGGTCCCGGCGGCGGTCCAAGGCCAGAGTCTGGTGCCATGGATGGAGGTCGCCGAGGGTGAAGTTCCCGCGGGCGAGGTCCCCGAAGGCTTCCGGTCGCGCCCGGCCTTCACCGAGAAGCCGCAGCATCTGGGCGGCGCCTCCCCCCAAGAGGCCGCTTCCATGTCCCAGGCCATCCTGGTGGGCGACTGGAAGCTGGTGCATCACCTCGAACGACCGGCTGATCGTCCTGAGTATCAGCTCTTCAAACCGTCCCAGGACCCCCTCGATACGGAGGACTTGGCCTCTCAACATCCCGACGTGGTGTCCCGCTTGGCGGCCCAATTGGCAGGCTGGCGGCAGGAGGCGCTGGCGCAGCGCTTGAGCGACGATGGTTTGGCGGAAGGGCTGAGCGCGGAGGAGATGGAGAGGCTACGTAGCTTGGGATATGTGCAGTAGGGGCGGCCAAGGCATGAAGAACCATCGGCGCCTGGCTAGGGATTCCACCGCACCAGGCGCACCTCCGGCGCCCATTCCAGCTGCAGGTCGCTGTCGAAGTCGAGGACGAGGTCGCCGGGCTCGGTGGAATCAGCCTCCTCAGCGGTCTCGACATCGAGTGTGTCCGTCCCCGGGCTGGCCGTCGACCGACCGAGGATGAAGCGGGGGGTGGTGTAGTGGGCCCGGCGGCCGCCTCGACGGGTGCGGAAGAGGGGAATCTCTTGCCCTTCGACGGTGACTTGGCGAGGCTTGGCGGGGCCGGTGCGCAAGGGCATCCAGATCGACAGGGAGGTCGCTTGCCAGTCGTCGGGTCGCTCGCCGAGGGCGCGGTAGGTATTGTCGCCGTCGGATTCCAGGACCAGCTCGATGGCCTTCGGCTCGCCGTCCAGCTTCCACGGGTGGAGCAGCAGCACTAGGGACGGGCCGTGGGCTTTGAACCAGGAGGGGTCGAGACGGACGCTGCGCACCCCTTCACGGGTCGCTCGCTCGAGGTAGCTGGCCGCCGAGTCTCCTCCCAGGCGTTCGGCGAGGAACAGCTCGGCGTCGCTGCCGTCGAGCCGTCGGGTGTCGATTTCGAACAGCTCCTCCCGCGGAATGGTGGGCAGCCAATGACCGTTCGGGGTCGATGCCACCAAGGGACGCTCCAAGGTCTCGTAGAAGACGTGGCGCAGCTCCAAGGGACGCAGATTCTGGCTGATGAGCTTCTCTGCCCGGCGTTGGGTCGACGGTATGACGTCGTTGTAGATGATGTCGTAGGGATAGGCGAAGGCGTAGACCAGGAAACCCCCCCACAGCAGGATCGACAGGGGCCAGGCGCGCAATCCACCCCAGCGTGCTGCCAGGCGATCCCAGGCCCCGAGCATGGCCCAGGCGGCGAGCAGCGAGGTGAAGACCGCCACCGGCAGGTAGTTTTGACCCTTAAACAGCTTGGTGGCGGCGGCGTAGAGCAGGGAATAACCGAAGATGTAGCTCAGCACCATGAGGGCCGACACCCTGGGCAGGTAGTCGGTGCTGCGGTCCCAGGCTCGCCGCACCATGCCGATACAGCCGGCGATGACAAAGAGCATCACCGGCCAGCGATGGTGGCGCACCAGGAACTCTGCCTCGATGACCAGCACATCCCAACGGCTGCCCCCCGTGGCATCGCCTTTGGTTTCCATGATGCGCCAGATGCGCGGTAGATACTCGATGATCACCGCCAAGTGAATATTGAGCAGCGCGAAGGTGACCACCGAGGCTGCACCGGCTCCGATCAACCAACCCCATGTGCGACGCTCGCGCCAGCCTCCGTAGAGGACCCCGACGGTCAGCGGAATGGCGACGCCGACACCGGTGTATTTGGCGGCCACCGCCATGCCGACCCCGGCGCCGGCCCACAGGAAAGCCCGCAGGCTGGGTTTGCGGACGACATCGAGGCTCCATAGAAAGGTCAAGGCGACCAGCAAGACCACCAGGATGTCGGGCTTGAATTCCGTCGAGGCCAGGACGTGTCTAGGAAACGCCGCTAGCAAAGCCGCTCCTAGCAACCCGACACGGGCATCGAAGAGGCGGCGGCCGAGAAGAAATGTCAGCCAGACGCTGAGCGTGCCAAAGATGGCGCAGACCCACCGAACGATGAAGTAGGCGGTGCGTGACCAACCGTCGCCGGCCCGCTCGTTGAAGATGGCAAAAATCTCCATGCCGGTGAGCTGGTGCAACCATTGACTGGTCCACAGGGCCGCGGTCTGCGGCAAATAGGACAAGCTGCCGTAGAAGGCGTTGGCGGGACGCGTCGACCCTTCCACCAGGATCATCTCGACATTGCGTAGGCTGAAGCGCTCATCGAAGAAACGGCCGGCGTCGAGCCCGGCGCTGCCGTTCCATACCCGCATGGCGAAGGTGACGGCGAGCAGCAGGACGAGCAACCATGGAATCCACGTGGGCTGGGTTGCCTGATCGGCAGGTGATTCCGGCATGGCGTCTGACGATGACACGGCAAGATCCTCCCGGCGCATCACAGGCCGAGGCGGCGGCGAAACAGCAATGCCAGCGTGTTGGTCATGGTGCTTCCGACCCGCATCTTGCTGACGCCGCCTTTGAGGTCATAGCGCAGCACCAAAGGGACCTCCCAGAACACCCAGGGGGAGCGGCTGAGCTTGAGCAGGATATCGACCATGCATTGGAAACCTTCCTGATCGAAGAAGGTGTCGCCGTGCTCAGCCAAAGCCCGCTGTAAGACCTCGCCGCGATAGGCACGGAAACCGCATGTGTAGTCCCGCACCCCGGCGATGGGAAAGACGATACGAAAGAGCCAACCGCCCCAAAAGCTCAAGGCGCGGCGAAACAGGGAGACGCCGCGAATGGCGCTGCCGGGGCGATAGCGCGAGGCGATCACCACATCATTGCCTTCCCGTACCCGCGCCACCATGCGGGGGATGAGCTCCGGAGGATGGGAGTTGTCGGCGTCGAGACTGATGATGATGTCGTCGGCCTCGGCCACCTCGGCGGCGTGGGTCAGACCGTCGCGGATGGTGGCCCCCAAGCCCTGGTTGACGGCGTGCTGCAAGGGCACAATGGGCATTTGCCGGGAGGCCTGCTGAACGATTTGCCAGGTGCTGTCCTTGCTGCCGTCGTCGACGATGACCACATGGTAGGACAGGCCAGCCTCCAGCATGGCGGCTGCGATCCGTTCCAGCAGGGGAGGTAAGGACGCTTCTTCGTTGTAGGCCGGCAGGACGATCCAGAGATGCTGACGTCGCCGCTCTTGGTTTACATCAGACACAACGGTCACCATGGATGCTTTGGGAAAAGTCGTTTCAGGGGTCGAGGTGGGTTTCGCCTTCCGATCAAGGTCGCAAGCGCTGGGCGAGGATAGCAGCGATTCTCTCGCCGGAACAACCATCACCGAAGACCTGGCTGGCAACCGCCCGACGGCTCCTCACCGCCTCGTCGGTCAACAGTCGATGCGCCGCCTCGAAGATGGCGTCGCTATCGGTGCCCACCAGTTGGGCGACCCCGGCGCTGATCGCCTCCTGGCGCTCGCTGGTCCAGCGGGTGACGAGGACGGGGATACCCAGGGCCGCCGCTTCTTCCTGGACGCCGCCTGAATCGGTGACGATCAACGTAGCCAGGCTCATCGCCTTGACGAAGGCGGCATAGTCGAGGGGAGGTGTCAGGTGGACGTTGTCGATGCCAGCCAACACCTCATCGACGGCGCGGCGCACGTTGGGATTGAGATGCACGGGATAGAGCACTTGCAAGGATTCGACATGGGCTTCCGCCACCCGTCTCAGGCCGAGCAGAGTATGGTGTAAGCCTTGGCCGAAATTCTCGCGTCGATGTCCGGTGACCAATAGCAGCCGCCGCGACGGGTCGAGGTCGAGACCCACTTGGGCCGCCGACAGGCTCTCCACCCGCCGCCGCATGAGCAGCAGGGCGTCGATCACCGTGTTGCCGACTTGCCAGACGCTGTCGGGGGCGACACCTTCGGCCAGCAAATGCTGCCGTGCCACCTCGGTGGGTGCGAAGTGCAGGTCCGCCAGGCGCCCGAGCAACGTGCGGTTGATCTCTTCGGGAAACGGATCGTACTTCTGATGAGTGCGCAGCCCCGCTTCCACATGGGCGACGGTGATCTTGCGATAGAAGGCGGCTAGGGCCACCATGGCGACGGTGGTGGTGTCGCCTTGCACGACCACGCAGCAGGGCTCGATGTCGAGCAATAGACGGTCCATGGCCGCCAGCAGGTTGGCCGAGAGCTCCGCCAGGCTCTGATCGGCCTTCATCAGCTGCAAGTCTTGATCCGGAGTCAGGGCGAAGACTTGCAGCATCTGCTCCAACATCTCGCGGTGCTGCCCGGTGCTCACCACGTAGGTGGGTACTTCCTGCTGCCGCAAGGCGAGAATCACCGGCACCAGCTTGATGACTTCTGGACGGGTCCCCAGCACCACCATGACGGGGTGCTGGGTAGATGGAGCAATCGGTTTGACCATGCCGGGAATCCGTTCAGCGCCGGGCTGGGCCGACCTGAGGAGCGATCATCGATCATCCTTGGCCAGGTTGGCGATGGACGATTTGACGATGGTGAAATTGACGTGACCACCGCCCAGCGGTTGCTGGATGATCAATGCTTCGTCGGTGACCTCGACCAACCTACAGTAAACCACCTTGCCGTTGGTCTTGGTGAGCTTGAGGCGTTTGCCGATGTATTCCTCGGCGTAATCGATATCGATCGAGAGGTCATCGGAGCCTCGATTGACGGTGCCCGAAAGGCGGGTCGGAGGAGGCGCCAACGATCTGTTGCCGCTGCGGGCCGAGTTGCCGAGGGGAGATTGGGGCAAGTTGTCTTCGAGGACAGGGTCTTCGAGGACAGGGTCGTCGTCGAGGCCGGACGGGTTGGCCGTGCTGTCGGTCGACGATTCCGCCGTATCCCCATCGACGTCCACTGCATCGCCTATCGCGGCATCGTCAGCCGTGGCGTCGCCGTAGGCATCTCCATAATCGTCGGAGTAGTCTTGCTCGGCGTAGTCTTCAGCGTACGGCTCGTCGGAGAAATCGTTGAAGGCAGATGCGGCGGGCGGGGCTGTCAAGCCGAGGAGCATGAAACCGGCTATGACAACGGCGGTGCCCGCCAGCTGTAGGACCCAAGGCTTCCAGGCATCGTGCCAGAACTTGATGAGGAAAAACAGCGCCACTGGACCACAGAGTAGACAACCAACGCCCCAAAGGACGCTTTCGCGGAAGGCCACGATAAGAAACCAGACGGAACCTGCGATCGACCCCAGGCCTCCGACGGCCATCAAGATATATGCAACGATAGAGAGAAAACCCATGACCGACCTTTCGCAGGTGCGTTTCGCGCCGGCCAGCCGCTGCAATCACAAGTCGTTGCGAGGACGGGGCATCGCAATGACCGGATATCGGCAAGCTGACCCGGGAGCCAAGTTGGTGCTTCTTCAGCCGCTTCAGTCTAGTCAAGATGGGGCATGATGTCATCTCCCGCACCGTCCGCCGGCCGGCGTGGCCAGGTTCCCGGATTGGACCGAGGACGGTCTTTTGTTTATGCTCCGGCGTCCGCAGAGCGCTCCGGCGTCCGCAACCTATCCGGGCGGAACATCTCATCTATTGAGGAATTGCACCATGCACCGAAGCTCCCATCCAATATTTGCCATCGTTCTCCTGGGCCTGGTCGTCGGGGCCTGTGGCAAGGGCCCGGCAGAGCCCGTGGCGGCGGTGACCCTCGAGCCTTCCAACCTGACGTTGCCCCACGGTGGCGCCGTGCGAGCCGAGTTGCGCTGGCAGCTATTGGCGGGGTTTCCCTCCGAGGCGGACGAGCTGTTGGTGTTTGTCCACCTGATCAATAGCGAGGGTGATGTCGTCATGACCGCCGACCATCCCCTACCGTTCTCCGGTGAAGAGACGTTTGTCGATCCCCTGACGCTGTTCCACTCGGCCCTGGCCCCACCCTTGCCCAGCGGCTCGTACCGGCTCATCGTCGGGCTCTACCGCCCCCGCGGAGAGCGCCTGCCGTTGCGCGGCGAAGCGGTAGGGCGGATGGAATACGCCGTCGGCGAGGTGACCCTACCGCCGGGAGACGCCACGGCGAGCTTTCAGTTTTCCGAAACGTGGACAGCCCCGGCACCGGGGGGCGACCGTCAGGTGCGTGCCCTGCGTTGGCTGATGGACCCGGGGACGATTACCGTCGCTGGCCCTGAGATAGCCGGCCGGGTGTTGATCGACGTGCGTTTGCCCGAGCATACGGAAAACAAACAACTGCTGCTGCAAGAGGGTTTCGACCAACCCTTGGTGGAAGTGACGGCCTGCGACGGCTTCGCACAGACGCTGCGTGGATTGGGCCGCTATCGGCTGGAAATTCCCATCCGGGGCTCCTGCGTCATCGAGATGACGCCGAGCTTTTCCTGGGTCGACCTACAGTCCTTCGCCAAATCATCATTGGTGATCGAGCAGCTGGGACGCCTTCCCTGAGGCAGGGCCCCCGGCCCAAGGCTTCCGCAAGGGATACTCCTCGATGGCCCTCCAGGCCCGTGGCTAGCGGCTGGCCGCCAAGCGGGACAGGTTGTCTTCCAGCCATTGGTTGGCCGCCTCGGCATGATGGTAGAGCTTCTCTCGGCGCCTGAATTCCGGCGTGTGCAGCCGCCGTCGACCGTTGTGACGCTCACTCGGCAGGGCGGCGTGTAGCATCTCGTGGTAGACCACCGATTCGACCACGTGCTCCGGCACGTCTGCCCGGTCGAGGCACGGATGGATGCGCACCAGGCGATCGGTTTCGGTGTAGCTGCCGAGGAGGATCGAGAAACCCCGCTCCCGCCCTCGGCGTCGACGCACGGTCGGAGCTTTGCCCCACGTGATGTGCACCTCCAGGGCGCCGTCGAAGTAGCGCTGGTTGAGGCGGTCTCGCAGGGGACGCAGGTCGACATGGCGACCCTTGGGCCGCAGACGAAGCCGGCGCGTCGGCTGCTCATTGGAGGAGCGATGCTGATCGAAATAACTGCGGATGATTTGCAGGGCGATGGTGCGCTGCATCTCCCCTTTACGGCTGTTGAGAAAAATTGCGACGGCCCGCAGGGTCTCGTCATCGGCCACGAGGAAGCTGCGGTGGATGCGCACCGCAATACCCTGCGCCGCTGGCCGAGCCGAGATGATGCGACGTCGGTTGTCGGTTAGAACCACACTGCCCAAGGGCTCCTTCAGCCACGAGGTCAGCTTGCTATGCAGCGTTTCGACGGGTTCCGGGGCCGGCGCCTCGGGGGGCGTGGAGGCGAAGCGATAGGAGCTGTGGCATTCGACATCACTGGCCACGGTTTCGCCCGTCGCGGCACCGGCGGGTGTCTTCCGGTTCGTAGCTGAGCTGCGAGGAGGCTCTGAAGCCGCGGGCTCGAGCCCGGGAAAAAGAGAGAGCTGACGACTCACGGCTTCCCCTTCGTCGGGGTACCCCGGAGCTGGCGTAGAGAGCACATGGGGCTATCATACCGCTGCCGACGGCCTAGAGGTTGCGGCTCGTCAGGCTGGCTAGTAAGCTCATCACATCGCTTCATCGTAAAGTGTTTCCCATCTGTGCTGCATTCTGGATCGGGCCTGAACAGCCCCTTTGGCCACTGAAGGTCAAGCCCTCAAAGGAGACGAAGACATGTCCTGGGACGAAGACGACAATCGCAAATACCAAGTCGTGGTTAACCACGAAGAGCAATACTCCATCTGGCCGGTCGATCGTGAGCTGCCCTTGGGCTGGAAGGCGGACGGCACGACCGGAACCAAACAAGAGTGCCTGGATCACATCGAAGAAGTTTGGACGGATATGCGCCCCTTGAGCTTGCGCAAGAAGATGGAAGAAATGGAGCGCCAGGCGCAAACGGAGGGTAAGTAACCTCACTCTGTGGCTCGCTGGGTCGAGCCGGAGAGCGCCTCTGAGACGGCGGCCGATCCACTGTTGTGGGGGTGGGCGAGCAGGGACTCGAGGAGTTGGTGCATTTTTTGCGTCGCCGAGGCGATACGATCGAAATCCCGGTTGATGCTCTCAGCATCACCGCTCAAGGCGTCCTGCCGAGCGAATTCGAGGAACCCTTTGATGGTCACCAAGGGGCTTTTCAACTCGTGGGACACGGTGTTGGCGAAATGCTCGAGCTCGGTATTGCGGCTTTCCAAGGTTGCATTCAATTCAGCGATTCGTAGGGTTCGTTGCTGCACCAGGCTGTCCAAGTGACGGTGCATGTGGACCAGCTCGAGGTGGGCGCGGACCCGAGAGACGATCTCGAGTCGGGTCACCGGCTTGGTCAAATAATCGTTGCCACCGGCAGCGAAACCGTTGACCAGATCGCTTTCCTGGGCCTTGGCGGTGAGGAATATCACCGGTAGCTCTTGTATGGTGTAGCTCTGGCGGAGGATCCGGCAAACCTCATAGCCGGACATCCGGGGCATCATGATGTCGAGAAGAACCAGGTCGAAGGTTTCGGCGGTGACCCGCCGCAAGGCTTCTTCGCCGTTGGTCGCCAGACTGAGGCGATAGCCTTGGAGCGTCAGGATGTTCACCAGGAGCTGACGGTTGATCGACTCATCATCGACGATCAGGATGTGAAAATCCTTCCCGCCAGCGCTCGGGGGGGCGGCAAACGCTTGCACCGGAGACTCCGTCGCCAGCTCTTGGAGCGCCCCTTCGGGGCTCGAGAAAGGCTCGCCCAGCATCGGTGCGACCGGAGCTTCGAGATCCTTGGCTATCGGCAGTGTGAAGCAGAAGACGGTTCCGCGGGGCTCGTTGCTCTCCAGCCATAGCTGGCCACCGTGCATCTGCACCAACTCACGGGCCACGGAAAGGCCGAGCCCGGCGCCGCCGTGTTGCCTATCGACGGCTGAGTCGACCTGGGCGAAAGGTTCGAAGATCCGCTCCCGGTCAGCTTTGTCGATGCCGATACCGCTGTCGCTGACTTTGACGACGAGTTGGCTACCCCGAACCTCTGCCGCCAGGACGACCTGCCCTTGCGGGGTGAACTTGATGGCGTTGCCTACCAAATTGTGGAGGATTTGTAGCAACCGGTTCTCATCCGCCAGAGCCGGTGGCAGAGTGGCCGGCACCCGGTTGTGTAGGTCTAAGCTTTTGTCGCCCAACAAGGGTCGAGACAAGCTGATGACGATGTCACAGATCGAGGCCAGGGCGACGGGTTTCCTCTCGAGCTCGATGCCGTCGCGGCCAAGCTTTGAGAAGTCCAAGAGGTCGTCGACGAGAGAGGTGAGCCGCCGGCCGCTGCTGACGATCAGCGACAGATTGGCCCGCAGTGTTTGCGATAACTGGCCCGCCGCGCCTTCCAGGATGGACTCCGCGATGCCTGTCATGCCATGCAAGGGGGTGCGCAGCTCGTGGGACGTATTGGCGATGAAGGCATTTTTCAGCCGATCCACTTCCCGCAGCTTGCGGCTGATCGAACGCTCGCGCTCGATGCGACGCCGATAACCGACAACGGTGGCTGACAAGAGCAGTAACCCCCCCAGACTGTACAAACAGTAAGCCCACCAAGTTTTCCAGGGCGGCGGCAGGACGACAATCTGCAGACGAGCTGGGGCCTCACTGGCCATACCGCCGCTGCTCCGAGCCCGAGCTTCGAATAGGTAGTCACCGGCATCGAGATTGGAATACTGGGCAAATCGTTTGCGTGCCCCCGTGGAGATCCAGGTGTCGTCGAAGCCCGCCAGGTGGTAGCTGTAGCTCAGATCGGCGGCATGGGCGAAATCAAGGGCCGTGAAATCGATGGCGAAAAGATCCTGGTGGTGTTGTAGAACCACTCTTCCGTCGAGGAATTGCCGGTACAGATCCTCGGCGATTTGGGTGTCGTCGTTCACCAACAAGCGAAATTCGGTCAACCTTACTTGCGGCGGTGCGGTTGTCGAGACGATGGCCGCAGGATCGATGATGTTGAGTCCGGCCGTGCCACCGAAGTACAGGGTGCCGTCCCGCCCCCTGAAGCTCGATCCGTCGGAGAAGGTGTCCCCCTGGAGCCCGTGGGCGCGGCTGAAGGATTGGCAGCGACCGCTGCTCAGCTCCAAGCGCCCGAGGCCGGCATAGGACGAGAGCCATAGATGGCCTTGATCGTCCGGCAAGATGCCCAAGATAGTGTTGCTGGGTAATCCATCCTGTTCTCGATAGTGCGCAAATTCGCCGCTCTCGGGATCGTAACGATCGAGCCCCGAGCCATAGGTTCCGATCCACAACATGCCTTCGGGGTCGAGGTAGAGGGAGGCGAGCCGGTCACTGCTCAGGCTATCGAGGGCGCCTTCGCGGTGTTGTAGCCGGGTGAATTCCTGACCATTGGCGGGCAGGTGGAAGAGACCGGAGGTGGTGGAACCGAACCAGAGTCCGCCGTCCGCTGCTTCGGCGACGGTGTTGATCGACGAAGTGGCGGGAATTCCCTCGTCGTCCCCAAGACGGTGGAAGGCGAGTCCGTCATCTTGCAGCCGATTGAGCCCTTGGAGAGTGCCCACCCAAAGCCGTTGACGGCGGTCCTCGTGCACCACTTGAACGGTGTCACTGCTCAAGCTGGTGACCTCGTCGGGACGATGACGCAGCGTGCGAAACGTGCCCTTTTCGATGTCCATTCGACTCAGACCTGCCCAACTACCTACCCACAGGGTGCCGTCGGCTCCTTCATGGAGGGCGCTGATGGAGCCGTTGGGCAAGGCCTCATCGTCCTCCGGCTGCGGCAGATAGTGGGTGACGCGGCCCGTCGAACGATCGATACGGTTGAGACCTCGATCGAAGGTACCGGCCCAAAGGTCCCCGGACGAGCATTCGAGCAGGGCCCAAATACTGTTGTCGTTGAGGGAGTTGGGGTGCTCGGCCTGATGGCGGTAGGTGGGGAATTGCCGCTGTTGGGGATCGAGACGATTGACCCCCAAGAAGGTGGTGAACCAGAGCAACCCGGTGTGGTCTTGGGTGATCTTGATGATCGAGTCTTCGCTCAGGCTTCGACGATCTGCCGCATTGTGGCGAAAGTTGCGCCGAATGCCGCTGGTCGGGTCGAGGTGAATCAACCCTTCGCTGTCGTAGCCGACCCACAGAATACCCTCGCTGTCGACGAACAAGCTTTGCACCAGACTTTCGATCAACGGCACCTCGAGGGGTGGCATGACCAACTGTCGGCTGGATCTGTCGAGGTGGCGCAGGCCCTCCTCGGTGCCAGCCCACAGGCGGCCGAGGGAATCTTCCGCCAGGGCATAGACGGTGGACCGAGCCTGGCCCTCGGCGGAAGTTGGCGTGGTGATGCAAGGTGAGGTGGGGCCATCAAAATCGAAAGATACGAGCCCGCAGTCTGTGCCCGCCCATAGGGTGGCAGCGCTATCTTGGAACAGAGTCAGGACGCGAGGCTCGACGTTTTCACCCGCTGGGATCAGTGCTTTGGGCAACCGTTGCAACTGCCCACTCCCGAGATCGATGCGGTCGAGCCCGCCGCGGCTACCCACCCATAAATTTCCTTGCTCGTCCGGGAGCAGGGCGAACACGACATCGTGGCTCAAACTGGTGGTGTCCTGGGGATCGTGTCGAAAATGGGAGAACGTCTTGCGATGACGATCGAAGAGGTTGACGCCACCGCCGTAGGTACCAATCCACAGCCGGCCTTGCGGGTCTTGTGCCAGGCTCAGGACGCTGTTGGCCGACAACGATTCGGCCTTCAGGCTGTCGTGTTTGTATGTTTCAAAATCGTAACCGTCGAAACGGCTCAACCCGTCATCGGTGCCAAACCACATGAACCCGCGTTCGTCCTGCATGGCTGTCCAGACGGTCGAGTGTGGCAGGCCATCTTCGACTCCGAGGCGCTCGAAGCGAGGCACACTCTCGAACGGCTGCTCAGCGAGGATCGCCGCTGACGGCAGAATCACGAGGAAACATGCCGCCGCCGTTGAACGGCAAGTTAATCGGCGCGTGGAGCGGCACAGAGGCCGAGCGGATGCTCGATGTTGGCAGCGGTACGTGGCGTCGGCTGGTCGATTCATTGGGTTCCAGAGGGATGACCCGCCTCGATGGGAACGCTTCGGACAGGCCTTCACTCAGGAAGTGTAACTGTTGGCAGATTAAAGAATAGATTAAGAACCTGCTGAAAATGGAGGATGATTGTCTTCGGCGGCGCTTACTTAGGACTTTGTCCTGGCTTTTCCGGCAGGCGCCCCTCGAGCTTGGCGAGGATCAGCTGGATGTGGACGCGCAGGCGATAGAACTCGTCCATGTAGGAAAGTGGCACCTGGATCTCCGTCAGCTCGTTTTCCATCTTTTTGAGACGGTGAATGTGTTGGGCCAGGGTTTGGGGAGCGACCTCCTGTGCCAACACATCGTCCACCAGTTTCAGGTCTTCATACCAGCGGTAGATGCGCGACCTGATGCGCCAGCGATAGATCGGCGGAGCCGCCTTGAAGACCGGTATCAGTAGGGTGATGAGCGGTAGCAGCAAGATCTTCAGCCGATCGACGGTGGAGGCCGCCCAGAAACCAAGATAGCTGTGCAGAAAGGAAGGGCCATATTCCAAGTAGTGCGTGGCGTCCTTGCCCATCGGCAAATCGGTGAAGTCGGCGGTCGGCAGTTGGCGCTCTTCCTCGAAGGTCTGGCCGTCGCTGTGGACCTGGAGGGCGGTTTCCAAGAGTAAAGGGACCAAAGCGTGGTGAAGATCCCTGCCTGCCACCAACTGGGTAGCGCTGGCCAACAGGGTGTGGTCCTGCGCCGGTAAATCGGCCGCCAGGTCCACGGCTCCTTGCCCGAGCACCACCGGCGAGAGGAAACGGAAACGGTTGGTGTAGGCGAGGTGGCGATCAAACGACATCAGGGAGATGTCGGGGGATGCGAGAAGCTGCCGCAAAGCCCTCGAGCCGCCGGTGGTGACAAGAAAGGCTGCGTCCGCTTCGTCTGCCAGGAGCAGCGCGACCGCTTCCTGGCTCGCCGCTTCGATGAGCTCAGCCCGCTGGGAGTCGATACCGTTGGCCTCCAGCAGCTGGAGCGCCAGCTCCAGAGTGCCACTGCCGGAGTCGCCTATGACCAGACGTCGTCCCTCGAGCTTGCGCAATTGGTCGACGGCCTCGGAGCTGCGCTGGAAGATCCACAGGGGTTCGAAGAAGACGCTGGCCAAGGCTTGCATGGAGTCGCCATCGGCGGGTAGTTTGGCGGTGCCCCCTTGCACGAAGGCGATGTCCACCTCGCCCCGCCGTAGCAGCTCCAGGTTCTCCATGCTGCCCGCCGTTTCCACCAACTCGACCTTGAAGCCTTGTTTGGCCAGGATCTCGCGGTATTGCACGGCAGCCCCATGGTAGGCGCCGCCGGGGCGTCCATTAGCAAAACGCAAGGTGTCCGGCGGCGGCGGATCGATACCGGCGATGGCGAAGACAAAGCCGAGGGCGACAATCGCCAGCGGGATGGCCCACACCTTCAGCCACTCCTTGCGTCCGGAGGCCTCTACCGTCTTATTCGATTGGCTCACCGAATCGCTACCTCAGCGGCCGATACCAAAGCGACACCGGGCTCGAGAGGCGGGGCACCGGCGTTTTTTCGGGTCCATGGGTCGTTCAATCGTCGAAGCATCCGGCCTTGGTCTCAGCCACTAGATTATCGACGACGGCCCCAAGATCCTTCGATTCCCGGTAGATCGCCAACTGGCGATCGGCACTGGTGCCCTCGGCCATCATGGTGTGGACGTACTCGACTTCCGAACGAATTTTGAGCTCATCGACGACATCGTCGATGAACTCGAGGATCTCGGTGGCCAGGAAACGCATCGGGATCTCTTGCTGCTTGCCGAAGTCGATGAGGCGGCCTTCGATGCCGTAGCGGACAGCCCGCCACTTGTTCTCGGTGATCAGGTGATGGCGATAGGGACGAAAGCTCATGTTGTGTTGTCGCAGCATGATCAGCTTGCCGACGATGCCCTGCACAATGGCGGCAATGCACACCGCCTCTTCGACCTTGGTGCAGATATCGCAAACGCGAAACTCCAGGGTGGGAAACTTGGGATGGGGGCGGATATCCCACCAGATCTTGGTCGGTTCGTCGATGCAATTGGTCTTGACCAGCGTGTCGATGAAACCCTGATAGTCGGCCCAGCTCTTGAGACTGGGTGGCAGGCCGGTGCGCGGCAGACTTTCGAACACCACGGTGCGATAAGACTTCAGCCCGGTCTCGCGGCCGTGCCAGAAAGGGGAGCTGGTGGATAGGGCCAGCAGGTGGGGCAAGAAGTAGCGAGCTTGATTCATCACATCGATCATCAGCTCCTTGTCTTCGATGCCGACATGCACATGCATGCCGAAAATCAGCATGCGTCGAGCCAGCTCGGCCATGTTGGTGGCCAGCTCCGTATAGCGTTCCCCTTTGTTGACGTCCTGGGTTTCCCATTCCGAGAAGGGATGGGTGCTGGCGGCGGCCACCTGCAAGCCATTGTTCGCCGCCAGCTTGCAGATGGAGCGGCGCAGGCGGCGCACCTC
Source organism: Acidobacteriota bacterium (assembly GCA_029263315.1). Taxonomy (GTDB): domain Bacteria; phylum Acidobacteriota; class Thermoanaerobaculia; order Multivoradales; family J023; genus JAJCXR01. The sequence continues at coordinate 79,033 of JAJCXR010000050.1, read as the reverse complement.
GGATTCCACCTCTTGAATATTGCGGCAAATGTGACTTCCAACCTCGACTTGCGATTGCAGGAATTCCGGTTTGATCTGATCCTGCAAAATCAGGCGCCCTTGATCGAGAAACTCCTGAATGTAGGAGCGGAGCGCCCGGCTCTCGGGCTGGATGATCTGGTACTCCTCCTCGATTCCCAGGGTGAGTGGAGGTAGGGGCATGGACGGTATCTCCTAGGCCGGGTAATGACTCGACAAACGCCAGAGGGGCATGCTATTTCTTGCGCCACAAAATCAATCGAAGTCTAGCATGGGCACCGGGCCCCGACGGTTGCTTTGTCGATCTCGAAAGAACTTCTGATGATCTCTGGAGGAAGCCATGACGCAAGACAACCACGACGACCGGGAGCCCCGCAACGGATCGTCCAGACGACGGGTGCGGCGGCATCCGATCCACGGTGTTCTGGTGGCCATCGACGCGCCCGGGGTCGCTCCCAAGCCGTGGGTGGTCGACGCCATCGATATCAATGCCCATGGCCTAGGCCTGGTCATGCCACCGGAGCTGCAAGAGGGGACGGAGGTGCGCTTGAGCTTCAAGCTCGAGGAAGGATTGGAGTTTTCCCGGCTACCGGCCACCGTCCTGCACCGCGTAGGCAGCAGTGGCGGTGTCCGCTTCGCCAGCTGGCCCGACCGGGAGCGTCTCAAGTTGCTCGAGCACTTGGTTCGATTGTACGAGTTGAGCTGAGCTCGATCCCATCGGATCATCCGAGTCAGCGATGTGGGGGCGAGAGCCCTTCGGCTGGGCGCGGCCTGCGCAAACTCGCCCCAAGGCTGACCTGTCGATCTAAACCGATCGGTATCAAGGTTTGATTCCGTTCCCATGGCCCTGCGGCTCAGACAGCACTCCGTCCGTGCTCGCTCGAAGGGGGGCCCGCCAAGGGCCCCGCTGGCACCGATTTCGGTAAAACTGGACGGAAACGGGCTAGACGGGCCTCAGCTCGATCGCTCCAGCAACATGGCATCGCCGTAGGAATAGAAACGATATCCCTCGGCGATGGCCTCACGGTAGGCCGCCAGGACATCTTGCCGTCCGGCGAAGGCACTGACCAGCATCAGCAGGGTGGAGCGCGGCAAGTGGAAGTTGGTCAGCAGCACATCGACGACCCGGAAGTCGAATCCCGGCGTGATGAACAGCTCGGTACGTCCCTCACCGGCCAATCCTTCCCCCTGTTGACGGATAGCGCTTTCCAACGTGCGCACCACCGTCGTGCCAACGGCGACGATGCGTCCACCGTTTTCCTGGGTCCGGCGGATGGCTTGGGCCGTGGCTTGCGAGATGTTGTAGCGCTCCGTCTCCATGCGGTGCTCGTGCACCAGCTGGGCGGTGACGGGTTTGAAGGTGCCCAGGCCCACATGTAGGGTGACGGCGGCGCGCTCGATGCCGGCCGCCGCCAATCGCGACAACAGGGCATCGTCGAAGTGCAGGCCGGCGGTGGGGGCGGCAATCGCTCCAGGATGTTGCGCGAAGACGGTCTGGTAAGTCTGCCGGTCGTCGGCGTCGTCCTGGCGCTTGATGTAGGGAGGCAGAGGCATATGGCCGCTGGTCTCGAGGTGGGGCTCCACTTCCTCTGAGAAGACGAACCGGCAACGGCCTTCATCGTTTTTACTGACTACCCGGGCCACCAGGCCGTCGGTGAAATCGACCTCGATTCCCGGGCGCAGGCGACGGCCCGGCTTGGCCAAGGCTTCCCACGTCGTGGGGCCGAGCTTTTCGGCCAACAGCAGCTCCACCTTGCCACCGCCTTGCCGGCGTCGGCCGAAGAGGCGGGCTGCGAGGACCCGTGTGTCGTTGACCACCAGCAGATCTCCCGGGCACAGAATCTGCGGCAGGTCCCCGGTGCGCCGATGGCGATCGGTGCCCTCGGCCGAGGTCACCAGGAGACGGCTCTCGCCGCGGGGCGCGGGGTGTTGGGCGATGGCCCCGTCGGGCAAGTGGTAGTCAAAATCGTCGGTCAGCATCGAACTTGGGTCTCCAGGGTCAGATTATCGAGGCTTCGTTGCCGTGGGTCCAGAGCGTCACGGAAGTTGTCGCTGAGCAGATTGATCGCCAACACGGTGGCGACCAGGGAGAGACCGGGCAGGGTCGAAATCCACCAAGCAGCCAACATGGTGTCCCGGCCGTCGGCGATCATGTTGCCCCAACTGGCGGCCGGAGGTTGCACTCCCAGGCCGAGGAACGACAAGGCCGCTTCCACCAAGATGATGTTGCCGACGCGCAAGGTGGCGGCGACCACCAGAGTCGGCAAGGCATTGGGCAAGAGGTGACGATGGAAGATACGCCAACGACTGGCGCCGGCGGCCCGGGCCGCCAGGACGAAGCCCCGCTGCTTCAGGGTCATGAGCTCACCCCGCGTCAAGCGAGCGATCGCCATCCAGGCGGTAGCTCCCAGGACGGCGATCAGCGACCACGGGTTGGCGGGAACCAAGGCGCCCAAAGTGATGATCAAGAAGATCCAAGGAAAAGTCAGCAGCCCGTCCACCAGCCGCATCAGCAGCCCGTCCACCCAGCGTCCACCCATGGCCGCCAGGGCGCCACAGCCCACCCCCACCAGCATGGCGATAAGAATTGACAACAGAGCGATGGACAACGAGACGCGTGCGCCGTGCAACCAGCGGGAGAAGACATCCCGGCCGAATCCATCGCTGCCGAAAAGATAGAAACGCTGATCGGCGACACCGTCCTCGGTGAGGTTGGCGATGGAGGCAGCGTCATAGACGTGGCGGACGCCGAGACGTTCGATGGCTAAACCTTCGGGCAGTCGTTCCACCCGTTCGGCGAGGCGCCAGAAACCTTGCTCGAAGTGCACCGCATGGAGCCGGGTAGCCGGTGGGCGATAACGCCCGGCGACGGTATCGAGTTGCTCGTTGGGGTCGGCGGGGGCCACCCAAGGGCCTAGCAAGCCGATGACGACAAAGAGCAAGAAGACGATCAAAGAGGGGGTCAGCCTAAGTTGCCGCATGACGCACCCTGGGGTCCAACCACAGCATCAAGAGATCCGCCAACAGGCTACCCAGCACAACTGTCAAACCTAGGATGGCGGTGCTGGCAAGAATGACGGGATAGTCCCGCTGCAGGATGGCCAGATAGGCCTGGTAGCCGATCCCCGGCCAGGAAAAGATCGCCTCGATGATCAACGATCCGCTGAGCAGGATCGGTAGCGAGGTGCCCAGGCGCTGCGCCAAGGGCAGCAGGGCATGGCGTAGGGCATGCACCCAGAGGACGCGGCCGGTGCTCAATCCTTTGCCGTGGGCGGTGCGGATGAAATCCTTGCCTTGGACTTCGAGCAGCCCGTTGCGCACATAGCGCACCACGGCGCCGCTGCGAGCCAGGCCCAGGGTGATGGCCGGCAAGGCCACATGATGTGCGAGGTCGAGAGCTTTTTCCCAGGGCGCCATGGTCGCGAAGCGATGCGAGGTCATCTGACCGATGGGGAAGAGGGGCCAACGCACGGAGAAGAGTTGCATGGCTACCAAAGCCAGCCAGAAGACGGGTACCGCATAGAGGACCAAAAAGAAAGCGCGGATGAAGCGGTCGAGCGCCGTCCCCGAACGGGCGGCGGCGATCACCCCGAAGCTTATTCCGAAGCCGTATTCGACGGCGCTGATGGCCGCCACCAAGAGGGCTGTGTTGAGCAGCCGGGGTAGCACCACCTCGAAAACCGGTTGGCCGGATTGCAGGGAGATGCCCCAATTGCCGCGGCTGACCGACGTCATCCAGCGCCAGTACTGCTCTGGCAGTGGGCGGTCGAGGCCATAGGCCCGGCGAATCTCTTGCCGTTTCTCGGCGTTGATTCGGGGGTCGCTGAACAGGACGCTCGGTTCCCCCGGCGCCAAATGGATGAAGAAGAAGGTGAGCGTCAGGACGAGGTAGGCGAGGAGCACCGAGGCGGCCAAGCGGCGCAGCAACAGGTGCCTCAAGGTCGTCCCCCCTGATGGGCTAGGGCGGCGTTCACTCGTCTAGCAACCGCCAATAGCGCATGTTGAAGAAGCTGTTGATGGCATTGGGGTTGTAGTCCACGAAACGACGATTGACACCGCCCGCCCGCAATCCCTGGTAGAGGAAGGTCATGGGCTGCTCGCGATGCAGAACCGTCTGAAGCTCATCGAACATCTGCTTGGCGACGACGGTATCCGATTCGCCTTCGAGGTCGAGGATCAGCTGGTCGACCCTGGGATTGGAGAAGGCACCCCAGTTATAGCCCCCGGCGATGGCCTCGGTGTGGAAGAAGAAACGCAGGTTGAGGCTGGTGTCGATGGCCAAACCGGCGACGGCGGCATCGAAATCCTGTGTTGACAGCGGACCGATCAAGGCGTTGAACTCCATCAAACGGGGCTCCACTTGCAGGCCGACTTGTCCGAGCATTTGCTGCACCATGACCACGATGTCACGTCGGACTTGATTCTCTGAGTTGGTCACCAGCTCAAAGCGGAAGGGCTGACCGTCCTTGTCGAGGATGCCGTCGCCGTCACTATCGGCCCAGCCCGCCTCGGCCAGCAGCTCCTTGGCGCGGGTTGGATCATAGGGCCAGGGCTCGATGTCTTTGTTGTGGGCCCAGATGTCCGAGGCAAACGGCGAGTGGGACGGGGAAGCGTAGCCATAGTAGAGGGTGTCGATGATCGCCTGGCGATCGATGGCCATGGTCAAGGCTTGGCGGACCCTCGTATCTTGGAAGAAGGGGCGCTCGATGTTCCAGGTGACGAAGTAAAAGAAACGCGGGATGTAGGTTTCGACCCGTAGAAACTCTTCCGCTTCGACCGAGGCGATGTCCGCCGGGGTCAGAAACTCCACCAGATGAGCTTGCTGGGAGCGCAATTTGGCGAGCTGCGCCTGGGGCTCTCGGGTGACTTCGAAGACGATGCGGTCGACCTTGGGAATTCCAGGCTCGAAATAGTTTGGGTTGCGCGCCAGGACAAAGCGTTGTTGGGGTTCCCAGGATTCGAGCACGAAGGGACCATTGGTCACCAAGTGATCGCGGAACCAGCCGCTGCTGTCGCGCCATTGGTCGAAGGGGAGCTGGCTCCAAGCATGCTTGGGCAGAATGACGCCGGTATTGATATCCAGGAGCTGGCTCGGGTACACCTCGGTGAAATGGAATACGACGGTGTGCTCGTCGACCACCTCGACGTCTCGGATGCGGCTCTTCGAGTCGGCATAATTCCACGCCAACTCAGGGCTAGTTTGGGCTTGCCAGGTCCAGCGTACATCCTCCGCCGTCACCGGTACGCCGTCGCTCCAGACCACGTCGTCGCGAAGCTGGAAGGTGGCCTTCAGGTGATCCTCGGAAAACTCATAGCTCTCGGCCAAGCGGGGTGCGAAGGTGGGCGGCCCGTCCTGATAGTCGGCCTGCTCTTCGAGCAATGGCATGAAGAGGGCGAAGTACTGGAGCGCCATGTGGATGGGAGTGGGTTGGGTGGTGAGCTCGTTGACCCCCTCGATATCGATCGAATAGGCCACCACAATGGTCGAATCTTCGGCCGCTCGGGGCCCCTCTTGGGATGGCTCGGAAGGGCCACAGGCAGCGACACCGAGGGCGAACAACAGCAGCAGGAGCCCGCGCAGCGCCGACCTGCCGTCAGCGGGCAGTTGGCCGAGCTGCCGGGAGGGTTTAGGGTTGCCTGGTCTCGACGCTTGATGCATGGGGGAGGTCCTCGCGGAGGGGCGGCTGGGGTCCAATGGAATGGTCGATCTCTAGGCCTTGACGGCATGGTACCGGCTCCTCGGCGACAGGGTCAACGCTATGCCGTTCTTCGAGGTCCCCTGCTATGCTCCGCTGCCATGGCGAAACGCGACCCCAATCTGACCTCCCGGCGGCTCCTCATCGCGGCCGTTGTCTTTGGTCTCTTCGTCATTTTCGACATCATCCTTTTCGGCTGGCTCATTCTCGATTCGTTGTCGCAGCGGGAGATCGAAGAGGTACTCCTGGAGACCCGCCAAGAAGCTGAGCCCTTGGCCCGTCAGTTGGCGGAGCGAGCCCAGGAGCATGGGGGGGACCTTTTTGTCGTCCTCAGCGTGGCGGAGGAGACCCGGACGTATATTGACAATGTCCTCAGCCAGCGGCAGATCGTGCGGCGCATCGAGATCCGTGATCGTGACGGCGCGGTGGTCTATGGTCCGCAGTGGGAAGAAGAAGATCTGCCGGTGGAAACGGGCAATGTGCCGCGGGTGGAAACTGGAGAGCGCAGCGACGGCCTGGCGCTGCCGAAGCCGTCTGGATCGATCCTGGACGCCGTGGAAGTGCCGATCGGTGACGTCGGTACATTGGTCATCGGGGTGAGCGAGGAGGAGGTGCAGAAGCGCATCGGAGTGCTGCGCAAGGACTTGATCCGTCAGGCGTCGGTGATCGGTGCCTTGACGATTTGCTTGCTGATCGTCGCCTTTCTCGCCATCTGGAAGCTGTTTCAGCGTTCCCGGCGGCTGGAAGAACAGGCCCTGGAAGCGGAACGCCTAGCCTATATCGGCACCTTGGCATCGGGTCTGGCCCACGAGATCCGCAATCCCCTCAACTCGTTGAATCTCAATATGCAGATGTTGGAGGAAGAAGCGCGGGAAACCGGCATCTCTTCGTCCCAGCTGCGCCTTCTTTCGTTGACCCGTTCCGAGTTGGCGCGGCTTGAAGGTCTGGCGACTGACTTTCTCTCCTACGCTCGGCCTCGACCCCTGGAACGCCAGCAGATGCCGGCCGTAGATGTGCTCGACCAGGTGCGGCAAGTATTGTCGGCGGAGGCGGAAGCCCAAGGGGCGGTGATCACCGTCGACGATGTCAGCCAAGGGGCTCACGTCGTCGTCGATCCGGCGCAGATGAGCCAGTTGCTGCTCAACTTGACCAAGAACGCGCTGGCGGCGGTGGCCACCGTCGACTCCCCCGTCGTCGCCATGCGCAGCCTGCGGCGGGATCAAAAAGTGGTCCTCGAAGTGCACGACAACGGCCATGGCATTGCCGCCGAAGAACGGGACAAGATTTTCGATCTCTTCTACTCGACCCGCAAAGGGGGCACCGGCCTGGGTCTGGCGGTGGTGCAGCGCATCGCCGAAATCCATGACGGCGAGTTGGAGATCGATAGCGAGCCCGGGGTAGGGACCACGGTGCGCCTCGTGTTGCCGAGCCTAGCGAGCAAGCCGAGTGCGGTGGGCGAAGCGTAAAACGCCCGCTCAGCCACTCATCAAGGCGTCGAAGTCCTCTTCGGTCATGAACTGGTCGACGCTGTCATTGCCGCAGGCCATGCACATGCCTTCGGAGACGTGGCCTTCGACCCACTCGAAGGTGTAACAAGGGGTCTCGCACTCGAGACAGATCAAATATTCGGGCTGGCTCATGCTATTATCCTCTCAAGTTGAGACCATTCTACCGGCCGGGTGCGTTGACGTGTGATGGATCAACGTGGTATTTTCACCCGTCCCGCCTATGTGGCGTCTGGGATAGCTCTCCCTTGTGGAACGGGCGGTCGGCCTGAAGATCTCGAACGTCGGCCGTTCCAGCGTAACGTCGCTTCACGGAGTAGACGGTAGCGGTTTCGCTTCAGTGAGCACGGGACAGCAAGCACAGGACGAATCGAACAGCCAAGACGTGAATGACGATCAAACGGCGCTCGACGGGCGTCAGTTTACGAGTAAGTGTGGCCAGGGCTCCCGCGGAGCGTTTGGTCTCGGATAACGGTTACCCCATGAGGGGCAAAAGCGATGTATGCGATTATCGAAACAGGTGGCAAGCAGTACCGAGTTCAGACCGGCGATGTGATCGACGTCGAGCTCCTGCCGGCCGAGGACGATTCTACGGACGTGGTGTTCGACCGCGTTCTCATGGTGGGCGGTGATGACGTCAAGATCGGTCATCCCGTCGTTGAAGGTGCGCAAGTGACGGGCGTTCGCCTGGGCGACATCCGTGGCCCCAAGGTGACGGTCTTCAAGTCTAAGCGACGCAAGGGCTATCGGCGCAAGAACGGTCACCGGCAGGATCTTCTGCGGGTGCGGATCCAAGACATTCAAGTTTGAGCGCACTGTTGAGCGCTGCTGACTCTTTCAGGAGATAAGTGCAATGGCACATAAAAAGGGACAAGGCTCCAGTCGCAATGGACGCGATTCGAATCCTAGCAATCTAGGGGTCAAGCGCTACGGCGGCGAACAGGTGACCGGCGGCACGATCATCGTGCGCCAACGGGGGACCAAGTTTTTCCCCGGGATCAATGTCGGTCGTGGCAAGGACGACACCCTCTTCGCCAAGGCGGACGGCGTGGTCCAGTTCCAAGACCGAGGCCGGCGCGGCAAGTTCGTGCACATACGATCGGCAGAATAGTCACTCGTCACCACCTCGGGCGGACGCCGTGGGGATCTTTTCCCGGCGTCCTTCGATGCTCGGGGGGCTTGTCAGACGATGATCTGATGGGGTGGCCGACTACTGTGGGTCATCCCTCCCCAGCCCAATTCCTCACCCCGAGACAATCCATTGGCCTTCATTGACGAAGCCGTTATGCATGCCGTCGCTGGCGACGGTGGCAACGGCTGTATTGCGTTTCGACGCGAAAAGTTCGTCCCCAGGGGCGGGCCTTCCGGAGGCGATGGTGGCCTCGGCGGTTCCGTTTGGCTGGTCGGCGACGAGCGCCTCAATACGCTGAGTCATATTCGCTACCGGCAGGTCGTCAAGGCGCAGCGGGGCCGTCATGGTGAAGGCTCCAATTGCACCGGGCGAGGTGGCGAGGATGTCGAAGCAAGGGTACCCTTGGGGACCTTGATTTTCGATCGCGACAGCGACCAGCTGGTGGGGGAGATCCTGCACCACGGCCAGCGGCTGCTGGTCGCCAAGGGCGGACTTGGGGGGCGCGGCAATGCTCGCTTCGCCAACGCCAAACGCCGGGCTCCGCGGTATGCGGAGGAGGGGCGCGAGGGGCAAGCCAACTGGCTCCGTCTCGAGCTCCGTCTGTTGGCGGACGTCGGACTGGTGGGTTTGCCCAACGCCGGTAAGTCGACGTTTATCAGCGCCGTGTCGTCGGCCCGTCCGAAGATCGCCGAGTACCCCTTCACCACCTTGACCCCCCAGTTGGGTGTGGTGGAGGACGGTCCTTCGACGGATCCCTTCGTGGTGGCGGATTTGCCCGGTTTGATCGCTGGGGCGGCCGACGGGGCGGGTCTCGGATTTCAGTTCCTGCGCCATGTCGAACGCTGCCGGGTCTTGCTTCATTTGGTGGATTTGTCCGCCTTCGAGGGCTCGGCGCGGCAGGATTTCGAGGTTATCGAGCACGAGCTCGATACCTATCGCAGCGACTTGTTGGAGCGGCCGCGTCTCTTGGTGGGCAGCAAGCTCGATGCCGTTGACGCCGAACGCCGAGCTGAGCTCGAGCAGGTGGCGCAAGACCGTGGCCTGGAATACTTTGAAGTCAGCTCGGTGACCCACGACGGGTTGCCGGAAATCAAGCGTCGTCTGCGCCAGATGCTGGCTGAGATCCCGATCAACATCGAAGCACACCACGAGGCCGAGGCGCACGGCGAGAGCGGAGTGCCTAGTGAGTCCGAGACCTCGGACGAATTGTGGCAGGGGCCGCCTGCCGGTATTGTTGGGGAGGTGGGGGGCGATGATGATGTCGAGGACGAGTCTTGAAGATCGGTCTCTACGGCGGTAGCTTCGACCCGATTCATCTCGGCCATGTGGTGCCGTTGCAGCGAGCTCGACAGGTTCTGGGCCTCGACCGGGTGATCTATTTGCCGACCGCCCGTCCACCGCACAAGGACGGACGGCGCATGGCGCCATCCCGAGCCCGCTACACCATGGTCGAGCTGGCGTTGCTTTGCGAAACCGGGTTGTTTGCCAGCGACTATGAAATGTCTCAGCGGGGCCCCAGCTATACCATCGACACCCTGGAGCACTGGAGACGTCAGCGGCCGGATGCCGAGCTGGTCCTGTTCATGGGTGGCGACGCTTTTTTGGAGCTGGAGTCTTGGCGCCGTTGGCAAGATATTCTGCGCCTGGCGCGAATCGCGGTGTTGCCTCGTCCCGGTGCCACCGGCCATGCATTTGAAGCGGCCGCTTCGCCAGCGCTAAAAGCTGCTCTGCTCTCGGGGCAAGCGGTGATCGTGTCAGGAATTCCGAGCCTCGACATCTCGTCGAGCACCATACGTCAACACTTGGCCAGCGATCCAACCCGTTGTGATGATTGGGTGCCTCGACTGGTGCTAGACTACATTGGCAAATATGACCTCTACAGCTGAAAACTCTTCCGAGCTCACCTCGACCCAAGTCCCGACGGACGATGGGCCGGCCGGCGAAACCCCGGCCGTTCAAGCGTCAGATAGTCCGACGTCGACCGATCCGGAGTCAACCGATCCAGCGTCAGACGCACCTGAGTCGACCGATCCGGAGTCGGAAAGTGACGAGATCCCGTCGCTCACCGCCGAGGAAACACGCTTCATCCGCTGGGCGGTGGAGGCGGCGGTCGGCCGCAAGGCCGAGTCCGTCATGGTTCTCTATCTGGCCAAGATCAGCGATTTTACCGACCATTTCATGATCTGCAGTGGCACCAACGAGCGCCAAGTGCAGGCCATCACCGACGGCATCGTGCGCTCGCTCCGTGAGCACGGGCTGCGACCGCTGCACGTCGAAGGCCAGCGGCAAGGCAAGTGGGTGCTGATTGATTATGGCGGTGAAATGGTCATCCATGTCTTCCAGGACGAAACTCGGCAGTTCTATGCCCTGGAGCGTCTATGGGGCGATGCGCCAAACATCACGCAACAGATTCTCGACTCCTTGGATGGGGAGGCTTCACCTCCTCAGCCTTGAGAGATTCGCCATTCCACAGTCCTTTCGGTTGTGAGCTTGGGGCCGGAGCATGACACCGGGCAGCGATTCACTGGCATCCTTCCTCGCAGCGTCGCCGAGCCTCGGTTCCAACTTGCCGGGGGTCGTACGGGCGGCGGTCAGCGACGCACCGATTCTCATCGTCGGTGAGTCGGGTACCGGTCGCAGCCGCTTGGCGCGCAGTCTCCATGGTGCCAGTCGCCGGTCCCTGGGACCCTTGGTCGAAGTCGATCCCGGTGCCTTGCCGCCAACCCTCCTTGAGAGCGAGCTCTTTGGTCATCGAGCGGGGGCCTTCACCGGAGCGCAACGGGCAGAGCCGGGCCGCGTCGCCCGAGCCCAAGGCGGCACCCTGATCCTCGATCAAATCGAGGCCCTACCCCTCACCGCACAACCCATCCTCCTTCGCCTGCTGGCCGAACGACGTTACACTCCCCTCGGTGGACGGGAAGTGGAGGCGGATGTGCGTTTCATCGCCATCGCCACCGACAGCCTGGCGGAGCGGGTCGAGCAAGGGGTCTTCCGGGCCGATCTCTATTTTCGTTTGGAAGTTCTGACCTACCGCTTGCCACCCCTGCGGGATCGATTGAGCGATCTACCAAGCCTCAGTGAGCACTTGCTACGGGATTTGGCGACGCGGCTGGAACGCCCCTGTCCACAGCTCAGCGACAGGGCTCTGCGCTGGATGAAAGCCTATCCATGGCCGGGCAACCTACGGCAGCTGCGCAACGTCCTCGAACGATCCCTAGTGCACCACGAACGTGGCGAGTGGCTCGACCCTGAGCCGCCGCCAGACGCCGACGACGGACGACCGAGGACCCTGAGGGAAGTAGAACGTCTGGAGATCCTCAGGGCCCTCGCCTACACCCGAGGTCACCAAGGGCGGGCGGCGGAGCTATTGGGCATCAGCCGCAAGTCCCTGTGGGAGCGCCGGCGTCGTTTCGAGATTTTGTGATGGCTCGTGATCTTGTGACGGGTCGCGTGGCTCACTGCGATCGCGGTCGTCCGGCCGGTTGCCTCAGCGTCACGGGAACGAGGAAGAAGATCAGGTAGACCACCAGCCCATAGGCCGGCACCAAGGGCGCGCTGCGCTGCTGCTCGAGGGTCGCCAGGGCCCGCAGCAGGAAGAGCAGGCTGGGGGGAGCGATCAGATACGCCAAGGCAAGCCACCGGTGACCGGTGGGCCCGAGCCTTTGACGTCGTCTGACGAAGACGTTGCCGGCGATCCAGCCGCAGACGCTGGCAAAGCTGTAGAACGAGTAGAGATCGAGGGGCAGGGCGCCCGCCATGGGTAGGATGCCCAGGGCGGTAAGGCCCGCCAACAACCAGATGACGGCACAGACCACCAGCATGGACGTTTCGCCGGATGGTAGGAGGCCCCTCGATCCCATGCCGCGTCAGGAGGCTTCGTCGACCATCTCTTGATAGGCCTCGGCATCCATCAGGTCTTCGAGCTGCGACGGATCGGTCATCTTGATCTTGACCAGCCAGCCTTCGATGTGGGGATCGTCGTTGACCACCTCCGGCGCATCTTCGAGGTCGGAGTTCACCTCGACGATCTCGCCGGAGAGCGGAGTGTAGATCTCCGCCACCGCTTTGACCGATTCGATGCTGCCGATTTCGTCTTCGCTGTTGAAGCTGGCTCCGACCTCCGGCAACTCCACGAAGACGACCTCGCCAAGCTCGCTCTGGGCGTAGCTGGTGATGCCGAGGGTGCAGGTGTCGCCTTCGACCAGGATCCATTCGTGTTCTTTGCTGTAGAGATATTCACTCGGGTACATGCTCGATTCCTTCCAGATTCGCTGAGTGGATGAAACTGAGTCGGTACGATTGACCGCTCGCTGAAGTCGTGACGCTGAGCTTGACATTGAAGTTGTGGTGGCGGAGCCGTCGGGCAGACGAAGCGCTGTGCTGGGCTCGACGAGGGTTCGGCATGCTCAGTCCCGCTTGTAGAAGGGCATCGCCACGATGCGGGCTGGCAGGCGCCGTTTGCGGACTTCGATGGTCAGCGGGTCGCCCTCCGTCGCCATAGCGGTGGGCACATAGGCGGTGCCGATGGCCTTCTCGAGGGTGGGGCTCCAAGTGCCGCTGGTCACCTGGCCGACGGACTCGTCGTCCACCAGGATGCGGTGCCCTTGGCGGGCGATGCCGCGACCTTCGATCTCGAAACCGATGAGCTGCCGGTCGACGCCATTTTCTTTTTGCTCTTCGAGCACCGAGCGTCCCAGGTAATCGCCCTTGGCAAACTTGACCGTCCACTGGAGGCCCGCCTCGAAGGGGGTCGTGGTGTCGTCGATCTCATGGCCATAGAGGGACATCCCCGCCTCCAGACGCAAGGTGTCACGGGCCCCGAGGCCGGCGGGTAGAAGGCCATCGTCGGCCCCGGAGGCCAGCAGGGTACGCCACAGGTGTGGGGCATCCTCGGGCGAAATGTAGAGCTCCATCCCGATCTCGCCGGTGTAGCCGGTGCGGGAAATGATGCAGCTCTTGCCGTCGATCTGACCGTTCTCGAAGTGGTAGTAGCGCAGGTTTTCCAGGTCCGTCGAAGTGTGGCGCTTGAGGATTTCGAGGGATTTGGGGCCCTGCAGGGCCAACAGCGCATAGCGATCGGAATGGTTGTCGATCTGGCAGTCGGGGTGGGGCACCGACAACATGTGGGCGTAGTCGGTGGCGATATTCGAGGCGTTGACGACGACCAGGTAGTCGTCCTTCGCCATCTGGTAGACGAGCAGGTCGTCGATGTAGGTACCCCGCTCGGTGAGCAAGGCGCTGTATTGGGCCCGGCCGGGCTGCAGCTTGGCGACGTTGTTGGGGGTCAGCCGTTGGAGATAGTCCAACGCACCACCGCCGTGGACGCGGATCTCCCCCATGTGCGAGACATCGAAGAGACCGGCGGCACGGCGAACGGCGTGGTGCTCGTCGATCTCGGAACCGTAACGCACCGGCATCTCCCAGCCGGCGAACTCAACCATCTTGGCGCCCGCTTCGAGATGACACTCGTAGAGGGGGGTGCGCTGCGGGGCGGTCTCTTCGACAGCAGTGGAATCGGACATCGGGGGTAGAGCTCCTCGCGATCAGGGTCGCCGCTGGGCGGTGGAAAGCAGCCATTCGAGGCGGTGTTGAGAAGCCAGGAGAATAACATGCCGGGGTGGACGCGGTAGATGGGGAGAGGCAAAATTGCCGCCGACATGACGCCTCGATGTCATCGCGGCAGACCCGGCGGGGGCAGAAGGCGATACACTATGTAGCATCCCGAGCGTCGACGAGCCCCAGATGTCGCCGTAGAGATATTGCTGCAAGGAACCCAACCTCGACGCTGCATTCTCCAGGAGAAGCGATTTCCATGACCCAGAATCCATCCTTCGTACATCTTCACCTGCACACCCAATACAGTCTCCTGGACGGCGCCAACCGGATCAGCGACCTCGTGGAGCGGGTGCAAGCCTTGGGAATGGATACGGTCGCGATGACCGACCACGGCAATCTCCACGGTGCGGTGGAGCTCTACACCAAGGCCAAGAAAGCCGGGGTCAAGCCGATTCTGGGTATCGAGGCCTACGTGGCACCGGATGTCGATGGCCGGGTTTCGGATCGCCAAGACCGCACCCACACCGGCGTCGCCGATGGTGGATTCCACCTCGTGCTACTGGCCGAAAACATCGTCGGTTGGCGGCATCTGCTCAAGCTGAGCTCCGATTCCTTTGCCAATGGCTTCTACTACAAGCCACGCATGGACAAGACCACGTTGCAGCAGTGGGGGGACGGCCTGATCGCCATCAACGGCCATCTGGGCTCGTCCATCGCCTTCCATTTGAGTCGTTACGTCAAGGGGCACAACGAGCAGGACTGGGAAAATGCGGTGCGCGAGGCGCAGTGGCATGCTGAGGTCTTCAAGCCCAACGAGCAAGGGGAGCCGCGCTTTTACATCGAGCTGCAGCGGCATGTCGACGACCAAGAGGCGATCAATCCCCACTTGGTGCGCTTGGCCCGTCATTTGGATCTGCCCCTGGTCTGCGACAACGATTCCCACTTCCTGCGGGCCGAAGACTGGGACAGCCACGATTCCTTGGTGTGCATCTCGACGGGCAAGATCAAAGAAGATCCCGAGCGGCTGAAATATCCCCCGGAGCTCTACGTCAAGTCGCCGGCGGAGATGTACGAGCTCTTCGACGGCTACTTGGACGGTGCCGGTAACGAAGCCCTGGAAAATACGGTGCGCATCGCCGAGCGCTGTGACGTCGAGCTCGACCTCACCGATAACCATGCGCCGGTGGTGAAAGTCGTCAAGACGGACGACCCGGCCAGCCTGGAGGAGGTGCCCCGCGGCTCGGCCCGCTGGCTCAAGGCTTTCTGTGCCCAGTATCGGCTCGAGCCGTTCGATCGTAGCGAAGGCATTTCCCAGGACGAATTGAAGGCCCAATGCGACACCGTCCTGCGGGAGCTTTCCGAGGCTGGGCTGGTGTGGAGATACGGCGATACCGTCACCGACGAGCATCGGGCACGGCTCGATCGTGAGCTCGGCATCCTGCGGGACAAGGACATCTCCTCGTACTTCTTGATCTGTTGGGATTTTGTCAACGAAGCGCGGCGGCGTGGCATTCCGGCCAATGCCCGTGGCTCCGGCGTCGGCACCATGGTGGGGTACTGCCTCGGCCTGTCGAACGCCTGTCCGGTGCACTACGGCCTGCTCTTCGAGCGTTTCACCGATCCGGACCGCGCCGAGTATCCCGATATCGACATCGATATTTGTCAGGATGGCCGTGGCACCATCATCGATTACGTGCGCGACAAATACGACGGTGAAGGCGAAGGCACCGTCGCCCAGATCATCACCTTCAACATGCTCAAGGCCAAGGCGGCGATTCGCGATGTCGGCCGGGTGATGAACATGCCCCTCTCGGAGGTGGACAAGATCTGTAAGCTGGTGGGGGATCAGCTCAACATCACCATCAGCGATGCCCTGGAGGAGAATCCGGACCTCAAGGCCCTCTACACCGGTGATCCCGGGGTCCGCGGTTGGCTCGATACGGCCCGTAAGCTGGAGGGGCTGACCCGCCATGCGGGCGTGCACGCGGCGGGTGTGGTGATCGGCAACCAGGCCCTGTCCAACATTCTTCCCCTGGCCACCAATCGCCAGGGCGATCAGGACGTATTGATCACCCAATGGGACGGCCCCACCTGCGAGCGGGTCGGCCTGTTGAAGATGGATTTCCTGGGGCTGCGAACCCTGTCGATCATCGAGCGGGCGCGGCAGTTGGTCATCGAGACCCTCGACGAAGAGGTGATGCGGCGGACGATCGACCCCGACGGAAGCCGCCCTGCGACCTGGGACCCCTTGGATCTCGATCGCCTGGAATTCGACGATCCCAAGGTGCTCGATCTCTTTCGGCGCGCCGAGACGGTTTCCGTATTCCAGTTCGAGTCCGACGGCATGCGCAAGCTGTTGCGGGCCATGGCACCGGATCGCCTGGAGGACTTGATCGCCGCCAATGCCCTGTATCGTCCCGGTCCGATGGCCTTGATCGACACCTACAACAATCGCAAGCACGGCCGTGAGCCGGTGCCCAAGGTGCATCCCATCGTCGACAAATTCACCGCCGAGACCTACGGCATCATGGTCTACCAAGAGCAGGTGATGCAGATCGTGCACGAGCTCGGTGGCATTCCCCTGCGCGCCGCCTACTCATTGATCAAAGCGATTTCCAAGAAAAAGGAAAAGATCATCAATGCCAATCGGGCGCAGTTTCTGGAGGGTGCCAAGCAGCAGGGCCTTTCCACCAAGAAGGCGGCCGAGCTCTTCGGTTTCATCCTCAAATTTGCCGGCTACGGCTTCAACAAGAGCCACTCGACGGGTTACGCCATCGTCGCCTACCAGACGGCCTACCTGAAGACCTATTTTCCGGTGCAATACATGGCGGCGGTGCTCACCTTCGAGTCGGAGAACACCGATAAAGTCGTCAAATACATCGACGAATGCAAACGGGTGCTGCTGCCCGACGGGCGCCATGGGGTGGCGGTGCGGGCGCCGGACATCAATACCTCGGTGGTCGGTTTCACACCGGTCTTCAGTGAAGGGGAGCCCAGGGATGCCAATCACGGGCATATCCGTTTCGGCCTTGGTGCCGTCAAGGGGGTGGGCAGCAAGGCCATCGAAGCGATTATCGAAGAGCGTCAGAACGACATCTTCGACAGCTTGTTCGATTTCTGCGAACGGGTGCCCATGGGGGCGGTCAACCGATCCACCATCGATGCCTTGATCAAATGTGGTGCCTTCGACCGAGTGCATGGGGTCGAAGCCCGGGCCGCCCTCTTGGAGGTCCTCGACGGTGCCATCCGCTCGGGCCAGAAGGCGGCGGCGGATCGAGCCTCGGGGCAGACCAACCTCTTCGGTTTGTTGGTCGAGGCGGATGCGGACGGTACCGCCGAGCCGGAGTATAAATTGCCGTCGGTGCCTCCGTGGGATCTCAACGAGCAGCTCAAGCTCGAGAAGAAAGTGCTCGGATTCTACGTTTCGAGCCATCCCCTCGATCAGCATCAAGGGCCCTTGGAGAGCTTCGCCACGGCGCGGGCCGAGGATTTGCGGAGCCTGCCACCCGACTCCGACATCGTCGTCGGTGGGTTGATCACCAACGTGAGACGTCGGATTTTGCAGCGCGGTCGCTACCAAGGACAGGCCATGGCAATCCTCGGATTCGAGGACGCCACGGGTCCCGTCGATGCGGTGGTGTTCGCCGAGCCCTATGCCAAATACGCCTCCTACCTGGAAGAGGACGAGGTGGTGTTTCTACGGGGCAAGCTACAGCTGCGAGACGACTCACCGAGCCTGCTGGTGAACCAGGTCATCCCCATTGCCAGGGCGACGGAGATGCTCACCACACGGGTCCGTATTGTGCTGGGGGCCGTTCCGCAGCCTGAAAAGGAGGCGGAGGCAACCGCCGCGGGCAACGGTCATGTCGTTGACCCACATGGGGCCGCCGCGCTCCTTGGCTCCAAGGGGACCCATGGCTCGACGGTCCCCGTAGAAGCCAAGGGCAACGGTTCCACCGGCAGTGTCTCCACCGGCAGTGTCTCCACCGGCCCTGTCTCCACCGGCAATGGTGCCAATGACGGCGCATCGGGCAACGGCCACAGTGCATCGGGCAAGGGTCAGGGGCTCGATCTACAGGACGAAGAAGCTCTTCGGGCCCGTCTTCTCAAGCTCCGGGACTGTCTCTACGACGCCGGGGGTGGCGGTGCGTCGGTGGAAATCGAGATCCACGAGAATGGACGGGTGATCATCGTCGATCCGGGCAGCCTGCGGGTCCGAGCGCGTATCGATCTGCCCAAGAAGGTGGAGAATATCCTCGGTGTCGCCGATTGTTGCCACTTCGTGGGACCCCGCCGCTTGCGGCCGCTGTCCAGTGACTCATCGGCGCCTGCGTGGGCGACGGGCTGAGCCGCCGTCAACTTTTTTGCCTCTTCTGCGTAGGGTCTACAGTGCGTAGCGCCTGCGCTTCGTAACAACGTGCCGCCGCCGCAAAGGCGTCGCTCGCTTGGATTTCCTTGGAGGACCATCAGATGTCGAACCTATGGATGCCCCGCCGTCAATCCTTCTTCTCGGCCGTATGCTTGGCTTCCCTGTTGGCCATGCCCGCCGCCGCTGCCGATCTCGAGCTGACACCTTTTGTCGGCTATCAGTTTGGTGGCACCTTCGAAGGTGATTCCGACTACGACGACGATGATTTTGATTTCTTCGATGACGTGGATATCAAAGAGAGTGAGAGCTACGGCATGATCCTCGATATCGGCTTGAGCAAGAATGCCCAGATCGAGCTCTTCTACAGCCGGCAGGAAAGCTCCTTCGAAGAAAGTGGATTCTTCGGCGATGCCATCGGAGATGTGGAGATCGAGTACTTTCACGGCGGCTTTTTGTGGCAATGGGGAGCCGGCCAAGTGCGACCCTTTGTGGTGGCCACCGGTGGCGGCACACGCTTTTCCCTACCGGAAGATAGCGACACCCGTTTCTCCGCCGCCATCGGTGGTGGGGTCAAGGTCTTTGTCAACGATCACCTCGGCTTTCGTTTCGACGGACGCCTCTATTCGACCTTCATCGATGAGAACGGAGAAGTCTCCTGCGGCCGCCGATCGCGCTCCTGCTATCGCTACAACGACGACTTGAGCCTGGTGCAGCTGGACATCAAGGTCGGCCTGATCTTCGCCTTCTGAGGTATCGCTTCAGGTGTCAGCGCCCAACGCCTGGTGGATCTTTTCGGCCAAATCTTCGATCGAGAAGGGCTTCTGCAGAATGTAGCTGCCGGCGATCACTCCCCGGCGGCGTAGGTGCTCATCGGCATAGCCGGTCATGTAGAGGATAGGTAAATCTCCCCGGTGGGCCAGGGCGCGCTCGGCCATTTCGGGGCCATTCAGCTCCGGCATCACCATGTCGGTGAGGACCAGATCGATGGCGACATCGGCTTCGATCAGTAGCAAGGCCTGCATGCCGTCGCCGGCTTCGATGACCTCATAACCCAAGGACTGCAGGTATTCGGCCGCCAGCTTGCGCACACCGTCCTCGTCTTCCACCACCAGGACGGTGATGCCGTCGTGGGCTGCCCTTGGGCTGCCCCGGTGGTCGCCGTCGCCGGTGACGGGCGGATCGATAGGCTTCGCTACCTGCGGGATGAAGATGCGGAACGTCGTGCCCTGTTGCAGCGTGCTGTCGACGGAGATGCCGCCGCCGTTCTGATGCACGATGTTGTAGACCGTCGACAATCCCAAACCCGTGCCTTTACCCCGTTCCTTGGTGGTGAAGAAGGGGTCGAAGGCGTGTTGTAGGGTCTCTTCGTCCATGCCGGCGCCGGAATCCTCGATTTCCAGACACAGGTAGGAGCCGTCGGCGAGATCCCCGACCCGTAGCTCGTCACCGAGCTCCATTTGCGATGTGGTCAAGGCCAAGCGGCCGCCCCGCGGCATGGCGTCGCCGGCGTTGATCACCAGGTTGAGGACCATTTGCTCGATTTGTCCCGGATCCACGAGGACCGCGTCCTGGGGCGCGTCGAAGCGCAAATGCAGCTCGATATCGGCCGGCAGCAGCCGCCGCATCATCTTTTCCATGCCACGTAGTAGATCGTTCAACTTCAGGACTTCGCTCTGGGAAGGCCGTTTGCGGCTGAAGTCGAGCAGCCTCTGGGTCAGCAGGGAGGCCCGTCGTGCCGCTTGGCGGATCTCCTCTGCCATCTCGATCAATGGATCGTCGGTCAGCTGAGACGCCAGGAGCTGTCCGTAGCCGGTGATGATCGTCAAGATGTTGTTGAAGTCATGGGCAATGCTGCCGGCCAGGCGGCCCACCACTTCCATCTTCTGGGATTGGCTGGTCTCCTCTTCGAGACGTTTTCGTTCCGTTATGTCGCGCACCGCGGTGACCCGTAGATTGCCTCCATCGTAGGGCAGCATACGACCGTGGACCTCGGCCAGGAACTGGCTTCCATCGGCGCGTAGGGCGTGGTGCTCGTAGGGGCGTTGGTAATCGTTCTCGAGCTTCTGTTGCACCAGAGAATGATCTTCAGGCGCCACGAAGTCGATGATTTTCCGGTGCAGCAAATCCTCCGCCTTCAATCCCAACATGTGTGCATATTGCTCGTTGGCGTCTCGAATGATGCCGCCTTCGCTGACCACGATGCCTTCGAAGGATGCTTCCGACAGCAGGCGGAAACGCTCCTCGCTCTCGCGGAGCGCAAGCTCGGAGCGCAGTCTGTCACCGATGTCTTGGTAGATGGCGAAGACACCGCTCAATTGATCTTGGGTGAAGAGAGGGACACCGTGGATCTCGACATCGACCATGGTGCCATCTTTGCGCCGCCGGCGAGCGCTCAGGTTGACCGCCTCGCCGTTGAGCACCCGCTGGGTGATGTCCTCGGCCTCCAGACGGGACTCTGCAACATTGAGCAAGTCGTCCAGCTCCTGGCCCTTGATGTCCTTCTGTCGATAGCCGAAGAGCTTCTCGAAGGCCGGATTGCAGATGCGAATCCGGTGCTGGGCGTCGAGCACCACGATGGCCAGTGGGCTGTTCTCGATCAGCGAGTTCAAATAGAGGCTGCGTTGCGCCGACTCGTTGGCCACCTCCCGATGTTGCCGGGCCAGCCGCAGGCTGTGGCGACGCAGCCGTGCGCTTTCCAGCATCGCCAGGCTGCCGAACACCACGACCGCTCCGAAGACGATGTATTCCCTGGGTTCTCGGCTAATCGGCTCGAGCATGCCGATGGCATAGAGGCCGTAGTGGACGATCGGAAAGAAGAAGCCGAAGGCCACCAGCGGACTGCCGAGATCGGAGGGCAAGGCTACATCCTCCGTCTCGTCGGCTGGGCGTTCCGGGTAGCTCCAACGTTGACGGGCGGTGATCACCAGCGCCAGGATGGGCAGACGCCAAAGCAAGGTCCAAGCAGGCGACTCGAGGGCGGGTAGCCACTCTCTGTGCTCCAGCAGCTCGAGGGTGTCGAAGCCGGCCATCAACAGGGTAGCAATGAACAGCCCCGAGTAGATGAAACGCCAGCGTCTGGATTCGACCCGCAATGCCCGTCGCCCAAAGCGAGCCGCCAGGAAGAGATCCAAGGCCAGGTAAAAAATCAACGACGGCACGGCGGTGGAGTAGCGGGCCGGGTCGAAGACCGCCGGAATCACCACGAAGTAGGCGCACAGGCTGGCCACCAAGGCGATGGCGCCGAAACCTTCGAGACGGCGCCCTGGGGTTCCCGGAAAGCCGGTCTCGCCGTCGGCGCGGGTTTCCAAGGCGAGAAACAAGGCTAGATATAAGAGGCTGTAGAAACAATCGGTTGCCACCGACAGGCCGGTGCTCGCACCCCGCCACATGTCAACCAGGAGGAGGAGGCTGGCGATCCACCAAAAGCCGATGCCGACGACGATCAGAGTCCAAAAACGGCGCTCGGGGGCGGGCTGTTGTTGCCGGCTGGCGACCAGAGCCAGGCCGGCGATGGGCAAAAGAAGGGCGGTGCCTAGATAGGGTGCCCAATAGCTCCAGTCCGGGGACCGGAAGATCAGGGGGGAGCTGTCGATGAGCAGCCAGGCGAGGATCCAGCCTCGCAGGTAGCTGTCTCTGCTGTGAAAAATCCACATCGGTTAGGAGCTCTGCCTTGTACATCTGCACCGGCGAGGGCAGATGATGGAGTGCGGCGAGCCGATAATACCCGATCGATGTCAGGACTGGTGCAGCAGTCTGTGGTTGCCTTCTCTGGCCTAAGGAATCGGCCATGAAAATGAATCTTTTTCCCCGAGAATCAGTAGTGTTCCGTAGGCACCTCGTGGCAGGCGAGGTTCATTTAGGGTCCGAGCGGAAATAACTTCCGCATTCGGGGGCAATTGCATCACCTCTCGCGGCGTTGCAGCTCGCTGCGACGTACCACCAGTACGCCTCCCTCGCGGGCGCCTGGCGAGAGGCGCGCCCTCGCCCCCTCGATGCTGGAGCCTATTTCTTTGCGGACCCTTAGGACTCGAACTTTCAAGGAGAGTTGACTATGTCGCTATATCGATCGACCCGGAATCGGATGCTCGGAGGTGTCTGCGGTGGCATCGCCCAATGGTTGGGGTGGGACCCGACCCTAGTGCGGGTCGCTTACGTGGCCGTTTCTATTTGCTCTTCGGGCTTCCCCGGCATTCTCGTCTATCTGGTGTTGTGGATCGCCATGCCGGAGAGGTCCAGCTGAGTGGTCTAGCAGCCTATGCTGAACATAACTAGGCCTGGGGGGAGGTAGGAAAGCCAGCAAGGTCTATGCCTTGGCGAGGCTGCCTGCCTCACCCCCCCGCCCTCTCCCGGGCACGGCAAGGGCGCCTGCAAAGTCTCCGCGGCGGACGTTGGAAAATCCAAGGAACGCCGCGACGGGTCCAAAGTGGTGACGAAGTCAGCACATGCCCGAGGCGACTCGCCTCGGAAGGGAAGTCAGCCGCCGGTCACGCCCTTGGCGATGCGGTCGCCGATCTCCTTGTCGATGTTGCGCCAGTAGGCAAACGAGCGCTGGAGCACGGGTTCCGAAACGCCCGCCTTGAGGTGCCCGACCGCATTGGACACCAGGCGCTCGCGTTGTTCATCGTCCATGACATCGCGGACCAAAGCTCGGGCTTGCACAAAGTCGTCATCATCCTCACGTAGCGTATAGGCGGCGCGGATAAACTCGCCGTCCGCCGACCAAGTCGCTGACTCAGGATAGCGCTCGCCATCCGCCGCCGGTCCGCCCTTCGAGTTGGGTGCATACACCGGGTCCGTGACATTTTGCGTTCGACCTTGCCCATCCTTGCTGTAGCTGAACACAGGGCACTGCGGAGCGTTGACGGGTATCTGCTTGTAGTTCACTCCCAGCCGATGCCGGTGTGCGTCGGCGTAAGCGAACATGCGACCGAGCAACATCTTGTCGGGACTGACTCCAACCCCCGGCACAAGGTTGTTCGGCTCGAACGCCGCTTGCTCGATTTCGGTGTGGAAGTCGGTGGGGTTGCGGTTCAGGGTTAGTTTGCCGACATCGTGTAGAGGGTAATCTGCATGCGGCCACACTTTGGTCAGGTCGAACGGATTGAACCGGTATGTCTTCGCTTCCTCGAAAGGCATGATCTGTATCTTCAACGACCAACTGGGATGATCACCTCGCTCGATCGCCTCGAAAAGGTCACGACGGTGGTAGTCACCGTCAGTCCCGGCCAATCGGTCGGCCTCTTCCTGGGTCAGAAAGTCGACGCCTTGATCCGTCTTGAAGTGGTACTTCACCCAGAATCGTTCGCCGGCGGCGTTGACCCACATGTAGGTATGGCTGGAGTAACCATTCATCTGCCGCCAGGTTTTTGGAATCCCGCGATCACCCATCAACCATGCAACCTGATGGGCTGATTCGGGCGATAGAGACCAAAAGTCCCATTGCATGTCGTGGTCCCGGAGACCGTTGTCGGCACGACGTTTTTGCGACCGAATAAAGTGCTGGAATTTCAGCGGATCACGGAGGAAGAAAACGGGTGTGTTGTTCCCCACCATGTCGTAGTTGCCTTCGCTGGTGTAGAACTTCACCGAGAAACCACGGGGGTCGCGCCAGGTGTCCGGGCTGCCACGCTCGCCAGCGACGGTGGAGAACCGGATCAACGTGTCGGTCTTCGTACCCGGTTGGAACACCGCCGCTTTGGTGTAGGCACTGACATCGTTGGTCACCTCGAAATGTCCAAACGCCCCGGATCCTTTGGCGTGCGGCTGCCTCTCGGCAATACGTTCGCGGTTGAAGTTGGCCATCTGCTCGATGAGGTAATGGTCATGCAGCAGAATGGGTCCATCGGGACCGACGGTCAGCGAGTGTTCGTCGCTGGAAACCGGGATGCCGGCATCTGTCGTTGTGGGTTTGGGGTCGACCTTCGTCATGCTAAATCTCCTTGTCTAATCTCGGTTCGACATGAGCGGTGCGGCTACCACCAGGGCTTCTATCCAATGTCCAGCCACAATTCTCGAGCCGCCTCAGACTCTCCGTGGACGCAGGGAAGAGCCTTGGTTGGACGGAATCGCGGCCGAGATGGCACAGCGTCTGCTATTTGTAGATTGCTTGTCTGACCGCAATTCGGTCAAGCCGACTCGCAGGTGCGAGGGGGCGGGCAATATCATCGTCACCGGCGACCACCCAGGTCTTCAAAACGCGCTGATCAAGGCGCGCAAGCCTCAGCGGATGACTCTGTACGGTGAGATTATACCAAGTCTCCCTCGACAACACGGTTGAGATCGTCGGGCCTTGGCTGGCGCTGGTTTAAATCGGGTTGCTCCCTCGGGATATCGACCTGAGGCGGTCACGAAATAGGCCGGTCCTATACATTAGCCCGTGCTAAATGTTTTCCAGAAGATTCCTGAAGATATAATCTCGTTGTGGGGAGGAGATGTTAGAAACGCCACACGATGAACGGAGAGCCAAACAGGTCGCAACAGGGTCTAGCTAGCCAGCTAAACCAAGCTACAGCAACTGAGTAGCCACAGCCGACGTTGCGCCTATATGGCTCGAAGGGGACCCGCCTGATGGCACCCACCGAAACCGTTTCCTCTTCGGCTCCTGTGCTGCCCGACTTCGTCGTCGTCGGAGCGATGAAAGCTGCCACGACGACCCTGAAGAATCATCTCATCGCCCATCCCGATGTGCACATGGCCTCGGACGAGATCCACTTCTTCAACAACGATGCCAATTTCGAGCGCGGACTCACCTGGTACTCGAAGCACTTCGAAACCACTGAGCCCGTTGCCATCCGCGGGGAGAAGACCCCCGGATACCATTGTGGAACGCAGGTACCTGAGCGCATGGCGGCGTGTATTCCCCTCGCCAAGTTGGTGTGGGTCCTACGCGATCCGATCCGTCGGGCTACCTCACACTATTGGTATGCAATGAGTCGGGGGTGGGAATTTCGATCGATGAAAAAAGTCTTCGAAGGCGATCTCCAACACCTGGAAAAGGATGTCTTTCGACAGTTCGTGAGACGGGGAGACTACGCTGCTCAGATCAGCAATTTCCTGGAATTCTTTCCCCGCCAGCAGCAGGGCTTCTTCTTTTTTGAGCATTTGGTCAAAGATCCCAACCGGGTTCTTGATGACTTGTGTGAGTTCTTGGAGGTTCCCAGCATTGTGGGCTTGGCCAGACCGAATCACACCACCAATCGCACCAACGGAATCCCCATCTTGCCCCATGCGCAATGGTTGGCTCATCGTACTGGCCTGTTGCAGCGCCCCCTGGTGGGCAAGATCATCAAACGCCTCAATACACGCCGCCTGAAGCGATACCCGCCAGCCCCTCGAGAGCTCGTCGAACAGCTGCAGGACTTCTATGCCCCCCGGGTCAGGCGGCTGTTGGAGATCATCGGCCTGGAGGAGAAGAATCTTCCTTGGAGCTGGTTTCACCAAACTTGACCGGCCCGGCAGGGGAGAGGATCACCCCGGGTGGGCTAGAGACGATCAGCGACCCTTCCACTCCGCCTTTCGTTTGTCGAGGAACGCGGCGACGCCTTCTTCCTTGTCTTCCGTCGAGAAGCAGAGGCAGAAGAGGTCGCGCTCGTAGAGGATGCCTTCCTCGATGGCCAGACGCTCGCTGGCGCGGATCGCTTCCTTGGCGACCCGCAGGGTGAGGGGGCTCTTGCTGGCGATTTTCTCGGCCAAGGCCAAGGTGGTGGCCCGGAGCTCGTCGTGGGCCACGACTTGGTCGACCAAACCCATGCTTTGGGCTTCCGCAGCTCCCACCATGTCGCCGCTCAAGATCAAGCGCA
Organism: Acidobacteriota bacterium; assembly: GCA_029263315.1. Lineage (GTDB taxonomy): Bacteria > Acidobacteriota > Thermoanaerobaculia > Multivoradales > J023 > JAJCXR01. Next base: position 52,958 of record JAJCXR010000050.1, on the reverse strand, counting down.
TGGCGTTGCCGCTGCCCACCAGGCGCGGCAGCCGTTGGGTGCCGCCACCGCCGGGTATCAGGCCGAGATTGATCTCCGGTTGGCCGAGGCGCGCTTTGTCCGATGCGATACGGATATCGCAGGACATGGCCAGCTCGCAACCGCCACCGAGGCAGAAACCGTTGATCATGGCGAGGACCGGCTTGGGGAAGTTGGCCATGATGTCGAAAACCCGGGGGAAACGCATCGCCTCACGCTGGTCGAAGGGGGAGCGGCCGGCGAACTCTTTGATATCGGCTCCGGCGATGAAGAACTTGTCGCCACTGCCGGTCACCACCACGGCGCCGATGCTGTCATCGTTCTGGATGGCTTCGAGATGGGCCAGGGTCTCAATGCGAACTTGCTCGTTGAGGGCGTTGGCTTTGTCGGGACGGTTGATGGTCAGGATGGCGACGCGGCCTTCCCTTTCCATGAGGACTGCGGCTTCCATGGGGTGCTCCTTAGGATCTCGAGGTTGAGATCGCGAACGGCCTAGCGGTGCTGCCAGACCGGTTGACGTTTTTCCAAGAACGCCTGCGCCCCTTCGGCGACATCGGCGGTCTTGGCCATTTCTTCGAGGTAAATCCGTTCCGCTTTTTCCAGGGCATCTTCAAAGGTATTGCCGAGGCTGGCCCGTACCGCTTTCTTGCCGAGACGTTGGGCGATGGCGCTTTGCCGTGTCACCTCTTCGACCAGCGTAGCGACGGCGCCGTCGACGGCGCCGGGTTCCGCCAAGCGGGTGACGAACCCCATGCGCTCCGCTTCGCGACCGTTGAGCTGCCGTCCGGTGACGATGAGATCGAGGCTGCGGCCCGGCCCGAGGAGAGACGGATAGAGGGCGGCGGCCAGCGGCGGGAAACAGCCGACGAAGATCTCCGGTTGGCCAAAACGGGCCGCTTCATCGGCCACCACCAGATCACAGACGGCGGCCAGCTCCATGCCTCCCCCGAGGCAATGGCCTTGCACCACGGCGACGGTGAGCATCGGCAGGCGCCACCACCGACGCAGGGCGTCGTGGAAGCTGTGGATCATCGTCGGTATGAGCTCGGGGGTGTGAATCTCGATGGCCACGCCAGCGGAAAAGGCGCGCTCCGTGGCACCCCGCAGCAGGACAAGCTGAAGGTCGTCCTGAGATGGCGGGCCGACCTGGGCCAGGCGATCCGCCGCCGTCGCCAGACCGGCGATGGTGTCGAGATCCAAGATGTTGAGCGGCGGGCGATCCAAAGTTACCGTCGCCACCGGGCCGTCGATCTCGAGACCGACCGTCGGGCAGAATTCGTCGGCGGAAGGCGGGGAGTCCGTCAAAGCTCGATCCTTTCCACCAGGGCGGCGATCCCCATGCCTCCAGAAATGCACAGGGTGGCGATGCCCCAGCGCCCCTGCCGTCGGGCCAGGCCGTGCAGCAAAGTCACCAGGATGCGCGCCCCGGTGCAGCCGATGGGGTGGCCCAGGGAGATGGCGCCGCCATCGGGATTGACCTTGTTACGGTCGAAGGGCAGCTCCTTCAGGCAGGCGAGGACCTGACAAGCGAAGGCTTCGTTGAGCTCCACCTGGTCGATGTCGGAGTAGCTCAAATTGGCCTTGTCGAGCAATCGCTGACAGGCGGGAACGGGGCCGATGCCCATCAGACGAGGGTCGACCCCCACCACTTCCCAGCTGTGCAGCCGGCCCATGACCGGCAAGTCGAGGTGTTGGGCTGCGTCCGCGGAGGCGACGAGCAAAGCGGCGGCCCCATCAGTGATGCCCGACGCGTTGCCGGCGGTGACCGCCCCGCCCGGACGAAATACTGGCTTGAGCTTGGCCAGTTGCTCACCGGTGACGCCGTCTCGTGGGTGCTCGTCGAGACTGATTTCGGTGTCGCCGCGACGTCCGGGAACGGTGATTGGGACGATCTCGGTGGCGAATTCACCTTCATAGCGTGCCCGTTCGCTGCGTTGCTGGCTGGTGGCGGCCCAAGCGTCGGAGGCTTGGCGATCGATGCCCGTTTCCTGGGCCAGCTCTTCGGCTGTTTCGCCCATGATCATGCCCGATAGGGGATCGTTGAAGCCGTCCCGGTACATGCCGTCGGTGAGCTCCACGTGGCCGAGGCGATAACCCCAACGGGCTTGGGGCAGCATGTAGGGGGTATTGGACATGCTCTCCGTGCCGCCGGCCAGGACGACCTTTGCCTCGCCGAGCAAGATGTGACGGGCCGCCGACAGCACGGCCTGTAACCCGGAGCCGCACGCCTGGTTGATGGTGAAGGCGGGTCGTTCATGGGGCACGCCGGCTCGGTGTCCGATCTGGCGCGCCGTGTTGGGCCCGCCGCCGGCCTGGCGACCGTGACCGAAAATCACCTGATCGATGGCCTCGGGGTCGCATTGGGCCCCTTCGAGACAGGCGGTGGCGGCGGCGCTGCCCAAGTCGGCGGCCGATAGCGACGCCAAGCTGCCGCCGAATTTGCCGATCGGGGTACGCACCGGGGAGGCGAGGACGATGTCTGGAAAGGACGGGCTGGAGGCCATGGATTCCTCGTAACGCAGTAACGCAGTAACTCAGTACGCAGTAACTCAGTGGTGTACGAGCCGCGGTGGCGTGCAAGCCGCGTGGCTCGGACGTCGAGGCTCGATTCAGGCTGGGGAGCCGCGGACGGCGGCACAGCAGGGGATGCCGGGGCGGCTCCGAAGAGCGCGCCCCGCATCGGCCCGCGGCAGGGTCAGCAGCCGCCGAAGGACGGCTTGCGCTTCTCGATGTAAGCCGCCAGGCCTTCCTTGGCGTCGTCGCTTTCGAAGAGCTGTTGTTGCAACTCGCGCTCGATGGCCAAGGCGGATTCGAAGGGCAGGTCGCGACCGCTTTGCACCGAGCGTTTGATGCGTCCGGCGGCCTTGGAAGCCTTGTTGGGGGGGCAGAACTGCAAGGCGTATTCGTGCACCTTCGTCTGGAAGCTCTCGACGTCTTCGCAGTCGATGATCTGATTGATCAAACCTTCCTCTTTACCTTCGTCGAAGGTGAGCAGATTGCCGGTCACCATGAGCTCGATGGAGCGGCTCTTGCCCAACATGCGGGCCAAGCGTTGGGTACCGCCGGTACCCGGCAGGACCCCCAAGTTGATTTCCGGCAGACCGATCCGGCCGGCGTTCTTGCGGGCCAGGCGCAGGTCGGCAGCCATGGCAATCTCCAAACCGCCGCCGACGGTATGGCCGTTGAGGGCGGCAATGACCAGCTTCGGCGTTTGCTCCAGACGATTGAGGGTCTCGTTGGCGTGCAAGCAGAAGTTGTATTTGAAATACGGGTCCGAGGCCTTCAACATGGCGATGTTGGCGCCGGCGCAGAAGAATTTGGAGCCGGTACCGGTGATGACGATGACGTAGGCGCTCTCGTCGAAGCGCGCCTTGAGGATGCCCTCGTCGAGGTCGCGCATCATCTCGTGGGTGTAGGTGTTGGCCGGCGGATCGTCGAGGGTGAGGTAGGCGACGCCTTCCTTGACCTCGTAGTGCACTAGTTTTTTGTCGCTCATAGCTGCTTCCTCTTCTGGCTAGTTCGCTCAGCGGGTAAGGGTCGCCACCCGCTGAGGTCGTTGTTGTCGAATTTGGCTTTGCAGTCCTGGTTTCTACCGACGCATTGTCGCATACACGACGGTCGGTGTCAGCGTCGGCGGATGGGCTACCGTGAGCTGAGGTCTTGGCTGCTGGGGGCTCATCGCCGGTGCCGTCTTTGCAGCTCAGTCGGCCTGTGGTCGGGGTTTCGATTAGCCCATCTTACGGTCCCTTCGAGGACGGGATATACCCAATGGGCTAGCCCCCGATGGCAGCGGGTAGAATTCAGGTAATATCTGCAGTCATCCACGTCCGTTCCAACGCACCACCTGCCAAAGGAATTCCATGAGCCACGATGCCCATACCCTGTCACGCTTCATCATGGACGAAGAACGCCGCCATCCGCGGGCAACGGGAGGTTTCTCGGCTCTGTTGAGTCAGATATCGCTGGCCGCGAAGGTCATCCACCGGGAGGTCTCGCGGGCTGGCCTGGTGGACATCCTCGGTTTGACCGGGCAAGAAAACGTGCAGGGTGAGGAGGTACAAAAGCTCGATATCTTCGCCAATGAGACCATCGTCGCCATGTTCGAGACCAGTGGTTTGCTCTGCGCCATGGCATCGGAGGAGGAGGAGGGCATTATTCCCATGCCGCCGGACCTTCCCCACGGAGCGTACACCCTGGCCTTCGACCCCCTCGACGGTTCGTCCAACATCGACGCCAACGTCAACATCGGGACGATCTTCTCCATCCATCGTCGGCTGTCGGCCTCCGATACGCTGGCCACCGAGCATGACTTCCTGCAACCGGGACGGCAGCAGGTTTGCGCCGGTTATGTGCTCTACGGCACCTCGACGATGTTGGTATTCAGCACCGGGCACGGGGTGCACGGCTTTACACTCGACCCCAGCATCGGGGAGTTTTTGCTCTCCCATCGCGATCTACAAATGCCTGCCCAGGGCAAGATCTACAGCATCAACGAGGGCAATGCCGCCTGGTGGGACGAGCCGATTCGGACTTATATCGCGCACTTGAAATCGGACGATTCGGAGCGCGGTTTGCCCTACAAGTCGCGCTACATCGGTTCCTTGGTGGCCGACTTCCACCGCACTCTGCTCTATGGTGGCATCTTTCTCTATCCGGGAGACCGCAAGGCCCCCGAGGGCAAGCTCCGCCTGCTCTACGAGGCTTCGCCGCTGGCCTTCCTGGCGCAACAGGCGGGTGGGCACGCCAGCACCGGCCGCCGCGCCATTCTCGAGCTCGAGCCGGAGCAGCTGCATCAGCGGGTGCCCTTGATCATCGGCAGCCGAGACGATGTGGCGGAAGCGGAGTCGTTCTTGAATAGGCCGTGAACGGACGTAGGGTCGAACCCCGCTGATGCCCCAAAGCCCCCAACCCACGAACCCACGGCAGCCTTCCGTTGAGCAGCCCGGAAGCGACGGGCCGGCGCGCGGCGAGCTTCGAACGGCGCTCCCTCCCATCTTCGCCCTATTGCTGGGCTTGGGTCTGGCCTATGGGCCGATGCTGGCCAAGGGACCCCATCAAGTACCGGGTGGCCTGGGGGACACTCGGCTAGTGCATTTCTCCCTCGAGCACGGGCATCGCTGGCTGCTCGCCGTCGAAGGCCATAGGCCGCTGTGGGATCCACCCATCTTCTATCCGGCTCGGGGCACTGCCGCCTACACCGATACGTTGGTCTCGCTGTTGCCTTTTTACAGCCCTTGGCGATGGCTCGGGGCGGCCCCGGAGACCGCCTTCCAGATTTGGTGGTTGTGCGTCTTCGGGCTGAACTTTGCTGCCTTCTTTGTCTATTTGCGGCGCATCTTCGGGCTCTCGACCCTGGCGGCTTCGGCCGGGGCCTATCTCTTCACCTTTGGCAGCTCCCGGCTGGTCGACATCGGTCATCCACAGATGATGCCCTGGTTCTATGTCGTGGCGGCCCTCTTTGCGCTGCATCGGTTGCGGCAGGCGACCCTGTGCCAGGCGACCCTGCGGCAGGCGACCCTGCGGCAGGCGATCGAGCCTGGCGACCCACCCTTCGCTCCATGGCTGGCGTTGCTCTGCATCGCTGTGACGCTGCAAGCCTACGCGGCGGTCTACCCGCTGTTTTTCCTTGTCCTCGGGGTGGCCTGCTGCGGCCTGGTGGCGCTCGCCTGGAGCTTGCTGCGTCGACCGGCAAGACGCCAGCTCGGCGAACGGCTCCGCCACTTCCTCGGACGTTCGCCCACCGCACACGGGGTGGCCTGGGTCGTCGTCGCGGTGCTCGCTCTGGTCGCCATCACGCCCCTGGCTCGACAATATCTCGCCATCCGTCAGTCTTTGGGGGAGCGGGATTGGAACGCCATCGAGCCCCTGATCCCGCGGCCTTCGTCATGGTTGTTGATGGGCCCCGGGAATCGACTTTATGGTGGCCTCTCGGACGCCAAGGCCGAGAGTCAGCCCGGCTGGCAGGCACGCAGCGGCAATCACAATAATGGCCTGGGTTACGGCACCTTGGGGATAGTGGCCCTCGGCGTGGTGCTCGCTGGCCGTCGACGACGCCTCCTCCTACCCCTGCTCGGTGGCTGCCTGCTGATGGTCGTGCTGGCCACCGTCTATCCCGGGGGCTTCACACCATGGTACTGGCTCTATGGGCACCTACCCGGGGCGGGAGCGATTCGCGCCGTCGGACGTCTCGGCATGGTGCTCTTGATCCCCGCCGGCGCCGCCTTCGGTATCTTGGTGGACCGACTCGCCGCCCATCGTCGACTGCGCTGGGGGCTGCCTCTGCTGGTGGGTCTGGTGATCGTCGAGCAACTCCACGTCTTGCCGAGCTTCGACGGCCGGGCCGTCTATCGTCGAACGAACCAGCTCGCCGCCGCGCTGCCCCTCGGCTGCTCGACCTTTCTGCTCACCCCCGCCGTTCAAGGTCGGGGCCCGTCGATCCATGAAGATGCCATGTGGATGACCTTGGTCAGCGGGGTGCCGACGATCAACGGTCGATACGGCAATACTCCCTTGGGTTGGGGGCTGGGCGAGATCGCCAGCCGTCAAGGGATGGCAGCCGACGAAATCGCCCGCCGCCTCGACATCTGGCTCAGATTTCAGAAAATGGATCGCGATTCCGTCTGCTGGCTTCAGGTCGAGACGCCGGGGGTCCGGCTGGAGGCGGTGAGTCTGCAGCTGTGAATCTGAAAGCTGGGAGTCTGAAATTGGTTGCGGAGCCACCGTTTCGGGAGCGAGGTGAAGGGTAGAAAGCTCCAGGGGCCGACCTCGGGCAGCCTCGGACGGTGACGCCGGGTATGCTAAGATGATCGGGTTCTTTGTCGCCGCAATCACTACTCGAGGAGTTAGCAATATGACTTCCGTCGTCGACCTTCTCGGCGCCGATGCCGAGGATCTTCTCGGCCACGAATGTAAGACCGTGTCCAAGGCGTCGCTGCATCTCCCCGGGCCCGACTATGTCGATCGGGTCCTGGCGCTCAGTGACCGTCCCATTCCAGTGCTGCGTAATATGCAGGCGCTGCTCAACCATGGACGCCTCGGGGGCAGCGGATATGTCTCCATTCTGCCGGTGGACCAAGGCGTCGAGCATAGCGCCGGAGCCTCCTTTGCCCCCAATCCGATCTATTTCGATCCGGAAAAGATCGTCGAATTGGCCATCGAAGGGGGTTGCAATGCGGTCGCCTCGACCCTCGGCGTCTTAGGCTCCGTGGCGCGTCGCTATGCCCACAAGATCCCGTTTCTGTTGAAGCTCAATCACAACGAGCTGATGACCTTCCCCAACAAGTACGATCAGGTGCCCTTTGCCAGCGTGCAGCAAGCCGCCGACATGGGCTGCGCCGCCGTCGGGGCGACCATCTACTTCGGCTCCGCCGAGAGCACCCGTCAAATCCAGGAAATCAGCGAAGCCTTCGCCATGGCCCATGAGTTGGGCATGGTGACGGTGCTGTGGTGCTACTTGCGCAACTCCGGATTCAAGAAAGACGGAGTCGATTACCACGGGGCGGCGGATCTCACCAGCCAGGCCAACCACCTCGGGGTGACCATCGGGGCCGACATCATCAAGCAGAAACAAGCGACCAACAACGGCGGTTTCAAGGCCATCGGCTTCGGCAAGACGCACGACAAGGTCTATAGCGAGCTGAGCTCCGACCACCCCATCGACCTGTGCCGTTATCAAGTGGTGGGTTGTTACATGGGGCGCATGGGATTGATCAATTCCGGTGGCGCCTCGGGCAGCGACGATTTCAGTGACGCGGCCAAGACGGCGGTGATCAACAAGCGGGGCGGGGGCATGGGGCTGATTTCGGGTCGCAAGGCCTTCCAGCGTCCGATGGCCGATGGCGTCAAGTTGTTGAACACCATCCAGGATGTCTATTTGGACACCTCGATCACCATCGCTTGAGGCAGCAATAGCGGTGATGGGCCCGAGGGGTGTTCCAACCGTGGGTCCGTCGAGCTGAGGATGCTCCATGTCTCGAACTCTGCAATTGGGTGAGCTGCGTTTGACCCTCGTCGATGACGGACCTTTCCGTCTCGACGGCGGTGCCATGTTCGGTGTCGTGCCGAAGGTCCTCTGGCAGCGGCACAAGGAACCGGACGACCGCAACCGCATTCCCATGGTCACCAACTGCCTGCTGGTGGAGCGGGGTGATGAGCTGCTGCTCGTCGATACCGGCATCGGGGACAAAAACGACGCCCGCTTTCGCCAGCAGCTCGCCATGGACGACGCCGCCGTGCGTCTGCCGCAGCAGATTCGACAGGCCGGCTACCAGCTGGAGGATGTCACCCATGTCCTGCTGACCCACCTGCACTTCGACCATTGTGGTTGGAATACGATGCAGGTGGACGACAAGCTGCTGCCGACCTTCCCCAATGCCACGTACTTCATGTGTCGGGGCGAAGTGGAGCACGCTCGGTCTCCCAATGTGCGGGACCGGGCGAGTTACGATCCTCGCAACTGGGAGCCCCTCTTCGAGGCCGGCGTTGTCGAGCTCTTCGACGATGGGGCGCAACCGATCACCGGTGTTCAGGCGTGCAAAGCGCCGGGGCACAACGCCGACATGTGCATCGTTCTGCTCGATGGCGGTGAGGTCGGCGGGGGATTTCGGCGGGCCGCCTTCTGGGCTGATCTGGTGCCCACCGTCGCCCATGTGCCAACCCCTTGGGTGATGGGTTTCGACCTTTTTCCCTTGCAGACCATGGCCCACAAGGAGCGGTGGTTGGGGCAAGCGGCGGCGGAAGATTGGTTGTGCATCTTCGAGCACGAGACCGACGCCCCCTGGGGCCGTCTGGTGGAGGATCGTCCCGGCCGCTGGCGAGCCGAGGGGATGGCCGGGGATTGACCCCCGGCGGCCGTCGTCGACGGGCTCTGTCAATGGCTTCCCGGTCAGGATATCCTTAGCAGGTCTGTCACGATAGAAATTCCACTCGTAAGAGTTTTTTGACCAGGAGACGAAGACGTGTCTGACACCTACGACTTGATCGTCATCGGCAGTGGTCCCGGTGGCTACGTCGCCGCCATCCGTGCGGCCCAACTCGGGATGTCCGTGGCGGTGGTGGAGAAGGATCCCAAATTTGGTGGTACATGCTTGCACCGTGGCTGTATTCCCACCAAGGCGCTGTTGCATACCGCCTCGAAGCTGGAAGAGATCAAGCAAGCGGCCAGCATCGGCATTCGGGTCGATGCCCCCGAGCTCGACTTGGACAAGGCCCACGCCTACAAAGATGGCGTGGTCAACAAGAATGCCAAGGGCATCGAGTTTCTCTTCAAGAAGAACAAGATCCAAGGTATCCAGGGTTTCGGTTGTCTGGTGGGACCGCACCATGTCGAGGTGACATCGACCTCGGACGAAGGTTCCCAAAAGGTGGTGCTGGAGGGCAAGCACATTTTAGTGGCCACCGGTTCCGTGCCGCGGGCCATTCCCATCGCTCCGACGGATGGGGTCAAAGTCATCGACTCCGACCATGCCCTGCGGCTCGACCACGTGCCCAAGTCGATGGTGGTGCTGGGGGCCGGCGCGGTGGGTACCGAGTTTGCTTCCATCTTCAGCGCTTTTGGCTCCGAGGTGACGTTGGTGGAGATGCTGCCTCGATTGCTGCCCATCGAAGATGAAGAGGTGTCGGCCGAGCTCCGTCGCTCGTTTCGCAAACGCAAGATCGAAGTGATGACCGACACCAAATTGGTCAAGGTGGAGCACAACGACGATGGGGTGCTGCTGGCCCTCGAGCGGGAGGGGCTGGCCACCGGGCTGGCGGCGGAGGTCTTGCTGGTGGCCGTGGGCCGCGCCCCGGTGAGCAGCGATCTCGGGCTGGAGGAGCTGGGGGTCGTCATCGACCGTGGTTACATCGAAGTCAATGCCCACATGCAAACGGCGGTGCCCCACATCTATGCCATCGGCGATGTGGTCAATACGCCCTGGTTGGCCCATGTGGCATCGAGCGAAGGCATCTTGGCGGCGGAGCACATGGCCGGCGAGGAGGTGGAGGGGGTCAACTATGACCTGGTGCCCTCCTGCACCTACTGCGAGCCGGAGGTCGCCAGTGTCGGCATGACCGAGGCCCAGGCGAGGGAACAAGGTTATGAGGTCGAGATCGGCAAGTTCCCGTTCTCAGCCCTTGCCAAGGCCGGCATCCTCGGGCAGACCGAAGGTTTCGTCAAGATCGTTCGCGACACCAAGTATGACGAGCTCCTCGGGGTCCACATCATCGGTGCCCATGCCACGGACCTGATCGCCGAGGCCTGCGTCGCCATGCGGGTCGAGTCGACGACCGAAGAGCTGTTCCGCACAATGCACGCCCATCCGACGTTGTCGGAAGCGGTCATGGAGGCGGCGCACGCCGCCTTTGGCCACAGCATCCATTACTGAGCATTGATGACTGAGCATCCATGACCGAGCGTTGAACCCATTCTGAATCCCAGATCCCAGAGATCATCGAAGATACGGAGACGACCCGATGGCTACGGAAATACTGATGCCCCAAATGGGGGAATCGATCGCTGAAGGTACCCTCACCCGCTGGCTGGCCAAAATTGGCGACACCGTCGAGAGGGACCAACCCCTGTTGGAAATTTCGACCGACAAGGTGGATGCGGAGATTCCCGCTCCGGCTTCTGGAGTCTTGCTTGAAATCCTCCACCAGGATGGGGAGACGGTGCCGGTCAATGAAGTGATCGGCTACATCGGTGAGGCTGGTGAAAAGGTGTCTTCGGGCGCCGCCGCGGCACCTGCTGCCGAGGCGGATGCGGGCTCCGATGGCGCAGCGGCAGAGGCCTCTCAGGACGCCTCGTCGGACGAGGCGACGAGTCTCGAAGACCGTGTGCGTCGCTTTTCGAGCCCCCTGGTGCGGCGAATCGCCGACCAAGAGAACGTCGATCTGTCTCAAGTGGCCGGCACGGGTCTGCATGGACGGGTGACCAAGAAGGACATCCTGGCCCACGTCGAAGCCCGGCGCAAGGGTGAGACCCCGGCGGCTCCCTCCGCCCGCTCGGCACCGTCCGTCTCGGCACCGTCCGCCGCCGCGACGCCTGTCGCCGCCTCCGCGACGCCGATTCCTGCTTCCCGCGGTGGCAGCGACTTCGCGGTTCCAGCCTATGTGGCTGGGGAAAACGTGCGCATCGAGCCGATGTCGCGCATTCGCCAAATCACCGCCGAGCACATGATTTATTCGAAGGCCACCTCGGCGCACGTTTCGACGGTCTTCCATGTCGACCTGTCGCGGGTCGCGGCCTTGCGGGCCCGCGCCAAGGGGCGGTTCCAACAGGATGTCGGCACCAAGCTGACCTTCATGCCGTTCATTTTCAAGGCGGTATGTAACGGTTTGCGCCGCTTCCCGCAGCTCAATGCGGCCTTGCACGGCACCGACATCGTCTACAAAAACGACATCAACCTGGGCATGGCGGTGGCCTTGGAGAAGGGGCTCATCGTCCCGGTGCTCAAGCATGCCGACGAGAAGAACCTGGTGGGGCTGGCGCGGACCGCCAACGATCTGGCGGATCGCGCCCGCAACAAGAAGCTGAGCCCGGATGACGTCAAGGGCGGCACCTTCACGATCACCAATCCCGGGGTGTTCGGTAGTCTCTTCGGGATGCCGATCATCAATCAGCCGCAGGTGGCGATTCTCGGCATCGGGACCATCGAGAAGCGGGCCATGATCCACAGCGATGCCGACGGCAACGACATGATCGCCATCCGCACCATGTGCTACTTCTCTCTCACCTTCGATCATCGACTGGTCGATGGTGCGGACGCCGATCACTTCATGAATGCCCTCAAGAGCTCCCTCGAAGACGGGGAGTGGGGCGAGCTCGACTCCTACCTATGACGGCGCCGACTCAGCCCTGGCATGGCTTCCTGCCAGGGCTGAGGGGTCCCTTCAGTTGGCTAGATCCCAGCCGATAGAGCGATGGGGGGCGGGAGCCCGGCGGCTGTGCGCGGCCTCCGCAAACTCGCCCCAACGCTGACCTAGGGCGACGGCGTCAGTTGATCGGCAAGCCCAGCTGCCAGGCCATGAAACCGATGATGTCGGCCGCGTCGCGCTTGCGGATGGAGATCGGTTTGCCCCGTCCATGCCCCGCTTCGCCTTCGACCCACAGTAAGATCGGCTCCTCTTGGGTGTCATTGGAGGTGGCGGCCTGTAGGCGAGCTGCCATCTTCCGGGCGTGCAGCGGATGGACCCGAGAATCGTTCTCGCCGGCGGTGAGCAGCACGGCGGGGTATTTTTCGCCCTCCTCGACGTTTTGATAGGGCGAGTAACGCAGCAGGAACTCCAGCTGATCCGCATTCTCCGAGGAGCCGTATTCGGGCACCCAAAAGCGGGCCATCAGGAAGTGGTGGTAGCGCAACATATCGAGCAGCGGAACCGCTGAGACGACGGCCGAGAAGAGGTCCGGACGTTGCACTAGGGCGGCCCCGGTGAGCAAACCGCCGTTGGAGCCCCCGAAAATTCCCAGCTGCTGCGAGTTGGTATAACCCTCGGCGATCAAAAACTCGCCACCGGCGATGAAGTCGTCGAAGACGTTTTGCTTTTTATCCAGCATGCCGGCCTTGTGCCAAAGCTCGCCATACTCACCGCCGCCCCGCAGGTTGGCGACGGCGTAGACGCCACCCATCTCCAGCCAAGGAAAAATCGTGGCGGAAAAATTTGGCGTCATCGGGATGCTGAAACCACCATAGCCGTAGAGGATGGTGGGATTCTTGCCGTCTTTCTTCAGGCCCTTGCGGTGGACGACGAACATGGTGACCTCAGTACCGTCCTTCGACGGATAGGTCAGCTGGTCGACCACCAGCTGACTGGGGTCGACGGGAATGTCAGGGCGGGCCCACAGGCGACGCTCGCCCTTGGCCAGGTCCACCCGATAAATACTGGGGGGTTCGTTGTAGCTCTGGAAGCTGAGGAATGCCTCACTGGATTGCGGCTGCGTCACCAAGTTGGCGGAGCCGATGCCCGGCAGATCAAGGGTACCTTTGGATTGACCGTCGAGATCGAAGAGGCCGATGCGATTCGACGCCTTCTCGAGGAAGCGCACGGCGATCCTGCCTTCTGCCAATGAGAAGCTTTCGATCACCGCGTCGTCCTGCTCCGGGACGATGGTCCGCCAGCGCTGGCGTTCGGGATGATTCAGATCGATGGCCACGATGCGCCCATTCGGGGCATCGAGGGCGGTCTGCACGTAGCAAATATCGCCTTCTATGGTGCCGAAGCTCATGTTGGGCTCGCCGACGATGATGTCGGTGCGGATCAGCTCTCCGCTTTCCAACCAATGCTTGAAATCGTAAACCCACAGGTCATTCGATTCGGTGCCGGTGAAATAGACCAGGCCCAGCCAGCGGCCTTGCCGATCGATGCCGCCGTTGGGTCCCCATGTGGTGGCCAGAGGGCCCTCTTTGTATTGCTCGAAGATCAGCGGATCTTGCCGATGATGGGTGCCGACGCGGTGGAACTTGATCTGAGCCGAGTAGGGATTCTCGATGTCAGCCAATCTCCGGTAGACGAAGGCCTGGCCATCGGGCGTCCAGCTGATGCTGTTGACCTTACCGGGGATTTCTTCGGCCAGCCATTGCCCGGTGTCGGTGCGCAAGATGTAGAGGGTGGAATTCTCGTCGCCGCTCTTGAACAGACCGAAGGCCACCAGCTTGCCGTCCTGACTCGGCTGAAACCAGGCGAGGGTGGTCAGACCTGAGCTATCCAAGGCGTTGGGGTCGAGCAGGACCCGCGGCTCAGCGTCGACGGTGTGGCGCATGTAGAGGACATCTTGGGCTTGATCGCCACGCCGCTCGGTATAGAAATAGCGCCCTCCCTCGACGGTGGGGGGCCGGATGGAGCCGACTGTCAGCAACTCGCCCAGTCGGTTTTCCAAGGCCTCTCGCCCCGCCAAGCCGTCGAGGAGGTTTCGGGTATGGGCATTCTGGGCCTCGGTCCAGGCGGCGACCTTGGCATCGAGCTCGGAGCTCTCACCTTCCACCTCGGGGGCGTCGCTTCCTTCGAGCCAGCGATAGGGGTCGACGATTTGGACCCCGTGCAGTGTTTCGACGACCGGTTCTTGAGGGGTCGCCGGGGGGATTGCCAAGGCTGGCAGGGCAACCAGGCTAGACAGCAAAAGAGGGAAGATGATGCGCATGCACGACCTCCGAAGTCAGGATGTTGAACGCGAGAATACGCGGTGAGCCTATCGCGTGGCGCGCCAGCATGGCCTGCGAATCGAAGGTGCCGAGCATGACCAGCGAGGAGCGATACGAGGTGGGCACCTGATCTAGAATGTCTAAAGTGCCCTGTGAGTTTTACTTACGGAGAATATCCTCGGAAGATTCGAATCGTGTCGGGAAATGGTAAAACCTCGTTTCGATTGGCTTTCGAAGTCGCTCGAGGGGTGAGGTTTGGACGCTTTCCTGATAAAAACGGAGTCGCTCCGGGGACTACGCGTCTCGATCTCACCGGTCGTCCGCCCCGGATCTTTCAACCAGATTTTGTTTTTCCCCGTCCAGATGGCGCCGAGCTTGCTTCGGGTTCTCTCACCTGGACGGTCGCGAGGAGATTTCGAACATGAGTCGCATCACTTTGTTTGTCGTGTCGTTGTTGATCTTAGGGTGGCCTTGCTTGGCCCAGAGCTCGTCCTCCGCCCCGTCGACGGGGGAAGCCGCCACTGCGGTTGAGGCCACCGAAGAGGTCGCCGTCGAGCTGAGCGACGAAGAAAGGCTCTTGGCGGGTCAGCAGCTCATGGCCCAAGCTCTGATGGCCCATGGCGGGGAGGGCTTCCGACAGCAGACCTCGCAGATGTCGAAAGGGACGGGACGGTTGCGCCCCGTTGGCCAGGCGGTGACGATGGATATCGAGCGACTGGTGGTCTACAAGGTCTTCAATCCGAGGGCAGAGGACGGGCAGGATCGCATCGAGATGTCTTTGCCCCAGGGGGAGTTGGTTCAGGTCTTTGACGGTGAAGAAGGTTGGGTCCTCAACTCCGGGCATTACATGGACCAAACCGCTCGTCTGAAAAATCGACGCTACTACGGCTATGACGTCCTCCGGCGTTTTGATGCAGAGACCCATAAGGCGAAGCAACTGGACAACGAGATGGTCGCCGACCGCGACCTGCTGGTGGTCCAAGTCAATGATGGTCAAGGACACGTCACCAAGTTTTACCTAGATCCGCAGACCCACCGCGTCTTCCAGGTTGTCTATGGGCTCGACAATCAGGAGATCATCGAACGTTACACCGACTACGAAACCCACCAGGGGGTCCAGGTGCCGACCAACATCGAGCTCTACCAAGGCTTGTCCAAGGTGTTGGAGCTCGAGGTTGCCGAAGTGGAGGTCAACGCAGAGCTGGACGAAGCCCTGTTCACCAAACCCGAGCTGCCTTGAGCTTGCTTCCGGGGAGGGGCGCTGCCGCCCAGCCGGCGTCCTAGTCTCCTAGGCGTCTTTCCCCTTGCGGCGCTTCCAGGCGTCCACCTGTTGCCAGAATGTTTCGCCGTGCCAACGTTCGGCGAACAGTTGGCGCTCTACCGCTTCGGCGGGTTCCCGAGACTGACTGCTGGCGGCCTCGGCGAGGGCGAGAAACCCCCTGAGGGAGGTCGGCTGATTGGCGGCGATGCGCCGGGCCAGGCCCAGGGCCGCCGACTGGACCTCCTCTTGGGGCACCAAGAAATCCACCAAGCCCATATCCCGGGCCTGCGTCGCCGTGATGGTGTCCGCGGTCAGTAGGAGCCGGAGGGCCGCCGACCTCCCCAGCAAGCGGAAGAGGCGTAGGCCGCCGCCCCAGCCGGTGGTCAGCCCCAAGGCGGCTTGGCGAAAGCTGAAGCGTGCCGTCGACGCCGCCAGACGCAGGTGGCAGGCGGTCATCAGCTCGCAGCCACCGCCGTAAGCGCTACCGTTGAGTGCCCCGATGACCACCTGTGGCCCCTTCTCGAGACGGTCGAGAATCCGTGCCATACGGGGGGACATCTCGAGCCCCTTGGGACGATCGACGAGCTCGGACAGCTCCCGCAGATCGGAACCGGCACAGAAGGATTTGTCTCCACGGCCGGTGAGCACCAGCACCCGCACTTCGGGTGTGCTGTCGAGCTGTGCCAGAAGATCTTCCAAGCATTGAATGGTGGCCGTGCGGACCACATTGTGGACCTCCGGTCGGCAAAGCCGCAGCACGGCCACCTCCCCGTGGTGCTCGAGCTCTGCGTCCGCCCGGGTGGTGGCGACCGGCTGTTGCGTCATGGCTCTCTCCTGGAGCTCAGAGCTGGCCCATCATCTTGTGGCATTGGGGGATTACCCGGACCTTTGACAGGAGCTGTTGGGTCAAGGCCTGCCAGCTCAAAAGTTGCTCAGGGCTCGGCACAGAAGTCGCCTCGCCGAATGGGCTCATGGGTTGTAGGACGAGCAGTGTCTGCGGCCGCACCGAGGCGATCAGCTCGGCGGCCCGACGTAGCTCGTTGGCGTCGGTTTCGCCGCTGACGATGATCTTGCAATGCAGGGCCGGCGCCGCATCGCGGAACAGCTCCAGGAAATTCCGGTGCTGGTCCCAGCGGGGGCGATCCCGGGTGACGCTGGGTAGCTTGAGGTCCATCGCCACGAAGTCGAGGTATTCCATCAGCGGGGCCACGGCGGTGGGTAGGTCGCCGGCCGTTTCCAAGTAAGTGCGATGCCCGTCCTGTTGCAGCCTGGGCAAGAGCTGGGCCAGAAATGGACCCTGCAACAGCGGCTCGCCACCGGTGATGCTGACCGCGTGATGCTGCGCCTGGGAGGCCAAGGATGAGATGAGCTGCAACAATTGTGGGACGCTGACGGGATTGCCCAGGTTGTCGAAGCGTTGGTGCCCCGGCAAGGTTTCAAAGCGCAGGTTTGGGGGGCGGAAGCCCTTCGGCTGCCTTTGGG
The DNA here is from genome assembly GCA_029263315.1 of Acidobacteriota bacterium. Taxonomy (GTDB): domain Bacteria; phylum Acidobacteriota; class Thermoanaerobaculia; order Multivoradales; family J023; genus JAJCXR01. The sequence goes on along the minus strand of JAJCXR010000050.1, from coordinate 36,080 downwards.
TGATGGTCTCCGGGCTGTCACAGAACCAACAATTGAGGTGACAACCGAAAAAACGCACGAAGATCTGCCGCTCACCAACGTGGGGTCCCTCCCCCTGCACCGAGCTGAAGATTTCGCAGACTGAGGCCTCGAGAACGGGTGCCGGATCTTGCGTTGACGTCGACATGGCCAAACCGTACGGGGGAATGCGGGTCGGGTCAAGGCCGAGATGGCGGAACATGTCGGCCCTCGGCGGTCAGCTCCTTCAGCCGTTGGGCCATCTCGGCCAAGGTCGGGTGGGTGAAAACATCGAGCAGTGGGATATCGAGAGCGAAGGTTTTGCGAAGCCTTTGGACGAGTCGTGTGGCGAGGAAAGAATGACCGCCGAGGGCGAAGAAGTTACTGTTGGCATGCAGACCCTCGGCGTCGAGCACTTCGCCCCACAGGGCCGCCAGGCGTTGCTCGTTGGCATCCAGCTGGCGCCGCGGTGAGCGTCGCTCGTCCAGACCGGCGCCGTTCAGACCCGCTTCCGCGGCTTCGCTGAGGGCCACCAAACCTCGGCGGTCGATTTTGCCACCGGGGGTCTGGGGCAGCCGCTCCACTAGCCAAATGCGGGACGGAATGAGGTGGGCGGGCTGCCATGCGGCAAGCTGCTTTCGCAGGTCGGTGATCGCGGGGTGCAGCTTGATACTGGAGGGTTCCTGCGAGCTCGCAGACCGCGACCTCGAAGGTCGTGGCGTCGCCGGGGGAGAGGGGCCGGCCGGGGGGACCACAAAGGCTTCCAACCAGGCACCGCCATGGTCGTCCCGCCTGCCGATGACGGTGGCGCTCTGCACACCTTGCAACCGCATGAGAGCTGTCTCGACGGCTCCCGGCTCGATGCGATGCCCACGGATCTTGAGTTGGTGATCCCGTCGGCCGGTGAGGTGCAGACCGCCGTCCGGCGCAAAGTGTCCCAAATCACCGGTACGGTACAGACGCTCGCCGGGGCGTTGGGCGAAGGGATCGGGAAGGAAGCTGGCGGCGGTGGCGGCCGCTCGCCCAAAATAGCCCCGAGCCAAGCCTGGACCCGCCAGGTAGATCTCCCCCGACTGCTGCATTCCGCAGGGGGACATGTCGCGACCCAATACATAGGCGCGAACACCGGGCAAAGGGCGCCCCAGGGGGGAGCCTTTGGCCCGGCCCGCGGTCCGTCGCGAGCCGCTCGATGGGACCACCATATCGGCGGGGGCAAGATCGATGAGGTTTGCCTCTACGGTCACCTCAGTGGGGCCGTAGCCGCTGATCAACTGCGGCTTGGAGCCCACCGCACGGTGCCATCGCTCCAGCTTGGGCGCCAAAAGTCGCTCACCACCGCTGGCCAACAGGCGGAGCCCAGGCGGTATCAAGGTGGGAGCGGCGACCACCTCGTCCACCATCTGATGCCAGAGGGCGGTGGGAGGGAACATGACCGTCACCCCTTGCCGGCGGCAGAAGTCGAAGAGCTGGCGCACGGAGTTTGTGCTGTCGTGGTCCGCTAGAACGAGGCAGGAGCCAGCGGCGAGGGCCGGGAAGATCTCACAGATACTGAAGTCGAATCCGACCGGCGCCATGTGCAAGACCCGATCCTCGGGCCCCAGGCCATAGGAACGACGGGCCACCCGGCAATACCAGTGCAACGACCGGTGACTCACCGCCACCGCCTTGGGCGGGCCCGTGGAGCCGGAGGTGAACAGCACATAGGCCAGTTGCTCGGGGCTGGGGAGCTCGGGGAGCACCGAGCCCGAGGACGCCTCGAGGCCGAGGTCAGGGGCAAGAATTCGTAGACGACGTCTCGTCTCTTCGCTGAGCAGACGTTGGGCCAGATCTCGGTGGCTGATCAAGCGGCGAATTCCGGCGACACGACAGCTCTGCTCCACGGAGGCGGGTGGATAGGTGGTTTCCAGTGGGACGTACGTGCCACCGGCCAACAACACCGCCAGGCTTGCCACCAAGCGTTCGCAGCGGCGTTCGAGCAGAATGCCGATCGACTCCTCAGCTAGGCCGATGTGTTTCACGGCGCTTGCTCCGTGGTCCGCCAGCAGCCTTTCCGCCAAGGCGAGGGCTTGGGACACCAACTGGCCGTAGCTCAGCTCGATCGCCTCGCCCGGGGAAGCGATGGCCACGGCTGCGGGCTGCGCCTTGGCATGGTGCAGGAGGCGATCGAGGAATCCCTCGCCGGAGGGGATGTGAGGCTCCCCCCAAGACCACTCGCAAAGCACTTGGTGACGCTCGCCCGGAGTCAAAGGCTCGATGTCCATGAGCCGTCGGGTTTGCTGGCGGGCCATGGCTGTCAGGACGTTCTCGAAGCGGGCCAGCAGACGCTGCGCCAAGCTGGCAGGCAAGCGGTTGGGGTCAAAGCTGACGTCGAGGAGAATGTGCGGCCCGGGAACAATACCCAAGGTCCAGGTGTAGTTGGTTTCGTCGAAACCTCGAAAACCCTCCACCCGTAGATCTCCGCGCCGTTGTTGGGCCTCCATGGCGTTGGAGGTGGGGTAGTTCTCGAAGACCAACAGATGATCGAAAAGAGGGGTGTGGTGGGCCAGCGGGCTCAGCCGTTGGATCTCGGCCAAGGGATGATGCTGATGTTGACGGGCCTCCACGAGATTCTCTTGTAGGGCTTGAAGCCAGGTCGCCAGTGGCATGGTGGCATCTACCCTACAGCGCACCGGCAGGGTATTGATCATCAGCCCGACGATGTGCTCGACCCCGGGGAGCTCGCTGGGACGGCAGGAGACGGTGCTGCCGAAAACCACGTCCGACCGGTCACAATGACGGGACAGCAGCCAGGCCCAGGCGCCCTGCATCAGAACCGCCAAGGTACATTGCGAGTGCCGAGCTTTGTCTTCCAAGTCCCGCTGCAGGGTGTGCCCCAAGGTGCGTTGCAGAGTCCGGCGTTGATACCGTGTGTCGTCCCGGTAGTCGGCCGAGGGTCCCAAAGCGCCATTGGAACCGAGCAGGGACGGGCGATGGAAGCCCTCTAGATAGCCTTGCCAGAAACGTCGGTGTTTCCCTTTGCGAGCTGGCTCCGTGCTCTCCAGCCACGCCACAAAGTGACGGAAGGGCGTGACCTGGAACGGTGTGTGGGTGGCCTCCGGAGTCGCAGAGCTCGACCCGTCAGAGGCCTGCCCCTGGGCTTCGTAGAGGGTGAATGCGTCATCGAAGAGCCGGGCGATCGACCAGCCGTCGAGCATGGCGTGGTGATAGCTCCAGACAAACCGATGGCGCTCTGCCCCTGAGCGAAGCAACATCATGCGACTCAGGGGTACGTCATCGAGATCAAATCCTTGCGCCCGGTCGTCCGCCAGAAGCTGGTCCAACCGTTCTTCCCGGGCCCCCGTCGGCAGGTGTCGGAGGTCGTGCTCGACCCACTTCAGCTGTAGGTTGGAGTGCACGACTTGCAGCGGGCGAGGTACGTCGCGCCACAGGAAGTGGCTGCGCAAGGCAGGATGCAGATCGACCAGCCGCTGCCAAACATGCCGCCAGCGGCGGGGCCGCAAGGGACCCACCAAGGTCCACGAGGATTGCTCGAAGTAAAGCCGCGAAGCGCTCGCTAGTTGATGATGGAAGAGCATGCCTTGCTGCATCGGCGTCGAGGGATAGATGTCCTCGATGTTCCGGGCCTTTGGGAAAAGCGCATCCAGGGACCCCTGATCGAGGCCGCTCAGGGGCACATCGGAGGGGGTCAGGCCGCCGTTGGAGGGATGCAGACAATGCTCGATGAGCTTTTCTAAGGCCGTCGAGCAGCGTTCGACCAAAGCTTGGATGGATCGTCGGTGGTGCAGGTTGCGGCTGAAATGCCAGTTGACCCAGAGCTCACCGGCCACAATGCCGCCGTCGATCTCCAGCACATAAGGTCGGCGTCCATGGGCGCAGGTCTCCGCTCCCCTGGGCTCGAGGGCGGGGGCGAAAAGTCGACTTCCGGACAGCATGGCATCCAACTGGCCGAGATAGTTGAAGCTGATCTCTGGCCGCACCATGCTGTGCAAGGCCTGTCGTATTTCCGCGGTGTCGCACAGGTAATAGAGGCATCCGAAACCGAGGCCTTGGTGTGGTATCTGTCGCAGTTGTTCCTTGACCGCTTTCAGATTGGCCCCCAGGTCGTCCTCCAGCGGCGTCGAGGTGCCCGGTATCGCTGGGGTGCCAGCCGCTGGGGAGCCAGCCGCTGGGGAGCCAGCCGTTGAGGTGCCTGGCACCTTGGAGTGTCGGATCCTGGGCGATGGGGTGAGGGGCGGTAGTTGGAGCAGCACCGGAAAGGTGGTGGTGAACCAGCCGGCGGTGCGGGAAAGGTCGACGCCGGGAAAGACCTCTTCGCGACCATGACCCTCGACATCGATCAAGCACTGACGGTGGCCCGAGGCATCGTCGCCGGTCAAGGCCATGGCCACGGCGCACAACAGGACATCGTTGATGCGGCTGCGATAGGCGGTGGGTAGGCGCCGCAGGAGTTGCTCGGTGTGCTGCTGATCGAGATGTAGGGTCACCGTCTCGGTAGAGCTCAGGGTATTGTCGCGCCGCCGATCGGCGCCTTGAAAGTCGAGGGGCAGCGGTGCGCCGCCGGTTTGGGACAACCAAAAGGGTAGCTCCGCCGCCAGCTCGGGGCTTTGAGCAAAGGCTTGCTGCTGCCGGGCCCAGCTTCGATACGACGTGCCGACCGGCGCCGGGACAGAGGCGCTTTCAGCCCGGCTTCGGGAATTCGAGGTCTCGCTCAATCCTCGATAGAGCCGCTCGAGATCCCGTAGCAGGATGCCCCAAGTGACTGCATCGACCACCAGATGGTGGACGACAATGAGCAGGCGGGACGACCGTTGGGGCCCGAAATCGAACAGGCCGCAGCGCAGCAGGGGGCCGCTGCGCACATCGAGGCTGGCCTGGATCGAGGTCGACCAGCGTCGCCATAGGTCCGGCCGCTGCTGGCTCAGGGTCTCCGCATCGAGCAGGGACTGTCGCAGGTCGAAATGGCGCAGCAACGGTTGGTGGGGGTCTCGAGCCTCGGTGGCGACTTCCTTCTCGTCTGGCAGCTCCTGCCGCCAGGTGTCTCCCTGACGCCGAAAGCGCAGGCGCAGGGCTTCATGCTGTGCCACCAAGAGCTCGAGGGACCGGCGCAGGCAGGCGAGATCCAGGTCCTGGGTCTGTAATAACATCGATTGGTTGAAGTGGTGGGGATTGTCCAGGCGGGCCTCCTCGAAGAACCAGCGCTGCACCGGCGTCAGGGGTGCCGTGGGGTGGGGCTCGAGGTGGTGGCCGCCGACCGCCGTCTCGTCGTCCTTCCCAGGTGCTGGACGGCTCCTCAACAGGTGGGCTAGGCGCCGCAGGGTGCGTTGGCTGAAGATGTCCTTGGGGGTCAGCCGCAGCCCCCGTTCGTGGGCCCGGGTGACGGCACGAATGGCGAGAATCGAATCGCCGCCAAGGTTGAAAAAGTCGTCGTCCAGGGTAACGTTGTCGAGGCGCAGAACCTCCTGCCAAAGAGTCGCCAGCTGGCCTTCGAGCCCACCGCGTTGCCCGTGGTCACCGTGCAGCTCGATAACGCTTTGTGGAGCCTTGCCATCATGGGGAGGGATGTCACCCTGGGGAGCGAAGTCGCCCTGGAGACCGCTGCCGGGTCGCCGTCGCAGGCAGGCCTCGGCTTGGCGGGCCAGCTCAAAGCGGTCTACCTTGTGATTGCCGTTGAGGGGCAGCCGTGGCAATACCACGATGCGCGTGGGGACGTGCTGGCGGGGCAGCCAGCGCTGCAGGAAGTGGCGTAGACGGTCGCCCAGATTCGATCCCTGGGGTGTAGGCGGTCGCGGTTTGCCGACGCCGAGGATGCCGGTCGCCGAGCCATGGGTGGCGACGGAGCCTTGGTCAGCTGCAGAAGAGATGGAAGAAGTCCCTGGTACGGCGTCTGAGCCACCCGTCCCCGATGCCGCTCGCCGCTGCTGGACGACAAAAGCCACCAAGTGGAGCTCCCCCTCTTCGAGGTTGCCGGTCACCACCTGAGCCTCCGTCACCTCGGGGTGCTCCAGGAGCTTGGCCTCGACCTCCCCCGGTTCGACTCGGAAGCCACGGATCTTCACCTGTTGATCGGCTCGGCCGAGGATCTCCAGCCGGCCATCCGGTCGTAGACGAACCAGGTCGCCGGTGCGGTACAGACGGCCTCCCGGAGCTTCGGCGAAAGCATTGGGGACAAATTTGAGGGCCGTCATGGCGGCTTGGCCTAGGTAGCCACGGGCCATGCCCGGGCTATCCAAGCAAAGCTCTCCGCTGTTGCCATCCTGCAGCCCATTGAGCTCCGGGGTCAGGACTTGGCAGCGCACCTCGGACACCGGCCGCCCGATGACTTGGGAGGTGGTGGCATGGGGGTCGGCTTCCGCCAGGGCGGCGGTGACATCGTGCAAGGTGGCTTCGACCGTCGCTTCGGTGGGGCCGTAGCCGTTGACCAGTCGGACGCGACCGCCCACCCCGTCCAACCAGGCGGCCAGCAGCTTGTCGGATACCTTCTCGCCGCCAAAGCTGATCAGGCGGAGGCTCGGGGGTAGGGAACGGGGGTTGTCGGCGACATGGCGTGCGATCTCGTGCCACAGGGCGGTGGCCGGAAAGATCACCGTGGTGCCCCAGCGCCGAAGGAGATGCAGCAGTTGGTCGATGGACAAGGGGTCATCCGGCGGCAACAGCAGGGTGCCCCCGGCCGCCAAGCAGGGAAAGATCTCACCGACGCTAATGTCGAAGCTGATCGACGCCAGCTGTGGCAGCCGGTCTTCGGGGGTGAGCTGATAGTGCTCGATACAAGCGGCGCTATACCAGGCGAGGGCCCGGTGCTCGATATTGACCCCCCGGGGGCGGCCGGTGGACCCGGAGGTATGGATGATATAAGCGGTGGCCTGTGACAAGAACAAAAGGCCCTCGTCACCTAGCGTCGCCGGCTGTAGCGCAGCGAGGTCTTCTAAGGTCAACGGGCGGCAGGATCGGGGCAGAGCTTGGTCGATCTGTGCTCGGGGGCGGTCGGTGATCAGCAGCGGCGCGGCGGTGTCTTCGAGGATCAGGCGCCAGCGCTGCACCGGATAGCTGGCGTCTAGGGGGAGGTAAGCGCCGCCGGCCGAGACGATGGCCAGGATGGTGATCAGGCGTTCGAGCGAGCGGTCCAGCAAGATGGCCACCGGAATCTCGGGTCCGACCCCGGCCGCTGTCAGGGCCCGACGCCGGAGGCCGATCCGTTGCCCTAAGACACCATAGGTGAGGATGGAGCCGTCGACCATGTCGATGATCGCCGGGTGCTCGGGGGTCAAGGCGCAACGCTCGGCGAAGCATTCATGCCACGGACGTTGCCCAGCCTGCAATGCAAGACGGGTGGAGGAGCGCGATTCGGCCCTGGACAGGGGGTCAGGGCCACCCTGCAGACGGTCGGGCGAAGGGGCGGGCCGGGTTGCTGGATCGAGCGAATCCCTCAAACAAGATCTCCCGAAATCGAAGGCTGAAGGCATTGAAGCCCGGATCGGCGCCCCTGGTTCCGGCGGGAAATCAGAAAAAAGCGCTCGATGGTCGTCAGGCGTATCGAACTGGCCTACTATATAGACGTTGTGCGGAGTGAAAAAATTCGACCGGGCCTTCGGTCCTCGAACACAGATTGACGGCGTGAAACAAGGCAACAATGTGGACCTTCCGGACCCTCCAGAGAGGGTCGGCCCCTATCGCATCGAGCGCCGCATTGGTGTGGGTGGGATGGGTGCGGTCTACCGTGCCTACGATCAGCGGCTAGAACGCACCGTCGCCATCAAGCAGGTCCATCCCGATACGGCCGAAGATCCTCGGGCCCGCGATCGTCTGCGTCGCGAGGCCCGGGCAGTTGCCAGTCTCAACCATCCGGCCGTCGTCCAGATCTTCGACATCATCGAGATGTCGGACGGCGACTGGATCGTCATGGAGCTAGTGGAAGGGGAAACCGTTCACCGCCTGGTGGAACAGGGCAAGCTGGGTCTGGTGCAAGCCTTGCATCTCGGTCGGGAAATCGCCGAAGGGTTGGCTGAAGCCCATGCCAAGGGGATCGTGCATCGGGATCTGAAGACCGAGAACGTCATGATCACCACGGCGGGGCGGGCCAAGATCCTCGATTTCGGCCTGGCCAAAAAGATCTGGAAAGGGCAGGGCGAAGGCTCGATCTCCGTGCAAGGTGCCATCCTCGGAACCGGTCGAGCCATGTCACCGGAACAGGCCATGGGCGAGGATGTGGACCACCGGTCCGACCTCTTTTCGCTCGGCAGCCTGCTCTACGAGGTGTTGACCGGCAGGCCACCTTTTTTGGGCACGAGCATTTTCCATACCTTGGCGCAGGTGTGCAGCGAGAGGCAGCAACCGGCTGCTGAGATCAATCCACAGGTGCCTTCGGAGCTGTCGAGGTTGCTCGACGACCTGCTGGAAAAAAGCCCTAAGAACCGACCGCAATCGGCGGCGGACGTGGCACGGCGCCTGATCGAGATCAGCGTCGCGTTGCCGTCCGACAGCGCTTCCATCCACCTGCCGCCTCGGGTTGGTCGCCCTGCCGTCACCATGACGTCGGATCTGAGCAGCGAAACCATGACGTCGGATCTGACCAGCGAAGAGGAAGAGACCCGCGACGCCGAGCAGATTCCGACGCAGGTGGTTTCGGTGCGACCCGGCAGCGTGACCATGGGCGGCGCCTCGGCGGCCAAACGATGGCCGTCGACCCACGTCGATGCCGCCAGCGGTTTTTTCATCAAGAGCCTGGTGGCGACGATGTTGGTGGATCGCGACAGCTTTGGCCAACGTTTCGGCGAAACGGAGGCCTACGATCTGCTCAGCCAACACGATCGTCTGGCGCGGGATCTCCTGGTGCAGCTCGACGGCCTGGAGATTGAGAAGTCGGAGGGTTTTCTCTTTCTCTTTGAGCGCCCGGTCGATGCGGTGCGCTATGCCTTGCAGTATCAGTTGCAGCTACTGCAGCTCAGGGCCGAGACCGGTTTGGAGGTTGAAGCCAGGACCGCCATTCACGTGGGGGAGGTCTTGCTGCGGGAGAATCTCGAGCAAGATGTCACCCGTGGCGCCCATCCCCTGGAGGTGGAGGGGGCGGCCAAGGCGATGACCCAGCGCCTCTGCCGCCTGGCCTCAAAAGCACAGATTTTGCTGTCCCAAGGGGCCTATGGTCTGGCCCGCAGATCCTTAGGCGATTCCTGGACGGATGGCCGTCGTCTCTGCTGGCAAAGCCATGGCGAGTACCAACTGGACGAATCGGACGAATCGGTGGCGGTGTACGAGGTGGGTTTCGAGGATTCGGCACCGCTGACGCGGCCGCTCGGCAAGGTGTCGAAGGCCTTTCCAGGGACCGCCGATGCTGCCCAGTCGAGCCAAAAGACCTTCCGCTGGGGTCTCGGTATCGCCGCGGCATTGTTGTCGCTGGCTATTCTGGCTCTGCTCAAGCCGTGGGCCGGCTCCGCACCTCAGACCGGACCCCTGTACGAGGGCTCGTCGGAAAAACGCACCGCGGTGGCGGTCCTCGGGTTCCGCAATCTCACCGGCCAGCCGGACATCGACTGGATGGGCACGGCCTTCGCTGAGAGCTTGGGAGCCGAGCTAGCCGGTGGTGATCAGCTACGCTTGATACCCGGAGAGAGCGTCGCCCGGCTGCGACAGTCCATCGACTTGCCGCGGGACACCAACTCCCTGGCGGCGGACACCCTCGAGCTCATTCGGCGGCAGCTGGCCAATGACTATGTGGTGTTGGGCACCTACCTGACGTTCGATCGCGATGATGAGAGATTGATCAACCTGAATTTGACGATGCAGGATGCCGCATCCGGTGAACGCCTCGATCTACGTCGCGAAGGCAAGCAGGGGGACATTTTTGTGCTTGTCGATCAGGTGGCCCGTGAGCTTCGCGAAAGGCTCGCTGTGGGCCAGTTGACGGTCGCTGAGCAGCAAGAGGTGCGGGCGACTTTGACCGACAATCCCGAGGCCAATCGCCTCTACCATGAAGGCTTGGCGCTGCTCAGGGCGTACGAGTATCCGCGTGCCAAGGATTTGCTGCAAGCTGCGGTGGCGGCGGACCCCTCCTATCCCCTGGCCCACGCCGCCTTGAGCCGTGCCTGGCATGCCCTGGGATACTTCGATCTGGCGGTGGAGAGTGCCCGCAACGCGTACGATAACGTGGTCGGCCTGTCGCAACGGGAGCAGCTTGAAATCAAAGCCTTGCAGCGCGCCATGGAAGGACGCTGGCAGGATGTGGTCGCCACTTATGAGGGTTTGCTGAAGGCCCATCCGGACGAAGAGCGATATGGTCTGGAGTTGGCGAAAGCCCTCAATACCGCCGGGCGGGGCCAGGATGCGTTGAAGGTTCTGGAGTCCATGCGCCGCGATTTGGCGACGCGGGGGGGCAATCCGCGCTCTAGCCGGGCCCGCATCGAGCTCATTGCCTCGGAGGCCTACTATTCGCAGCTCGATTACGAAGCAGCCTTGGTCGCCGGTCGGCAAGCGGCGAGCTTTTCGCAAGAGACAAAGGGTTTGCTTTTGGCCGAAGCCCAGCGCCTGCAAGGCAATGCTCTGATGCAGTTGGGGCGTGGCGAGGAGGCCCTAGAGCTTCTGGAGCTGGCGTCGCGAAATTTCAAGGCAGGCAACGATCGGGCGAGCGCCACCGACGTCAAGATAACCCGGGGTCTGATGCTCGAGGTTCGGGGCCAGCGTCGTCAAGCCGAAGCCTTGCTGCTCGAGGCCCTCGAAGAGCAGCAGCAGATCGGTAACAAGCAGGCCATGGCGGCGGTGCACAACAGTCTGTCGCTGGTCTACACCGGTTTGGGACGGTTGCAGGAGGCGCGGCAACAAATTGCCGTGGCGGTTCGCATGGCCGAAGACTTGGGCAACCGGGACATCGAAGCCCGCTACCTCGATACCCTCGTTTGGGTCATGCTCAACCAAGGGCATTTGGCCGAGGCGAGTGATTTGGCCCGCCGCGAGCTGGAAGCTTACGAAGAGATCGGTAGTGACGATGGCAAGGCCTGGTCGCGCTACTATCTCGGCCAGGCTGCCTGGATGGCGGGTGATCTGAAGACGGCCCGAGCGGAGCACGAGGTGGCCCTGGAGTTGGCGGATGGGGAAGAGTATCTGGTGGGCTTTCTACGTCACGGTTTGGGAGAGATCGATTTCTTGAGCGGCGATTGGACAGCGGCTCGCAAGCATTTCGAGATTGCGCTCAAGCACCGAGTTTCCTACGGTGAGCTGTCGAGCGAAGCGGAGACACGCTTCGCCCTGGGGCGCCTGGCTTGGCTCGAGGGCGACCCGCGGGCGGCGGAGATTCAAGTACGCCGTGCTGCCACCGAATTCGAGCAGTCCGAGGTCCCGTTACAAGAAGCCCTGGCCCATTTGCTCCTGGCGGAGATCCTGGCGCAGGGTGGCGACGAGGAGGGTGCCTCGGCGGCTTTCTCCAAGGGCCAAGCCTTGGGTGCAAAGGGGGAAAATCCACGGGTCCGCTTTGCGGTTGCCCTGGCCCAGGCACGTGCTTTCCCCGATGAGGTGGGGACGCGTTTGAGCTTGCGTCAGGTGCAATCTGAAGCTCGAGATCTCGGCATGGCGCCTTTGGCCCTGGAGGCGCGGCTGGTCGCCACGTCCATCGCCCACCGGCAGCGGGAATACGACGCCGGACAGGCCATCGAAAGGGACCTCGAAGAGGCCTCTCGACGGGGCTGGCAAGGGCTGGTCCAACGAGCCCGGCGCTGGATCGACAGTTCCGCTGACGGCTGATCCTGTCGTCTAAGAAGAGTTTGATCTGAGGCCGACGGAGCTTGACTAATACACCGTGAGAAGAAATGCTCCGACATGACTCGATACCAACCACCCCCAAGAACACGCCAACGATACGATCCAAGAGGTAACTGACCGTGAAACTCGGTGATGTATTGAAGAAAGAGCGCCAGAAAGCAGGCCTCGCTGAGGAGGCGGTGGCCGCCAGCCTGGGCCTCGATGCAGAGGCCTATGCAGCCCTCGAAGCCGGAGAGTCCGAGGCGGAAGCCTGGGGCCCGATCCTGGCGCAGCTGGCCATCCATTTGGAAGTGCCCACCTCTCGCCTGCTGTCGGCCAGTGGCCGCTCGCAGGATGTGGAGAGCAACGGGCCGGAGCGCCTGATCGCTGAAAGACGGCAGGCCCGCGGGCTGTCCGGCAAAGATATGGCGAGCGCCCTGGGGCTCAGCGAAGAGCAGTATGCCGCCATTGAGGCGGGGGACACGCCTTTGGGAGAAGTGGGCAAGCAGCTCCTGGCCTTTGCCGAGGTCATCGAGCAGCCGGTCTTCAACCTCTTCTATCCCTGCGGCCTGCCCTTCCAAGAGCTCGACGACTACCCTTGAGGGAGGCCTCAGCTGTCCTTGACGGCGGCGGCCGCCCGATCGAGATAGAGGTCTGCCAGGCGTTCGGCCAGCAGCTCGCGATCGAAATCGCTGTGGTTCGCCAGCATGATGAGGGTCAAGCCAACCTCTGGATAGCGGGAAATGTAGTTGCGGAAACCGACCCAAGAGCCGGTATGGCTTTGGCGTTTTAAGCCGCGGTAGGAATCGAGGGTCCAACCGAAGCCGTAGTCCACCGACTCGCCGCTGTCGAGGGTGCCGCTGGTGAAGGCTTCGGCGAGACGTTGGGCCGGCAGCAGGGTGGCTTGGTCTAGGCTACGCAGCCAGAGGTGGAGATCTTCCAAGTTGGAGTAAATGCCACCGGCGCCCAGAATGCAGTTCAGACGATCGGCATCAAATTCGACGAAGTTTCGCCGCCGTGGACGGTAGCCCAAGGCTCGCCGGTCGATGTCGGGGTCTGGGCATTGGTAGGAAGAGGTGCCGTGCATGCCGAGGGGAGTGAAGATGCGTTCGTCGAGGAAAGTGCCGAAGTCCTGGCTGCTCACCCGCTCGGTGACCAAAGCCAGCAGGTCATAGCAGACATTGCAATATTCGAAACGTTGCCCAGCTTGGAATCGTGGTTTGCCCACCGCTTTCAGGGCCGCTATCAAGTCGCTATTGCGGGGGCGTTCGTCGGCGGCTTGTGTGGTCAGGCCATCGTAGACCTCCGGTAGACCCGCTGTGTGGATCAGCAGGTTTCGCAGAGTGATGTCGGGACCAAAATTTGCCAGCTCGGGTAGGTGGCGGATCATCGGATCGTCGAGATCGAGCTTCCCTTCTTCAGCCAGGAGCATGATCGCCATGGCGGTGATCTGTTTCGAGATCGAGCCCAGGCGAAAGTTTGTTTTCGAGGTGATCAAGGTGCCTCGATCGAGGTCGGCGAAACCCACGCTCTGGCGGTATACGACCTCGCCTTCGATGGCCATCAGCACCGCAACCCCCGGTCCATCGAGCTGGCCGCTGGAAGCCAGGAGAGCGTTGGCCTGGACTTGCCGTTGACTCGGGGAGAGACGTAGCGGCTCAATGGAGGAAGGGCCGCAGGCGAGGGAACGCAGTGCCCACAGCAGGACCAGGATTCGGCCCGGCCCAAGCACCACGGGCCGGAGCCGAGGCACAATCTGGCTCCGCTTGGAGAGAGTCTTTTCCCGATATTGCTGACTCGACACGATAATTCGTTTTCCCTTGGGTTGACAGGCCATGTCGCTCGATGGTCCAAAATCGACGCGTCATGGACGGGTCGGAATCTATGCCGACCGCGACCATGGTCTCCGCAATCCGGGCGGATCACAATCCAAACGAATCATATCGTGATCGAGGACATCGTCGGCAGGAATTGCCAACCGCTACTTAGAGAGGCGATTTTTCGGGCGACAAGCCTTCAGATTTATTTTCTCCGACTCGAATAACGCCCCTGGGACCTACGAAACCGACGGGGCAACTCTGACACCTCAGTCCGCGCTGCGCCACAGGGGACGGGTCAGGCAGGTGGGGCCGCCCTCCGCCTTGAGTGAGATTTCCTCGCCGCGGTAGCTGAAGACCTCACAGCCGGCTCGCTGTAGGGCCTCCGCCGTCTTCGGGCTGCCTTCCAACACCAGGCATTGGCGCGGTGCCAAGGCGAGGACGTTGGTGGCCATGGTGAGAAACTCGGCCTCCGACACCTCCAGGAGCTCGATGCCCCGTTCTTGCAGCAGGCGATAGAAGGCGACGGGCATCAGCGGTGGATAGGCGACGGCCAGATCGTGATCCACCAGGCTGATCAACGACAGCAAATGCAGGCAAGCCTCGGCACCGGAATAGACGGGTAGATCGACACCGATGACCTCGACCCCTGAGGGCTGCAAGAGGGTCTTCAATTGCCGTACCCCTTGTGGATTGGTACGGAAACCTTGTCCGGCCACCAAGGTGTGCTCATCGAGCCACAGGAGGTCGCCCCCTTCCGCCCGTGCCTCGCCTTCGAGGCGACCGACGATGGGGATGCCGAGACCTTCGAAGCACCGTCCGAGGGTCTCTTCTTCGCCCCGGCGGAGGGCCTTGCCCATGCGCAACAGGACAGCGCCGCGGTCGGTCAACAGGGCGGGGTCGAAAACGTAGACGGCGTCGGCCCGCCCGGCTTGCATCGCGTCGTGGTAGATCACTTCGACACCTTGCCGACGCAGGGTGTCGCACAGAGCGTCGTGCTCGGCTTGGGCTTTGGCGAGGTCCGGCGCCGCCGTGTAGTGCCAGCGGGCAGGGTCGTCGACGGCGAAGGCCGCGTCGGGACGTTTGACCAAGACGCGGCGCAAGGGGTCGACCATATTCTGGCCACCAAAGCGCTGACCGTCGAGCGGAAGGGTTGGGAGCCGGTTGGGGCTCATCGATGGGGTGCTCCTAGGGGGTGATTCGGAAATTGCTCCGACGCACCGCCTTGAGACCGGCGTCGTCGGTGACCGTCACTTCTAGCATGTAATCGCCCACCGGTAGGCGGCGGGCGTCGAGCTCCAGCGGCCATCGGCCGAGGTTCGGCCGATCGGCGTCGGGTACGGGACCGGGCTGGCGGGCCACGAGGCTGGCATCGGCCATCTCCCGGCCGGAAACGTCGAGGACACGGCCCGATACTGCGACGCCGCCGCCGCTCAAATTGTGCACCGCCAAGGCGACATCCACCTTCGAGGCGGCAAAGTTTGGCCTGGCGGCGGGCAAAAAGGGTTGCTGGCCATTGAGGTAGGGAAAGGGCGGCGGTGCCAGGTCCGGGATCGCCGCTTCCCGCAGCATCAACCAGACCCCCGGTGGTTCCGGGAAAAGGGGCGGCAGGGCCCCCGCCTCGCCGCCAGCGAAATCGGGCACCCGCAGGGCTAGGCCGGCGACCCCGAAGTGATCGCTCCCCCGGTGACGGACGAAGGCGCGCAGCATGTAGTCGCCGGGAGGCAGGTCGAGATCGCCGAAAAACTTGAGGCCCTGGCGACCCAAGGCGGGCGCCGCCTGTGCCATGTCGAGGGCCACGGCGTGGTCGAGGTAGGCTCGGACCTGGCCGGCACCGTCCATCGCATAGAGGAAGATTTGGCCTTCGAGCACGGCTTGCCCGGCATCGGCCACCGCCAGCAAGGGACCGCCGTCGATCTCCACCATCAAGGGCACATAAGCCTCCCGGGCCACCCCCGCCGCTTCGGCGACGGGTAAGGCAGTGGCCGTCAGGGCGACGCTCAGGGTGCCACTGCGTTCGCCGTCGCCGCCCCTGTGTCCAAGTTCCCCGTCCGCTTGCAGGAGCTGGCTGGCGGCCATCAGCTGGCGTTCCGCAGGGGTGGCCTCCTGCCAGGGAACGGGAGCGAAGTAACCGGGGCGATGGGTCAGCTTGGCGCCCTTGGGGCCATCCTTCAAACGCACTTTGAGACGCCGATACTTGCCATCGGGAGACAGATCGTCCGGTTGGATGGTGAGCAGGTAGGTAACCGACGTACGACGTTGCACCTCAGCCATGGCCTTGCCGAGGTCGTTGTGATTGCGGATCAACTCGCCGCCGGTGGCGCTGGCCATGGTGGCGAGGCCGTCTTGCCGTCCCAGGCGTACCGTGTTCTGGCGCTCGGTGGCGCGACGGCCCCCCAGGGCGGCGTTGGTGGAAGCCTGGATGCCTCCGATATCGACGGCGTCGATGCGGCAGTCGGCGCGGCGGAATTCTCGGAACATGTCCTCCAGGGCATTTTGGGCGGAGCTGTCGCCGAAACGCGAGTCGGAATCGACTTCCCAGACGCGGCCGTTCTCGATGGAATTGTTCTGGCGGTTGCGGGTGTCCTGATTATCGTTGCCGAAGAAGACGGAGGTGTCGATGCCTTCGGACAGGAAGACGACATGTTTACGTCCCGGCGCCCGGCGCAAGAGGCGAGCCAAGTCCCCCATGGATTGGGTCATTGCCTGTACCTTTTCGGAGTACCGCCGCTTGTCTTGACGCTCCATCTGGCGGGCGAAGTCCTCCAGGGTTTCGTTCACCAGGTCGCTGCCCCGACCGCTGCTGAATCCCCGTTCTGCGGCCTCCAGGTCGCCGAACAACAGGCCGAGGGGGTCGGCCACGGGACGGGTCAGCTGCGCCAAACCCAGGGTCTCGATGGCCAAGGCCACCTGCTTGCGATCGCTGGTGAAGCCGAGCAACAGCCGCGGGCCGGTGAGGGAAGTGTACGTCGCGACACCCACCAAATCACTTCGGTGCAGGCCGTCTCGCACCAGGTCGAGGGCCGCCGTCTGCGCTTGCACGATCGACTCGGGTGCGGAGAACGAAAGGTCGAAGAGCAACAGGAAGTGGCGGCGTGCGCCGATCGGCAGCTTTGGCATGGAAGATGCCTGCGCCGCTGCGGCGCTCGAGGACACCGCGTCGACGGCCTCGAACAACGACAAATCGATCGCTTCGAAGTCCACCAAGGGTTGCACCTTGCGAGCTTCGAGAACCTCGAAGTCCGAGGCTTCGAGGCCACGCACCGGCTCGCCGTCGAGGCTCACTTGAACCGGTATTTCGACCGCGACGACGTCCGTGCGCTCGGCGAAGCCTTGGTCAGCAGCGGCTTGGGCCCTTGGAGCCGTTCCGCCGAGGCCGCCCCAGGCAAGGGTCAGGAAACCCACGGCCAACAGGGTGCGGTGCGGCCAGCGGCGACGACGAGGGGTCATCGCTAGGGCGTCGTCTCTAGACGACGTGACGGTCGGCGGGGTGTCGTGTGGCATTGTCGGTCTCCCAGGGTGGTTCCGTCGTCTGACCAATCCTCTGCGCTGCTGCCTGCGAGCCGCAATGCAACTGGCCGGAGACGGCGAACAGTGTATCTCGATCGACCCGATATGCGTCATGGGTTGGCGGCCCGCGTGCTAGTGTAGTGCGCCACAAATCCGGGTCGGGAGACTCCTCTGAGCCAATCATCGAAATCTAAAGGCGGCGTCCAGCCCACTGCTGGGCATGACCATGCCCAAGGGCAAGTGGTCGACTGCGAGGTTATCCGCGTCGAGCCTTGGGGGGTCTTCGTGCGCCTGGTCGAAGGTGGTGCGGTGGGTTTTGTGCGTCGCCAGGACTGGAGCTGGTCGCGACGGGTGATCGATCTCAGCGCTCGGGTTCAGCCGGGACAAGCGGTGCGCTG
The DNA here is from genome assembly GCA_029263315.1 of Acidobacteriota bacterium. GTDB lineage: Bacteria > Acidobacteriota > Thermoanaerobaculia > Multivoradales > J023 > JAJCXR01. Next base: position 18,637 of record JAJCXR010000050.1, on the reverse strand, counting down.
TAAGATCATCGGCTGGCAGCGCAACCAGCTCCAGCTGAGCCGTCAAGAAGCCAATCCCAATCCCTTTCCGGAGTTCAAGCGACGCCACAAGGTGGGGCAATCGGTGGTCGGTCAGGTGCAGCTCCTGGCCAAGGGAGGGGCGGGCGTCTTGGTGGCCCTGGAGGACGGTGTCGAAGGCTTCATCCCCCGTTCCGAGCTCCCCGCCGCGGCGCGCCAGGAAGACGGCTTTGGGGTCCTGAACGACGACCTGGTGGCGGCCCAGATTCTGCGCTTCGACGGTGACCGTGTCATCCTCAGCGTCAATGAGCTGCTGCGTCGCGAAGATCAGGAGCTCGAGCGCAGTGCCGCCGGTCAACGGGCCACCTTTCGTCAGCACCCGGCCCTGGGCGCCCAATTGGAAGGTTTGTATTGGGATCTGCAACTGAAGGAAACACCGGAGCCCCAGGTCACGGCGCGGGTGCGGCGCCACATCGAGCGTATCCTGGTGGTGGAGGACAAGGAGAGTGTCGGCGAATCCCTGGAGAGGGTTTTTGAGTATTTGGGGTTCGAGTGCGACCTGGCACAGAACGTCGAGCAGGGTCGACGCCGCTTGGACGAACGCCACTACGACCTGCTGATCGTCGACATGAATCTTTCGGCGCAAAGCGGCGGTGAGCTGTTGCGCTCCTTGGAAAGCGACACCCTACTCTTTGTCGTCGTGCTCACCGCCAGCAGCGCATTGGAGTGGGTCGAAGCTTTGCGTCAACGTCATGGCCGCCATGGACGGGTGTTCCAGAAACCCACCGGTGTCGACCAAATCCTGAGTTGGTTGGAATCCTGTTTGGCGGAGAGCTCGGAGCCGGAGCCGATCGCCTCCCGTCGGACCCCGCGGATCGACGCCGAGGGGCCATCCGGCGACGATGGCCACGCCTTTCTCCTCGACGAAGAGTCCAGTGACGGTCTTGACGCCAGTTCCCTGTGGAGCGGTCCCCGGATGACCTCCGGCCACAAACAACAGATCGAACGTCTGCTGACCCGTCTGATGGAGAAGACGCGGGCCGATGTGGCTTGTGTGCTCTCCTACCGACCGGGCCCCCTCTTCGAAGTGGTGGCAGGACGTTTCGTGCCCTTGGGTCGCAGCACGCAGCAGGACCTGGAGGTCAGTCCCATCGCCAACGTCATTCGCGAGGGGCGGTACCTGGCGGTTTCAGATGCCGGGCAGAAGGCGGCGGAGTTTCGCCATCTACAATCGGTGACCGAGGTCGGCTCGTTTGTCGGCCTGGCCATCGAATATGCCGATCAAGCCTCTTACGGGCTCTTCCTCATCGGTCGGCAACCCCATCAATTGAAGAGCATCTCGGAAGACCAACTGCATCCCACCGCCCTCGGCATTGGGATTCAGCTGGCCCATCGGCGCATGAACGAGGTGATCGCCCGCAACCAAGGTCTCTTGCTGACCGGTTTCCTGGCCGATAGCCTGTTGCACGAGATTCGCAACGAGCTTCAATCCCTCGACGATTTTTCGGCCATTCAGCTGATGCTCGCCAAACGTCTGGGGGAGATGGGGGATTCGGAGATCGCCAGCTTCAAAAAGGCGACGGTGGAAGTGCGGGAGGTATCTCGGCGGCTCAACGAATTGGTCGAGCTGTTTCGTAACCTGGCGGGCCAGAATCCGGCCCAGGAAATCGACCTCAACGAGGTCATCCGTCGTTTGCGGGCCACCCTGGTGCCCTTTGCGGAGGAGCACGAGGTAGTGTTGAGCCTGGACTTACAGCCGGAATTGCCGTCGTTGTTTGTCAATCCGAAGCTCATCGACCAGCCCATACTCAACTTGATGATCAACGGCGTCGAGCAGATGGCCAGCTACGGTGGCTCCCGGCGTCGGCTGCGGGTGGCGACCGGCTGGCGACCCGGCGACGACTTCCCCATCCGGGTCACCGTCACCGACACTGGCAAAGGCGTCCATTACGTGCATCGGGATCGCATCTTCGACCCCTTCTTCACCACCAAACGTCATGGTACTGGGCTCGGTCTCTACATCTCCCGGGTCTTCATCGAGCGCTTCGGAGGGCGTCTCGAGCTCAGTCAAACGTTTCTCTTTCGGGGCTCGGTGCTCAGCCTCGACATTCCACGGCAGGTCTTGGTCTCATGATCGATCCCAAAGGATTACCCACCCGCATCCTCATCGTCGACGACAAGGCGTCGGTGCGCGAAGCCTTGGCCATGCGCATCACCAGTCAGGACGACCGTTTTCTGACCACCGCAGCGGGCAGTGGTGAACAGGCCCTGGAGCGCCTGGCGGAGCAGGACTTCGACATCGTGCTGTGTGATCTCATGCTGCGCGGTGGCATGGACGGAGTGACCTTGACCCGACGCATCGGAGAGTTGCATCCCGATGTCCGGGTGGTGGTCTTCTCGGGACGCGACATGGGGGCCCGCAAGAAGGAAGTGCTGCTGGCGGGGGCTCTTTTTTACCTCAGCAAGCCCATCGACTTCGACGAGCTGCTGCATGCCATCGAGAAAATTCACGCCATTCGCCGTACCGAGACCCAGAGCCGATGGTTCGAGCAACTGGCGTTGATTTCCTACGATCTGCAAGCCACCTTCGATTTCGACCAGATCGCCCGCCGCATTGTGCAGGGGGCTTGTGAGCTCGGCTACTACCGTGCCCGTTTGTATTTACACGACTCCGACCGCAATCGCCTAGTGGGTAAAGTGGCGGCGGGCATGGATGACAACCCTGCCTTTGCCGGCTACGAGATACCCTTTGCGTCGGCGCCGGTGATTCGCCACATCTTCAAGCAAGATCGCCCCAGTTTCTGGGATCGCAAGCTCATCGACGAGCTTTTCGAGCCGCAGGTCTACGAACCTTGGTTACAGGACTTCGCCCTCCAGGACATCATGTGGCTCGATTGCCCACTGCTGGTGGGCCAGAAACGGGTTGGCTCCCTGGCGGTGGACTATGGTCCCGGCGACGAGGGGCGCTTCAGTGAGGATGATCGTCAGATCATGGGGATCTTTTCCAGTCTGGCGGCCCAGGCGCTGCACAACAGCCGTCTCTATGAAAAAGAAGCCTTGGCCAAGGCGTCGTTGCAGTCCATCCTGCGGGATGCCCCCGACGCCGTCATCAGCACCGACCTGGACGGCACCATCAATTTTGTCAGCCCCTCCAGCGAGCGCATCCTGCAGCGCCATCCCCGCGAGCTCTTGAAGCGGCCGGCTGCGGAGGTCTACTGTGACGAGAAGGGGCGTCCCGGCTCGGGGGTGGCGGTGGCTAGGCAAGTCATGAAGCTGCTGCGCAAGGCGGGCACCTTGACCAACCACCGGGTGCACATGCTCGACGGTGAAGGGCGCCCCCGTCCCATCTCGGTGTCGGTCAGCTTGTTGCGGGACGATCACGAGCGGGCCATCGGCACCCTCGGTTTCCTCAAAGAGCTGGGGCCGATCGAAGAGCAGACCCAGGCTTACCAAGACTTGTTACAGGGCTTTGGCTACGGCACCCTGCTGCTCAGCCGACGCGGTCGAATCGGCTTTGTCAATCGTAAGGCGGCGCGGTTATTGGGTCGATCACGGGACCCCCTCCTCGACACCTCTTTCAGCGATCTCATCCGACCCGTGCAATGGGCCAGCTTCGAGGAAGCCATGGCCAAGGTCCTGGATTCGGGAGGCGAGGTGGCGTTGGATCTCAGCCTCGCCCAATCCGGCGGTCGTTGGTTGCCGATCAAAGCAATTCTCACCCCGGCCCGTCTTGGGGGTGGCAAACCTGGGGTGGCGGTGGCGCTGCACGACAAGAGCGAGCTCGAGGCCTTGATCCGCTCCGGTCGGCTGATGGCTCTGGGACAAATGGTGGCCGGTGTGGGTCACGAGATCAACAATCCCCTCAATCAAGTGCTGCTGGCGGCGCGGGAGATCGAGGGCGAGCTGGCGAGTGGATCTCACCACTTGGAAGATCTACCTACTTTGGTGGACATGATCATCCGCAACGGGATTCGCATCAGTAGCATCGTCAAGCAGTTGCGAGAATTCGCTCGTCCGGGGGATATGAAACGGACGGTGTTGGATGTGAATCGATTAGTCGAAACATCCATGGCTTTCTTCTCGTCACGCTTTCGAAATCATCGCATTGACACGGTGCTCGATCTGGAAGAAGGTTTGCCCCACATCCAAGGCCATGCCGCACGCTTGCAGCAGGTGCTGGTCAATTTGATCGTCAATGCAGAAGAGGCCATGGAAGAGGTGGAAGGTGAGAAGTGTCTCACCTTGGAGACCCGTCGCCAGGATGCCGACCACGTTGTAATCACGGTGCGCGATACCGGCAGTGGTGTGCCGGAAAGTATCCGTGAGGCCATTTTCGACCCCTTCTACACCACCAAACCTCCCAATCGAGGGACGGGATTGGGATTGTCCATCTCCAAGAGTATTGTCGAATCCCATGGCGGCATGATGCGAGTGGAAGACACCGACGTCGGCAGCGGAGCGGTGTTCAGCGTTGTCTTACCCATCGCCGGAGAGACGGCCTCGGACGAGGCAGATGAAACGGAATCAGCATGAGCGACACAATGCAACACACCCTGTTGGTGGTCGATGACGAGGCGGACTTCTGCCTCCTCTTCGAGCGTCATTTTCGTCGCCTCGGTTACGAGGTCTTATCGGCGGCGGACGGCGTTGCCGCCTTGGAGGTCTTCGAGCAGAGGCCTTGGAACCTCGACTTGGTGATCTCGGATATTCGCATGCCGCGAATGGACGGCAGCGCCTTGATCAAAGAGCTGCGTCAGCGTCGGCGACATTTGCCGATCATCGGCATCACCGGCGAAGACGATTTGAAGGAGACCTTGGCATTTCTCGACAACGGGGCGTATTACTACGTCGAGAAACCGGTGGAGCACTGGGCCATCGTCGAGCGATTGGTGGCCAACGCCATTCACCTGCACCACCGGGAAGAAGAGCTGGAGAGAAAGCGGGACAAAGAGCGGGAGATCGCCCGCCTATTGCGCGCCTACCTGTTGCGCAGCCCCATCGGCGACAACCGATTGGGCTGCCATCCGGATCGTGTCTGTGAGCTGGAGGTGGCCTGTGAGCCCATCGAGATCGCCTATCCCAGCGGTGACTACGCCGAATGGTTCGAGCGTCGCTCCGGAGACGTGGTTTTCTATATCGCCGATGCCTCCGGTCACAACGACCTCGTCGCCTCCTTCACCGCCTGCTTGAGCAGCATGGTGCTGCACCGCAGCCATCACGGCTCCGTGAGAAATCCCGAGCCCCCCAGCGCCATCGAAATCATCGAGGCCATCGATGGCGCCATCGATGATCTTCGTACGGCCGACGCCCTCGGAGATCATCGCTATCTCACCTTCTTCGTCGGTGTCATCGATTTGCTGTCGGGCCGTTTGACCTATGTCAACGCAGGCCATCAGGATGGCCTGTGGATCCGTCACGGCGACGACGGGGGCGTGCTCTGCGAGCGCCTAGCCTCCACCTGCCAGGCGGTGGGGCATCTGGCCCGTTGGAAGTTTCCCGTCAAAGCCGAGAGCCGCGATATGGGCCCCGGCGATGTGCTCTTCCTGTTCACCGACGGGGCATCGGAGTTATTGGGGGACGGCAGCGCCAACGAAGGCATCGACAGCCTGATCGACATTCTCTGCCGGCAGCCCTACGCCAGTGCTCGAGAGGCCGTCGATCGGGTGGTCGCGGCCTTGCGGGGGTATGTCGGCACTGGCGATTTCGAAGACGACACCACTTTGTTGGCGGTGCGTCTCGAGGAGCGTTCGTGAGGTTTCATGTGTGAGCTTGTGTCTGTGAGCCCGCTACCGTGAGGACCAGTCCGTGAGCCCCTGGTGGCCGGTGGCCCTCTGTGGTCTAGCCGTCGTGGCGTTGTTATGGGCCGAGCGGGCGGCAGCGCAGTGGGGTATCTGGCTGGCCAAGCCCATCGCCGCCAGCGCCTTTGTCTGGCTGGCCTGGACCCTGGGAGCCGCCGACACGGTCTACGGTCGGCGCATCCTGGTGGCGTTGCTCTGCTGTTGGTTGGGGGACGTGCTGCTGATTCCCCGCCGGGGACTGTGGTTCCGTCTCGGCATCCTGGCTTTCCTGGTGGGTCACCTGGCGTTTGCCGTCGCCTTTCTCAGCTGGCCCGTGGCGTACCCCTACTTGTTGGCTGGCTGTGTCGTCATGGGCCTCTTCGCCTGGCGGGTCGGCATCTGGCTGATCCCCCACCTGCAGACGCCGCAGCACCGAGCCTATCTGGTGCCGGTGCGGCTCTACACCGGAGTCATTTCCGCCATGGTGGCGGTGGCCATCGCCGTCGTCGGAGCGGGGGCGCCGCCGTGGGTGCTGGTCGGCGCCGTGCTCTTTGCCGCCTCGGATCTGTCGGTGGCCAAACGGCGCTTCGTCGAGGCAAAGTTTCTCGACGCCGCTTGGGGGTTGCCCTTGTATTTCGGGGCGCAGTTGATCTTGGCGTCTTCCGTGGCTTTGGTCTGAGCTAGCGGGCCGTCGAAGCCGATGATCGACGGCCCGGGCTGCCCCGTGGCTCTCGGCAGTTTGGCGGAGATTGACGCGACCGACTCAGCCGCAGCTGCTGAGGTTCATCGGCTGGCAGTAGGCGGGGTCACCGGCAGGTACATCCGTCAGAGGGGCCGGGACCGGCAGGTCCAAGAACCTGTGGTAGGCGATGGGGTTGCCGCTGTGATCCGGTGTGGCTGGGGCCGTACAGAGCAGATCTGCCCCTAGGGTGCCGCCGTCTTGCAGGCAGTTGATATGGTCGAGCACCGAGATCAAGTTCCACATTTGAGTGGCAAACTCCGAGCCTGTACCGGTGGTGAAGTGATGGGCGGCGAGGACCACGATTTCTTTGTTGGTGTAAGCCTTGCTGATCTCTTTCAAGATCTCGTAGACCGAGCAGGTACCGGAAACACAGACATTCCTGTTGTCCAGCCAGAGTCCTTTCAAGTCGAATTGATTGGCGATCGTCTCGGTGTCATAGCCATAGCAGCCTTGGGGAAGGCTCGAGCAACCAGCCGGGCCCGATGGGGCATCCGAGGCGCGAGCGTGTCCCACGTACTGCTTGAGAAACCAATTGGCTTGGGGGTTACCCAGGTTTCCGAGGGTGCATCCCGGATAGGCATAGGACTTCAACGTAGCAGGCCATTCGCTGTGGCTACCTTTTGCAGCTAGGTAGTTGGAGACATCGCACTGTACTTCCTTGTAGACGAAGAACCAGGCAGAAGGCCACGGCTCCGAGGTCGGATCCGGAGATACGCTCTCGTTCTGCCACTTCGGATAATCGATATGCTCCCGGCCGTGCCAGGCGAGCTCATGGCCACCGTCCACAGCATCGTCGAGCAGGTCGTTCCACAGGGCTGCGGGGGTTCCTGGGGATCCCGCAGTGGTGTTGGCGAAGCCGCTGACAAAGAAGGTTGCTCGGGCCTCATAAACCGCAAGGATGTCTAGAACGCTCGGCTGGTAGGTAGCCCAGTTGCCGGGATAATTCCAGGCCGCGGGCTGTTCCCAGGATGGATGGAGGTCGAAGGTCAGTGCGACTCCCCAGTCTTGATCGTCATCGATCGTGTCGCTGTCCCAGTCGGTCGCCTGGGCGGCGATGGCGGTCAGCAGCATGGCCATCAGGCCGAGCAGGTAGGATGTCAGGTGGAGTGTTCGAAGCCGAGGATACCTTGGGTTTGTCATGATTTATTTTCCTTGCGTGTCCGTGATGGGGCCTGGTGTTAGGCTCGTATTGGCGGGCGCGGCCTGCCGTCTTTCATTTCGGACTATCGCAAGGCATGTGCCAAGTGGCGAAAACGGTGGAAAGCCCCGCGCCATGGGGGTCTGTGCGTCGGCGGGCGGCTTGGTGAATCCCCAGTTGCCGTGGTGTCAAGGGTGTCAGCAGCGGCAGTGAGCGGGTGTCAGAACTGTCGTTATCAATGTCTTCGGCATCAATGTCTTCGACGGAAAGGTCCCCATCGCAGATGCCGGGTCAAATGCTATGCCCTCTTTGTGGAGCTCAGAGCTGCCAACCCTTTCACCGCGATCACCGTCGCGAGTACCGGCGGTGCGCTGTCTGCGCCTTGATCTCCGTGGCGCCCCAATATCTGCCTTCCTCGGAGGACGAGAAAGCGGAATATGACCTGCACCAGAACACTCCGGATGATGCCGGCTACCGGCGTTTTCTGAGCCGTCTTTTCCTACCTCTCAGCCAGCGCCTGAGCCCCGCCAGCCGCGGCCTCGATTTCGGATCCGGTCCCGGCCCCACCCTGTCGGTAATGTTCGAAGAGGCTGGCCACTCGATGGCCCTTTTTGATCCCTTCTACGCTCCGGACGTGGGGTCCTTGGCGGAGACCTACGACTTCGTCACGGCGACGGAGGTCGTGGAGCATCTGCATCATCCCAAAGTCGATTTGGATCGACTGTGGGCCCGTTTGCGGCCGGGGGGCTGGTTGGGGCTGATGACCAAACTGGCCCTGGACGCCGATGCCTTTGCCCGCTGGCACTACAAGGAAGACCTAACCCACGTCTGTTTTTTTTCCCGTGCCACGTTTTTTTGGTTGGCGCAGCGTTGGTCAGCCGAGCTGACATTTGTTGGGCAGGACGTGATCCTCTTGCGACGGCCGATGTGACCCGGTGAGGGGTGCTGACGATGCGATCAGGGTCAGGGGCGCTCCGCCGACACCTCTACCCGGGGCAGTGACGGCGGCGCGTCCCGCAGCTGCTGGAGCTCCAACAGCTGCTCTTCAACCAGCTGGATATCTCGCTCCGAGCCCTGCTGACGCAAGGTTGTTGCTGCTGCTTTGAGCACAGACTCGGCCTCATCGTAGCGCCCGAGGGCGGTCAAAGCCTCAGCCCGCAGCCGCTGGGCCATCATCAGGGTTCGGTGCTCCGGCGGCAGAAGCTGGTGCCAAGGGGCCAGCAGGGTCTCGAATCCGGCCAGGACTTGGGCCGATTCGCCTTGACGCAGTCGCGCCTTTTCGATTTGCAGCTGTAAAAAGAGCAGCCGCGGATGATCCTTGCCCACTTGCCGTTGCAACAAGCTCAGGGCCTGTCGCCACAGCTCGGCTGCATTGTGATTTTGTCCTTGGTCGATGGCCAGGGAGGCTAGGTTATTGAGGGTTCGGGGAAGGTAGGGGTGGTCGTCGCCGAGGGCGGCCCCTTGCAAGTCGAGGACCCGCAGGAAGGCCACTTCGGCTCCACCGAGATCGCCGGAGCGCCGCAAGGCGGTGCCCAGGTTGCTCAGGGGCTCCGCCAAGGAGAGATGGTCCCCACCGTTGAGGGAGGCCAGTAAGTCGGCGCTTTGCCGAAAGAGCTCGGCGGCACGAGGATTGTCGCCGCCGTCGAGGTGTAGGGTGCCTCGATTGTAGAGGGCGGTGACCAGGGCGTCCACCGGCACCTCCGAAGAGCCGCGGGCCAAGCCGAGGGCCTCTTCGGCAAGGGGCGCAGCGTCGGTGTAGCGCCCGGCGAAACAGAGGATGGTGACCTGATCGTTGAGGGCCCCCAGCAGCTCCTTTGGCTCGGCGCTGCGACGGGTTTGTTGCAAGGCGTCGGCGGTGAGTTGGAGGGCGGCATCGACATCCCCGAGCTCCGCCAGCACCCGGCCCAGGGCCCGTTGCGTGCGGGCCGCCAGCCCGTCCGCCTCGCCTCCGAGGGCCCGACGCAGGCTCAGAGCTTCTTCCAAGTCGCTGCGGGCCCGCTGCCAGAGCCCCAGATTTGAGTACACCACGCCGGTGGTATGCAACAGCTCGGCCCGCAGCTGGGGGGTGTCCCGCAACCGCCGATCGAGGGGGCCGCGGCTGGCGTCGAGGGCTTGACGCACCGTCCACGAGTCGCCGTCGCCGACGTTGGGATCCGCCACCTTGAGGATGTCGAGCAGCAGGGTCAGGACGGTGTCCTTGTGCTGGCGCTCGAGTTGGGCCCGATCACGCTCCTCCGCCAGGCGACGCACCTGCCCGGCGTTGTGGACGGCGAAGGCGATGAGCAGCAACAGCAACCCTGTGGCGATGGAGAAAGCCAACCGATGGCGGCGCAACAGACGCGACGTGCGGTAGACGAAGGTGCCTTGACGGGCCTCGACGGCGAGGCCCCGCTGGGCCCGTTCGATGTCGCTGGCCAAATGTTCTACCGAAGCGTAGCGTGAGCGCGGAGCGCTGCGCAGGGTCTTGAGGACGATGGCGTCGAGGTCGCCTGCCAGGCGGCGCTGCAGGTCTCGCGGTGTCGAGTGACGGTGGCGGGCGATCTCCGCGGCCCCCGTCAACGAGCCCTCTACGTTCTCGGCGGCCGCGTCGGGGCCGGGGTTGGCGATGTCTTCCGTCACCACGCTGCTGGGTTTTGGTGGCTCCTGCTCGGTCAGCAGGCGTTCGATGTCCTGCGGTGAGCGTTGCCGGAAGTCGAAGGGGCGCCGACCGGTGAGCAACTTGAAGAGCAGGACGCCGAGACTGTAGATATCGCTGGCCGTGGTCACCAGTTTGCCGCGGATCTGCTCGGGGCTGGCGTACTGCGGGGTCAGCATGCGTTGCCAGGTGACGGTGGGGGCCAGCTCTGCAGCCGCCAGCTCGGGGTTTTGCAGCTTGGCGATGCCGAAGTCCAAGAGCTTGGGCTCCCCCGTCGCCGTCACCAGGATGTTCGAGGGTTTGAGGTCCCGGTGAACCACCAGATTTTGGTGGGCGTAGTGGACGGCGGAGCACACCTTGCGGAAGAGCTCGAGACGTTGGTCGATGGAGAGTCGGGATTCATCGCAATAACGATCGATGGGAACACCCTCGATGTACTCCATGACAAAGTAGGGACGATGATCGGCTGTGGTGCCGCCGTCATAGAGGCGTGCAATATTGGGATGGTCGAGGCTGGCGAGGATCTGACGCTCGGTGCGCAGACGACGCAGGGTGTCGGCCCCCAGCAGATCACTGCGCACTTGCTTGATCACCACCCGTCGCTGGAAGGTGTCGTCATCACGCACCGCCAGGTAGACCACCCCCATGCCGCCCTGGCCCAGGCGTCGGAGGATGCGATAGGGCCCCAAGACACCGTCTTCGACGGCGCCGGGGGTCTCCCGAGGGGAGGTTGGATCGTCGCCGGTCTCGGCTTCGACGGCCAGGACCGGGTAGCCCGGTCGGGCCTCCGAGCCTGGCGCCGGGGAGATCAAGGGCTCGAGGAAACTCCCCGCCGCCGCATCGGCGGCGAGCAAGCCGTCGACAGCGCGACGCAAGGCAGCATCCTCGGCGCAGGCCTCGTCGAGAAAGCTCTGTCGTGCTTCGCCCCGCAACTGAATGGCTTGGTCAAAGAGGTTGTGCAACTGCCCCCATGTATCAGACGGCATCCTGTGGGACCTCATTGAGCTGTTGGTACAACCAAGCTCGAGCCATACGCCAGCGTCGGGTGACGGTGGCGGATCCGACCCCTAAAACCTCGGCGATCTCATCCCGCGACAGGCCACCGAAGTAGCGCATCTCGACGATCTTGGCTTCCTCCGGGGCCTTGCGGGCCAAGTCCTTGAGGGCTAGATCGAGGCACAAGATGTCGGGGCGCTTCTCACCGGCGACCTCCAAAGCAGCTTCCAAGGGCAAGAAATCGGCCCCTTGGCCACGTTTCTCCGACTTCACCTTGCGTGCATGGTCCACCAAGATTCGTCGCATCAGGGTGGCGCTGAGGGCAAAGAAATGGGCCCGGTCGCTCCAGCTCACCCGCTCCAAATGGACGAGGCGTAAATAGGCTTCGTTGACCAGCGCTCCGGACTGCAGGGTGTGATCCCGGCGTTCGTAGGTCAACATGCCGGAGGCGATCTGCAGCAGTCGCTCATAGACCAACGGCATCATTCGCTCGAAAGCCGCGGCATCGCCGCGGCTCCAAGCCTGCAACAGCTCGGTGACCTCCCCACGGATGGCGTCCGGTGACCCATCCTGGGGCGAAGCTCCTCGGGATGATGGCGAGCCGTACATCCTCGGCCTATCGAATGCAGGCGCCCCAATCGTCCGTGCCGACGGAGTGTTGGGGCACGCAGCAGATCGTACCGGTGCCCACCATGCCTTGGCCGGGAACGTACTCACACCACTCGGCGCAGCGTTCGAGAAAACCGCAACCTCCGTTGCCGGTGTCGACCCATAGGGCGAAGTAGTCGTTGTTGGCCCAGGCGGTCCAGCTGAAGGCGGCTAGCAGGACGAGCGCCGCGATGATCAACAGGAGTGGGCGGGTGGACAGACGCGAGGTGATGGATCCAAACATCGGAGATCTCCTTCGTTGAGAGATAGATTCGAAAGTCCTAGGCGCAGTCCAGACTCAGAATGGATCACATGGTTGGATTTTCGTCAACGATGAAGTTCAGGGCCGGCCCGACCCCAGGGTGGGAGCCGCCGGGCCGTAGGGCGAGGTAGGGTGGCTTGGCTGAGGCGTCAGCTAGCGCAGGGGGCTCCGTTGCCCCCGCTCCGCTGCAAAAGAAAATGGCGCTGTCGGGTCCCAGGACCCAACAGCGCCTCGACAATGGCATTGGAAGAGATATCAACCCTCCCTGGGTAGATCCATTAGAAGCTGGATGGATTCTTGTAGTGCAGCTGCTCGAAGAAGGTGACGCCACGATCCCCGAGGCGTAGGTAGAGAACGTCGACGTACTGACGGGCGTTGCCACGCTCATCGACGACGATGGCTTCGTCGAGGCTGTCGAGCACCCATTGGCCGAGGTCGTAGTCGGAGGAAAAGAGAACCTCTTTGCTGCGGATGGTGCCGTCCTCGCCCATCTCCATACGCACCGCCAGATTGCCGGAGTAGCCGTCCAGCTCGAGCTTGCGGCGCAGCCACGGGGGCGACTCAAAACGCAGGCGGCGCTGGTCCTTGGCCTCCACCAGATCGTCCGCCGGTTGGAAGCGGAAGAGCACATGCTGGCCGGTGCCGTCGCGGGGCAGCAGAGTCTGCTGACGCTCTATGCAGTACATCAGCTGGTTGGCGAACTCCGCATCGGAGGAAAACTCGAGGCTGACATCGGGAAGGCGGGAGGTGCCGGGTGTGATGCGGTATTCGAGCACTGCCCACTGGTCATGGCTGCGCTGCCGTTGCAAGCGCTCACAACGGGTGGAGCGGTCGAAGCTGAAGGCGTCGGCTGACGATACCGCCATCAACAGGCCGGCCAGGACGATGACCACACAGGAGGTCCCAAGGGTCCTGGGGTCGGTCGCTAGCTCGGTGTGTTGTCGTGCTTTGTGCATCATGAAACCATCACTCTCTTGCAGGTCTGCGGCACACCTCACCCATCGGGAAGAAAGATGAATTCTTGCCGCGTCACAGAATCAACTAGATGTTGAACGAAGTGTATATTTCGAGCCAGTACAGGATTATAGGCGGACGAGGGTAGGCTTGCAAGGGGAAATTGAGAATTCGGGGCGATTCTGCGTAAAGGGCTGCGAATAGAGCGGTTAGCGAGCAAGGGGATATATGCGCATATTCAATCTAAGCTATTTAAAGGCTGCGCTGGACCCCTACCAAGTTCCAGAAAGATAGGAATAACAATTGACCGAACGGTCGGAAGAATAAACTGTTCTGAAGTGTGCTGGAGGGAGGGCGAGTTAGGGTCGCGCCGGGTGGCGAACCGCCTGAAATGCGAAGACCGCGACCTTAGGGCCGCGGAAAACAATAATCATCCCATCTCGCTTGTCTTTCAACCCGCCAGCTGTGTTGCGAAGAAGCTTACGTAGGCCCGCTATGCGCGCCTCTCCGCGCCTTGCTGGCGAGTCGATATCCGGCGCGATTCTGGGCGATTATCATCTTCCGCGACCTCGATGGCGGCGGCCCCGCTGATCGAACCGAGCGTCGTTTCTCAGACGGCAGCGCTCAATGGGAGTGCACCCCAACAGATTCCATTCCCCCGTCCGTCTGGTGGAAGAAAAAGGATGGTGCCGGGACCGGATGGTTACCCACTTGCTCCATGGTGCGAGCCTCGAAGAGACGGCCGTTGATCATGGTGTAGAGGATGTCCTGTGAGTGATGGATGTTGTCGAGGGGATTGCCTTCGATGACCACCAAATCCGCCAGCTTGCCCGTCTCCAGGGAACCGATATCGCCGTCCAGGCCGAGGTACTTGGCGCCGTTGAGGGTGGCGACGCGCAGGGCCTCATGGGGCGTCATGCCACCCTGGGCGAACATCCAAAGCTCCCAGTGGGCGCCGAGACCTTCCCGTTGACCATGGGCCCCCAACTGCACCAGGACTCCCGCTTCGCTCAGCTGGCGGGCCGTGTCGGCGATATCGAAGTGGTTGTACTCCTCCTTCGGGGCGTGCATGGGGCGCCGGGCCACCGGGTCGACGAACTGGCGGGGGGTGAAGGCCATGAGCCGTTCGTTGGCCCACACGTCGGTGTGTCGATACCAGTAGTTCTCGCCCCAAATGCCGCCGTAACCCACCACCAAGGTGGGGGTGTAGCCGGTGCGGCTGGCCCCCCACAGCTGCTTGACATCCTCATAGACATGGGCCACCGGAATCGCATGCTCGATGCCGGTGTGACCGTCCACCACCATGGTCATGTTGTGCTGGAAGAGGGAGCCACCTTCCGGCACGACCATCATGTCGAGCTCGCGGGCGGCGGCGATGACCTGCTGCCGTTGATCCCGCCGCGGTTGGTTGTAGCTCTTGACGCTGAAGGCGCCCACCGCTTTCAAGCGGGCCAAGTGCGCCCGGGCGTCGTCGAGGCTGTCGACGATGGCTTTGAAATCACCGGCGGCGCCGTAGAGGATGGTACCGGTGGAGAAAAGCCGCGGCGCCGTGATCAACCCGGCCCGGGCCATCTCGCTGGCGGCGAAGAAGGAGCTGGTATCGGTGGAGGGATCGTGGATCGTGGTCACACCAAAGGCCAGGGACGAGTAGTTGTACCAATTGCGCTGCGGCGTCATCTCCTGGCTGCCCTGGGAGCCGTGCCAGTGGACATCCACCAGCCCGGGGATGATGGTGTGACCATCGACCGCGATGCGAGTGGCGTCGGCGGGTATCTCGACGGAATCCACCGGGCCGATGGCGCGGATGCGGTTGCCCTCCACCACCACGGTGCCGCGTTCGATCACCTCGTCACCGTTCATCGTCACCAGGCGGGCTCCCACTAGGGCGACGGCGCCGGACGGTATGTCCGCCTCGAAGGAGAAGCCGATGTCACGGCCCTTGGCCGGGGGCTCCGGCAGGGTTTCCGGGGCCCCCTCGAAGAAGGAGAAGCTGTCGCTCAACGGGCGCTCGAAGAGTTGCGATCCCAGGGCCCAGTAGAGGGTGTTGGAGTCGCCGGACCAGTGCAGATATTCGCCGCTGTTGCTCGACACTTGGGTCACTGGCAGGGACGCCATCTTGGGGCTGATCTCCACCGCCTTGCTGGCCGCCACCAAGGGGGTGATGTAAGCCCGAAAACGCTCGGCGAAGGCCAGCCATTGGCCGTCGGGGGAAACCCTGAGCTCGGTGGCGGCCTCGCTGGTGACGTGCACCGTCGGCTGGCGCTCAGCGCTATCGCGGGGGGCCAGCTCGACACTCTCCAGGGAGCGACGGTCCTCTGGCAGGAAGTTTTGGAAATACACCCGATCGTTGTCGGCCCCGAAGTGGGGACGAATCCCTTGACGGCTGATACGCCACGGCTCACCACCGTCGATGGCGACGGCATAGAGGCCCGGATCGAGGGAGTAGAGGGGGCTGCGCAGGAAGCCGCCACCGATTTTGCGGTAGACGACGGTGCGGCCGTCAGGGGATAGCGCCGGCTCGACGTAATGTCCCTTCTGCTGGCTGATCTCCCGCCCGCTGCTGCCCACCTTGGCCGGTGCCAGGCGAATCGTTCCGAGCTGGTCGTCGTTCCAGGTGACATAGACGATGGAGGTGCCATCCTGGGAGAACGAGGGGAAGAGCTCGTAGTGGTCTTCCTGGGTGGTCAAGCGTTGCGGCGTGCCATCGGGCAGACCCCGCAACCACAGATAGCCGAGGGCCTGATAGACCACTTGCGAGCCGTCCGGCGACACCTGCACCCAGCGCAACATCTTGGTGTCGACCTGGTCCGGGGCCACCTCGATGGGAGAGCGGACCGCCTCGGCCAGCTTGTGGCTTTGCTGGACGTGGAAGGGGATCTCAGTCGCCTGCTGGCTGGCGATGTCGAGACGCCACAGTTTGCCGGCCGCCCAGTAGACGATGGCCTCGCTGTTCGGGGTCCAGGCCATGTTGGGATAGACCCCGTGCACCGCCCAGGTCTCCTGCATATCGCGCTCTAGATCGCTGGTCAGCTGCCGTTCCTCACCGCTTTCGAGGTCGTAGAGGAAGAGGGCCGTGGCGTAACGTACGCGGCGCACAAAAGCCAGATACTTGCCGTCCGGCGAGGGGGTTGGACGCACGGCGCCGCCGGGACCGGTGATCAATGGCTCGACGACACCGCTCTCACGGTCGAGCCGCTGAATGGTGTAGATCTCGGTATTTGGGTCTTTGTTGTAGAGAAAGGTATCGCCGGGGGTGGTGTCTTGGCTGAAATAGATGTAGCGACCATCGGTCGAGAAGGCGGGCTCGCCCAAGTCCTTCTGGTCGTTGGGCCGTTCGTTGAGCTGCAGGCCGTCGCCGCCACTGTGGTGGTAGAGCCAGATTTCGCCGGCCCCCAGGGAGCGCCTCGAGGTGAAGTGCTTGCGGGCCGCCAGCCACTGCCCATCGGGGCTCCAGACGGCGTTGTTGAGCAAGCGGAAATCCTCTTTGGTCACGGCGCGGGGCTCGGATCCGTCACGCTGCATGATCCAGATGTTGTCGCCACCTCCGCGATCGCTGGTGAAGGCGATGCTCTTGCCGTCGGGGCTGTAGCGAGGTTGCATGTCCCACGGCAGGCCCTCGGTCAGAGCCTGCGCCTCGCCGCCGGCCATTGGCAGGCGGTAGATGTCGCCCAGCAGATCGAAGAGGATGTCCTGGCCGTCGGGGCTGACGTCCAGATTCATCCAGGTCCCTGTCGTGACGTCGATCTCGACATCGTAGAGGTGGTCCGGCGAGGTGGCGACATCCCATGTCGTGTCCTCCTCGACCTCCTCCTTGTCGGCCTTTTTCTTGGACCGTTTGGCGTCGGCGGGGGTGGCGAACCAGGCGCTGGCCAGCAGGCAGAGTACCAGGCTGAGATGGGTCAGCATGCCGAGGGGATGACGCCTCGGGTTGGATCCTGAGTCAGGGGTGAGGGACAACTGGGGTGATGAGCTCGAACGCACGGTGAAACCTCCGCAGGGGATGGACTGGCAAGCCGTTACTTGGGAGCCTTACATGACCGTCGGCGTTGGAACCGTCGGTGCATGCCTCATGGGACGGTGGATTGGCTGGCACCATCTTAATACGGCCTTTCGCAAGACGCAGCCTTGCCGAGCCCTCCGGGGTGCATCCTCATACATCTTCTTTACTTCGGGTGGGGTTGCGCGGGGTGCCATCGTGGTGGGGTGGGAGCGTCGCGTGGGCTACGATCCTCGCGTGGGGTACCGCCGCCCAGGGCACCCTGGCCAGATCGCTTCGCTCCTGGCCGCGGGCGGCCTGGGCTACTTACGCCGGCCCCTGCGGGGCCACGGAGGATTGTCGCTTCGCTCCTGGCCAGACGTCTGGGCCCGATCGTTCAGGGCACCCGCTGCGGAGGAGATCCATTGTGTGGGCCACCGCCGCGTGACACCACCATCGCGTAACACCACCAACCTTGCGTGGGCCACCGCCGCCCAGGGCACCCTGGCCAGATCGCTTCGCTCCTGGCCGCGGGCGGCCTGGGCTACTTACGCCGGCCCCTGCGGGGCCACGGAGGTTTGTCGCTTCGCTCCTGTGGGCTTGTTACGGACTTTTGGGCTCGGCTTCGAGGCGGTGCTTTTTTGTGAGAGCCGAGAGCTCTGCCTCAAACGACCTGTCTTGGTGGTGAGCCTCTTGGTTTTGGATGTAGCGCCGTAGGGTA
Source organism: Acidobacteriota bacterium (assembly GCA_029263315.1). Taxonomy (GTDB): domain Bacteria; phylum Acidobacteriota; class Thermoanaerobaculia; order Multivoradales; family J023; genus JAJCXR01. The sequence continues at coordinate 791 of JAJCXR010000050.1, read as the reverse complement.
GGAACTTGTGATGGGCTGACTGAGAACGCGGCATAACCTTTTTGCCAAGCAAACGAATGTTCAGCCAATCGCTCGTTCATCCATCTGGAGGATTCGGACTTGAAGAACCGCAACATATTGGACAGCGATTTGTGAGGTGGCAGCGTGGCTAGCAGGTGGATGTGGTCCGGCATGCCTCCTGCCACCAATAATGCTCCACGTTCGCCGCGTATCAATCCCCCGAGGTATTGGTAGAGGGGGGCGCGGACATCGGCCGTGATCAATGGGCGGCGCTGTTGGGTAGAGAATACAAGATGATAAATGAGTCTGGTAAAGGTCTGAGCCAAGGTTTGCCTCCGGTTCCTGAATTCTGTGACCCCGCAGGGGTCGGCGTGAGTAGCCCAGGCCGCCCGACCTGGAGCGGTAGCGATCAGGGAGGGTGCCCTGGGTGGGGTTGCGCCGGCCAAGATGTTGAATCCTCGGAACGCGACGCAGCGTGCTCATCTGGGTGCTGACGCCAACTCTCAGCGCATTTTATCGTCTTGGGCCGTCTTGCTGGTGATGACGCTAAGGTGTTCGCTTGGGCCACGGCCGTGTGGGGCCACCGTCACGTGGCCACCACCATCGCGTGGCACCGCCAACATCGCGTGGGCCACGGCCGCCCAGGGCACCCTGGCCAGATCGCTTCGCTCCCTGGCCTCGGGCGGCCTGGGCTACTTACGCCGGCCCCTGCGGGGCCACAGAGGTTTGTCGCTTCGCTCCTGGCCGGAGGTCTGGGCCCGATTGTTTAGGGAACCCGCTGCGGGGGAGAT
>JAJCXR010000049.1 GCA_029263315.1 Acidobacteriota bacterium | reverse complement strand
AAATAACTTCCGCATTCGTGGGCAATTGCATCACCTCTCGCGGCGTTGCGCTCGCTGCGACGTACCACCAGTACGCCTCCCTCGCGCGCCTGGCGAGAGGTGCGCCCTTGCCCCCTCGATGCGGGGAACTTATTTCTTTGCCGACCCTAAGAGCTGCCAGGACGGGCGTTGCCCTGTTATGATGCGTCACCCTTAAGCCGTAGATTCGAACGCGATTGAGACCTGATGCATACCGAGACCCGATGAGACTTGGCAAGCCTGCCTTCTATTTGTTCCTGGCGGTATTCGGCCTCTGGCTATTGTGGTCGGGCCCGTACTCCTTGCCCGGCTTGACCGCCGAAGGTTCCGTGCTGATTCTGATCTTTGGTCTGGTGTCGTCGATTTTTGTTGTCTGGTTATGCCACACGATGGGTATCGTCGATGAAGAAATCGTACCTCTGGAGCTGACTTGGCGCACCTTGGGCTATGTGCCATGGCTGACCGTCGAGGTCATCAAATCGAATCTCGATGTCATCCGACGGGTGGTGACGGATCCCACCGGCGTGCAGCCGACGGTGGGACGAGTCCGGGCCAGTCAGCGGACCGATGTGGGACGGGTGACCTATGCCAACTCCATCACCTTGACCCCGGGAACCTTGACCCTGGAGGCGGAGGACGATGTTCTGACGGTGCACGCCCTTTCCGCCGATGGTCTCAGGGACCTGGAAAAGGGAGAAATGAACCGACGGGTGTGCCGTCTCGAAAGCGCCGACGAAGTTGCACCGGATGAAGCCGATCGGGGGGAGCGGCCCTAGTGTTTGTCGTGACCACCCTCGCCATCCTCGGCTGCATGGCCATGGCCTTGGTGCGTGCCATCAAGGGACCGCCGCTGTTCGATCGCATGTTGGCGGTCAATACCTTCGGTACCAAGACGGTGTTGCTGATCGCGGTCCTGGGATTCCTCAGCGGCCGTCCCGACTTCCTCGACTTGGCGTTGGTCTATGCCATGATGAATTTCATGAGCACCCTCGCCGTGCTGCGCTTTTCCCGTTTCGGCAATTTGGCCAAGATGGACCAAGAGAATGAGGCGCCCGACGCCCTCTGAGGCTTCCGGGACGACGACATGCAGCTCACCTTGGATATCCTCAGTTGGATTTGCCTGGCAGTCGGGTCGTTCATCGTCCTGGTGACCGGCTACGGCCTGCTGCGGTTACCGACCTTCTACGCTCGAATTCACGCCACCAGCCTGACCGACACCTTGGGGGCCGGGGCGATTCTCCTCGGGTTGGCCCTGCAGGCTGGATGGTCGATGGTGACGGTCAAGCTGGCTTTGATCGTCATCTTCCTGGTCTTGACCGCACCGGCCGCCGCCCATGCCTTGGCCAAGGCCGCCTATCTACATGGTCTCGACCCCCGTCCTCCGACGCTGGATACGGCATCAAAAAAACGACAGGAGGCCGACCATTCTCGAGCTGATTGAGATCATCCTCCTGGTCTTTTTGGTGGCTGTCACCCTAGCCATTATCCGCATGCGAGATCTCTTTGCGGCGGTGATGTTGAGCGGTATCTTCAGCCTGTTGTCGGCCGGGTTGTTCACCGTCATGGATGCGGTGGACGTGGCCTTCACGGAAGCGGCGGTGGGGGCGGGGATCTCCACCGTATTGATGGTGGCGACCCTGTCCTTGACCCGACGGCGGGAGAGGGACCGGCGCCTGGACCGTCGTCCGGAGGACGTCCTCGGCTTGGTTGTGGCGCTGCTCACCGGTGCGATCTTGATCTACGGCACCCTGGATATGCCCTACTACGGCGACCCGGAGGCACCGGCCAATCTCTATATGGTGCCGCGTTTCCTCGAAGATTCGCTGGACGAAGTGGGGCCGCCCAATATCGTCACCTCGATCCTCGCTTCCTATCGCGGCTACGACACCTTCGGGGAAGCGACGGTCGTTTTCACCGCCGCCATCGGTGCATTCCTGCTCCTCGGTGGCGCCGCCCGCCGACGTCGTCAAACCAGCTCGAGTGATTCAGATCCTTCCTCAGAGGGCGCCCCGCCGGCGGATCGGGGGGCGGAAGCGTGAAGAAGAATTACCTGCTGCGGGTGAGCCTCAAGCCGCTCATCCCGTTCATCATGATCTTCGGCCTCTATGTGCAGTTTCACGGCGATTTTGGACCCGGGGGAGGTTTCCAGGCGGGGGTCATCTTCGCCGCCTCGATCATCCTCTACACCTTGATTTACGGCCTGCGGGACGCCACGCGGGTATTCACCGCCCGGCGGCTCGAAATTCTTGTGGCCAGCGGTGTTCTGCTCTACGGCTCGGTCGGCCTAGCGTCGATGGCCATGGGCGGTAATTTTCTCGATTATGACGTTCTACTGTCTGCCGACGAAACTCCGTCTGCCGACGAGGCTCACGAGACGGCTGGCGACGCCAGACACGCAGCGCCGATCCACGGGGTTGGGCAAGACATCGCCGCCGACCACAGCGCCGTGGGGGACCCTGGCGAGACGGGCGGGCACCACGCCCCGCCGGGCCAGCATTTGGGCATCCTCTTGGTGGAGCTCGGGGTCGGTTTTACGGTGACGGCGGTGTTTGTCGGGCTCTTCTTTCTCTTCGCCGGTCGTTCGGGGGTGAGGCGCGGGCGGCTGGGGTCGCGGCCAGCGGGGAGTGAGCTGACATGAACCCCGTTTTCTGGCAAACCGTCTGGGGCCTGTTGCCCTATTGGCTGGTCATCGTCTTGATGATGATCGGCCTCCATGTGGTGATGACAAAACCGAACCTGATCAAGAAGATCATCGGCCTCAATGTTTTTCAGACCGGTGTCATCATGTTCTACATCACCTTGGGCAAGGTCGACGGTGGCACGGCACCGATCTTCGGCAGTGGTGGCGACGAGGTTGTCTACAGCAATCCGGTGCCCCATGTCTTGATGCTGACCGCCATCGTCGTCGGTATCGCCACCACCTCCTTGGCCTTGGCCTTGGTGGTGCGGTTGCACGAAGCCTATGGCACCATTGAAGAGGACCAGATCCGCCGTCTCGAGGGGGACGAGGTTTGAGCGCTTCTTGGGTCGCACACCTCGAGAGTCAGCTGCCGGCCATCCAAGTGGTGGCGCCGATGTTGACGGCGCCGGTCTGCGTCTTGCTGCGGCGCTCACGGGCCGCTTGGATGTTGGCGATGACGGTCACCTTGGGCTCTCTGCTGACTTCGCTGTTGATGTTGCGTCACGTCCTTCTGCACGGTGCCCTGAGTTATCAAATGGGTGGTTGGGCGCCGCCTTGGGGTATCGAGCTGCGCATCGAGGTGCTCAATGCCTTTGTGCTGGTGATCGTCTCCGGCATCAGCTCGGTGGTGCTGTCCGCCGCCCCGGGTAGCTTGCCGAAGGAAGTGCCGGAGGAGCGCCACTATCTCTTCTATGCCGCCTTTCTGCTGTGCATGACCGGCCTGCTCGGCATGACCAGCGCCGGTGACGTCTTCAATGTCTTTGTCTTCTTGGAGATTTCCTCCCTCTCGTCCTACACCTTGGTCGCCCTCGGCCCGAGCCGACGGGCCCTGGTGGCCGCCTTTCGCTACTTGATCGTCGGTACGATGGGCGGCACCTTCCTGCTGCTGGGCATCGGCATGCTCTACATGATGACCGGCACCCTGAACATCGTCGATCTAGGGATACGCTTGGTCGAGGTGCAGGGGGACCGCACCCTGTTGGTGGCGTTGGCCTGTGTCGTGGTCGGCACCAGCATCAAACTGGCGCTCTTTCCCCTCGGCCTGTGGCTGCCCAACGCCTATACCTTTGCACCGGCGGAGGTCAGCGCCTTTCTGGCGGCCACCGCCACCAAGGTGTCGTATTACGTGCTGGCCCGGTTCCTCTTCCTGATCTTCGGCGTCAGCTTGGCTTTCGACCGTCTGCACTTCGACCACGTCTTGCTGCCGATGGCCTTGGTGGCCATGTTCGTCGGCTCGTTGGTGGCCATTTTCCAGACCGATCTCAAACGTCTGCTGGCCTACTCCAGCTTGGCGCAAGTGGGCTACATGGTGCTCGGCTTGGCTTTGGCCAACCGCAGCGGCCTCACCGGCGGCATCGTGCATCTGTTCAATCATGCCTTGATGAAGAGCGGCCTCTTCCTGGTGCTGGCGGCGGTGGTGCTGCGTTTGGGGGCCACCCGGCTGCAGGACGTGCGCGGCTTGGGACGTCAGATGCCCTGGACGATGGCCGCCTTTGTGGTGGGCGGCCTGAGCCTTATCGGCGTTCCCTTGACGGCGGGTTTCGTCAGCAAGTGGTATCTGGTGCAAGGGGCCCTCGAATCGGGCCGGCCGCTGGTGGCGGCGTTGATTCTGGGCAGCTCCCTGCTGGCGGTGGTCTACGTCTGGCGGGTGGTGGAGGAGATCTATTTCCAACCGGCCCCTGAAGGGCGCCAGGTGGCGGAGGCCCCCTTGGGCCTGCTGGTGCCCATCTGGTTGCTCATCGGTGGCACCGTGGTTTTCGGCATCTTCGGCTCGGCCACCGCCGACGTGGCTCGACAGGCGGCGGATCTGCTGCTTCAGGGGCCGCCGGTGGGTCCGGCCCTCGGAGGTTCCCCATGACGCCGGGCATGGCCATTCTCTGGGCCGTTCTCGGTCCCCTCGGCGCCGCCGTCTTGGTGCGCCTGCTGGACCGCTGGCCCAACCTGCGCGAGGCGGCGTCGCTGCTGGTCGGCGGTGGTGTGTTCGCCGTCGTGGCGGGTGTCCTGACGCCGCGGGTGATGGCCGGTGAGCGTCCGCGGTTGGAGATCTTGGACATCCTCCCGGGGGTCACTTTGGCCTTCGAGGTGGAGCCCCTGGGAATGATCTTTGGCCTCGTTGCCTCGGGGCTGTGGGTGGTGACCACCCTCTTCGCCATCGGCTACATGCGGGGCCACAACGAGATCCACCAAACCCGCTTCTACGTCTGTTTCGCCCTCGCCATCTTCGGCGCTTTGGGGGTGGCCTTCGCCGCCAACGTCTTCACCCTGTTTGTTTTTTACGAGCTGATCACCCTGTCGACCTATCCCCTGGTGACCCACCATGGGACGGCCAAGGCGAAGGCGGCGGGACGCACCTATCTGGGTGTGTTGATGGGCACCTCGATCGCCTTCCTGCTGTTGGCCTTGGTATGGACCCACCAACTGGCCGGTGGTACCGATTTTGTGATAGGCGGCATTTTGACCGGTAAAGCCAGTGACGACATGTTGATGCTGTTGTTGGCCCTCTATGCCTTCGGCACCGCCAAGGCTGCCTTGATGCCTTTCCACCGCTGGTTGCCCGCCGCCATGGTGGCACCGACGCCGGTCAGCGCCCTGTTGCATGCGGTGGCGGTGGTGAAGGCGGGCGTCTTCACCATCCTCAAGGTGGTGGTGTACATCTTCGGTCTCGACCTGTTGCAGGAAACCGGTGCCAGTCAATGGCTCACTTGGGTGGCGGCGACGACGTTGCTTTTGGCCTCCGTGGTGGCCATCCAGCAGGACAACTTGAAGCGTCGCCTGGCCTATTCGACGATCAGCCAGCTGGCTTATATCGTCCTCTGCGCCGCCCTGGCGACCCCCTACGCCATCGTCGGCGGCGCCTCCCACATCGCCATGCACGCCATGGGCAAGATCACCCTCTTTTTCTGTGCCGGCGCCATCTTTGTGGAGGCCCACAAGACCGAGATCAGCAATATGCGCGGTTTGGGACGCCGCATGCCGTTCACCATGATGGCCTTCCTGGTGGGCTCGGCGTCGGTGATCGGTATTCCTCCCTTCGGCGGCGGGGTCAGCAAGGTGATGCTGATGATGGGCACGGCGGAGGCGGGACCCAATTACGTCATGCTCGGCGTTTACGCCTTGAGCTCGCTACTGGCCATCGGTTATTTGATGCCGGTGGTATTCAATGGCTTCTATGGCATCACGGTGGTGGAGGAAGAGAACCGGGTGGAGAAAAACCAGCCGCTGCGCGATGTGGTCAACGATCTGCGGCGGGCCCCTTTCCTGGTGGGGCCGCCGGTGCTCACCGCTTTGGGCTGCATCGCCCTGGCGGTGGGGCAACTGTTTTTTTTCGACCTGTTGAGCGTCTTTTTCCCATGAGCCGGCGACGACACTCGAGCGGCCGACGGCAACGGGACCTCAACGACGGGGCAGACCATGGCTGATCCGACACCGCACAACGAACCCCGCCGCTGGCTCGACGAGCCGGCCAACGTGGACAAGGTCGTCTACGGCGTCTACATCCTCTGTGGCCTGTTGCTGGCGGTGGATCTGTTGGATTTCTTCCATCTGGGCTACCACAAGCATCCCCATTTCGACATGGAGGGCTGGCTGGGTTTCTACGGCTTCTACGGTTTTTTCGGCAGCGTCGGGTTGGTCCTGGTGGCCAAGCAGCTGCGCCGCGTCCTGAGCAAAGACGAGGACTACTATGACCCATAGTTTTCCCCTCGCCGGGTTCTTCCACCAACTGCCCCCCGGCAGCCTGTTGGTGATCGGTGCCTTGGTCTTGCCTTTCCTGCGCCGGCAAGTCCGGGTGCGTCAGGCGATGATCCTCATCTTGCCGCTGCTCAGCGCCTGGCATTTGTTGTCGATGCCCCTGGGCGCCAGTGTAACGATCCCCTTTGGCCCGGATCTCGAGCTGATCCTGCTGCGCATCGATCGGCTGAGCCTGGTGTGGGGTTACATTTTCCACATCGCCGCCTTCTTGGGGGCTCTTTTTGCTCTGCGCGGCGACGGCCGACCCCACAACGGCGAGGTGGCCCGCGATCCAGAGCGACGGTGGTCGCTTCTGGCCACCCATGCGGCGGCCCTGATCTACGCCGGCTCGGCCATCGGTGCCGTCTTTGCGGGGGATTTGCTGACCCTCTTCGTTTATTGGGAGGTGACCGCCCTGGCCTCGGTGTTCTTGGTGCTGGCTCCCCACACCTACCTGGGCAAGAAAGCCCAGCGGGCCCAAGGACGACGCAGCCGAGCCGCCGCCATGCGTTACTTGATCATTCAAGTGGCTTCGGGGGTCATTCTGCTGGCCGGCATCGTCCTGCGTTGGGCCGACGGCGGCAGCCTGGTATTTGATGCTCTGGGGTTGGTGGACTGGCCGACGGGGCTGATTTTCTTCGCCTTCGCCATCAAGGCGGCCTTCCCCTTGCTGCACAACTGGTTGCAGGACAGCTATCCGGAGGCCACCCCCAGCGGCACGGTGTTCCTCAGCGCCTTCACCACCAAGATGGCCATCTACACCCTGGCCCGGGGTTTTCCAGGGACTGAGATCCTGATCTGGATCGGTGTCGTGATGACCGCCTTTCCCATTTTCTTTGCCGTCATCGAGAACGATCTGCGCCGCGTTTTGGCCTACAGCCTCAACAACCAACTGGGATTCATGGTGGTCGGCGTTGGCCTCGGCACGCCCATGTCCCTCAACGGTACCGCCGCCCATGCCTTCGCCCACATTCTCTACAAGGCCCTGCTCTTCATGGCCATGGGGGCGGTGTTGATGCGCACCGGCACCGCCAAGGGCAGTGAGCTAGGTGGGCTCTACAAGTCGATGCCCTGGACCGCCGGCTTTTGCATCGTCGGGGCGGCGTCGATCTCCGCCTTCCCCTTGACCAGTGGCTTCGTTTCCAAATCGTTGATCCTCTCCGCCGCCGCCGAGCAACACATGACCTTGGTGTGGATGGTCCTACTCTTCGCCTCCGCCGGTGTCTTCCACCATTCGGGCATCAAGATTCCTTTCTTTGCCTTTTTTGCCCACGACAGCGGCAAACGGTACGACGAGGCGCCGCGGCACATGCTCTGGGCCATGGGGCTGACCGCCTTCCTCTGCCTGGCGGTGGGCATGGCGCCGCAAGTCCTCTACGGCATTTTGCCGTACCCGATGGAAACCTACGAGCCCTACACCCCGTTCCATGTGATCAGTCAGCTGCAGCTGCTGTTCTTCTCGGCTTTGGCCTTCACGGTGCTCAACCGCTGGGGTATCTACCCGCCGGAGCTGCGCTCGACGGTGCTCGACTTCGATTGGCTGTACCGCCGACCCCTGGCCCGCTGTGTCGTCGCCGGAGTTGGGGTGGGGGAAGGGATCTGGCAAGGTATGGTCAGCTCGGGCAAGGGGCTGTGGGAGGCGACGGTGGTGCGGGTGAAGCGTTTGTGCGGCCGACAGGGTATTTTTGCCCACACTTGGCCCAGCGGTGCCATCGCCATCTGTGCCGTCTTGATGCTGGGACTCTACGCCCTGATGTTCCTCGTCCTGGGTTATTGATCCGGGCCTTGGCCAGTGACGCCCAGAGTCCTTTGATACCCGGAGTCTTTTGACACCCCCGGTCGGGGACGGTAGGGTAGATGACAGCATCTCGAGCGAGCAAAATATCTGACTTTGGGGCCAACCTTCGATGCCCATTGATTCCGAGTCGACCCACCTCACCGAGGCCAACGGATCTGCGGTGGTCACTGAACCCAGAAGGCAGCTGTGGCGTTTCTTCGCCTCCCTCGCAGGGTCGGTGGTGGCGACGCAGCAACGCTTGGACGCAGTCCACGGACCGCAGCTGAAGGCTTTCGAGGGCTCCATCGCGCCTCTCTTGGTGCATCTCGACCCCGCGTTGGTGGCGCCGTTGGCGCCGCCGCGTCAAGTGGTCACCGAGATGTCGTTCAGCACGGAAATCGACCTCACCGTCGATCGCAGTACCGGCATCGCCCTGAAGGTCGAGCCCCTGGGTGTTGGTGTTGCCCGGCGCTTCGACGCTTCGACCGCCACCACGTCGAGCTTGACGGTGTCGGTACAGGCCGTTCCCTTTCCCCCCAATCCATCCAGGAGGACTCCGTGAGCAAGACCAGCCAGTTGATCCGTGATCTCGATTCGGTGCCTGCCATCGTCGGCAATCTGGGTCTCAGTATCGCCGGGGCGCAGAAGGCGTTCAATCTCGAGTACTTGGAATCCCTCGAACGGCTGCTGCCGTTGATCAAGTCGTTGTTGGGCAGCAAGAAATTGAATGACGACGACCGCACCTTCCTCAAGGCCCTACTGATGCAGCTGGCCCCGGCCTCCTATCAATACACGGAGACCAGCTTGGTGGTGCGTCTCGATCTGGCCCGCAGTGAGCGAAGCTCGGTGGCGGCCAAGCTGGGGGTTGGAACCGGCGCCGTGACCCTCAGCGCCGGCATGACGGCCGCCTATGGGCTCGACTACCGCGCCGCCGCCGAAGTGCGCACCGTCATCCACGCCCGCAGTCTCGAAGAGGGGGCGATGGAGGCCCTGCTCAAGCGCGCCAAGGCCCTGGCCGATAGCCCCCTCGAGTTGCCCGAAGGGACGCCACGGATCGATCAGGAGATCGTCAACAGCGCCAAGAGCCTGGCCGACAAGGTGGGGGCGGTGGAGGTACCGGAGTCGGAAGAGACGCCGACACCCCCCGCCGTGGGCGATGGGACGGACCCCGACGCCGGACCCGTCGATCCCCCAGCCGATGCTGCGGACCCCGACGCCGGACCGGTCGATCCCCCAGCCGATCCTGCGGACCCCGACGCGACCCCAGACCCTGACGGCCAAGGCTGAGCGGCGGGAACGATGATATGTCGATAGGCGATCCGATTCGAGAGAAGGGCCGCGAGCTGAGCGGTCTGGCCCGCCGTTTGTCCGAGCACTTGGGGGGACGCGACCAGGAGGAGTGGTCGGAAAGTGAGATCACGGCCATGATGCACGGGCTACACCAGGCCGTGGCGGATCTGGAGGAGCACCTCGACCTACCGTTGCAGACGCCGCGGAAGGGCGCAACCGGACACGGGACAGGGCCGTCGGCGGCAGATGCAGCAGCGCCAGACCCTGCGGAGACCGTCGAGGAGGGCAGCAACGTGCCCTCCCAGATGGCCAAAGTAGCGATTGCGACGCGCTCCCTGGATCCGGCCATGTTTGCCCCGGAAGAGCCTCCATCCGACGTCGCCGACGAAACCCCGGACGCCACCGTCTCAGCGCCCGAGAAACCCCTGGATATGTCGGTCTTGGATCAGCTGGGGGAGTCGGATCTGAAGGGCTTCGACGTCTCGAAGTTGCAAGAGAAAATCGCCGAGGACGCCGATTATTTCAAGGAGTTCCTGGGCGGCATCAAGACGTATCGTAGCCCGCAACCTGAGACGCCTCGGTGGGCATCGGCCAAGGCTGCGGTCGAAGGGACCTTGGGCAGCTACGCAGCGCCCGCTGGCATCGGACGGCCCCGTAGCCTTGCGGCCCCCGGCACGCTGGCCAGCGGCATCGGTGGAGGGGCCGGTTACTACGCGGACAACTATGGAGAGGGGCTCTCGGTTGCTCGATCCGGCGCTGGCTCAGCGGGTGGCGCTGGCCCAGAAGGTGGCGGGGGTGACCTCGCCAAGGAGGGTGCCGACCAGGCCGAAGCGACGGAGCTCGAAGCGTTTTTCACCCAAGTGGGGCGTTCCTTGGTCAGCGCCCAACAGCAGCTCGATCAACGGTCCCAGGAGTACACGGCGCAGTTGACGGCCGAGGGGGCGGACCCGTCCATGGCCACCCTCTACCGCATTCCCAAGGTCAGCGCCGAGCTCAAGTTCGCCATCGAGAATGTCAGTAAGAAAGGGATCAACCTGCTGGTCCACAAGGCCGGTTCCCAAAGCAGTGTGCTCAACCAGCAGTCGGTCAACTTCGAGATTGCCGCCATCCCGGCCCCGGCGGGGACCTTGGAGGCGGTGCGTCGGCAGGCGCCTCGGCTACAGCTGGTGCTCGATTCTGACCTGCGGCAGCGGGTGATGGAGGGACTCGAGGCCACCGCAGCTGCCAAGGACTCCGAGGCCGGCGACTCGACCGCCTTGGAGAAGGCTCAGAAGTGGTTGAGCAGCCGCCCCGAGAAGGTGTTGATGATCGAGACAGGGCCCACTTCGGGGGGCTATTGGCTGGTTCGGGTGGCGACTGGGGAGGAAGCTCCCGGGGACGATTTACCCGAGGGGGATCAGCGGCTGGGGCTCTGGCATTTCACCCTGGGAGATGCAGAGGCTGAGCAGCCGCCCCACTTGACACCCCTCTTCGACATCGACTCGAGCTCTGAGCAGCTCCCGAAGTCCCTGGTGGAGTGTCTCCAAGCCTTGACCGAGCGTCAAGCGTCCTTCCTCGGCAGCCTCTGAGGACGGGGGACGCCATGGGCTTCGAGATAGCTCAGTTGGAGGATTTGTCGAGGTCGGCGAGGGTCTTGACCGGCATGATCCTGGACGCCGAGCGGCAGCTGCGTCAAATGGCCGTCAGCGGTCTGGCGGATGGTGTGCAGGGGCAAGATGTCTTGCCGGACTTGAATTTGCTCGGCAAGGTCCACTGCAGGTGGCGGCTGGCCGTCAATTCGACGACGAAACAACGTTTTCTGGTGTGGAGGTCCACCGATCATCGCTCGGTGCTGCGTCTGCACCTCGACGCCACCTTGGCGCCAACGCCCCTCGGCAGCGGGCCGACGGTGCCACCCGCGGCGGCCACTGTCGGGCTGGAGCGCCCGTCCCTGCTGCGGCCGGTGAGCGTCGCCGAGCTGGCTCGGCTGCCGCCAAATAAGCGCATCAACGCCCACAACACGGTGCTCCTCGACTTGGGCGATCTCGGAATTCTGGCGGTGCGCCGTCCTGATTTTTTACTGGGTTTCTTTCCCCGGGCCAAGCTGTGGCTCGCAGGTGAACAGCTGGAGCCGACTTCGGGGCGTTGGCCGGCGACGCCGTTCCTCGAGCTGATCCGCCGGGTCAGTGCCTGGCTGGCGGGCGACGAAGTCGTCACCATGGTGCCGTTGGCAGGGGAGCCCGATGACGTCCTAAGGCAAGTGGTGGCTGAGATCGTGCAGGCCCGTCGGGTGTTGCAGGAGAAGCTGGTCGAGGCGGCGCTAGGCCGGCGCACGGCCGATGAGCGCCTCCCTTCGCCCCTGGGGGCGCTGCAAGCCGAGTACGTGATCCAGGACATGCGGGCGGATTTGGCCCTGCGTTTGGATACGGCGGGGGATTTGACCGACGAAGAGAACGATAGCGCGGTGGTCCTGGGGTTGCGGCTGTTCTTCGAAGAGGCGCCGTCGTCGCCCCCGACGGCGCAGCCTGTCGCCCGCCTGCAGCTGCAGGCCCCGGAATTCTTGGCCTCCGGTGAGGTGCTGCGAAGCCTCTTGGCGGCCCTGCGCGACGATCTCGGCCAGTGGCGCGACGATCTCGATGTCGATCTCCTGCGCCGGGCCCTGGGGGTCGCTGAGCAGCGGCGGACCCTCGCCCTGCGCATTGGCCGCAAGGCGAAGCGAGAGCGCTGGGTCCTCTTCCTGCCCACCGATCGGCACCGGCGGGTGCTGTGGGCCGTGCGGGCCGACTTCAAGCGCCTACCGCCGTCGGAAGCGCATGACGGTGTCCGCCTGCCCGGTGCCGTGCTCGGCAATCGGCGCCTGTTGCACGATCCGACGCAGCATGACAACCGGGGACATTTCGACGATGACATGGTGCGTGCCTTCCTGCGCTTGATCACCGCCCTGTGGCGTTATGGTCAGGCGTTATTCTAGCGGGCCCCTCTAGGCCTCCCCGGTCGTCGCCGGGTCCGATGTCGCCCTTGCTGGGGACGCTACCGCCTGCTGTTAGACTCCAGAGGCCAAAAAAGATTCGCCTCCAACCTTCGACGTCAACTCGGGAGCCCAGGTCGATGCGTAGATATTCGTCGGATCGCTCAGTGGTGCGCTGCCTCCGCTGGTCTCTGTTGTCGGCAACGATTCTGTGCTCGGGGTGCCTGGCACTTACGGCGACGGTGTCGGCCCAGCCCATCGTGCCCTTGGGCGGCGAGTTGCAAGTCAATACCTACACCACCAATTTCCAGCGCTCGCCGCGCCTGGCGGTGACGCCGGAAGGCGGCTTCGTGGTGGTTTGGGAGAGCCGCGATCAGGACTATGCCGGCTACGGTGTTTTCGGCCGGCGATTCGACAGCAGTGGAGTGGCCGTTGGTGGAGAGCTGCAGGTCAACGGCCTGGCCGCCGGAGATCAGCTCGGGGCGGACCTGGCGGTGGACCCTGACGGCGGTTTCGTGGTGGTGTGGAGCAGCAGTCAGTCGGACGGCGACGACAGCGACAACCGCAGCGTGCAAGCCCGCCGTTTCTCCTCCGCCGGTGCGCCCCTCGACGGCGGCGTGCAGGTCAACAGCGAAACCACCGGTGTGCAGCAAGGGCCCGCCATCGCCATGGGAGCCGACGGGGCCTTCCTGGTGGTGTGGGAGGGGCGCGACGGCGACGGCGACGGAATCCGCGGCCAGCTCTTCGCCTCCGACGGTTCTCCGTCCGGCGGTGAGATTGCCGTCAATACGTACACCACAGACAACCAGAACAGCGCCGCGGTGGCCGCGGTGGGGGATGCGTTTGTGGTGGTGTGGCAAGGGGCCGCCTCACCGCAGGATGGCGATGGCTACGGTTTGCGGGGTCGCCGAATTTCGTCGTCGGGGGTCCCCTTGGCGGCCGAGCTTCAGATCAACGCCGCGGCGACGGGCGACCAGCTGGCGCCGGCGGTGAGCGGCGGTCCCGATGGGGACTTCGTGGTCAGTTGGCATCGCTTCTCCGACGGAGGGCTGACTTCGGAGATCTTCGCCCGCCGTTTCAGCGGCCCCGCTGTGCCCCAGGGCACGGAATTTCAAGTCAATACCTATACCACCGGCAGTCAACGGGGTAGCGATGTGCAGCGTCACCTCAGCGGCAACTTTGTCATCGCTTGGGGCAGCAATGGGTCGCCGGGTACGGATACCGACGGCTACAGCGTGCAAGGGCGCCTGTTGTCCCCCAGCGGTGCCCTGTTGGGCGAAGCGTTCCAGGTCAATACCTACACCACCAGCTACCAGACGGCGCCGCGGCTGGGCGTCGATGTCGAGGGGCGGTTTGTCGTCGCTTGGTCGAGTTTCTCGAATATTGGGCGTCAGCAAGATCCGCCACTGGCTCTGGCGGGGGGGCCGCCGGTGGATGATCGTGGGGTGCGGGCACAGCGTCTCCAGCTACAAGCCATCGAGCTGGCCTTGCCACCCCTGGTGGGCAGCAGCCAGGGAGAAACGGTGGATTTGGAGCTGCGTCTAGATAGCGGCGTGCAGAGCGTCGCCAGCCTGGCCTTTTCCATCGACTACGACGAAGCTTGCTTGGGATTTGACGCCACCGACGCCGATATGGACGGGGTGCCCGAAGCCACCGACTTCAACCTGCCGGCGGCTTTCGACCTCTCGGTGAGCTTTGATGCCGGCGACGGCGACGGCGAGATCGACGTGCTGATCGCCGATGTGCCACCGGAGGTGACCTTGCCCGATGGCCCACTGGGCACGGTGCAGATGAATGTCTTGTGCACCGCCGCCGCGGGGTCCGTCGTCGAGGCGCCGGTGCGCTTCTCCCGCCAGCCCCCGATCAGCGCCGGCGACACCGGCGGACAATCCCTACCGGCCCAGGGTATCGACGCCGTGGTCCGAGTGTTGCCGGGGCCGCGGGGTGATTGCAACGGCGATCGGGCGGTGGACGCCGCTGACCTCGGGGCCGTGGGCCTGGAGCTCTTCGACGGCGACGGGAGCTTCTGGCTCGATGTCGTCGCCGGCAGTTTTGCCGGTAGCCCGGTGGGATGCGACGCCAACCTCGACCGGATCGTCGACGCCGGCGATGTCTCCTGCATCGGGCGACGGATCTTCGACGCCGCCTGTGGCGACGAGGTGGTGCTCGAGCGTCCCGAAGTGAGGTTGCCGATCCTTCTGCCGGTGGAGGTGGACGACAGCGTCGTGGCGACGGTCTTCTACCGGGGCAACGGGGCGCTGATCAATAGTCTTGCCTTGTCCCTCGACTACGATGCCGGCCGCCTGAGCTTCGATCCCACGGACGCGGATATGGATGGCTTACCCGACGCCATCAGCGTCGTCGGCACGGCGGCGGGTGTGGTGGATGTCGGATTCGACGCCGGTGATACCGACGGTGAGCTGGACATCTTCTTCACCGATGCCGGCGCCATGCCGCAGGTATTGACCGATGGAGCGTTGTTCGAGATCCGTTTTCACAGCCTGGGCGCCGCAACTGAGCTCTACGGGGCGGTGGTTTTCAGCTCTCAGCCAGCGGTGTCATTCGGAGATGTGCAAGGCCGAAGCGTTTTTGGGGAGGCGCGGGTTTCACCCCCTGTACTCTTTGCGGACGGCTTTGAATCGGGTGGTGTGGGGGCGTGGTCGACCTCCCAACCCTGAAGCGCCGCCGCCCAGCCGCCTTCGACAGGTTCAACGGAAAAGCCTGTGGAAAACCCATAGTAAAAGTCGGGTAAGGGCCCTATTCATCGAGCTTTGATGCATTTTGCACAGATTTTTGTGCATATAAAGCTAAGTCCTTTTTTATCTGATACTTACAGTTTTACTGCCTAACTACCGCCCGGACGAAATCGGTCTCCGAGACGGTCAGTTTTCCACAGGCAAATGCATCGATGGCTATTTATAGTGCAAATGGCTCTATGGCAATGACTTAGAGGGCATCTGCTAGTTGCAGTCTGAACGATGACTTGAGGATTTCCAGCGACTGCTTGGCCGCCGTCCCGGAGCTCGGGGAGTCATTCCGGACGCTGCAAGCGATGGACGGTGTCGGGCGTCAGGTTGGAGAGCTCGGTCTCCGTACCGTCCACCCAAGTCACCCGCACGGTGGTGGCATGGTCGGTGGTTCCCAGGCCGATGTGCACCCGCGGATCGCTGGCAGCCTGGTAGCTATAGGCGCTTTGCACGTTGAAGAGACGGCTTCCGGCGGAGGTGTCGAGGAGCACCGTGGCCCCCAGGGCACTGGCGCCGGAGCGTTCGCGCAGGTCCAAGATCAGCCAATGTCCTCGACCGGGCGATCGGTTGTGCAGCAGGTGGACCGCGGCGTCGCGGTTGACCACCAGGATGTCAATGCCTCCATCGTTGTCGAAGTCGCCAAAGGCCGCCCCTCGACTGGTGGCGTAGAGGGTGGGTAGGGTGCCACCGCGGGGTGAGATTTCTTCGAAAGTCGCCGCCGGCAAACCGCGATAGAGCAGGTTGGGCTCGGCGAAGGGATCCGCCGAGAAGGGCTCACCGTGTTGGGTGACTCGGCCATTGGCTTGAAAGAGATCGTAGAGGCCATCGTTGTCGAAATCCGCCCACGCCTTGCCGAAGCGGGTGAAGGGACGGCTGATCGCCGCCAGACCCGCCCGCGCCGTGGTTTCGCTGAAGATGCCGCCTTGGTTGCGAAACAGGGAGTCGGACTCGGTATTCAGGTTGCCCACCAGGAGATCGCTGTCGCCGTCGGAGTCGATATCGGCGACGGTGACCCCCATGCCCGCTTTCGCCTTGCCGCTGCGGTCCAGGGCGCAGCCAGCGGCCATGGCCCGTTCCTCGAAACGGCCATCCCGTAAATTGATCCACAGATGATCCGGCATGCCGTCGTTGGCCACGAAGAGGTCGAGCCAGCCGTCGCCGTCGAAGTCGCTGGCCACGACCCCCAGGCCGGTGCCCGCGACGGCGCCGAGGCCCGAAGCCGCCGACACGTCGCGGAAGGTACCGTCGCCGAGGTTCTCGTACAGCACATCGGGGGCCGGGGCGTCGTAGCTCTGGGGGCTGCAATAGTCGGCCGTGCCGCGATCGCTGAAACACCGGACTTCGGTTTGCGGCGACCACCGCAGGTAGTTGCTGAGCATCAGGTCGAAGTCGCCATCCCGGTCGTAGTCGACGAAGACGGCGCTGGAGCCCCATCCGGTATGGCCGACGCCGGCCGCTTCGGTGGCGTCGATGAAGCGACCCGCGCCTCGATTGAGCAGTAGGGTATTACGACCCACGTTGGTGATGTAGAGATCCACCTGACCGTCGCCGTCGGCGTCGCCGGTGGCGACGCCCATGCCATAGCCGGTGTCAGCCAGGTCGTTGGGCTCGGCCGTCGACGGCGACCCCACTTCCACCGCCGCAAAGCGACCTTTTCCCAAGTTCTCGAAAAGACGGTTGCCCGGGGAAGCGTCGGGGGAACCGTAGCGACCGCCTTGGACGAGGTAGGCGTCGAGATCACCATCGTCGTCGAAGTCCAACCAGGCGGCACCGCCGGTCATGATCTCAGGCATCAGCCAGGCCTCCCGATGGCCGCTATGATGGACAAAATCAAGCCCCGAGGGCGCCGCCACCTCGGCGAACCAGGGTGTGGCCGGCGGGGCCGACGTGCCTTGCGACGGCGTCGGCGTGGTGTCCGGACCACAGGCCCAGAGGCCGAGGCTGGCCAGCAGGATCCATGCCCTTCGCAGGCGTCCAAACGACGGCCTCATGGGCTTTGTGTCGCCTCCAATCGCCGCACTGCCTCTTGGCTGCTGCGAGAGAGCTTCTCCAGGGGCTCTTGCAGTTGCGGCGGAACCCCTAGCTGCTTGGCTCGGTCCAGGGCCTGCAAGGCGTCTTTCGGACGTCCCATGCGGTAGAGGGTGCCGCCCAGGCGATAGGCCAGGTCACCGCGCTGCGGCGCCACCTGCAAGGCGTGCAAGTACACGGCGTGGGCGTCGTCCCAACGTCCCGCTCGCTCGTGGATCCAGGCCAGGCGCTGTAGGGTTTGGAGGTCGTCCGGGCTGAGCTGCAAAGCCTGCTCGAAGGTCCGCCGGGCTGCCCCGAAATCCTGACGGCGGGTGTGGATCTCTCCCTGCATTTCCAAGGGACGGGCCTTTTGGGGGTCGAGCTGCTGTGCCCGCAGGGCCCAGGTCAAGGCCTGCTCCAGATCACCGACGGCGAAATGGGCGGCCGCCAGGTTCATCGAGATGGTGAAACGTTCCGGGTGCTTCTCATGGGCGGCATCGAGGAGGGGAATGGCTTCGGCGGCGCGACCGCTGCCGATGTAGGCGGCGCTCAGGTTGGAGAGGACGCTGATGTCCTCGGGATGCTTGCGGCGCAGCTCCTCGAGCAAGGGCAACGCGGCATCCGCCCTGCCTTGCGCCAGGGCCTCTTCGGCCCGTCGCATGTCGGCGGCGAAACCGACCCGCAGGTCTTGCAGCTCCTGTTGCCAGGGGTCCGGCCATTCGGGGGGAGCCATCGGACCAGAGGCCGCCGTGTCGGCGGGTTCCTGTCCCAGCTGGCGCCGCACGTCGGCCAGCAGGAAGCGGGCGTAGGCCAGCTCAGGAATGTCGCCCAGCAGCTTTTGCAGTCGCCCCTCTGCGGTCGCCAGTTGACCTTGCTCGATGGCGAGGCGGGCCAATCCGAGACGCGCCGGCAGTGAGGTCGGCCGCTGCTGGAGGGCCGACCGGTAGCTGCTCTCCGCCGCTTCCAGTCGTCCCAGATCGACCTCGTAGTTTGCCCGTTGCCAATGGGCGGCGATGAGGTCCGGCCGCAGGGCAGCGGCCTCGGCGAAAGCGTCGACGGCGGCGGCCAGGTCGCCGACGGCGCCTAGGGCCACCCCCAGACGATAGAGGTTCTTGGCGTCGTTGTCCTCCGTCGGCGCTCCTTTGGACCGCCGCTGCCGCAGGGCTTCGGCGTGCCGGTAGCAGAGCACGGCCTGGGAATGGAAGTCGTTGGCTTCGAAGGCGAATCCCAGGCCGGTCCAGGCGTCGGCCTGGTGGGGTCTGGCGGCGGCGACATCGTAGCGGCGGGAGATCAGATGGCCGATGTCCGGGTCGGCAGCAACATCCTGCAGCGAGAAGGTCGGAGCTTCGGGCATCGGCTCGGCTGGGCGACAGGCGAGGCAGGCCAAGGCGAGGACACAAGCGAAGGAGACCATCGCCGAGGGTGGGGCGGGATAGCTACCTCCGCTGTCCCGACGTAGAACGGAAGGGAAATGGGTCATGGATGCATCTTGCAGGATTCCACCCGTGTCGTCAACGGAGGGTCAGGAAGGTCACCAACTAACTAGTTACCCCCCGAGGAAGCGATGCGGGGCGGGAGCCCTTCGGCTGTGCGCGTCCTCCGCAAACTCGCCCCTACGCTGGCGTGTCGATCTAAACCCATTGATAGCAAGATTTAATCCCGTCCCCAGGTCCCTGCGGCTGAGGCAGCACTGCGTCCGTGCTCGCTCGAAGGACCTCCCGCTGGCACCGATTCCGGTAGAACGGGACGGGAACCAGCTCGGCATTGGAGTACCATGGATGCCACGCCGAAGATGCCATGCCGAAGATGCCACGGCGAATGCTGCCAGCTCTTGCTCAGCTCCCTTGGCGGATTCATGCGGCGACGTTGTAAATGACTGAATCCCTAGAGGAGCGACCTTTGCCATGTTCATAGATGACCCGACGCTGGACGTCTACTTTCGAGGTTTGATCCTCACCGCACTTGCCATGGTTTGGGTCGTGTTGCTGGTGCGGCTCAATGGGCTGAGGTCGTTCTCGAAAATGACCAATTTCGACTTCGTCATGACGGTCGCCGTAGGGTCGCTGTTGGCGGGGGCGAGTCAGTCGACAAGCTGGAACGCTTTCGCACAAACGCTGGCGGCCATGGCCGGCCTGTTCATCGTGCAATATGGTGCCGCCCGGCTCCGCAAAGCCTCGGACAGGCTCGAATCACTGATCCAAAACAAGCCCACTGTGCTGATGCGCGACGGCGTGATCTTCGAGGAAGCACTTGTCGAAACCCGCGTTGCAAGGGATGACCTGATCGCAAAGCTCCGCGAGGCGAACGTTCTCGATTTCTCCGAGGTGCGAGCCGTCGTCCTGGAAACGACCGGTGACATCTCAGTGCTGCACGGCGACAGGTGCGCTGAGGACTTGTTGCAAGGGGTCGAATCCGCCGATCGATAGGCTTGTCGATCGATTGTGTCGGTGTGCCGGGGGCTCGCCCCCTCGGTCCGCCCGCGGCCCGCCTCTGGGCCAAGATGGCGGACCTACCAAATCGGCTCAGCGAATCACTCTGCGCACCATGTCGGCGGTCACCGTCAGCTTCTGGCTGCCACCCTCGGCGCTCTGCATGGTATCGCCGCTGTCGGGGTCGAATTCAAAGGGGTTGACGATTTCGGTGAAGATGGGGCGCAGGGCCCGGGCCCCGGTACGACTGTCCTTGGCGGCGGCTTCGGCGATCAACGAGGCGGCCAGCTCCTCGATTTCGAGCTCGATGTTCATGACCTCGAAGAAGCGTTTGGACCGCAAATATGGTGATTCCTGGGACTTGAGAAGGATCTCCCGCAGCACCTTGATGGGCAGATCGTTGAGCAGCACCGTGTTCTCGAAGCGTGCCATGAACTGGGGCACCATGCCGAAATCGAAGAGATCCTTGGGCTTCAGGAAGTCCCCCAGGTTGAAGGTGGTGACCATCTTCACCTTGCCCTCGGCGGTGCGGATGGTCTGGGTCTTGAGCTTCTCACCGCTGCCGGGCTTCAGCACACGGTTGTAGACCTGATCGTAGAGCCCCTCGAAGGCACCGCCGCAGATGAACATCATGCGACCGGTGTTGATGTCGAGGGTGACCTGCTTTTCCTCGCCGTCCACCCAAGCGTGCAGCGGGTAAGCCACCCGTTCTCCCTCCATCAAGGTCAGCAAACCCTGTTGCAGGACGACACCGATGGCATTGGGTTTGCCTGCCACGACGGCCGCCATCTTGTCGATTTCGTCGATACAGATGGTGGCGCGCTCGATGGCTCGCTTGAGATCCTCGGGGCTCGGGTGGTGACCGGCGATGGCCCGGGCCCGTTGCTCGACGGCTTGCAACAAGCGGTCGGGACGGAATTCCATGCGGTCGATATCCACCAGAAGGTTGGCGTTGATGATGGTGACGGCGCGGAAGGGCTCGTACTCAGGCACTTCGTTGTAAAGGCGCTGAATGTTGTTCATCACCGTCGTCTTGCCGGTGCCCGAGTTGCCGATCATCAGCAGGTTGCCCGGCACTTTGCCGGTGGTGTGTTTATAGATCGCCACGGAAACAAAGCGTAGGGCCTTGTTTTGCCCCAGCACACCGTTTTGTAGCTCATCGAAGATGATGGGGGGCTTGATGTCCTCGAAGGCACGCAAGGGCGCCGCCGACTTAGGGGATGGGGTATCGAGGGTCATTTCTTCGAGGGCTGGCATGGGATTCCTCCGGCAAGGGCGTCGACCGGGGGCGGCCGACGGGCCATAAGATGTCGCTGAATACTGGTGGCCGCTTCCGAGACGCTACGCGGGCCGACACGTTGTTTGTACGGGCCAACGGCGCAAAACGCCCAAGCCCATCGATAAGTAAGCGGAGTCGGCAGCCAAAATAAAGCGCCGCTCAGCTCTTGGCGTCGTAGCGGGCCCGAAACCAGGCGGCGGTGCGTTGGAAACCGTCCCGCAGCGGCAAGGAGGAGCCGACGGCGAGCTCGTCTTGTAACTTGCTGGGATCGATCACCGAGCGTCGCTGCTCGCCGCTCTTGGCGGGCCCGTGCTCGGCCTGGGTGTCGTGCCCAAGAGCGGCGGCCAGCTCGCTGAACAGCTCGACGACGCTGGTCTCCCGGCCGGTGCCGACGTTGTAGGTCAGGAAGCCAGGCCTTCCCAATACCGCCCGATTGGCCTTGACGACGTCGGAGACATGTACGTAATCGCGGGTTTGCAGACCATCGCCATTGATGCGGGGTTGCTGCCCGGAGAGCAGGCGGTCGAGGAAGATGGCCACCACACCGGCTTCACCGTGGGGATTCTGGCGCTCACCATAGACGTTGGCGTAGCGCATGCAGGCCACATCGAGGCCGTAGGTCTGGTGATAAAAGAAGAGGTAGCGCTCCACCGCCAGCTTGGCGGCGCCGTAGGGTGACAGCGGTCGTGTCGGGTGGTCCTCATCGGCCGGGAAGCGGTCCTGCTCGCCGTAGATGGCGCCGCCGGTGGAAGCAAAGAGGATCTGCCCGACACCGCCACGCCGCGCTGCTTCAAAGAGGCGCAGGCTGCCGACGATATTGACCTCGGCGTCGAAGGCCGGGTCCTCCACGGAACGCCGTACGTCGATCTGTGCCGCCTGGTGGATCAGCACATCGGCGCCGCTCTGTGCCACCAGCTCGCCGGCCTCGGGGCTGCGGATGTCCAGTTGGTGGAGCTCGGCGCCGCTCGGTACATTGTCCAAACGACCGCTGGACAGGTCGTCGATGAGGTGGACTTGGTGACCGTCGGCGACCATGGCGTCGGCGATATGGGAACCGATGAATCCGGCGCCGCCGGTGATGATCAACGTCTTGTTTGGCATCGGAAAAACCCCCGGAAGAACCGACCTCGAAGTCGGGTTGGATGTCATGGGCTGCGGGGTTGGGTTCCCCGTCGCGGCGCAGCCTAGCATAGGAAAGCGGAGCGACGGCGGCGCCGGGCCTTGGCCTCGACCCGGCCGAGAACATATGATCCGCGGGTCCCGCCGACCTTCACCACCTAACCGCCACCACCGCCATGGGGAATGCCGTGAGCTCCGACTTGAAGACCTCGACTGCGACATCGATCGACGCCCCCGACGCCGTCTTGCACCGCCTACGCCAAGCCCTGGCCCTCATGTTGTGGGAGATGGAAGCGGTGCGGGTGCGTCCCGAGGAACCCTTCCGCCTGGCTTCCGGAAATTTCAGCCCGATCTACGTCAATGGCCGTCGGGTGATCTCGGATCCGTCCTTCATGCAGCTGTTCAGCGCCACCAGCCGATTGCTGCTGGAACGTCGTGGCATCGCCAGCGACGCCGTGGCCGGCGGTGAGACGGCGGGCATCCCCTTCGCCTCGGTGCTCTCCGTCGCCCTGGGTTGTCCGATGGTCTACGTGCGCAAGCAGCCCAAGGGCTACGGCATGGGCTCGCAAGTGGAGGGCCAGCTGAAGCCGGGGCAACGGGTCCTCCTGGTGGAAGACTTGATCACCGACGGCGGCAGCAAGAAAGGTTTCATCGATGCCCTGCGGGCCGCCGAGGTGACGGTGGATCACTGCCTGGTTTTTTTCGATCGCCAGCAGGGGGGAGCGGAGTTATTGCAAGGCTGGGGTGTCCAACTCCACGCCCTGGCCGACCGCCACACCACCCTGGCGGCCGGCGTCGAAGCGGGGCACCTGAAGGCCGAGGCACGGGCCGAGGTGGATGCGTACTTTGCGGATCCCGGTGCTTGGCATCGAGCGCGGGGCTTGGAGTTTCAGGGCGGTTGAGGATGGAGCGTCCAGTCGACAAACGTCTCGTCCCCATGGCCCTACGGCTCAGGCAGCGCTCCTTCCGTGCTCGCTCGAAGGACCTCCCACTGGCGCCGATTCGGTAAAACTGGATGGACACTCGCAGAGATAGGCACTCGTAGAGATAGGCACTCGTAAATAGTGACATGCACACTTGACGACGGTGAATCGCCAAGGTAAAGTACGAGTGCTGCTTTCCTAAAAGCGCATGTGAGTTGCGCATGTGAGTTATAGACTCGAAGATCTAGTTGCTCCTTCAGCGTTGGTTCGATTCCGGCCCGCGATGGCGGGGCAATGGATTGCCAAGTACTGATTGCCAAGTACCATCGATCACGTAAGGTGCGCTCCGCACTGGCAGTTTCGATCACTATTGGGAGATAGGCAAGGTGTCGCCAAAATGAGCTCGCCTGTTCGACCCAGCAAAATTTTCGGAGTCTTTCCGTTTACCCAAGGCCCTCATCACCCTCATCGACCCCCGTCGAAACCCCGGCGTCGAGGTGGAGTCCAGGACAACCATATTTGAGCGGAGTCCAGGACAACCATATTTGAAGGGATACCCGATATGAGCACAGGGTTCGCGATCCACGTCGCACTCACGTTGTTATCATTTCCCTTTCTACCACTCCAGGAACAGGCTCTAGAAAAACCTGCCAGCGGCGAAACACCCGCAACCGAGGAAAGCCAAGAAGAGCCAAAGACCACGGTCTCGGAAGAATTGATCATCACCGCGACGCGCCTTGAGACCTCTGTCGATACCATCGGCAGCTCGGTCAGCTTGATCGGTTTAAAAGAGATCGAAGAGCGCAAGAAAACCTCTGTGCTCGAGCTTCTGAGAACCATCCCTGGGCTAGAGATCACTCAGAGCGGTGGCCCTGGCGCCGTCACCAGCGCCTTCTTGCGAGGCGCCGGTTCGGCACAAACCCTGGTCTTGATCGACGGCATCCGGATCAACGGCGTGACATCAGGCGGCGCCGACCTCTCAAATATTCGGGCCGATAACATCGAACGTATCGAAGTCGTTCGCGGGCCCCAGAGCACCCTCTACGGCTCGGAGGCGATGGGTGGGGTCATCAACATCCTGACTCGTCAAGCGGCGGGGGAGGCTCAGCGCTCACTGAGCGTGGAGGCTGGCAGTGACAGCTTTTTCAGCGGCCGACTAGCCCTCAGCGGCAATCAACGTATCGACTATAACGCTGCGGTGTCTTACGAAAGCGCCGAAGGCGTTTCGGCCGCCAGTGAGCGGGCGGGGAACACCGAACCGGACGGCTTCGAGAACCTCACCGTGTCCGGCCGTTTTGGATTCGACTTTCTCGAAAACGGAAGGGCGGATCTGACGCTGCGTTACACCGACTCGGAGACCGAGCTCGATGGATTCACCTTCGGAGTGGGCCCGACCGACGACTTGAACTATCTCAGCACCCGCGAATCGCTCTTTGCATCGCTGAAAATCAGCAAACCAGTGACCAGCTGGTGGACCCAAACCTTGATCGTCGGCCTCACCGACGACGACATCTTGGGCACTGACCCGGACACCGTCTTCCACAATTTTGCGATCGAGAACCAAGCTTCGGAGCTCACCTTACTCGCAGACCTGGAGCCGTTCGAGAACGACATTGTCTCCCTCGGGTACACGGTCGAACGGCGAGAAGGATTCAATCCCCAGAATCTTGATGAGACGGTGGATCTAGAGTCCTTCTTTATACAGAACCAGTGGTCATGGGCCGATCGCCTCTACCTCACCACCGGGCTGAGAAACGATGATCACTCACAAGTCGGCAACGAGACCACCTACCGCGGCAGCCTGGCGTTGATCTTCAACGAAGGGCGGACGAGAATCCATACCAGCTATGGCACCGGATTTAGAGCACCGTCACTGAACGAGCTTTATTTCCCGTTCTTTGGCAACCCCGATCTGAGGCCGGAGTCCAGCCGCGGGTTTGATTTGGGCTTCGAGAAAACGCTGCGCGGGGGGGGCGTGCTTCTTGACATCACCTACTTCTACAACACCTTCGACGACCTCATCGGTTTTGACAGCGCAACGTTACTGGCCAATAACATCAACGAAGCGGAAACCTCAGGGATCGAAGCGTCTCTGCGCTGCGCCCCGAGCCAATTCATCGATCTGAGCATGTCCTACACTTACCTGGACTCGGAGGACAAGACGACGGCAGATCCGCTGCCACGGCGGCCTAAGCATCGGGGAGTGATCTCCCTCACCTTCAGGCCCGTCGAATCCTTGAGCGGCGTGCTTTCGCTCATCGCTGTGCAGGACCGCATCGATTCCGACGGTAGCGCCATGGACGACTACGAACGACTCGATCTCTCGCTCAGCTACCAGCCCACCAAGCTTTGGGCCCCCTACCTGCGCGTCGAGAACCTGCTGGGTCAGAACTATGAGGAGATCAACGGCTTCACCTCGCCTGGCTTCGTAGCCATCGCGGGCCTCAGCCTGGACTTCTAGCGCTTGCGGCGGGGCGACCGGCCAGCCCTTTCAGTCGGCGATACTCAGATCCAAAATCCCAACCATGTCTAGAGCAACAATGAACAACGCAGGAGGTAAAACCCGATGAACCGTCAACATCTTCCATTTCGGCCCTGCAACCCTCTCGCAGCAACTCTTTTCTTAGCTCTCGGCCTGTTTGCCGCGAGTGCCCAGGCGATTCCCGGGAAAGTTGCCTTGATCCATTCCTTCCCGGTGCTGGGCGATGCCGAGGCCAATGTCTCGACTCTCAATTCGCTAGTCGAAGAAGCTTTTCTCAACGGCGCCAACATCGTGGTCACCCCCGAGGCGGCGACCACCGGCTTTTCGATCACCCGGGCCGAGGTGCTGGCGGGGCTGGGTTTCACCGATCCCTACCCGGAGCTGAGCGCCATACGCGACCTGGCGATCCAACATCAGGGTTACGTGGTCGTCGCGATCGCCGAGGTAGTGGTAACCGGGGAGGTCTACAACACGGTGGTGCTGTTCGGGCCAAACGGACTGGAAACCACCCGCCAGAAGCGCGGATTGAGCGGTTGGCATGACCGCGGGATTGTCCCTTTCGACATCATCCCAACTCCCTACGGAGATCTCGGCTTGATGATTTGTTCAGACGTCTATCTGCCGGATTGGATCCGCATTGCCGCGCTCAAGGGAGCTGATCTCGTGCTGCTGCCCGCCAACTGGTGGGGGCGGGTCGGCCAGGAGCTGATTTGGCAGACCCGGGCGCGGGAGAATTCCCTCTGGTTCTTCACCGCCAACCGCTGGGGGACCGAAATCGACACCCGGTTCGGCTTCCCGTTCACTTATTTCATGGACGACGCCCCCTCGGCTTTCATCACCCCCGACGGCGAGATCCAGCTCATCCATCGGGCGGAGGATGATCCTGTTCCTGCTGACACGATCCTTTATTACGACGTGGATGTGCCGCATTACCGCATCGGCACCGACTCCAACCCCGGATACTCTGTGAATTTCCGTCGGCCCGAGGCCTACGGCGAGATCGCCAACCTCTTCTACCGTCCAGATCTCGGCAACCAGATGGTGCCGGGCCTGCCGCCGGATGGAACGACCCGGATCGCTTCCATCGCATACCAGCCGAAGGTCTTCTTCCCGGAAGCAAACTTGGCGACCGTCGAGCAAATCTGGACGGACTCAGGTGAATCGGCGGATCTTGTCGTGTTGCCTGGACTCGGTATCACCACCTTTCCAATCAACGCATCGGATCCCAACTGGTCGCATGCGAGCCATTGGGTGGGTCTGCAAGACTTCGTCGAAAATAATGGCATCCTTCTCCTAGCGACCACAGTCCTCGAGCAGGGTGGCAGTGCCGGCCTGCCCCAGGCGCTGGTGATCTTTCAGCCGGGTCAGGCTCCCCAGCTATCGCGACAGATCCACGACTCGCTATTGGGCAATGGCACAGGAGCCGAACCCATTTACCTCGATCTCCCGCATGCTCGAGTCGGCCTGCTGACCGGCCGTGATGCACTCTTCCCAGAAACCTCGACCCACCTGGCCAAGTCCGGAATCGACATTCTGATGATTCCTTCCACCGTCGGCGCCCCAAGCACCAGCAACAATGTCAACGCACCCAACTACTTCTGGGAGCCGGACGCGCTGCATCGCTTGTGGAGAACCCGTACCGATCATGTCTTTCACCTCGCCG
Organism: Acidobacteriota bacterium; assembly: GCA_029263315.1. GTDB lineage: Bacteria > Acidobacteriota > Thermoanaerobaculia > Multivoradales > J023 > JAJCXR01. The sequence continues at coordinate 138,433 of JAJCXR010000049.1, read as the reverse complement.
CTTCCGATTGGACCGGCAACGGTGTGGTCATCGAAGTCACGGGGGGCATCATTGGCGATCTCGAAACAACGGACGCCGCGAGTCCAGCGGCGGCCCTCGACACCATCACCAATTCAGATCCCTTCAGCTTCGATTCCGTCCGCGTAAAATTCTTGAACGCCTATTATCCGTTTGATCTCGATGCTCTGCTAGGTCAATAGCGGAACCCTCCCACCCACGCAGCCTGAACCACTAGGGAGGTAGGCGATTCTTTCTCACCCTCAGCTCTTTCCGCTATCTTCATAAGAATCGTGATGGAGGTTCCAAGGGCTCCGCCGAACGGGAAGAAAGGTAGTGCAGGATGAAAGTACGATCCGCTCTGGCGAAAGTGGGACTGATCAATCTTATCGCTTTGGGCTTACTCTCATTCATCGAAATCTGGCTTCGTATTGCTGAGCGGCCAGGGGAAAACTCCTATGTGCCGATTCTCATGGAAAATCCACATAAAACAGGGTCCTACAGGCTCAAGCCTGATCTACAGCTCAACACGGTGGTCGATGGTCGCGAGATCGATATCAAAACGAATTCTCACGGTATGTCGTCAGCCGAGATAGACGTCCACAAGACGAAGCCAAGAATTGCGTTTGTCGGTGACTCTTTCACCTTCGGTTGCTGGGCCGATTCGTTTGAAGCCACTTTCGTCGGCAGATTCGCAGCAGATGTTTCTTATGAAGGATATGAAATCTTGAATTTTGGCGTTCCAGGATATGGATTCGACGATGCCGAGCTGATCATTAAAGAAGAAGTCATAAGATTCCAGCCGGATCACGTCATATTGATGGCCTTTGCTGGCAACGATTTTCGGGATACCTTCCTGGGGCTTGATCAATACACCATTGAAAATGGCGTCGGGTTGTTCGACTTCGAAAATTTTGCAGAAAAGGTGTCCTCTGAATATCACACAGACGACACCACAAAAATTGGCTGGTTCCTCTCAGGGCACTTCGCAACTTACAGAGCGTTTGCAAAGCTGCGCCAGTCGATGGGAGAGAACAATCTCTCCCAAGAGTACTTGGAAGTCGGTCGAGCGTTTACAGATTATTCCTTCTGGTCGCAAGTTGCATATCCAGAAGTGGCAATGCAAACAATAGATATCTCACTCAAGACTCTCGGTAGAATCGAGCAATTCCTGCGCGAGAATGAGGTGACCTTTCAGATCGCTGCAATACCTTACAAAGAACAAGTCTATGTTGTTCATCCGATGGGAAACGGATATGACATCCGTTTCCCCCAAAAATACATCGCGGAATATGCTGAGACGCACGGCGTGCCATATCTCGACCTGCTTCCCCCTCTACGTGAGTCCTTCAGAAAGAACAACGAGGCCCTCTATGCCAAGCGAGATCCGCATCTCAACAACAATGGACATCGAGTGATCGGGGAGGTTCTCAGTCAATGGTTCACAGAGATAGGGAGTCCAAACAGGGCCAGCGTCGATGACACTCACCAACACCACCCCTAGCTGGCCAGGGCGACGCTCACGATGTGGCCGCTATCGACAGATCGCGGCCGCGGCCCAAGACCGCCACTCCTATTGGCTTGAGCTCAATAGTCTGCGGGTCATCCGGCGCCGATGAAGTTAGTGCTTTCCGGCGCGGGCCGGACCTTTGGCTGGATCTGGCTCGGCCAGGTCGCCTCGCTGATCGGCTCGGCGATGACCAGCTTCGCCTTGACCATTTGGATCTGGCAGACCACTGGCCAAGTCACCGCGGTGGCCCTTGTGGAGTTTTATTCAGTTCTTCCCGTGCTGCTCGTAGGCCCCTTCGCGGGCGCCCTGGTCGACCGCTGGGACCGTCGGCGGGTGATGATGGCCAGCGATGGCGGAACCGCTCTCGTGACCCTGATTTTATTGACGGTCTACCTCACTGGAGGCCTTGAGGTCTGGCATCTCTACGCAACAAAAATCATCGTAGGGATTTGCCTCAGCTTCCAGTCACCGGCTTACACCGCCATCGTCACCGTCCTATTACCCAAAGAGCATTACGCGAGAGCCAGCGGGATGCTCTCTTTGGGTCTGTCTGGATCCTGGGTTCTGGCACCAGCGCTGGCAGCTTTTTGTCTGAACACGATTGGAATGGCCGGCATCATGTGCGTTGATCTGCTCACCTTCGGCTTGGCGATGATCACTCTGATGCTGGTGTCCCTCCCACCAGCCACGCGGCCTCTTGAATCGGGGGCTCGAGCTCCGAAATACCGTCTTTGGCACGACGTATTATTCGGTTTTCGATATATCTGGCGTCGCCGGAGTCTGTTGGGGCTGCAAGCGGTATTGTTCCTTAGCAACATGCTGGCGATGTTCGGAGTCCTGATCCCGCCGATGCTCCTGGCCCGCTCGGGCAACAACGAGGTGCTGTTGGGCAGCGTTCTATCAGTCGGTGCTTTGGGCGGCGTGATGGGGGGGCTTGTGGTTGTCCTCTGGGGAGGCCCCAAGCGGAAAATCAATGGAGTCTTGCTGGGTTTTCTCGGGATCAGCTTGCTCGGGCAAGTCCTGATGGGCATCGGACGCACGGCAGTGGTCTGGAGCTTCTCTGCCTTCATGGCGTCATTTTTCTACCCCCTCGTTCTAGGGAGCCATCAGGCCATTTGGCAATCAAAGGTGCCGGCTCACCTTCAGGGCCGGGTGCTCGCTGCCAGGCGCTTGGTCGCGGAGATTGCCGCTCCACTCACATTGTTGGTGGCGGGTCCTCTGGCCGACCGGATCTTCGAACCGGCCATGGCGCCGGGGGGCGCGCTGGCGAACAAATTTGTTTGGCTGGTCGGCAACGGACCGGGTGCAGGCATCGCTCTTCTGTACGTGTTGAGCGGGATTCTGGGAGCCGGCGTCGTCCTCGGGGCCTATGCTATCCGGCCGATCCGCGAGGTCGAGTCCCTGTTGCCAGATCACGACTCCCGGGAGTCTTCTGAGGAATGCACGCAAACCGAATAGCTTGGCTTGTGGCCGGTGATTATCGACAGAAAAGAGAGCACTTTGAGAAACACCCCAAAACAAAGGAGACGTCAAGACATGAGAGCTCTTTGGACTAACTCGTTGATCGTCATAACAGTAGCGGTGACGGCCTGTCTGCCTCTGAAACAGGACTCAAGAAGAATGCCCGATGATCCTGCCATCAAGGAATATCAAGTCAGCGACAGCGGAGCTGGTGTCTTCGAGGTCACGATCAGCGCGATCCCAAACGGTTTTGGAATCGTCTGGTACGATACTCGCCACGGCGACGGCGAGATCTACTATACCAACGTCGACAAGAATGGCTCCAGAAAGTCGCCAGAAGTAAGGTTGACGAACAACCTCCACAACTCTCTCGAGCCTCGCTTGGTATGGAACGGTGAGCGCTTCGGACTTGTGTGGTACGACGTCCTTTCCAAAGACCATTATCAAGTCAAGTTTGCACTGTTGGCCTTAGACGGCAGAATACTTGAAGAATTCACATTGAGCACTGCCAAGAGCAGAGCGAGAGATCCCATCGTGGTGTGGAATGGGAACGAATTCTGCGCTGCTTGGCTGGAAGAAGATCCGCTGAGTGAACGAGTTGATGTTCTCGCTCAGCGCATCGGGAAGAATGGCATACCCATCGCAAGCTCGAAGTGGATCGGTAGAGCGTCGACGACAACTTGGAATATCAACGGGATTTACCACCCCGACGCTACGCTTCTCATTATCTTGGACACCGAATTCGAGACCAAATCCAATGAGATCTACGTGATTACCAGCTCTCCCGAGTTGAGAGACAGTCGGCAACGGCGCCTTAGCGAAGACGACGGCTTCCCATCGAAATACCCTGACATCGCCCCAACGGACGATGGCTACGGTATTGCCTGGTATGACTCCAAGGAAGGAGACGAGAACAACAACGGTGTCTATTTCGCGTTCCTGCATAGTCTGACTGATGAGTTGAAGTCGACTCGCATGACTCTGAGGGACGGTAACTCGTATGGAGCCACCATTGCTTGGAACGGATCAACCTTCACGATCCCGTACATCAACAACGCCACGGGTGAGTATCAAATCTATGTTTTGACGATTGATCCAGCGAGCCCGCAGGCTAAGGAAGATATCCAACTCACCTACTCAAAGAATGATTCCTTTTTCCCCGCGATATCTCTCCTCGACGGCGGATTCGGCATTGCATGGGATGACATGCGGCACAATGAAGACCCCGACGATCTCGACAATTCCGAGCTGTTTTTCACGTACTATCGCCCTCCCCCAGGGGACGCAGGGTAACTCTCACAGGACTATGGTTGGTATGGTTGGTAGAGCCTCCGGTATCAGCCCGCAGCGATGATCTGCTGCAGGGCATCTAAGTCCAGGTGAGTACGCACGTGCTGCGCTAGACGGTCGTAAGCCAGTTGGCGGTCGAAAAGATGACCGCCACCCCGCCAGCCGAGGCTGTACAGCCAGGAGTGGCGCAGGGAGTCGTTGTCGAAGATGCCGTGCAAGTAGGTTCCCCAGACGGTACCTTCGGCGGCGACGGCACCGTCGGGTCGGTTTCCGATCAGACAGAACGGAGAATGCCGTGGCTCGACATGTCGGCTGTAACCCATGTGGATCTCGTAGCCTTCGACGGGAGTACCTTCGAGTGCGACGAAGGGGCCCACCGTGGCCGCCAGGGTCGCCTCGACTTTGACGGTGCGTTTGATCCTGGCGAAGGAGGTGTCGAGGGGCAGTAGATTCAGGCCACGAGCTTGGGCACCGGCCGGGGCCTCGACACCGTCTGGGTCCCGTAGGCTCTGGCCTAGCATCTGATAGCCGCCGCAGACACCCACGACCGGAATCCGCAGGGCGGCGAGTCGGAGAATGCGGTCGGCTAGGCCAGCTTGGCGTAGCCAAGCCAGATCGTGGAGCGTCAGCTTGGTCCCGGGTAAAATGACGGCAGACGGCGTGCCCAAATCCCGAGCCTGGTCCACGAAACGAACCCCAACGTCCGGTTCGGCGATGAGCGGATCGAAGTCGTCGAAATTTGAGAGATGAGGAAAGCGGATCACGGCGATGTCCACAGCGGGTCGCGTACCGGCCATCAGCGAGGGACGCCTTTCGTCCAGGGTGACGGAATCTTCCGCTGCAACTCCGATGTCAGGCAAGAAAGGGATGACGCCCAGGGTTGGGGTGTCAAAAGCCCGTTCGCGGAGCATCGCGAGGCCGTCTCCGAGGAGCTCCGGGGCACCTCTGAATTTGTTGATAACAAATCCCTTGACCAAGGCGCGCTCGACCGGCTCGAGGAGCACCATGGTACCGACCAGCGCCGCGAAGACACCTCCCTGATTGATATCGCCCACCAAGAGTACCGGAGCTCCAGCGTAGCGGGCCATCCCCATGTTCACGAAATCATCCTTCTTGAGGTTGATCTCGGCCGGGCTGCCGGCGCCCTCCAGAAGGATCAGGTCATAGTCCAAACACAGGCGGTCGAAGGCAGTGGTGATATGGGTCCGAAGCACGGATCTCATCCTCGTCCAGTTCCCGGCGTCGATGCGACCCTGGGGCCTGCCAGCGAGCACCAGTTGGCTGCCACGGTCCGTTTCCGGTTTGATCAGGACCGGGTTCATATCGACGTGCGGTTTCAGGCCCGCAGCTTCGGCCTGGACGATCGTGGAGCGCGCTATCTCGTGCCCTTCGGGTGTCACCCCTGAGTTGAGAGCGATGTTCTGTGCTTTGAAGGGAGCGACCCGGAGGCCCTGCTGGGCCAAGATGCGACAAAGCGCCGTCACCAGGATCGACTTGCCGACGTTGGAGCTGGTACCCATGACCATGAGGGTTCTAGCGCTCATTCGGGCTGCCTTGGGAGTTGAATGATGAGTTAGGAGTCCGGGTTGGCAAGGCACTCTCAAGCGGCGCCGTTTAGCAGCTCTACTACTGCATCGGTAAAAACTCTTCGGGGGACAGCGAGCCAAAAATCTCGGGATGGATCAGTTTGCCCACCAGTGTGGCCATCTCCGGCAATCTGGGCCCGGGGATCATGAGGCGGGTTGGATCGACCCAATAAACTTGCTGCTGCTTGACCGCCGGCAGGAAGGGCCAATCTCCCCAGGAACCGAGACGCTGGCCGCGCAGAGCGCCCGGTCGATTGTCCGAAATGTCGATAATGATCTCGGGCTGACGCTCCAACATCGCCTCGAGCGAGACAAGCTGATAAGGGGCCAGGGCGTCGGCGGCGACGTTTTGTCCGCCCACCATGGAGATGATTTCATGAAGGTAGGATCCCGGACCAGCGACGTAGAGCGGGTTTTGCCCAACCACTGCCAAAACCCGTCTCCTGGGGGCACCCGCGGCTCGTTTTCGAATTTCGTCGAGGCGCTCACGGATGGCTAGTGCAAGGGCCTGGGCGCGCGGCTCGGTACCTAGGAAGCGACCGACCTGTAGGAGCGAGTCGAAGACCCCCTCGTAGGTGCCCAATTTGAGAGTCAGCACTTTTACTCCCAGTTTCTCGAGGCGCTCCAACCGCCCTCCGGCGGCTTCACTATAGCTAGTGATCAAGGTGTCGACCTCCAGATCCAGAAGCATCTCCTCGTTCGGCGCGTCATAAGGTCCGATCCTGGGAAGCTCTTGAATCGTGGGAGGCCACAGCACAAAATCTCCGATGGCTACCACCCGATCGAGAGCTCCCAGCTCGAGCAGGATTTCCACCGCGGCAGGCGCCATCACGGCGATGCGTTCTCCGGAGACACCCTGTTGGGGACGATCTGTCGCCGAGGGAGGGACCGCCGTCTCCCCGCGACAGCCTGTCAGTGCGACCCAAACGATGACGACGACGAGTAGCCGGGAGTTGGCTTGAATCACGGGCTCACTGTCCTTTCAGAGGCATTTCCCAGAGCGGCTCTTCCTCGTCGAAGATCAGCGCCAGGTAGCGGCCCATGACGAACAAGAAATCTGACAGCCGGTTGAGATATTTGAGGATTTCGGCAGGTACTTCCTCCTCCCGGCTGAGACGCCAGACGCCGCGCTCAGCGCGTCGGCAGACGGTGCGTGCTACCTGGGCGAGAGTCGAGTAGCTTCCACCGCCCGATAGCACGAAGGAAGGCAGTGGCGACAAGTCGGCCGACCATCGGTCCATGTGCTCCTCGAGGAGCCGGATACGATCTTCCGTGATGGGATGGCGGACCCGGTCGAGGTGCTCAGGGGGGGTCGCCAGGGCGCTACCCAAGTCGAAAAGATCGTTCTGAACCGTGTGAATGAGGCCGACAAGATCGGTACACAGGGAGCGCTTCTCCTGTGACTCCTTCAGCGCGACGCGCAGCATCCCGAGCTGGGCCTGAAGCTCGTCTACCGTGCCGTAGCCTTCGACGCGAAGGGACTCCTTCGGTACGCGCTTTCCACCCAGTAGACCGGTCAGGCCCTGATCTCCAGTGCGAGTGTACACTTTGTGGATTCTCATCTCGATCCTTTCTCCAGGATGCGCGGCTCCATTTGGGCGGTTGGACGTCAAAAAGAGTATAGCCCTTCTTTGACCCCACGTTCCTGTCATCCTCGGCTCGAAGGCTCAAGAGTTGTTTGGGAAACAGAGTTGCTCAGCGGTCATCGGCCATTGGTATCTCTAGGGGTAGGCCGCCGCTGCCGGCGCAGCTCGTCGCGCGCCCGTCCAGACAACGGGGTAACTAGGAGCTTACCCGTCAAGTCGTTTGTCGTCACATAGAAATCGGTCTCAAAGACTCGGGTAAGGTTTTCATAGGTGAATACTTCTTCCGTGGTCCCGGAGGTGTCGATCCGCCCTTGGCGAAGGAGGTAGATCCGGTCGCAGTACTCGGCCGCCAGGTTGAGGTCGTGCAGTACGGTGAGGACGCTCGCGGCGCGTTCTTCGACGAGCTCCCGGACGATGTCATACAGTTCGACCTGATGGCGGGCATCGAGGAAGCTGACGGGCTCATCGAGCAGCAGGAGGCGCGGTTCCTGTGCCATCGCTCTGGCGAAAACGATACGCTGACGTTCGCCAGAAGAGAGCTCCTGGACCGCACGCGAGGCCAAGTGGTGAGCGCCGCAGCGCTCAAGGGCCTCCTCGGCTACTGCCCGGTCGTGGTTGGATTCGAAGGCGAACGCCCCGAGGTGGGAGTGGCGTCCCATGAGCACCACTTCGAGGGCAGTGAAGGGGAAGTTGAAAGAGATTTCCTGCGGTACCACGGCAAGGATGCGGGCAGCCTCGCGGCGGTGCAGGGAACGCAAATCGCGACCGTCGAGCCGGATCGAGCCTCGATAGTTGGGGAGCACCCCGGACAGAGTCTTGATCAACGTGCTCTTGCCGGATCCGTTCGGTCCGATCAAGCCGACGATCTCTGCCGGTTCGACCCGTAGGTGAACGTCCTCAAGGGCGCGGCGACCACCGTAGGCCTGGCATAGGGCGTCGATCTCGAGTTTCACACCACCTGCACCTGGATCAGCCATGATCTTGGCTCCACGTTCAAACAAGGCCACCCCGACCTTTTTTGCTCCGCATGAGATAGAGGAAGAAAGGACCGCCCACCAGAGCTGTCACCACCCCTACAGGAATCTCGTTCGGGGCAATCAGCGTTCGCGCCACGAGATCGGCAACGACCAGAAACGCCGCGCCTCCGAGGCATCCGGCGGGCAGCAGGAGCCGATGATCCGGGCCGAGCACGAGCCGCAGCAAATGGGGAACTACCAGGCCTACGAAACCGATCAGCCCGGCTACAGCCACCGAAAGCCCGGTCAGCAAGGCGCCGAGGAGGAAGGTGCGTCGTTTGAGCCGCTCGACATCGACACCGAGTTGGATCGCGTCCTCTTCTCCAGCACTCAGGGCGTTGTAGTCACGTGCCATGGACCACAGTACCAAGATCGCCAGCAGCGAAGCTGCCCCGAAGCCAGCGATCGTGGCGTAGCCGAACGACGGCACCGAGCCCATCAGATAGAACACGATCGCATGGAGTTGCTCAAGGGAAGCTACGCTCTGGATGAAGTAGATGAAGGCTCCGCTGAAGGCATTGAAGATCGCTCCGGTCAGCAAAATTGTATAGACGGTCAAGTGCCCATCCACCGTCGCCACCCACTCGATCAGAAAGAGCGCCAATAGAGCGCCGAGAAAAGCGAAGGCCGCGACCCCAAGCTGAGAATTGGCGCTTCCCAGGCCAAGAAGAAGGGCCAGGACTCCACCGATGCTCGCCCCTCCCGAAACACCCAGGACGTAGGGATCGGCCAGGGGGTTGCGCAACAAAGCTTGAAAGACGATACCGGCGGTGGTGAGGGATCCGCCCAGCACGGCGGCGAGAAGCACCCTCGGGAGCCGAACTTGGAAGAGGATGGCCGCGTCCACCTCCCCGAGGGCGTCGCCCCAGCGGAGAAGTTGGATCAGCGAGATTTTTCCGGCTCCCAGGGAAGCGGCGAGCACCAGACACAGGACAAGCACGCCGGCTAAGCTGAGCAAGCAGCCGAGCAGGTGGCGGAGTGTCAGGGGAGCGCCGGGTCTAGGCATGATAGAGTTCCTGATTTCCAAAGCGGAACCGGATACAAGAATGTGGTCTAAACACTAGCAGCCTGTGGTGAAAGTGCTCCGCGAATGAGAGCGAGATTTTTTTCGTCAGAACAAGGCGCAGAATTGCATGAATATTGGTGATCTTCAGAGATTCTGGAACACAGTTCTGGCGGAAAAAGGCCGCTCTCAACGCGGTCTGACTTTTGCCACAGGCTGCTAGCTCTCTCTCTACGCCGGCCACACCTTCGGGCTTCTTCCCCCTATCTTCGGATCGGTCCCCATAGGATAGCTTGAGGCCCACGGAACCTGTCAATGAAAATGAGACACCTTGACTCATTTTTGACTCATATTCAGTGCCCGTTCTGACTTCTGACCTTCTCCGGACCATCGAAGAGCTGGTTGGCCTCGTCAGCCGGTGCGGCCGCTGGCAGCGCTCTCAGACCGTGACTCTCCGTGCTGCCGAGCACTTGCTCAGGCCCCGAATCTTTCAGTATGGGTTAAATCCTTTTTTTGGTACTAGCCGGCGTAGACGTGACTCTCGCTTTTTTCGAAGTTGTTCAAGCTGCCATTCCCGTTAGCTCTTCGGTAGAAGCAGCTGACGTCGCTCGAGTGCAGGTGAGCGGTGAATGCCGATGAATGCCCTTTGCGGAGTCTGGGTCTGGAGCCCATAGGAGCCCATTGATGGTCTCAAGAGAGCCAACAAATTGCTGAGCTCAGTGCCTCTCTCAATGGGTACGGAATCAGCTCTAAACGAGACAATGTGACGGTTGTTGAGGCCGAGGCGACCTTTGAGGCTCCGCGAAGCATCCCCCCATCTCCCGAAATGGGCGAGGGGGGACCGGGGGGAGATCAGGCCCTCCGCTGTGGCGTCCCGCCGAGGCGAAACATCGAAGCGAGTGTGCAGTCACCCGCGGAGCCAGAGGCGGCATCGCCCCTTCCGGCCTCAGCTCTTGCGACGTTTCCGGTCCACCGCCCGCAAGTGCTTCTTGCGCAAGCGGAAAGCCACCGGCGTCACTTCCACCGCTTCGTCTTCTTTGATGAATTCCAGGGCCTGCTCCAGGCTCAGGCGGCGAGGCGGCACCAGACGCTCAAGCTCGTCGGAGGTGGAGGAGCGCATGTTGGTGAGCTTCTTTTCCTTGGTGATGTTGACGTCGAGATCGTTGGAACGGGCGTGCTCGCCGACGATCATGCCTTCGTAGACTTCTTCCGTTGGACCGATCATCAGGCTGCCCCGGGGCTGCAGGTTCTCGATGGCGTGGCCGGTGGCTGGGCCACTGCGGTCGGCCACCAGGGAGCCGGTGGAGCGGTGGGGAATGTCCCCCTGCCAGACATCCCAGCCGTCGAAGAGCTGGTGCATGATGCCGGTACCGCGGGTGTCGGTGAGAAACTCGGTGCGGAAGCCGATGAGACCCCGCGCCGGCACGCGGAACTCCATGCGCACCCGTCCCGAGCCGTGGTTGATCATCTTCAGCATGCGGCCCTTGCGCGGCGCCAATTTTTGGGTGACGACGCCGATGTAGTCCTCGGGGCAATCCACCACCAGCTGTTCCATGGGCTCGTGCTTGATGCCGTCGATGTCGCGCACCACGACATCGGGTTTGCCCACCGTCATCTCGTAACCTTCGCGCCGCATCATCTCGATGAGGATGGCCAGTTGCAGCTCACCCCGTCCAGAAACCTTGAAGGTTTCCGGCGTGGCGGTGTTCTCCACCCGGATGGATACGTTGCTCAGGATTTCCTTGTCAAGTCGCTCCTTGAGCTTGCGGGAGGTCAGGTACTTGCCTTCACGTCCCGAGAAGGGGGAGTCGTTGACCCCGAAGGACATGGTGATGGTGGGCTCGTCGATCTGGATACCGGGCAAAGGACGTGGATCTTCGGGGTCACAGATGGTGTCGCCGATGTTGATCTCTACCAGGCCCACCAGGGCGACGATATCGCCGGGGCCGGCCTTGTCGATGGCCACCCGGTCCAGCCCGGAGTAGCCGAAAAGGCCGCTGATCTTGACGTTTTCCTGGGTACCGTCCGGCGTCGCCCGCAACATGGGATCACCACTGCGGATCTCACCGTGGTAAACGCGGCCGATGGCCAGGCGTCCCAGGTAATCGTCGTAGTCGAGGGTGGTGACTTGCAGCTGGAAGGGATGCTCGGGATCGTAGGCCGGCGCCGGCACGCTGGCGATGATCTCGTCGAGCAACGGGGCCAGGGTCTCTTCCGGCCCGTCGACTTCGCGCTGACACGTCCCCTTCTTGGCGTTGCTGTAGTAGATGGGGAACTCGAGCAGCTCTTCCGGCGCGTCGAGCTCGATGAAGAGGTCGTAGATCTCGTTCACCACCTCCTGCGGCCGGGCGTCGTGGCGATCGATCTTGTTGAGCACCACGATCGGCGGCTTGCCCGCTTCGAGGGCCTTGCGCAGCACGAAGCGGGTCTGCGGCATGGGGCCTTCCGAGGCGTCCACCAGCAGCAACACACCGTCCACCAGCTTGAGGATGCGTTCCACCTCACCGCCGAAGTCGGCGTGGCCGGGGGTGTCGACGATGTTGATGTGGGTTTCCTTATAGAGCACCGCCGTGTTCTTGGACATGATGGTGATGCCCTTTTCACGTTCGAGATCGATGGAGTCCATGACCCGTTCGTTGACGTGCTGGTTGTCGCGGAAAATGCCGCTCTGCCACAGCAAGGCGTCCACCAAGGTGGTCTTGCCATGGTCGACGTGGGCGATGATGGCGACATTGCGAATGTCGTTGCGAATAGCTTTGAATACGGTCAAAGGCACGGTAGGCCTCCGTTCTGGCGGGGGTAGTGCTGTGATGCTGTTTTTTTCTGTCGGGAACCCGAGGGGTGCTCGGGGGGCGGGGCGGCGAAGCTACCACGCCCCAGCGGTGGGCTCAAGGCGAGAAAGAGGGTAAGATCACGTGTTCTGCCATTTGCCGCCCCTTTTCGACCCCGTTTGCCCCCCCGAACCGTTGGAGATCCCCATGCGACGACTTGCCCTTGCCCTCTTATTGACGACTCCGTGGCTTGTGGCCTGTCAAGGGGGATCGAAGAAGCAGCCCGAGATGGACGAAGCCACAGCCCAAGTCAACGATCAAGTGGTGGCTGAGGTGATGACTTGGCGCCAAGAACGTCTCGACGGCCTGACCCGACCCTACGGCTGGCTCAGCCTGGTGGGGCTCGACTGGCTCGAGGAGGGGGACAATCCGGTGGGTAGCGATGCCGCCAACAGCGTCGTCCTGCCGTCCTCGGTGGTCCCCCGCCTGGGAGTTTTGCGGCTACAGGACGGCAAAGTCCATCTCGAGCTGACCGAGGGCGAGACGGTGATCGTCGAGGACGAGCCCTTCAGCGGCGGTGAGCTGATGCCGGACACCAGCGCCGCCACGACGGTGGTGGATCTCGGCAACGTGCAGTTTCACATCATCGAGCGGCAGGGGCGTTTCGGCGTCCGCATCAAGGATTCCGAGGCCGAAACCGCCCGTCAATTCCAGGGTTTGGACTACTACGATGCGAGCCTGCGTTGGCGGGCCATCGCCACCGTCTTGCCCTATGATCCGCCGAAGCAGATTCCGGTGCCCAACGTCCTCGGCCCACCGGTGCATGAGGAGTCGCCGGCCGCCCTCGAATTCTATCTCGACGGATCGATCCACCGCCTCGACACCTTGACCGGCAGCGATGGAGGGTTTTTTCTCGTCTTCGGCGACCAAACCAATGGCCAGAGCACCTACGGTGGCGGCCGCTTCCTCTATACCGAAGCGCCGGACGAGACGGGTAAAGTGGTGGTGGATTTCAACCGTGCCTACAATCCACCCTGCGCTTTTACACCCTTCGCCACATGCCCCTTGGCGCCACCCCAGAATATGTTGCCGCTGGCCATCGAGGCCGGTGAGAAGAATTATGCCGGGGGGCCTCACTGAATCCGTGTCGCGTGACGCTCAGGGCACAACGTGACGCTCAGGGAACAAAGCGGTACCCCACCCCCCGCACATTGTGGATGTGACGCGGCGTCCAGGCGTTCTCTTCGAAGGACTTGCGCAGGGCGACGATGACGTTGTCGACCACCCGAGTGTTGGGGTGGTTGGGGAGCTCCCAGACCTTGTCTAGAAGCTCGCGACGGGTGATCACTTGATTGGGCTTCTCGGCGAAGATTTGCATCACCGCCAGCTCTTTGCGGGATAGCTCGACGATGCCATCGCGGGTTTGAGCTTGCCAGGTCTTGAAGTCGACCCAATAATCGCCGAAGTCGAAGCGCCCCTCGGGGGAGTCCTTGCTGTCTTCACCGCCGTCGCCACCGCGGCGGGCCCACTGCATGCGGCGTAGCAACCCTTCCACCCGGGCGAGGAACTCCGCCAAGTCGAAGGGTTTGACCATGTAGTCGTCGGCGCCGGTCTTGAGCCCGTAGACGATGTCGTCCGGTTGGTCCCGTGCGGTGAGGATGAGCACGGCGGTGAGGATGCCCTCCTGGCGCAGTTGTTGGCAAACACCGAAGCCGTCCAGCTTGGGTAGCTGCACGTCGAGGACGATGAGGTCGTACTCCCCCTCCCGGGCCATGGTCAGGGCGCTTTCGCCGTCCTCGGCCAGCTCGACGGCATAACCTTTGCGCATTAGGTTGAAGAGCAGCCCCTGGGCGATGGCCTCTTCGTCCTCGACCACCAGAATACGGCTGCCGGAGATCTCGTTGGATTGCATCGAGCTCTGGCCCTCAGCCCTGGCCGTCGAGGTGGCGGGGCTGGGCCGGGCCGGGGCCCGAGGTCCCGGAGTCGGTGTCCAACTCGGCGTGGGGTAGGCGGATCTCAAAGCGGGTGCCCTGTTGGTTCTCGGACGATACGGCCCGGATGTGGCCATCCATCTCTTTGACCAAACTCTGAACGATGGACAGCCCGAGGCCGGTGCCACGACGTCGGCCGCCGATTTCGCGGCTCAGACGGTAGAAGCGGCCGAAGATCTTGGCCAGCTCACCCTTGGGGATGCCGACCCCCGTATCCGAGACGATGATCTCCGCCGAGCCCCGACCGTCCCGCACCATGCACAGCACTCGTCCGCCGGCCTCCGTGAAGCGTAGGGCGTTGTCGATGAGATTGTCCATCACCCGTTGTAGGGCCTCGGTGGTGGCCATCACCACGGAACGGGATTGAATTTCGAAGGTGAGGTCGATTTGGCGCAGATCGAAACGATTGCGTGCCGCCTCCTGATAATCGCGGAAGAACTCCCTGAGAGCCACCGGTTGCAGCTCCCGTCCCCCCTCCGCCGCCAGCCGGCTACCCTCCAGCAAATTGTCCACTAGGCCGCCGATACGGTTCGCCTCGCTGAGGATGAACGAAACGAAACGCTGCTGCTCTTCGGCCGTCAGATCCCCGTGTTGCAAGGTCTGGCCGTGGAGCTGAATCGCCGCCACCGGCGTCTTCAGCTCGTGGGTGATGTTGGAAAGGAACTCTTCTTGCTTGCGGGAGTAACGCCGCTCCGAGAGGGTGATGCCCAGGAGATAGGTGATGGCGACGATGACGAGAAAAAACAGGATGGCGCCGGTGGAATGGATGAACCAGTGGAAGCCGTTCCACTCGACCCCCAGCCGTGACACCATCTGATTGATTTCCGTATTGAAACGCTGCACCACCAATACCCAGAAAACCAGCAGGGCGGTGGTCATGGCAATGGCCGCCAGGTAGATCAAGTAGATGACCAGAACGGGAGTATTGAAGCGTCGCAGCATGGCAGGGTCCTCAAAGTAGCGGTGCCGTCACCGCATGGGCATCCTACCGCAACGGTTTGTCAGAGGAGATGCAATGCCTTACGTCAATGTTCAGATCACCCAAGGGGCGTCACGTCGGCAGAAGGCGGCCCTCGTCCAAGACGTCACCGACTCGTTGGTCCGCCACCTGGGCAAGAAGCCGGAGCACATTCACATCGTCATTCAGGAGATCGCTGAGGAGAACTGGGGATTTGAGGGGCTGCTGACCGATGAATGGAAACGTCGCAAGACGGTCGGCGGTGGATCCGAGGCGTAAAGATTGTTGCACGACGTCGCTGCACGACGAGCACCCAGGCGGTGCCCGTCGGAGAAAGGCTCAGGCTACAGGCAAACGCAGTGGCCAGGCACTGCCTTGCAGTATCCCCGGGACGGGCCGCCGCATTGCCAGTCGGCGTTGCAGGTGCCACCGGGGATGCAGCCGATTCCCAAGGGCCCCGGCAGGAAATTCGACGCCGTGGCGAATTCAGGTGTGATGGGGAAGGTGACTTGGTCCGCCGTCAACTCGGCAGTTGGCAGCGAGCAAACGCTGACCGCCGACTCGGCAGCGACCTCCACTTCAGTGGCGACCAAGGACGAGGCTCCAACAATGACCAGGGCGAGGGTACAGGCAGCAAGAACGAGGTTTGCGAATGTCAAACGCTGTGTCATGGGTGCTCCTTTGGGCCGCATCTGGCCCAGTCGCTGTGAGTGTTCGAGGTCACGGACCTCCGTCGATCAAAGTACGATCAATATAGGCCGGGTCCATGACAATGGCCAACCATAATGTTCCGAATGGGGCGTGTGGCGGGGTGAGTCGCAAAACCTCTTACCGAATGCCGTGTCCTTCGAAGGGGTGTGTTGTGCCTCCGATGCGGGTCGATCGGCTGGCCCGGTGATGGCTCACGGCAGAGCGTGACACTTCCGTGACACTTCTGAGGGAATCCTGACACCGTCCGGGTGGGGTCAGCGGAGATAATCTCACCACGGCGCCCGAGCCCTTTCCGGCTCCCTTGGCGTCGGCGCCGAAACCCGACGGAGATTCCATCTGATGCCGATTCGTACCCTCATCGTCGACGACGAGCCCTTGGCCCGCGAAAAGCTGCGGGGTTTTTTGGAGCGGGAAGAAGACATCGAGATCATCGGCGAGTGTCGTGACGGTCGCGAAGCGGTGGCCACCATCGACCGCGAGCGTCCCGATCTGCTGTTTCTCGATATCCAGATGCCCGAGCTCGATGGCTTCGATGTGCTCGAGCAGGTGGACGAGCTGGCCCTGCCGACGGTCATCTTCACCACCGCCTTCGATCAATATGCCATCAAGGCCTTCGACGTGCACGCCGTCGACTACCTGTTGAAACCCTTTGATCGGGAGCGCTTTCGCAAAGCCCTGGACCGTGCCCGCGAGGAGTGGCAGCGGCAGCAGACGGATCAAGTCAAGGATCAGCTCCAGTCGTTGCTCGCCGAGGTGGCGTCCCGTCGGTCCCGCCATCCCGACCGCTTGGTGGTCAAGACCTCCGGTCGCGTCATCTTCATCAAGATTTCCGACCTCGATTGGGTGGATGCGGCGGGCAACTATGTGCGGCTGCACGCCAACGGTGAATCCCACATGCTGCGGGAGACCATGAGTCGGCTCGAAGAGCGCCTCGATGACAGCCAATTCATCCGCATTCACCGCTCGACCATCGTCAACATCGAGCGCATCCGTGAGTTGCAGCAGCAGTTCCATGGCGACTATCTGGTGGTGCTCAAGAGCGGTCAGCGCTTGACCTTGAGCCGCAGCTATCGGGAAAAAATTCAGCACTTGCTCGATACCTCGCTGTGAGCTGCCTCGACGTAGCAGCCTCCGTGGGAGAGATCACCCGGCGACATCACGCCGCCTCCCAGGGGGCAGCACTGACATGAGCCCGACAGCACCAAGGGTCGAAGAAGAACCGAGGGTCGAAGCTCCAATGGCCGAAGAAGAACGTGATCGAAAGCTCGAGCACATTGAGCTCTCCCTCGATCGGCGCATGCAATCGGAGAGTCGCTTCTTCGACCGCTACGCCTTCGTGCACGAGGCCCTGCCGGAGCTCGACTACGGGAGCCTCGACTTGACGGTTCCGTTCTTGGGCAAAACCTTGGCGGCACCCTTGTTGGTGTCGTGCATGACCGGCGGCACCGGCAGCGCCACCTCGATCAATCGCCACTTGGCGGAAGCGGCGGAGCGCTCGGGCATCGCCCTCGGGGTCGGCTCGCAGCGCAAGGCTCTGGAAGATCCCACCACCGCTGCCAGCTTCGTGGTGCGTCGCCATGCGCCGACGGCGCCCCTGTTGGGCAATTTGGGGGCCGTGCAGCTGAACTACGGTTTCACCGTCGAGCACTGTCAGCGGGCGGTGGACATGATCGGTGCCGATGCCTTGGCCCTGCATCTCAATCCGCTGCAGGAGGCGTTGCAGCCGGAAGGACAGTGCAATTTCGCGGATTTGCTGCCCCGAATTGCCGAGGTGGTCGAAGGGCTCAGCGTGCCGGTGATCGTCAAGGAGATCGGCTGTGGTTTGTCCGGCAAGACGGCCCAACGCCTGCTGGACGCCGGGGTGCGCATCCTCGACAGCGCCGGTCTCGGCGGTACCAGCTGGGCTCGCATCGAAGCGGCCCGGGCCGACGAAGTACCTTTGGGCGAGCTGTTCGCCGGTTGGGGCGTACCGACGCCGGACTCGATCGGCCAGTTGGCCGCCCTCGAGGACGTCACGGTGATCGGCAGCGGCGGAGTTCGCAACGGTGTCGATGTTGCCAAGGCCATTGCCATGGGGGCCCATGTGGTGGGTTTGGCCCAACCTTTCCTGGGCCCCGCCGTCGAATCGGCGGAGGCCGTCTACGAGAAGATTCAGCAGACCGTCCGCGAGTTGCGGATCGCCATGTTCTGTGCCGGTGCCCGCACTCTCGACGAGTTGCGACGCATCCAGCTGGTCACGAGGTATTGATAGTGACCTCAGGGGAGTCCGATATGAACGAAAGTCAAGCCGCCCTATCGCTCGTCACCGCAGAAGAATCCGCCCCACGGGATGCCCGGCAGGAGCTGGTCGATGCCCTGGCGGAGGGTGACCTCCGCTTCCATCAGTTGCCGAAGGAGATGTCGGCACGTCGGCAGGCGGAGGTCCGGCGAGACGCCTTGAGCAAAATCTCCGGCGCCCGCCTCGACAGCATGGGCCACTACCCCTTCGACGACGAGCGGGTGTCGCGTCAAAACTGCGAGAACTTCCTCGGTGCCGTGCAAGTGCCGGTGGGGGTCATCGGTCCGCTGCGCATCCGCGGCGAGTACGTGCAGGACGAAGAGCTCTACGTGCCGTTGGCGACCACCGAAGGAGCGCTGGTGGCGAGCACCAACCGCGGTTGCCGAGCCCTGCGGGAGGCCGGCGGGGCGGTGGTACGGGTCGATAACGTGGGCATCACGAGGGCCCCGGTCTTCCGCACCTCCGGGGTTGTTGAAACCCGAGAATTCATCCAGTGGCTGGAGGTCAACACGGAGGAAATCCGCCGTCGCACCGAAGCTGGCTCCAGGTTCTTGAAGCTCCTCGACATCCGGCCCCAAGCCATGGGTACGACGGTCTTCCTGCGTTTCCGTTTCGACTCTGGCGATGCCATGGGCATGAACATGGCCACCATCGCCTGCGACCGGGTGATCGAAGATTTCATCGAGCCGCAAACCGGGGTCGAGTGCGTTTCCCTGTCGGGCAATTTTTGTGTCGACAAGAAACCTTCCCACGTCAATTTCCAAGAGGGTCGCGGCAAACGTCTGTTCGCCGAGGTGCAGTTGGACAAGCAGATTCTGCACAAGGTGTTGAAGACCAACGCCCGCGCCCTGGTGGAGGTGCAGTATCGCAAGAACCTGCTGGGTTCCATCGCCGCCGGCTCGTTGGGCTTCAACGCCCACTTCGCCAACATCCTGGCGGCCTTTTTCTTGGCCACCGGCCAGGACCCGGCGCAAGTGGCGGAAAGCGCCGTCGGCGTCACCACCATCGAGCCCCGAGGGCCAGAGGGGGTCATCGCTTCCGTCTATTTGCCCGACGTGCCCCTGGCGGCGGTGGGTGGCGGCACCAGTCTGGCGACGCAGCAGGAGGCCTTGGCCCTGTTGGGCGTGCAGGCCGACTCCGAGCGCCCGGGGCACGCGGTGATGCGGTTGGCGGAGATCCTCGGTGCCTCCGTCCTGGCGGGTGAGCTGTCTCTGCTGTCGGCGTTGACCTCGCGGGATTTGGCCCGTGCCCACGAAAAGCTTGGGCGCAGCGGCGCCAAGAGCTGAGATTCCTGGTCGCGATTCTTCACCGGCCCTGCGGCAGCGTCGTGGGGTCCAGTGGTTACCTAAGGGTCCGCGCCAAAATATCTTCCGCATTCGGGGGCAATCGCATCACCTCTCGCGGCGTTGCGCTCGCTGCGACGTACCACAAATACGCCTCCCTCGCGCGCCTGGCGACAGGCGCGCCCTCGCCCACTCGATGCTGGGAACTTATTTTTTGCGGACCCTAAGCGAAGCTCGAGCATGCAACGCAGCCTAGATCGGCCGCCGCTGGTGGTCTCTGCCCCGGGCAAGACAATTCTGATGGGCGAGCATGCCGCCGTCTATGGGCATCCGGCCCTGGTGACGGCCATCGACCGCCGTTTGCATGCCCGCTTCGAGCCGATGGCGGGCTCCGGGGTACGGCTCGACATTCCCCTCATCGGTGTCGAGCAGCACTGCTCTTGGTCGTCACTGCTGGCGGATGCCCGCCGCGCAGCCGAAGCCTGGGAACGCTATCGCCAGGCGCCATCGCAGGAGTCCTTTGCCCGGGTCCGCGGCGAGGACCCTGCCCATTTGGTAAAAGTGGCCCTGGGCGAGACGGCGAGGACCCTGGCCGCCGAAGGGACGGAAGTGGACGGCCAAGGCCTGGGAATGCGCCTGCATTTGCAATCGGACATCCCCCTGGGGGCAGGTTTTGGCAGCTCCGCCGCCGTCGCCGCCGTCTTGGTGGTGGGGTTGGCCGCTTGGCATGGCAAAGAGCTCGATGCCATGACCTTGGAGCGTCTGACCTTGGACATCGAGCGCCGGCAGCACGGCATGCCCTCGGGGATCGACAGCGCCACGGTGCTGCACGGTGGTTTGGTCTGGGCCCACCGAGACGACGGCGAGGGGTTGCGCATCGAGCCCATGACGTCGACGCCGCCGTGGCTGCGCCAGATCAGAATTTTCAACTCCGGCTCGCCGGCCCAAGACACCGGCGAGGTGGTGGCGGCGGTGCGCCGTCTTCGCCAGCATCAGCGTCGGCGTTTCGATGGGGCGATGACGGCGATGGTGGAGGCCACCCGGGAGCTGCGCCGAGGCCTGTTGGCGCCGGAGCCGATGGTCGTTACGGGGTTGATTCCCCTGCTGCGCCGATTCCAGGCGGGGTTGGAGGATCTCGGGGTGGTACCGGCCGGCCTCCAAGAGGTGGTGCGACAAATCGAAGCGGAGGGAGGAGCGGCCAAGATTTCGGGGGCCGGTGCCTTAGGGGGGCCCGGGGCGGGATCGCTGTTGATAGCCCACCCGCAACCGGAACGATTGGCCGAATGGCGTTTTCTCGACCCCCTGGAGCCCTTGGACATCGCCTTGGGAGCTCCGGGAGTGCAGCGCCACCACACGGCATGAGAGGCAAGATCGGGTATGATCGGGGCCGGCCGCGGGTCGAAACCATGGCCGACATCACCGGCCGGAACCACGGCTGACCCATTCTTTTTTTCGAGAGTCGAATATGAGCCAAATAGCTACGGTGCGTTCACCGTCGAATATAGCCTTCATCAAGTATTGGGGGGCCAAGGACCTCAAGAAGGCCATTCCCGTCAACCCGTCGATTTCCATGACCCTCGACGCCTGCTACAGCCGTTGCAGCGTCGAGCACTTGCAGGACGACTCCTCCGAGCACGAGATCTTCTGGCGTCAAGGGGAGGGGGGCTTCGAGGAGGCGCCGCCCGCCTTCGCCGTCCGGGTACGCCATCACCTGGACACCCTGCGCCAGATTACCGGCTGCGGTGGGCGTTTTCGCGTGGCGACGGAGAACAGCTTTCCCGCCGCCGCCGGCATGGCGTCTTCGGCTTCGGGGTTTTCCGCTTTGACCTTGGCCACCCTGGGGGCCTTGGGGATCGAGATGCCGGTCGACCAACAGTCCGCCTTGGCGCGGCTCAGCGGTTCAGGCTCCGCCTCCCGCTCGGTGCTCGGGGGTTACGTCGAGTGGCCGCGCAGCGGACCGGGCCAAGGGGGAGCCGAGCACTACGCCTTCCAGCTGGCCGACGCCGAGGCCTGGCCGTTGGCCAACATCATCGCCTTGGTCCAGACGGGGCCGAAGGACACCTCGTCCCTCGACGGCCACCGGCGGGCCCGTACCAGCCCCTATTGGCGAACCCGTCAACGCCGTCTACCGTCCCGTCTGGCGGCGGTGCGCAAGGCCATCGAGCAGCGGGATTTTGCCCTCCTGGGCCCGGTGGTCGAAGCCGAAGCCATCGACCTCCACTGCGTCGCCATGACCTCCCACCCGCCGGTCTTCTACTGGCAGCCCGCCACCTTGACGGTGCTCGAAGCGGTGCGCCGTCTGCGTGCCGATGGGGTCGCCGCCTGGAGCACCATGGACGCCGGTGCCAATGTCCACGTCATCTGTGAGCCGCAAGATGCCGACGCCGTCGCCCAGTGTCTACAGGGTTTGGAGGGGGTGGAACGGGTGATGCGCGATGGTGTCGGCGGCGGTCCGGTGCGGGAAGAGGAGCACTTACTGTGAGTGCCTTGCCCGCCGTTTCGTCGCCCGCTGTCTCGTCGCCCCCCGGCACGCCAGCGAAGGGCGTAGTGATCGTCAAGTTGGGTGGTAGCTTGATCACCGACAAGGAAACGCCGCTGACGGCGCGATCGGAGGTTATTTCTCGGTTGGCGGCGGAGATCGCCGAAGCCCAACCGAAGATGTCGCAGCCCCTCGTCCTGAGCCATGGCAGCGGGTCCTTCGGCCATGCGGCGGCGGCGGCCTGCGGTTTGGGTGACGGGGTCTATATCGCCCCGGGGAGCGCCCCGACGACCGAGCAGCTGCGGGGCGTCGCCACCACCCAACATCAAGCGGCCAGCCTCCACCGACAGGTGGTGCAGGCTCTGGTGAAGCGGGGCTCCATCCCCTACAGCTGGGTGCCGTCCAGCGGCCTGGTCGCCAAGGCGGGGGCGCCTCAGAAAGGGCAGCTCCGTCCCCTGCTCCAGGCCCTCGAGCTGGGGCTGATGCCGGTGGTCTATGGCGATGTCCTTCAGGACCTGGCCTGGGGGGCTGCCATCTGTTCGACGGAAAAACTGGTCAATTATCTAGCGGCACGTCTACGAAGGGCGAGTTATCGTATCCATCGTGTTTTGTGGTGTGGCGAGACGGACGGCATCTACGATCGTCAGGGCCAAACCATCGACACGGTGAACCGACACAACCTGTTCTCGGTGCGGCGTCAGATCGGCGCCACCCGGGGGACCGACGTCACCGGCGGCATGCAGCTGCGCCTCGCCACTTGTCATACCCTGGCCCGTCGGGGCGTCGAGTCCTGGCTGATCAACGGCCTGACGCCTGGAAATCTGGGGCGAGCGCTGGTCGGGGAAGCGGTTCCCGGGACTCGCTTCGCCGCCAAGGAGTCGGCTTAGATCCCCATCGCCATGGCTGATTTCCAAGATCTACTGGTAAAAACCAGTCGTACCTTCGCTTTGTCGATCCCCTACCTGCCGGAACCGATGCGCCGGCAAGTGACCCTTGCCTACCTGATTTTTCGCATTGCGGACACCTTCGAGGACGCCGCCTCCTGGCCCCGTCGCAAGCGCCTCGGAGCGCTGCAGGATTTCGCCGGTCTGCTGGGCCATCCCTCGCCGGAGGCTCCGGTGTTGGCCTCCCGTTGGCAGGCCGAGGTACCCATCGACCACGCCGGATACCAAGAGTTGATCCAGCAGGTCCCCGCCGTGCTCGACGCCTTTTTTGACCTCGACGCGACGGCGCAGGTGGTGGTGCGTCAGCATGCCTTGCGGACCATCGAGGGCATGGGCGAGTTCGTCTCCCGCACCGACGACGACGGTGAGCTGGAGCTGCGGGACCTCGACGATCTGCGGCACTATTGCTATATCGTCGCCGGCATCGTCGGCGAGATGCTGACCGAGCTTTTCCTCATCGCTTCGCCACGGCTGCCCCGGGCGCCGGCCCTGCGGGCCCGCTCCCGGCAGTTCGGTGAGGCCCTGCAGCTGGTGAACATTCTCAAGGACGCCTCCTTCGATGCCACGGAGGGGCGGTCCTACTTGCCGCGGAACCTCGATCGAGCCACCGTCTTCGGAGTGGCCCGCGAGGATTTACAGGCCAGCCGAGAGTACATTGATATCCTGCAACGGGACGGGGCGCCCCATGGGGTGGTGGCCTTCAACGCCGTGCAAGTGCTGCTCGCCTTCGCCGCCCTGGATCGGGTCGAGAAGAAGGGGCCCGGCGCCAAGATCAGCCGCTTCGAGGTCATGCAGCTGATCCGCCGCATGGAGAAAGCTTTGCGAAAGAATCAACCGGTGACGGATTTGTGCGCCCCGTGAGGGACGCGTCCCTCGACGGCCCCGTCTTCGCCTGACAACCACCGACTGCTGAGGAGACCCGATGAGCTCGCTGCCTGATCGTCCGCGTTTCACTTTCTTGGGGCACTCCACCGTCCGCTGCGATCTGGCCGGTGGCGAGGTGCTGCTCATCGACCCTTGGGTGGCGGGCAATCCGGCCTGTCCCGACGGGGTCAAGGAGCTCGAGCGCCTCGACGCCATGCTGATCACCCATGGTCATGATGATCACATGGCCGATGCCGTCGAGCTGGCCAAGCGCCATCGCCCGAAGAGTGTCGTTGCCACCTATGAGATTTGTGCTTGGCTGAGCGACCAAGGGGTCGAGAACTGCCAAGGCATGAATCTGGGGGGTAGCCAGCAGGTGCTCGACTTGCGGGTGACGCAAGTGCCGGCGTTGCATACCTCGAGCATCAACGACGGCAACCGCATGATCTACGGCGGTGTGGCCAGTGGTTTTGTGGTGCGTTTGGCCAGTGGCTACAGTTTTTACCACGCTGGCGATACGGCGCTGTTCTCGGACATGAAGCTGATCGCCGATCTCCATACTCCGGACTTGGCCTTTCTGCCCATCGGCGACCTCTTCACCATGGATCCGGCACAGGCGGCCATGGCCTGTGGTTTCTTGCGGGTGCCCGAGGTGATTCCCATTCACTGGGGGACGTTCCCGGCGCTCTCCGGCACCCCCGAGGAGCTGCGTCGGGAGCTTCAAGCCCGTGAGGTCGACTGTCGAGTGGTCGACCTGTCGCCCGGCAGCACGTACTAACGGCCCCAGGCCGGTGGAGATCTTTGCGCTATGACGACGAGCACGGTCGAGGACTATTTGAAAGCCATTGTGGTGGCGGAGCAGCGCCTCGACGAGGGGCAGCTGGTGACCATGGGGCAGATCGGCGCCTCGTTGGAGGTGGCTCCGGGCACCGTGACGGCGATGGTCAAGACCTTAGAGAAGGGTGGTCTGGTGGTCTACGAACCCTACAATGGGGTGCGTCTGACCCACGGTGGACGCCAAATGGGCTTGGATGTGTTGCGCCGCCATCGCCTCATCGAGCTCTTTCTGGTGGAGACCCTGGGGCTCGACTGGTCCGAGGTGCACGACGAGGCGGAACGGCTCGAGCATGCCATGTCGGACAAGTTGATCGACCGTATCGACCAGATGCTCGGCCATCCGCGCACCGATCCCCACGGCGATCCCATCCCCGACGTGCGCGGCGAGCTGCCGGACAAGGAGCTGATCAATTTGGGGGATTGTCCGGCCGGTGAGCATTTTCGGATCGCTCGGGTCAGCGACCAGGACGAGACTTTTCTGCGTTTCATCGAGCGCCATGGGCTGAAACCCGGGACCCGGGTGGGTGTTGCCTTTCAGGACCCCAGTGCCGAAGTCGTGGCCCTGCGTCCCCAGGGCGGCGCCGAGGTGGTTTTGGGTCGCGATGCCGCCGCCAAGCTTTGGGTGGAAGATCTTTCCGGCCGCTGAGGGGTCCCTCCGAGGCGTCGGTCAACTCATCAGAACATCAGATCGGGAGTCATTCATGCAAGCAACAACTAACCACCTCACCCGTCGCCCGGTCGGCAGAGCCGGCTGGGTTGTGTCTTTGATGTTGGTGACCCTATGGGGCTTCCTCGGGGCGACACCCACCTTGGGCAAAAAGGGCAAGAAGAAGACCGCTGTCGGCGAGCTCAACGGACGGGTGCTCGACACCGAGGACAAGGCGCTGGCGGACGTGTCGGTACGCATGACCTCCGCCGACGGGACGTCTTTCTCCGAAACGGCGACCAGCGATCGCAAGGGGATGTTCACCTTCCGCCTTACCGATCCACAGGGGGAGTACACCGTCGCCCTGGCGAAGGAGGGTTTTGCCCCCTTCGAGGCTGAGATTCCCTTGGGTCCCGGGGACACCCAGAACATCGATTTCCGTTTGATCACCGAGGCGATGGGCAACCGGCAGCGGGCCGTCGAGGCCTACAACGAGGGAGTGCAGGCCTTCCAAGGGCTTGACAAGGCCAAAGCGAAAACCCTGTTCATCGAAGCCTCGACCCTCGATCCCAGCCTGGCGCAGGCCTTCTTTGGGCTGACGGACATCTATTTGGAAGAAGAGGACTTCGCCGCCGCGGCCAGCGCCGCCGAACGCTACATGGCTTTGCAGCCGGACGACGCCAAGGGCAAGCGGTTGGCCTACCAGGCTTATTTGGGGCTGGGGGATGAGGACAAGCAGCGAGTGCTGAGGTCGGCCCTCGAAGACACGGATTTTGCCGATAATCTGGCGGTACAGACGTTCAACCGGGGGGCCATCGCCAGCCAGAACGGCGATCTCGACGAGGCGGTGCGTCAGTTTCGGGCGGCCCTCGAGCTCGATGGCGAGCTGGTGGCGGCCTACAACGGCCTGGCCAGCGTCTACTACAACCAGGAAAAGTACGAGCAAGCCCTGGCGGCGGTGGCCGAGCTCCTGCAGCGGGATCCCGACAACTTGCAGGGCCGCCGCATTCGCTACTTGATCCACGATGTACGCAATGACCAAGAGCAGCTCGCCGCCGCCTTCGACGCCTATGCCGAGGTCGACCCGGCCAATGCGGCGGCGGTTCTCCACCAGCGCGCTGAGCTCGACTTCCGCAGCGGCGACTCCGACGCTGCCCTGCGCAACCTCGAGAAGGTGGTGGCCCTGGCGCCGGATATGGCCCGCGCTTACTACACCCTGGGATTGGTGTATTTCTCCATCGATCCGACCAAAGCCAAGCAGTATCTGCAAAAGTTCATCGACATGGCTCCGGACGACCCCGAGGTGCCTTTGGCGCGGCAGATGTTGACCAGTGAATGAGGTTGAATGAGAGGTTCCTCTCGACCGTCTTGACTTCCTCAGGGGCCTCCTCCACACTCCGCGCCACGGCGCACAGGGTTGCGCCACAGAGATAGGCTCGACTGGAGGACCGATAGATGGCGATTAGCGTTTTTGAGTTGTTCACGGTGGGCATCGGGCCGTCGAGCTCCCACACCGTCGGCCCGATGCGGGCGGCACGACGTTTCCTCGAGCGTCTCGAGCACAGCCAGCAATTGGAGGCGGTACATCGCATCCGGGTGGAGCTCTTCGGCTCCCTCGCCTTGACCGGCAAGGGGCACGGCACTGACCGGGCGGTGATCATCGGCCTCGAGGGGGACGAGCCGGAGACGGTGGACCCGAGCTCCGTCTCCGGGCGCGTCGAAGCCGTCGAGGCGGGCCGGCGCATTCGCCTCTTTGGCCGCCATGGGATCGACTTCCATGTCGACAAGGATCTTCTTTTCAAGCGTCGAGAGTCCTTGCCTTACCACCCCAACGGCATGCGTTTCACCGCCTATGGGGCCGACGGTGAGCCGATGGCCAAGCGTGAGTACTACTCGGTGGGCGGTGGGTTTGTGGTCAATGTCGATGTGGCCTCCGAGGACAAGGTGGTGGAAGACACCACCGTCCTGCCGCTGGAGTTCAATACCGGCCAAGAGCTGCTGGACATCTGCAGCGCCGAGAATCTCGCCATCTGGCAAGTGATGATGCGCAACGAGGAGATG
Source organism: Acidobacteriota bacterium (assembly GCA_029263315.1). GTDB lineage: Bacteria > Acidobacteriota > Thermoanaerobaculia > Multivoradales > J023 > JAJCXR01. The sequence goes on along the minus strand of JAJCXR010000049.1, from coordinate 111,161 downwards.
TGGCGAAGCACCGACGAGATCCGACGAGGTCTCCTGGAGATCGCCGCCGCCATGCGGCAATGTGTCGAGAACGGCTGCCACAATCAGGGGCAGCTACCCGGCTTCCTCAAAGTACAACGCCGTGCCTCGGTGATGTACGAAGGGTTGCGCTCCCGACCGGAGCTGTCGATGCGGGATCCCCTGTCGATCATCGATTGGGTGAGCTGTTTCGCCATCGCCGTCAACGAAGAGAACGCCGCCGGCGGCCGGGTGGTGACGGCCCCGACCAACGGCGCGGCGGGCATCATCCCAGCTGTCTTGGAGTACTACCGCCGCTTTGTGTCGAACGCCGATGACGATGGCATTGTCACCTTCTTGCTCACCGCCGGTGCCATCGCCAAGCTGTTCAAAAAGAATGCGTCGATCTCCGGGGCCGAGGTCGGCTGCCAAGGGGAGGTCGGGGTGGCCTGCTCGATGGCCGCCGGGGCCCTGGCGGCGGTGACCGGCGGCACGCCGGAGCAAGTGGAAAATGCGGCGGAGATCGGCATGGAGCACAACCTGGGTTTGACCTGCGATCCGGTGGGTGGCTTGGTGCAGATCCCGTGCATCGAGCGCAACGCCATGGGGGCGGTCAAGGCCATCCAGGCGGCTCGCCTCTCCCTGCGCGGCGACGGCAAACATCACGTCTCCCTCGACAAGGTGATCAAGACCATGCGTCAGACGGGGGAGGACATGAAGCGCAAATACAAGGAAACCTCCCGCGGCGGTTTGGCCATCAACGTCATCGAGTGTTGAGCCTCCCGGCGTAACCATCGACGGCCGACGGCATCCTAGTTGGCCTACCTGAATCAATCCGGCGCTGCGGGCGTCGTGGAGGAGATGTGATGTCGAAAACTGCTTTGACCGTTTACGGTGCGAATTGGTGTGGTGATTGTCGTCGAGCCAAGAAATTCCTTGGCGAGCACCGCATTCCCTATGCCTGGGTCGACATCACCGACAACGAGAACGCCATCGCCTTGGTCGAGAAGGCGAACGACGGCAAACGACGCATCCCGACCTTGGTCTTCGAGGACGACCGCATCCTGACCAATCCCAGCAACGCTGAGCTGGCCGACGCCCTCGGTCTCGAGACCAAAGCTCGCCTGAGCTTCTACGATGTCGTCATCGTCGGCAGTGGGCCCGCCGGTCTGACCGCTGCCCTCTACCTGGCCCGCGAGGGTATGGAGGTCTTGGTGATCGAGAAGGGTGGTCTCGGCGGCCAAGCCGGGATCACCGATCGTCTCGACAACTTTCCCGGCTTTCCCGACGGTATCAGCGGTGAGGATTTTGCCGAGCGTCTGGTGCGCCAGGCGCGACGCTTCGGTGTCGAAGTCCTGCAGGCCAAGGAGGTGGTCAATGTGCGCCCCGAGGGCGAGGTGCACTATGTCGAGACGGCGGATGGAGCGGAGTACGGCGGCCGGGCCGTGGTCTTGGCAACCGGCGCCACCTACCGCCGTCTCGAGGTGGCGGGCGAAGACCGGCTGATCGGCGCCGGTATCCATTTCTGTGCCACTTGCGACGGGCCCTTCTATCGCGACAAGCATCTGGTGGTGGTGGGTGGGGGCAATAGCGCAGCGGAAGAGGGGCTCTTTCTCACCCGCTTTGCCGATCACGTCACTTTTCTGGTGCGAGGTGAGGCCTTCAGCGCCGCGCCCCTGGTGGTCGACAAGATCGAGCAGCATAAAAAGATCACGCTGCGCTACAACACCGAGGTGACCGCCTTTGAGGGGGATTCGCAGCTCACCGGCGTGGTGATCGAGAGCCAAGGTGAGACGGAAACCCTGGAGCCGGCGGCGGTCTTTGTGTTCATCGGATTGAGTCCCAACAGCGAAGGCCTACCGTCGAAGATAGCCCGCGATGTCGACGGCTTCATCACCACTGACCGAGCCCTGGAATCGAGCCTAAAAGGTGTCTTCGCGGCCGGCGATGTGCGGGCTGGCAGCACCCATCAGGCGGCCAGCGCCGCCGGTGAAGGAGCCACGGTCGCGCTGATGGTGCGCCAATACTTGCGAGCCCACTAGGGGACAGCCAATGGCGCTCAGTGAACGACGCCCTGGGCTGCCGTAAGCAAGTGGTTTTCCGGTGACTGGCCCGTCCGGCGCTCGAAGCTTTGGTGCAGGCTCTCCAATTCGCCCATCGGCTCGTCGAGGGAAAGACGCTCCACCCGGTGCAGGGGGAAGAAGATCGTCGACGCACCCAGGGTGGGCGTTTGCTGCTGAGCGACCTCCTGCACCCAATCTTCGAAGCTCGACAGATTGACGCCCCGCAAAGTGATGCCTGGGCCGTCGAGGGTCAGCAAGAGCCCCCAGTACTTCTCATTTGGGTTGGCCAGAGAAAGGACGACGAACTGTCCGACTTCCATGGTCAGCTACCGTGGGGGTCGCTTTCGGCGGCGGGCTGCGACAGCTCCAGGAGAATACCGCCGGTGCTCTTGGGATGGACAAATTGTACCTCGGCGCCTCCGGCACCGAGGGTGGGCTCCGGACGCAACACCTGTAGACCGGCGTCGCGCAGACGCTGATCATCGCTGCGTACATCGTCGCTACCGAGGCACAGGTGGTGAATGCCCGGCCCCCGTTTGTCGATGTGCTTGGCGATGGGGGAATCGGGCCCCATGGCTTCGAGCAGCTCGAGATGAGTGCCGCCGCAGCGGATGAACGCCACCCTCACCCCCTCCTGCGGTACCTCTTCGATGCGCTCGATTTCCAGCCCGAGGGCTTCGTAGAGGGGGCGCGCTTCGTCGATCGAGCGGACGGCGATTCCGATGTGGTCGACACCTCGAATCATGATGCCCGCCCGCCGCTCAGTGGCCGCGCAGCAGGTTGCGGGCGATGACCATGCGTTGCACCTCGCTGGTACCCTCACCGATGGTGCAGATCTTGGCGTCGCGGAAATACTTCTCGGCCCGGTAGTCCTTGATAAAGCCATAACCTCCGAGGATCTGGACGCCGCGCTCGGCACAGAACACCGCCGTCTCGCCGCTGTAGAGCTTGGCCTTGGAAGCCAGCTGCGACACCTTGCCGCTGCGGTCCATCTCGGCGGCGGCGCTGAGGGTGAGGATCTCGGCGGCGGCGATGCGGGTGGCCATTTCCGCCAGGTGGAACTGGATGGCCTGGAATTGACAGATGGGCTTGCCGAACTGGTGGCGTTCCTTGGAATAGGCCAGGGCGGTCTCAAAGGCGCCGATGGCGGTGCCGAGGCCGAGGGCCGAGATGGAGATGCGTCCACCGTCGAGGATTTGCAAGGCTTGTATGAAGCCTTCGCCGGGCTCCCCGAGCAGGTTCTCGTCGGGGACAAAGCAGTTCTCCATCACCACCTCGGCGGTATCCGAGGCGCGGATTCCCAACTTGTTTTCCTTCTTGCCGGGACGAAAACCGTCCATGCCCTTTTCGAGCACAAAGGCGGAGATGTTGTGGTGGCGGGGTGCACTGGGGTCGGTCACCGCCATGATGACGCACACATCCCCCACCGTGCCGTGGGTGGTGAATTGTTTTGTGCCGTTGAGAATCCAGCCGCCTTCGACTTTCTCGGCCCGCGACTTGGTGGCGGCGGCGTCGGAACCGGCGTCGGGCTCCGTCAGCCCCCAAGCGGCGATCTTCTTACCTTCGGCCAAGGGCACAACCCAGCGTTGTCGCTGCTCTTCGTTGCCGAATTTGTAGATGTGGTTGGTACCGAGGGAGTTGTGGGCGGCGACGCTGATGCCGACCGAGGGATCGATCTTCGATAGCTCGGTGATGATCAGGGCGTACTCGATGTAGCCGAGCCCGGCTCCACCGTATTCCTCGGGGAAGAGGATGCCGAGAAAGCCGAGCTCACCGGCTTTCATCATCACATCCATGGGAAATTTCTGGGCTTCGTCGTACTCGTCGACGATGGGATCGACCTCGCCGAGGGCGAAGTCGCGGGCAGCTTCCTGGATGGCGAGTTGCTCAGGGGTCAGTGAGAAATCCAAGGTGCTCTCCTGGCTATGTTGCAGACCGCGCACGGGCGGTCGGGTGTTGCAGACCGCGTCGGCGGTCGGGTCTCATTTTGCAAGGACGTCGTCGGGTGGCGACAAGAGCGGGAATGCTATCAGACTCCGCAAGGTCACGAGGTCGTGGGCGGGCCAAGCTGCTGCTGGCCGGGCGTCTCATCTGGGACGGGGTGGCGAAGACCGTAGGGCAACGAGCTGATTGGTGGGTGGGGACGATACTGCGAGACATATCTGCCGAGACGAGGGTCGCGATATAGTTCGTCGGTGAATATGACCTCCCAGTCCCAGGCACCGGCTCCCTTGAGCCGGGTCATCCTCATCGTCCTCGATTCGGTGGGCGTTGGCGGGGCGCCCGATGCGGCGGCCTTTGGAGACCAAGGGGCCAACACCCTGGTCCATACGGCGCGGGCAGTCGGTGGATTGCACTTGCCAAACTTGGCCGCCCTGGGCCTCGGTCATCTGGCATCGATCGAAGGGGTGGCCCCTAGAGCCGCTCCCCAGGCGGCCTTCGGGCGGTTGACTGAGCTGTCGGCCGGCAAGGACACCACCACCGGCCATTGGGAGATTGCCGGCCTGCCCACGGCGATCCCGTTTCCAGTGTTTCCCGAGGGTTTTCCGCAGGAGCTCCTAAAGCGCTTCACCGACGCCACGGGGCATCGGGTGCTGGGGAACGTCCCAGCCTCGGGGACCGAGATCATCGATCGATTGGGCGAAGAGCATCTGCGCACCGGTCGGCCCATCGTCTACACCTCGGGTGACTCGGTGTTGCAGATCGCCGCCCACGAAGAGACTTTTGGCCTCGACGAGCTCTACCGTTGTTGTGCCGTCGCCCGGCGATTGGTCGATCCCTTGGGGGTCGCACGGGTCATCGCTCGACCTTTTATCGGTGAGCCCGGCAGCTTTTGTCGTACCGCAGGGCGTCGCGATTACTCCCGCCGACCGCCGGGGCCAACGGTGCTCGACGCCCTGGGGGAGGCGGGCGTGCCGGTGGTGGGGGTGGGCAAGATTTACGACATCTTCGCCGGCGCCGGGGTCGCGGAGAAGGTCGGCAGCGGCAATAACGCCGAAGGGGTCGAGCGCACCTTGGAGGTGATGGGACGCTTGCCGCGGGGCTTGATTTTCACCAATCTGGTGGATTTTGATGCCCTCTATGGCCATCGACGGGACGCCCCGGGGTATGCCCGGTGTCTCGAAGCCTTCGACCAACGGCTGCCAGACCTCCTCCGAGCTCTGCGCGCCGACGACATGTTGATCTTGACCGCCGACCACGGCAACGATCCCACCATGCCCGGCAGCGATCACACCCGGGAGCAGGTACCCTTGCTGGTGTGGGGTCCGCGGCTCCGCGCCGGGGTCGATCTCGGCGTCGGCGAGACCTTCGCCGACATCGCCGCCACCCTGCGCTCCATCTTCGCTCTTCCCGCCGCCGCTGTCGGGCAGAGCTTTCTCGAGAAAGTCCATCGTCCATGACTCACGCTTCTACCGCTGACCGGTCCCCAATCAAGATTCTGCCGCAGGAGGTGATTCGCAAGAAGCGGGACGGCAAACCTTTGAGCGAGGGCGAAATCGAAGCCTTCATCGCAGGCGTCACCGAGGGCAGCATCCCGGACTACCAGATCGCCGCCATGTTGATGGCCATTTTCCTGCGCGGCTTCAACGATGCCGAGCTAGCCGCCTGGGCGCAAGCCATGTTGCACTCCGGCGATGTGCTCGATCTGTCGGAGATCCCCGGTCCGAAGGTCGACAAACATTCCACCGGCGGCGTCGGCGACAAGATCTCGTTGCCCCTGGCGCCCGCCGTCGCCGCGTGTGGGGTCGCCGTGCCCATGGTCAGCGGCCGTGGTCTCGGCCACAGCGGCGGCACCTTGGACAAGCTGGAGTCGATCCCCGGTTTCCGTGTCGATCTCGGGGTCGACCGTTTCCGTCGCACCGTCGCCGAGCTCGGGCTCTGCTTGATCGGCCAGACGGAGCGCATCGCCCCGGCGGACCGGGTGCTCTATGCCCTGAGGGATGTGACGGCGACGGTGGAGTCGGTGCCCCTCATCGCCTCATCGATCATGTCGAAGAAGTTGGCGGAGGGCATCGACGCTTTGGTGCTCGACTGCAAAGTAGGCCATGGCGCCTTCATGAAGACCCGTCAACAGGCGTCGCAGCTGGGCCATGCCATCAAGACCATCGGCGCAGCGGCCGGCAAGCCGGTGACGGTGGTGGTCACCGACATGGACAGCCCCATCGGCTCGAGCGTCGGCAATGCTCTGGAGGTGGCGGAGTCCATCGCCGTGCTGCGGGGCGAAGGACCGGCCGATAGCCGCGAGCTGACGGTGCGGCTGGGGGCTGAGATGCTGCTCTGCGGTGGGGTCGTCGACAGCGGCGCAGAGGGGGCCGAGCGCATAGCGGCGTCCCTAGACGGCGGCTCGGCCCTGGATCTCTTCCGGCGATTGGTGGAGGCCCAGGACGGCGATCCGCGGGTGGTGGACGATCCCCAGGGCATCTTGCCGCGGGCCCGCCAACGGACGCCGGTGGTGGCCCCCAAAGCCGGTAAGGTGGCCGCCATCGCGGCCGAGGACGTGGGCGTTGCGGCGCTCGTGCTGGGGGCGGGACGGCGCCGCAAGGAGGATAAAGTCGACCCGGCGGTGGGCATTGAGATGGCGGTACGGGTGGGCGATACGGTGGCCGTCGGTGAGCCCCTGGCCTTTTTGATTCACAATGATCGCGGTGTCGAGGAGGCCCGCCAACGGTTGCTCGGTGCCTTCCGCATCGGCGATCGGGCGGCGCCGCCGGGCAGCCGAATTCTCGAGGTATTGCGATGAGCGCTGAGCAACATGTGTCGTCCGTCGATGGTGCAGGCGACGGTCCAACCGACGGTCTATTTGATCGCTTGCAGGAGGCCGTGGCGGCCATCCGTGGCAGCTTGCAGGCGGCTGGACGGGACGACCGTCCCCAAGCCGCCTTGATCCTGGGCAGCGGTCTTGGTCCCTATGCCGAGACCTTCGAGGATCGTTTTGCCATCGACTATCAAGACATTCCCCATTTCCCAGTGTCCAGTGTCGAAGGGCATGTGGGGCGCTTGGTATTTGGTCGAGTTGGCGAGACCCAATGCGTCACCATGCAGGGCCGCGTACATTTCTATGAAGGATACGACCTGGCCAAGGTCACTTTGCCGCTGCGTGTGATGCTGTTATTGGGGGCCGACAAGGTGGTGGTGACCAATGCCGCCGGTGGTCTGGGCAAGGATCTCGAGGTGGGGGATTTGGTGCTCATCCGCGATCATCTCAATCTCTTCGGGGCCAGCCCTTTGCGCGGCCCCAATGATGATCGCTTGGGGCCCCGTTTCCCCGACATGACCTATGCCTACGATGCCGCCCTGCGCCGTCTGGCGGAAGAGGCGGCGGCGTCCTGCGACATCGGCCTCAAACACGGCATCTATGCGGGGCTCTTCGGCCCGGCTTACGAGACACCGGCCGAAATCGAGATGTTGCGGCGTTTGGGGGCCGACCTGGTGGGCATGTCGACGGTGCCGGAGGTGATTGTCGCCAACCACATGGGGGCTAAGGTGTTGGGCATTTCCTGTGTCACCAACCTGGCCGCCGGGTCGATGGACGAAGCCCTGTGCCACGACGAGGTGACCGACGTGGCCCAGCGGGTGCGGGGCACCTTCGAGCAGCTCCTGTCCACCATCCTGCGCCGTTTCAGCGATTGAGGGCCGAGACACACAACAGGGCGCCTGTCGTCTCGACGGTGCGTCCCTAAGGGAAAAGCTTCTAGGAGACTCCGAACGATGTCCACGACAGCTGCCTCGAATCGTCATCCCATTCGACTCACGGTCAACGGCGAGGTCCATGAGCGAGAGGTGGAGCCGCGCCTCCTGCTGAGTGATTTCCTGCGCCACGATCTGCGGCTCACCGGTACCCACGTGGGCTGCGAGCATGGGGTGTGCGGCGCCTGCACGATCCTGCTCGACGGTGCGGCGGTGCGCTCGTGCTTGATGTTTGCAGTGCAGAGCCATGATCACGAGATCGAGACCGTCGAGGGTTTGGGCACCGCCGAGGCCCTGCATCCGTTGCAAGAGGCGTTTCGCGACACCCACGCCCTGCAATGCGGTTTTTGCACCCCTGGTTTCTTGATGAGCTTGGTGCCTTTCCTGGCCGAGCACGACGATCCCAGCGAGGAGGAGATCCGCCACGCCTTGGGGGGCAATTTGTGCCGCTGCACCGGCTATCAGAACATTGTCGAGGCGGTGCGTTTGGCCTGTCGGCGTCAACGGCAAGGCGATGCGCACGGGCTCGGTGAAGGCGCCGTGCCGGGAGAGATGTCGTGAGCAGCCGTTACTTCGGCCAGCCGGTCAAACGGCGTGAGGATCCCCGCTTGCTCACCGGCGGTGCCCTGTTTGTCGACGATGTCCACCTGCCGGGAATGCTGCACGTCGCCTTCCTGCGCAGCGACTTCGCCCATGGACGGCTGAACGGCGTCGATGTGGAGGCGGCTCTGCAACACCCCGGCGTGGTGGCGGTCTATACCGCCGATGACCTGGGAGATTATTGGCGTCCGGGGCCCCTGTTGGTGCCACCGCCGCCGATTGAAGGCATCGTTTTCCATGAGCGGACGCAGGTTCCCTTGGCCCGCCACAAGGTGCGGCACGTCGGCGAGCCCATCGCCGTTGTGGTGGCGGAGAGTCGCTATGTGGCGGAGGACGCGGTGGCCGAAATTTGTGCCGACATCGACCCCTTGCCGGTGGTGGCGGATATGGACGCCGCCCTCGAGGCGGGGGCGCCATTGATCCATGAGGATTTGGAGTCCAACCTGGCGGCCCACGTGGTGCAGCACAAGGGGGACTACGAAACGGCCCGCCGACAGGCAACTCGAGTGGTCTCGGGGCGCTTCACCTATGACCATGGCATTGCCGCTGCCATGGAGAACCGTGGGGTGGTGGCCGACTGGGACGGCCGGGAGCAGAATCTGCGCATTTGGGACACGACCCAGGCACCCATCCCCATCCGCAATGGCCTGGCGGCAATGCTCGGCCTGTCGGAATCGCAAGTGCAGGTCATCGCTCCTTTCATCGGTGGAGGCTTCGGTCCCAAGATCATGATGTTCTATCCCGAGGAGGTGCTGCTTCCCTGGATCTCCATGCGGCTGAACCGACCGGTGAAGTGGATCGAAGACCGGCAGGAGAATTTCTTCGCCACCACCCACGAGCGGGGGCAAACCCACGAAGCGGAAATGGCCGTCGACGCCGCGGGCCGGATTCTCGGCATCAAGGACGTCTTCCTGCACGACGGTGGGGCCTACGATCCCTACGGCTTGACGGTGCCCATCAACAGCCAATGCACCCTCCTCGGTTGTTACCGGGTGCCGAGCTACTACAGCGAATTCAAAGCCATCTTCACCAACAAGACCTTGGTGACCCCCTATCGTGGGGCGGGGCGCCAGCACGGCGTCTTTGTCATGGAACGGCTGCTCGACCTGGCCGCCGCCGAGATGGACATCGACCGGGTGGAGATCCGGCGGCTAAACCTGCTGGCCAAGGAAGACTTCCCCCACGACCACCAGATCATCTATCAGGATTTTGCCCCTTTGGTGTACGACAGCGGCGACTATTTGCCGGCCGTCGACAAGGCGGCGGAGATGATCGATTGGCAGCGCTTCATCGCCGAGGAGCAACCGCGGCTGCGGGCCCAAGGCAAGGCGGTGGGCATCGGCTTGGTGACTTACGTTGAGGGCACCGGCATCGGGCCCTACGAAGGGGCCCGAGTGACCGTCGAGGCCAGCGGCAAAGTCAACATCGCCACCGGCGTCGGGACCCAAGGACAGGGACATTTCACCTCCTTTGCGCAGGTGGTGGCGGAGCAGCTGGGGGTCGACATCGCCGACGTCCGGGTGACCACCGGCGATACCCGCGAGTTCCAATGGGGCTGCGGCACCTTCGCCAGCCGGGGCGCCGTGGTGGCGGGCAATGCGTGCCATGCCGCCGCCTTGGTGGTGCGCAAGAAGATCCTGGCCTTGGCCAGCGAGCTGCTGGAGGCCGCCGAGGAGGACCTGGAGCTGGTGGACGGCAAGGTGGCGGTACGCGGTGTGCCCAAGACGGCCATGACCTTGGGGGAGCTGGCGGTCAAGGCCAATCCCATGCGCGGTGCCGTGGTGCCCGGCACCGAGCCCGGGTTGGAGGCCACCACCTACTTCGGGCCCGCCAGCGGCACCACCGCCAGCGGTGTGCACGCCATGATCCTCGAGGTGGACACCGAGACCTTCGATGTCGAGATCCTGCGGTACGTGGTGGTGCATGACTGCGGCAAGGTGATCAACCCGATGATCCTCGATGGGCAGATCCACGGCGGTGTGGCCCAGGGCATCGGCAACGCCTTTTATGAGCAGCTGATCTTTGACGACGAGGGGCAGTTGCTCAATGCCTCGTTCATGGACTACCTGCTCCCCACCTCCACCGACGTGCCGACCATCGAAGGGGCCCACATGGTGACCCCGTCGCCGCTCAATCCACTGGGCCTCAAGGGGGCCGGCGAGGCCGGGGCGATTCCGGTGGGGGCGCTTTTTGCCCAGGCGGTGGAAGATGCCCTGTCGGGCCTTGGGGTGAAGATCCACGAAATTCCGCTGAGCCCGCACCGGCTGTTCGATTTGGTGCACGGTGGCGGGTCGCAGCACGGTGGTGGGTCGCAGCACGGTGGCGGGTCGCAGCGCGGTGGGGGGGGACGATGAAACCGGCACCCTTTGTCTATTTTGCTCCGCAGACGGTCGACGAGGTCATGGACCTGCTGCGCCAATACGGAGACGACGCCAAGGTCTTGGCGGGGGGCCAGAGCTTCATCCCCACCATGAGCTTTCGTCTGGCGCAGCCGGAGGTGGTCATCGATCTCAACGGGGTCGAAGGCCTGGCCGGCCTGCGCGAGGTCGACAACGGGCTACACATCGGCACCATGTGTCGCCAGAGGACGGTGGAGCGTAGCCCCTTGGTGGCCCGGCGGGCCCCGTTGTTGGCCGAGACCATGCCTAGCATCGCCCATCCGCAGATCCGCAATCGTGGCACCTTCGGCGGCAGTCTGGCCCACGCCGATCCGGCCTCGGAGCTGCCCGCCGTGGTTTCGGTGTTAAATGGCCGATTCCGCATTCGGCGTCAACGGGGTGAGGATTGGGTAGCAGCGGACGATTTTTTCATCTCTCTTTTCGAGACGGCGGTGGGTCCCGAGGACTTGCTCCTGGAGGTGGAGATCCCGGATCTGGCCCCCGGCAGCGGTTGGGCTTTCCAGGAATTCTCACGCCGTCAAGGCGACTTTGCCTTGGTGGGGGTGGCGGTGGTCTTGGAGTTAGAGGGGCACGTCTGTCGTCAAGCCCGCCTTGCCCTGCTCAGCGTCGGGGAAGGGCCGGTGCGCGCCCACCTGGGGGAAGCGGCCTTGGAAGGCCAGCCGATGGGTGCCTCCCTACTGCAACGGGTGGCTGAAATCGTCGCCCACCAGGATATCGATCCACCGGCGGACATTCACGCCTCCAAGGACTACCGACGCCATCTGGCCGAGGTGCTGACCCGTCGTACCTTGAGCCAGGCCGTCGCCAGAGCCGCCGCCGACTGAGATACTTTTTGCCGACCCACAGAGCCTGCTTTTTGCTGGGAGATCCCGATGACCGAGCTTGCCACCTTGTCCGCCGTCGAGATGCGACGCCTGTTGGAGCGTCAAGAGATCACCGCCGAGTCGTTGATCCAATCGTGCCTGCAACGGATAGAAGCCCTGGACGGCCGGATCGGGGCCATCTGCACCCTTTCGGATACGGCCCTCGAGGAGGCCCGCGAGCTCGACCGCAAAACCGCCGCCGGGGAGCCGCAAGGGCTGCTGCACGGTTTGCCGGTGGGGATCAAAGATGTCACCGAGACCGCCGGGATGCGCACCACCTATGGCTCGACGGTCTACGCCGACAACGTGCCCAGCCAGGACGCTCTGGTGGTGGAACGACTGCGCAAGGCCGGAGCGATCATCCTGGGCAAAACCAATACCCCCGAATTCGCCACCGGCGGCAATACTTTCAATGAAGTCTTCGGCCGGACGCGCAATCCCTGGAACCTGGAGCGTAGCGCCGGCGGTTCCACCGGCGGCGGGGCGGCGGCCCTGGCCAGTGGCATGATCGCCCTCGCCCAAGGGACGGACCTGGGGGGATCGTTGCGCATTCCCGCCGGTTTCTGCGGCGTCGTCGGGCTACGTCCGTCACCGGGCCTGGTGCCGACAATTCCCTCGGACTTCCACTGGGACACCTACCAGGTCTCGGGTTTCATGGCCCGCACCGCCGAGGACGTGGCCTTGGCCCTGGCGGCGACGGCGGGGCCGACGCCCCGCTCACCCCTTTACCAACCGGTGGTGGGCAGGGACTTCCTCGGCCGAGTCCGCGACAGCACCTTGCAAGGTACCCGCTTCGCCTATTGCCCCGATGTGGCCGGCATCGGCGTCGATGCCTCGGTGCGCCAAGTCTGCCAGCGGGCGGTGGACGCCATGCGCCGAGCCGGCGCCGAGGTCGAAGACATCGAGCTCGATTTGTCCTTCGCCCGCCGTCCCTTCCTGGCCCTGCGTGGGCTGTGGATGGTGGCACAGCAGATGGGCCGCTTAGAGCATCTAGACCAATTCGGTGAGAACCTGGCGGGCAATATCCGGGCCGGTCTCGAGGTGACCAGCTCCGCCTTGGCGGAAGCCGAGCGCACTCGGACCCGGTTGTGGGACATCTTCTACGATCTCTTCCAACGCTACGACCATGTGCTGACCCCAACCTTGCCGGTGGCGCCCTTCGATGTCGAAATGAACTATCCGGCCACCGTCGGCGGCAAGCCCATGGAGACCTACATCGATTGGGTGGCCACAACGTTTGTCCTCACCTTGACCGGACTACCCGTCGCTTCGGTACCCAGCGGTCTCGACGCCGACGGCTTGCCCGCCGGTCTGCAAATCGTGGCGCCGCCGCAAGGTGAAGAAGCAGCCCTGGCGGTGGCCAGATGGGTGCAAGAGCTGGTTCCGCTGCCGGCGCCACCGTTGGGTAGGTGAGGTGGAGTCCCGTCATATAGCGACTGTGCTATGTTCCCGGCGCGAAGTCTTCATAAGTAGCCTAAGGGTCCGCAAAGAAATAAGTTCCCAGCATCGAGGGGGCGAGGGTGATGCAATTGCCCCCGAATGGGGAAGTTATTTTGGCGCGGACCCTAAACCAGGGCCTTCAACAGGCTCAACAGGAGAGTCGACATGCGACGGTTCCAAACAACTCTTGGCATTGCTTTGTCTTTTTGCATCGTCGGGATCAGTCCGCCGTCCATGGCCCAGATCCCAGACGACTTGACCTTCGTGACCATAGCTTCGGGGTTCAACTCACCGGTGGCCATTCGCCATGCCGGCGACGGCAGCGGTCGCTTGTTCGTGGTCGAGCAGGATGGGGTGATTCAAGTGATCGACGGTGGCGTCGTCCAGCCGAGCCCCTTCTTGGACATCAACGATCTGGTGGCTTCCGGCGGCGAGCTCGGGCTGCTCGGCTTGGCATTCCATCCGAGCTATGCCAGCAATGGCTTCTTCTACGTCAACTACACCCGAGCGGCGGGGAAGGGCCACGAGACCGTCGTCGTCCGTTTTAGCGGCTCGGCGGGCGATGCCAACGTCGCCGAGGAAGGATCGGAGCTGGTCATCCTGAAGGTGACGCAACCCTTCTCCAATCACAACGGTGGCGATATCCACTTCGGTCCGGACGGCTATCTCTACATCGGCATGGGCGACGGAGGCGACTTCGCCACGGCCCAGGACATGAGCAACCTGCTCGGTAAGATGCTGCGCATTGATGTCGATGGGGGGACGCCCTATGCCATTCCCCCTGACAACCCCTTTGTGGGCGATCCGTCGGCTGCGGACGAAATCTGGGCTTCAGGGCTGCGCAATCCCTGGCGTTGGAGCATCGATCGCCTGACCGGTGATCTGATCATCGGCGACGTGGGGGAAGGCGATTGGGAAGAGATGAGCTTTGCCGCCTTGGGCGAAGGTGGGCTGAACTTCGGTTGGCCTTGTCGGGAGGGCAACCATGACGCCTTTCCGGGCTTTTGCGACGGTAGCGAAACCCTCGAAGACGCCTTCTTCGAGGTCTCCCACGGCACCGGTGCCTGCTCCATCATCGGGGGCTACGTCTACCGCGGCAGCGCCATCCCCAGCCTCAACGGCTACGCCCTGTTCCACGATTGGTGCTCCGGCGAGTCCTGGTTCGCCCGTCAAACCTCTCCGGAGGTCTGGGAGATCACCCAATGGGACGACCTACCGGGTTTCAACTCCGTGGGCTACGGTGAGGACGAGCAAGGGGAAATCTACATCACCTCCGGCGGCGAGATCGCCCGCCTGGAGAGTCCCAGCGCCCTCAACCTCCTGTTCGGCGACGGCTTCGAAGCCGGATCCACCGCCAGCTGGTCGGCCGCTGTGCCCTGAGCGCTCGTGGCCAAGCTGGGTCTGCTGCAAGAATCTCCACCTCGCTTTCGAGGGGGTCAGGGCATGGCACAGGTGTCGTAGATGCCGACGCCGAACACCATGCCCTGCATCATCTGGGCGGCGCCCTTCCACCAACCGGCATTGTCGCCGTTGAAATCGCTCCACAGCTGGGGCAGGTCCATGGCGTCGTAGGCGTCTTGGACGATCTGGCACATGCCGAGGGTCGGATCGAGCTCGTGGGCCATCAGCAACAGGGCGGCGGTGTGGGGTTTGTTGGGATTGTACATGGCCAGGTTGTTGTCGCTGTCCGGGGCCGGCATGCAGTCGCTGACGGTGGTACCGCCGGCGGTGAGATCGCATTCCAAGCGGGAGGCCCAATCTCCCGCGACATCGATGGAGGTGCCGTTGCCGAGCTTGTCGATGCCGTAGATGTAGTGGTTGAGGGGGCCCTCCACCAAGGCCCGCTGGAGATTGCCGTCCGGATCCCCCCAATGGCGTAAGTAGCGATGCAGGAAGTGGTACATGTGGGCGTTTTGCATGAATTGCTGCGGCTGGGAGCAGAAGGTGGGGGAGGGGATGTCCGCTTGGCACATCATGCCGGCGGCCAGGTTGTCCTGGGCGAGCTCGGCGACGATCTCATGCAGTCGGCTTCGACAAGCGTCACCGTCGGCCCCGGCTACAAACTCGGCACAATTGGCCAGCATCTCGAAGTGCTGGATCACCTGACGGGTCAAGTTGACTTGGTTGACGAACTGCTCCCGGGTCGCCTGTTGACTCTGCGGTATGGAGTAACGATCCACCACGGTGCGTCCGGCTTGGCGAAAGCGGTCGAGGTGCGTGGGGGTGGGGTGTAGGGCATAGGCCAAGTGCTGGCCAAGGTCGTAGGTGTAGTCGTCGGAGCCGAAGGCACTTCGGTGCCATTGCCCTTCACCGGTACCGCCGGAATTCACCGCCAGCCCGTTGCGATTGCTGTGGGTTTGATCACCGACATTGAGATACGCCGTGTAAATCTGCAGCCAGCTCTCCGGCAGGGCGAAATCCCACACCCAGCGGGGATCTCCGGAACGCAGAAACTCGAGAAGCTCGGCCCCGGAGGGATTCCAGTAGTTCATGGCGCTGTTGTGATCAAAGGGCGTGGCATTGGTGATCGCGGCTCCGTCTAGCTGGACCTCCGGCCACAGCTGGGAACCGAAGCACTTGGCCCGATCCCACTGGCCACCGGGCAACACGGTGTCGTTGTGCAAGTCCATCATTTGCGCCGCATAGGCGGTCTCGACGGCGCTGCCGCCGCTCTGGCCCATGGAGGCGAAAACCCCGGAGGCATTGACCAGGTCGAGGGGGGCGCGCACCATCAAGCGACGCTCCAAGGCAGCCGTGGCTTCGAGGCGCAAAGTCTGCAACTGTTCCTGCGCCGGTGGCAGCGGAGGGATGCCTGAGTTGACGTCCAGATTGATATCCGGCTCGGCAGGGCGCAGGCTGAGGCGTCCCAGGCTCCAGATGCCCTTGCCTTCGCCCACCACCAGGGGTTCGCTGATGATCCTCAAGGAGAGGGTTCGATCATCGATGGCCAGGGCTTGGGGCTCCCGAAAGCGCATCCACGCCATATGACCGGCCACCACCACATCTTCGTCGGAGACCGCCACCATGGGCTGTGCGAAGCTGCTATCGCTTTCCTGGAGGACGCCATCGAGGGTGACACGGGCCCGACGCAGCCACGGGTTACCGGCCCCCTTTTGCTGCTCCACCAGCGTCAGCCCGGTGAATCCCGGGCTCGAATCGGTGACCATGCCGCTGCCAGCGAAATGACTGGTGGGGGTTCCCAGGGTGAAGGGGAGCTCGAAGGAAGCGCCATCGACGGTGACGGCTTCGTCTGTCCAACCGGCGCCCGATCCGTCGCTGCATTCGTTGCGCACATGAAACCGCCACGTGACGTCGCGGCTGCCACGTTCGAAGCTGGCCACCAGGGTGTAGGCAAAGGGCTCGTAGGAGCCGCCGTCGAGGATGCAGAGCGTCGTGCCCCCTGAAGCCGAGAAGTGGCCCTTCAAAGCGACGGTGACTCGCACAGGCCCGTTCTCGATGATGCGGAAACCAGCGCTGTCGACGGCGATGGCTCCCGCCGTCGCCGTATCGAGGACGGTGCCGTCCACCTGCAAGCGGGGCCCGGCCCCCGGGCTGTGGGCATAGATGGCGGTGCGTCCGATGCCGTCGTCGTCGAGGTCGATGGCCATGCTCTCGAAGAGGGCTGGATTCTCGGGGTCGAGGGTGAAGGTTGCCAGCCCGGTGTCGACGACGAAGTCCTGCCCTTGGGAAGTGATCGATACCGCAAAATCGTCCTGGGGAGGGGTCAGGCTGTCGTACAGACGCAACGCCAGCGTCGTCAGGCCCGCGGTCGCGGCGCGGACCGGTGCCATCACCTCCAGCCAGCGGATCGGTGCGGTGACATCGTCCGGGGCGGCACCCCAGCGGGACAGGACGCGGAATTGGGACGCGATGCGCTGCTCTCCGGGACCCACCAGTAGCAGGTTGTCGGTGGTCAGCAAGCTCAGCTCCGGAGCCAGTGGGATGCCCGCGTGGGCCACCTCCAGGCGATCCCGGCTCAAGTCGTTGCGGATCTCGAGACAGGCGATCTGCTGATGGCTGGTGGCCGGCGGGGCGCCCAGATCACCGGCCAAAGGACCGCCGAGGGGAAGCCCCGCGGCACAGGGTTGAGACACCCCGACGCTATTCGACCACCGGGAAGTATCCCCAGTTTGGAAGCCGTCGGCGAATAGGAGCTCGCCGAGTAGCTCGCCAGGTGGCAGGTGCTCCGCGATGACGGTCTGCGGGCTCGACAAGGAGCATAGGATGGCAATGCACAGGGCGCTGGTCTTGGCCTTCATTGGGTCCTCGGTCACTGCGGTTCTCAGGATGTCGACAGGTCTCCAAACAAAACGCGTCGAAAACGCCCCAATCCCTTCATCGATGGCCCTCAGCCGTCGGCGGAGATCTTGATTCTGGAACGGGCCAGCAGCCAATACAGGCCCCCGGAAAGCGCAAAACCGACAAACCAGGCGTAGGTGTAGATGGCTGAGAAGAGAGCCGGCACCGTTTCGATGAAACCCGCTTGGGCCAGAAACCCGGGCACATTGGGCGCGATGCCGACCACCAGCGCCACCAGGGCGGCAACATGGTAGCCGCCCCGGTACCAGTAGATGCCGTGGCGACGGTAGAGCTGGTCGGTATCGAGCACCAGGCGTCGCAAGACGAAGTAATCGACGATCAAGATGCCGCCGATGGGGCCGAGCAGAGCGGAGTAACCGATCAACCAGGTGAAGATGAAACCATCGCTGGATTCGATGAGCTTCCACGGAAACATGGCCAAGCCAAGGCCGGCGGTGGCCATGGCGCCGCGACGGAAGGTGATGAGGCGAGGTGCCAAGCTGATCAGGGCATTGGCCGGCGATACGACATTGGCCGCCAGGTTGGTCGAAAGGGTGGCCAGCGACAGGGCGAGCAATGAGATGACGACGCTGAAGCCGCCCCCCATGCGTCCCAACAGGGCCACCGGGTCGGCGATGGTCTCGCCAAAGATGGTGGCGGTGGCCGAAGTGACGGCAACGCCGATAAAAGCAAAGAGGGTCATGAAAGTCGGCAGGCCGATGGCCTGGCCGAGCATCTGATCCCGCTGGCTTTTGGCGTAGCGGGTGAAATCGGGAATGTTCAACGACAGGGTGGCCCAGAACCCCACCATGCTGGTGAGGGCCGGAAAGAAGACGCTCCAGAACTGGCCTTCCTTGGCCCCGCCCTCGACGAATTGCGACGGCGCCGACAGCATCGGCCCCCAACCGTCGGCCCGCAGATAGGCCCACATCAGGAGGGCCAACCCCATGAGGATGAGAAAGGGGGCGGCCAGCGATTCCAACCATTTGATGGATTCGATGCCTCGCCACAGGATGGCCACTTGCAGGAGCCAGAAAACCAAGAATGCCAACAGCTCCACGCCGTTGATACCCAAGATGGGAAGGTCTAAACCGCCCAAGGGGCGCCCCCAAAGGGCGCTGGCCAGTTGATGGATGGCACTGCCGCCGATCCAAGTTTGGATGCCGAACCAACCGCAGGCCACCAAACCCCGAAGCAGGGAGGGCACATTGGCCCCGAGGATGCCGAAGCTGGCCCGGGCTAGAACCGGGAAGGGAATCCCATAGCGGGTGCCGGGGTGCCCGTTGAGCAGCATCGGAACCAGAACCACGATATTGCCCAGGCAGACCGTCGCCACCGCTTGCCACCAGCTCATGCCGAGAGCGATCAGACCACCGGCCAACATGTACGTTGGTACACAGACCACCATGCCGATCCACAGGGAGGCCATGTGCCACACCGACCAAGTGCGCTGGCTCAGCGGTGTGGGTGCGATGTCGACATTGATCAGGCTGGGATCGCTTTGCTGCCAGGCGGTGGGTCGGGTTGGCATGGACGTCTCCTCGAAGGTCATTCCAAAGGTTCGCCGTCATAGATCGACGGTGGTTCCTGGATCGAGCTGGGTGCCGCAGTCGTAGCGAGTGTCCATCCCGTTCTGCCGAAATCGGTGCCAGCGGGGGGCCATGTGTCAAGGCTCGCCATCCGGTGTCAACGGGGATCTTTGGGTGCTGGGACGGTGGCGACAATTGGGGGCAGCTCCTCGCCGTCGATCTCGCTCCTTGTGCGAGTGATCCTCGGGTCGTCCAAGTGCAAGATGCCCTCCAGGTTAGACCCGAGCACCTGTAGCCCCCCGAGGCGGAGCTCGTCGAGATTGAAGAGCTCCGTCTGCAGGCCGACAATGCTGGAAGTCTTTAGGTCTCTGGTCTTGGGATTTTTCAGCCAGAGTCCAAGATAGCCGTCGCCGTTTCCGGACTGCCACTCCAAAAAGAGCTCGTTCCAGCCGTCACTGATCAAAGTCCCATCGTCGCTGACCAACTCTCCGTCGGTATTGAAGGCATCGAGAAAGAGCCACTTCTTTCCCAGGTGTTCGGAAAGTCTGACGCCGAGGATAGGGATCGATTCTGCGTAGCTCTCTTTGTGGTCGAAAACTGCTAGAAACACCAGATTGGAGTCTGAACCAATGGTCAGAGCGTCAGCATTGAATGCCAGCTCGAGAAAGAGAAACTTCTCACCTAGCATTCTGTTGTCATTGAGGGCGGTAAAGACGCTGTTCGATGAGCCCTCGAGAACGACGACCTCTAGGCCATGGTTGCCCCGGTAGGCGGCTTGGGGCACCACATGTAGGTAGTTGTTGCCTCCTGCTCCAGAGTCGTTGGCATAGGCTTTCTGTAACTCGGAAGGCACGTAGTAGGTGTCATCACGGTATGGGGCGGACGGAGTGTCGTCTGCGATATCGACTTCCGGATCGGTCTCGGGAGTGTCGTTGGTGTTTTCCGCCGCCGGCCGGTCTTGGGCGAGAACCGCATGCTCGGCCGCCGGTCGTTGATCTGCCTCCGTCAGCTTGATGCGCAGCTCTTCACCTTCTCTAGGGCGTGGTAGCAGTGTTTCCAGGGGTGGCAATCCGTTGTCGGCGTGGTAGGTGAGGAAGGCCCCTTCCTGATCAAAGAGCTCAGTAGGGATGGCGATTTCAATCACCACGCCGCCCTCGCCGCCCTTGGAATAGGTCCGTATCAAAATACCACCGACTTCGATCCGCATCGGCTTTTGATAGCCTGCTGGCACATCGAGCAAGGTTCGGATCATCGGCTTGTCGGGGGTGTCGCCGGAGCCGGGCGCTGAGTTGACGCCGATGGGAGCCTCTAACTCCGTCCGGTCTGGGATCGTCGTGCCGTCGACGGGAAGATTATTCAGTGCTTCCGAAGACCTTTCAAGGGAAGCTCCCGGGCCGCCTGTAGGACGCTCCACCGTTG
Source organism: Acidobacteriota bacterium (assembly GCA_029263315.1). GTDB lineage: Bacteria > Acidobacteriota > Thermoanaerobaculia > Multivoradales > J023 > JAJCXR01. The sequence goes on along the minus strand of JAJCXR010000049.1, from coordinate 90,864 downwards.
CGGCCGCCGATCCGTCCTCCAGTGCTTCCCTTGCCGAAGTCTGTTGCGGCTGGTCGACGGGAGCCCATGTCGAGCGCAGGAAGATCCAGGCCAGGAAGAGGCCGAGGATCGGAAGGGCCAGCCAAAGCAACTTGTGCCGCTCGATGGGACGGCTTGTGGGCAACGGCTGCCGTGTTGTGGTGGGTTGCGAGGCCGGCGACTGCTGCTGTTTCGGCGCCGGCAGCGAGGGAGATGCCTGACCATGGGGTGCTGAGCCCGGGGGGCCCAGGGCCGCCACCAACTTCTCGAAAGCATCGTCATCCCTCTGTCGCCAATCGATGTAATTGAAGCGCCTCAGGGTGTCCGGCAGCCGGCAGTTTTCGAGCAGCAGCGGAATGAAGCGCCGGTGACGGTTGGCCGGATCACGAAACAGGGTCGTATTGCGCTCCAGCAGCACCCAATCCGAGGTCATGGAGTGCTTGGACATGCAGAGCACCAAGATCTGCGAGGACTCTAACCCCTGCTCGATGGCCAAGATGATGTCATCACCGCCACGGATCGCCAAGGTATCCAGCCAGACCTTGAAACCCCGTTGCTGTAACCGATCCGCCAGGGCGGCGACGGCGTCGCGGTCTTTGGAGCTGTAGCTCAGGAAGACATCGAATTCGAAGGTGCTCTGCATGGGATCCCCAATAGTCGTCAAGGCACGGCGGAGGACCACGAATTGGTGTCGCCGGATTCATTCACGGGGCGACGGACGGTTTGCTCATAGTAGACAGAGAAGTCTACACTGGGTGAAGGGGTCGGCGAAGCCGAGGGAGCCAAGAAGGTGCTTTGACCGCAAGGATCGGATAGTACCTCGGTGGCTTGTCATTGCATGCTTGGCGGGTCGATGGCTGGGCAGGTTGGTCCGCGTACCAGGACATGCCCGGTTTTGTCAGGGTTCTGAACAACTAAGGAGCACGTCCGATGACCACCCCCCTTGCCGAATCTCTGGATCCTGAAAAAGCATGGGACGCCGTCTTGACGCGGGATGCCGCAACCGACGGTCAGTTTGTCTATGCGGTGAAGACCACCGGTATTTATTGTCGTCCCACCTGTCCGTCCCGACGGCCGAAGCGCTCCAATGTCGATTTTTATGCCCGCCCGGCGGCAGCGGAAGCGGCGGGATTTCGGCCCTGCCGCCGTTGCACGCCGCAGCAAGCCGCGGCGCCGACGGGGGATCTGGTGCAGCGGGCGGTGGATCACCTCGATGCCCATTTGCGGCACGGGGCGGAGGAGCCTTTGACCCTTGAGCATTTGGCCCAAGCCGTGGGCGCCAGCCCTTACCATTTGCAGCGTTCCTTCAAGGCAGCCCTGGGCGTCTCCCCCAAGCAATACTTGGCGGGACGCCGCCAGCAGCGTTTGCGTCGTCAGTTGACGGAGCAGCCGACGGTCACCGACGCCATCTACGCGGCGGGATACGGTTCTGGAAGCCGGGTCTACGAGCAGACCGATGAGTTGCTGGGCATGACGCCTTCCAGGTATCGGCGGGGCGGTGCTGGTCTCGAGATTCGCTATGCCTTGGCCGATTGCGCCTTGGGACGCCTGCTGGTGGCGTCGACCCAGCGGGGGGTCTGCGCCATCAGCCTGGGAGACGACGATTCAAGGTTAGTGGAGGGGCTGCAACGGGAGTTTCCCCAAGCCTCCTGCACGCCGGCCGACGAGCCGTTGCAAGCGACGGTGGCGGCGGTCCTGGCCTCCCTGCAAGGTCGGGAGCTGGCCGCCGGCCTGGACATCGACTTGCGGGGCACCGCCTTCCAGCTCACCGTCTGGCAGGCCCTGCGTCAAATCCCCAGGGGGCAAACCGCCAGCTACCAAGAGGTGGCCGAGGCCATTGGACGGCCCAAAGCGGCAAGGGCCGTGGCCGGCGCTTGCGCCGCCAATCGCCTGGCCGTCGTCGTGCCGTGTCACCGGGTGATCCGCGGCGACGGTGCCACCGGCGGTTATCGCTGGGGCACCGAGCGCAAAGAGCAGCTGCTACGGGATGAAAGCTAGCCCGCTCCCGTTCCGCGTAGTACCGAATTCGGTCCCGCCCCGTTCGGAGCCCCGGCTGAGCCCAATGGGGCCTCCGCACCCACGAGCTATTTCTGGATGGACACTAGCCAGTCTGCAAGCAGATTTTTCCTAGATGCTTGCCTTCTGCCAGATAGGCCAAGGCATCCCGTGCCGCCTCGAAGGGAAAGACGCGGTCGACGACGGGTTTCAGTCGATGGGCGTCGATGGCTCGATTCATCGTTTCGAAGCCATCGCGGGAACCCACCAAGATGCCCTGCAGGCGGACGTTTTTCATCACCAGGGGCAAGATGTTGAGCTCGCTGGCGTGACCGGAGAGGACGCCGATGAGGCTGATCTGACCGCCGATCTTGACCGCCTTGGCGCTTTGTTCCAGGGTGCCAGCACCCCCCACCTCGACGACCTGATCGACGCCACGTCCGTCGGTCATGCCGAGCACCGTCTTGCCCCATTTGGGGTCATTTCGATAGTTGATTTCCTGCCAGGCCCCGAGGTGCCGCACCGCCTCCAGCTTCTCGTCGCTGCTCGACAGCAAGATGGCACGGGCCCCCAGCAGCTTGACGAATTGCAGGGCGAAGATGGAGACGCCGCCGGTGCCCAGGAGCAACACCGTGTCCCCGGCGGTCACCGAGCCGTAGGTCACCAGGGCGCTCCAGGCGGTCAAGGCGGCGCAGGGTAGCGTTGCCGCCTCGACGGCGCTGAGGTGCCCTGGGACGGCGACCACACCGTCCTCCGGCAGCACCATATGCTCCGCCAAAGTGCCGTCGAGGGGGCCCCCGAGGGTCGAGCGTAATTTGTCGCGATCGGGTTCGCCCCCCGGCCAGCTCTGGCAGAAGACGGTGGCCACCCGGTCGCCCACCTGCCAGCGTCGGCAGCCCGGTCCCAAGGCCACCACCTCGCCGACGCCATCGGAGCAGGGAATCAAGGGCAGGGGTTGGCGCGGGTTGTAGCGCCCGGTGACCATCAGCAGGTCACGGTAGTTGAGCGACATGGCCTGCATGCGCAGTAGCACTTCCCCTGGCCCCGGCTCGGGGCGTGCACGCTGGGTCAACTTCAAATGCTCGAGGCCAAAGGCGGACTGAATCTCATGGACCTTCACGGTATGTCTCCTGAGAGTCTTGACATGGTGCTCGGAAGGGCCCGGAAGGCCGCTAGGAGCTTGCGGAGCACGGCTCGGGGCTTCACTCAGTGGGGGCGATGGGCCTTGATCCGCTGGGGATCGGTTTCGATGCGGGCGCCGCCGAGCAGGTCGACGCAGTCGGGGATCGCCGCAAAGACGGCGTCGAGACAGGTGCGGATGGCCCTGGGTTTGCCCGGCAGATTGATGATCAGGCTGGCACCGCGGGTGCCGGCCATCTGCCGCGACAGGATGGCGGTGGGCACCTCGTTCAAAGAAACCCGACGCATCAGCTCGCCAAATCCCGGCAATTGCCGTTCACACACCGCCGCCGTTGCTTCGGGGGTGATGTCGCGGGGCGCTGGACCGGTGCCGCCGGAGGTCAAGATGAGGTCACAACCCACCGTGTCCGCCAGCTCGATCAGTGTCGACTCGACGAGAGGACGCTCGTCGGGGATGAGGCGATAGGCGGTCTCATAGGCACAGGCCAGGACCCCGTCGAGGTAGTCCCTCAGGGCAGGGCCGCTGCGGTCTTCATACTCGCCTCGGCTGGCCCGATCCGAGACGATGACCAGGCCAATACGCACGGCGCGGTCCCTGGGGCTAGCTGTTGCGTCGGTCATGATTTGCCTCGGCTCGGGGCCTCAGGCCAGATTGTCCGGGTTGAGGCCCAGCAGCTCGGGTAGGACGAAAAGGCCATCCTTGCGCACCAGACGATCGTCGAAGTAGATCTCGCCGCCGCCGGTTTCGGGGGACATCAACAACACCATGTCCCAGTGGATCTCACTGCGATTACCGTTCCAAGCTTCGTCGTAGGCGTTGCCGGGGGTGAAGTGGATGCTGCCGGCGATCTTTTCGTCGAACAGGATATCTCTCATCGGCTTACGGATGTGGGGATTGAAACCGATGGCGAATTCCCCGATGTAGCGGGCCCCTTCGTCCGTATCGAGGACGCTCATCAGATGCTCTGGATTGCTGCTGTCGGCTTCGACGATGCGGCCCTGCTCAAAGCGCAGACTAATGTTTTCGTGACTACCGCCCAGGTAGATGGTGGGGGTATTGAACTGAATGGTGCCTTCGACGCTGTCGCGCACCGGAGCGGTGAAGACTTCGCCGTCCGGGATGTTGTACTCACCGGCACAGCCGATGGCCGGAATGTCGGCGATGCTGAAGCTCAAATCGGTGCCGGGGGCCTTGAGGCGTACGCGGTCGGTCCGGTGCATCAGGTCGATCAAGGGCTGCATGGCTTCGGCCATGCGGGCGTAGTCGAGATTGCAGACCCGGAAGTAGAAATCTTCGAAGGCTTCCGTCGACATGCCAGCTTGCTGCGCCATGGCGTGGTCCGGCCAGCGCAGCACCACCCAGCGCGTCTTTTTGATACGCACGTCCCGGTGCACCGGGGCCCACCAATACTTTTGGTAGAGCTGGATGTTCTCGGCCGGGATGTCCGACCACTCGGAAATATTGGGTTTGCCGCGCACCCCGATGTAGGCCTGGACCCCCTGCATCAGCTGCCGATCGGCCTCTCCCATCTTCTCCATCTGCGACCGGCTGGCGGTCAACAGCAGATCCCGTTGCACCTCGGTGCTCCTGAGCTGCACCAGGGGATGACCGCCGGCCTCCTTGACCGCACGGATCAGGGCCCGGGTCATGGCATGGGGAATGTCGGTGGCCTCGATCAGCAGATGCTCGCCCTCCGCCAGACGGCAGGAGTAGCGCACCAAAGTCTCGGCGAGACGCGTGTAACGGGGGTCGTTCATGGGGGGGCTCCAACACCTGAGGGTTCGCAGAATCTTCGCAGGTCGTCCAAGGAACTGACCTTAACAGCAATGACCCGCCGTCCCTCGGTCACCGAGATTCAAATCGAAGCGATTCGAATCTCGGTGCGCGCCCGAGGAAGCGACGGGTCATCGACTTGAGACACCCGATGGGGCGTCCCGCAAGGCATCAGACCGTGACGACGCAGTCCTGACCACCAAAACGGTTGAACACAACCGCGTCGGGGGCCTCGTCGTTGGTCCACTCCTCGCCATCGAGGAGGTAGCGGAAGCGGTAGTCGCTGCCGGCGTCGAGGGAAACGGTGACACTGAAGCTGCCATCCTTGAGCTTTTTCATCGGATGGGCTTTCTTGTCCCAAGCGTTGAACTCACCGAGCAGGCTGGCTTTCTGAGCCTCGGCCTCCGTGGCGAGCTTGAAGGTGACGCGGCAGGACTTCTTGGTTTTGGTATAGCTTTTTTTCAACATGATGCATTCTCCGTGTCCCATTCCACCCGGCGGTTGCCGGTCGAGATGTCTCGGGGCTGCGTCGGAGCGCTGAAAGCGGGTGGGATCTGGGTCCGTCGATTAGTTTCGAGAGGCGGGCCGGAGATGTCCGAATAGGGATCATTCCGGCCGCAGTTAGCGGCGGGATCAAGCTAGCATGAGCCGAGTCGTTTGCCAAGAGGAAAAAAATTCGAGGTATGTTTTGTGGTCGCTTCGGCGATGCTGAGGGTACGCTCAGGCCGTCCTGAGATCCGACATCGGTGTGTTTCCCCTCACCTCGGGATGGGCCAGGTCGTCGACGGGTCGAGCCCCCGACATGATGCGCCAGCCGATGACTTTTTCATCGATCTCCCGCAACCGCTTGCAGATCAGTCGGCAGAGCAAGGTCATGAAATCGAGGGCCGAGCGTGGGTCCATGGCCAACACTTCCTTGAGGCTTTCGTCGTTGAATGCCACGAGGCTGACGTCCCCTTGAAATGCCTTGGCATCGGCCGAGCGGGGCTCGCCGTCGATCAATGCCATCTCACCAAAGAAGTCGCCGCGACGCAGGATCGCCAGGGCTTCTTCGCCGCCGCCCGGGATGAACTTGCTGATCATCACCTGACCTTCGAGGACGACATACATTTCGGCGCCTTCGTCCCCCTCGTGGAAGATGAAGCTGCCGGCGGGGAAGCGTTTGACTTGCGAGAAGTTGGCCAGGGTGGTGAGCTCGGCACCGGAGATTCCTTGCTCGCGCAACAGCTTCAAGGTGACCTCGGACTTGACCTCGATCTGGCCGGCGATGCCTTGGTTTTCTTGCCGCATGGCGAGGAGATCCTCGGGCATCTGCTCGTCGGCGAAGAAGGTGCGCAATTGCTCATTGGCACCGCGTAGTTTCTGGGCCAACCCTTGCCAGAAACTGAGGTAGATTTGCACCCCGATCTCCGGCTGCTCTTGAATGAGGACCTCCAGATCGGTGGCGTCGAAGCGTACGAAGGAGCAATCTTCGAGGGCGATGACGTCGGCCGAGCGCTCACTTCGGGAAATGAAATTGACCTCGCCAAAGACGGCGCCACCCTCCAGTGTGCCAAGCTCGTAACTGCCGTAAGACGTGGGGCGACGGACGGTGACCTTGCCCTCTTCCAAGACAAAAATGTCGGCGCCGGTGGAGCCGAGCTCGAATATCTTGCTCTGAGCGCGGTGTCGTTCCACGTGTGCGGCTTGGGTAAGCTGGAAAATCTGTTCGTCGTCGAGGCGTCGCCAGAGGGAGAAATCTCGCAATCGGGCCGCCAGCTCGATGCGGCCGTTCTGGGCATCCTTTTTTTGCGGCGTCTCACCCTCGGAACCGGCCATTTCGGCGAGCAGGACGTCCCGTTGCATGTCGAGACGCTCGAAGGCCATCTGGAGCTTGTCCCGACGTTCACCGAACAGCCGCTGGAAGGCCTCCCCTTCGATGCCGAGGGCGCTCCTCAGTTGCTTCATCTGCTGCCCCAACCGTTGGCTAGAGCGGGGGTCGCCGTCGGGTAGCAATAGGAAAGCGTCGATGGTGGCTTCGAGGGCTTCCCGCTGGGCACCCAAACCGACCTCGGCGCGGCTCAACAGCTCGGCGATCTGGCGGTCGAATGGGTTGTAACGCTGGGCCGTGCGCAGCTCTTCGCGGGCTTCCTCGTAGGCGTTTTCCTGCAGCAGCAATTTGCCGCGCAGGCGGTGCACCCAGGGGTTGGCCAGATCCTTGTGGCGGGCGATGGCCAAACATTCGGCCGCCAGGACGGGTTTGCCACGCTCATCGTAGAGCCTGGCCAGACCCAGGAAGTGGGCCGCGTCGATGGCGTTGCGTCGGATCTGCTCGCGGACGGCATCCTCGGAGCCCCGCTTGTGACCCTGCTCTTTCCGCTGCTGATGGCGGACCTGGGCCAAATTGAGCTTCAGACCCAAGTTTTCCGGGTCGAAACGCAGGGCGAGCTGGAAGAGGTCGATGGCCTCTTCGAACATGCCCCGATCAGAAAAGCTCTTGGCCAGTGCGGTGAGGGACTTGAGGTCATCCGGTGGCTGTGGCGAGGACGTCATGGGGGCAAAAATTCTAGCACGAATCGGCCTAGGGGCGGACTGCCTTCGGGGCCTGTAGGTTATCTGATCTATAATTATTGATTCGGTACCCCCTGTCCGCTTATAGTTGCTTGAGCATGGTTCAATAAGGTGGCGCCCCAGGCGGTGCCGAAGATGTCTCTGAGGGTGCCTGGAATGACCTCGATGGAAGCCGATTGATGCGAGCAGCAGAACGTGGCGACGCCAGTTTTCCCGACAGCGACGAAGCGGGCGAAATTGCCTGGCGAGGTATCGAATACTGTCGCCGGGGAAATTGGGATGACGGGCTCTACTGGCTCAGTGTGGCCGTCGAGGCGGAGGTGCAGACGTCCCAGTTGCCCGGCTTGCTCTTTTCCTATCTCGGATACGGCATGGCCCGCTACCAAGATCAGAAGTTGCAGGGCCTCAAGCTCTGTCGACTGGGGGCCAAGATGGACCTGCATGTGGCGGAAAGTTACTTCTTTCTCGCCAAGACGCATCTGCTGCTCGCCGACAAGCGCTCCGCCCATGAGGTGATCGAGCGCGGTCTGCAGGTGGACGCGTCCCATCCTGGCCTAGGGGAGTTGGTGCTCTCCCTCGGTCAGCGGCGCCCGCCGGTGCTGCCTTTCCTGTCCCGTCGGCATCGTCTCAACCGTTGGCTCGGCAAAGTGCGCCATCGCTTTTTTGGCGGCGCTTCTCGGCGCCGATTCAAGTCCACCTAACAGCTATCGCTCGGCCGTCGATGCAGCCTGGGCCTATTGATGCTGCGCTAGCGAATTCCTGTCCGGGAAAACGACGCGGGGCGGGAGCCAGCGAATTCCAACTCGACCCCGGGAGGACCGCCCCGGAGACCCTGGACGACCGTCGGTGTCTTGGCGCGCCGGAGCGTCCGGCAGCGTAGATGCTGGTAGGCACTTTGAGATAGCCTCCCCAAATGAAGAAATCAACCGCCTCCGACACCTCCAAAGGGCGTCGACGTCAGCTGACGGTCATCGATTCACGGGGCACACCGCAGCGCTTTCTGCGGGGCATGATCACCCACGACCTGGTGCAGCGGGGTTTGCCCTTCGACGACGCCTACGCCGTGGCGCAATCGATCCGCGGCGAGCTGGCGGATAGGGAAGAAGTCACCACCGCCGAGATCCGCGATCGTCTCCAGGAGACGGTCGAGTCGATGTTCGGGTCCGAGGTGCTGATGCGCGTGCCGGTGGTGCCTCCGCTGCGTCGCCACGTGCTGAGCCAAGGGGAGCGCCAGCCCTTCTCCCGGGGTTTGCTGGCCCGCAGCGTGCAGGCGGCGGGCATCGACATCGATCGAGCCTACTTTCTGGTCTCCCAGCTCGAGCAACAGTTGGCGGACGAAGGCCTGGAGGAGATTCGTAAGGAGGAAATCGCCCGTCGCGTGGCGGGCATCCTCGAACGCTTCGAGGGGGTCAGCGAGGCCCAACGCTATCGCCTGATGCGACGTATCCAACGTCTGTCGCGACCCCTGGTAATCTATATTGGTGGCGCCAGTGGCACCGGCAAATCGACCCTTGGCTTGGATCTCGCGCCGCTGTTGCGGATTTATCGCATCACCGCCACCGACACCGTGCGCCAGATGATGCGCATGGTCTTTTCGCCCCAGATCATGCCGGAGTTGCATGTCTCGAGCTTCGAGCCCCAACTCTCTTCGAAGGAGTTGGATTTGGCCTCGTCGCGCCTCTCGGAGGAGGAGATGCAGCAGCGCATTGTCGAATCTTTCCAAGAGCAGTCGACCCGTGTCTGTGTCGGTGTGCGGGCGGTGGTGGAGCGGGCGGTGGCTGAGGGCATGAGCCTGCTGGTCGAGGGAGTTCACCTCTATCCGCCGCTGGTGCCCTTCGATGATCTGGAAGGGACGGCCTATCAAGTCGCTTTGATGCTCACCACCTCGGATGTCGAGGTGCACCGGCAGCGCTTCCTCAAGCGATCCTGGGAGAGCGGCGGCGGACGTCGGGCGGAGCGCTACATCGAGAGCTTTAAGGCGATCCGCAACCTCCAGGATTTCTTGCTGCAAAGCGCCGAGAACCACGACATCCCATTGGTCGATACGGCGTCCAGCCAACCGGTGGAGCGGCAAGGGCTGCGCTGGGTGACCGAGGTCCTGCAGCAGCGGATTCCGGATCTGGCTCGGGGCGAATGGAAGAGCGAGCCGGTCCCCGGCCTATTGCTGATTATCGATGGGCTGGCCGATCGTCCGGTTCGAGCCCTGGGAGGGCGAACACCTTTACAGGCCGCCGTCACGCCAACCCTCGACCGCTTGGCACGGGAGGGCAGAAACGGCTTGGCGGACCCCGTGGCACCGGGGGTGGTGCCCGATACCGCAGCCGGCAGCCTGGCCCTCTTTGGCCAATCGCCGCTGGCCCTCAAGCGAGGGCCGGTGGAAGCCTTGGGGGCAGGGATCGATCTAGAGCCGGGGGATATCGCCCTGCGCGGCAATTTCGCCACCATCGACGATCAAGGACGCATTACCGATCGTCGAGCCGGGCGTATTCGCCAAGGCACGGAAATATTGGCCAAAGCCTTGGATCGTTTGACCCTGCCGGGGGTCGAGGAAGTGGAAATTCGCGTCAAGGCGGCGACCGAGCATCGTTTGGCGGTGGTCTTGAGGGGGCCGGGGCTGTCGTCGGAGATCGTCGGCAGTGACCCTGGGGATGGCGCCATCCCCACCCCACCCATCGTTCCCCACGCCAGCGACGTCAACGATCCGCGAGCCACGGAGACGGCGCGGATTTTGGCTCTCTTCGAGCAGCGGGCCCAGGGGATTCTGGCCAAGCATCCGATCAATCGACAGCGACGCAAGGACGACTTACCGATGGCCAACGCGGTGCTGACCCGAGGTGCCGGGCAGATTCATCGCCTCCTGCCCCTCGAGCAAGCGGGTATTCCGCTGCGCTTGAGCTGTATCAGCGGTGATCAAACCCTGCTCGGTCTGGCCAGTTGGCTGGGTGCCAGGGCCTTGACCGAGGATGCCATGACCGCCAACCTGGATACCGACCTCAAGGTCAAGATGGAATACGCCTTGACTGCCCTGGAGGAGGACGATCTGGTCGTGCTGCATGTCAAAGGGGCCGACATCGCCGCCCACGATCAGCGTCCAGAGCTCAAGGTCGAGTTCTTAGAACGGGTCGACCACATGTTGCGCAAGCTGCTCAAGCTTCACCCGGGTCCGCTGCGCTTGGCGGTGGCCTCGGACCACGCAACCCTTTCCGAGAGCGGGCAGCATGCCGCCGATCCCTTGCCGGTCATCCTTTGGGGCGAAGGGGTCACCGCCGACGAGGTCACGGCCTACGATGAGGTCTCGGCGAGCGATGGGGACCTCGGTCGTTTTCCACTTCAGACGTTGCTCAGCCGCTTACTCAACCTCTAGTGTAGGGCGCCACAAATCCAGCGCCTCACTTTCGGCCCCTTTTGCGCTCTTCCTGTGTTGCACCGCCTCAGAATATTCCCGATATGCCTGCGTCGGTGCGCCTTGGCAGAACACGAAATGACCTCGGAATCAAGACGCCGTCTGTTGGGCGCACTCCACTGGAAGGCCGTCGCTCAGGGGGCCGTGGTGGCGGTGCGCGGTCGTTGTGGCGAGGGTTTCAGCCGTGCCAGGTCGATGCCGGTGTAATAGTGATCGAGGATCTCGCGGTAGGAGTTGCCCCGTACTGCCATGCCGTAGGCTCCGGCTTGGCACATGCCGACACCGTGTCCCCAGCCGTGTCCACGGAAGGTCCAACCGACGGCGCGATTCCCTTGAAGATGGGGTTGAGCGTAGAAGAGCGTGTCGTACACATCGAGGGTCCAGCGCACGGCAAGTCCTTCCACCCGCAGACTCTTTCCGCCATCCCCCTTGAGCTCGAGCTTTCCGACCCGCCCCGAGACACCGCGGGAAAGGACTTCGAAATCGTTGAAGGGAAAACCCGGGTATCGGGCCTGTACTGAGGCTCGAAGCTCCCGCAGGGACTTGTAGCGGGTCCAATTGCGGCGTTTGGCGTGTCGGCTCAGATCCACCGGCGGCGCTTCGATGGGTTGCACCAAAGCGACCAGTCGATCGCCTTGCCAGTAGGCATCGAGGCGGTCCCCGGCGGCGAGATCCAGGGTGGCGCTGGTCGTCAGCTCGCCCCGCCGCCGGAAGGTGGCGACGGCGGCTTGGTTGAGGTCAAAAGTCTGATGCTCGGCGCCCCCCCGTAGGGTCAGCAGGCCGCTGTCGAGGCTCAGGAAGTGGGCCGGTTGACGACGCAGCACTTTGAGCTCCAAGGCCAAGTTGAAGAGTAGGGTCTCCACCTCGGAGACGCTGGGGGGAGCCAGGGCGGCTGAGCTCACCTCGGTGGCCGATCCCACCCCGGGCAACCAACGCTCCTGCTGCAGAAAGCTGGCAAGGGGGTGCTCCCGAGGTTGCCATTCCGCCGACCGGTTGGCCAACAGGAGACGTTTATCGAGCACCAGATCGAAAATGGTGAAGATGTGACGCAGGATGTCTCGACGCTGCATCGACTTCAATTGGCTGTTCGGGATCGGTAGCTTGGCGAGGAATGCCAAGTGCTCCAAGCGCGCCGAAAGCTCTTTGTGTCGCTGGCCACCGGTGGGGGGCAGGAGTCGGTGGCTGATGCCGGTGGCGAAAGGGATTCCAGGTGCCAGATCGCCGCGCAGTTGGCTCAGCCCTGCCTCGACACACGGCACGCCCCGCAAGTAGGCCCCTGATTTGAGGGGGAATACCACCTCGACGTTCTCGGTGTGACCGCCGCAGGTGGAGCTGTAGAACGTCTCGGCGGGTTGGCCATCCACCAGCACCACTTGGCCGGCGGTTTCGGCGATGGCCCGGTCGGAGACCGGATGCTCCACCTGCATGCCCTGGTAGACCTGGCAGCGGGGGGTCGAGCAAATGTCATATCCCTCTTGGGCAAACTCCCCGAGGTTGCGCAGGGTGTAGGTACGGGCGGCCACCGTTTGGGCCTTCAAGGCCTCGAGTCGGTTGTACAGGGAAGGACCCATCTCCTTGGGTACGACACCCCGCAGGTAGTTTTCCAACGAAAGCTCGTTGATGATGTTGAGGCGACCGCGGTCATTGAGAAAGATCGAAATTTTGCCGCGATACCGCACCTCACGGAAGACGATGCCCACATCGGTGGGGGCGGCGATGTCGAGCCAGCGTCCGGAGACGCGCAGGGTCTCGCCGCCGAGTTGCACCGCCAGATGGGGATCTTCGATCTTGCCCCCTTGGCTGACGATCCAGCCCTGGGCGAGACCGAGGGCTTCGAGCTGGCCTTTGGTGGTCTCCGCTTGCTCGCGACGCTCGAAGCTTCCGACGCGCACGCGGTAGAGGTCGGTTCCGGCATCGAAGCTGACGTCCGCCGGGTGCCCCGTCTCCTCCGCCAGGTAGGCGGCGATGCCTTCGGCCTGTTGCTCGTTCTTGAGGGCCGCCACCTGCAGTCGGAAGACGGTTTTTTCGATGATCTTGCCGCCGGGCGTGATGCGCAGCCCGGCATCGAGGGGCCGGGGGGCGGCGGTGCCGAGATGTAGGGTGAGCCGGGAGTCGCAGCAGGGAAGGTCGAAGGACGCCAGGTCCGTTGCCAGACCCACCCGAACCTGTAGCGGCCCCGTCGATACCGGACCCTGGACCGGCGGCGGAACATGCTTCTCGACGCCCACCGAGGGGGGAAGCGGCGGCGAAGGCTGATAGGGGGGCGGTTGATAGGGCGGCGGGCCCAGGGGGATGGGTGGTGCCGGTGGCCTACAGGCCAACAGCATCGACAGCAACGAGAGGATCAGCAGTCGCTGTCGCCGCTGTCGATTGCGTCCCCGCCAAGCACGGATACGGACCCCCGTCACGCCGCCGCGCTCAGCGTCCTTGGCGTCGACCATCGGTGCGCACCACTTGGCGGTAGTCTGTGCCGCCGAGCAGAATTGGCTCGGCCATTTCGAAGAGGCGACTGACCAACTGTGGCGAGATGCGCTCGCCGAGGTCGCTGAATTCCCGCTCGACGGTGCGCTGGGCGACCGGCGACCTCCGACGTTGAAAAGTATCCACCGGCTCCGCCTCCGCCGGTGGCGTTTTGGCGGGTTTTGTATCGAGGCGATAGTTGGTGGTGAAGAGGGTCGGCCGGCGCTCCGTGTAACGGGTGTTCATCACCAGGTAGAGGGTGTTCATCACCCATTCGGTCGGTTTCTGGGCTCCGAGCTCATCGAGCACCAGCAACTCGGCGTTGATCACGGGGTCGAGGATTTTGTGCTTGGAGGTGCCGCTACCGGCGTCGAAGGTCGACTGGATCTGATGCAGCAGTGTGGTGAAATCGACAAAGCGTCCTTTGACTTGGTAGCGCTCCACGACCTCGGCCAGAACGGCCGCGGCGAGGTGGGTTTTCCCCACCCCCGGGGGGCCGATGAAGATCAGCCCCGAGGCCCGGTTGCGCTGTTCGTCGAGGTCGATGAATTCGTCGACGTAGCGGCGGCAGGCGGCGTGGGCGGCGAGCTTCTGGGCGGCGGATCGGCGATGTGTGCTGTCGGTCTGGAAGGAGTGCAAGCGGCAGTGGCGATAGCGTTCGGGGATGCCCGCCAGCTGTAGGTAGGTTTGGCCCCGACGGCGTTTGGCGCAATCGCACTTCACCGCCGTGCCGGCACCGCCGTCGGGCACCACTTTCCAGCCTCGACCGCCGCACTCCGCGCAGCCTTCGGCGGCGTTTTCCAAGACCCCTTGGTGGGCTCCCGCATGGTCCATCGTCGGATGCTAGCACGGCAAGCACTAGACGCCCACCCCGGGGTTTGCTGTAATGAGCGCCGGGCCGGTGGGCTTGGTGCCATGGGCCGCGGGCAATGTCAGGTCAGTGGACAAGGAGATATGTTTTGGCAGAAGAGCTGGTGCAAGAAAAACTGCTGCAGATCGGCGGCGGCGCGGCGGAGAAACCGTCGGACAGAGCTCCCAAAACCGATACCGGTGGAGTCGCCGAGCCGAGCCACGAAGAACCGGTGGCGACCGGCACGGTCGGCATGATCAACATCAGGAACCTTTCCGTCAAGTGTGGGCATTGCGGCGCCTACCAGACCTTGATGACGTTCTCGCAGAGCGCCGATGGCTGGAACGTCTACACCTTCGAGTGCGAGGATACACCGTGCTCGCCCGATCAAAGCCGGACGATGATCGAGATCCCCCAAGACCTGGACGAATATGCCCACCGCGATCCGGAATGGCGCGGCGGCGCCATCCACGGCGGCGCCGGGTGAGGGCGGCGACGAGGCACCGGCGATGATCGGCAGACATGCGGTGGTCGGCTGCCTCGGTGGTCCATCGAAGGCTGGTAGCTAGAGGCTCGCAGAACCCTGCATCCTATGCTAGCCTCAAGGCGTCCGGACACTACGTTTCTCATCTCACGAGAGCTCTTCTCGAGGCCCTCGGCCTCGCCCCCCGACCTTCATTGCTCCGCGGCTGGAGCGTTTCAACTGAAGAACCTGCTTTAGAGAGGTTTTGACATGGCGAACATTGTCCATATCGTCGGCACCGGTACCATCGGTGAGCCCCTGATCGGCCTTTTCACGGATTTCGGCGACCGCCTCGGTTTCGACGAGGTGACCTTCCACAAGAGAACGCCCTTGACCAGTGATCGTTCTCGCATCCGTCACATGATGGACCGCGGTGCCAAGCTGGCCACCGATCCGGAACGGCGGAAAGACTTCGAGGCCATGGGGCACAAGGTCTCTTACACCGCCGACGAGGCCCTCGAACGTGCCACCGTGGTCATCGATTGCACGCCGGTGGGCAACAAGATGAAGGAACAGTACTACTCGAAGCTCGACGGTCCGAAGGGCTTCCTGGCGCAGGGCAGTGAAGAGGGTTTCGGCAAGCCGTATGCCCGTGGAGTCAACGACGAGGCCTTGGTGCCGGGGGAAGATCGATTCCTCCAAATCGTCTCGTGCAATACCCACAACATCACCACCCTGATCAAGACGATCTGTGAAGAAGAGGACAACACCCTCGCCTTGGAGCGCGGCACCTTCGTGTGCATGCGTCGAGCCAACGACATCACCCAGACCGAATCCTTTGTGCCGGCGCCCAATGTCGGCGTTCACGGCGATCCGGTGTTCGGAACCCACCACGCCAAGGATGCCAATCGGGTGTTCCGTACCTTGGACTTGGATCCCAATCTTTTTTCCAGCGCCGTCAAGCTCAACTCGCAATACATGCACTCCATCTGGTTCAGCCTGATCATGAATCGGGACTACACGATGGATGAGATCCGGCATCGGATTTCCGAGAACAAGCGCGTCGCGGTGACCGACAAGCGCTACGCCAATCTGATCTTCAGCTTCGGACGGGATCATGGTTATTACGGTCGCATCCTGTCGCAGACGGTCATCGTGGAGCCCACCATGATGTTGCGTCAGGACCGCGAGCTCTACGGTTTTTGCTTCACGCCGCAAGATGGCAATTCCTTACTCTCTTCAGTGGCAGCGGCCCTTTGGCTGGTGGACCCGGATGCCGAGTCCGTCCGTCAGCGTTTACAACCCATCCGCCGCTGGCTTTACACCGAGATCTGAGCGGTCTGCATGGCGAAGCGCTCAGAGCACAAAGGCGGCGCAGCTGACCAGCCGCGTGGCGAGACGGACGACGACTCGACGCCCGTCGACCAGGTGCCGGCCACCGGTTCCTGGTTCAGCACCTCGGCGGATACCGACCCGGCAGGCCCGACCGGCCGCGGCGGACGTCCCCGGCGGCGCAATCCAGATCTGCATGAAGAGGGTCGGCCAGCCGGGGGCCGGCCTACCGGGGGCCGGCCTACCGGGGGCCGGCCGACCGGACGGCTGGCGGATCAGATGCGCCGAGCCGATGATCGTCCCCGTCGAGACGATCGTCCATCCCGGGATGATCGACCCCATCGTGACAATCGACCCCGTCGCGACGATCGTCCATCTCGCGACGATCGTCCATCTCGCGATGATCGACCCCGTCGCGACGATCGATCCGGGTATGAAGATCGGCCGCGCCGTGAGGATGGAGCCCACCGCCAAGCCTCTGCAACGGCGGAAAAGCCGCTGCGCGGCGCTGGCCTCCGGTTGGCGGAGGTCGACGAAGTCGAGGTGACCATCGAGAAGCTGATCAGCGGCGGAGATGGCATCGCCCGCTTCGAGGGCATTCCGCTCTTCATTCCACGCTCGGCTCCCGGTGACAAGCTGCGGGTGCGCATCACCGAGCGCAAGCCGAGCTTTGGCCGGGCCGAGATCGTCAGCATCCTGCAGCCGGGACCCGGGCGCCGCGAGGCCCCCTGCCTGCACTACGAGCGGTGCGGTGGATGCCAGTTACAGCATCTCGAGGAGGCTCAGCAGCTTCGTTTCAAGGCCCAGGCCGCACGCGACAACCTGGAGCGCTTGGGAGGCATCGAGATGCCTCCCAAGGTGCACGTGGTGGCGGGGGACCCTTGGGGATACCGTATGCGGGCCCAGTGGCAGCTGGGCGACACACCCCACGGACGACGGGTCGGCTACTTCGCCCGTGGCAGCCACGACCTCGTGGCCGTGGATCAGTGCCCGGTGCTGGCGCCGGAGCTGCAACAGCACTTGACGGAAATCCAGGCCATGGCTCCCGAGATCAGCCATCGGCGTCTCGATGCCTGTGTCGGCGACGACGATGCCTGGGCGGTGTCGCCCTCGGTCCCGGGATTGCCCCGCGAGGCGGTACGGTTCCAGGTGGGTGACTTCACCTACAGCTTCGACGCCGGATGCTTCTTTCAAGCCCATCGTCGTCTGGTGGAGGAGTTGGTCGTCCAGGCCCTCGGTGGAGCGGAGCTGGCAGACGCCGAGGGCGTCGCCTACGATCTCTACTCCGGCGTCGGTCTATTCAGCCTACCGCTGGCGCGACGCTACGGGCGGGTGGTGGCGGTCGAAGGTGGACGGGAGGCCTCCCGCTACGGCCGGCGCAACGCCCAGCTCAACAAGTTGGGCAATGTCGAGTGCATCAATCAAGCCGTGGATTCCTGGCTGGCCAAGCTGCCCGCCGATGCGGCCCGGGTCTTGGTGGATCCTCCCCGGGTCGGGTTGACCGCCTTGATCCGTCGGGCCCTGCTCGATCAGCGGCCCCGCCGCTTGACCTATGTCTCATGCGACTCCGCGACGCTGGCCCGGGACTTGAAGATTCTCAAGTCCGCATACCGCATCGTCAGCCTGTCGCTGCTCGACATGTTTCCACAAACCGGTCATCTCGAAGCCGTGGTGCAGCTTGAGCGCAACGACCTGGGTGGGGAATAGCGAGATGCTGCACGATGGCATGTACAGCCTGATCCTCGAGAAGGAGGACTTCAAGTTTTCCAGCGCCCACTTCACCCTCTTTGGCGATCGGGAGGCCGAGCAACTGCACGGCCACAATTACCAGGTGGGTGTCGAGCTGACCGGACGCCTGCTGAGCGACGAGGGGCTGCTGGCGGATTTTCCGAGTGTCAAGAGCACGATCCGTGCATTCTGTCAGCGCCTCGACAGCCGCACCCTGCTGCCCAGCGAGAGCCCGCACCTCGAGATCACCGAGGTGGGGGAAGGCGTCGACATCCTCTTCGCCGATCGTCGGTACCACTTTCCGAAGGCGGATGTCCTCATCCTGCCGGTGGTCAATACCACCATCGAGGTTTTCGCCAACATGCTGTGGCAGGAGCTGGTGGACTCGGTGCCCCTACCGCGCATCGAGACCCTCGGAGTGCGGGTCGGCGAGACGGCAGGGCAGAGTTGCTGGTTTCGGGCCGTACCCGACGCAGCAGCTCGAGAGACGTAAGCTCGAGAGACGTAAGGTCAAAACACAAAACGCCAGAGCCCGAGCGGACCCTGGCGTGGCGAGGCGTGGCGGTTGTCAGGCGAGGCGTGGGGCCATCGCCTCTTCGACTTCACCGGCTTCGGGAAATCGGCCAGTGGCCTTCTTGGAGTAGAGGAGATCGCCCTTATGGGTGACCTCGAAAACCCCGTCCCGTCCCTTGACCAAGGTTGTTTCCAAACCGAATCGCTCTTGCAATGAAGCTGCCAAACTGGCAGCGCGGGGTTGGTAGTTTCAAACTACGCAGTATTGAATCTGAACATCAGCCATCGGCGTACTCCCCAGTAACGTTGAAACGTTGTCCGAGACGCTGCGCGAGACAGGCCTTGGACATTGAAACTCCATTGTAGATAAGATCCTGCAACGAACAAAGCCCGCCTAGCCATTCGACACCGGTTCCTCTCGCGGGATAGGTCACTCGAGGCAGCCATAACCCGAGGCAGCTTGGTTGCAGACAAGATCGCAGTAAGGGACCGAACGATATGAGCACCAAAACCGACCGCCTACCGACCCATCTCGAGGAACCGGTGGTGGATCCACTGGCTGCCTTTGATGACAAAGAAAAAGCCCGCCTCAAGCGTGTTGCCGTCCATGTGCGTGCCATCCTCGAGGAGCTCGACCTCGACTTGGAAGATCCGAATCTGCAGAACACGGATATCCGGGTCGCCAAGATGTATGCCGAGATGTTCCACGGCTTGCGCGAAGGCAACGAGCCCAGGGTGACGACCTTCCCCAACGACGAAGGTTATTCCGGCATGGTGATGGAGGCGCAGATCCCCTTCTATTCCATGTGCTCGCACCATTTGGTGCCCTTTTACGGCCATGCCCATATGGCCTACGTGCCCAACGACCAGATCGTCGGCCTTTCCAAATTGCCGCGTATTCTCGAGTTCTATGCCAAGCGCCCTCAGCTGCAGGAACGCTTGACGGAGCAGGTGGTCACCTACCTGGAGAGAAAGTTGAAGCCGCAAGGTGCCATGGTAGTCATCGAAGCACGGCACCTCTGCGTCGAGATGCGTGGCGTCAAGAAACCGGGAGCGGTGACGGTGACCTCCGCCATCCGAGGGATTTTCCATGAACGACCGATCCGCGAAGAGTTCCTCGATCTGCTGCAAAAGACCCGCTGAGCCCCCACCGGAAGGCGACAGAAGCCGACCGCCGTCCCATCGGGGACCTGCGGGCCCGAGGTGCTTGATGATCTGGGCCTTTTGTCTACTGCTCACCATCGGCGCAGCCTCGGGTATCAAGAAGTCGGTGCAGATGGAGGACATCTTCAACCCCTCGTTGGGTGTCGAGCACTCCCATTGGCTGGTGGGGCCGATTTACCATATGGCCAGCAATGCCGAGGTGAAGGGCTTCCTGGACTTGATCTCCGACGACGAAGCGGTGGTCTTTATCGAGGCCTTCTGGAAGCAACGCAACGCCAATACGCCCGTTTTCCAAGACACGCCGCAGGACATCTTCGAGCAGCGTTGCGAAGAGGCCAACAAGCGCTTTTCAGAAAATGCATTTCCCGGTCAGCGTACAGATCGCGGTACCATCTACATCCTCTACGGTGAACCCGAGTCCGTGACTTACGAGTCACCACGCAAAGTGGGGGATCGCACCGTCGAAGTATGGACCTACGCCAAGGATGCCGAGGCCGGTCTGGATGGGGAACGTCCCAAAAAGACATTTCGATTCGTCGAGATCGACGATTCAACGGTATTCTTCACGGGTCAGCAACAGAAACCTCGGGATCGCCTACGGCGCCGAAACTCCGGTTTTTAGACTTCGTCTCGTGTCGGAGCCTGCCGGGGTTGCGCCCGGGGTGGTTCTGTGGCCGGGGCAGAGCTCTTCGGCCAGCCAAACGACGACTAGAAAGGCGGTAGCGGATGACGCCATTGCGAGCGATTCTGCGGGGTACGGGCATGTCGGTGCCGTCCAGGGAAGTGGACAATCACCGACTGTCCCGGGTCATGGACACCAACGATCAGTGGATCCGCGAGCGCAGCGGAATCCACACACGTTTTTACGCCGATCCCGGGGTCAGCACCGCCGACCTGGGGGCGGCGGCAGCTCGCCAAGCCTTGGCGGCGGCGGAGCTCGAAGCGGACGCCGTCGACTATGTGGTTTGCGCCACCATGACGCCGGACCACTACTTCCCGGGTAGTGGCACCTTGATCCAAGCCCGCTTGGGCATACCGCCCTGCCCGGCCCTGGACATCCGCCAACAATGCGCTGGCTTCGCCTACGGCCTGCAACTGGTGGACTCACTGATCCGCAGCGGTGTCGCCAAAACCGTGCTGTTGGTGGGGGCCGACATCCACAGTGTCCTACTGCCCTGGTCCGAGGCCACCTGGCGAACCCTCTACGAAGATGGCGAGCCCGAGCTGTCCCAGGAGGACTACGACTGGAACACCAAATACCGGCATTTGACCGTCCTCTTCGGCGACGGCGCCGGGGCCATGGTCTTCCAAGGTAGCCACGAAGACGATGGCCGTGGCATTCTGGGCAGCGAGCTGCGCGGCGACGGCAACCACAAAGACATCCTCTTCGTGCCCGGCATCGGTTCCGCCTATCGACCCTTTGTCGACAGCGAGATGATCAAACGGGGCGACAGCGTGCCGGTGATGGATGGTCGGTCCGTCTTCAAGCTGGCGGTGACCCACATGCCGAAGGTGACCCGTAGCATCCTCGACAGCCACGGCTACAGCCTCGAAGATCTCGACCTGCTGGTCATGCACCAGGCTAATCTGCGGATCAACGAAGCGGCACAGAAATCCCTTGGGTTGCCCGACTCTAAGGTCCACAACAACATCCAAACCTATGGCAATACCACCGCCGCGACGTTGCCCATTTGCTTTTTCGAAGCGCAGCAGGCGGGCAAGGCGGAGCCCGGATCGCTGGTCGCTTTCACCGCCTTGGGGGCAGGGCTACACTACGGCTCCGTCCTGATGCGGATCTGAACGGCGTGGGGCACGATCTCGGCACGGTGCTGGTCACCGGTGGCAGCGGCTTCATCGGCCAGCACCTATGTGCTCGCTTACGGGGTCTGGGGGCGCGGGTGCATACCACCTCGCGGCGTCCCGAACCCGAGGCGGACGGCGATGGCCGTTGGTATGACCGCTGGCATCAGGTGGATCTGGCCCACGGCGCGGCCGTCGACCGCTTGCTGGACGCCAGTCGTCCGCAGGTGGTCTATCACCTGTCCAGCCATGTGGTGGGGGCCCGGGATCGGTCATTGGTCAAAAGCACCTTCGATGCCAATTTGAGCAGCACCGTGCATCTGCTGGATGCCGCCAGCCGTCTGGAATGCCGCCGTTTTGTGCAAGTGGGCTCCCTCGAGGAACCGGACTTCGACGAACCTTCGGCGGCTCCGTCGTCCCCCTATGCGGCCGCCAAAGCGGCGGCGACCGCCTACGCCAGGATGTACCACGGACTGTACGGCACACCGGTTGTCCTGGCCCGACTCTTCATGGTCTATGGCCCGGCCCAATGGGCCATCAACAAGCTGATCCCCTACGTCATCCTGTCGTTGCTGCGGGGTGAGCGTCCCGAGCTCTCCAGCGGTCAACGGCCGGTGGATTGGATCTACGTCGACGATGTGGTGGAGGGGTTGGTGCGTCTTGGACAAACCACCCGAACCACCTCCGGTGAATCCCTCGACGGCCAGCGGGTCGATTTGGGAAGCGGACAGTTGCATACCATCCGCCACGTGGTCGAGCTGCTGTTCCAGCTTTGTGGCGCGGCGGGGCAAGGGCCCACCTTCGGCGATCTCAAAGATCGTCCCCAGGAGCAGGTGCGGAAGGCCCGCGTCGAGACAACCCGGCAGCAGTTGGGCTGGGCGCCGCAGATCTCCCTGGAGGAGGGGCTGCGGAGAACCATCGCCTGGTATCGGGACGCCTTGGCAGACGGCCGAATCTGAGGCCGGAAAAAGCTAGCCAGCTCCGTCCAGCTACTGCGCCCCCTAGCGCTCCTGCGCGCCAAAAAACCTGAGCACACCCTTTCAAAAATACGCTGGTATTCGAGCCCCGATGCATCCACGTCCGCGGCGCCTCGGTGCTCTCCATACGTCACCGTATGCCGATCCGAAGTCTTCCCTTGACAATCCGGACCGGACTAGTCCAGTATCGTTCTCGACTTGTTGAGAACTTGTCTCATTAAAAGCTAGCCATGGTGGGCCGGGGAGAAATGCCGAGCTCAAGGCGAGCTTTTAATGAGACGTTATCTCAATAAGTGATTGACAGAAACGAGAAGCCAGTCAAGACGGAAGAATTGAGAAGAAGAGATCGAGAAGGAAGGTGGCGACCCGAAGACTCTGGCGGAGCGCGGGTCGCCACCTAAAGTGGACCACGGCAGCGGTTCAACCGATGCCGTCATCACAGGGGAACTATACATGCTCGCGCAGACAACTCCCATCGCGCCGCCGGCCAAGGCAGAAAACGCCCGGCTGGCGCAACTCGTTTGGTGCTCGTTCTTTTGGCTTACAGCCCCATGGATAGCTGGGGCACCGCCGGCCGCCGGACAAGGGCCGGCCACCTTCACCGAGCAAGTGACCGTCTCGGCGACCCACTCGCAGCGTTCCCTGGCGGAGACGCCGGGACAGGTCGACGTCGTCGAGGCCGCGGAGATCGAGTCCCTCGGCTACACCTCCATCGCGGATCTGGTGCGCTGGATGCCCGGCGTCTATGTCGATGGCGATCCGACTCGCCTGGGTAGCAGCGGCTTCAACATTCGCGGCATCGGCGGCAACCGGGTGCTGACCCAAATCGACGGTGTGCCCACGGCCGAGCAATTCGACTTCGGCCCTTTTTCGGTGCCCCAGTACAGCCTCGATGTCGAAACCTTGGAACGGGCCGAAGTGGTGCGCAGCGCCGGCTCCGCCCTCTACGGCAGCGATGCCCTGGGTGGTGTGGTGTCGCTGACCACCCGCAGCCCGCGTTCTTACTTAGGAAACCTTCCGCAGTTTCTTTCCCTGCGCCTAGGCTTTGACGGTCGCTCGGACGAGGTCTCCGAGACCCTCGTATACGCCCGGGGCAACGAGCGCTGGCAAGGTTCCGTCGTCGTCGGCCATCGCGACGGCGCCGAGGCCGACAACCAGGGCCGCATCACCAGCAACGATACGAGCCGCACGGCACCCAATCCCATCGAGCGGCGTCAGGACAACGTCTTGCTCAAGGTGGGGCGTAGCAGCGACGCCGGCTCGCAGCTGGAGATGGCCTTGGAAGGTTTCGACGGCGACAGCCAAACGGAGGTCTTGAGCGCGCAAACCGTCAACGGACCGACGGGGGTCGTCGATTCCGATACCGATGACGCCCAGCAGCGCCTGCGTCTCAGCATCGAGCACAGCCTGGTCTTGCAACATCCGCTGGCCGACGCCCTGCTGTGGCGGGCCTACGGGCAACGGGCCGACACGGAGCAGCTGACCCTGGAGCTGCGGCAGAACATCGAGGGGCCCTCGGAACGTCAAGGTTCGTTGCGTTTCGAGCAGGAGACCATGGGTTTGGAGATCGAGGCGCGGCGTGCTTTGGGCAAGGCGGACGCCCAGATCCTCACCTACGGGCTGAGCCTGCGCCGCGATGTCTTTGATGGCCTGCGGGGTCGCAGGGAGAGCTTTGTCGACGGCGGAGCGCCGGTGCCGTCGACCCTGATCGTACCCAGCAAGTATTTCCCCAGAAGCGAGGTCACCGAGGTCGGTGGTTTTGTGCAAGGGGAGATCCGCTTGGCGGCGGGGCGGCTGCACCTGATACCCGGCCTGCGTTTCGATCGCTACGAGCTGACCCCGGACCCGATGGATGAGGTGTTCCTGCGCAGCAATCCGGGCCAGCCCGTGGTCAGCAGCCAAGACGAGGCGGTATCGCCACGGTTGGGCATGGTCTGGGCCGTGGGCCAGCAAATTTCCCTCTTTGGCCAATATGCCAAAGGTTTCCGGGCCCCGCCGATGAGCGCCGTCAACAACGGGTTCACCAACCCGGCGGGTGGCTACCGCACTTTGCCCAACGCCGACCTGCGACCGGAAACCAGCGACAACTTCGAGCTCGGCGTGCGGGGTTCCTTCGACCGTGGCGGCTTCAGCCTCACCGTCTTCGAGAATCGCTACGACAATTTCATCGAGACGGTGTTCCTGGGCTTCAACCCGAACAATTTCCTGGTGGAGTTTCAGCCGCGGAACCTCCGTCAGGTGGAGATCTCGGGCTTCGAAGTGGCGGCGGATTTGCGCCTCGGCCAAGCTTGGCGGCTGCGCGGTGCCTACAGCAACAGCTCGGGGGACGAGGTCAGCGCTGGGGAGCCGCTGGATTCGATCTCGCCACCTAGGCTGGTGGCTGGGGTGCGTTATGCCCGGCCCACCGGCCGTTGGGGTATCGAAGCAACGGTGACCGCGGTAGAGAGCAAGGGGGCGGACGACCTGCCGTCCGATTCCAACCAATTCCGAGCACCGGCCTACGAGGTTGTCGACCTGGCGGCCTGGTGGCAGCTCAACGACCGTTGGATGCTCCAGCTCTCGGGGTGGAATCTCGGCGATGCGACCTACTGGCAATGGGCCTATGCCCGGGGTCAGGACAATGGCTCCGCGACCTTGGATCGCTTCACCAGCGCCGGGCGGAGCCTCGGCCTGCAAGCGAGGGCGCGGTTTTGAAGGGGCGGGGGGCAGCGCCTCGGGAGTCCCGCCCCGAGCATCCCGAAAGACGACTCTACGCCAGCTTTTGCGCCACCGCGGCGGTATTGCTTCTCATCGCCTTGATCAGCCAACTCGGATGGGTCATCCCATGAGGAATACACACACCATGTGCATTGCATCGCTTGTTTCTCCGGCAGCATCTTTGACGGCATCTCCGGCAGTCCGCCGTGGTTCGTCCAACGTCCGTCAAGGCAAGCTGCTGGCCTGTCTTCTGCTCTTCTGCATTGGGTTGCCGGCCATGCTGGGGGCCGATGAGCTGCCCGACCTACCGGAAGGCATCGCCAGTTTTGGCGCCGCCGTGGCGGGCGACGATCTCTACGTCTTCGGTGGGCATGTGGGCAAGACCCATCAACATTCCGTCGAAAACCTGTCACATCGCTTTCTTCGCCTCGATTTGGCGCAGCCCCAGAACGGCTGGGTAGCGTTGGGCGATGTCCAAGGTCTGCAGGGTTTGCCCTTGGTCTCGGACGGTCGCCGGGTGTGTCGCGTGGGTGGCCTCGAAGCGCGCAATGACCAGCAGGAAGCCGAGGAGGATCTCCATTCCTTGGCGGCCGTCGCCTGTTTCGACCCGTCCTCCGGCCGGTGGCAGGAACTGCCGCCTTTGCCCCAGCCGCGATCGTCGCACGATGCGGTGTGGATGGGGGGAAAGATCTATGTGTTGGGGGGTTGGCAGCTCCGCGGTGCAGGAAACGAGTCTGTGTGGCAAAACACCATGGCGATTCTGGATATGTCGTCTTCGGATATGTCGCAATCGGATAGGTCGCCAGGATCGACGGCCTGGCGGTTGGTACCGCAACCCTTCGAGCGTCGTGCTTTGGCGGTGGCCGCCGCCGGGGGCAAAATTTACGCCTTCGGAGGTCTGGGACGGGATGGCACCAGCCGCCGGGTCGACATCTACGATCCGGCGACGGAAACTTGGAGTGTAGGGCCCGAGCTGCCGGAGATGGCCGACAAGCGCATGAAGGGTTTCGGCGTCTCAGCCTTTGGTGTCGGCGAGCGGGTGTATTTGTCGGGGGCCGATGGAGCCGTGCATGCGCTGGAGGCGCAGGGCGATTGGCGACATCACGTCGGACAGCTGCAAGGGCCGCGATTTTTCCATCGCCTTTTGCACCACGGCGATCACCTGTTATTTGTCGGCGGTGCCGCCAAGAGCGGCCACTTGGCCG
The DNA here is from genome assembly GCA_029263315.1 of Acidobacteriota bacterium. Taxonomy (GTDB): domain Bacteria; phylum Acidobacteriota; class Thermoanaerobaculia; order Multivoradales; family J023; genus JAJCXR01. The sequence goes on along the minus strand of JAJCXR010000049.1, from coordinate 64,795 downwards.
ATATCGAGGTGTTGCCGCTAGCGAAGTTGCAGGAGGCGGGGGCCGAGACAAATGCTTCGGCATCTATCGCGGCATCCACATCCACCAAGGCATCCAACTGGCCGGGCTTTCGGGGCGCCGGGGATGGCCATCTGCGGCATGCCGAGATGCCCTTGGTTTGGTCCCGAGACGACAACGTGGCTTGGCGTGCCCCGTTGCCGGGTTATGGTCAATCGGCGCCGGTGATCTGGCAAGACCAGGTCTTCGTGACGTCGGTGGAGGGGCCCGAAAAGGAAACCCTGATCCTCTCGTCCTTCGATCTGGTCAGTGGGGAGGTCCGCTGGCGTCGCCGGTTTGCCGCCAGCCGACACTTGCCCTTCAGCGACATGGTGAGCCGCGGCGCACCGACGCCGACGGTGGACGCTGAGCGCCTGGTGGCCTTTTGGGAGAGCGGCGACCTGATCGCCGTCGATCACCGTGGCGAGACCCTGTGGCGTCGTTCGCTGATGGATGACTACGGGGACTTTGCGGGCAATCATGGGGTGGCCAGCTCACCGGTTCTAGCGTCGGGTTTGGCGGTGGTGCAAGTCAGCCATGATGGCCCGTCTTACTTCCTGGCGGTCGACCAGTCGACGGGTCAGACCCGATGGCGCGTCGAGCGTCCTGAGGGTGTTGCCTGGACGACACCGTCGGTGGTCACGGAGGGGGCAAGCCAGGTCTTGATCAGCAGCGCCGCGGGTCGGGTCGAAGCCCTCGACGCGGCGACCGGCGAACGGATCTGGGGGCTAGAGGGCATCGAGAAGAACCACGTGCCGTCGGCGGTGGTGGATGGCAACCTGGTGGTGGTCGCCAGCTCCGAGCCCGGCCAGTCCTTGGCCCTGCGTCGGGGGCAGCGGGGTGAGTTGGGGCCCGAGAGCATCGTGTGGCGAGCCGAGGGGGTGACTTCCGGCTTCGCATCGCCGGTGGTGAGTGGCGACTGTGTGCTCTTTGTCAACAAGGCGGGGAGCGCCCATTGCCTAGACCGTACAAGTGGTGCGGAGCATTGGCGACGGCGCCTGGCGGAGGCGTCCTGGGCTTCGCCGGTGGCGGTGGGGGAACGAGTCTATTTCTTTGGCAAGACAGGGCAGACAACGGTCCTGGATGTTTCTGCTGGGGGATCTGAGGTGGTGGCAGAGAACGAATTGCCCGGTGACGATGTGGTATATGGTGTAGCGGCGACGGCCGGGGCCTGGGTGATCCGTTATGGTCAGGAAGTCGTACGAATCGGCGAGTGATCGACACGACTACGCAGCATCTTATTGAGCCTCCTGCCCCAAGGCTTTGGCCCTGGGACAGGAGGTTTGTGGACATAGGAGAATCGCCTTGACTACATTCCGACGCCCCCGAATGGGGGACAACGTGGCCATCGCCATATATCTGTTGTGCTTGGTGGCCCCGCTCAGCGGCGCCACACTACCCTCGGCGGTCGCCGTGGCCGGCGACGAAGAAACCGCAGCCGAAGGGACCGCCGCCGAAGAGATCGCGGCCCAAGAGATCGCGGCCGTGGCGCCGGATGACGCCGAGGCGCCCGGCTTCGAAGAGGAAATCACCGTCACCGGGCAACAACAGAAACGCACCCTGCAAAAGACGACGGCCAGTGTCGCCGTGGTGACAGTCAAGGACATGGCCGACAGCACGGTGGCCGATCTCTATGACGTGGTCGATGCGGTGCCCAATGTGCACGGCTCGCAGGGGGGCAAGGGATTCTCCATCCGCGGTATCGATCAGCGGGGTTTCGGCAGTGGTACGGGATTGTTGGTCAATGTTGAGGTGGACGGAGTCTCGCTGCACAACGATGCGTCGACCTTCTTGGGTCCCTACAGCACCTGGGACCTGGAGCAGGTGGAAATCTTTCGCGGTCCGCAGTCGACACAAAAAGGGCGCAACTCCCTGGCCGGCGCAATCATTTTGCGGGGGCAGGCGCCGACCTACGAGCCTCAAGTGGCCAGCCGCCTCTCCTACGGGGATTTGGACAGCTGGCAAGCGGCGGCCATGATCAACGTGCCTCTGGTGGCCGACAAGCTGGCCTTTCGCCTGGCGGTGGATCAGCGGCGCTCCGACGGTTGGGTGGAGAATCCCATCCGTGGAGAGGAGGATTACGACTTTCGCGATCTCCTGTCGGTACGGGGCAAGCTGCGATTTGACCCCAGTGACCGTTTCCAAGGTTTGCTGTCGTTCACCTATGCGGACAACCGGGTCGGCGAAGACATCATCGTGACCGATTCCTTCCCGGCGTCGCGTTTCAACCTCTCCGATGAGACGGGAGAAGAGGGGTCCGAGCATCAGATGATGTCTTTGGAGCTGTCCTACCTGTTGAACGACGCCTGGCGTGTGCAGTCGACCTCGACGCTCTATCGTCATGAGTACTTGCGCATCGAAGATTCCGACCAGAGCCCTCTCCCGGGCAATCGCCTCGACCAGAATGCCGACGATGACAGTGTGACCCAACAGTTGCGTCTCCTCTATGACGGCGGTGGCAAGGTGCGGGGTGTGGTGGGCGTTTACGTGGCGGATATCGACGACGAGAACCTCTCCGCCGCGACCTTGCCCGGCACCTTCTTCGGCTTGCCGGACTTCGTATCGATCACCGGCTTTTTGGCCCGACGTGAGGAAACGGAGAACCAAGCCCTGTTCGGCGAGGTGGATGTCGAGCTCAGCGAGCGTCTGACCTTGACGGCGGGGGCGCGTTTCGACCAAGAAGAGAGGCGTCTCCGTTCCGACCAAAGCTTCACCATCGATCCGCCGGTGATTGCCTTCCCGTCGTTGCCGCCGGAGGACCTCTCCTCCGAGTACGATGCCTTCTTGCCGAAGCTGGCCTTGACCTACCAAAGCTCGGCCAGCACCAGCTTTGGCGTCTCGGCGCAACGGGGATATCGGGCTGGGGGGCGCTCCATCGCCTTCATCAGTCAGCAAGTCAGTGATTTCGACCCCGAAACCACCGACAACTACGAGGTCTTTGTGCGCTCACGGAGCGCCGACGGACGCTGGCAGCTCAACGCCAATGCCTTCTACATCGATTGGCAAGACCAGCAAGTCTCGGTGCGCACCGCCCTGGGTCTCGAAAATGATGTCTTGACGGTCAACGCCGGTAGCTCCCGCCTGCAGGGTCTGGAAGCGGAGCTGCGCGGCCGGCCCCGCCAGAATCTCGAGATCTCGGCGGCGGTGGGTTGGGTCGATGCCGAATTTGATACCTTCGTCGACGGTGGGATCGATTTCTCGGGCAACGAGTTTCCCCTCGCTCCGTCCTGGTCGACCAGCCTCGGGATGCACTGGCAAATCGCTCCCCGATGGGACCTCGATGCCCGCTGGTTAGCCCAGGGGAGCTACTTCTCCGACCCGTCCAACGACCCGGAATTCGAGGTGGGCAGCCGCAATCTGGTACATGTCAAGTTGGGGTACCGCCAAGGTAGCTGGGCGGCGCATCTCGTTGTCCGCAATCTGCTCGACGAAGACTACCTGGTGCAGCGCCTCCCCGAGGGCTCCCGTTCCGGTGAGCCACAAGTGGTGGGTCTGCGCTGGACCTGGGCCATGTAGGGGGCCCCTCCGTGCTCGCTCGAAGGGGGGCCCGCCAAGGGCCTCCCGCTGGCCCCGATTTCGGTAGTCGGGACGGCAACCGGTCAGGAAGCCATGCTGTCGGAGGCCATGCGATCCACCAGTTTCTTGGTGTCGTTGCTCAAGGCTTGCAGCATGCTCAGCAACTTGCCGAGGGTGGGTAGGACTTCGTCCTTGACCTGCATTGGGCTCATATTCTTGTTGCACAGGAAAGTGCAGACCTCGATCAAATCGGTGGCTCGCTCGGGGGCAATCTCCGGCGTCTCCGACAGATTGTGCAGCTGCGGCACCAACATGTTGAGGACGTCATAGAGGTACGGGTGCATCGATTCGAGCATGGCGGGCGGCACCGACTTGCGTCGCTCCAGGAGGCGGTGCACCATCTCGAACGATTTGCGATGATTGTTCTGCGACGACAGCAGGTCTTCGAGGATTCCGTCCAAGACCTTCAAGGCCCCCAGATCTCCGAAGCCCGGCCCTCCGGGATTGGGAGTCGACGCCGACGAGCCACCCGGACGCGGTGTCTGCGTCATCGGGAGATCGGGTTCCGGTAGATCGGGAAAGTCGAACTCCGGAAGTGGCGACAGTACTTCGTCCATGCTGAGCTTGGGCTCGAACGGCGAGTCCTTGGGGCCGAAGGTCGGGCGGTCGTAGGTGGCCGAGGGCTCCGTGAAGGTGGGCGGACGATCGCGAACCGAGGGCGCGCTCACCGTCGGTCGATTGAAAATGTCCGAGGCTTCGGGAACCAGCGGTTGGCCGACATCGATCTGGGGTTTGAAGTCAGCCGGGGGGGCGACTTCCGTCGACTCACCAAAGGTGGGCAAGGCGGCGTCCAAGGCGTCGTCGGCGTTGCTGGCACTGAATGGATTGGGCGTCGAGTATTGCTCGGTTGCGGCCTGTTTCGGGTCGGAGACGGAGGCCGTCAGGCTGGGGGTGAGATCCGGCGATGCGGTGTTGTCCTCCGGTTCCACGGTGGCGAAGGAGATCTGAAAGCTATCGTCTTTGCCGTCGAACTTGGGCTCCGGAGGTGCGGTTTCGGAGGTCGGCCCCGCGAAGCTGGGCGCCGGCTCACCGAAGACCGGCGTCGGTTCCGCCAAGGTGGGCAACCGATCGGCGGCGCTGGCCTCGGCCGGAGCGAAGATCGGCGTGCTGCCGGGTGGCTCCGGCTCGGCGTCGAAGAAGGAGACGTCGTCGAGGCTGGGGGGCTGGTCGAGGCCGTTCGGGTGCAAGCCCATATCCAGCTCCGGGGGCGTCAACCCGCCGTCGTCCAAGGTGTCGATGGCCGGCACCAGGGGAGGTGCGCCGGCCTGGGACCGTTGCCGGGTGACTTCCAGGGAGGCTCGTTTCTGGACCGAGCCGAGAAGCAGGGAGAGGAATTTCTGCAAGTCCTCGTCATACAGCAGCGGCACTAACGACCGTAGGTGCGGCGCCAGCTTCTCCCGCATGGGACTGGCCTTGGGCTCGATGGTGAGGTAGGGATTGTCGCGGCTCTCAGACTTCTGTAGCTCCTTCTCGACGGTGACGATGGCGAGGATGTCTTGCACCGTCTTGCCGCCGACGATCTTGCGCATGATGTCGAGGTCGAGAATGGCCGCCAGCTCCGTAGCCTTCTGGATCATCTGCGGATAGATCGCAATGCCCGGCGCGACCACTTCTTGTGGCACGGTGCCCCAGGTGACATGGTGCAGGGTCGTGAGCTCGTTGATCCGGCTGCTCAGCATGTTTTCGCGCTTTTGGATCTGGTGATAGTCGCCGGAATAGAGGGCCCGACGGCATTGCCCTTTCATCAACTTGCCGAGGTTGCCCAAGAAGCTGTAGAGGGTCGTCAGGGCGTACTGATCGACCCGCTGCTCCTTCTCCCAATGGCTCACCAACTCGGCCAAGGGCAGCTCCTCCAGCAGGTTGTTGATGTTTCCGACCACCTCCTGCAGCACCTGCACCAAGAGCTCGTTGCGTTGGAATTCTTGGAGTTTCTCGGGGAAGAGGATGGGCTCGGTTTCGACGCCATTCCACAACCCGGAGGCGATCAGCGTGGCGGCGGCCCCCATGATGGAGCTGGCGTATTTGCCCTTGAGATCGGCGGTGATCTCGCAGGTGAAGGCTCGCTCGGTGGGGGTCAGGGCGATGGTGCCGGAGGTGACGTCCAAGGCGCGCAGCTTCTTGCGCAGTTTTTCGATCTCGGAGGTCACGTTGTCGTGGATGGCGCCGAAGAAGAATTCGGCGTCCCCCAGGACTTGCTCGGCCTCGGGGTCCATACCCTCGAGTAGAAAGCTTTCGGTCAGTTTTTGGAGCCGCGGCGGAATGCGCTCGATGACGTCGAGGAAGGCGGTCTCCATCTGCAAGAACTTCTGGCTGTCGTTGGGGGGATAGTAGAGCCCTTCCCAGGGAGCCGCTTCCTCCATGTCGTCGAGGATCTGACGCACCATTTGGTAGATGTTCTCCTTGTGCACGCCGACCATTGCAAGCAAGGCTTCGCGATTGGTTGGCAGAGGAGATGGCGGACTATGGTCATTCATCGATCGTTCATCGGGCGGCCTAGCGCACCTCGGGTAGAAGAGCGCGCTCTACGCGGTCCAGAGGTTGCAGCGTTCTAAGAGATTGAGGTTCAGTGTCACAGTCCTCAGAGCAGGGATCGCATTGGTTGAGGGAAATCTATCACGCTTGGGGGCAGGGCTAGCCAGGGCTTGGGGGCCGACGGCAGACGGAAAGCGTTGGCTGGGCTATGATTCTCGCTCTGCGATGTCTGCAACACCCGCTCGCCGACGCGGCTGAGCCTTGACCGAGTGGCCCAATATGACCTTTCCCGAGCTCGACGACTTTCTCGACCAACTGCGTGCCAAAGGGCACCGAGTGACCACGGAGCGACTGCATCTCTTCCGTGAGATCTACTCACAGCACGGCCATATCGATGCCGAAGCCCTGCTGGCGTCGATCCAGGAGCGGGGCCTCAAGATCTCGCGGGCGACGCTTTACCGCAATCTCGATCTTCTGGCGGAATTCGGGTTCGTCAAGAAGTATCGCCTTGGGGGGAGCCGATACCTTTACGAGCATGTGCACGAGGGGCAGCGGCATGATCATCTGGTGTGCACCGAGTGTGGGCGCGTCGTCGAGTTCGTCAGCCCCGGGATCGATGCCTTACAGCGGGAAATTTGCCGGGCCCACGGTTTTGATCCCCAGGAGCACACCTTGCAGATTCACGGTCTCTGTCTCGAGTGCAAGGACGCGTCCGCCGGCGGCAAAGATTAGACGCCAAGCGAGCGGCCGTTTTCACCGGGTCGTCGTCAGGCGATTACGTCCACCCTTCTTGGACCGATAGAGAGCCTTGTCCGCCGCTTTCATCACCATCTCGGGACTCCCCGCACGCTGACTGCGCTGGGCTGCGCCGAGGCTGACCGTGACGCGCAAGGTTTTGCCCTGTGCCCCCTGGCCGCGGGAGCCCTGGGCTTTCTTGCCTCGGGGACGGCCCGGCGAACGGACGGCGAATCGACGCTCGGCGATCTGGCGTCGCAAGGTCTCGAGGTGCGGCTCCACCTCCTCGAGGCCCTTGCCAGGGAAGAGAATGGTGAACTCCTCGCCGCCGTAGCGAAAGGCTTCGCCGCCGCCGCCGACGGAGCGCAGCATGCCGGCCACCATGCGCAGAACCTGGTCACCGACTTCGTGACCGTGGCGGTCGTTGAGCTTTTTGAAGTGGTCGATGTCGACCATCGCCAGGCTGTAGCGGGGGCCGAGCTGTAGAAGGCTCTCCTCCAGGGCTCGCCGAGCGGGCAGGGATGTCAGGCCGTCCTCGAAGGCCAGCGAGAATGCCCCCTCCACCAGGCTGCTGCCGAGAATGAGACCCGCCGCCAGCAGAAAGGGGCGAGGGCCCTCGACAAAGGCGATGCCGCCGCGTCCCTGCCAGGCCCTGAGGCAAGCCAGCGAGGCGCATAGCCAAATGGCCAACAGACCCACCTCGAAGGGCCATGGACGCTTGAGGTAACCCCACAGCAGGCTGACCAGGGAAAGGAAGCAGGCGGCGCTGAGCAGATGAGGCAACGGCGCCGCCGGCCAGTCTGCGATGATCGGCCCATGGCGCAAGGCCACTTGTCGTAGGGTGAGGCCGTAGGGGCCTGCGGCGGTGAGAATGTTGCCGATGGTGAGGCCGGTCACCGCCAGCGCGGCGAAGCGCCAAACCCCAGGCCATGACAGGAAGCGCCATTCGCTCAGCCAAGGCAACAGGGCGAGCCAAAGCAGCCATGCCGTGCCCAGCAAGACGACGGCGGCGCCCCGTTGGCTCGGTGGCGTGTTGCCGAGGGTCAGGCCCCAGGCTTGCGTCGCCTCGACGATCGCCGCCACGGTGAGCATCAAGAGGGCGGCACGGCCGCGACGGAAGCGCCAGGCGACCAGGAAGACGAGGCCGAAGACAAGGCGCCAAATGGGCAGCGAGAGCCACGATGGGGGAATGGATCCGAACCATTCTCGATCGACGGCAAGGGCGGCGATCAAGATCGAGAAAGGTACGAAGAAACGACGCATGAGGACTCCATTAGCAGATTTGGGAATGCTTTCAGCCTGTTTTGTGTTCTAAAATGTGAGGGCAACGCACTAAAGTTTGGCGGTGCCAGGAACCGCAGCCCGAGTGACCGGTCGTTCTTCCCGAGCGCATCCGGACAAGTCGCCCCAGAGATCATCAGAGATCATCGTATCCTCAGAGGAGGTCGAGTTTGCAATACAAGGACTACTACGCCACGTTGGGGGTATCACGGGACTCTTCCGCTGAGGAGATCCAGAAAGCCTACCGAAAGCTGGCGAGAAAATACCATCCGGACGTCAATCCAAGCCCGGAAGCCGAAGCACGCTTCAAGGAGATCACGGAATCTTACGAGGTGCTGAAGGACAAGGAGAAGCGGCAAACCTATGACCGCTTCGGTTCCCAGTGGAAAAACTACAACCGAGCCGGCGGCGGTGCTGGTGCTGGTGGTGGAGCCGGGGGATTTGATGGCTTCGACTTCGATGGCTTCAACTTCAGCGGCGGCGGTGCCGGCGGTGCCGGCGGTGCCAGTGGCTTCAGCTCCTTTTTCGAGGCGCTGTTCAATCAAGGGCAAGGGGGACGTTCCGGTGGCGGACAAGCCCGCGGTGGCCCCGGGGGCAATCCCTTCGCCGGGGCCGGCGGCGGCTGGAACCAGAGGGGACAAGACCACGAGGCCCGTATCGCCCTCAGCCTCGAAGAAGCGGCCCGCGGCGGCAAGCGAGAAATTACGGTCAACGATCCGATGACGGGTCAAAGCAAGAGTTTCTCGGTGAGCATTCCGCCCGGGGTCAGGGAAGGGCAGAAGATCCGACTTTCCGGTCGCGGCGGCCCAGGGGCTGGCGGTGCGGGGGATCTGCTCCTGGTGGTGGAGCTCAAGCCGCATCCCAGCTTCCGAGTCGACGGCAAGGATCTCCACACCGAGCTGCCGGTCGCCCCCTGGGAAGCGGCGTTGGGTTGCGAGGCGACGGTCAAGACCCTCGACGATGGCGTCAAGGTGCGTATCCCGGCAGGGACCTCCTCGGGACGCAAGATCAGACTCCGGGGTCGCGGTTTTCCCAGCAAGAAGGATGGCGACGGCGATCTTTTTGCGGAGGTCAAGGTGGTCGTCCCGAAGAGCCTCAGCGACGACGAGCGACGCCTCTTCGAAGAGCTTTCAGAAGTTTCGAAATTCAAGGCCCGCTGAGCCAGCTCCGGAATCCGTTTCGCGGTTTGGTGAGGCGGCGGCCTGCGGCAACAAATCACACTCAAATACAATGAGGTGCAAATATGGACATGAGTAAATTAACGGAGAAATCCCAGGAGATGATCCATGGGGCGCAGGCGGTAGCCTTGCGCTTTTCCCACCAAGAAGTGGATGCCGAGCATCTGTTGCTGGCCCTGGTGGAGGACCGAGAGGGTTTGGTGGCGCGGCTGATCGAGCGCCTCGACGCCCCCCTCGACGCCCTGGCCAAGGGTCTGGAAACGGAGCTGCGCAAGCGGCCGCAAGTGTCGGGGCCGGGGGCCGAGTCGGGCAAGGTGTTTGTCACCCAGCGCCTGCAGAAGGCCCTGGCGGCGGCGCAGGACGAGGCCAAGCGGCTGAAAGACGAGTACGTCTCTGTGGAGCACCTCGTTCTGCCGCTGATCGACGAGGGCAAGTCGACGCTGGCGGGTCGGATGTTGCACCAATACGGTATCGACCGGCAGCGTTTTCTCTCTGCCCTGCAGCAAGTGCGGGGCAACCAGAGGGTGACCAGCTCTAATCCGGAAGCGGTCTACGAAGCGTTGGAGAAATACGGTATCGACTTGGTGCAGCAGGCCCGGCAAGGCAAGCTCGATCCGGTCATCGGCCGTGACAGCGAGATCCGCCGGGTGATCCGCATCCTGTCCCGCAAGACCAAGAACAATCCGGTGCTGATCGGCGAGCCCGGCGTCGGCAAAACGGCCATCGTCGAGGGCTTGGCGCAGCGCATCGTGCGCGGCGACGTGCCCGGATGGTTGAAGGATCGGGCCATATTCTCCCTCGATCTGGGCGCCCTCTTGGCCGGGGCGAAGTACCGCGGTGAGTTCGAAGAACGGCTCAAGGCGGTGCTGTCGGAGATCAAGGAATCCGATGGGCGCATCCTGCTCTTCATCGACGAGGTACACAACATCGTCGGCGCCGGCAAGTCCGAGGGGGCCACCGATGCGGGCAACCTGCTGAAGCCCATGTTGGCCCGCGGCGAGCTGCATTGCATCGGTGCCACCACCCTGGACGAGCACCGCAAGTACATCGAGAAGGATGCCGCCTTGGAGCGTCGCTTCCAACCGATCATCGTCGACGCTCCGTCGGTGGAGGACACGGTGTCGATCCTGCGCGGTCTACGGGAACGCTACGAGGTGCACCACGGTGTCGGCATCCAAGACAACGCCCTGGTGGCGGCGGCGACCTTGTCGCACCGCTACATCACCGACCGTTTCTTGCCGGACAAGGCCATCGATTTGGTGGACGAAGCCTGCGCCATGATCCGTACCGAGATCGATTCGATGCCCGCTGAGCTCGACGAAGCAACCCGTCGGGTGATGCAGCTGGAAATCGAGGACGCCGCCTTGGCCAAGGAAAAGGACAAGGCGTCGAAAGAGCGGCGTACCCAGTTGCGCAAGGAGTTGGCGGATCTGCGGTCACAGGCCGATGCCATGCAGGCCAAGTGGCAGCAGGAGAAGGACGCCATCGAAGGAGTGCGTCAGTTGCGCGAGGAAATCGAGCAGGTACGTCAGCAGATCGAGCTGGCGGAACGGGAATACGATCTCAACCGAGTCGCCGAGCTCAAGTATGGCACTTTGGCCGGCTTGGAGCAGCGCTTGGCCGAGGCCGAAGGGGCGATGGATCGAGCCGACAGCACCGGTCGCCTACTACGGGAAGAAGTGACCGAGAACGAAATCGCCGACATCGTCTCCCGCTGGACGGGCATCCCGGTGACCCGCCTGGTGGAGGGGGAGCGTGACAAGTTGCTGCGCCTCGACGAGATCCTGCATCGCCGGGTCATCGGCCAAGACGAAGCCGTCGGCTTGGTGGCCGACGCGGTGATCCGAGCCCGTTCCGGCATCAAGGATCCGCAGCGTCCCATCGGCTCGTTCATCTTCCTCGGGCCCACCGGTGTCGGCAAGACGGAGCTGGCCAAGACCTTGGCGCAAGCTCTCTTCGACAGCGAAGACAACATGGTGCGGGTCGACATGTCGGAGTACATGGAAAAACACACCGTGTCGCGTCTCATCGGTGCGCCCCCGGGCTACGTCGGATTCGAAGAAGGTGGCCAGCTCACCGAAGCGGTGCGCCGCAAGCCCTACTCGGTGATCCTTTGCGACGAGATCGAAAAAGCCCATCGCGACGTCTTCAACGTGCTGCTGCAAATCCTCGACGACGGCCGGGTCACCGATTCCCAAGGTCGCACGGTGGACTTCAAGAACACCGTCATCATCATGACCTCCAACATCGGCTCGCCCCATCTGCTCGAAGGGGTGACCGACGACGGAGAGATCCGCGAGGCGGCCCGCGACGCCGTGCAACGGGAGCTGCGCAGCCACTTCCGGCCGGAATTCCTCAACCGGGTCGACGACATCGTGCTCTTCAAGCCCTTGCGGCTGTCGGAGATCATAGAGATCGTCGGCCTGCTGACCGAGAGCCTGGCCGAACGGCTGGCGCAGCGGGGCATCAAGTTGGAGCTCAGCGAAGCGGCCAAGGAATTCATCGCCCGCCAGGGTTATGACCCGGTCTACGGGGCCCGTCCCCTCAAGCGCTTCCTGCAGCGCCATCTCGAAACCCGCATCGGTCGCGCCCTGATCGCCGGTGAGGTGAGCGATGGATCGCTGATCGAGGTGGGCCTGAAGGATGGGGACCTGGAGGTTGGTCTTGCGCAGCAGCCGGTGTCGGCGTAACGCTCTCCGGCGATAGCGTAGTTGCCCTGGGCGTCGTCGTCGCCGGGGTGGCGTCGTTGCCCTGAGTGGCGTCGTCGCCGGGGTGGCGTTTGCCCGGGGTGGCGTCGCTACGCTCCTGACCCCGGGCTCATAGGGGTCACCCCGTTGGGGTCAGCCAGAAAAAGAGCTTCTGTGGCCCCGGAGGGGCGGTGGCGGCCCCAAAAATCCACGAAAAACAGACCCTATCGCGCCCTCATCGACCGCTTCATGGTAATCTAGAGTTGCTTGTCGAGACTTTGTCTCAATAGCGAGTCGCTCCACCCCGAGCCGGCTCTACCGTCATCCCTGGTGCCCACGGCGCCGTGGCCGATCGGAGGCTCTATCCCATGACTGTCCAACATGCTGACGCGTCCGCTACGTCTTTGACCTTGATGGATTTGCATCCCGGCGACCTGTGCCGTGTTCAGCTGCGCGACTTGGAGCGCCCGGACCGGGCGCTGTTGGGTGCCTTGGGCCTCGGGGGACGGAGCCCGCTGCGATTGTGCAAGACGGGCAATCCTTGCATCGTCGAGGTGCGGGGCACCCGCATTGGACTGGCGGAGGCGGTGGCTCGGCGCTTACGGGTGGTGCCGGAGGTGCAAACTGTATGACAGCGACGCAGCCGGCGCCTGCCGGCGCGGTGACCTCGCCGCCGCCTTCGATGCTGGCGCCGCGGCCCCGTGTCGCCCTGCTGGGCAATCCCAACACCGGTAAGACGACCCTCTTCAATCGTCTGTGCGGCCTGCGGGCGCGCACGGCCAATTTTCCCGGTACCACGACGGATGCGCGCATCGGCCGTTGGTCCCTGGACGCTGCCGCCATCGAGCTGGTGGATTTGCCAGGTACTTATCGACTTGCCCTGGATCTACCGGAGGCGGAGGTCTGCCGCCGCGTGCTGGGCGGGGACGATATGGGCCAGCCACCGCTGGGGGCGCTGGTGGTGATCGACGCCACCAACCTGTCGCGCACCCTGTGCCTGGTGGGGGAGCTGCTGAGCTACGGCCTGCCGACGGTGGTGGCCCTCAACATGGTGGACTTGGCGCAACGCCGCGGGCTGACGGTGGATGTCGAGGGCCTGTCCCAGCGTCTCGGCTGCCCGGTGGTGCCCATCGCGGCCCGGCGGGGCGACGGCATCGACCGCTTGCAGGCGAAGGTGGCGGAGATGTTGCGGCATCCCGCCGTCCCTTCGGTGACGGCGCCCCCGGTCGACGACATCGAGGACTGGGCGGATCAGATCCTGGCCGACAGCCTGGGGGGTCCAAAAGCTCTGGGGAGCGGAGGCGATCACCTGACCGAGCGTCTGGATCAAGCCTTTACCCACCCTTGGGTCGGCTTGGCGATGTTTGTCCTGATCATGGGGGGCCTCTTCTGGACCGTCTTCAGCTTGGCCAACGTGCCGATGGATCTCATCGAAACCATCTTCGAAGGTTTTGGTGGCTGGATTCAGGCCCACATGGCGCCAGGGGCGGTACGTGATCTGTTGGTGGACGGCGTGGTGGCCGGTGTGGCCGGCACGGTGGTCTTCCTGCCGCAGATCTGTCTGCTGTTCTTTCTCATCAGCCTGCTGGAGGACACGGGCTACCTGGCCCGCGCCGCCTTCGTCATGGACCGTGTGCTGTGCCGCTTCGGCCTGCCGGGGCATGCCTTTGTGCCGCTGTTGTCGAGCCATGCCTGCGCCTTGCCGGGCATCCTCTCGACCCGCTTGATCCCCGACCGGCAAGACCGCTTGGCCTCCATCCTGGTGGCACCCTTCATGAGCTGCTCGGCTCGGCTGCCGGTCTATGTGCTGTTGACCGGTCTGCTTTTCGACGATGCCCTGAAAGCTGGGTTGGCCTTTGCCGGGTGCTACCTGCTCGGCGCCCTGGCGGCGCTGTTTTCGGCTTGGCTGTTTCGGCGGACGCTGTTGCCGGGCCGTTCACGGCCCATGGTCTTGGAGCTACCGTCCTACAAGACGCCGTCGCTGCGCACCGCCTTGCTGACGGCGATTCACCAAGGACGCGCCTTTCTGGAGAAGGCGGGCACCATGATCGTGGCGATTTGCATCGTCATGTGGTGGTTGTCGGCCTACCCCAAGGCGGATCCGCCGCCGCAAGCCCAGGCCCTGCGTCAGCGGGCGGCGGCCATGGACACCAGCCAAGCCGACGCCGCCTCTGAGCTCATCACCCAGGCCCGGTTCTTGGAAAACAAGAGCGACCAGGCCAACAGTTACGCCGGTCGCATGGGACGTCTGGCGCAACCAATCTTTGCGCCGTTGGGCTATGACTGGCAGCTCACCGTCGGCGTGCTCACCAGCTTCTTGGCGCGGGAGGTCTTCGTTTCCACCATGGCGGTATTGTTGGCGGGGGACGCCGACTTGGCGGACGACGAGCAAGGGGTGATCGACCGGGTGCGGACGGCCAAGCGGGACGACGGCTCGCCATTGCTCAGCCCGGCCACCGCCGCCAGCTTGATGGTCTTCTTCGTCCTCGCCATGCAATGCCTGCCGACCCTCGCCTTGACCCGCAAGGAAGCGGGGGGGATGCGCTGGGCCGCCCTCCAGCTGTTCTGGATGTCGGGCCTGGCTTGGCTGGCTGCCTTCATCACTTTTCACGGCTTGCACGCCATGGGGGTGAGCTGATGCCCTGGACCGACCCGCAATTTTGGATGGTCACGGCGGCGGCCGGTGGGGCCCTCTGGGTGCTCCTGCGGCCCTTCTGGACCTCCGCCGGCAACGGCCCGGCCTGTGGCTCCTGCGCCTCCGGTGCCGCCGCTTGTGCACGGCGCCCGACGCAAGGCAACGGCAAATCCAAGGAGTCGCCGTTGGTCGTCTTGGGGCGACGCTGAGGTCCGGCTTGGGCTGAAATCTGATCCTCGAGGCCAGCGGTTCAAGTCTGCTGGACGAATTGAGGAGAAGCCAATGAATCCAATTGAAGGTAAACGTCGTGAAGTTCTAGCGCTGGCTCAACGGCACGGTGCGACCAAGGTGCGAGTCTTTGGATCGGTGGCACGTGGAGAGGCTCGCCCAACGAGCGACGTGGATTTCCTCGTCGATGTTGGTCCAAATCCCAGCCCTTGGTTTCCCTGCCTGGCCTTAGAACGGCGACTGAGTTGTTGCTGCGGGAGCTGGAAAGTTCCGATTAGCGCTCACACCCACTCCACATGCCCGCTATTGAACCAAGCATCCAATAATCGCACTTCACCGCCCTCCACCTGCCACCGGTGGGGCTCATGGAAATGCCCCAGGTAGAGAATCTCGTGGCCCTCAAGGAAGCGCCGCTCGGCGTAACGGCGGATCGCCGCCTCCGGCAAGTGCCTTCGATGTTTGAAATTAGTGCCGGCCAGCCTCCTTTCGGTGGAGTCCATCAATCGACGGGCGATGAAGCCGGGGAGGGCGGCGACACCGAGGCGCACCAGGGCGCTCTTGGACAGCCAACGCCAGAAGAGGTATTGACGGTCGCGGTCATTGAGACCGTCGCCGTGCACCAGCAGCCGACGTTTGCCCCCGGCGGTGAGCTGGATTTCGTCGCCGAGGGTGGAAAAGAGATGCCGCCAAGGGCTGCGGGCGAGGAAGAAGTCGCGGTTGCCCTCGATGTAGTCAAGACGCATCCCTTGTTGGCGGAGCTCCTGCAGCACCGGCGTCACCTTGCGGATCTCGGGGGTTTCGAACTTCCGGTAGCCCACCCAGACGTGGAAGATGTCGCCCATCAGGATGAGCCGCCGGCAGCCCTGATCCGCCACTTGGCGTAGGGTGTCGCAGAAGGCCTTGCCGTCGCCCCCGGGCCCCCCGAGGTGGGCGTCGGCGATCAGCGCGATGGGCTCCGCTGGCGGCTCTGCCACCGACTTCGGCTTCGATTGGCGCATCGTCTCAGGTCTCGTCTCAGACGATGGTCAGCTGCGGCGTCGGCGGTGACTCCACCTCTGCCATCACCGCTTCGGCCAAGACTTTGAACGCATCGGCATGCGGGCCGCCGTCCTTCTCGGTCACCACGATGGGCTCACCGGCGTCACCCCCTTCGGCGATGGCCGGGTCCAAGGGAACGCTGCCCAGGAAGCGACACCCCACGAGTTGGGCCGTCCGCTCGCCGCCGCCGCTCTTGAAGATGTGGGTCACCTCACCGCAGTGGGGACAGGCAAAGCTGGCCATGTTCTCGATGATGCCCACCACCGGCACGTTGACCTTGCGAAACATCGCCAGACCCTTGCGGGCGTCGATCAACGACACGTCCTGGGGGGTGGTGACGATCACCGCGCCGGACAGCGGCACCCGCTGGGTGAGGGTGAGCTGCGCATCGCCGGTGCCCGGTGGCATGTCGACGATCAAGTAGTCGAGGGCACCCCAGGATACTTGACCGAGCAATTGCTCGAGGGCCTTCATCACCATGGGCCCGCGCCAGATGACCGGTGTGTCGATTTCCACCATGAAACCTAGGGACATCAACTTGATGCCATATTTCTCAAAGGGTTCCACCGTTTGACCGTCGGTGGCGGGACGCCGCGAGATGCCGAACATGGTGGGCACCGACGGGCCGTAGATATCCGCGTCCAGCAGGCCGACACGGTGACCGAGCTGGGCCAAGCGGATGGCCAGGTTGGCGGACACCGTCGACTTGCCGACGCCGCCCTTGCCGCTGGCCACCGCCACCACGTAGCGAACCTCGGGAAGGAGCCCCGGGTCTTGGGCGATGCTGCGTTGGGCGGCTTGGCGTTTGGCGGGCTGTTGCAGCTTGAGCACGGCCGAGGTGGCGGTGATGCCCGGCACGCCGTTGGCCGCCTTTTCCACCTCTTGACGCACCGCCTCCGCGGCTTCGGCGTTGTGGGTCGACATCTCGAGCTCGACGGTGGCCGTCGAACCGTCGATGGTGACCTTGTGGACAAAACCAAAGGAGACGATGTCCCGGCTCATGCCGGGATAGCGAATGGTCTTGAGGGCGTCCCAGACGCCTCCTTCGAGATCTTTGGACATATGAGAACCTTCCTGACTCCACTGCGGGTTCACCATGGAGTCGCGTTCAAGGGTGTTTGGGTAGTGACTCGGTCGTCGCCTGTGGATGCTCAGGCGAGATGGCCCATCTTATTGCACTTGGGCTGAGGTTCATCCCGTAACGGCTCGAAGAGGTGTCGGCCCGAGCAGGCTGCGACGGGGCATTCGAGGCTCCGAAAGGGAGTAGATTCCACGACGATGGAGCGACTTTGCTCATTTTCGGCCGTCCGAGCCTACGGCCGATGACCATTTCGTGGCAGAATCGGTCCCATCATGATCGACGGCAAGGGCCGACGCGTCGTCTTGCGGATCTTGGCGACAGCTATCAATACATCTTTTCCGAGACCGGAGAGCACGAGGATTTAGCAATGGATAGCCCGAGCGGTCCCCTAGACGGGACGAATCTGGCGTTTGTCGAGCAACTGTACGCTCGCTATTTAGACGATCCGAGCTCCGTCGATGCCACTTGGCGGGACTATTTCGCGGCGATGGCGACGGAGGATGGCGATCTGCGGTCCGCACGGACGGCCGTCGATGGGCCTTCGTTCGCCGCCAGCAGTATCTTCAATCCGCCGGGCAGCGGTGGCGGCGGTTTCGCCTCCAGCTTCGACCCGCAGAACCTGCCGCCGGTGTCCGGCGGCGAGCTGGCCAAGCGAGTGGCCTTCCTGAAAGAGGTCAATCTCTTCGACGGTTTGCCGGCGGAAGAGCTGTCGCACATCGCAAAACTGGCCGTCGAGCAGCGATTCTTCGACGGAGAGATACTGTGCCGTGAAGCCGAAGCGGGGCACTGCCTCTACATCTTGACCCAAGGCCACTTGCTGGTGCGACGCAAGGATCACGAGGTGGCGACGATCAACGCAGGGGAAGTGGTGGGTGAGCTGTCGGTGCTCGAATCCCAACCCCGTTCGGCGGATGTGGTGGCCCACGGTGAAGTGACGGTGCTCAGCCTCGACGGCGACCGTTTAATGGGCTTGGTGGAGCAGCGTCCGGCCTTGACCCGCGGTTTCCTGCGGATCCTGTCGGCTCGGCTGCGTCGGCGCAGCTCGCGACAGGACAGGGTCAATCAGTTGATCCACGCCTACCGCGTACGCGGCCATCTGCTGGCCCAGCTTGACCCCCTTGGGCAGGAGCGCCAGCCGATCAAAGAGCTCCAGCTCGAACATTGGGGGCTGTCGGAGCGGGACATGGATTCCCTCTTCTCGAGCACCACGGTGGGCGGTACGACGGTGCTCACCCTGCGCGAGATCATGACCTTGCTGGAAACCACCTACTGCCGCTCGGTGGGTGTGCAGTTCATGCACATCGACGATCTCGACGCCAAGAACTGGTTGATCAACCGCCTCGAAGACTCGGCCAACCATCGCCATCTGGAGCGCAATGAGCAGAAGCTCATTTTCACCAAGCTGACGGACGCTGAGATCTTCGAGCAGTTTGTCCACAAGAAATTCCTCGGCGCCAAGCGCTTCTCCCTGGAGGGGGCGGAGACCTTGATCCCGCTGCTCGACTTGGCCCTTGAGGAAGCCGGGGGCCAAGGGGTCAAGGAAGTGGTCATCGGCATGGCCCACCGCGGCCGGCTCAATGTTTTGGTCAACATCATGGGCAAAAGCCCGAGGGACGTCTTCCGCGAGTTCGCCGATGCCGACCCGGAGCGTTTGATCGGTCGCGGCGACGTCAAATACCACCTGGGCTACAGCTCTGATCACCGCACTTCCCGCGGTGACGACATCCACCTCTCCCTGTGTTTCAACCCCAGTCACCTGGAATTCGTCGACCCGGTGGCCTTGGGACGGGTGCGGGCCAAGCAGGACCGATTCCACGACGACCGGCACGAGCAGTGCATGGCGGTCTTGATCCACGGCGATGCGGCCTTCGCCGGCCAAGGGGTGATCCAAGAGATCCTGAACATGGCCAACCTGTACGGCTACCGCACCGGTGGGGCACTGCATGTCATCGTCAACAATCAGATCGGTTTCACCACCTCGCCGGAGGCCGGACGTTCGACGCAATACGCCACCGACGTGGCGCGCATGCTGCAAACCCCCATCTTCCATGTCAACGGTGAGGACCCCGAGGCGGTGGCCCATGTGGTGCGCCTGGCCATGGATTACCGTGCCGCCTTTGGAACCGACGTCATCATCGACATGTATTGTTACCGGCGCTACGGTCACAACGAGGGAGACGAGCCCTCGTATACCCAGCCGGTGATGTACGACATCATCCGCAAGCGCAAATCGGTCCCGGAAGCCTATTTGGAGCGCCTGCTCGCCCTGGGGGGGTTCAGCCGCGAGGAGGGGGAAACCATTCGCGCAGCGCGCAGCGCCAACCTGGAGGAAGAGCTCGGACGTTCACGGGACCCGAGCTTCGATCTGCGTGGACCGAATTCGGGGGAGGGAATCTGGCGTCCCTATGTCGGTGGAGCCGATGCCGACGTGCCGCCGGCGGAAACCGCCTTGGCCAAGGAGAAGCTCGCCGAGTTGCTGCGTCGCTCCAGCGATGTGCCCTCTGGTTTTGCCCTCAACAAGAAGCTCGAGCGCTTCTTCGATGGCCGACGGCAAATGGCCGACGGCGACAAACCCCTGGATTGGGGGGCCGCCGAAGCCCTGGCCTTCGCCTCGTTGTTGGTGGAAGGGACGCCCGTCCGTCTCAGCGGTCAGGACAGTGGACGCGGCACCTTCAGCCATCGTCATATGGTGCTCTGGAGCACCGACAACGGGATGCCCTATGTGCCCCTGCAGCACTTGGCCAAGGGGCAAGGGCGATTCCAAGTGTGGGACAGCCCCCTGTCGGAAATCGGAGTTCTGGGGTTCGAGTACGGCTACAGCCTCGATACCCCCGATGGCCTGATCCTGTGGGAGGCGCAGTTCGGCGATTTTTGCAACGTTGCGCAGGTGATCATCGATCAGTTCATCACTTCGGGGGAGGACAAGTGGCGTCGGCTGAGTGGCCTGGTGATGCTCCTACCCCACGGTTTCGAGGGCCAGGGGCCGGAGCACTCGAGCGCCCGTTTGGAGCGTTTCCTCAATCTGGCGGCGGAAGACAACATCCAGGTGGTCAATTTGACGACGCCGGCCCAGTTCTTCCATTGTTTGAGGCGCCAAGTGCTGCGTCCTTGGCGCAAACCCTTGGTGGTGATGTCGCCGAAGAGCCTGCTACGCCATCCCGAGGCCGTTTCAAGTCTTGACGATTTGGCGAACGGTACGTTTGAGCGTATCTTGGAGGATCCCGTGAAGCTCGACGGCAGCGGCGTGCGGCGGGTCCTATTGACCAGCGGCAAGCTCTATTACGAGCTGGCGGCGACCCGGGCGGAGCGGCCAACCAAGGATGTGGCCATCATCCGCCTCGAACAGTACTATCCGTTGGACGAAGCGCGTCTGGCCGAGGTTCTGACCCCGTATGGCGACGACTCCGAGATCGTTTGGGTTCAAGAAGAGCCCCGCAACATGGGGGCCTGGCCCTTTCTTCAGCTGCATCTAGGGTCCAATTTGTTTGGCCGTTGGCAGCTGTCCTGCGTTTCCCGTCCCCTGTCTGCCAGCCCTGCGACCGGCTCGGCATCGGCTCACAAGAAAGAACAAGCAGAACTGATTGCCGAAGCGTTTGATGTCAAGGAATGAGGTAAGAGAACGATGTCTATCGAATTAAAAGTTCCCGTGGTCGGTGAGTCCATCACCGAGGTGATGATCGGAGAATGGCTGAAGGCGGAGGGGGACTGGGTCGAGCAGGACGAGCCCCTGGTGATCATCGAAACCGACAAGGTCAACGTCGAGCTACCGGCTCCCGAGTCCGGGACGCTGACCAAGATCCTCAAACAAGACGGCGACGATGCTGCGATCGGCGACGTCGTTGGCCTTATGGAAGCCGGTGAGAAACCGGCCGATGCTGAAGCGCCTGCTGCGTCAGACGCCAAAGCGTCGGCCTCCAAAGCCTCGGGCTCCAAAGCGTCGGGCTCGAAGGGGTCTTCCTCCGAAGCTTCCGAAGCCAAAGCTCCGGAGCCTGCGGGCGACCAGCCACCTGAGGTCGCGAGCAAATCCGCCGACGGCGAGCGGGTCATGCCAGCGGCCAAGCGGGTCCTGGCGGAGGCGGGGTTGAACGCCTCGGAAGTCGAGGCCTCCGGCCCCGGCGGCCGGCTGTTGAAGGAAGACGTGCAGCGTCACGTGGCGGGCAAGGCTGCAGCCCCAGCAGAGAAGGCCCCGGCGGAGAAGACGTCGGCCAAGGCCGATTCCGACTCCAAGGGCTCAGCATCTGCGCCCACCAAAGCCGCCACCACGGCGGTCGGTGGCTCCCGGCAAGAGGAAGTGGTCAAGATGACACCCCTGCGACGCCGTGTGGCGCAGCGGTTGGTGGAGGCGCAACAGGCCGCCGCCCTGCTCACCACCTTCAACGAAGTGGACATGTCGGCGGTCATCGCCCTGCGCAAGCAGTACCAAGAGAGCTTCGTCAAGCGCTATGGCATCAAGCTCGGTTTCATGTCTTTCTTTGTCAAGGCGGCCATCGATGCCCTCAAGGAGGTGCCGCAGGTCAACGCCGAGATCCGCGGCGACAACGTCGTCTATCGCAACTATCAGGACATCGGGGTGGCGGTGGGAGGCGGCAAGGGACTTGTCGTGCCGGTCATCCGCAACGCCGAGCGTCTGAGCTTTGCCGGCGTCGAGCAGGCCATCGCCGAGCTGGCGCAGAAGGCCAAGGACAGCAAATTGACATTGGAAGAGCTGCAGGGGGGCACGTTCACCATTTCCAACGGGGGCATCTACGGCTCCTTGCTGTCGACCCCCATCGTCAATCCGCCGCAGAGCGGAATCCTCGGTCTGCACAAGATCGAGGAACGACCCATCGCCCTCAACGGCGAGGTGGTCATCCGGCCGATGATGTATCTCGCCTTGACCTACGACCACCGCTTGGTCGACGGGCGCGAGGCGGTGACTTTCCTGGTGCGCCTCAAAGAGCGCATCGAAGATCCCACCCGCATCCTGTTGGAGATCTGAGCCATGGAGACCTTCCAACACGACTTGGTGATCATCGGATCCGGCCCCGGCGGTTATGTGGCCGCCATCCGAGCGGCCCAACTGGGCCTCGACGTGGCCTGCATCGAGAAGGATCCGGCCCTCGGCGGAACCTGTCTGCGGATCGGTTGTATCCCCAGCAAGGCCCTTTTGGAAGCCAGCGAGCGTTATGAAGAGACACGGCACGGGCTCAAGAAGATGGGCATCAAGGTGCAAGGGGTCGAGCTCGATTTGCCCGGCATGATGCGGCACAAGGGCAAGACGGTGAAGGCCCTGACCAGCGGCGTCGCCGGCCTCTTCAAGAAGAACGGCGTCAAGCGATACGAGGGTACTGGGCGTATCGAAGGCCCCGGTCAAGTGGTGGTGGATGGCAAGGACGCAGCCCGCCTGGAGGCCAAGAACATCCTCATGGCCACCGGCAGTGAGGTGGCCACCCTACCGGGCATCGAGATGGACTGGGACCGCATCGGCGGTAGCACCGAAGCCATCGATTACGACGTCGTGCCCGAGCACTTGGTGGTCATCGGAGCCGGCGTCATCGGCCTCGAGCTGGGCTCCGTGTGGGCCCGCTTGGGGTCCAAGGTGACGGTGCTCGAATACCTCGACCGCATTTTGCCGGGCATGGATTCGGAGATCGCCACCAAGGCTCAGCGCCTGTTCAAGAAGCAGGGCCTCGACTTCCATTTGGGGGTCAAGGTGACCGGCGCCAAGCTCGACGGCGACCAATGCATCGTCGAGTCGGAAGGTCGCGACCCGGTGACCTGCGACCGCGTCCTGGTGTGTGTTGGCCGACGTCCCTATACCGAAGGTTTGGGTTTGGAGAAAGTCGGCGTCGAGACCGATCGTCGCGGTTTTATCCAGGTGGATGAGCATTACAAAGCCGCCGATGGTATCTACGCCATCGGCGACGTCATCCCTGGACCGATGCTGGCCCACAAGGCGGAGCACGAGGGTGTTGCCTGTGTCGAGCATTTGGTCACCGGCTATGGCCATGTCAACTACGACGCCATCCCCAACGTCGTCTACACCCATCCGGAGATTGCCTCCGTCGGCAAAAGCGAGGAAGAGCTCAAGGAAGCGGGCATCGAGTACCGCAGCGGCTCCTTCCCCTTCATGGCCAATGGCAGGGCCAAGGCCCTCAACCAAACCGACGGCCTGGTGAAGATCCTCGCCGATGCCAAGACCGATCGCATTCTCGGCGCCCACATCCTGGGTGCACGGGCTGGTGACCTGATCGCCGAAGTGGCGGTGGCCATCGAATTCGCTGCCTCCAGCGAAGACATCGCCCGCTGCGTGCACGCCCATCCAACGTTGGCGGAGGTGGTCAAGGAGGCAGCCCTGGCGGTGGACGGTCGAGCGGTCAATATCTGATCAGGTCGTGGTGGTGGAACGCATTTTCGTCGCATGCGCACGGAGATTTCTCACCTGCTCGAATTCTTGGATGAGGGTGGACGGAGTGCCGTCCTTTTGCCCCAGCTCAAGGGCTGTGCGTAGCTCCCGTTCCGCCTCATCGAGATATTCCTGGCATTGATCCCAGGCTCTACGTTTCAGCCGGGCGGTCAGCTTAGGGTCGCCAGCCGCCTGAGTGCATTGTAGGGCGAGGTCCAAAAGAGCCTGGCCCCGCAATCGACGAAACGTCGCCAGATCGTTCCAACTGGGATGATCTGTCAATGAGCGATCAATAATATCCAAAGCATCCTGACTTTGTTGGCGGGACAGGAGGCCCAAGACGAGACGATGGACGGCCTTCTCTTCGACACCACTCTGTGTCGCTAGACGGATCAACCGTTTGGCGAGGTTGGTGGCCTCTTGCTGTTGAGGATCCGGAACACTGAGCAGAGATTCGGCGATCTGCAGCTGTGCCATCGGAGGAAAGCGGTCCAATTGATGTTTGTATCGAGTGATAAAGCTCAAGACCTCAGCAGATGAACCGGCGGCTCGATGAGTTTCACAAAAAAGCTCGGCGACCCTGAAATTGAAAGGGTCTTTGTTCAAGAGCTCGGTCAATTGCTCGATGGCACTCTCATAGTTTCCAAGCAGCACGGCTCGCTCCGCTTGTTGAAGCTGACGCATCAAGGCATGGCGAGGGTGGGCCGGCATGGTGCAAAGGACTGAGGTTGCGGTGAGGTCGAATTTTGGAGCTGGGCAGCCCTCTTCCTTCATGCTGCGCAGGATGGTGGCGATGCCCTGGCCCTCGGCTTGAGCCAGCTGAAGCTTGTTGAGGAACCAGGCCAACGACTGATTTCGCCACACCGGCATGGCGCGGCCTTGGCGAAAGACGTCTTCGTCGACCGACGACGGCAGGGCGCCAGGTGACAGAACCTCGACCCTGTCTTCGAATACGGTCACCCTAACGGGATGATGGGCTTCGCAGTCCCGGTGAACCAAAGCATTGACTACTGCCTCATGGAGGGCCTTCCTGGGGTACTTGACCAAGTTGGGCTCTTCAGCGTCGGTCTTGTCGATGATCATGTACGCTTCGGTGTTCAGACGCTCCAGCAAAGAGCGGATCTGAGACATCAAAGAGCCGGTGACCTCGCGCCTTTCCGAAAAAGGCTCGGCCCGATCTACTCCGGGATAATGGGAAAATATGGCGTGGAGATCGGGGTAGAAACGTTGCGGGTTGTGAGCGAAAAGCAGCACCGCGTAATTTCGCGGACGTAGTACCCCGGTCAGAGGTTCCCTGATGCAGAGTGATGGGACCATAGGCGAGACGCTGGATTCCGGCGCCAAGTAGTCTTCAATGCTCTTTGTCGAATCCCAAACGCCAATGCGCTGGAACGTATCCCGCATGGCGAGGAGATCAAGATCTTCGACCCTGGCATCGGGATGACAACGGCGGTCCCAGGGTTCCAGGGCATTTTTGCGTACCAAGAGCTCTCGCATCAGCCCGTTGCGGGCTTCCCGTGTCTGGTGGTCGATGCGGACGTAGAACTTGCCGCTATCATTCTTTGTCCTGAAACTATGGGCCTGTTTGGAGGCCGGCACGATGAAGACGAGAATACGTCGAGCCGGGTCATCGGCCGGCAGCACTTCGACCCTTGGAGCCAAGGGTGGCTCCACATATTGCCGGCAGGCGTCGATCACCCTGCCTTCGACTTCTTTGAGACGCTGAGAGCTCAGACCCACGGTTTCCATCTTCTTGAAGCCATGGACGTCCTGGGTCTCCTTGGCGCCGCAGACGACATAACCTCCACCTAGATTGGCAAAATCGTTGGCGAACGCCGTGATCGTGCGCACGACATCATGGATGTCGGCGACGTTCTCTTTCCACTCGACTTGCTCACTCTCCCGTTCAGAGAGCTTCTTGAGATCGATCGAAGGCAACGGTTGTTCCTCTCGGAGCTTGACCAGGAAGCGAGATTCAGGATCGGGGGGTGGTCGCTGACAGAGGATATCATCGCTGCACCGTGGGTGTCGGCGCAGCCCAATCCTCTGTTCTTGGCCGCCGACTTGCAAAACGCGGTGTTGGCTCGATAGGGTCCTGGGAGGTTTTCCGCCCCCTACTTCCTCGAGCCGCCGCAAGCTCGGAGGGTAGGGCCTCGTCCCACTGACAGCGCTACGGAGAGTCCCCATGGCACGGCAACGCAGTCCCGGTATCAGGCGCTCGGCCGTAGCTCGGGGGGCCCATTGATTCCGCCGCCCGATCTCGACGGGGAGCCGCCGATGGATCTCCGCCTGCCGGCGGATCTGCCGACGGATCCGAACCTTACCTACAATCCACGCCAGTCGGCCTTCCTCGGCACCTATCCGTCCAGTTTTCCCACCCGGTTTGAAGGATTGGGCGACACCGCCGGCAGTGACGCCGACAGCGGCTCCTCCAAACCGATGAGCCCTGCCGAGTCTGCGGCTCACACCGAGCATCTGCGCTGGGAGCAAGAGTTGCTGTCGGATGGTGGAGGCACCGCCGCCGATGGCGATTTGGAGCTCCTTCGCTCATTGGCCCAAGGGGGCTTCGGCGATGTCTGGCTGGGGCAGCAACGGTCTTTGCGGCGCACCGTGGCGATCAAACGCCTGCGTAAGGACCAACTCATCGGTGCGACGCCGGAGCAGCGGCGGGCGATGCGCTTTTTATTCCAGCAGGAGGCGCTGACCACGGCTCGTTTGGAGCATCCGAATATCGTCCCCGTCTATCAGTTATTGGAGGACCAGCGAGGCAATCCCCTGCTCAGCATGAAGTGGGTCAAGGGGCGTTCCTGGGACGAGCTGCTCAAGGACGAGATGGACCGGCCGGTGGGGGAGCTGATGGCCCGCCACTTGCCCATCCTCATCGATGTGGCCCAGGCGGTGGCCTTTGCCCATAGCCAAGGAATCCTGCACCGGGATCTCAAGCCGCACCAGGTCATGGTGGGGGAATTTGGCGAAGTCCTGCTCATGGACTGGGGCCTTGCCATGCCCTTCGGCGTGGCCGCCGCAGTAGCCGTGGAGTCGGCGGTCGAGCCGTCGGAGGAGGCAGATTTTTCGTCCGCTACGATGCCGGGCCCCGCCGGTACGCCCAGCTTCATGGCGCCGGAGCAAGCCCACGGCGACGTCGAGAAGATCGGCCCTTGGACGGATCTCTACCTGTTGGGCGGCATGCTGTATTTCCTGCTCACCGGCACCCCACCCCATCAGGCTCCCACCAGCATGGCAGCCCTGTTGATGGCCGCCAAGGGCGAGGTGCCACCTCCCCACGAGCGGGCTGGCGATCGCCACCTACCGCAGGAGTTGGTGGATTTGGCCATGTCGGCCTTGGCGGCAGAGCCTACGGAGCGGCGACCCGGCGCGGTGGCGGACTTCATCGCCGGTTTGCAGGAGTACCTCTCCGGGGCGTCCCGGCGTCAGCGTTCCCGGGCCCTGCTGCAGGAAGTGACCGCGGAGCCCTTGGCGACGGAGTATCTCGGTTTGGAGCAACAGCTGTCCCGCTTGCGCCAGGCGCGGGTGCTGTGGCCGGAGAATCCTAGCGTCGATGCCCACCAAGGCGAGATTCTGGCGGCCTACGTCGAGCTCGCCTTGCAGCAGCGCGATTTGACCTTGGCCCAAGTGCAGGCTGAGCAGCTGGCGGACGATGCCCGCCGTCGCCGGTTGCTTCAGCGCATCTCACAGGCCCGTACCCTGCGACAACGGGAGGCGCGTCAACGGCGCGGCGCCCGCACCGCCGTGGCGGCGATGCTGATGATTCTGGTGGCGGGTGGCTTCAAATACGCTTGGGACCAGCGGCAGGCGAATGAGCGTCTGCTGGCCCAGCGGGACTCGGCACGCCAGGCCCGGGCCGAGTCCGAAGGGTTGATGTCTTTCATGTTGGAGGACCTCTGGGAACGACTGTCGGACATCGGACGGGCGGACGTGTTGGCGTCGGTTTCGAACCGCGCCGAGACCTACTATGCGGACCGTGACCTGGCGGACTTGAGCCCGGAAGAGACCTTCACCCTCGGTGTCGCCATGGTCAATTTGGCGCAGGTCTTGGCGACCACCGGCGAGCTCGGCCGATCCATCGAGACGGAGCAACGGGCGGCGCGGATTTTCGAAGGGCTGCTGGGCGACGGAGCTCTGGCAGAGGAGGCACGGCAGCGGCTGCTCGAAAGCCGAACGTCTCTTGCTGTCAGGCGGCGGGACCTGGGGCAGGTCGAGTTGGCGGAGCAGGCCCTGGGCCAAGTCCTCGACGACCTACGAGCGGCTGTGCTAGAGGAACCGGAGTCGACCTACCTACGTTCACTGGAGGTCCAGGCCCTGGATGGACTGGGCATTCTGTTGTACGACCAGGGACAGATGAAGCAGGCCGAGACCCAGTTCGAACGGGCGAGACTGCGGCTCGAGGAATTGATGGCTGTCGAGCCCTCCGAGGACTATGGCAACAACCTGGCCGATGTCGATTTCCGCCTAGGGGCGACGCTTGTGGAGCTCGGGCAGATGGAAAGGGCCCTGGAGCTGATCGACGGAGCGCGGAATCTCCTGGCCGACCAGGTGCAGGAGGATCCCACGCGCTCGGACCTCGAGATCCAGATCGCCTTCTTCGATTCCGTCGCCACCCAGGTCTTGCAGCGTCTGGGTCGGCTGCAAGAGGGGAGCCGTCGGTGGCAGACCGCGATGCCGGTGGCCTATCGATTGTTGCAGGAAGATTCTCAGAACGTCGAGGTGCGCTACACCGCGGTGTTGGTGGATTTGGAGGGGGGACGGGTCGAGCAGGCTAGAGGCGATCTGGCAGCCGCGGAGGTGGCGTGGCGCCGTGGAGCAGCCACCATCGAAGCGATCATGCCGACCGACCACGGCTACCTCCTCGACACCTTGGTTCGCCTATACCTGCATTTGGGGGAGATTGAAAAGGCCCAACCCTTGGCCGACGCATTGCTGGCCAAGGGTTGGGAGCACCGCGACTTTCTGGCGTTCTGTCGGCGGCATGGGTTGGAGCTCGGCGGCTAGGCTCTCCAGAGCGTCTTAAGGATGGGACGTGACTGGGTTTCCTACGATTTGGACGTCTTGGCCCATGCCAAAAACTGCTGCACGATTTCGTCGAGGTTGCGAGGGCCCCCAAAGCCTTTGAAGGTTTCTTCTTCGACCATCAATGTCAACCAATCGTCTTCGGTGCGAGCTACATCTACTCGGTCTAAGACCGCGCCTTCGAGGGAAGTTCCACGAAGATCTGCCTCGAAGGACCATCCCGGGTTGTCTAGGGTTTCGATCTTGATGCCTCGTTGATGTTCCCAGATGCCGTCGATCTGGGCCTCAAACCATTCTTGGAGACTCTCGATTGGGTGGCTCATTGTCTACGTCTCTCCAGGATCTTTCGTGCGTTTCGGACATCTTCCATGGTTGCGGGCCGTGTCGTCTTGTCGCTGGCGCTTACCTTACCGTTGGCTCCTACATTGAGCTTAGACTCATGGACATGGGGTGTCTCGATCCTCTGGCCGCTAGGCTTGTCGAAGTGTCCCTTGCCTCGCAAATCGATATCCACCTGACTGTCCGACGTACGCGCCGAGACTCGATTGCGACCCGCTAGATCCGCCACTTCGTCAGCTGCTTCTTCGACGGACTTGACAGTTCCCTGCTGTGTTCTGACGGCGGCCTTATTGTGAACCAGGATACCCAGCTTCCCAACAGCATAGGTGCGCCGTTCGCCGACCTGCAAGTTGAAAACGGGTATCGAGGTGGTGAAAGAGCCAGTCCGTTCGACGGAAACCCGTCGTCCATCGGCCAATAGCAGATAGTCGTCCAACTCGATATGTTGTGCTTCTACCCAACGACCCTGGCCTTCCGTTCGTAGGGCATCCAAACCGGCGTCCTCAGCCAATGGCCTGGTCTCAAGATTGCGCCCCTCTGTCACCCAGAAGGGGTGGTTCGCCGTTGCCTGAAGAACTTCTTCGGCCACTGTCAGGGTGACGACCTGACCTTCAAAGTGATGCTCCAGGCGATTTTCGACGACGCAGTAGGACCAAGTTTCCTCAATGGCATTGGCACACGCGACGAGTTGGCCGGGCTCGATCGCCTCGATTGCCACTTGTCCCTCAAAGGTCCAGACCAAGGTTCCGGCCGGAAAACAGGCTTTAGGTACTGGGGCGTTTTTGAGCCCTGCTTCCAAGACGTCATCTGCGGCACTCAACAGTTTGCGAGCCCGCGAGGCCTTGATCAGCGTACCGGCGCCACCGGGGAGGCCCGGTACGGCAGTAGCGGTGGTGTCATAGACCAATCCAGCAGCGTCGAGCAGCGCTCCACCAACATTACCTGAAGCGATATTGGCAGTCAGACTAGCGAGTCCTAGTCCGACGTTGAGCGCGTCCCACGGCGTTTCGATGGCCTCACCGTCGGGGTCCCGATAGCGCATCGGATTGTTCATCGCGTACGTGTAGCGATTCCAGGATTGTGGCATTTCAGGGACGATACTGTCGTCCGCCGGATCAATGGCCAGGAAGCGACCTACTTGGGGTGTGTAATACCGGGCATGCATGTAATCTAGGTGCCCGGCGTCGTTCCCGCCCAGATCGTCCCGTTCGTGGCCAGTGAATTGCAACGCTTCACTACCCTCGATGGCACCGGTGGTATAGGCCCCAAAAGGATAGAACGTATTCTCGGTCACAACTTGACCATTGGCATCGGTGATCAAGCGTGTGGATCCCAAATGATCCAGATGGAAGTGACGCAACCTTTCGCCACCGAGACCATCCGGCTGTGCCGTCGCAATCTGGCGGCTACCGGCGTGCATATAGTCTTGGGACCACTCGAACGCCAGGCCGTCTTGCCGCCGGAAGCGGCTGAGGACTCTGCTGCCGAGATCCCTGGGAGTCCATTCTTCTTCGCCGCTCAGCAGGTCGAGGCTTGCCAGGCGCTCAGCCCCGGCGGTGTAAAGATGAGATCGGTCAACGCCACCGCCGCTCAGCCGGCTGAGGAGGCTCATGCCATCCCGGCGGTAAGTGTAGGAACCGGAGCCGAGAGTCAGCGCGGTCACATTGCCCGCCACATCGTAAGTGGCTCCAAGACCCGATAAGCGGTTGCGGCCGCTGTCCACTGGAATGGCCATCAAGGGCGTGTCGGTGGAGTCGATCTCAGTCAAATTGCCGAAGACATCGTAGGTGAGATCCTGTTGCTTCAAGCCTGCCGTTGAGCGCACGCTACTGGTGACCAAACGACCTACTTTGTCGTAGCCGAAGCTCTCATCGCCGGATGAGGTCTCGATACGGTAGATATTCTGCGCCCCGTCAAAATGAAACGGCCCGTAGGTCCAGTCGGCCCGTCCGGTCAAGCCCGAAACGGTGATGCTGTGCAATGGCTTCCAAGTACTAGCGGAGCGCTCATAGGTGTCCAGAACGCCGTTGGTATGGTTGATCTTGTGGACCTGGCCGGTGGCGTTGTAGGTCAGGCCGGCGACGTTACCTACCGCGGTCAACGCACCGTAAGGCACTTGATAGGAGATCTGGGCCGGTGTGCCGCTGCACCCCGGAGCACCACAGTCGGGGTACTCCAGTGCGACGACATCGTCGAGATCGTTGTAGCTGTAGGACGTGGCGAAAGAGGCGGCTCGGAAGTCGTCTCCATGGCTGGCGCGTACGCCGTAGGTGGAGAGACGGCACGCATCGGCGGCGTCATAGACAAAGGTCTCGGTCACCACGATGTCGCGGTCCACCCCTTGCGAGCCTGGGACGGGGACACGATTGTGTTGCTTACTTTGGTCGAGCAAGCCGCCACAGGTTCCCGTTGGACGGTAGAAGTATTCCTGTAGCAGGCGATCCCCGAGACCACCGCCCACCTCTTCCGGCAGCATGACTTGCGTCACCCGCCCGGCGTTGTCGTAGGCGTAGTTGCGATCGAGCCCGGAGCCCGACAGGCTACGCACCACCATGTTGCGACGGGCGTCGTAGAAGTAACGTATCCAGCGGTCGGTATTGTTGGCCCGGCCAAGCTCCGGGTGCTCTTCTTGGGTCAACAAGCCACGGTCATCGTAATCGTACTTGCGCTGCTGACCGGAGCACACGTTGTCGCCGATCTGGTCGCCGTCGTTGAGGCAGGCCTTGATCAGGCGATCCCCCTCGTCGTATTCGTAGGTGGTGTCGACCCTGCCACCGTTGGTACCGGAAGGTTCACTAACCCACACCAAGCGTCCTTTGGCGTCCCGCGCTTCCTCAACGGTGGCATCGACTTGAGCCGTACCGTTGTGGATCTTCACCGTACGTTCCAGGAGGCGGTCGCCGGTATAGGTCAACGTGGTGGTGGAACCGTCCGGCATGGCGATCTGCCCGACGCGACCGAAGCGATCGAGATCGTTGTATTCGGTGGTGAAGTTGTAGCCGCTGATGGACGGATCCCGCCAATCGGTTCTTGCCACGAGACGGCTGAGGGCGTCGTAGGTGAAAGTACGCTCCACCAACCGACTACCGGTGCCGTCGATCCCTGGCACTCGGTTCCTTTCCTTGACCATGCGCCCCAAGCGATCGTAGTCCAGGAGTTGTTCCTTGAGAGCGCCTGAGCCGCTGCAATTCAAGGCCCCGTTGGCGCATTGGCGAGTATTGTGTTCCAAGGCCCGATTGGGCCCGCTGGAAGTGGGAAAACGGTATTCGTGGATAGTGTACGCACGGATGGCGGGTTTCTCTTGAGTCACCCGGCCCATGGAGTCGTAGACATAGTCCGTGGCGATACCGGAGGCGTCGCGGCTGGTCTTCACCAGGCCGCTGGCGACATCGATGTCCGTGTCCAGGGAGCGCAATACAACGGTGCTGCCATTCTTGTGTTCCGTCTTCCGGCGTACCCCCGCCTGGTAGGTGTGATGCGTGTCGTAGGCCGCCGAGATGTCGACCTCGCAACGACCATCGCCGCCGACATCGGTGAAATCCCCACCGTAGTAGCGTTCCCTTGTGGGATTACCGCTGGATTCGTCGAAGCGTACGACGATGTCCCCAGGGCCTGGGCCACCGTTTTTGATCGCCCGGTGGCCTTCCAAGAAGCCGGTATCGGCATTGAAGCAATAGAGGGTTCGCGCCTGGTGAGTCGCGCCAGTGCCCTCGGTGACTCGAGTTTCGTCGTAGTTGTTGAGGACCCAAGGGTCGGTGAGGGCCGGTGCATCGCTGAGGGTGCTCAGGGTGTCATCTGCTTTGACGCCGTAGCGTTGGTAGACTTCCTTGTCATGACGGCCCAAGGGGAAGTTACTGTCGAGACGGTAGGTCCGGAAATGACCGCGACCGTCATAGTCCGAGGGCAGATTCGCCAGGTTGTCGTCGTAACCCCAGGTATGACGAATCCAGTGGGGATTGCCGCTGCTGTCCTTGTCATCGTGGTACTCGATGACCTGTTGGCGCAGGCGGAAGTTGCGTTCATAGAGCGAGCCGTGGCTGTTGGTCGCGGTGCTCTCGCGATCGTAGAGCACATAAGTTTCCCGCAGCAGCTGACCGGAGCCGTCAAAGGATTGCTGTGACAAGGCCGGGCCGTTGTAGTTGGTACCGGCGGGCACGTCCGGGATGCAGGGGGTGAATCCCATGCCGTGGAATTCCTTCCACGTATTCCTGGCCGAGGAGAAAAAGTAGCGATCCCACAGCAGAGGATCCGTATTGGCGTTCGGCTCCTCGTCGAAGAAACGCACGTCGGTCTTGTGGTAACACGGCACGTTCCCTGTCTCGGCGAAGGGATCCAGCTCGCTGTTGTAGATACTGAAGCCATGGTCGTATTGCCAGACCCCGGTGAGCGT
This sequence comes from Acidobacteriota bacterium, assembly GCA_029263315.1. Classification (GTDB taxonomy): domain Bacteria; phylum Acidobacteriota; class Thermoanaerobaculia; order Multivoradales; family J023; genus JAJCXR01. Next base: position 31,706 of record JAJCXR010000049.1, on the reverse strand, counting down.
GCTGTTCTCGTAGCGCCTCTTGCGAGCCACCCCGAGAACCCGGTCCCCTGGTTTGAGCACCGCCACGTCGACCCGGTTGGCGACCCGCATGCCGTAGCGCCCGTTGTACTCCCAGGTATATTCGGCGGCGGTCGGCAGACGCAGGCTTTGGATGCTGGCGGAGCGCCCCCCGGGGGCGACATCCCCAAAGCCATCGGCGCCGTAGTAGGACATGTCGTAGTACGACCCATCCGGCAGGGTCAGGCTGCTGAGCATATCGACGGATAACGTCGCTTCGACGGCGGTGCTGCTGTTGCCGATGTAGTAGGGCGGTTGAACGCAGTTGAGCTCCGTGTCGTAGTGCTCCAGCTGGTGTCGGGCCACCGTTTGGCTGGCGTACGTAAAGTCGTAGACCGCACCGGGATTGGAGGGCGTGTCACCAAAGGAGGTGAGCTCGATCTGGTTGACCCGCGGCAGGCCGTTCTGCCCGGTCTCCCACTCCACCCGCTGTTGGCGGCCGTGCTTGTCCTCGATCAGCCAGGTGCTGGTGGAATAATCGATCTTCACCCAATTACCGAAGCGGTCCGCCATGTAGGTGGGGCGAAAACCCGGTTGGCTGTCGACCTCGTGCATCTCGTGGTACGTGCCGTCGGGAAACTCGAGGACATGGCAGGTGGCTCCGCCGACGGGCGAATTCTCACAACCGGCGGCGTTGAGGCGCATGCGGATGTACGAGCCGTCGTTGCTGTACTTGGTGTTGCCGGCGGCACCGACGCCGTCGTGCAACGTGTCGTAGAAACCCCGGCGGTGCCCATCTGGCTGGATGTAGGTCCAGCGCTTCATGTAGAGCTGCGTCGAGCGATTCAAATTGGGCGGTATCAAGCGGCCCAGGGACACCGTCCAGCCGAGACCCGCGTTGGTCAATTTGCTGGCGTGATGGATGGTGAAGTCGACATTGGGGTTGCCCGCTCCTGGCTGGCAGCGTGCCTCGTCCTTGAATTCCTCCGCCCAAGCGGCGCCGGAGTTGTAGACCAGCTGCAGGCCGTAGGAGAGGCTGCCCCCCACCGGATAGGTGGCGCCAAGGGGCACGTTGAGGGTCAGATTGCCGTTGTAGAGGTTGACGCTGTCGAGGTCACTGACCCGATAGACGCTGTCCTCGGCGGTACCTTCGGCCAACCCGGGATTCTGAGTCGGGTCGTCTTGGGCTTGGGTTGCGGCCAGCCCCAAGGCGAAGCAGCAGAACCAGGTGAGCAGGACGTAAAGAGCGCGTGTGTAACGTTGTTTCATGGTTGTATTCCCTGATGCAGGAGCGACGCTCAGCGCCAGCTCTCGAAGTCGTCGATGTGGAAGGTGCCTTGGGTACCGGCGTCGACGCCGCCGACGGCGCCGATGTGGGATCGATCGATGTAGTGGGTGTCATTGTCGAGCCCTTGCAGCTCGGCGAAGAGGGCATCGTCCAACAGCAGACGGATGCCGCCGTCGTTGGCACCCGGGGCACTGGCGGCCCACCATTCCATCGCCACGTCTCTGACGGCGGTGGGATTGGGAATGGGTATCCAGGCTGTCGATACGGCGGGTGCACCGTCCGTCGTCGCCACTAGGCGCATCTGGAACTGTCCGTTGATCATGCCCAGACGGAGGCTACCCACCCAATAACCGATGCGACTGGCCCCGAGCAAGATGAAGCTCGTGTTGTTGGCCATTTGCAGGTCGCCCAAATGCAGCCGCATGCGAGCTTTGTAGGCCAGCTCTTGGTCCGGTGCGTCGTCCCACAGGTACACGGCGGTGGCCCCGTCCTGGACGGTGAACGACGCCGCATCGCTGCCACCGAAGGCCGCCACCGGTGCCACTGCGACACTGCCACCGACCTGCACCGGTTGGCTCCAGTCGGCGCCGATGCCGGCGCTGAAGTCATCAATGGCGAAGAGCTCGCGGCTGCGCGTGCCTCGCCAAGCGCTGTAGTCGTCGATGTAGAAGGTGCCGGTGGTGCCAGCGTCGAGGGCCGCGGCGGCACCCAGACTGAGGCGATTGAACCATCGGGTATCGTTGTCGATGTCTAGTTTCTCGTACTGCAAGGCGTCGTCCATCCACAACCGCAGCCCGCCGTCATTGCGCCCCGGGGCGCTGGCAGCCCACCATTCGATCTCGATCAGGGTCCGCTGGTTGGGGAGGCTAAACCAGCCGCTGAGGGTCCAGTTGCCGATGTCTTTCAGCTCCATCAGAGCGATTTCGATGTTGCCGCCGTTGTTGCGCAGCCGTAGGTTGGTGGACCACGAATGGTTGATACGCGTGCTTCCGTAGAGGAAGAAGTTTTGGCCGTCGGGGATCACCAAGCTTCCGATGTCGAGCTCGAAACGAGCGCCGAAGTGGGTCTGACGCTCCGGCGTGTCGTCATAGAGATAGGCGTACGAATTGAGTCCGGCTGGGGTCACCGCCAGGCGATGATTGCCCGTCTCCGCCGCCAAGGCGACGGTGCCAGCGATCTGCACCGCCCCTGACCAGGCGCCGAAGTCACCGTTCTCGAAGTCGTCCACGGTGAAAAAGGGCTGATTTGACGGTCCGATTTCGACCTCGAGGGCGTCGAAGGACATGCTCCCGGAGGTACCGGCGTCGATTCCCCAAATAGCACCGAGGCGTACCCAGTCGGAGCGCCACGTATCGTTGTCGAGACCTTGTTTCTCGCCCCGCAGGATGCCGTCGATCCACAGCCGGGTGTAACCGTCGTCTCGGTCTGCTGCCGAGGCTGCTTTCCATTCGACCCGCAGGCGCTGCGCGCCGCCCTCCAGATCGAACCAGCCGGTGGTATCGGCGTTGCCGCTATCGAGGTTGATCCAAGAGCTGATGCGGTAGCTCCCGTTGTACCTCTGGATCGTCAAGCTACCGAAGGAGGAGGTGGCCACGGGATGGCTGTTGAGCTCGGCCATGGTCAGACCGCTGGGGTCGAAATCGAAAGCCATGCTCAAGTGGCTGATGTCCCGGCTCCCCAGATGCTCGACGAAGGCGGAGCCACCGCCCCCACCGAGGCTGACTTGCAGCCCCTGGACGCCGCTGGTGGCGGCATCGACGCTGACCTGTGCCGAGTGGCCGGCATGGGTCACGACGCTGTCCCAGTCGGAGAGATCCGGGCCTTCGAAGTCCGCCTCGAAACTGCCGGTGAAGGTGGTCTGCGAGCGCAGGATCACCGTCGCCGTCGGTTGCACGTTGGGGTTGCCGCCAAAGCGCCGCACCGTGTAGGTGAAGCGATCTTCGCCGTAGCGCTCGAAATCCGCCGACGGCGTGTACTGGAGCTCGTCACCCACCAACGACAGACCGCCAAGGCCCGGGGTGCTGTGGGCGACAAAAACCAGCTCGTCGGACGGTGAGTCGTTGCGCAGCAACTCGGCCAATGGAATGTCGACCCGGCTGGCACCGGAACGCACCATGACCTCGTCGCTGGAAGCCGTGGCGTCGACGGGATCGACGACGATCTGCACCGTCACCGGCGTCGAGCGGGTCAGCCACAGGTGATGCCCGCCGTCCAGCTCGTTGGCCAGGACGTAGGTGAAGGTGTCCGTGCCGCTCCAGTCAGGGCGCGGCGAATAGGTCACCTGACCTTCGACGCTGGTATTCAGCGTGCCGTAGTTCGGCTGACCCCAGGCGTCGTCGACGATGTCGATATCCGCTCCGAAGCCGTTGTCATTGCGCATCAGATCGTTGCTGAGGCTCAAGGTCAGCGGCGTGCTGTTACCGGTTTGGAAACTGTCGGCGCCGCCGGCCGGCGCAGCGACCACTTGAATGCTGACATCGGCCCATTGGGCGGCGCTGATGCCGCTTTCCTCCAGCAGGTAGGTGTAGCTGGTTGTGCCCTGCCAGTTGGCGTGGGGCGGATAGTAATTCCAGCCGCCGATATGTCCTGTTTCTAGGGTGCCCACCGGCGGTAGCGTCTGGTTGATGATGCGCATGTCACCGTTCAGCACCGAGACATCGTTGGACAGCACCTCGGCCCACAGGATGCTCAGCTTGGCCACCGAACCGTCGGTATTCTTCTGGGGCATCATGAAACTGTCGTCGTTGGCCACCGGACGGCCCGCCGACGGCGAGACGGTGATGGTCACCGTTGCGATGTTGGACTGGGTGCCGTGAAAGTCGACGACGCGGTATTGGAATGTTGCTGTCCCCTGATTGAAGGGCGGCGTGTAGTTCCAGGAATTGGAACCTTGGACCAGCCCGGGAGGTGCGTTGAGCACTTCGTCGACGGCGATCCACACACCGCTGTCGTTGGCCAGGAGATGGGTGTTGTAGATCGCCAAGGTGGCGTTGGGCGGCATGATGAACGAGTCGTTCACCGCCACTGGAGCTTCGGAGATCGAGTAGAGGGTGACCCGTCCCACATCCGTCATCGCGGCATGGCTTTGCAGGCGCATCCGATACTCGAAGTACTGGGTGCTGGTGGACGCCGGATCACTCTGGAAGACGAAGCTGGCGCTCGCCGCATCCCACGTCACGGTGCCGGCCTGGGGCTGGCTGACGATCGGTTGGGAGAGGTCGATCTCCACTTCGTTCAACGGCTCGTCGTTGGCCAACAGGTCCGCCGCCGGGATGACGTAGGTGGAGCCCCGTGGCACCCAATGGGTGTCGTCCGCTGCCACCGGCGGTTCTGGCGGTGTATTGTCACCGATGCGCATCTTGGCGAAGGCGAAGTTGCCCTCGATGAATTCAAAGCGCAATTGTTTGTTGCCGGTGCTCAGGTTCAAGTCGCCGACGATGATGTCCTCGTAGGGGCCCGGGGCGCCATTGGCCGGTAAGTCGAATTCGACGGAGCCTTCCACCGTCTCGCCATTCAGGACTTGCAGACGGGCGCGGCCAAGCTGGCCGTTGTTGAGGGTGGCGTAGGTGATCTCCACCTCATGGGTGCCGGCGGTGGCGACGTTGGCACTGTATTCCAGCCACTCACCGTTCTCATTCCAGGCGATGACGTGGTTGCCATTGCCGATGGCGATGTCGACCCAATCGTCGGGGCGGAAATTCACCCCCAGGTTGTCCGGCGTCGAGTCGCAGTAACCCGCCGTTGCGCCGAGATCGAAATGCTCCGCCTCGATGACCCCGGGTAGGGAGCGAGCGGCGCCACCGTACGGACTTTGGGAGGTGGCGGCGGGAACCAGTTGGAATTTGTCGATGTTGTAGGTGGCCTGGGTCATCTGCAGGCGGATCACCTTGCTACCGGCCCCCAGCTGCAGGGTTTGGCAGTGGGTGAAGAAGCGCCAGTCGAGGTCGGGATCGCTGTCGTTGGTGTTGTCCAGGGGGATGCTCAGGCTCGCTTCCAAGCCGCCGCCGCCGAAGGCCTGGAGGCTCAGGGAGCCGTCGCCGGCGCCGGGACGGGTGGAATAGATCAAGTGCAGGGCGTAGGGTCCGGCTTGCTGCACGTCGACGGTGTACTCGAGCCACTCACCGTTGGCGGTGGTATTGAGGTGGGTGCGGCCGGCGATCAGCACGTCGACGTCCTCTTCGGGACGGAAGCCGCCGTTGGCGTTGCCCGCGGTCGTATCGAAGTAGGCTTCGTTCTGGCCGACGCCGAGCACGACGTTGCCTTGGGCATCGATCATCTCGTCGTAGTGCTCCGCCTCGATGGGCTCGGCTCCTGGTCCGACGGCGCGGGGCGTGCCGCCGTAGGCCCGCTGGGATGTCGCCACCGGCGGTTGCTCTTCGATCCACAGCACCCAGTCGGAACCACCATTGCAATCCGGGGAGGGTGGGCTGAAATCACCACAGGCGGGGGTTTGGAAGGTGGCACTCTGGCCGTTGACGCCGCTCGGTTGAGCCGTCAAATAGCGCCCGGAGCGGGGGTCGAACCATTCCGCCTGGTAGTCGTTGGGCAGGGAGCTGAAGGTGGCCGAGCCGGAGGTCAGGTAGTAGGCCAGGTATTGCTCACCGACCTTGGCCCGCAGCCAGACGTCGCCGCCGGAGTTGCTGACCAAATCGTCCCGGGGCACCATGGCAGCGAAGTCCAGGTTGCGCTCGAGCACCAGCTTGCGAGGATAACCCACCCGTTCGATGGTGGTCAGGGTGGAAGAAGAATTGACGATGGAAGAGTAAAACTCATCCGCCTTGTAGTTGAAGAGCAGCGGATGGGCGCCGGAGATCACCGACGTCCAGGATTTCTTGCGCTGGGCCTCGGAGGTGCCGGCGTTGAAGCAGCAATCGTTGTCGGCGATCAGCGGTGGGTTGGAGCCATCGCCGAAATCGGCCACCAGATTGGCGTGCACACCGGTGAAATTTTCGTCGTTGCCCGGGGTTTGATGGCCGTCGACATCGCGATGCTCCGGCATATCGACCCCCACCACGGCGTGGCGGGCATGGCCGTGGTCGATCTCACTCTGACGCATGGCGTCGCAGATCTCAGCATTCCAGGCAGCGAGGGTCTGCGGGTTCATGACGCTGGCGATGGGCGGCTCGTTGGACAGCTCCCAGAGGATGTTGTCGTGACCCCCCAGGCGTTTCACCGCTTCCCGCACGAAGGCCTTCTGGCGGGCCAGGGCGGCGCTGTCGGTATACCACTGGACCGGTGAGTTGGGGTCGTTGATGGCCACCCCGTTGACGTTGTTTTGCGAGGCCAAGAGGCTGTATTTGCGACCGGCGGCGAAGTCTTGAAAACCGGCTTCCACAGGACCGTCGTTGTCCCAGCCCCAGGTGAGACGATTCTCGAAGAAGGCCAGTTCCATGATGATGCCTTTGCTCTTGGCGTAGGCGATGACCGTATTCCAGTGACCGAAAAAGTCGTCATTCCACTGGTCGAGGTCGAATTTATTGGCGCTCGGCCAGTTGATGTGGGCGGGGGGCGACGCTGTGCAGCAGGAGGTCGGATGCTGCGGATGGGGCAAGAAATTGCGCCCGCTGTTGGCGGTGGCCGCGTAGTTGGTCAGGAAGGCCCGGAAGAGGTTGATGTTGCGGGCCGCCAAGGCGTCGATCAGCTGAATGTAGTAGTTGGAATTGCTGGGTGCCTGCGACAGATGGACGCTCCGGGTCAGGGCGTGCATGCCGGGGTAGTAGCCGGCCAGGAAGAGGGGTTGGCCCTGGTAGAGGAAGCCGCCACCGTCCGGCTGGACGACGCCGCCACCCCAATTGCCACCACAGGCGCCGGGGTTGCCACCGCCGCCGCCGTCACTGGGCAGCACGGTGACCGTCACCGTGCTCGGTTGCCCGTTGACGGTGTAGCCGATGCTACAGGTCTGCACCGAGCTCACCGTGCTGGTGGGGGTGAACAGAACGGTGCCGTCAAACAGCACCTCGGCGTTGCCGGGGCAGCCGTTGCTACCCAGGCTGACGGCTAGGGGAGTGCCCGAGTCGTCATAGTCGTTGGCTGTCACATCGATCAACACCGCCGTCAGGTCGTCGGTGGATACGTTGTCGGGGACTGCGGTGGTGGCTGCCCGAGAAATCTGTGGGGCGCCGAAGAGGGTCACCCACAGGGTGAGCACCAAGAGGTCAAAAAAGAAATGCCGTCGCATGCCGAAGCTCCTTTGCTGAACGGTTCCCGGATGGAAGGGGTGGGCCGCAAGTCGACGATCCACCTCGGGGGTTCATAGAGCAAAGGGTGTGCCAGCGCGCCGGCTACGGGGAATACCCTTATTATCAGTGGTTTACGGTTCTCAGGGGGTCATGGGAAATGGGCGGAAGGCCGACTTCGGCCGCCCTTGGGCCGTTAGCGGCCAGCCTTGGCCGATTTCGCCCAGGGACCGTTGGGCCCGTCGCCAGAAACAAAAAAAGGCAGATTCGGCGGTTGCCGAATCTGCCTTTGGGAGGGCCCCCACCCCCTAGCCCCTTCTCCCAGAAGCTGGGAGAGGGGGAACCGGAGGGTTTACTGCATGACGCTACTGGATTCCGGAGGATCTACATCGCGAGCCCATGAATCGGCTCGCTGGAAGATTTCGCCCCGGAGGGACGCCAGATCAGGCCTTAGAAATGCAGGCTCCCTCTCCCGGCGTCGGGAGAGGGCGGGGGTGAGGGAGGGGAGGAAGGGCTGGCTCCCTTTTACCAAGGGGGAGAACCAGAGGAGCTGCCTATTGCTGGGCGCTCTCCAAGGTTTCCAGACGCTCCATCAGTTGCTGGATGGTGTCCTGCTGCGTACGGATGGTGTCGTGCTGGTCAAGGGTGTAGAGGGTGAGCTCTTCCACTTTCTGTAGCAACTTGAGCTGCATGTCGGTGATATTGAGCCCTTCGGCCTTGACCTGCTTGGCAGACGGTACCTCGGGTAGATGACTTTCTTTCTCGATGAAGGCTTTGACCTCGTCAAGGGGCATCAGCTCATAGTCGTCGGCGAAGACGAAATCGGGGACCGTCAAAGTCATACCGTTGGAAATGAAGTTGCCCGGAATCGAGACGTTACCCGTTGTGCCGCCGGTGATCGCCAAGTTGCCGGTGGTGGATTCGAAAGTGAACTGGGGTCCGCCGCCGCCGCGAATGATGGCGAAATTGCCCGTCGCATTGAGGATGTCGAAGTTCCAGCTGGTCGCTCCGCCCGTGGTGCCGCTATGGGTCATCGTGAAGCGCGGACGAACGTTGCCAGATCCTGTCGTGATGAGATTCATCAGGGTGTAAGCACCCACTGTCGAGGTCGTCTCTTCCACCAAGATCTGGGCCGTGCCGTTGTTGCGTTCGACGTTGAGGGCGGCATCGGGGGACGAGTCCATCAAACCGACATTGCCATCGGTATTGATGTAGAGCGAGTTGGTCGGAGCGCTCGGTCGAATCTTGAAGGGCAAGCGCGAGCCATTGGTGACGTCGCGGACGAAGTAGTTGGTCTCATTGCCGGCCACGTCCCAGGTTTGGGGGGTGAAACCGCTGGAACCATCCTGCTCGAGACGCAGGGTCGGGCTGTCGCCATTGACGATGTGCAATTCCACCACAGGTGTTGCCGTGCCCAAGCCCACTCGTCCGCCATCGTCGACGTACAGTGAATGGCTCGGCGCCGCGGCTTCGATGGTGAACGGCGTGCGGCCCCCGTCGATGTCGTCGATGGAGAACTTGTTGGCACCGCCGTTAGTACTATCGTTGGCGGTCAGCTGCCAGTCATTGGATGGAAAAGCGGCACTAGTGGAGGTATCTTGGAACCTGACGCGCAGATTGTTCTCTTTCAAGCGCAAGGTGTCGAAGCCGAAATTCTCGCCGTTGGCGCAGTCTTGGCCGATGCAAGCACTACCTTGGACGATCAGGTCGTCGGCGATGACTTGATCCTTGTTGGGCTCCACCAATTGGGCGGGTTTGGTGGCTTCTTGCGACGGCAGAACAAAATAGCCGCCTTTGACGGTGACATTTCCAGATTGGCTTAAGCCCTGGGGCAAGGTGCCGACAAAGGGCACGTCGTCTTGGCGGGACTTCTGCATGGCGGCGCGGGTCTCGCTGCTCACCGTCGGCTGGCTGGTGAGCTGCCAGGTATAGGTGCCGTCCTGGAGGAGGCCGCCGTTTTTGTCGAAGATCTCCATGGCGGGTTTTTCGCCGGCGCCGAATTCGTGGCGGAAGTCACCGCTGGGGCCCGACATGGTGAGCACTAGCTTGTCACTGACCACGGGGTGCCAGACGATGGAGCTGGCGCCGACATCGATGTCGGCGATGGGTTGCTGCGCGATCACCGCGGTGGTGCCGATCAGGCACAGCAGCAGGGCGGCGGAAAGTAAGGCACGAGATTTTGTCATCAAAAGTCTCCTCGAGTTGGACCAACGTTTGGGGTACGGCCAGGGAAGCCCAGAAAATCTCCCTGGGCGGGCGTCCCGACCCCGAGCCGATGACTCGGCCGTGGGTGGCCTGGCATCGGCAAGAGGCGATTTGGCGGGCTGCAATCGTCTCTGAATCCTTAGGGTCCGCGCCAAAATAATTTCCGCATTCGGGGGCAATTGCATCACCTCTCGTGGTGTTGCGCTCGCTGCGACGTTCCACCAGTACGCCTCCCTCGCGCGCCTGGTGAGAGACGTGCCCTCGCCCTCTCGATGCTGGGAACTCATTTCTTTGCGGGCCCTTAGGTAAAGACTACCAAGGCTACCTTCCGGAAAACATTAAGAATCGTTCTCCACCGGTCCGGCAGAGTAAACGGTCACGGATGGCCCGGGACGGTGTCTCAGATACAGATAGCCCATTGCTTTCTTCCTGCTGCCAAGTGTCGGTGTATCTCAGGATTTATTCGCTCTTGGCTTTTTTCCGAATATCCTGCTTGACCGTCGCGGGCTCTCAACGCAATGTACTACCTGGTGGGGCGGGAGGCCTTCGGCCGCGCGCGCGGCCCCTGATTCTAGATGCGCCGTCTTGGCCAATTGCCCTGGCTTGTATTTCGCCCTAAACACTCTCAAGCCCTGTTGACTCTATCTCCAATGAAGGTGCCAAGTGAGCAGCCTTGCTTTTTCGATGCGCCATTCTGTCTCGCAGCCAATTTTTCGACCTTGAGATGATACCAATTGTGGATGGCTGCCGCTTTACGGATGAGTCCTGGGCAAACGGCCCTCTGGGTCTTACCGGTTGTCGGCCCTTCTGTTGCTATATGGAGATTTTCATGTTTCGACCCTCGCCCCCCCGTGGGCCCTTGCTGGGCCTCGTCATCCTCGCCCTGTCGGCAGTTTCCGCTGCCCAGGCCGACGTGGCGCCCGATCCATCCGCCCTCGATACCACCATCTGTCGCGCCCCGGGTTTTGTGGTGTTGGCCCTCGACCCCCGTCAAGGACGGGCTGTCGTGGCGGGAGCTGACGGCCTCCAGAGGGTTGTATCCCGTGGCCAGCGACTCGACGACGAGTCCCTGGCGGTGCATCAAGTGACGCAGGATACCCTCATTCTGAGCCGCCTCGACGAGCTGGGCCGCTCGACCCCACGGCAGGTTTGGCTACATCCGATCGGAAACGACGAGCCTCCGTTGGTGCGCTGCCTGGAGGTGGCGTCACCGTCCGACGCTTCCAAGCTGATCCCCTGGGATCCCCTGGACGTGGAGCCCGGCACCGCAGGACCGGAGATCCCTGGCAAGGTGCTGCGCCTATCCCCTGAGGTGGCCCACCCTGCCTCGGAGCCCTGAGGAGGCCGCGACACTCCCTGCTCCGAACGCTCCCGGCGGGCCCCTCGGCTGCGCCTCGGACTGAACATCGCCGACCGAAGTTTCGCATTGACGTCTTGCCTTGAAGTCTTGCCTTGAAGTCTTGCAGAGAATGTCGAGGACTTATGTCTCTATTCCGCGCCCAACATCTCTCCCTCACCTGCCTCCTCTGGACCTTGCTGGCCCTGCTTCCTCATCGGAGCGTTGGCCAAGGGCATGTCCTGCGCATCGATGTGTCCAGCCAGGGGACGGTGAGCGCCCCAAGCGGCGGAGCGGACAAGGTGGAGCCGCCCTTCAGCGCTACCTTTCTCGAAGACCGTGACCACATCGCCGTCTTGGAGATCGAGGGCAACTACGACCAGCGCAGCGGCGGCGACTTCAACAGCTTGCCGCGGCAGCTGGTGGCCCAGGAGTACTATCGACACCATCCCGACGACTACGATTTTCTCTTCATCTTTTCGACCTTCGAGTATGACACCGGCACTGCCCAGGCCTTTTATGTCGGCGTCCAGAACCCGGTGCAGGGCATCGGCCAGGAGCTCTTCGACCTCAGCGCCAGCATGGGTAGTGACGGCCGACTCCTCGGCATGGTGGAGATGGCGGCTCTGGGACGCTACGACTTGACAACCAACAGCCCCTCCTTCGAGGGCGCCTTGGTGACCATGGGCCACGAGCTGATGCACCAGTGGTGCTGCTATAGCGACGCCTTGGAGGGCGCCTTGCTCGGACGGGACGGCTTCCATTGGAGCTATCTACTCGATAGCGATGCCTCGGTGATGTACGGCAGCGATTGGCGGGACAACGGCGACGGCACTTGGAGGGCGGTGGCCGCCGAGCGGTTCTACAGTCCCTTGGATCTCTACCTGGCGGGCTACTACGGAGACGATGAAGTCCCGCCCTTCGATCTGTTGCAGAACCCCGCCATCGACCCGACCCAGCTCCCCAATCCGGGGGACGAGATCGCCGCCACCGCCTCGAGGCTTGGCGTCGACAGCCTGATCGCCGCCCATGGGCCCCGCCTGCCGAGCGGTGCCGAAGACCGTCCGTTACGGGCCGCCTTCCTGCTGCTCACCCGGCCACAGGAGGCGGTCCAGGCGGCACAGCTACGCGGCATCGACCGGCTACGGCGTCAATTCGCCGACCGCTTCGCCGTCCTCACCGGCGGCCGTGGCCTGCTGCATGTCCTGCCCAGCGAAGTGCCGGGACAAGGGGGCCAACCCAGCGGTACCGACGGCGGCGACGTGCGGCCGCCGGAGCAGGTGGACCTCGGCGCCGCCCTCGCCTGGTTGCGCGGTCGCCAGACGACCGAGGGTTTTTGGCAGGATCGCCCCGGGTCGCGACTGCGGGATACCACCGTCGCCCTCCAGCTGTTGGCGACCCGCGACCCCGACTTTAGCGGTCAGCAGGCGGCCGGCGATTGGCTCGTCGCGCAACGGGAAATGGCCACCGACTACCTGGCCCGTCACAGCCTAGCCCTCGACGGATTGGGCATCGATGCGGCGAGCCAACGGGCGGAGCTCTTGGCCCGGCAACGGAACGACGGTGGCTGGGGGCTGCACGGCCAGCATCACAGCGACGCCCTCGACACCGCCCTGGCCCTCGACGCCCTGGCCGGCTATGGCGAGCTCAGCTCGACGGGCCTCGAAGCCGGCGTCCAGTTTCTCGTCAGCGCCCAAGGTGACGACGGAGGTTGGGGTCCGGTGCCCGGCGCTCCGGGGCGCACCGGCACCACCACAGCGGTGCTGCGGGTGCTGCAACGGCTGCAACGGCTCACCGAGGTCGAAGACGCCGCGACCGCCTTCTTGGCGGCCCGCCAAAACGCCGCTGACGGTGGCTTCGGCGACAGCCCCAGCACTAGCCATGACACGGCCAGCGTCCTGGAGATCTTGCGGCACCTGGGTCGCCGGCAGGCCATCGACGAAACCTCGGCGGAAACCTACTTGCGGCAGCGGCAGGGCCTCGACGGCAGTTGGGACGGCGGCGTCTATGCCACCGCCCGCGTCGTCGTCGCCCTCGGCGGTCCGCGCCAGGCGGACCTCTCGATCGACAGCGTGCTGGCGGTGCCCGCCTCTCCCCACGAAGGCCAAGCAGTGCAGCTGACGGTGCGGCTGCTGAATGGCGGCGTCGAGGACGCCCCGGCCTTCGACCTCAGCCTCTTCGAAGAGCAGGCCGGGCAAGAGATCACCGTGGCGAGCCAGACGGTGCAAGGGCTGGCGGCGGGTCAGAGCGTCGATTTGGTGGTGCCCTGGGACTCGACGGACCGGGCCGGCAGCCGGAGTCTCCTGCTGCGGGTCGACGCCCAGAACGCGGTGGTGGAGAACGACGAGGCCAACAACACCTACAGCCTGCTGCTGGAGGTGCAAGAAGCCCCACCGGGTATTGACCTAGCCATCGCCGATGACGATATCTTGACCACCCCGGCCACCCCCGGCATCCTGCCCAGCGAGGTCGCCTTCTCGGCCCTGGTACGCAATCTCGGCCGCAGCGACGCCGCCGACGTGGAGGTCCGCTTGTGGGCCGGGGACGGGGTCGACGACACCCTCGACGGCGAGTTGCTGGCCATCCGGAGCTTCCCCCTGCTGGCCAACCGCAGCAGCCTGGTGGCCAATTTCGTCTACCCCTTGGCCAACGCCACGCCGCCGATCTTCACCTTCCAAGTGACGAGCCCGGTCGGCGAGGACGACCTGGCCAACAACCAAGCCGCCCTCAGCCTCGACCTGGCCCCGAGCGTCGACCTGGCCCTTGGTGACGATAGCTTGAGCCTCAGCCCGGACCCCGCCTTGCTGGGTTCCCTCGCCACCTTCCGGGCCGAAATCCACAACTACGGCACCCTGGATGCGCCGCCCGCGGAGGTGGTTTTCCGGCTCGACGATGGCACCAACAGCCAGGAGCTGGACCGTCGTAGCCTCACCTTGGGAGCAGGGCAAACGACCGTCGAAACGGTCACTTGGAACGTCAACCAGGTGGGCGAGATGACCTTCAGCGCCCACCTCGACGAGGACGGGCGGGTGCCGGAGAGCGATGAGAGCAACAACCTGGCCAGCTTCGTCTTCCAGAGCACCGACGACACCTTGCCCGACCTGAGCCTGACCTTGATCGACCCACCGGCCGAGCGGATTGACGGCCAACGGCTCCAGCTGCGCGTTGCCCTGCGCAACCTCGGTGGGCTCCTGGCGCCGGCCCATCAGCTGAGCCTCTTCGCCGGTGATCCGACGGCCGGAATGATTCTGGCGAGCACCGAGGTGCCGGCCCTGTTTCCCGGCCAGAGCCTCGAAGTGAGCCTCGTCTGGGACACCTTCGGCCAGACCGGGAGCCACCTGCTGAGCGTCTTGGCGGACAGCCAGGGGACCGTCGCCGAGCTCGACGAAAGCAACAACCGAGCTGACTTCGAGCTGCTGGTGACCGGGCCGCCATCCGAGGCCGAAATCGATGTCGCCAGCCAGGGGCTGGTCATCAACCCCGACCAAGTCCTCGCCTTGCCTGCGGATCTCGAGCTGCAAGCCAGGGTACGCAATCTGGGTCTGGTCAGCGCCGAGGGATTGACCTTGCGCTGGTGGCTGGGGGAGGCCAGCAATGGCACCCTGTTGAGCGAGCAGAGCCTCGCCGACTTGCCACCCCGCGATGAGCTGACGGTCAGCCTGAGCCACCAGCTAACGACACCGGGGCGCAATGACTTCACCGTCGAGGTGCTCACCACCTCGGCCGGGGACGATGCCGCGGACAACCTCGCCACGGCCAGCGTCCGCACCGTCGAGGGCATTGATCTGCGCTTCGCCGAGCCGGCCCTCAGCCTCGAGCCGGCTGCGGCGGTGCTCGGTTATGACGTGCGCTTCACGGCGGCGATCCAGAACTACGGCACCGTCGATTCGGACACGTTCCAAGTGCGCTTTCTGCTCGACGACGGCAACGAACGACGGGAAATCCGCACCCTGGCCCTCGCCGTCGAAGCCGGAACGACGGCTCACCCATCGTTTCTCTGGCGCACCGATCGCCTCGGAGCGTCCACCCTGGAGGTGGAGCTGGACACCGGCGATCTGATCCCCGAGCGGCATGAGGACAACAACCTGGCCAGTCTCCCTTTCACCGTCCTCGACGACACCGAACCGGATCTGGCCTTGGACATCGCGCCCCTGCTCTTTGCCCCGGAGCCGGCCCTCGAGGGCAGCGGTAATACCCTGTCGACGACCTTGCACAACCTCGGCGGCGGCGAGGCCTTCGATGTGCTGGTCACCTTCTACGATGGCAATCCCGCCGACGGTGGCGTGGAGATCGATTCCTTGACGGTTCCGGTGGTGGCGGCCGGTGCGTCGTTGCCGATCAGCGTGCAATGGACCAACGTGCCCGACCCGGCCAATCGTCAGATCTACGTGCTGGCCGATCCCCTCGATGCCATCCCCGAGCCCAACGAGGCCAACAACCTCACCCTGCGCAGCCTGGAAGTGCTCAGCCTGCCGGATCTCGCCGTGTCGCCCCTATCCTTGGCCGTTGAGCCGCCGTTCCCGGTGCCCGGCGATAGCGTCACCTTGACCGTCACCACCACCAACCTCGGCGAACAGGACACCGACCCCTTCAGCGTCCAGGTCTTCCTCGGCGACCCAGCCCTCGGCGGCCAACCCCTGGCGGCGGCGCAGCTTTCCTTGAACGGCTTGGCGGACGGCCAGACGGTCTTCTCCTTTCAGTTGCCCAGCGATCTGGAAAGCGCCACCCTGGTGGCGCGGGTGGACGCCGACGGCCAAGTGATCGAGTCCCGCGAGGACAACAACCAGGTGGAGTTGGCCCTCGCCTTCCAGAACCGCGACTTTTTCGTCAGTCAGCGCTATTTCTCCCCCGACGGCGACGGCATCCAGGACAGCAGCCGCTTCTTCTTCCAACTGGCGACGCCGCACGACGTTCAAGTCCAAGTGAAGGCCCCCAAGGGCGAGATCGTGCGCCGCCACAGCACCCCGCAATGGGCCTCTACCTTGGGTGGCAACTTTCAGTGGGATGGCCTCGACGATCTCGGTCGGGTGGTGGACGACGGGGTCTACACCCTGCAGCTGATCGATGTTGACGGCACGGTGCTCGGTCAAGCGGTGGTTGAAACCGATACCAACCGCTCGCGGCTGATCTACGCCGCCGGCAACGAATTCTCTCGCTACACCAATTTGACCTGCAACGTGCGCAACGCCGTGCTGCGCTTCTCCCCCGACGAAGCCACCGTCTACCTGGCGGTCGAAGCGGGCTCCGCCAACCTCGAGCCGGGGGTCTATCGCATGCGCCCCGATACCTCGGCGCTCTTGACCCTGGCAACCTGGGGCGACTTCGACGACCACTACCCGATCGCCCTGGAGGTGGCTCCGGCCGGTGATCTGTTGGCGGTGGAAGTCGAGCGGGTCGTAGGTTCTGGCGTCATCTCCCACAAGATCTTCGTCCTGTCACCGGATGGTTTGATCTTCGAAGAGCTCCTGGCCGACGGCCGTCTGGTCGGTTTCTCAGCCGCCGGGGAGGTGATCGCAGCGACCACCGGCCAACCCGTCGAGATCTTCGCCATCGAGCCGACCACCGGTGATCGTCGCTCGCTGCTCACCCTCAGTGAGCAGAGCGGCCTCTTTGGAGCCGATCTGGCGCCGGACCGTTCTCACCTCCTGGTGCGAAACAGCAGCGAGCGCTGGTTGGTGGGCATCGAAGGGGGAGCGCCGCGTCTGCTGCCGCCACAAGCCCTGTGCGAAACGCAATGGTCCGGCGACAGCTCCTTGGTGGTGATTTCCTGCGCCGGCTCCCATGGGGCGGACGTCTTCAACACCGACGGCGAGTTGCTGATCAACCTGCCGGTTCCCATCGAAGCCTACCCCCAGGACATTTTGCCGCCGGGGCTCGACGTTTACCCACCGCCCAATTGGCTGGCCTACCCTGGCGAAGCGATTCCCTTGGTCAGCTGGTCCGAGGACGATCGGGAGCTGCTGATGGAGGTGGTCTACTATGACGATTCCTTCCGTTGCGGCACCGGCTCCTACAAGGCTTTGGTTCACGGCGACCTCGCCACCGGCACCACCACCGTCGTCGCCCGGTCCCTGCCCCAGCTGCCGCCCTTGGACTGCGGCGGTGAATTCCTGGTGGATCCCCAAGCGCCGCAGAAGGCCCACGACGGAACCACCGAGCCCCATCTGGCGGTCTTGCCGGACCTCCAACACGTCCGCTGGTGGATCCCCGACGCAGGGCTCGCCTTGACCGCGGGCTACGGTGTGACCCTTGACGAGGCCTGCCTGGAGGGCGGCCCCTGCCAGCTCGATCACCTGTTCGACGAATTTGAAGACTTCCGAGCCGAGGAATTCCTACCCAGCGGCTTGGCGATGCTGTTCACCTCCACCGACGCCACCCGCGACCCGGAAAGCTCCTGCTTTGGACCGGCCACCGACCACACGGATACCTGGACCTTGCGCTCGCTGCTCAACCTCACCGTCGAGCTGAAGGTGGAGTACGACGAAGAGGGGGACCTCGAGCTGCGGGGCACCGCCGCCGACCTCAACCTCGATCGCTACTTCATGGAATGGACGGAAACCCCGTCCGACCCGACCTCGTGGCAGCTGATGGCACCCCCTTCCGGCGACCCGGTGGTGGACGACATCCTAGTGTCATGGATTCCGCCGCGCCCCGGCCTCTTCACGGTGCGCCTGACGGTGGTGGATTTGGCGGGCAATCGTCGACAGGAGGTGGAACAGGTGAGCTCCACCCAGACCCCGACGCTGGTCAATCTTTTCGCCGACCCGAGCATCTTTTCCGTTTCCGGCAGCAGCCCCATCGACCGGGCGGAAATCTTCTACGATGTCCTGCAGCCGGTGGTGCTGAGCTTCCAGATCCTCGATGCTCGAGATCGCCCGGTACGTACCCTGGTGCGGAGTCACGGCGATGCGGCCGTCGGCCAGAGCCTGGTCTGGGATGGCCGTGACGAACAAGGTCAGCCGGTGGCCGACGGCACGTATCGGGTCGTGGTGCTGGGCTCCGACCTCAACCTGGTCGTCGATTCGACGCCGCCGGTGGTCGCCGCCCGCTTCCATGCCAGGACCTCCCAGCCCGGGTCCTGCCATGAAGTGGCCCGCCTAGGGGACTACCGATTCTCCGGCTCCATTTTCGACCCCGAGCGACGGTCGCTGATGCCCCGCGCCGCCTTCCAACGTGGCCGCCTGGACGACGACCGCTGGTGGCAAGATCTCAGCTATCAGATCAACTTCTACCCCGAGCTGGCGCCCTTTCTCTGGGTGCCCGTGCGCGATCCTTTGACAGATATCCACTCGCCGCTCGAGGTGGTGGAGCAGCAACTCGTCTATCGCACCGTGGCAACGGATCGAGCCGGCAACTCGGCGTCCCAGGTGGCGCCGCCGGAACGCCACCTGGTGTTGGAGGCGGTCGGCGTGCATCGAGCGCAAGGTGACGGATTCGAAGAGCTGCCGCCACAGCCCTCCTTGGGCTCGACCAGCGCCAACGATCGAGCCTACCCGAGGCATCTTTTCGCCTCCAGCGAGCTGCGCCTGCGCCTCGCCGAGTCGGTGTCCGATCCCTTGCTGCAAGTCTTTGTCGACAGTCGCTCTTTGGAGGGGGACGGCGGCGTGCAACCTTGGCAGTCCACCGCTGTCAGCCAATTCCTCATCCCCGGCAGCAGCGACTTCATAGCCTTGCCCACCGACCATGCGAGCGAATTCCTGTGGAGCGGCTTCGGCCAGCCCAAGGCGCAACAGATCGAGCTCCGGGTGCGGGCCGTCGACGGGGCGGGTGGACAGTGGCTCTCCAACCCCTCGGTGGTGATTTTCGAGCCCGTCGAGCTGATGGGCCAGGTGACGGACGAGGATCTGACAGCACAATCCCCCTGGGGCGCCGAGCTGCTCAATCTGCTCAACCATCCAGACATCGACCTCGGCACTCAGGTGGTGGTGTGGGGTCTGCAAAATCTTCCCTACTGGAACGATCGCACCGTTCTCGAGGTGCAGAGCGACGACGACGCACGCTATGCGGAAGCCCAACGCTTCGAGGTCACAGCGGTCAGCGGCGGAGTCTTCGTGGTGGGTTTGCAGGATCTGCGGCAGGACGCCGACTATCGCTTCACGGCCATCGTCCTGCAGGGCACCTGCCTGGGTGAGCAGGTGAGCTACCGACCCGACCGCACACCGGACGAGGACGAAGCCGAGCTACGGCTCGCCGTCGAGAGGAAGCTCGCCGAAGCCGGCTGCGGCGACTACGCGGCCAGCGCCGAGCTGGAAATCTCCGCCGCCGCCAGCAGTCTCGCCGAGCTGCAACGGCTGGAGGTCCTGGCGGTCGATGGTCAGGGGGCGGAGAGCCTCCTCTTCTCGCAGCAGGCTCCGATCCCCGGGACCACCCACTGGCCGACACCCCTCGCCTTTCCTTTGGCCACCGACGTGCGCTATCGCGTCCGTCTCAGCGGCTCCCACCGGCTCACCGGCGTCACCCTGACACCGGTGGTCGACGAGGTGCTCTTCGCCGCCGCCGGGGACCCGCCGCAACCGGTGATCGATCAACCGCTGGCCGACGAGCTGGTCTGTCTGGGCGGCCCCCTCACCTTGCCGGTCCTGGGGGTGGTTCCGGTCGACGGCGACTTCACCGATCGCACCTCCCTGCGGTGGACGGATCCCTTGGGCAACCCCCGAGACGAGCTCATCGAAGGCGGCGCGGATCCCCTGCGCCCCTTCCAGCAGCAGCTGCTGGGGATCTACGACGGCCGCGGTCCCCTGGGTGGCGGTGAGGCCACCGTTCAGCTGAAAGTCGGGGACGACCGAGGGCGCTTCACCTGTGTCGAGACGCCGGTGGTGATCGACAACACCCTCGAGCCGACCGGTCTGGCCGCGCAGGACCCCGTCTTCTCGCCCAACGGCGACGGCACCCTCGACACCACCCTGCTGTCCTATTTCAGCAGCGAGCCGACGACGCTCACCATGACGATCCAAGGGAGCGACTCCACGACCTCCAACCCGGTGCTGCGCACCCTGGTGCAGAATGTCTCGGTCATCGGCCAGGGGACGCTTCCCTGGAACGGCACCGCCGAGGACGGCCAGGTCTTGCCCGATGGCGCCTACACGGTGTCCGCTCTCCTCCGCGACGCCTGCGGTCATACAAGGCAGCATTCGACGGTGGTCAAGATCGACACGACACCACCGACGGTGGCGATCAGCGAGCCGACCCTGGCGGTGGCCGCGGCCTCGACGGTGCAAGTTCTAGGTGAGGTGGACGATCCCAACCTCACCTCCTACTCCCTCGAGGTCATGACCGATGACAGCGAGTGGGTGCACCTGCAGACCGGCATCCACGGGGTGCATGGCACCACCCTGGGTTCTTGGCTGGTGCTCGACGGCAACCTGGCGACCCTGCGTCTGACCGCCCGGGATCGCGGCGGCAACGTCAACCAGACCGAGCAGCAGGTGAGCATCGAGGTCCAGGGGGAGCTCATCACCTTCGTCGAAGCGGCGCCCACTCTCTTCTCCCCCAACGGCGATGGTCGCCTCGAGCGCACCGCCCTGCGCTTCAGTCTCAGTCAGGCGGCGGCGGTTTTCCTGACGATCGAGAACGTGGACGGGCAACGCCTCGACATTTTGCTCGGTGAGCAAATCTTCGAGGCCGGAAGTCATGTCGTGCCTTGGGACGGTACGGTCGGAGAGGTCGGCAATGTGCTCGCCGACGGCCGCTATACGTTAAAGCTGCTGGCCAGCCTGCAGAATCCCACCTTCGAGCAAGAGGCCGAGGTCTTCGTCGAGCTCGACAAGACCGTCCCTTTCACCGCTTTGATCTCACCGGCGGTGGACGGCTGGGCGCGGGGCAACGAGAGCCTCACCGGCACGGTCAGCGATCTACACCTGCTGGGCTACCAGCTGACCCTGCGCAACCTCGACGACAACAGCACCACGGTGCTGGCCAGCGGCAACGCCGAGCGTCAGGAAGAAATCTTGGCCATCCTCGACCTGTCCAGCGACGGAACGTATGAGCTGACCCTCGCCGCCAACGATCTGGGGGAGAGTGAAAGCGATAGCCGACGCACCTTGCAGGTGGATACGACGCCCCCGGCGGTGCGTCTCATCAGCCCCGCCGAAGGGGCCCTGGTGGGGGCCGGTGGCGGCCCGGTGATCATCCAAGGCACAGTGGACGAAGACCACCTGGCCAACTATCGGCTCGATGCGGTGCCGGTGTCAGCCCCCGGCGCGACCCGCCCCGTCGCCTTCTTCGAGCAGCTGCCGGTGGACGGCAACCTGGCCTCCTGGGATCTCTCCGGCGTCCCCGATGGCACCTATCAGCTGCGCCTGACGGCGCAAGACCTGGCAGGTTGGCAAAGTGAAACGACGGTGCTCGTGGAGGTGGATTCGACGCCGCCGACGGTGGGTCTCAGCTCCCCTGAGGCCGACCAGTTCGTCAGTGCCCCGCTGCCCATCCTCGGCCGGGTCACCGACCCTCACCTCGACCATTTCACCCTGGCCCTGTCGCCGGTCGGGCAACAGCAGTTCACCGAGATCCACCGCCAGAGCGACGAAGTCGACGGCGGGGTGCTCAGCCAGTGGCAGCTGTTGCCGCCGGACGGCGCCTACCTGCTGCGCCTCGAGGCCATCGACCTCCTGGGCAACCGGTCCCAGCTGGCGGTGCCGGTGCGCATCGATGTCACCCCTCCCGCCACACCCCTCGACCTCAGCGCCGAGTTGGTGGGTACGAACGCGGCCCGCCTGCAGTGGCATCCGGTGAGCGATCCCGACCTGGTGGGCTACCGCCTGTTGCGCGGCGCCCTGCAAGTGGGTCCGCCGCTGATCACCGCCAGCCAGTGGTTGGAGGAGGGGCTACCCACCGGCACCCATCTCTATACGGTGCGCGCCGTCGATCAGGCATCCCTGGAAAGCGAGCCTTCCAACGGCGCCCAGGTGGTGGTGGACCTCGACGCCCCCATCACCCAACTCCAATCGCCGCAGGATGGCGGCCGGGTGGGCGGCATCGTCGAAGTGGTGGGCACCGCCTTCAGCGCCGACGACTTCAAGCAATACCGCCTGTCGGTGGCGGCCGGCGACAGCGACGACTTCGTGGAGCTGCGGCGCTCACCGGTGCCGGTACAACTCGACACCATCGGCCAGTGGAGCACCCTGGGACTGGCGGAGGAGTCAACCCACACCCTGCGCCTGGAAAGCGAAGACATCCACGGCAACCTCTCGGCGGTGGCAGCCCGAGTGACGGTGGACAACCGCCCCCCCGCCGCCCCCGCAGCCTTGGCGGCCACTGTTTCCCTCGACGACGTGCAACTGAGCTGGCAAGCCAACACCGAGACCGATCTGCTCGGCTACTTGCTCTACCGCAACGGCCAGCTGGCCAACGCCGACGGTTCCACCGGCGGCAGTCTGCGGCCCTATGTCATCCCGCCCAACGGTGTGCCCGGCGGGCTCCAAACCTACCTCGACGCCCATCGGCCCGACGGCACCTACATCTACCACCTGCAGGCCATCGACCAGGCGGAGAACGTCAGCCCACCGTCCTCGCCGCTGGAGGTGGTGGTCGAGACCGGACCGCCGCGGGCGATGATCAGCAGGCCGACGGCCAATCACCGTTTCGACCAACCCCTCTATGTGCGCGCCAGCGTCGTCGACCACGACGTGGCCACCGTGCAACTGCAAGTGCGGCCGGAAGGTGCTGGCGCCTGGACCGACTTGGCACCCCTCGACGACAGCGCCCCGTGGGATACCACCTGGCAGTTGGACGGCGTCGCCTACGGCACCTACGAGCTGCGGGCGGTAGCCACCGACCACAGCAACCTGATGGACCCGGCGCCGCCGTCGATCCAGGTGACGCATCAAGATGTGACACCGCCGACGGCGGTGGCGGAGCTGCGTCTCGAGGCGATCGACGGCGGCAGCGTTGACCTGAGCTGGGCTGCCAACACGACAGACGGTGATCTGGCGGGCTACCACGTGGAGCGGCGGGACGTTGAAGGGGCGGTTGTGCGGCTCACCTCGACAGCGCTCAGCGCCACTGCCTTCCGCGATGCCGCCGCCCCCGACGGCCTCTTGACCTACACCGTCCTGGCGATCGACGGGGCGGACAACCTCTCGCCCCCGTCCAACGAAGCGCAGGGACGGGTCTTCACCCCCTTCCTCGAACCTATCCCGTCGCCGACGCCCCAAAACCACATCGACCTGGTGGGCAGCGTGCCACCGTCGGTGGCACCGGTGGAGGTGAGCATTGACTGGCAGGACGCGGCCGGCAACCGCACCTTGCCAGCATTGAGCAGCGACGAAGACGGAGCATTCCGGCTCGACGGCCTCGACCTGCTGGCCGGCAACAACACCTTCACCGTCGTCGCTACGGATCCCTCGGGACATCGCAGCCGGGCCACCAGCCTCGAGATCGAGGTCATCGCACGGCCAGCGCCGCCGGTCTGGGTAGGCTCGGTGACGACGGGCAACGAAGTGGACTTGAGCTGGCAGGCCAACGCCGAGCCTTTCGTGGTGGGATATTTCCTCCATCGCGACGGCCAGCGCTTGGGCAGCGTACCCGCCATCGGCTTGAGCAGCGCCACCGCCTCTTCGTCCCAGTCCGGCTTCCCGGCCAGCTATGCCCTCGAACCCCCCACGGAAGCTGGGGCGAGGAACTGGCTCAGCGCCGCCTCCGCTGCCCCGGTGACCGGGCAATGGCTGGAGGTGACCTGGAGCACCCCGCGCCCGGTGGCGGAAGTCGAGGTCCAATGGGCCAACTCAGTGCGGGATTTCGACCTCGAGGTGTGGCAGGACGGCGCCTGGATCAAGGTGGGGGAGCAGCGCAACAAGAGCGTCTTCCGCAGCCGTGTGATTTGCGATCTGGAGATCGTCAGCCAACGGCTGCGGATCGTCTTTCGCTCCGCCGAAACGCAAGCCGGCATCTACTACATTGAGGTCTTCGAGTCGCCCCTGATCACCACTGCCACCTACCACGACGGCCCCCTGAACGGCGTCTTCACCTACACCCTGGAAGCCCTCGCCGACTCCGGCTTCGTCAGCGATCCGTCCTTGCCCTTGACCATCCTGGTGGGTGACGGGCCACCGCAACCGGTGGTGTTGTCCGGTTCCGTCGACGGCAGCACCGTCAACCTCTCCTGGAGCGCTAGCCCTTCCGAGGATGCGGACCGTTACGAGATCTACCGCGACGGCGCCATCATCGGCGAGCTGTTCACCGACGAGGAGCAGACCTTCTCCGACACCAACCGTCCCAACGGCACCTACGTCTACCAGGTCTTGACCTTCGACTTGCAGAACCAGAGCAGCCCCTCAAACAGCGTCGCCTTCACCGTCGCCGTCGAGCCGCCACCGGCACCGCTCATCGTCAGTCTGGAGCAAGGCGACAACGATCGGTCCCTGGTGCTGACCTGGCAGCCGGGCAGCGGTCTCCCCACCAGCCGTTATCTGGTGTGGCGTTCCACCTTCCCTGGGGGCCCCTACGACCTGCTGGGCAATACCACCGCCCTATCGGCCGTCGACGGCAATGTGTTGGTCGACCAAACTTATTACTATGTGGTGCAAGGGCTCGACGACGGGGGCAACAGCGGCCCCTATTCAGAAGAAATCAGCGGTGCCCTGGATGTGGTCTCCACCCTGCCAACCCCCGAGCTGATCGCCCCACGGCTCGATTCCGGCGATCCCTTCACCACCCTCAACGCCTCGACCACCCTCGAGGGCACCATCGACAGCGCCAGTCTCGGGTTGAAGGTCCATGTGCTGCGGGACGGTGTCGAGGTGGGCTCCACCTATCCCCAACAGCGCTTGGTGGGGGAGGCCAGCGCCAGCTCCTTGGACCCCGTCGGCGCCGGATTGATCCGGACCACCGGCGATGGCACCCGAACCGCCCTCTTGGGTGCCGAGAGCGGCGCCGTGGCGGTCTATGAGTGGGCCAGCGGCGACGAGCAAGTGATCACCGACCTGAGCGGTGAGCCCCGTTGGTTCCATGACCATCGCCGCCTGCTCTTCGCCAACGACGGCCAGATCACCAGCCACGATGTGGTGGACGGTGGACGGACGCTGCTGGCCCAGACCGACGCCGCCCGGCTCGCCGTGCCGTCCCCCGATGGCCAGCTGCTGGCGGTGGTGGGCGTCCAGGCTGGCGTCGAGGGGTTGTGGACCGTCGATCCGGGCAACGGCAGCTGGCGCCTGTTGGTGGCAGAGGCGGTGGGTAATTTCTCCACCTACGGCGTTCAATGGTCGCCGGACGGCCAATGGCTGGTCTTCCGCTTGGATTCTCCCCGTAGCCTCGAGCTCTTCCACCTCGACACCGGCGAACGGCGCCTGGTGGAGGACGCCAGCTATACCGCCGAACCGTCCTGGTCCCCGGACAGCAGCGAGATCGTCTACATCAGCCAGTACTTCAGCTCCATTCGGGCGGTCTACCGCTACCAGCTGGCGACGCAACAGAAGATCCGCGTCTACTACACCAGCTCGCGCCCGGCGATGCCCCAATACTCGCCCGACGGTCAGTCCATCGGCTATTGGAAGCGCCAAGTGAGCTCGATCCCGCCCAGCGACCAGCTCTATGTGATGGATCTGGACGGTTCCCCCAACAGATTTGTCTTCGACGGCAATCTGGTCAGCGGCAATGTGGCCAGTTGGGACTGGATCGGTGATCAGTACTTTGTCAAATTCCGAGATGGCGACGGTCGCCTGGCGGCCAATCGCCTGCGCACCACCGGATCCTTCTTCTACAGCGTGCCGTTGCTGATCGGCGACAATACCCTCACCGCCTTTGGCGATGACCTGATCGGGCGGGTCAGCGAGCTCTCCGAGCCGCTGGTGGTGCAGCGGCTGTCGAATCGTCCCGACCTGCGGGTTGGTTTGGATGACGTCCGCCTGCTGCCCACCGTGCCGCGGGTCGGCGAGACCAGCCGCTTGGCGGTGACGGTGCACAGCGTCGGCGACGTGGCGGCTGGAGACAGTGCGTTGCGGGTGGAGCTCAACCCGCCCCAGGGATCGCCCATCCTGTTGGCCGACAGCCTGCCGCTGTCCCCCCTCGAGGTCGGCGGGTCGACCACCTTGCTCTACGATGTCCTTCCCACTCAAGAGGGCTTCTACACCGTCGAGGTCATCGCCGATGTGGAGGACGATCTGCTGGAAGCCGACGAAACCAACAACCGCACCGTCGCCAACTTCCAAGTCGTCGCCTCGAGCCAGCCGGTCCTGCAACTCGCCACGCCGCGCCACTTCTATGGAGCCCACGAAGAGGTGGCGCTAGCCCTCGAGGTCTTCAATCCCGGCGACACCTTCGACGGCCAAGTGATCCTGTGGGTGGAAGACGGCGACGGCTTCATCGTCGAGGAGCTGATGCCGCTGCCGGTGGCCGCTCTTCCCTTCGCCGGAACTTGGACCGGCAGTAGCTCGTGGACGACGGGTCAGGTCTTCGCCGGCCCCTACCGTCTGCGGGCTTCGCTCCTGGACAGCGAAGAGCACATCCTCGTCGAGGCGGCGGCGGAGATCACCGTCGTGGCGACGGGGAGCCTGGAGGCGGAGCTGAGCAGCGACCGCAGCCTTTATCTGCGCGGCGAAACCGTGCGACTGGACGCCGCGGTGCGCATCTCCGGAGGCAACGAGAGCATCGACGACGCCGTCGCCACCCTCAGGCTGAGCGATGCCGGCGGCTTCGAGGTCGCCTCCTGGGCTCAGGACCTCGGGCCCATGCTGCCCGGTTCCGAGGTCACGATACACCGTCAGTGGTCTTCGGCTGGTGCCTTCGAGGGCATCTATGACGTCCAGCTGACCGTCGAGCGCGGCAGTGACTCAGCGGGCATCCCCGCGGCTGGCGCTGCGACGACCTTCGAGGTGGCGGCGACGATCACCGCCCCCCTCTTGGTGGCCGAGAAGACGGTGATCGTTAGTCTCGACCAGGACGGCAGCGGCAACGCCAGCCCCGGTGATCGGTTGCGCTATGAAATCGTCGTCAGTAACCGCGGCAACGCCATGGCCCAGGAGCTCGTGGTGCTCGACGAGTTGGCGGCGGTCCTGACCCTGCTTCCCGAGTCGATCACCACCGGCGCCGGTGTGCTGCGCTCCACCGAGCCGTTGGTGGTCGATATCGCCGCCCTCGAAGCCGGCGCTTCGACCAGTATCGCCTTCGAAGCACAGGTTGCCGACCAATTGCCAGACGGCAGCGTCGAGGTGGTCAACCAAGCGGTGATCGACGCCGTCGGTATCGAAGCCCTGCTGAGCGACGACCCCTCCACCTTCGAGCCCGACGATGCCACTCGCCTGGCCATCGTGGCGATGCCGGAGTTGCGTTTCAGCAAGGACGACAGCCTCCACGAGGATCGCGACGGCGACGGCGTCGCCAGCCCCGGAGACCGGCTGCGCTACAGCCTGACAGTGCAGAACGTCGGCACCACCTCCGCCCACCAATTGCTGTTGGAGGACGTCTTGCCGGCCCACACCACCCTAGTGGCGGACGGGGTCGTCACCTCGGGTCAGATCGAAGAGCTGACGGCGGGCTTCGTGGCGGTTTCCCTACCGCAGCTGGCACCCCAGGAGAGTTTCGATTTGCTGCTGACGGTGGAGATCGCCCCCACCTTGCCAGGCGGCTTAGTCGAGCTGAGCAACCAGGCTCTGCTTTCGAGCCTCGAGCTGCCGGTGCAGCTGAGCCACGATCCCGACCGTCCGGGCACTGAGCAACCGACCCGCACACCGTTGGTGGCGTCGCCGGTTCTGGTGTTGCACAAGACCGTCAGCGTCGACGGCGGCGCTGACAGCGCCGAAGCGGGCTCCCTGTTGACCTACCGGCTGGAAGCCTTCAACCAAGGCAGCCAGGCGGCCACCGGCCTGCGGTTGGCCGATGTATTGCCGTCCCACACCGTCCTCTTGCCGGAGAGCATCGCGCTTTCGGCCGGCGGCCTGGACAGCCAGGAACCCCTGGTGGCCAGCCTCGGCGAGCTGGCGGCCGGCGGCAGCTGGCAGCTCACCTTCCAGGCCCGAGTCGTCGACCCCCTACCGCCGACGGCGGATCGCATCGTCAACCAAGGGTCGCTGAGCAGCTTCGAGCTACCGACCGTGCTGAGCGATGATCCGGCAACTGCGGACGGTCCCGACGCCACCGTCCTGCTGCTCGGCGGTGATCCCGGCCAGACCACCGCCTGCGACGTAGAAACCTTCAGCGACCCTGACCTCAGCGACTGGCAGGTGGCCTATCTGGGGGATGCCTCGGCGGGCGGTGCGGCGGTGGTCGACGACCGCCTCCAGCTCAGCGGTAACGGCTCCAGCCTCTACCACGGCCCGGACAGCGGCTTTTTCCTCTACCGTCCCCTGGGCACCGACGAAAATTTGCGCCTCGAAGTGGACGTCACCGGATTTCCCGTCGATACCGGCGGTGCGGCCCGCAAGGTGGCCTTGATGCTGCGCGCACACTTGGGGGCGGAGGCCCCGCGGGTGATGGTGACGTATGTTCCGCATTTTCCGGACCCGCCCACCAGCGCCGTACAGTTCGATGTTCGCGCCTTCGTCGGCGACAGCCCACGGGAGCTCGCCAACAGCGTCTTCGACGTTCCCTTGCCGGCCCGGCTGGCGATCGAGAAGCGGGGCGATCGCTACGCCGTGCTCTACAGCGTCGACGGCGGTGCCAGCTGGCAGTCGCCCGGCGGGGCGGGATTCGACGGCAGCATCGAGATCGATCTGGGGGACCAACCCTTGGCGGGCCTGGTGGCGACCTCCTACGACGACGCCGCCCTGATCACCGCCGAGCTCGATCATTTCGCCGTCTGCCGGCCCGCCGACGGTGGCGCGACGGTGCCACCACCCCTCACCCCTTGCGACGCGACCCAGCCCGTCGACATGGTGTTGCTCCTCGACCTCTCCGGC
The DNA here is from genome assembly GCA_029263315.1 of Acidobacteriota bacterium. GTDB lineage: Bacteria > Acidobacteriota > Thermoanaerobaculia > Multivoradales > J023 > JAJCXR01. The sequence continues at coordinate 2,876 of JAJCXR010000049.1, read as the reverse complement.
TCGATGATCAGCCCCTATGGTCATGGGACGGGCACCACCACCCGCCTGCAAGCCGCCCAAGGGGCCATCACCTCACTCCTCGATGGCCTGGCACAGGCGGCGGACGGCAGCCGTGCGGCCCTGCTCACCTTCGCCGGTTTCCGCACCCCAGCCGAAAACCTGGCGGCGGGCGTCCAGGTGCAGAGTGGTTTCAGTGACGATTTGGGCGCCGTCGCCGAGCTCGCCGCCTCGTTTGTGGCGGCGGACATCGACCCCGGCACCACGACGCCCACTCCCCTGGCCTTGGCAGCCAGCCTCGAGCTGCTGCTGCAAGCAGGGGATCCCGACCATCAACCGGCGGTGGTATTGATCACCGACGGCATCCCCAACATCGATCTCCAAGGCCGCGGCCCCGACGCCTACGAGCTCGAAGAGCTGCAGGCCATTTCCTTGGACGACACCCAGGGCCGCTACCACCGTTGGCCGGCGGTGGCTTGGATGGGCCATTTCAACCCCACCCTCGGCACCTTCGACGGCGAACCCTTGGCCAACAGCATGTTCCAAATCGAACGCCTCAAGCTGACCTTGCCAAAGGTGCTGATCTATGGCGTCGGTCTGCAGGGCGACGGCGTCGGCCTCGGTGCCTTCAACCAGGATCTGCTCGACTACGCTGCCTATTTCTCCGGCGCCCGCTCCTTTGCGGCCGGCGACACCACCGGCCTGGCCGACGCCATCGCCGTGCTGGCGACGGATCTGGACTGCGGCGGCATCGGCAGCGCCGCCATCGGCGATCGGGTGTGGCACGACTTGGACGGCAACGGTGCCCAAGATCTCGACGAGCCGGGGCTCAACGGCGTCTCTCTGGATCTCTTCGACAGCTTCGGCTTCGGCGTCACCCGGGTGACCACCGAGGGTGATGGCGAATACTTGATCGACACCCTGCCGGCGGGTGAATATTCGCTGCGGGTGCGGCCCGAGTCCCTCCCTCCGTTGGTGGATCTACCCACCTGGGATCTGGACGGTCTGGGCAGCATCGACACCGCCGAGCTGAGCCTGGGCGAAGGCGAGACGCGCCTCGATGCCGATTTTGGCTATGAAGAGCGACCCACTTCGCCCGCCACAACCCTGTGCGCAGACGATACCTTCGACGATCTGTCGCCGCAGGCCTGGCAACTGGCAGAGTTGGGGGACGCCCAAGACGCCGCCGTCGCCGTCGAGGACGGAGCCCTATGGCTCAGCGGCGACGGCAGCAGCCTCTACCACGGCGACGACAGCGGCGCTTTCCTGTACCAACCGGTGACTGGGGATCTGCGCCTCGAAGTGGACGTCACCGGCTTCCCGGTGGATCAAGGCGGGGCGGTGCGCAAGGCCTGTCTGATGATGCGCGCCGATCTCGAGCCCCGGGCGGCGAGGGTCATGGCCTGTTTCATTCCCCACTTGCCGGGTCCCAACCCCGGGGATCCCGAAACCGCCGCCTTGCAATTCGATGTGCGCCATGCCGACGGCTCGGCGGAAGAGTTGGCCGGCCTGGTCCAGCAAGTGGCCTTGCCGGTGCGCCTGGCCATCGAGCGGCGGGGCGATGTATTCACCGTCTTCTACTCCCGCGACGGCGGCGTCCACTGGCTGCGTCCAGTGGCTCAATTGGGGGGTCAAGCCCAGGTGGCTATGGGCCCAGGGCCCTTGGCAGGGCTGGCGGTGGCCTCCTACGATCCGACCCAGGCGACGACCGCCGCCTTCGACCACTGGTCCCAGTGCCGTCCCAACGGGGAGCCGCCCTTCGAGCCACCCCCGAGCATTGCTTGCACGCCGCAAGCCCCCCTCGATGTCGTCTATCTCTTGGACCTGTCGAGCAGCATGACCAGCCCCATGGACGACGGCACGGGCGGCCAGACCAGCCGTCTCGAGGCAGCCCGCCAAGGGCTCTTGCAACTGCACGGCGGCCTGGCCCAAACACCGGGGCTGCGCTCCGCCCTGCTGGCCTTCCGCGGCCACGACACGGCGGCCGCAAACCTCAGCGACAACACCCAGGTACTCAGTCCGTTGGGCGCCGGGGACGCCGCCTTGGAGGCCCAATTGCTGGCCCTCGACGTCACCGCCATCGCCCCCGACACCGAAACCCCCACCGCTTTGGCCCTGCGCTCCACCCTGCAAATGCTGCTCAGCCAAAGTCAAGGGGTACGCCCGGCCGTGGTGTTGCTCAGCGACGGCGTTCCCAACATCGACGGTCGAGGCCTCGGGCCCTACGACCTGCGAGCAGTGGGTGGCGTCTCCCTGCGGGATCCGGCCGGCGACTTCCTCTCCTGGAGCCAAGTGGCCTGGCGCGGCGACTTCGAGCCCCAGCTCGGCACCTTCGCTGGCGAGCCCTTGGCCCATGCCATGGCCGCCCTCGAAGAGCTCAGGCTGAGCTTACCGGAGCTGCGCATCTACGCCCTCAGCCTGTTGGGCGGAGACGACGGCACCGATCTCACCACCTCCCACCGTGATCTGGCCGACTACGCCGCCTTCGTCAGCCAGGGCCTGGCCTTCCCGGTCGACGATCTGACGGCACTGCAACTGGCCATCGACGACATCGGCCAAGCCCTCTCCTGTGAAGTGAGCCCATGATGCAACACCCCCCGAGGCCTCAAGCCAATGCCACCGGCTCGCCACCACGCACCCTCCGTCCCCAGCGGTCCAGTGAAGGAATAGATACCATGCGACGAGTCCTGACTTGCCTCCTGCTCGCGGCCCTCGGGTTGCCAAACCTGCCGGCGACGGCCCAGCCCACCGGCCGCCAAGAGCTGGAAACCCGCCTGACCGACGCCTGGCAACGGGGCGAGGAGGCGGACGGGGCGGTCTTGGCCGCCCTCGCGGCGGGCTCTCAATCGCCCACCGTGGCTCAGCCACCGTCCGCCAGC
>JAJCXR010000048.1 GCA_029263315.1 Acidobacteriota bacterium | reverse complement strand
GAAGGTCAATCCCCGCGGGCACGGGGACACCAACATTGAAGAAGTAAGGGCTAACCTAGAGGCGGGTCAATCCCCGCGGGCACGGGGACACCTGTCCAAGAATGGGACACCTCGATGCGAGTGCGGGTCAATCCCCGCGGGCACGGGGACACCCCATCTTGCCGAGGTAGGAGCGCGGAGCCCTAAGGTCAATCCCCGCGGGCACGGGGACACCGGCGCTGCTTACCACTTAGCAGCTAAGTAGAGGGGTCAATCCCCGCGGGCACGGGGACACCAAGAGCGCACACCGCGTACGCGGTGTGAAACACGGTCAATCCCCGCGGGCACGGGGACACCGGGTCATCAATGCACTCGGAGAAACCCTGGATGGGTCAATCCCCGCGGGCACGGGGACACCGATCCAGCAGATCCTCGACGCAGACCCCCGGCGGGTCAATCCCCGCGGGCACGGGGACACCTCTCTTCTCGAGCGCGGTCTCTGCGCCCCAGGGGGTCAATCCCCGCGGGCACGGGGACACCTTGATCCAGGTATCCCGCACGCCGACCCATAAGGGTCAATCCCCGCGGGCACGGGGACACCGAGCAGCAGAAGGTGACCACCGGGTCGCGGAAGGGTCAATCCCCGCGGGCACGGGGACACCTTGTATCCGACATGCTGCCGAACCTCGTCGCGAGGTCAATCCCCGCGGGCACGGGGACACCCTCCCGCATGTCCCAGTAGGCTGCCCAGGCTGCGGTCAATCCCCGCGGGCACGGGGACACCGGATTTCTGCGACCCTGCGCCCCGCCGCGGCAGGGTCAATCCCCGCGGGCACGGGGACACCCCAGCCATAGGAGCCCGAGGATGTATTCCAAGAGGTCAATCCCCGCGGGCACGGGGACACCCGTTGACCTTGCGAGTCGCTTCGCTAATCATGGGGTCAATCCCCGCGGGCACGGGGACACCGGCATGCTCTCCGACTACAGGACATGACTAAGAGGTAAATCCCCGCGGGCACGGGGACACCCCTTCCATGTAAGGGGTTGCCTGAGATCCTAAGGGTCAATCCCCGCGGGCACGGGGACACCGTCAGAATCCACTCATCAACGCCATCGGCTCCAGGTCAATCCCCGCGGGCACGGGGACACCCTTTCTTGTGAGTCTCGACACCATAGAAACCCGGGTCAATCCCCGCGGGCACGGGGACACCAGCTGTGCTTTTGAGCTTTGGAACCTCCACAAAGGTCAATCCCCGCGGGCACGGGGACACCACGTCAAAGTGATGAAGCTTGACCACGAAGAGGGGTCAATCCCCGCGGGCACGGGGACACCTAGAAATACGAAAACGAGCAGCAGCCACCAACAGGTCAATCCCCGCGGGCACGGGGACACCTCGATAAAATGATCATATCCCTGTTGTAGATAGGGTCAATCCCCGCGGGCACGGGGACACCCATCCACACGGATGGAACGGCGACGCTGGTTGAGGTCAATCCCCGCGGGCACGGGGACACCCTCGTTCCCTCTTAGACGGTCTAATACAAATGAGGTCAATCCCCGCGGGCACGGGGACACCGAATATGACACACACCAAAGAAATCGTCAAGAAGGTCAATCCCCGCGGGCACGGGGACACCCCTGCGACATTCTGCCGCGGGGATGGCGGGGTGGCGGACCCTTCGGCACCCCTTTGGATTCTGCATTCAGTTGTCAAAGATCAGTCTTCGGTCGCTTGGATGTCACCTCCCGGCATCAGCTTCCATGCCACTTGTCGGGCCACTTCGGCGTCGACTCGGGCCCGGTGGTTGGGACGCTCGGCGATGCCCAGGGCGAGGCAGGCGGCGGCGAGGGTCGGTCGGGTGACGGGGTGGCGCTGGCGGAAGGCTTGTTTGAGGCAAAGGATGCGTCGCACGGCCATGGGCAGGCCGTAGCGGTCGCAGGTTTGGCGCAGCAGGCGGAGGTCGAAGGCGGCATTCCAAGCCACCACGCTGTGGCTGTGCAGGAGAGCTTGGATCTGCGGCCAGAGACTGGTCCACGACGGTGCCTCGGCCAGGTCTGCCTGTTGTAGGCCATGGATTTGGCTGGATTTGGCGGTGACCGGACGGCCAGGGGCGACGGTGGTGTCGGCCAGGATGGCTCCCTGGCCCTCCACCAACGCGATTTCGATGATCACGTCGTAGGGCCCCAGGCCAGTGGTTTCGGTGTCGAGGGCGAGCCACGGACGGTGGCGCAATTGGGCGAGGGCGGCGAGGACTCCGGCCATGTCACGTGGCCTCCGTGCTCTGGCCGTCGGCTTCCTCCGGGGCAGGGGTGGCGGGCACTTCCCGCCGCGCCAGGAAGACACCGTTTTGCTCTTGCAAGTCCTGGCGCGGCAAACCCAGGGTGCGCAAGTTCTGGCCGCCCACCATCTTGCGGTCCTCCCAGGTCATCAATACCGAGCTGTCGGGATAGGCCATCCACCATTCCTCGAGCACGGCCCACACCCGCTCCCGCACACCGCGGTTCATGCGCGGCGCCGTGTAGACCCCGGGGGCGATCTCGCACATGCAGGAGGCCAGAAAGCCGCGGAAACGCCCCGGCACCTGTCGCGTGACGACGATGGTCATGGGCATGACGCATCGCCTCTGACGGACGCCTCTTCAGGCAGCAGCTCGTGGATGCGGTCGATCATCGAGGCGACGATCTTGCCTTGGCGTAGGGCGGCGACGGCGCGGCGACGCACCAGCCGTTCCAAGGGCAAGTCCGGTTGCTTGGCGTGCTCTTTGACGGCGGCGAAGGCGACGGGCAGCGTCACTTGCTCGCGGTAGAGGTCGGCGATATCAAGACCGAAGGCGAGGCCGGAATCTTCGTGGATGAAACCCAGCTGCGGCAGGGTGCCGCTGGCCGCCACCGCCACCATGGCCGCCGCCTTGACGGCGGTGGAGGCATGATTCAGGGCCTGGTTGGGGCGATCGGCCGCCTCCGGATCGCTGCGGTCGTATTTGCGCGAGCGCCAGGTGATGCCGTGTTGTTGGGCGATCAAGCGGTAGCTTTCCTTGACCCGCACCCCCTCGATGCCGCGCAGGGTGTCGAGGTCCGTCGTCTCACTGTCCGACTCGCCGAGGCGCCAGGCGTACATGCGGTGCACCACGGCGAGGCGCTGCGCCGGGTCGCTCCAGATGCGGGCATGGCGGCGTGCCCAGGCGGAGCGTCCTGGCCCCGCCGGTAGGCTGGCATAAAGCCGTACGCCGCCTTCGCCCACCGCCAGTAGGCCGCAACCATGGCGGGCCAGCAACCGAAGGACATCGTGGCTGACGCTGGTGCCCGGCTCCAGGATGAAACACGACACCATTTGATAGGGCACGGCATAGTCGCCGGAAGGCAGTTGGTCATAACCGGCGGTGACGAAACGCAAGGTGCCGTCTTCCACCGTCAGCTGGCCGCGGCCGAGCCACATCAGGCCATGCCGATCGGCGTGGGGAATGCGCGCTCCTTCGAGCCCCAGGCGTCCCTTCAGCATGCTGCCTCGGCGGTGTGGCTCGGCTGTGTCCCCAGGCTGGGTGAGGCCTGGGAAATCATCGCCGTCTGAGGATTCATCGCCGCCTCGGTGGCCGCAGCCGCAGCATGCCGAAGCCGAACGCCTTGTGACGCCCGATACCGCGGGCCAGCAGTTGATGGAAGGTGGCGGTGTCGAGCACCTCCAGCTCGCCTTGCAACAGCGCCTCGGGATGCTCCACCCGGCGTCCGCGGCGTCCCTTGCCGGGGCCCTGTCGTCCCTGGTGGCGACGATACAGCTGGCTGCGGCCGAGTTGCTTGATCTCCATCTGTAACAGGCGGGCGGCGCCGTCGAAGCGGCGCTCCAACCATTGTCGGTAGACCTCGTAGCGGTCGACCTCGACATCTTTGCCTTGGCGCAGGCAGGCGGCCAAGAAGGCGTCCACCTCGCTACCGGCCTTGAAAGTGCCGGCCGCCGAGCTGAGGCGCACCACCGGGCAGACCCGCACCTCGAAACCCAGGCGCTGCCCGGGACGCCAGGAGCTGGGCATCGCCTTGCTGGCCAGCCGTTTGACACTGTCGCGTACCAAGGGCTCGGCGAAGGTGTCCGCCTGTTGCCGCAGGGCCGCTTCGTCGCCGTGGCTGTAGCCCAACACTTCCACGTCGCCTCGCAAGGGGATGCTGTGGAACGGTTGCGGTAGCAAGTCACCGAACAGGGCGTTGAGGTGGCCGTGCAGCAGGTAGCCGGTGTCGTTGGAGCGCTCCGGCAAGCGCTGGCGTTGGGCCGAGCGTTGTAGGTCGCGGCCGTCGATCACCAACTGCACCATGTGGAGCGGTGGGGAGGGGATCGTTTCAGGCATGGAGGTCTCCTTGGGATGGGATACGAGGGGTTTGGGTCGCGGCAGGCTGATCGAGCTCCGCACAATCGAGCACCGTACAATCGAGGACCCCCTCATTGAGGTAGCGCTTGCCGGCGTGCAGCTGATGCTGCCAGCGGCGTTCGTCGACCACCTGCAGGTGGCGATGAAAGGTCACACCGCGTGGCGTCGCCTTGGCGCTGCGCTCGAGGTGGGACGGGTCCGCCGTCGGACCGGCCGACCACCAGACGCTGCAGGGCTCCGGGGCGGATGGGCTGTCGCCGCCGGGCCGTCGGTCGAGGGTCACCGGCCACAGGGGCACGGCGGTCAAGGCGACGAGCGGTGAGACGGCGCTCAGGCGGTCGACCTCGTCGGCGTGGCCGAGCAAGGGTCGCGACGGCAGACACGTCTTGCGGCCTAGGAACAGGGGCCGTGCCGGTCGTCGCAGGGCTGCTTGCAGGGCATCCAAATCCGGCATCTCGGTCGCCGGTTGCAAGGTCAGGGCGACGGTGAACGCCGCCCCCGCCCAGTAGTGCCGCAGGCGGATATGGGTGCCGCCGGAGCTGGCGCCGCCACGCCCTTCGGGACGGCCGCGGGTGGTCCAACCCTGGTGCAGGAAATCCTGCCCCAGGTCGACGGTTTGGTAGTCGAGCAACGGCTCGCCGCGGCGATCCCGGCGCACCGCGTAGTCGAGGCGCTGCTGCAAGCGGTCGAGGGCGGCTCCATCGCCGTGGTGCCAACCCAAGGCATTGGCCAGCAGGCCGGTGAGCATGGAACGCCCGGGCATCGGGCGGCTCACCCGGTTCTCGTCCACCGCCAGTCCGCCGAAGCTGAGCAGCGGCGCATCGAGGCGCAGCAGCAGGATGTCTTGCTGTGGCGAAGAGGCGTCCATCAGGCCACCCGGGCGGCGGTCCATTGGGCCACCTCCTGGAGGCTGCCGAGGGATTCTTCCAAGGCCTCACCGAGCTTTGATTTGGGTCCCAGGGCGAGGCCGCGACGGCCGCCTTCGGGGGCGCCGTAGACACCGTCGAGCTCGTCCAGGTGGTTGGCCAGGGCGCCGTAGGCGTTGCCCAGGGGGTCTTGGTCTTGGACCACCGGCCGCAGGAAGGCGTTGGCCAGCGTCCTCGGGGCGGTATCACCGGCCTCCACCAGCATCATCTGCGCATGGGCGTAAGGGGCGGTGGAGCCCAGCTTGGCGCCGGGGCTGACGGTGGCCACCAAACGCAGGAAGCGACGCACCACCTCTTGCGCCAGGCCACGGTCGGCGCTCAGCCAGTCCTCTTGCCGGCAGCCGGTGAGATTCGACACCAACAGCGGCACGTCGATCACCACATAGCTGTAGTAGAGGCCGCTGGTGAGCTCCGTCGAGTTGATATGGCCGCTGCCGGTCTCCCCTTCTTCTTGCAGATCGTCGACGGCGGAGAAGTAGTCCGATTCGGATTCTTCGGCGTGCACCGTGAAGGCATGGGCAACGTGCACCGCAGCGTCGCAGCGGGCCAGGATGTCGCTGGTGATCATGCGTCCGAACATGGCGGCATCGAGGCCGGCGCTGAGGCCCTTGTTGAGACCCATGGCCGCCAGATTCTTCTTGCCTTCCTTCTTGCCGAGGGCGTCGTCGATGTGCTTCTTGATGGCCTTGGGATCTTCGTTCTCGTCCAGGGTTTGACGCGCCAGCTCGAGGAAATAGTCCACCTCCGGCCGTCCGATGACCAGCACCTGGCCGGTGCGCAGGTGGGCGCCCTCGTCGTCGTCCTTCTTGCCGGCTTTGGCTTCGCTGCTTTGCAATACCTTGCTCATCAGAGCCTGAGTGACGGCGGTGGCGCGGTCCTGGCCGACGCCGTCGGCCAGGAGCTTTTCGTAGATCTCCTTTTCAAAGGTGCGGCGGGAGCGCACCGTCATCGGTTGGTGGCCGTCGTCGGCGGGCACGGCTCCGAGGGCGTCGGGACCCTGGGCGGTGCGCCAATGGCGCTTCAGGCATTGGGACGAGATGCGCGTCCGGGTGGCGCCGCCAAAAGGCAGGCGCTTGGCGAAACCGGCGTCGTCGCGGTTGAGCAGCGCCGCCGGATAGCTGGTGAGGGTGTGGATTTGCAGGAAGCGGGAGGGGGTGGTGTCGGACATATTGATTCTCCTGGGATCAGACGCCGGTGGCGTCTTGGGTGTCTTTTTGTTGAGCGTCTTGCTTGCTTTGTTGACGATAGAAATCCGAGGCGATGCCTCGGCGAGTCTGGTCCGCGAAGCGCTTGCCGTCGCTGAAGATCAGGTCGGCCACATCGGCCCAATCCACCGCTTTGCGGGAGGATCGCAGCTGATGGGCCAGAGGGCGGATGAGGGCCAGCAGGGCGTCGCCTTGGGCCCGCAGCAGGCGTACGACGCGCACTTCTGAGATCTTGGCCTCCGCTAGGGACCGGCCCAGGCGGGCGCCCTTGCTGTGTTCTCCGTGAATCGTCGCCAAGCCCTGTAGGACGGCCATCCAACGACGTAACTCGAGCTCGTCGCGGTCGTCGAAGAGGCCCAGTGGGTCAAGATCACGGGCCACGATGCGCCAGAAGGCGCTGTCGGTGGCGGCGTGGCCACGGCGCACGTCGAGGCGTCGCAGTTGGGCCAGATCGCCGCTGGAGAAGTGGGGCTGGTCGAGTTGTCCGGCCAGCTTGTGGATGACGTCGCGCAGCCGTTGTCGTGGCGACATGGGGGGTGGAGCCGCCGCTGGCGGCGACGGCGTCGTGGTCGAGTCGGTGTCCGGGGTGGTCATGGTGCCATGCCCTCCATGGGAGTCGATGGTGCAGGATGCGAAGGGATCAAGAGCTGCTTGGAGCGGCTTTCGAGATAAGACTCGGCGCGGGCCAAGGCGCGAAAGCGGTGGATGCCGGACGGCGTCAGCACTTGGCTCGCCGCTTTGAAGATGTCCTTGGCCATGTCGTAGAGCTTTTGCTTCCAGCGGACATTGCGTTCCTCCGCCGTCAGCGGTTGGCCTTCGGATGAAACCTCCGTGGCGTCGCGGAACAGGCATTCGAAGAAGACGGCGTTGACCTCCTGGTCGAAACGGTCGAGCCAGGGATTGGCCCGTTCGTCCTTCCAGTTGAGGCCCGGTGCCGCCTGGACCCTCTCCTGCAAGAGCATCAACAACGCCGGTTTGAGAATCTTCTTCTGCGTCTCCCGCACGTGCTCGATGCGCCACTGACTATCCTCTGCCAGGGATTGCCGTGCCGCTTCCTGTCCGAGCCTGCGAACGACTTTGCCGGGCAACGGGATGTGGCGCTCGTGGAAGCCGCCGGTCTTGCCTTGGCCGCGCACCAGCACCCGGAAGCTGGCCAGCAGATCGCCCCGGTCATCGGGGCGCATCTCGAGGGCTGCGGGCTGGGAATAGCTCTTGCGGTCGAATAAGAGCTCCGATAGCAGGCGGTAGTGGAAGCCACCTTCGGAGACGGTGAGGGCGGCGGCGTCCTTGTTGCGGATCGGCGTCCAAGGGTCGCCGACGTTGCCCGATAGCTCCTTGGCGGCGACTCGCGAGGCGTCCGACGGCGCCACCTGGCCGACGATCCCGCCGTCGAGGCTGTGATCGCCCCTGGTCAGCCGCACGCGGCGACAGACTTCGATGAAGAACGGATCGAGCCCTTCCAGGAAGAGGGTCTCGTTCGAGCCGCCTTGCCATGGCTCCAGCCACAACAGGGCGACGCCTTCCTCGTCATACTCCAGGCGGTCGAGCAGACCGTCCCGTTGGGCGAGCAAGATCGGTACGTCCCGTCGCAGCCGCTCGCTCCATCCCAGGCCGCTGGCCAAGGCCGTTTCGGGGCGGCTCGAAAAGCCACCGTTCATGCGGGCGATGCCGTAATTGCCCCGTCCCAGGAAGCCCTCCATGGTCTGTAGGGTGAGCAGGGCAAAAGCCCAATGCTCCGCCTCGGCGACACCAAATCGATCGGCCTTGATGTCGTGATTCTTGGCGGCAATCAGCACCTCGAGAATCTCCGGGCTGGCGCTCTGGCGCTTGAACTTGGCCAGCGTGCCCTCCGGCACCGGCGGTTGGAAAAACGCCGGCTGGGCCAGATCGTCCACCACCAGTTGCCAAGCCGTAGGTGTTTCACCGAGCGTTGCCAAAGCCGCCGTCCAAGCGGCGGCGTCCCGTTCCAGGTCGCCCCCCTGGCGCGCCAACACCAAGGCGCACAGCTGTACCAGGAAGGCATACCAAGCCTGTTGCTGATGGCCTTGCAGGGCAGTGAATTCGAGCTCCCGGCCCGCCGTCAACTCGGCCAGCACCTGCGGCAGGGTGCGTCGCCGGGGGTCGCCGTCGCCGTCGACGGTGGAAATCCATGGATCGTTGAGTAGATGGTTTGGGTTGCCTGGCATGATGTCTCCATATGTTTGGGATCTAGGGGGTCGACCGACGAGATTGACGAGTGACTGAAGTCACTCGCTGGGATGTCTTGTCCTCCGGAGGACCGGAGGACGGCTCAGAGCGGTTGGCCGATTGAGATCTCGAGCTCTTGACTCCATCGCCTGGCTTACGGCCCATGGAGGTGTCTAGGGTTATGGACCCGGTTGCGGTGAAAAGGGAGTAAGGCGGCCTCACCCCCTAGCCCCCTCTCCCGAGGACGGGAGAGGGGGAACCGGAACAATTTAGGTGCCCCGCGGTCACGGGGAAGCGTGCTTCTCTTGGCCTTCTAGGAAGGGGAAGATGGGCAAATCTCGCCTTTCGGCGAGTCGATGCAGGAAGGCAACCGTTCGAGACGGCTCTTCGATCGTCATAACCACTTTCGAGGAAGCTGCGGGATTAGCACTGCAAATCGATAGGGTGTGATCTCACCCGTCATGATTTGAGAGCGAAACTGCACGCATTGACGGTTCAGCATCGAATGGATAATGTCTACGAGTGTGGTTCGGGCCCTGCCGTTCTCCAAGTTTCGCCGCTTCGGATCGGCAGGTCCGGATCGCCATCTAGATCCTCTCTTCTTCAAATAGTCTCCTTCCTGGCAGCCGAGGGCGGCCGTCAGTCAGGGATGATACGAATTTCTATTCTTTTTGTCAAACATCTTACCCTTACTAAAAAAATCCGATCCCCCCTCTCCCAGCTTCTGGGAGAGGGGGTTAGGGGGTGAGGGCCGCCAACCCCAACCGGTCATAGACAAACGCCTTCCCCAACAACCGAAAACGAAATCCACCGTCCTCCAGCGGCTCCAGGTCCTCGGCGGTTGGCTCGTCGCCTTCCTCCAAGGTGGCCAATGCCTCGCCGAGCTCATAGGCGCGAATGTTGACTTGGGGCACCGGCTGGCCGAAGGGTCCGAGGGGGGCCTCTTCGAGGCACAGGACGAGGTCGCGGTCGCCGAGACGGGTGGCGATGTCCCGTTCGTCGCTGCCGAAGGGCTCGTCGCCGAAGGGTTTCGATCCATCGATCTTGTTGAGAAGGGCCAAGCCTCGCTCGGCGGTGCCCTTGCCGCGGATCCGCTGGCTGTGACGTCGCCAGGCGTTTTGGAGTACCTCCGAAAGCCGCTGTAGGACATCGGGATGGGTCGCCCGTTCGACGAGCCGGCGGCACATGGCGGGGAGCACCAACTGGCGGTGTTGCTCCAACTGGGCCCAGGTGCTCTCGATGATCCGCAGGTCCGGGTAGACCTTGCCTCCCAGGCCGTGCTCGCTGCGGGCGGTGCCGCTGTCGCGTAGCCAGCGGGTCAGGTCTCGCTCGCTGGGGGTGAGGACGACGGCCTTGGGCGTGCCGAACCCCGCAGGCCGCGCCGTCGAGGTATGGCGATGCAATCTGCCGATGCGTTGCAGCAGCACGTCCATGGGGCAGAGGTCGGTGAGCAGCAGGTCGGCGTCGAGGTCGAGGCTCTGCTCGACGGTTTGGGTGGCGATGGCGAGGCGTCCGCCGGTGCGCTCGGGGGACGGCTCGAAGGCGCTTTCGATGGCCTGGTCGAGGAGCTTGCGGTCGCTGGGGGCGAAGCGTCCGTGGTGGGGAGCCGGCACCGAGCCGTCCCCGGATGGCGATGGGAGGCCGAAGAGGAGGTGCTCCTGGTGGCGCCCTCGGGCCAGCTCGACGACGGCTTGCTGGAGGGCGCGACAGTCGACGACGGTATTGCGCACCACCAGCACGCGGGCGCCGGCGGCGGCGGCGTCGAGGACTGTCCGGGCCACGGCCACAGGATCAGCGGCCAGGGGGGCGAGCTCGACATCGACGGTCTTGGCCTCGCCGTCGAGGGCTTCCACCGGCAGATCGCGGACGTTGGCGTCGGCGAAATCGAGGTGGGTCACCAGGGGGTAAGGCAGGGCCAAGGCGTCTTCCAAGGGGACTTTTTTGCGCTGGCCGAGGAAGCGTTGCCGGGCTGCGGTGCCCAAGGTGGCGGACATCAGCAAGGCGTGGCCGCCGGCCCGACGGTGGTTCGCGAGCACCCCTTGCAGCAATTCGGTCATGTAGGCATCCGAAGCATGGACCTCGTCCACCACCAGCAGGTGACGCAGCAGACAGGCGGCCCGCAGGTGGGCGTGGCGCACTTGCAGGGCGGACAGCAACACTTGGTCGACGGTGCCCACCACGACGCCCCCCGCCAAGTAGCGTTTGGCGTGCTCACCGGCCCAGGCGCGGCGGCGGAAGCGGGGGTCGTCGTCGTCCCATTGGGTCTGGAATTCCGGCAAGCGACGACCGCTGACGCCGTCGACCCGCAGGTAGCCGGGCACCGCCAGGACCACCGGCGGGCGGTGGTCGACGCTGCCGTCGGCGGCCTCGGGAAAGAGGCGGGCGATGGCCTGCTCCAAACGCCGTTGGATCTGTGTGGCGGCGCTGCGGGTGGGCAAGGCGAAGGTCATGCCGTCCACCCGCCCGGCCTGGAAGAGGCGGGCGAAGAGCCAGACGGCGGCTTCCGTCTTGCCGGCCCCGGTGCTGGCCTCCAACAGGGTCAAGGAGCCTTCGGCGGCGGGGGTCAAGTCGGCGGTGACGCATTGGGCCGGTCGGGGCGACGGCTTGTCGGAAATGGCCTTGAAGGGCACCCTTCCGCGTCCCAGGGAATGGCGGGCCGAGCCGGAGTCGAGGCCTACCCAGTGCAGGACCTCCGCGGCTTGGCGGCGGGAGTAGAGCATGCGATCCAAGCCGTTCTGGCGATGGCCGTCGAAAGGGAAAAACTCAGGGCTCGAGCCCAACCAGTCCGCCAGGTTGAGGACGCCGTTCCAGCCGTGCTGAAAGGCCGGCGAAGACGGCAAGGGGAGGTCCACCTTGGCGAAGGCATGGGGAAACCAACGCCGGGCCGCCGCCAGGAGCTCCGCCAAGATGGCGAAGGGGTCGATGCCGTGACGGGTCTCCCAGTCGCGAGCGTCCGGCTCGGGACGGTCGGTGAGGGGGCGTCCGTGGTGGCAGACGGTGGCGGTCAGCAGGTGGAGGATGGTTTCGTCGTCCATCGTCCAGGTGGCCAATGCTTCACAGGGCAGAAGGGTCAGAAAGCGGCGGCTGTAGACATACTTGCCGTCACCATGGCCGAGCAACGCTAGAGCTTCCCGAACATGTCCGGCCCACTCCCTGACCCCCGGCAGCACCTTGCGCTGAAAACGCACCCCCGCTTTGCCGAAGTCGTGCAGCGCCGCCAGGTAGCCCAAGCGGGCCACCTGTGGTGACGTCAACTCATCCTGCTCACCCAGACGAGCCAGGCGCCGGCCGAGCAATGTGCCCTCCAGGAGAGCGACGGCACAGGCGGCGACATCGGCGCTGTGATCGATCAGTGAAAGGTTGTCCTGCGGCCCGTTCCACTTGCCCCAGGCGGTCGCGACGATCGATGTCATGAAGGGATCTCCCGGTGGAACAGTTGGCTCTTTTCTCCAGGCGGCTACCTTTCTAACGCGATAAGCGGTGCCAGCGGAGATCAGGAAAGCGGCTCCGGTGACCTCCACCAGTTGCACCCGGCAGCCCACTTGGAGGATGATGAAGGGCTCTAAGCTCTAGGTTGAGTTTTTTCAGGGAGGGTCATGAGAGACAGCCGTAGGATCGGATGCATCGCGCTTTGGACCATCTTGGGGCTCGTCGATGCCGTGGCCCTGATGGCGGCCGCGGGCTCTGGGCCGACACTGAGCTTCGAGCATTTGACCGTCGAGGATGGGCTTTCCCATGGCTCCGTTCATGACATCTTGCAGGATGATCGGGGTTTCATTTGGTTCGGCACCGAGGACGGCCTCAACCGTTACGACGGTTACCGGATCACGGTGTTCAACCACGACCCCTCGAACCCTAATTCTCTGGCGTCCAGCAACTTCGGCAAGATGCACCAGGATGCGGACGGCTACCTGTGGCTCGGCACCTGGGGTGGCGGCCTCGACCGCTTCGATCCCGTGCACGGGCAGTTCATTCACTATCGACACGATCCGGAGGACCCCCGCAGCCTCAGCGACGATCGAATAGAGATGATCTTCGAAGACCGTTTCGGCAATCTTTGGATCGGAACAGAAACCGCGGGGTTGAATCGTTTCGAGGCATCCGGGGGGCAGCGGAAGGGATATTTCACCCATTTTCGCCATCGCTCCGGCGACCCGACGAGCCTGAGCAGCGATAGCACCAAGGCCATTTGTGAAGACGAGATGGGCCGACTGTGGATCGGCACCGACAACGGGCTCGACCTTTTCGATCCCCAGCTACAGACCTTCACGCACCCCCTCGCCGGAACGCCGAAGGGCCAAGCCCTCAGTAGCCCCCGGATTCGCGCTCTCGCGGCGGACGGAGCCGGATCCCTATGGATCGGCACCCGCGGTGGCGGACTGAATCGCCTCGACTTGGCCAGTGGCCAAGTTCGTCACTATGTCCATGATCCGCATTCGCCGGGGGGGCTGGGTGATGATTCGGTGGCTCGGCTCTTTTTCGATAGCCAAGGGACGTTGTGGATCGGCACCTATCTCGGTGGCCTCCAGCGCTTCGATCCGACGACGGAGACTTTCTCTCAATTCCGCTACGATGCCGGGGACCCCAACAGCCTGAGTCATGATCGTGTCGAGTCCTTCTGGGAGGATCGCTCGTCCATCCTGTGGATCGGCACCCGTGGGGGCGGCGTCAACAAGCTGGATCTCGAGGCCAAAAAATTCACCAACTACGTCCATGATCCGGGCCGTGCCGATGGCTTGCCGAAGCCTACGGTTCGGGCCATCGCCGAAGCGCCGGGGGAAGCCGGCCGTCGGCTGTGGATCGGCACCGACGGCGGTGGCTTGGCCCTCCTCGATCGGGCCACAGGGCATTTCCATCACCTGCGCCATCGCCCCGCCGACGCCACCAGCCTGAGCACCGATCGAGTGCTGTCGATTCTCGCCGAGAGCCCGGAGCTTCTTTGGGTAGGCACCTACGATGGTGGTCTCAATCGCTTGGTCGGCCGCGGAGACAGCTACCAGGCTACCTCGTTTCAGCACGATCCCGCAGATCCCACCAGCCTGAGCAGCAGTCGCGTACAAACCATCCTCGAGGATCGCCAAGGACACCTATGGCTGGGCACGGCGGATGGTCTCAACCGTCTCATTCGAGAGGATGGGGGCGATATTTCCTTCGAACGCTTCTACCATGATCCCGAAGAGGCCAATAGTCTCAGTCACAGCTATATCATTGTCCTGCAAGAAGATCGGGATGGAATGCTCTGGATTGGTACGCGCGGCGGGCTCACCGCCCTCGATGCGGAGAGGGGCGTTTTCCGTCGCTTCCATCACCGGCCGGCCGATGCCGGCAGCCTCTCCAGCGACATCGTGCATGCCATCCACGAAGACCGCGACCTGAACGCCATCCTGTGGATCGGCACGGAGGACGGAGGGCTCAATCGCTTGGACCGCCAGAGCGGCCGGGTGACCTATTATTCCGTCGACGATGGCCTGCCCAGCAACGTCATCGACGCCATCCAACAGGATGACAGCGGTAGTCTTTGGTTGAGCACCAGCCGTGGCCTGACCCGTTTCGATCCGCGCCTGGAAACCTTTCGCAACTTCGACCAATCCGACGGTCTGGTCAACCACAGCTTCCTACGCAATGCCTCTTGGGGGAGCTCCGACGGGGAGATGTTCTTCGGCAGCCTGGCCGGTCTGGTGAGCTTCCGGCCCGATGAGATCCACGACAATACCCACGTGCCGCCGGTGGTGGTGACGGATTTCAAGGTCTTCGATAGCCCCATCGAGCTCGAGCGAGCGGTCTACGCCGTCGACGACATCGAGCTCGACTACAAGGACAATTTCATTTCGATCGAGTTTGCTGCCCTGGACTACACCTCGTCTACTAAGAATAGGTATTCCTATCAGCTACAAGGGGTGGATGCCACTTGGAGCGAGCCGACCGGCCGCACCTATGCCAACTACACCAAGCTCGATCCGGGGCACTACGTCTTCAAGATCAGGGGCTCCAACAATGACGGCGTGTGGAACGAGACGGGGGCGGCCTTCAACCTGCATATCGTTCCGCCGTTCTGGCTGACCTGGTGGTTCCGTGTCGCGGTTTTGGCGATGGTGCTGGCGGCGGTCTGGAGCATCTACGCCTTCCGCGTCCGCGCCATCCGAAGGCGCAGCATGGGATTGGAGATCATCAACCAGAGGCTGAACGGGGAGATCACCGAGCGCCGCCAAGCGGAGGCGGATCTGGCGGAAAAGAACGAAGAGCTGGCGCAAAGCAACGCCGAGCTGGAACGGTTCACCTATACCGTGAGCCACGATCTGAAGGCGCCGCTGGTGACCATCAAGGGCTTCCTCGGCATTCTCGGGCAAGATCTCCAAGCCGGCAAAACCGAGCACGTACGCGACGACATGGCACGCATCGCCAGCGCCGCCGACACCATGTCGAACCTGCTCGACGAGCTCTTGGAGCTCAGCCGGGTCGGCCGGGTCGTCAATACTCCGGAAGCGATCCCGCTGACGCAGGTCGTCCGTCAAGCCCTCGCCCTGGTGGCGGGTGCCGTCGAAGAGCGCGGCGTCGTCGTCGACATCGATCCGGACATGCCCGTAGTCTGGGGCGATCGTACCCGGATGCTGGAGGTCTTCCAAAACCTCATCGACAACGCGGTTAAATTCATGGGGAGGCAGAGCGAGCCGCGCATCGTCATCACCGCCAGCTCGAAGCATGAGGTTCAATGCACGGTCAGCGACAACGGCATCGGCATCCTCCCCGAGTATCAGGAGAAAATCTTCGGGCTGTTCAATCAGCTCCATCCCAATGGCCAAGGCTCGGGCGTCGGCCTGACCCTGGTGCGGCGCATCATCGAAGTGCACGGTGGGCAGATCCACATCGAGTCGTCGGGGGTGGAGGGGGAGGGGGCCCGCTTCGTGCTCACCTTGCCGAAGTATGAAGAGGGGCACCCTCCCTGAGCCCAGCGCTCCAGCCCCGTGCTCCCGTTCACGGGGGAACGAGGAGCCCATACTCACCCACAACAGGCGCTTCCTACGCTCTTCAACAAACCCGGCAGCGGCGCCTTGCAGGCGCCGGTCTCCGGCAGCGTCAGCTCCACTCGGCGGGCGCCTTCCCAGTCGCCGGCCAGGGCATGGGCAACGGACCTCACTTGCTCATAACCGGTGCGTAGCAGGAAGGTGGGGGCGCGGCCGTAGCTCTTCATGCCGACGATATAGAAGCCGTCCTCCGGGTGTTGCAGCTCGCTGGCGCCGTGGGGTGGCACGGTGCCGCAGCTATGGACATTGGGGTCGATGAGCGGCGCCAGGGTGCGCGGGCTCTCGGTGGAGGGGTCGAGGTCGAGGCGCACTTCCCGCAGCAGCTCCAGGTCGGGACGAAAGCCGGTGGCGACGATGATCTCGTCGAGGTGGTCGACGCTGGCACCGTCGGCGACCACCCTGAGGCGGTCGCCGTCCGCCTCGACGGACTGAATGCGGAAATCGTCCAGCAACTGGAAGTCGCCGTCCTGCCAATGCTGTTGCATGGCTTGTCCCAGACGTCCCCGCTCGGCGAGCTCATCTTGCCGCTGGCCGGTGGCGAGCTTGTTGCCGGCTCGGCCGCGGATGGCCCACAGGATTTCGGTGCCAGGCACCTGTTGGCGGAGGGCGATGAGGTCGAGGAGGGCGTTGAAGGCGGAGTGACCGCTGCCCACCACCAGGGTTCGGCGTCCGGCATAACGGGCCCGGTCGCTGCCGAGCACATCGGGGATGGCGTAGCGGATACGATCGGCAAAACGCCGTTCGCCGAGGGCCGGCAGGCCGTGGGCCGCCATCGGGTTGGATTGGCCCCAAGTGCCAGACGCGTCGATGACGGCGGCGGCCAGGAGCTGATCTTCGCTGCCATCGCTGCCTTGCAGCTGCAGCAGGAAGGGGGCGGTTTGACGGTCGCTATCTTTCATCTTGTCGCGATGGAGACGGCTGACGGCCAGGACCTTGGTGTCGAGGCGCAAATGGGCGGCCAGGGTGGAGGTGGCCGCTAGGGGCTCGAGATAATGCTGCACCAGCTCATGGCCGGTGGGATGCACATCTTCGGGGGGAGCTTGCCAGCCTTCCGCCTCCAGGATATCGCGGGCCCGTGGGTCGAGGTTGAAGCCCCAAGGGGAGAAGAGCCGCACATGGCCCCAGGCTCGGATGCTTTCGCCCACCCGTCCCGCTTCGAGGACGACGGGCTGGAGCCCTTGGTCGAGCAAGTGCACGGCCGCCGCCAGGCCGACGGGGCCAGCTCCGATGACGGCGACGGGCAAGGTGTTGATGGGGTCGGACGGGGTTGTCGGTTGTTGGGCGAGCATGGGGTGTCTCCTTGTTTGTTTTACGATGTTTCTAGAAATATCGAAATAAAAGACAGCGTTTTGTTTGCGGTGAATCCGTGCCTAGCCACAGTGCAACGGCTCAGTCTTGGAGAATGGGTAAGCCGGGGTGATGTTTGACGCTGGGCCCTGCAGCTCTGTGGTCTGCAATACTGTGGTCCGAAGCGCTGCAACACTCGGCGTAGAGAAACTCGGTGAGCTGGCGCAGGGCGTGGGTGTGGGCAAAGTAGCGCACGAAGCGACCTTGCCGGGTCTGAGTGATCAGCGCCTCGTGGCGCAGGGCGTCCAGGTGGTGGGTCAAGGTCGACGCTGGGATGGACAATTCTTCTTGCAACTCGCCGGCCACCCGTCCGACGGGATGGGCCCGCAGCAGACAACGGACGATCGACAACCGTGCTTGGTGCCCGAGGGCGGCAAAGCGGTCGGCGGCTCGGGGCAGATCGATGGGGTCATCGTGGGTGGATTCGCTCATGACATTTCTATGATTCCAGAAATGTAGTGAAGCGTCAACCTCAGAGTTGCTGGAATCTGAGGTGGCGCCACTTTCCATAGAAACCGAACGCCCCGCGAACGCTCAAGTCGTTCGCGGGGCGCTGGTCCGGTGTGCCTTTGGGTCTGGCGTCCCGGAGGGACAAACAATCCAAGCGGGTGGCTTCAGCCCCTCGGCTCGCCGCCACTCGTCGCCCCTACTTGGCGAAGATCTCGTCCACCGGCACGATGGTGATGTCATCCTCGGCGATATTCAACGGAAAGTCCTCGATCTCCTTGTCCTCTTCGAGGATTTCGGCGGACTTGTCGTTGGCGTAGGTCATCGGCGTCGGTAGATCCTGGCTCAGGATGTTGGCCAGGTTTTCGGCATCGCCGGTGACGATGGCGATTTTCAAGTGGTCCACCTGCCAGTGCTTTTGGATCGCCGCGTTGACCTCTTCCAAGGTGACGGATTGCATGCGCTCGCCGAATTGCCCCAAGTGGCCGGGGTCCTCGATACCGTAGAAGGTGTCGTCGACGGCATAACCCAAGCGCTCTTCGGTGCTTTCGGCGAAGTGCAGGTAGTACTTGCTGAGGAAGGAGCGGGTGAGCTCGAAATCCTCCTCCGACATACCGTTCTCCACCAAATGGGTGAGCTCACGCAGGGCGGCCCGCAGGGCAAAGATGGACTGCTCGTTGGGCAGGGTGCGAATCCACACCTCGAAGATCTGTTGCCGACGGCCGATGTTCGGTGGCGGCATTTGACGGAAGCCGCCCTCGGGGAACGACTCGATGTACGAGTAGTCACCGTAGTTCATGCCACGATCCTCGCGGATCACCTGGTAGAGGTGACTCGAGGAGTTGCGATGCTCGCCAAGCCACGAATTGGCCACCCACAGGGGGTAGAAGTCGTCGTCGCCCCGCGACACCTCGATGGGAAAACCGAAGCTGATGGAGGCGTCGGCGTCGGGTTTGTCCACCAAGAGAACTTGCCGTCCCTCGATGGCCAAAGGGGTGAGGCTGGGGGGCGTGGTGGCTTCGCCTTCGGGCAACTCGTCGAGGGTGGCCTCGAAGCGTTGTACCAAGGTGTCGTCGAAGCCGCCGCCCAGGGCGACGACGGCGTTGTTACGGTTGTAATGGGTCTGGTAGAAGGCCCTGACGTCGTCGAGGGTGATGGCCTTCAGCCCGGCTACCGTACCGTTGACCGGATAGCGGTAGGGGGTGTCGGCAAAGATGGCGTCCATCAGCGCGGCTTTGCCAAGCTCTTCGTCGGAGGCGTAGCGCAGGCTCTTCTCGATGTAGTTGAGCAGATCGTTGCGCAGGCGGTTGAAGTCGTCCTCGTTGAAGGCCGGATGCAAATAGGCGTCGGCGAAGAGGTCGAAGAAGGCGTCCAGATTGTCGCGGTGGATGCGACCGGTGAAGGTGGTCATTTCCTTGTCGACCCGGATGTCGTACTGGGTGGCCAAGGGATAGAGCAAGCCGAGGATTTCGTCCCAAGAGTGCTTGCTGGTGGCACCCTGGGCGATGAGGTTACCGGTGAGGGCGGCCAGGCCTTCCTTACCGGACGGATCGTTTTGCGAGCCGACCTTGAAATAGACCATCAGACTGACCGTCGGGTCGTCGGGCACCGGTAACACGATGGCGTTCGACTCGGGGGCATCGTCCCCCACCTGGGTCGACGGTTGGCAGCCGACGAGCGGCAAAACCGACAGGGCAAGGGCGGCGCAGGTGGTGCGTAGCTGTAACATCAGCTGTCTCCCCTCAGCACGGCGACGGTGCGTTGCTCGGTCACGAGGTATTTCTGGGCCGCCTGTTGTACGTCCTCTGCCGTTACTTTGTCGAAGGTGCGGTAGAGATCGTCGATGGTGGTGATGTCGCCGGTGACGGCGATCAGCCGCACCAGGTTGCTCATCACGTTGGCGGGGGTATCGAGGTTCATCAGGAAGCCGTATTTGAGGCGCGATTTGAGATCCGCCAAGCGCTTGGGGTCTGGGGGTTGTTGCTGCAGCTGGGTGACCGTACGGTCGATCTCGGCGATGACGTCATCGACCCGTTCTTCGTCCTTGATCCGGCTGACAATCGTCACCAGGCCCGGGTCGCGGCTGGGGTCGTACTCGGCGCTGATGAACTCCACCAGCTGCTCGTCGAGCACCAGCTTCTTGTAGATGTCGCTGGTCTCCCCGAAACCCAGATCACAGAGCAGGCGGGCCCCGGCCTGGGTGACGTCTTGGGCGTCGAAGGCATCGGCTTTGTAGGCCATCAAGAGCAGCGGCAAGGTGCGACCGGGATAGGTGAGGGAGATGCGACGCTCCTGCGTCTGCGGCGGCTCCACCGGCACCTTGGGCGGCACGTAGCCGGCTTCCCAATCGCTGTAGTAGTCCTTCACCAGCTGGCGGGTGGTTTCCACCTCGATATCGCCGACGATGACCAAGACGGCGTTCTCCGGCCGGTAGTAGCGGCCGAAGAAGGTCTTCGAGTAATCGAAGAGGTTGGGCATCTGCTGGATGTCCTCTTCGTAGCCCATGGCGGTATGGCCGTAGGTGTGGGTGGTGTAGGCGGCCTTGAGGGTTTCTTCGAAGAGCACGAAGAAGGGGCTGGTCTTGTTTTTGCGGTATTCGCCGTAAACGGCACCGGCTTCGGTCTGGAAGAGATCCTTGGGGTAGGAGAGATTGAGGAAGCGATCGCTCTCGATCTCCATCACCGTCTCGAGATCCTCCGCCGCGATATTGAGGTAGTAGGCGGTGAGATCATCGGAGGTGAAGGCGTTGGCGTCGGCACCGATTTTGGTCACCATGTCGTCGTAGGCGGTGGAGGGGTATTTCTCCGTACCGCGGAACATCATGTGCTCAAAAAAATGGGCGAAGCCGGTGCGACCGGGCTCGTACTCGTCGCGGGCGCCGGTACGGACGATGGTCCAGTAGGCCACCAGGCCATTGGAGCTCATCGGGATGAGAACCACTTGGAGACCATTGTCGAGGTGCTCGACATGGGTTTGGTAGGGGAAGATTTTTGTCGACGTCGTCTCCTGGGCGGTTGCGGCGGTGGCCAGCAGCAGACAGGTCGAGATGAGGACAGCCGAAAGGCGAAAAGCCGAGGTGCAAAAAGACGAGATGCGAAAAGACGGTGTTCGGGTCAAAGGAACCTCCTTGCTCGGTATCGGTACGGTCTAGCGGTCTAGCGTTTCAAGGTCCAGCTGTTCGGCCTCCAGCTTTTGGGTGTCCAAATGACCGGAATCCAGCTGTTCAGTATTCAACGTGTTGGGAAGATGCCGCTGCGGCCGGCGGTGGATCGGTGCCCCGTCTCGGCCGTCGTCGGAACGGGAACCGCGTTGGTCCCTGGGGATGGCTCGGAGAGCTGAGTGTGGGGCTCGCCTTGGAATACGCAGGCAGAGCCCTGAAGTTACGACTTTATCGCAGGTTGGGGCAGATCCGTAAGGCGGCGATTCCGGTGGCCGTGCGGCCTGGAAGATCAGTCGTACACGCCGTCGACGAACCATTCGCCGCTTTGACGGTGACGGAAGATACGGTAGAGCCCACCCCGTTGCAGCTCCACATCCCAATAGTCCCGTTGCCGGTCCTGTGCCGACCACCAAGCTTCCTCCAGCCCCCAGGGGCCGGAAGCTACCTGCACCCGTCCTTCGATGGGCAGCTTCTTACCGCCGTCGTCATCGATCAGGGTTTTGATGAACAGGGGGCGACCATCGATCACCAGACCGGTGGCGCCGCAGGATGCCACGGCGGTGCCTGCCACCTGTTTTGATGCCCCGTGGACGGTGCCAGGCACCTGTTTTGATGCTCCGTGGACGGTGCCAGGCACCTGTTGGCAGGTGCCAGGCACCTGTTGGAAGGGCTCAGGGCTGCCGTCGGCAATGACCTCGATGGCCAGGGGCGGACGCAGGGTGCGGACGGTGAGCAGGCCGCGGCCGGTAGTTGGGGGACGACGTTCTTTCGGTGGCGCGGGGGGCTCGTAGGGGACCAGGGCGAAGCGTTCGGGGCAGTGGCCGTCGACGGTACGTGGCGAGCCGACGCGGCCTTTGCCGAGGAGGGCGAAGAGACGGGCCACGGTGGTGGCGAGCTTGTCGGGGGATAGCGCCTCCGGGCCGAAGAGGGTGAGTTGGGCCCGCCGTGGACGATCGGGGTGGGCGACGAGCTCGAAGGACAGGATGGGGGCTTGCGGCGGTTGCTCTTCCAAGTGCAGGCGCAGCAAGGTGAGCAGGGTTTTGATGTCGCGGGTGGGGGCGGGCAGGGTGATGCTGCGGGCCTGGCGACCGGTATCTTCGAGCTCCATGGTGAGCTCCAGGCGTTGGCAAGCCAGGCCGCTGCCGGACAGGCGTCGGCTCAGTCGTTCGAGGGCACCGCGGGCGACGAAGATGAAGGGCTCGAGGTTGATCAATGGCCACTCCAACTCCATGCCTTCGCGAAAGCTGGGGGGCGGTTGACGCGGCACCAGGGGTTGTGGATCTTCGCCGCGGGCGATGCAGTGCAGGGCCTGGCCTTCATTGCCTAGGCGGCTGAGGACCTCTGCCGAGGGCAGCTTGGCGAGATCGCCGAGGTTTTGGATACCCCAGCTCTCGAGCCGTTGCAGGATCTTGGCTTGTGGGGTCAGCTCGGCCAGGGGTAGCGGGGCGAGGAAGGCTGCTTCGTCGCCGCTGGGGATGATGTTGGGGGAGGGGGACCGGCCGGCGGCGAGACGGGCCGCCAGCTTGCTCGACGCCACCCCGACCCTTGAGGGCAGGCCGGCCTCCTGTTCGACCGCTAGGATCAGGGCCCGGGCCATCTCTTCTTCCGGGCATTCCCCGGGATAGTGACGCTCGAGGCCGTGGGCGTCGAGGAAGGCGATGCCTCCGTCCACCCCTTCGACCCGTGGCGAGAAGGTTTCGACGATGTCGAGCATCGCCTCTTGGGCCGCCTGCTCGCAGGCCGCGTCGAGGGGGCGGGCGATGAGCTGGGGCAGGCGGCTGCGGGCTTGGGGCAAGGTCAAGCCGGGACGGATGCCCGCCTTGCGGGCCAGGCGGGTGGCGGCGACGACACGGGCCCCGTTACCGTTACCGGCCATCACCGCCAAGGCTTCGTGCCGCAACTCGGGCTCACTGCGCAGGCGCGCCGCCAGGGGAAAGAGGGGGATGCGCAGGCAGGCGATGCGTCGCCCGGCGATGCGTCGCCCGGCACCGTGTCGCCCGGCACCGTGTTGCCCGGCAGCGTGTTGCTTGGCAGCGTGTTGCCCGGTGGACGACGACTCGGTCTTCGACGGCTGAGCGTTGGGGGACGGTTTGCTCACCGCTTCAGGCGATGGCCCGTCGGGCGTCTTGCTGTTGTGGGGTCGAGGATCGGGGGAAGCTGTGGACGGCGGCCGGCGGCAGCAAGAGCTCCGGGGCGAGCACCTCGGTATGGCGCCAGGTCAATTCCTGATGGTCCCCCTGGCGGGGTGTTCCGGGCCGTTGACTGCGACTCTTGAGCAACTCGAAGGACGCCGAAACGCCGGCCAGCAATCGCGGCGCGGGGCCATGGCCCAACCAACGGCTGCCGGTTGGACGGGCGCTGATCACCGCCTGGGCGGCGGTGCCGCTGACCCGATAGGGGCTGGCGACGAGCAAAGCCACGCGGTGGGTCGAAGCCCGTCGGGCGAGGCGTAACCAAGAGGCTTCCTGGCCTCGCCCCCCGGCGATGGGCGGCATGCCGAGGTCGATGATCAACAGGGGGATACCGCTCGACAGAATGATCTCGGCGCTGGCCAACACTTCTTTGAGATGCCGTGGACGGGTCCACAGGAGGCGTTCGAGATCCACCTCGGCATGCTGCGCCACTTGGGGATCGAAGGCGTCGCTGAGATCGATCAGAGCCGCCGCTTCTCCCCGTCCCGTGGTGGCGGCGAGGGCGCTCAATACGAGGGAGAAACGGCCACTGGACCGTTGACCGATGAGCTCCACCATATTGCCCCTTCGCAACCCCCCTTCGAGCAGCTTGTCAAAGGCGTTGCAAGCCGTCGATAGCTGCTCCTCTTCGAGGTTACGACGCCGCTGCGAGGCCAATTGCCGGGCCGTCCGCAAGTGGCGGCTAAAGGCGTCTGGAAGCTCTATGGGATGTGTCATGGCATGTGTCAGCAGTGATTTTATGTTCTGTTCAGCGTTTCTGATGCAAGCATCATGTTGGGCCTTCGACGGTTGTTCAGAACGGTGCAAGTGATGTTCGACATGACGCCCGACATCTCTTGCCGGCCTCAGAATAATAGGCGTAAGTGGGGCGTAAATCAATCTCCCGGTGCCAAGGTGCTGCGGCCTATGTTCTTTATCCATAGACTTTGAGAGAATTCGATTATTCCCACTGCAATTTGCTCCTCGAGTTGCGAGGTGGACGCCCAAGGCCGATGTCAGGGGCTGTGTTGCAGTTCTCGGAGAACGAGAAAAATCTTGTCAGAGGTCCTTTGTGGGGAGAGATCTTGGCAGCCCCATCGGTGACGTCCTAACTAGTTCCCATCCGAGAAAACGATGCGGGGCGGGAGCCCTTCGGCTGCGCGCGGCCTGCGCAAACTCGCCCCAACGCTGACGTGTCGATCTAAACCCATTTGTATCAAGGTTTGACCCCGTTCCCTTGGCCCTGCGGCTCAGACAGCACTCCGTCCGTGCTCGCTCGAAGGGTCTCCCGCTAGCACCGATTTCGGTAAAACTGGATGGACACTAACTAAGTAGAAACCGCAAACGGAACAACCGGCCGCATGTCTGCTATGATTCTTTCGGCTTATCAGATCTCATTGAATTCGAGGAGATATCTATGAAACGAATGTTGATGATTCCCGTGTTGCTCAGCCTCGTCGCCTTGACCACCACGCCGGCCATGGCAGGGGACTGGCTGATCCGTGTGCGGGCGCTCAGTATCGATCCAGACAGCAGCAGCAGCACCTTGCGCAGCGATGGTGCGTCCATCCCCGACACGGGTGTCTCAGTGGAAGATGATCAGATTCCCGAGCTCGATATCACCTACATGATGCGACCGAATTGGGGTCTCGAGCTGGTGCTGGGTACCTCACAGCATGACGTCATCGCCGAGGGTGCCCTGGCGGGCCTGGGTAAAGTCGTGGACGCCCGCGCCCTGCCGCCGACCTTGACCTTGCAATATCACTTCAATCCAGAGGGCAAGTTTCGACCTTACATAGGCGCCGGCATCAACTTCACCCTCTTCTACGATGAGAAAACCACCTCGTCGTTCAATGCCGTGGCCGGCAACAGCGATGTCGATCTCGATGAATCGGTTGGCTTGGCTGGACAGCTGGGTTTTGATGTCGGGATCAATGAGAGCTGGTTCGTCAATTTCGATATCAAGTACATCCAGATCGACACCACGGCTACGATCACCACCGCGGGGGGGTTGGGAACCGTCGAAGTGGATGTCGACATCAACCCCTTTGTCTATGGCTTTGGAATAGGGCGCCGTTTCTGAGGCTGTTTCTGGGGACGTGGGACGTCACAACCCTCCTGACACAGGCTCTCCGCCTGGATAGAATGCCCTTCCGAAAGGCTGCCCATTGCAGCCGTGGGAGCCTGTAAGTGTTTTCTTCTGAAATCGTGACACACGGTGTTCGGGTCACTGTTGAACCTAGCTATGACTTGGAGCGATCCGATCCCCACCGTGGATCCTGGTTTTTTCTCTACACCGTGACCATCACCAACGAGCGCCGCGACACGGTCCAGCTCCTGCATCGCCATTGGATCATCCAGGATGAGCAAGGGCGGGTGGAAGTGGTTCGGGGGCCGGGTGTGGTCGGGCAGCAGCCCATCCTGCAGCCGGGGGAATCTTTCCGCTATACCTCGGGATGCCCCTTGCGCACCGCCACCGGGACGATGAAGGGTAGTTACCGCATGATGACCGAGGACGGCGATCCCTTCGAGGTCGAGATCGCGCCTTTTGTGTTGAGTGATACCGACATCGTTCACTGAGCCGATCTAGGTATCATAAGAGATCACATGATGTCTGCTATCCAGCGATCCCGCAGCGGGGTTGTGTCCACTCCCTTGATCGGTTGCCTGCTCGTCGCCGCCCTGGGAATGCTCGGTGCTGCGGCTCAAACCCTAGCCTCCGACGCCGATTGGCCGCAGTGGGGAGGCCCCGGGCGGGATTTTGTCGCCCGGCCTGGTCCCTTGGGAAATTGGTCGCCGGAAGGCCCCCGGGTGCTTTGGCGGCGCTCCTTGGGAGAGGGCAATTCGGCCATATCCGTGGTCGGATCAACCCTCTATACCCAGTATCGGCAAGACGACACCGAAGTTGTGTTGGCGGCCGCCACGGATACTGGGCAGACCCTGTGGGAGCATCGCTATGCGGCACCGATCGTCGACGGCATGATGGTGGGGCACGGGGCAGGGCCCCACAGCACCCCCCTGGTCATCGGTGGACGTCTCTTCACCATCGGAAGCACGGGTCGCTTGCATGCCTTGCGGGCCGTCTCGGGGAAAGTCCTCTGGCAGCTCGACCTGTGGGGAGATTTGGGGGGCACTTTCCTGCGTCGCGGTTACGGGAGCAGTCCCATCGCCTGGCAAGGGTCGGTGATCGTCACCCTCGGCGGTGAAGGCCAGGGGATCGTCGCCCTGGATCAAGCCAGCGGAAAGATACGCTGGAAGGGGCAGGACTTGGAAAGCTCACCGTCCTCGCCCCGTCTCATCAATGTCGACGGTGAGGTCCAGCTGGTGGCCTTTGTCGCTGACGAAGTCGTGGCCCTGTCGCCCGACGATGGCCGTCTGCTGTGGCGACACCGGCACCCTTCCGGCGCCGCCTACAACATCAGCATGCCGATTTGGGACGCCGAGCGGCAACTGCTGTTCGTCTCGTCGGCCTATGGTGGTGGTAGTCGCGTCCTGCATTTGACGCGCCAAACCGAGGGCCCCACGCAAGTGGACGAAGTGTGGCATCACAGTCGCTTCAATATGCATTTCACCAACGGTGTGCTCCTGGGAGATCATGTTTACGCCTCGTCCGGGCGCTCGACGGTGATCCTGCAGGCGGTATCGATTCTCAACGGTGAGGTCTCCTGGCGAGAGCGTACCATCCAGCGGGCCAACTTCATCGTTGCCGGGGACCGTGTCCTCGCCCTGGAGGAAGACGGCCGTTTGCTGCTCATGGGGTTGGCGCCCGGCTACCCGAGTATCTACTCACAGTCGCAGCTCTTCTTGAGTCAATCGTGGACCGTACCCACCTTGGTGGGGTTTCGGCTTTATGCGCGCAACAACGACGAGATGGTGGCCCTGGAGCTGCCCTCACGTTGAGGAAGACAGCAGTGAGGATGAGGGTGTTGAGAAAGACATATATGAAAAGCTTCGCCGTGCTCGTCGCCCTGGTTTTCCTCGCTGCGCTCATCGTTGCCGCCCTCGGTGGCCGCCTGCGGATGGAAGTCTTGGTGCTGTATCTGGGAGCCATCCTCCTGTCGTTTGTGCTCTACGCCTACGATAAGTTGGCGGCCAGGAACAACCAGCAGCGCATTCCCGAGAACGTCTTGCACTTGGTGAGCTTGCTGGGTGGTTGGCCTGGAGCCCTCGTGGCCCAGCAGGTATTCCGCCACAAGACCCTCAAACAACCGTTTCGGGCGGCGTTTTGGCTGACCGTTGTGCTCAATGTTGGCACTCTGGCCTGGTGGTTTGGGTCAGGTGGTGGGGGTCTATTTTCTGTCCTGAGCCCTGAGCCCTGAGGTAGGTGGGCCGACACGTACGATTCGATCGCGCTGTATGGGGAGTTGTCATGGATAGAAGTTTTTGGCTTCAACGGTGGCAGAGCAACGACATTGGCTTCCACGGACGTGAGGTCCATCCGCTGTTGGTCGCGCACTTCAACAAGCTCGACGTGGCGGAAGGCAGCCGTGTATTTCTGCCTCTGTGTGGCAAGACCCTGGATATTTCGTGGTTACTCTCCCAGGGCTATCCAGTGGTCGGTGTGGAGCTGAGCGAAACGGCCATCGAGCAACTCTTCGTGGAGCTCGGGGTGAGCCCGGAGGTGTCGGCTGTGGGCCCCTTGAAGCTCTACCGCGGAAACGATATCGATATATTCGCCGGCGATATCTTCGAATTGACGGCCGATGTGCTCGGCTCGGTGGAGGCGATCTACGATAGAGCGGCCTTGGTGGCTCTGCCCGGGGATGTACGGGCTCGATATGCAGCTCACTTGACACAGATCACCGGTCGAGCGCCACAGCTACTGATTTGCTTTGAATACGATCAGAATGCAATGCCAGGCCCACCTTTTTCGATCGGTGACGAGGAAGTGCATCGGCATTATCGGGACAGCTACGATCTGAGGTCTGTTGCGAGGACAGAAGTGCTCGGCGGGTTGAAAGGACGATGCGAGGCAAGAGAGAATGTTTGGCTGTTGAGGCCTGAGTAGGGGAGAATGCTCCTTGGGGTCATGGTTTCCCACGGTCGATGACATGGCAGGCTTGCGGGCCTGGGGCTGGCGGGGGGGAGCCGTCGTTCTTGACCCGTGTCCATCCAAGAAAGCGATGCGGGGGCGGGAGCCCTTCGGCTGTGCGCGGCCTCCGCAAACTCGCCCCAACTCTGACGTATCGGTCTAAACTCCCTTTATATCAGTGTTTAAAACCGTCCCCATGACCCTGCGGCTCAGACAGCACTCCGTCCGTGCTCGCTCGAAGGGCCTCCCGCTGGGACCAATTTCGGTAAACCTGGATGGACACAAACTCACAGATCTAAACTTCGAGGTGGGTCTAGGCTTATGGTAGAGAGAGTCAAGCTAGCCGTATTGATTGATGCCGACAACGTCAGCCCGTCCTTGTGCGAGGCGTTGGTGCAGGAAATAGCCAACTACGGGACTGCGAGTGTCAAACGGGCCTACGGTGATTGGACGACACCGCAGCTCTCGTCGTGGAAACCAAAGCTACACGAGTATGCGATCAGTCCGATGCAGCAATTCAGCTATACGACGGGTAAAAATTCGACGGACTCGTCGATGATCATCGACGCTATGGATTTGCTGTATACGGAGAATTTCGATGGCTTTTGCCTGGTCACCAGTGACTCGGACTTCACCAAGTTGGCGACACGGATACGCGAGTCGGGCCTCATCGTCTACGGCTTTGGCGAAAAGAAGACGCCGGACTCATTGCAGGCAGCGTGTGACAAGTTCGTTTTTCTCGAAGCCTTGAGGGTTCCCTCCAATGAGCCGGAACCGACTGTCGGCGCTAAGTCGAAGTCAAAGAGACGGAAGTCGAAGGCCCAGCTGAATCAAGATTCAAAATTGATCAACCTGCTGCGTGGCGCGGTGGAGGCAACGTCCGATGATGCCGGTTGGGCGAATATTTCTGCGGTCGGAGCGCACATTTCGAACCAGAGCTCGTTTGACTCCAGGAACTATGGTTATCAAAAGCTGAGCACCTTGATAGAAACTACGGAGCTCTTTGAGATCGACAAACAAAAACATACCGATCATGGCTCTTTCGATATCTATATCAGAGACAAGCGGTTCGCCGAGTAGCTAGCCCTGCACCGACAACCCCGCCGCCAAGGAGTCTGCGACGATCCAACCTTGTAGAGTGGGGCGCAGGCATGCCTCTTCGTGGCGCAGCAGCCCGGCCGTCACGTAGTGCTCGATGCGTTCGGCGTTGAGTTGCATCAGGTCACAACCGTAGGTCTCCCGGATCTCTTGCAAGTCGATGCCACGACGGGTGCGTAAGGCGAGCATCAGGCGTTCCAGGGTGAGGTCGTGTGGTTGCAAGATCTCTTCTCCGGCCTTGGCGGAGTTGCCCTGGTCCAGGTGACGTTTCCAGGTGGCGAAGGAGGGTTCGTTCCACCAGCGGCGGTTGCCGGCGAAGGAGTGGGCCGAAGGACCGATGCCCAAGTAGGGGGTGTGATCCCAATACTTGCGGTTATGACGGGACCGATGGCGGGGGGAGCGGGCGAAGTTGGAGATTTCATACCCCAAATAGCCGTTGTCTTCCAACCAACGGTGGGTGGTGACGAAGAGATCCGCCTGTTGGTCGTCGGGCATGGGGTGCAGCTGGCCCTTGGCGTAGCGTTTGCCGAAGGTGGTGCGCCGGTGGATTTCCAGCTCATAGCAGGAGAGGTGATCAGGCTGCAGAGCGGTGGCCTGCTCCAAGGTACGACGCCAGGAATCTTCCGATTGGCCGGGCAAGCCGTACATCAAGTCGATGGACAGGGTGCAAAAGCCCGCCTGGCGTGCCATGGCGACGGCTTGGTGGGCGTCTTCGGCCCGATGCCGACGACCGAGGAAAGCTAGGGTGGCGTCGTCAAAGGACTGGACACCCAAGCTCAGGGTATCGACGCCGAGGTGGCGCCAAGCGGCCAAGCTCCGGGGAGTGACGTCTTCGGGATTGGCTTCGAAAAAGAGCCGTGCATCGTCGTCCACCGGCAAGTGCTGCCGTAAGTGATCGAGGATGCGCCCTAAGCCGTCGGTGCCGAGAAACGATGGGGTGCCACCGCCAAAGTAGAGGCTGTCGAAGGGGGCGGCAGTGGAGGGCCCCGCGACGAGCAGTCGCCAAGGCTCGGCGACGGTTTCGATTTCGCGACATAGGCCGTCGACGAGCTGCCGCGCTTTGACGTCATTGCCCACCTGCACCGCAAAGTCGCAGTAGGGGCAGATGGCGGAGCAGAAGGGGACGTGCACGTAGAGGCCAGGGGCGCCCCGTGGCGCGGCGGGGGTCCCCGGGGCCGCCATCGCTACTTGCCGCTGTCGGACTTGAGCACGGCGATGAAGGCGGTCTGTGGGATCTCCACCGCTCCGACCATCTTCATGCGCTTCTTGCCTTCCTTCTGCTTCTCGATCAGCTTGCGCTTACGGGTGATGTCGCCGCCGTAGCACTTGGCGGTGACGTCCTTGCGGAAGGCGTTGATGGTGGAACGGGCGATGACCTTGCCGCCGATGACCCCTTGGATGGCGATCTTGAACTGTTGCTTGGGGATGGTCTCGGCCAGCTTTTCGCAGTAGTGCAAAGCCCGCGGCCGTGCCCGGTCGCGGTGCGCCAACTGGGAGAGAGCATCCACCGGCTCGCCGTTGACCAGGATGTCCACTTTGACCAGATCGCTGATCCGGTAATCGGTGATTTCGTAGTCGAAGGAGCCGTAGCCTTGGGTTAAGGTCTTGAGGCGGTCGTAGAAGTCGAAGAGCACTTCCGCCAGGGGCATCTCGGAGGTCAGATCGACCCGCTCTCGGGTCAAATAACGAAAAACCGTATTCTCGCCACGACGCTCGCGGCAAAGCTCCATCATGGCGCCGATATAGCGCTCCGGGATGAGGATGGAGGCCTTGATATAGGGCTCTTCGGTGCTTTCGATCTCCGTCGGATCGGGGAAATACATCGGATTGTCGATCTCCACCTGCTCGCCGGTCTTGAGATTGACCTTGTAGCTAACCGACGGAGCCGACAGCAGCAGCGACAGATCGTATTCGCGCTCCAGACGTTCCTGCACCACCTCGAGGTGGAGGAGGCCAAGGAAACCGCAGCGAAAACCAAAACCGAGGGCGGCCGACGAATCCTTTTCGTAGGTCAGCGCCGCATCGTTGAGGGCCAGCTTGTCGAGGGCCTTGACCAAATCCCCGTAGTCGTCCGAGGCCATGGGATACATGGAAGAGAAGACCACCGGCTTGGCCTCTTTGTAGCCCGGCAGGGGTTTCGGGGCCGGATTGTCGACCAGGGTCAAGGTGTCGCCGATGGTGATGTCGCGCACCGATTTGACGCCGCAGATGACATAACCCACGGAGCCGGGGCCGAGCTCTTTCTGGGGCATCCGTTGTAAGCGCAGCAAACCCAGCTCTTCGATGTGGTAGGTCTTTTGGGTGTGCATCAGGAGCAGCTCTTGCCCCTTGCGTAGGAATCCCTCTTTGACCCGGCAGAGCATCACGACGCCGCGGTAGATGTCATATTGGGCATCGAATACCAAGGCTTGGGTCGGTGCGTTGGCGTCGCCCTTGGGCGGCGGTAAATGCTCGACGATGGCTTCCAGCACATCGTCGACGCCTAGCCCGGTCTTGGCGGAGCACAGCACGGCGGCGAAAGGATCGAGGCCGAGATCGCTGTCGATCTCTTCGCGCACCCGATCCGGATCCGCCGACGGCAGGTCGACCTTGTTGATCACCGGGATGATTTCGAGGTCGTACTCCAAGGCCAGGTAGAGATTGGCCACGGTCTGTGCCTCGACCCCTTGGGAGGCGTCGACGAGCAACAGGGCGCCCTCGCAAGACATCAACGAACGGCGCACCTCGTGGGAGAAGTCGACGTGGCCGGGGGTGTCGATGAGGTTGAGCTCATAGGTCTTGCCGTTCTTGGCGGTGTACGGCAAGGTGATGGTGTTGGACTTGATGGTGATGCCGCGCTCACGCTCGATATCCATGGAATCGAGGATCTGGTCGCGGAAGGCTCGCTCCTCGACGCCACCGCAATGCTGGATCAGACGGTCTGCCAGAGTCGATTTGCCGTGGTCGATATGGGCGATGATGCAGAAGTTGCGGATATGTTCCAAGGTCATGACCTCTTGCTTGGCAGAGCGTCCCAACGGACGAAAACGGGTGGATGGCCAGGGGTGGCGGGGGTCGGAGATCGACGCCGCGGGCGGATCTCCGTTGGGCGAATCCTACAATTTCCACCGCCGGGATGCCAGATCATCCTCAGGGGCGTCCGGAGCCGAGAACGATAGCCCTGAAAAACTCGGGGCTGCTAGCAGGCTGTGGTGAAAGTGCTCCGCGAATGAGAGCGAGAAGTTTTTCGTCAGAACAAGGCGCAGAATTGCATGAATATTGGTGATCTTCAGAGATTCTGGAACACAGTTCTGGCGGAAAAGAGCGGGGCCGCCTAGGCTGCTCTCAACGCGGTCTGATTTTTGCCATAGGCTGCTAGACTGCCGGGCCCATGGACAGCCTCGCAAAACCAACCTCCGCCCTCGACCCACCGACAGCGGGCGAGCCTGCTCCCGCCAGCTTTTGGCGCGAGGTGCGCGACGGCATCGCCGGTGTGCCTCGGGATTTCACCAAGGGCAGCATTCTGCGCGCCGTGGTGTTGTTGGCCATTCCGATGATGTTGGAAATGGTGATGCAATCGGTGTTCGCCGTCGTCGATATCTACTTCGTCGGCAAGCTGGGTGCGGATGCCGTGGCGACGGTGGGTTTGACCGACTCCTTGCTGACTTTGGTCTTCGCCTTGGCCATGGGCTTGAGCATGGCGGCCACCGCCACGGTGGCGCGACGCATCGGTGAAGGCAACGCCGACGGGGCGGCCATCGCGGCGATGCAGGCCGTTTTTGTGGCGGTGATCATCGCCTTGCCTTTGGGGTTGATCGGGGTGCTCTTCAGCGGCCGGCTGTTGGCTCTGATGGGGGCCAGCTCGGAGATCGTCGAAGGGGGCTCGGGTTTCACCGCCATCATGTTGGGCACCAACATCACGGTCATGCTGCTCTTCTTGATCAACGCCATCTTTCGAGGGGCCGGTGATGCCAGCATCGCCATGCGGTCCCTGTGGTTGGCCAACGTGATCAATATCGTCCTCGATCCGATCCTGATCTTCGGTTGGGGGCCGATTCCGGCCCTGGGCCTCGAGGGTGCCGCCTGGGCGACGGTGATCGGCCGTGGGCTGGGGGTAGTCTACCAAGTCTCCCATTTGATCAAGGGCTCGGGGCGATTACAGATCCTGTCACGGCATCTGCAAATCGATGGACCGGTGATCCGTCGTCTCCTGGAGATCTCGAGCACCGGCATGGTGCAGTTCCTGATCGCCACCGCCAGTTGGCTGGGAGTGATGCGGGTCTTGGCGGATTTCGGCAGCACGGCGTTGGCCGGTTATACGGTGGCGGTGCGCATCATCATCTTCGTGCTGTTGCCATCCTGGGGTATGGGCAATGCCGCCGCCACCTTGGTGGGTCAGAATCTGGGGGCCGGCCAAGCGGATCGGGCCGAACGCTCGGTTTGGATCGCCTCGCTGCTCAATATGGCCTTTTTGGGTGCCGTGGCGGTGGTGTTCTTCTTCGCCTCGGAGCCCATCGTGCGTCTTTTCACGAAAGACGATGGGGTGGTGGCCTTGGCCGTCGAGTGCCTGCGCATCGTCAGCTTGAGTTATGTCTTCATGGGTTTCGGCATGGTCACGGTGCAGAGTTTCAATGGTGCCGGCGATACCAAAACTCCGACCTACATCAACCTCTTTTGCTACTGGATTTTGCAACTGCCCATCGCCTGGTTCCTGGCCCACACCCTGGGCTGGGGTCCCACCGGTGTGTTTGTCTCCATCGCCGTCGCCCAGGTGGCTCTGGCCGTCGTTGGGGCGGTGCTCTTCAGGCGTGGGGGTTGGAAGACGAAGAGCGTCTGATGTTGGAGGGTCCACTAACAGATTCCTGCGTCAAGAACCTGTAACTCTTACCCTGCCCAAGGACCCAAGGCTAATCCTTGCACCCGTTGTGTCGTATTCTTCTGTGGCTACGTATTCCAAACTGGCAATGACCCGAGGTAACACGATGATCCGCATCTTACAGAATCTCACCCTCGTCGGCCTTTTGGCCCTCTCGACTTCGACGGCATGGGCTGACGACAGCCCGCAATTCCGCGGTCCCGACCGGGACGGCATTTACTCCGCCACCGGCCTTCTCGAGTCCTGGCCTGAAGCGGGGCCCAAACGTCTGTGGACCGCCACGGGGTTGGGCGAAGGTTATGCCACGGTGAGTGTTGCCGACGGACGGCTCTACACCACCGGCATGCATGAAGAGGTCGGCACGGCCTACGCCTTTGATCTCAACGGCAAGCTGCTGTGGAAGAAGGGGTACGGCAAAGAGCATGCCGGTGGCGGTTATCCCGGCACCCGTACGACCCCGACGGTGGACGGGGATCGTCTCTTCCTGCTGTCGTCCAAGGGAGTGGCCGTGGCCCTGAGCACCCAAGACGGCGCCACCCTCTGGTCGGTCGATCTCTTGGACCGTTTCAAGGGCAAGAACATCTACTTCGGCATGTCGGAGTCACCTTTGGTGGATAGCGATCGGGTGATCTTCACCGCCGGAGGTAAGGATGCCGCGGTGGTCGCCCTCGACACAACAAACGGCGAGACGGTGTGGACTAGCAAAGGCTTGAGCGAGCCCAGCGCCTACTGCAACCCGGTCATCCTCGATGACGGCAAGCACCGTCAAATCGTCACCATGGTGCAGAAGAGCTTGGTGGGCCTCGATGCCAAAACCGGCCAGGTACTGTGGCAGGAGAGCATGCCGGCGGAGTACGACATCCACTCCACTAGCCCGGTGATCCAAGGCAACCGTATCTACGTCACCCACGGCTACGACCAAGGGGGTCACCTCTACGAGCTGGCGGCGGACGGTCGTTCGGTGAAGAAGCTGTGGCGCGACGAGACCCTCGATGTGCACCACGGCGGCGCGGTGGAGGTCAACAATGTCATCTACGGTGCGGCGTCGAAGAAGACCTGGTATGCCATCGACATGGAGACCGGCAACGAGCTGGCGTCCATCCGTCGGGCCGGCAAGGGCTCAGTGGTCTATGCCGACGGCTTGCTCTACGGCTACACCGAAGGTGGCGATGTGCTGCTGGTGAATCCCGATCCCAAGGACTTCCGCATCATCAGTCAGTTCGAGATCAAGGACGGCGAAGGGCATCACTGGGCCCATCCGGTGGTCGCCCATGGGGTGCTCTACATTCGCCATGGGGATGTCTTGATGGCCTTTGATGTCGCTGCTAAGAAGGACGGTTGATCTCTCGGCCTCAGGTCTGCTGAGGCGCTGCTTCGAGCAAGTCCCAAAAGGGGCCGTTCAAGGAGAAGGTGAGCTCCTGGGCCGGCAGGCTGCCCACAAGATCCTGCAGGTTGGCCACCAGGCGGTCGAGACGGTGCGGATCGCTGTTGACAAAGGGGGCGCAGGCGATGAGCGTGGCGATGGCCTGGGCGGTGGGTAGGGGGCGCAAGTTGTCTACCCCCTGGCGGAGCCGGTTGAGGCTGCGCAGAGGGTAGGCCGAGCGGGGGGTCGGGGTGCGGCCCAGGTCCCCGGCGAAGGGTAGCTTTTCCGCCCAAGTGTGACCGTCCCTGGGGCAAAGGGCGTTCATGTCGTCGCTGAGCACCCGCCGTCCCGATTCCAGGCCGAGGCGGGAGATGGTGCTCTTACCGGCCCCCGATTGGCCGAGGAAGAGGTAGGCCTCCCCCTTGGAGACGACGCAAGCGCTGTGCAGTAGGGCACCCCCGAGCTCCAGCAGGCGGTAGGCCACGACGACCCGAAAGAAGTTCTCGAAAAGACACTGAAACGGAGCCCCGCCGGCTTCCGAGCTCCACAGGGCGCAGGACAGCTCGGGCATCCAATCGAGGCGGCCGACGAAGTCGAACCCCGCCAGGCGGACGCCGTCCGGTGTGTAATCGCGGTCGAAGGTATAGGTCCAGCCGTTCATGTCGAAGGCGCGGAATTCTCGGCTGGCGACTTGGAAGACGCGCACCTCGACGCTGGCCGGCGGTACCTCCTGGGGGCTACGGCAGAGCTCGCCGAAACGTTCCTGACAGGCGTCCACTTGCGCCTCGGAAAGACCACGGAACAAATAAGGTCCACCGACGAAGTCGATGGCCAAAGCATGCTCTCCCCAGGCCTCCCCACTGTGACGGTTGGGGAAGAGGTCCGGGTACTGCAGGAATTTTTCGCCAAAGCTCACGGCAGGATGGGCAGCAAAGGAGGGCGGCGCTTTTCGGCCTGGATTTGACGCAACAGGCGAGCGTTGCGTTGGGCATCGGGATCGATGCCCAAGGGGTCGCCGGTTTTCTCCTCCGACAATCCCAGGCAGTGGCTCATGCCTTCGCCTTCCGTTTCGAGGGCGAGCACGGTTGTCTTGGCGTCGACGTTGAGCTGCCGCACCTGGGCGAGAGCCGGCGAGCCCTGCCAGATGGCCTCGATGGCCTGCTGGTGAAGATTGCCCAAGGGACGGCGCCACTGGACGCAGGGATAGACGTTGCCGTAGGGATCGATGGCCAGCCCCGAGGCGCCGGCGCCGCAGTTTTTCTGGATCGATGGCTCCCCATGGCACGTATCGACGGCTTCGGCATCGGGCACTCTGTGATCCAAATAGCGGTAAAAGTCGCGTACGCCGTCGTCCGAAGGGCGGATCGCCAAGGGGCTCGTATCCCCGTCGTCCCTCGGGGTGACCGTCGGGGTCATGGCGAGGGGGATGCCCAAGCGGTCCGCCAGGTCGTACATGGCGCGGAACTGCCCCTCATTCCAGGTGGTGAGGGTCGAGTTGAGCTTGACCCGTAAGCCCAGGGACCGCATCTCCTGCAGATTCGAGAGCAGTCGTTTGAAGCTTCCGGGAACGCGGGTCTGCCGATCGTGGGTCTCGGCGTCGGCCCCGTGCAAGCTGACTTCAATGAGGAAGGGGTCTACCCGTTGCTTGATTTGTTCCGCCAAATGACCCCTCAGGGCATGGCCGTTGGATTTGATACGCACCACAAACCCGAGCTCCCGAGCCTTGCTGCCGAGGGCCAAGAACGATGGGTGCGACAGGGGCTCCCCGCCGGTGAAGGTGAGGTTCATCACCTGCATGCGGGCCAGATCTTCGAAGCAGGCGAAATATTGTTCGTCGGAAAGAGCTTGGCCTTGCAGTCCCAGATCGTTGTAGCAGAAGAAGCAGTCGAGGTTACAGCGGTACGTCAGCTCCACCAGGACAGAAAAGAGAATATTCTGATTCCAGGTCTTTTCAAGGATGGGCGTCAGCACCATGATTCTACGACCTCGGCTCAGTGAACCAGGGGGATCGCCGTTTTGGCGATGATCGGTTCGACGACTCCATGCTCGGTGAGGTCCTCGACAAACTCATAACAATCGGCAGCGATCTCGACGGGATCGGCTTCGAACTCTTCGGATAGCCGATCGATGACTTCGGCGAGGGATGCCTTGTCGTCAAGCAGCTGAAGAATCCGTGCACCGACTTCGTTGAGCACCAAAGCTTGCGCCGCATTTTGACGCAAGACAACGGCCTCGCGATCAATCACCCTGAAGCGGACATCCGAGCAGGGACGGAAGCGTCGGTTGGAATCGTTCATCGGTGTCCTTGATGGGGGCTGATCAGGAGAAACCGACGATGCAGGTTGGGTCACCCTTGCCTCCAGCAACACTACAATCAGCAGCCACCGCTTCCAGGGCCTCTTGATGGACGATCCGGGGCTTGTCATAGGGCCGTCGAGATCGGCGCGCTCCGTGGTCTGAGGAGCTCGGGGACTCGGGCGCTTGCGGCTTGTTCATGCAGTGCTTTCCGGTAGGAGAACAGACAAATTCAAAATGGCACAGCTATATTCCATAGCAATAAGCAAATTTTGTGCCATTGGTTGCGGTAACTCGGTCTGGAGACGTCCCTAGCGGCCGGCGGGGTGGGTGATGGCGGAGCGTATGCCCGGATAATGGCTTCTTTTGGGGGCCTCGGGGGAAAGCTTACGGGGGCGAAGTAGGGCCCCTGGAGGCCAAGGCGGGGTGGCAATGCGACCTGGATCGGCTTGCAAAGATGGGAACGATGCCCTAGGGCCAGGTAAAAACTTCCTGGTTGTCGCTATTCCCATTTGCCACTATTCCCGGTCGCTGCTGTTCCCGTTCGTAGCCGTCCCCCCCGACGGCCCCAGCCCCGGCTTCGATAGTTACCGGTCTGCGCCTTGCAAGGTCTCCGTCAAGAGAAGCCGACGATGCATGTCGGGTCGCCCTTGCCGCCCGCCACGCTGCAATCTGCGGCGACGGCCTCCAGTGCTTCGAGGTGCACGATCTCGGGCTTCTGGTAGGAGCGTCTCTTCTCGGGAGCCGAGCTCTCGGCCGGATCCGGTCGACGTTCGGGTTGTTTTTGACTCACAGGCGTTTCCTTAAAGGGTGTAATTCTCCCATGTTTCTATCACACCTTGGGACCCCCGAGGCCACCAACCGACCGTTTGGACGCTGGCTGCCACCGCTCAGCCGCCACTGCAGTTGGGCTCACAGGGCGGACCCCCAGGGATGGCGTCGGGCACCAAACGGATCTCCAGCGCCGGATCACCCAGCAACTGGTAGGTCTGCAACAGACTCTTTTGCACCCCGACACCGGCCGCGTTTTGGAGGGCAGCACG
This sequence comes from Acidobacteriota bacterium, assembly GCA_029263315.1. Classification (GTDB taxonomy): domain Bacteria; phylum Acidobacteriota; class Thermoanaerobaculia; order Multivoradales; family J023; genus JAJCXR01. The sequence goes on along the minus strand of JAJCXR010000048.1, from coordinate 385,426 downwards.
TACCGCATCGCCCAAGGTGAGCTCCTCTTCGATGAACAGCTGCCGGAACATACGATCACCAAAGAACTTGGCTTCACTGTGTTCCGACAGCCAAGCCGGAGCCCACACCGCAGCGGCGCCGCCCAGGGGCGATAGGACCAACTGCTCGCCCAGGGAATCGAGACCGGGCAAGCCGTGGAAGCCGATGTGGCACGACACCGCCAAGACGACGCTGGGACGGCCGTCGTTGCTCAGTGCGGCGACATCCCCTGAGGTCAACAGCCCTTCCGCCGCCAGACGATCGACCCCGCCGTGCCCCAGATAGCTGAGCACCGCGGCGCCTTGATCGATGGCGTCGAAGAGTGCCTGGCGGGCATCCGCCAAGGTGGCGAAGTCCCCCAAGTGAAGGCTCGTCTCCTGATAGGCGGCGGACAACAGGTCGGCGTAGCCGTCGCTGGCCGCCGAGAAGTCGGCGATATCGGTATTGTCCGAGGCGAGGACGATTTGGCTACCCCACTCCGGCGCCTCCAGTCCTTCATAGGCGGTGATCTTGTCGATGTAGGCCTGAAGCTCGACGTCGGTCAGCACCGGCAGGCGACCGATGGCCATCTCCTGCAGGCCGTCGTCGTTGAAATCGACAAACGGCGTGTCGGTGACAAATAACGTCTCGCCGTCACTCCGCAGGAAGGGCGAGATCAGGTTGCCCCCGAGGCCCAGATAGTCACGGTAGTCGTAGGTGCCGGCGGCGGCCAATACAACGTAGCGGGGCGCCTGCTGCCATTGCTGGTGAGCGTAGGCGAGGAAATCGCGGATCGTCGGCAGGTCGGCGATGCCGTGGTTGAGCTCGTCGTAGATGTCTTGTAGGTCCACCACCATCGACTGCAGGCCCTGCGAGCGACGGTACTCGGCCAGACCTTCGGCGGTGGCCACCAGGGAGGACGGGGCGAGGATCAAGTGCTCGACCTGATGGTCGGGGCTCAACAGGTTCGAGGGTTGATCCACGGCGATCGACAGGGCCTGCCGGAGGCCGGCATCGGAGATCGCCAGGTAGGGAGTATCCGACGTTTCCGGCTCCCAGATGACGCGGTATTGGCCACCGCCTTCGTCGATGCGCCGTACCCCTTCGAGACGCCGCGGTTGGAGCGGATTCTCGATGTCGTAGACCAAGACCCGCGGGTGCGTGAAACCGCCGACGGCGATCTCGCTATTGCCGTCGGCGCGGCTCAGGAGATGGTCCACTTGGGTTTCGTAGTGGCGATCGTAAGCCACTTCGAAGGCATCGACGAAGAACAGATCGCCACCGGTGGTGGTGAGCTGCACGGTATTGGCGCCCGGCAGCAGCAGGCCTTGGGACACCGGCAACGTGGTGTTGCTGGCTTGCAGATCCTGCACCGAGACATTGCCGACGAAGTTGCCGTTGAGGCTCACGTCGACGGTGTGGAGACCGCTCGAAGCACCTTGCAGGAAGATCGTCAGATCGGCCGTCGAGGCGTTGTCGGCGACGGCGGGCAAGTCGAGGTCGAAACTCTTGCTGGCGTGGCCGGCGTCATCGTGGCGCAGGAAATCCCAGAACCAGATGTCGCTCTCCGGGTCCAAGTCGATCAGCACCAAGGGGCGCTGATTCTCTTCACTGCGCTGCGTCTGACGGAAGACTGCGGGATCCCAGTCGGCGGCGGGCAGATCGCCGACCACCCAAGGCATCTGCTGGCCATTGCCGAGGCTCACCCAGTAGACATTCTCACCGCTGTAGATGGTGTCATTGGCCTCGGCATAGAAGTCGATGCCTGCGGCATCCTCGGCGCTCTGCCAGGCGACCGCCTGTCCACGGTGGGTGAGACCGATCTCACCTTGGTGAATGATGCGTCGCAGCTGGCGCTCGCTGAGACCGAAGTACGGCGCCAGCTCTCGGGCCGTCAAGCGGTAAATGCCAGCCTCGCCGGTGGTGATGCGCAAACGGTTCCCGGCCCCGGCCTTGGCGAGCTCGTCGGTCGGGCCGCCGTGGTTTTGGGAGATCAGCTCTTGGGAGATCAGCTCTTGGGTGCCCAAGGCGTCGGGCGAGGCACCCTCGGAACCGGCCCGCGGCGCCACGGCATGGGGCGAACGCTCATATCCTCCGGCCACCTCGATGTGCGGCAGTGTCCAATCCACCTGCACGGTGTAAGGCCCATGGTGAAGGGTACGACCGCTGGCCATGGTCTCGACCAAGGTGTAGGTGTTGGTCTCTCGGGGCGGCGCACCTTCGTCGACGAAGCGGTAGACGCCCCCCTGTGGCGCATCGAGCATCGCCAGGAGGGGTTGGCGGTTGATCTTCTGACGACGCCGGTCGTCGAGGTGGCGGTAGATGTCAAAGGTGGCGGTGCCGGCTTCCGTCGCCGTCTGCCACTCCAACAGGGTGCCGTTGCCCGCCGGACGCCCGCTAAAGGACGAGACCAACGCCGGGGTCATCATCGCCGTCGGGCCGGCGACGATGCTCAAGCCGCACAGGGGGCCGAGGGTGAAGGCGCCGGAAGTGTCGCCGGTTTCGTCGATGAAACTGACCGCCGTGCCGCTGGACGGGTAGGTGCCGCTCACCGGAACGGTCAGCGGATCGGTGGCCACCAAGGGCTCGACGGTGATGAAGTAGCGCAACTGCGCTTCGGCGCCCGCGGCGATGTCGGCCGGCTCCCACTCGACGGTGCCACCGGTGGCGCCGCCGCTTGGGCAGGTGGTGGACGGCTCACTGATCATCGAGCCGGAGGTCGGAAAGGAGGGGGTGGTACCGCCATAGCAGATGGCGTAATCCGTCGTGCTGGCCGGCACCTCGGCGGTCACGGTGCGGCTGGCGCCGCTGTCGAAGGAGATGCTGCCGATGGAGCCGGTGGGGTTGACGATGCGCACGGTGACGACGAAGGTGGTGACCGAACCCATCTCCGGTGGATTCGGACCGCCGCCGGGCCCCAGGTAGCGGATGGCGTGGGTTGCGTAGGGCTTGCTGGGGGCGGTGTTGGCGTCGGTGGGGAAATAAATGCGCACCGTATCGGCTTCCGGCGAAGCGGTGGGCCCAGGGGTGCCGTCTGCATTGGCGTCGGGATCATCGGCGTCTTGGTTGCCGATGTAGTAGACGGCGTAGTTGCCGGAGCCGAAGTCGGAGATGGTCATGTCCATCTCCCAGATGCCGTAGTCGGTGGCCGCGTCGTCGGAATTCCAACCGCTGACGTCCTCGCTGAACCAGCTGTCATTCTCGCTCAGGGTGCTGGCCTCATCGTCGGTGAAGGTGGCGGAGCGGCTGGTCAGATCCCAAGAGCCATAGGGTGGGCTGATGCCGGCCACCATGGGATCTGGGGCCATGGAATCGTGGTCGAAGTCATTGACGCTGAAGGTGCAACCCTCGGTGATGTAGGGGTACATGGTGTAGGAGCGCGTTCTGTTGTTGTTGTTGAGCCCGAGGCTGAAGTAGCTGTGGGCATAGACGTTGACCTCCGTGCCACCGCTACCGGAGGTGCCGTCGTGGGCGCGAATGCCGATGGCGTTGAGCTCTTCCTGCTGAGAATTTCGATCTTTGACCTCGGTGCTCATGTCCATCTCGATCTTCCAGTGACCAGCGTCGGGGGCGGCGCCGTCGGCGGAAGAGTTGGCGTCGATGGTGAAGTTGTCGACGGTGAAGGCTTCGCCGGTGCCAGCAAAGTTGTCAAAGATACGAAAACGCACTTGGGTATTGGAGGCGATGTAGTCGGTGATGTCGTAGGAGGCGCTGCCGGAGGCGGCGTCGGTCACGAAGTAAGAGAAGATGTCGAGCCCCACCCAGGTGGTACCACCATCGGGCGACACCTCAAAGGTGATGGCGTCGTTGTCTTCCATGCCGGTGCCGGTACCCCAGTCGAAGCTGACGACAGCATTGGAGAAACTCGATAGGTCCACCTCACGATGGATGCGGGGCTGTGAGGTGAAGGGGAAGGCATCGCCGACGTTGGAGATCGACAGCTCGCCTCCGGTCACTTGCATGATGCCGCCGGTGGGGCCTGCCGTGCCGGTCTCGCCGGTTTCCGTCCAACTGCCGGCAAAGGTGTCGCTGGTGGTGCTGTCGTTGTTGTTGTAGGCGACGGTGCCGAAGTTGTCGATAAAATCGTTACTGGAGGAGGCTCCGGCCCGATCACTATCGTAGAAGGTGACCCAGGCGTTGTCCCAGGTGCTGGGATTGGGAGTCGAGACGATGGAGGTATTGTTGCCACCAACGCCAAAAGCAGTGGGCACTTGGTTGCCGTCGGGATCGAAGAGGCGATAGCGGGCGTAGGTGTTGAGGGTGCTGCGCAGCAGATCGCGATCTTCGTCCCGCTCGTCATCGGGATCGGCGGCGGCCAGGATATCTGGATCAAAGATTTCCACCACCAAGCGGCTGAGACCGGGAGGAACTTCGATGAAGTAAGTATAGGGCTCGTCGAGACCGTCTTGGTCGGAGATGAAATCGCCGATGTCCGTGCCTTCCCTGTTGCCGTTGTAGACCATCAACTGATCGCTGGTGGCGCCGGTCGCCTGGCTGCCTCCAGCCAACAGGTCCTGCGGCGCCAAGCAGAGCAGGGCGACGGCCCAGGCGGTCAGTTGGAGGATCTGGGGCAGGGGGCGAAGGACGGTGTCTCTCGGTGAGGATTTCATCAACATATCTCCCGTTCAATGACGGTCAAAAGCAGGGCTAGTCTCAGTCCAGTGTAAAGCATTCATCTAAAACGTCCCAATTGGCCAGGCGAGATGTCGGTTTCAGCTCGCTGCCCCGGTCGGCAGCCGGCGCAGACCACGGGGTGCGGATGGATAGGGCCCGTTGAGACGGAGTCGCACTAATAAGGCGGCAGCAATGCCCGTGCCAGTTGCTCGATGGCCCCCTCTGGTGCGCTAAAGTACAGGAAATGAGGGTCTTGGTCGATATTGGGTAGATTGAAGGAGGGGCTTGGAGAACGCCGTGACGGGGAACTTCGCCTCGTTTTGGTTTCGGAAAGGAACAATTTTCCCTGGTTTCGGGGGGCAAGGCCTGCCATCGGATTGACGGCGATGGGCCGAACCCTGGAAGGGTCGTGGTCTCCTTTTGCCTGGCATCGCGCTACAATCCGGCTATGTCGCCACCCAAGGATCGTCCATGTTCTTGAGCTACATCCACAGCTTCCGGGCCGTGGCTATTCTCTTCATCGTCGCCGGGCACTGCGTTTACCTTTTCGAGTGGCAGCAGGTGCGTTGGCAAGAGCTGTTGATGAAGTCGTTGATGCAGAACGGCACGGTGCTTTTTGTCTTCGTCGCCGGCTTCCTGTTTCAGCATTTGTCGCACAAGTTCCAGTATCGGCGTTATTTGAAGAGCAAGCTGCGCAATGTCATCATGCCCTATGTCATCGTCTCGCTGCCGATGATCACTGTGCAGGCGCTGACCCAGCGGGGCGCCTTCGACCCCGAGTATCACCACCACTGGCCCACCGTTGCCCAGAACGTGGCCTGGTCGTTGCTCACCGGGTACCACATCCTGCCCTTCTGGTTCATTCCGATGATCGCGGTGTTCTACCTGATGGCGCCCGCCCTGTTGTGGATCGACCGCGACGGACGGGGTTACTATTTGCTTCCCTTGCTGCTGACCGTCACGGTGTTTGTGCACCGTCCCAGCGACTTCACCCACATCTGGCATTCCTGCGCCTATTTCCTGCCGATCTATCTCTTCGGTATGTGGTTCAGTCGCCACCGGGAGCGGGTGATGGCCTGGCACGATCGTTGGTTGCCTTTCTTGCTGGCGGCGGTGGTGGCTTTGGTGTGGCTCGAGGTGGGCTATTACGGGCGCGGCGGGGCCATCGGCTCGGCGGCCATGTTCTCGACGGAAAACGGTGTGTTCGGCACCAACGCAGTGCAGAAAGTGCTGTTATGTGGCGTCCTGTTGGTGATGCTGCGCCGCTGCGGCCAGCTGCTGGACAGCAAGCTCAGCTACATGGCCGATGTGAGCTTCGGCATCTATTTTCTCCACATGTATTTCATCCAGGCATATACCCGCTTCGTGGCGGGGGACGTCTTCCCGGCCGCTAGCCTGTGGCGCTACTGGCTGGCGGTGGCGACGGTGGTGGCGCTGTGTATTGTTTGCCTGTGGCTGGCCAGGCGCATTTTGGGCCGCTACAGCCGTCAAGTTGTGGGCTCTTGACGCCGCCGGGTGGTCGGCTCAAGACCCCTGGCGCAGCGTGACCACTTGGCCCCCGGTCAAGGTGCCGTGCTCGCTTTCACTGCCGTCGGCCCAGCGGACCCGCACCCCCGTCAAGCGGTCGGCGTCGCCCAGCCCGATGTGCAGACGGGGATCGTTGGCGGCCTGATAGCTGTAGGCGCTGCGCACCTCTTGCACAACCGGTCGCTCGCCGATCCGGGCGCTGAGGCGGGCACCCAGGGCGGGGGCGCCGTGGCGGTCCAGGAGGCTCAGCAGAATCCACTGACCCCGCCCGGGCACGACATTGCGCAGCACCTGCGGGGGGGCGTGGCTATTGACCACCAGGATGTCGATACCGCCGTCGCCGTCGAGATCGCCGAAGGCGGCGGCTCGGCTGGTGGCGATGAGGGGCGAAGATCCCGTGCCGCCCCTGGGATGGATCTCGCGGTAGCCCTCGGGGCCCCCTCGAAACAGCAGGTTGGGCTCGGCGTGGGGATCGTCCGAGCGCATGGCCTCGCTGTGCCGCGTCACCCGACCATTGGCTTGATAGAGATCGAGCTGGCCGTCGTTGTCGAAATCCACCCAACCGATGCCGAAACGGGTGAAGGGAACGCTGGTCGAACCGAGGCCGAGGGCGGCTGTGACGTCGCTGAACAGGCCGCCTTGGTTGCGGTAGAGGGAGTCGCTTTCTTGGCGCAGGTTGCAGACCAGGAGATCGCTGTCGCCGTCGTTGTCGTAGTCACCGACGGTGACTCCCATGCCCGCCTTGGGCCGTCCGTCGAGGTCGAAGGCGCAACCGGCGAAGGCGCCGTCCTCGCGGAAGGTGCCATCCCGTCGGTTGAGCCAGAGGTGGTCTGGGGTGCCGTCGTTGGCGACGAAGAGGTCCGGCCAGCCGTCATTGTCGAAGTCGGAGCTGACCACCCCGAGGCCATTGCCCGCCTTCTGTGAGATGCCCGTTGCGGCGGAAACATCGGTGAATCTGCCATCGCCGTCGTTGCGATAGAGGAGATCCGGCAGCGGCGCCTCATAGGACTGGGGCGAGCAGTAGACCTGCCAACCGCGGGCGTTGTAGCAATCGAGCTCGCGGCTCGGCGACCAGTCCAGATAGGTGGTGACAAAAAGATCGAGGTCGCCGTCGCGGTCGTAGTCGAGGAAGGCGGCGCTGGCGCCCCAGGCTGGGCTGCCGAGGCCCGCCTGGCCGGTGATGTCGGCAAAGCGACCGTCGCCGAGGTTGCGCAGCAGCACATCGGGCCCCACATTGGTGACGTAGAGATCGACCCGGCCGTCGCCGTCGACGTCGCCGACGGCGACCCCCATGCCGTAGCCGGTGTGGGCGGCGTCGCCGGCCGCCTCGCTGATGTTCTCGAAGCGCAGGCGACCGACCTCACCGCCGCCGAGGTTGCGATAGAGCTGGTTGCCCGGTTGTTGCCGTTCCCCGGGCATCAGAAAACCGCTCTGCACCAGGTAGGCGTCGAGATCGCCATCGCCGTCCATGTCGAAGAGGGCGGCGCCACCGGCCATGATCTCGGGCATCCAATGGACATCCTGATGGCCCCACTGATGTACGAAGTCGAGGCCGGACGAGGCGGCGGCATCTTCGAACCAAACGCCGTGCTCGGCTCGGTCCGGCGCCTTGCCATGCAGCGCCTGGCCGGCCGCTGCGATACCGTCGGTGGAGGTCGAGGCGGAGTCACCGCAGGCGGACAACAACAGGGCGGCGACAAGAAGCACGGTCGAAGATAGAGCATGGATCTTCATCGGGGGTCTCCCTGCACCGACGTGGCCTGGAGAATGGTGGGGGCAGCGGCCGGTGGTGGCTCGGGGATGGAGCCATCGATGCGGCCCCGTAACAGCTCGGGACCTTGGGCCTGCGGATCGATTTCGGCGGCCCGTTGGGCGATGGCCAAGGCGGCCCCATGGTCGTCGGCCTCGAACAGGCTCCAGGCCAGGTCCATGGCCAGTTGGTAACGCTGCGGATGACCCTCGTGGAGTTTTTGCAGCAGGGCCACGGCTTCCCCGTTGCGTTCCGCTTGGCGGTAGGCGGTGGCCAGGTTGAGGCCGAGGGTGACGTCGTCGGGACGATGTCGGCGCAGATCCTCCAAGGTGGCGATGGCGGATTCGAAGTCGCCGTTCAGGAAGGCTTGGCCAGCCTGGTCGATCACCATCCGGTGACTGGCCCGCGCTTTCCCCAGCTCTCGCTGCCAGGGGTCCTGGATATTGCGTCCGAAGATCAGGGATTTGTCGCGGGTGGTGGCCGAAGACGCTCCGGCGCCCGCCGCTTCGAGATGGTGCCTGGCCGCCTCGGCGTTGCCCAGGCGACGTTGCGCCAGGCCGAGGAGCGAGTGGGCGGTGCGCAGCCGGGGATGGCGTTGCACCAGGGGTTGCAACAGGCGGACTGCCTCGGTGGCATCTTCCACCGTGTCGCGATCGATCAGGACCCTGGCGAGCCCGAGGGTCGCCGGAAATTGTGATGCATCGAGCTCCAGGGTGCGGTGGAAGTCGAGGCTCGCCGATTCGTTCTCGCCCAGTCGCAACAGGGCGTGGCCGCGGCGCCAGTACGACGGTGGATACTCCGCCTCGGCGTCGATGCTGGCGCTGAATGCCTGGACGGCCTGTCGGTGCTCTCCGGCGGCGGCCTGGGCGCTACCCAAGCGGTACCAAGCCCGGGCGTCGCTGTCGTCGATGCCCAGGGCATGGTCGTAGCAGCGGATGGCCTCCGGCAGAAAGTCATTGGCTTCCAAGGCGATGCCTAGCTGAATCCAGGGCTCCGGCTGTTGCGGTTGGGCATACGCTACTTCGAGCTTTTCAGAGATCAAGCTGCCGACGACGGGGTCCTCGAAGAAGCGGTCGATGCTGCCGAGGTCGGGGATGGAGGAGCCTTGGCAGGCTAGAACGACGACCAGCAGGCCTGGTAAACAACGCTGAATGACTTTCATGGTGTCCCGTGGTGAGCGCCGCCGGAGGCGGTGTGATGATGAGGGGAGGCCGCCTCGAGAGCGGTCGCCAGATCGTAACTCGGTGTCTCGAGAAGCTCAATGCCGGCAACCCCCTCGCGCACCCGCACAGTGCTGTCCATCGGCACCTCGGTGAATTGCTGACGGCTACCGGAGGCAGGCCACCAGACCTCGAGGCGACGGACGCCGAGGGCGTCACCCAAGCCGATCTCCTGGCGCCGCGGGGAGCCGCCGAAACTGCTCACCGAGCCGACGGCACGGTGGATGGAACGCTGCCCCGAAGGCGTTTCCACCACCACCTGCAGGCGAGCGCCGATGCCCCGTCGGGGACTGTCTTTACCCTCGAGCTGCACGGTCAAATGGCGGTGACCGTGGCCGGGGTTGTGGAACAAGGCGTTGTGATAGGGATCTCCGGGCACAAAACCACCCAGCTGATGGTAGAGATCCTGGTCGCCATCGTTGTCGAGATCGGCGAAGGCGACCCCGTGGCCCTTCTGCAGGTGTCCGAGCCCTGAGGAAGTGGTGATGTCGACAAAGCGGCGTCCCCCTTGGTTGCGCAACATGATGTTGGGCACCAGGGTTTCGTAGCTCGGATCGCCGGTGCTCAGATAAATATCGAGCCAGCCGTCGTTGTCGAGGTCACCGAAGTTGGCCCCCATGGGCAGGTAGACGTGTTGCAGGCCACTGGCGGCGGTGACGTCATCGAAGGTTCCCCCCAGATTGCGGTAGAGCCGTGGATAGACGCCGCCGTGGGGGGCCCCCATGAGATCGGCGGCGACATCGTCGACAGTGGCCTGGTATGCGCCGACAAAGAGATCGAGCCAGCCATCGTTATCGTAGTCGAAGAACCAGGCGGCGAAGCTGCGACCGATCGGCTCTTGGACCCCGAGCTGGCTCGCCACATCGACGAAGGTGAGGTTACCGTCGTTGCGGTAGAGCCGGTTGGGGCCGATGTTGGAGACGTAGATGTCGAGATCGCCGTCGTTGTCGAAGTCGCCGGCGGTGACCCCCTTGCCATGGGCCCCGTTGCTCACCCCGGCGTCGGCGGCGATGTCGACGAAGGTGCCGTCGCCCCGGTTATGGAAGAGCTGGGCCGGGTAGCTGACCTCGGATTGAGCATCGGCCCGTTCATTGACGATGTAGAGGTCGAGGTGACCGTCGTTGTCGAAGTCGCCCCAGGTGGCGGCCTGGGTCGGCCGAGCTGGCTCCGCCAGCCCGGCCTGGCGGGTGACGTCGGTGAATCGGCCGGCGCCGTCGTTGCGCAACAAAGAGTTGCGGATCTGACCATGTTGAAATAGCCAGGCGCCGCGCAACACGAGAAGGTCCACGTCGCCATCGCCGTCGTAATCGCCGCCGATCAGATTGAGGCCGCCCAGCTGCCCATCGAGACCGGCGTCGACGGTGCGTTCGGCGAAGCTGCCGTCGCCGACGTTGCGGTAGTAGGTCAACGGTCCGCGCGGATGCCAGGTGGAAGTGACGATGTCGAGCAGGCCGTCGCCGTCGAAATCCTCGGTGACCACGCCGCCGCAGTGGTTGAAGGTATCGATGCCGAGCTGTGGGGCGATGTCTTCGAAGCGGCCGATGTCGTCGGCCGATTCGAAGGTGGCCGGGGGAATACGAAAGTACTCGGGTACCCCTTGTGGGTAGTCGTCGAGGGCCATGCTCAGGACGTTGATCAGCCAGGCGGCGGTGCCGTCCCCCGGGCGTAGGCGGAGATACTCGAGGTAGGCTTGACGAGCCGCCGCCGCCGGTTCGGTCTCACCGTGCACGCCGCCGTCGCGCAGCGGAAAGATGCAGGCCCCCGGCCGTCGGTGCAGCCGACAGTTGACGTCTTCCGCCCGGCGCAGATGGGTCATCGCCAGCAGCCGTAGCCAGCGGGCTCGCAGGGCGATGGCGGAACCCTGAGACTCGACCTCGTCGGTCACCGAGAGCAACAGCTGCAAAGCCCGTTCGGTGTCTCCCAAACGCAAATGCTGCGAGGCGAGCTGTAGGATCACTTGCAACTGTTGGCCGTTGATCGGCCGATGGGTGGCGAGATCCTGTTGCTCGAAGATCTGCTGCAGGCGCTCGAATTGGGCATTGCCGAAGAAGCTGGCGTCGCTGGCCTCCAATCGCTCGGCGATGGCGATGAATTCAGCCCGAGGTGTGTCCGCCGGCTCCTGGTCGGAGCTTGGCTCGGGTGGTTGGCAGGCGCTGCTCAGCAGGAGCAAGAGGGTGGCGCTGGCGGTGGCACAGACGGTGGCGCTGACAGCGGATAGGCTTCTTCCCAGGCGATGCCATCGCGAGGTCACAGGATGCTTGCGAAGTAGGGCCCCTGGGAGCGCTATGAGCTTGGCCACGGCTCAATCCTCGGGACGTTCGCCGGCCGGTGCCATCTTGACCAAACGGGGCTCGAAGGTGGCCAAGGGCTCGATCAGGTCCTGCTGCGCGGCGATCACGGCGTGGATGTCCTTGTAGGCCATCGGTACCTCGTCTAGGCCCGCCGACATCAGGCTCACCCGCTGCCGATCCAGCAGGGCCCGGGCGTCCTTCCAAGACAGGGTCTTCTTGGCCTGGGTGCGGCTCATGGCGCGACCGGCGCCATGGGCGGCGGAGCTCAGGGAGGCGGCATTGCCCTTACCGCGGACGATGTAGGTCGAGCTGGCCATCGAGCCGGGGATGATGCCGAGCTCGCCCTCGGCGGCCGGGGTCGCCCCTTTGCGGTGCACGATGACCTCTTCGTCGTCGTGGGTCTCCCGCCAGGCGAAATTGTGATGATTCTCCAGGTCGAGCAGCACCTCGGCACCCAGGTGGGCGGTCAGATGACGATGAATACAGGCGTGGTTGGCGGCGGCGTAGCGTCCCATGAGCTGCATGGCGCGCCAGTATTCGTCCCCCGCCTCGCTGTCCAGATCGAGCCAGGCGAGCTCCTTCAGTCCCTTGGGCAGGTCGGGATGCTGGGCTCGGGCCAGCTTGCTGTAATGACCGGCGATGGTGGCGCCGGCGCCCCGGCTACCGCTGTGACTCAGCAAGGCTAGGTAGGTGCCGGGGGCTAGATCCAGGGCGTCGTTGTCGACCGCCAGGAGGCCGAGCTCGACAAAATGATTGCCGCTGCCGCTGCTGCCCAGCTGGGCCCAGGCCTTGTCCTTCAGCCCCTGGATCAACGGCGAGATGTGCCAATCTTCGTCCAGCACGTCATGCTGGCGGCGACGTTGGAACTTGGCGCCGATACCGAAGCGGGTTTCGACCTCTATGGCCCGTCGCAGGGTGTCCGGTGCCTCCTCGAGCTGGCTGGGGGGCAGATCGAGCACACTCATCTTGACCCGGCAGGCGATATCGACGCCAACGGCATAGGGTATGACGGCGTTGCGCGTCGCCAAAACACCGCCGATGGGGAGGCCGTAACCACGGTGGGCGTCCGGCATCAGGGCGCCCCGCACCGCCACCGGCAGTTGGCAGGCATTCTCCAGCTGTTGTACCGAAGCGGCATCGAGATCCTCGCCCCATTGTTGAAAGGGAGCCGGCTGCAATCTGGGTATGAAAGAAGACATGGGTGGATTCTATGCGAGAAAGGCGGCGATTCGGTTGCTGAACGAAATGGGGCGGTGCTACGCTCCTATACCAGCCGTGCACAACAACCTAGAATTCTCATTCCGCGTCTTGCATCGGTCGTCATCGGATGTCGATCACTTGGATGGGCTGCGCTCCAATGGCATCTAGAGCAGACGATCCTTCCGCCTCAGGGTCCATCGCCCGCGGCATCACGCGGGTCAGGTTGGAGAGGGCTGGGGAGGTGGTGGAGGATTGGGTGGCGGTGGAAGAGCCGCTGGAGATCCGTCTCGACGGGGAGTCCCTGGTGGTGACCCTGCGGACTCCGGGGCAGGACGCCGAGCTGGCGACGGGACTTCTCTTCAGTGAGGCGGTCATCGATTGTTGGGCGGATCTGGAGTCGTTGCTCCCCTGTGAAGATCCCCTGGCCTACGATCCCGATAATCTGATCCTCGCCACCTTGACGCCCGAGGCCAAAGAACGCCGCCGAGGCCGCGAGCAGGCGCGCCGCCAGTTCGCCGCCGTGGCGGCCTGTGGGCTGTGTGGCAAGGCACGGTTGGAGGACGTCTTCCAGCGCCTGCCGCGCCTCGAGCCGATGACGGTGACCGCTGAATTCTTGGTTGAGCTACCCGGCCGCATGCGCGAGCAGCAGCAGATCTTTGCGACCACCGGCGGTTTGCATGGCGCGGCGCTGTTCGACCGGCAAGGCCGTCTGCTGTGCTCCAGGGAAGATATCGGACGCCACAATGCGGTCGACAAGATCGTCGGTTGGGCAGTGCAAAGAAATCTGCTACCCCTCAAAGAACACATTCTGGTGGTCAGCGCCAGGGCCGGTTTCGAGATCGTGCAGAAGGCCATCATGGCGGAGATTCCGGTGTTGGCGGCGGTCGGCGCAGCCTCCAGCTTGGCGGTACAAACGGCCAGCGAGGCGGGTTTGTTGCTGCACACCTTCCTGTCCCGGGGGACGGGCAACCGCCATCTGTGATCCCCCGCAGACAAGGTCGGGTCCGGGGCGACAGTGTTCTGTCGGGTCTGCTATCCTCCACGGGATTCCCGTAGTCTGGAAAGTTTGGCCCGAAGCCATCGGAAGATAGAGGATAGTTGGACGTGCTCCAGCGGCAAACCTTCCAAATTCCCCTCAACTCGATAGGTATCAAGACCCAGGGAGAATTCCATGAAACTCAATGCCCCCACCCAATCGGTCTGGTTGATTGCCGTGATCGTCGGATGCCTCGGTCTGCTCGGCCATTTTGTCGCCCTTCCTTATATCAGCGGCAACGAGCTGTGGCTGATCTCCCTCGGCTTCGTCCTGTTGGTTTTCTCCACGGTCTTCAAGAAGTTCTGATCCGCCTTGCGGTTGGAAGGGATGTCTGCCGGCGGGCCTTGGTTGTGGGCCGCCCTCTTGTTGGTCGCTGTCCTCGTCTCGGTCGTCTATCGGTGGCGCAGCGGGGTGGCGGAGCGGCGCTATGGGCGGTTACAAGGCATCATCGAGCAGGAACGGCAGGCACGTTTGGCGCTGGAAGAAAGCGAAGAGCGTTTTCGTGTGCTCTTCGCTGAAGCCAGCGACGCCATTCTGATCCTCGACCAGAACAAGATCATCGACGCCAACGGTCGGGCCGGTCAACTCTTTGGCTATCACCCTAGCGCCCTGGTGGGTCTGAGCTTCGACGAGCTCATCCAGTCCGACGACGAAGCCATCGACGAGCTCACCGAGAGCAAGGCGCGCATGGCGGCTTTCTCCAGCGGCGAGGTTTGGGCTTTGCAATTTCGTTTCCGCCGTCAGGATGGCCATGTCTTCGACGCAGAAGTGGCCGTCGGTGCTTTCCGGCTGGGGGGGCGCAAGGTGATTCAGGCGATTCTTCGGGATGTCTCGGCGCGGCGTCGGGAGGAGCAGGAAAAGCAGCGCCTGATCGGCGAGCTCGAAACCAAGAATGAAGAGCTCGAGCGTTTCACCTACACCGTGTCCCACGATTTGAAGAGCCCGTTGATCACCATCGAAGGGTTCCTCGGCATGCTCGACAACGACCTTGCCCAAGGCAAGGTGGAGCGGGCGCGACAAGACGTGGAACGGATTCGTAAAGCGGCTCGACGCATGGGCGACCTGTTGGCCGATCTGCTCCAGCTGTCGCGCATCGGGCGGATGAAGAACCCGCCGGAGTCGGTGCCCATGGGGCAACTGGTGGAAGAGGTTTTGGAAGTCTTGAGCGGCCGCATCGGACCCGAAGGCGTCGACTGGAAGATCGCCGACGATCTACCGCAAGTCTATGGTGATCGGCAGCGCTTGGTGGAGCTGCTACAGAATCTGCTCGAGAACGCCCTCAAGTTCAAGGGCGAGGAACCGTCCCGTATCGAGATCGGAGTGCGGCGGGACGGCGACGGGGCAGGCTCGGCGTATGCGACGCACTCTGGCGAAGGGGCCGGCGAGACCGTCTTCTTCGTCGCCGACAACGGTATCGGCATCGAGACGGAGGACTGTGAGCGGATCTTCGAGCTATTCAAGCGGCTGGACCCGGACACCGAGGGCACCGGCATCGGTTTGGCCATCGTCAAGCGCATCGTCGATCTGCACGAGGGACGCATTTGGGTGGAATCCGAGGGTATAGGCAAGGGCTCGCGCTTTTGTTTCACCCTGCCGCATTCCTAGTGCACTTCGGGGGAGGTCGAAATCTCGCGTACGATGAGCGACTGGCCCGCCAGCACCTGGGGCGAGCTGATGCTGTTCTCCGCCACCATGATGACGTCGAGGGCGGCGCCGGTCGGGATGTCCGCCGGAATGGGTAACGACAGACGCTGCTCGGGGAGGTCGGCGTCGATCTCAGCACGCACTCGACTGCCACCGGCGGCGGAGGCGATGCGTACCTCGAATTCCATCGGATAGAGGAACGGGGCATCGGGCAAGGGACTGACGGTGACCGTCAGCCAGCGATCCGCCGCTGCGGGGCGGACAAGGACGGTGGCGGCGCGGCCCACCATTCCGGTGTGTGGATCGATCGGGCCGGCCACCTGGGCCAGCTCTTCGACCGGCGGACGGAAGCCGCTGGGGATCAGGCGGCGGGTATGGTCCCGTGCCAAGGCGGTCCGTTCCCCTGACCAGTCGCGACCCGGCGGCGGCGCTGCGAAGAGTGGCACTCGATCGATGTCGGCGCTGGTGACTCGGGTTTCGCCGGCCGGTGTGTCCAAGGACGGGTCGGGGGGCAGCGGCGGCCAGTCAAGGCGCTGGGCCAGACCTCGATACAGCAGGCGAGCATAGAGCCGCTGGGCCTGCGGTGAGCCATGGCCGATGGGCGGCGGCAAAGTCCACGGATCGAGCGTCCAGGCCATCGGTACGATGGTGTAGGGGGCCTCCAGGCCGGCCGCCGCGACGCGGCCGTGCACGTCCACCTCCTGCCATCGAGCGACGAAAAACAGGTACAAAGGCAGACCTTGCGCGGCGAGCCGGACCTCCGTCCGCCGCAGGCGATCGAAAGCCTGACGCCAGCGCTCTTCGAAGCGGTAGGTGTCGAGGCGCCGGGCCCTGTAGGTCAGTTGATGGGGCTCGCCGAGCTCGTCCTGTAGGAGGCCGTCGCCCCACTGGGAGCCATTGGGCAGCACGGTGTTGGAGCTGTGGTTGTCATTGCCCGACGGTGCCACCACCACGGCGTCCGGTTGCAAGGTGTTGAAGAAGAAGTCCAGCCCCGCCAAGCTGTTGTGCAGATTGTAGCCCGGCAACGCCAACGTCCAGGCTTCCACGTCGCTGCTCAGCCCAGCGTGCTCATTGGCCAAACGAGCGAGCACCTCGGGGTAAGACTCCTGGCGTTCGACCCCCATGCCATAGGTCCAAGAGTCACCGACGAAGACGATGCGGAAGGTGCCGGGCCGTTTCTCCGGCGGCGCCGTCCGATAGCCCAGGGAGTTGCTGACAAAGGTGGAATTCCAGATCTCCAACGGGCTATCGGGTCGCAGGGTATAGGCCAGACGAGGTTCGAAAAAGGCCCAGCGATGCGCTCCGGGGCTCACTTGTACCATCGTCTCGACCAACCCCTGGCGTTGCTCCGCCGTCAGGTCGGTGAGCGCCACCTCATGCAGGCTCGCCCGATACCAACCGACGGCGCACAACACCAGTCCGCAAAGGGCGAGGCTGGTGAGGCCGAGCAAGACGTTGGTGAAGGTAGAGGGCGGTGTGCCGTTGGCCTCGGGTGGATGCGACATGAGCAAAGGCTATACCGAAGCGGCAGCGGCGAGAAGTCTAGTCACCTCCATGGGCTAAAAGCGCGGCGATTGAGTCAAGATTTCGAGATCGATGGCCTTTGGTCGATGAGCCGCCTAGTTGGATCCCGGCGGCGCCTCGGTGCTCTCGATGGGTCGCCGTATTTCCGGAAAGGTGGACTTGATCGGCAAGGTTCTGGTCGGTTGGGCTGTCGACAGAGCGAGTCAGCAGCAGGGTAGAAAGAAGTGATGGATTTCAATGGAGTGTGCACTCTTCCGGAGATGGTCTGAGCGATATACCTGAGGAAATTGAAGATCGAGATTTGCGGGTTCAAGTGCCTCTGTTTCAGGGACAAGGGAAAACTCGTTGTCGGGCGCCAGGAGACGGGCGCGTATTTGGTTTACCCAGTGTTCTCCAGTTGCCGACTGTACATAACCCATCATTCCGGCCCACGGCTCATCTTTGGCGTAGTCGTTCCGCAAAAAAGCGCCAAGCCCGTCGACACCCAGATAGGCGCTCAGACTCGCGTTTTCAGGATGCCTCATCCGTTTGGCCTCGATCTGGAATCGAGGGCGAGGTCTATAGCGGGAGCTGGCGAGCTCCAGATCGACCCGGAGACGACATTTCCCCTGACGTTCCGAGTCATTCAGATGACGTTCGTCTTGTACGGAATAGCGCTCGGTCCACTTCGGAGAGTGCGGGTTGTCGAGGAAGGCATCCATGGCCGCGGTGAGCAGACCTGTGATGGCGGGTTCCTCGGTGTCATGGAGCTCGAGATGAGCAATCCCTTGGAAACCTTGGCCAACGAGACGATGGACGTCACGGAGAAAGCGGCGGCGGTAGCTCCGATGATCACCGGGCCGACCTTGGTGCCGGGTGCGCGATCGCAAGCTCATCCGTCCGGCCGATCGGGAGCCAAGGCAGCGGCGATGATCTCGTCGGCGTCAGCCATGGCTTGGCTTCGGGTCCACCAAAGGCGCTGCTGGGGTTTGAAGATCAGGGTCCTGGGGCCATCATAGACGAAGAGATTGCGGTCGAAGTAGATCCACTGCTGGGTCAGGTCTCGGTGTTTCTTTTGGAGGCGCACCATCTCGAGGGTCACTGGATCTCGTTCCTCTGAGATGTCCACCGCACGTGGCGGCTCGCCATTCCGGGCGACCAGCTCAACCGCCACCCACCCTTGGTCCTTGCCGCCGTGGATCGATACGTGATGCATCTTGCCTTCGTCGGGGTCGAGGAAGGAATCCAACTCGTCACGCAGCATCTCGCCATAGCCCATCTGGTCTTCCAGAGAGGGTCGGCGAATCGCAGGCTCCCCGAGCTTACCGTCGACCAGTGTCGCTTTGACGTGGACTAGATCATGGACGAGCCATCGCTCTCTGGTGTTCAGGCCAAGCGCTGCTTCGACTCGTTGGTTCAGCTCGATTTCCAGGGCATGTAAATCCTTATTTTTTTCTCGTTCGTTCCACAGGGGTTTCTCCAAGTGTTCCCTGGAGGCCGCGACCAATCCTCGATGGAGCTCGCACCACTCAGCGATTTCTTGCTCACTTAGCACGCCTAGAGGGGTCGGAAGTGCCTTGAGTGTGCCGAGGGTGCTCAGGCCGCCTCTCGAGATCCCTTTTTGGGGCGCATGGAAGAGCTCGAAATAGGAGGCGAAATCCGAGCTGAGGTAGAGGGCCAACGCCTTGAGCATCGGTGCTTGTCCGGGAGCCCCAGCGATGGCGATCTGCCGCGGGGGAACCACTAGGTATTCATCGGTAAATACGGCGAACGTCCTCGTTGCGCTCACGATGACATGGGGAGGTTTGCAAACCCCGAGGGCGGCCCTGCCTCCACGGACTCTCAGAAACCCCAGCTCCGGTGGGATCAACTCGACGTGTTCCACACCGAAGGTATAGAGACGTCCAGTGTTGCGCGGCACTCTCAGGATTTTCTGGCCGACGACTTCAGGAACAGGTTCGACGGATTCGGGCGTCTCCTGGGGTCGCAACTCCGGGCCGGGATGTATCAAGAATCCGATAGAATCGGACCAGGTCTCCATGCTATCGAATTTTCTTCGAGTTTTTTCCAGCAGTCGTCGGTCTCGATCGGTCCCCCACATGGCAATTTTCCATGGCAGGCTCGACCCGGTGCGCAAATCTTTCCGTTCGATGAATGTGATCTCGCTGCTATTTGGCACCAGCCCCCAAACGGTCATTCGACGACTACGACCGGTGGGGCGATTGGCTTCTTGGTTGATGACCAATGGCGAATAGACCAAGACGGGCGGCCCGATCGGCGGTGGCTCAGGGGGGCGATAGAAGACGGCAGCCGAGGGCAAACGCGCTCGACCAGCGAATAGCACTTCCCGCAAATTGGTGAAGTTGGCGACCGCAAGGGTGGTGACCGAATTGAAAAATACCTGACGGAATCCTTTTCTGGATGTCGGTTCCTGCTTGAATAAGGTCATGGCAGGGAGCAGCAATCCAATAGCGCCATCTTTGGCGGAAAAATCCACAGCTTTCCAAGCAAAAGCTTCAGCAGCTTGGCCGCGATTGACCGGTCTGACCAAGCTGTTGGTCGCTAGCCATGCTTGAATTGGGGTTTCGCTACCCGTTGGGGACTGCTGAACCCACGGCGGGTTACCAATGATCCAGTCGAATCTTTTTTTATCGGCGCCAGTTGCCCAGGCAGAATCCTGATCAAAAAAGTCACTTTGATAAATATTCTTATTGTGTAGCTTGGGCAGTTTGAAGGTCGGCGTGCTTTGAAGATCTGGCGGATCGATGTAGTCGAGCAAGGTCAGGACCAGACTCATCTGGGCTACGCGACACGCGTCGCCATCGCGGTCGACGCCGAAAATCTGTTGTTCGAGGATGTCGCGAAGCTCTGTCGGACGCAGCTCCCTTCGAAGCTCTAGCATTCGCTTCTCGATGAGGTGACGGTAGCATTGAACGAGGAAGGCGCCGGAGCCACAGGCTGGATCGAGGACCTGCATTCCCGAGGTGAGGGGTTTGTGATCTTCCATTTCCATGACCATGAAATTCACCAACGGCAACGGCGTATAGAAGGCGCCCGATTCGCGGTGGGTACCCTCGATGGCCAGGAACTGCTCGTAGATCGTCGACAGGGTCTCGATCGGAATGTGTGAAAAATCGTAGGCTTCAAAATCGAGGTGAAGCTGCCCAGTACTGGGGTCATCGCCGAGAAAAACCGCGGCCGTTTTGGCGATCTGGTCACTGGAGAGAGCCGCGTTTCCCACAAGTGACAAGGGAAAGATCTCCCCATTCAGCCAGGCTTCGAGATGGCTCACTAGATCGTGGAGCGCCTGCGCATCGGTGGCTCTTCCGAAAACGCTTTTGGCATCGATATTCCATGCCCTGAGGCGCCGATCGGAGAGGATATCCCGATCTCGGAGATAGCGCAGATAGACCAGCTTACCAATCAGAGCATGGGCCGTTTCACGCTGAACACCATCGGCATGGAGATTTTGTCCAATGGCCTCGAGATTGCCCAATAGACGATGGTCGACCCGTTTCTCCGGTTGAACCTTGTTGCCCCAGCTCCTCCACAAGGCACCGCTGTTGATTTGGTCGGCGTGGAAGGCGGCCAGCCGCAGGCTCACTTCGTGAAAACCCACGAGGGACTCCAGCACTCCTTCCTGAGGCCGATCTGGGTCAAGATTCTTTCGGTAAACGAATCCGGAGTAGAGTCTCACGCCTTGGGGCATGCGGACGATCAGAAATGGAACAGCGCTTTGATTCCAAACCTGCAGATGGATCGCATCGGCGGCAAGTTGATCATCGGCTTCTGCCACATAGACGATGGGGACGGTGGCGGATGAGTCCATGGATTCGTCGCGCAGAAGATAGACGCCTTGCACAGAGCATCGACGGGCAGCTTGGCGAAGGATGTGGGCATGGGTAGGCACTTCATCGAAACGTGCTGCCTCCATGAAATGTGGCGAATCCGCATAGCCCAGGTGGGAAATTAGCTCGTGCGTTTCCATTGTGGGCAGCTTAGCAAGCAAACCGTCGGTGACCAAGATGGATACGACAACAAAGCATCAATAAGGCGTAAGTTGAAGGCTTGGAAAGGCGGTCCGTTTGGCTTGATCTCAGGTCGAGGACGCCACGTTTTCTACCCGGGGCGTCTTGCCGTCGCCTCGCCCAACGTTTCCGGCTACAGTATCGCCATGGGAAGGATCGAAGAAGGCAACCCTATGGACGGTGAAGAGGACCCTACGACTGCGGGTTCCGAGGATCCGCAGACCTTGCGGCAGATGCCCGGCGTGGCGACGACCTTGTCTCGTCTTGGCGCGGCCTCGCGCTCACAGCCGGGGCCGTTGGCTCCGCCAGAGGACGACGGGACGCTGGAGGTACCCGAACGGATCGGCCCCTACCGCATCCTCGAGAAGCTCGGGGAAGGGGGCATGGGCAGTGTGTTCCTGGCCGAGCAAACCGAGCCGGTGCGTCGGCGGGTGGCCCTCAAGGTTTTGCGGTCGACCTTCTACGGCAGGGAAGAACGCAGCCGATTCGAAGCCGAGCGGCAGGCCATGGCCCGTTTGCAGCATCCCAATGTGGCGCAAATCTTCGACGCCGACGCCACCCAAGAGGGCAATCCTTACTTCGTCATGGAGTATGTGGAGGGCAGCGACATCGCCAGCTATTGCCGGCAGGCGCGTCTGTCGATCGAGGATCGATTGGTGCTCATCGGCAAGGTGTGCTCCGGCGTGCAGCACGCCCATCAGAAAGGTATTCTGCATCGCGACCTCAAGCCGTCCAATATCCTGGTGGCGGATACGCCCGACGGCCGCATGGTCAAGATCATCGATTTTGGTATCGCCAAGACCTTGGATCAGCCCTCGGAAGGGGGGGAGCTGCTCACCGGCACGCGGTTGATCGGTACACCGGCCTATCTGTCGCCGGAGGCGGCTCGGGTCGGTGAGGCGGGTTTTGATCTCGACACGCGAGCCGACGTCTATGCCCTGGGTATTCTGCTCTACGAGCTGTTGGTGGGTCACCGGCCCTTCGAGGGTGGGCAAGTCAACGTGTTGCAGATCGTACGTCGCATCTCCTCGGAGGAGCCGGTGCCCCCCAGTCAGCGGTGGCTCGAGCTCGAGGCCGCCGAGCGGGATCGGCTGGCTTCTGAGCGCCGCATGTCGCCCCGGGCCCTGTCGCGGACCCTGCGACGGGACCTCGATTGGGTGGTGCTACGGGCCATCGCCAAGGATCGTGCACGGCGTTATGGTTCCGCCAACGAGCTGGCGGCGGACCTGCGACGGCATTTGGCCCATGAGCCCTTGGAGGCGAGCCCGCCGTCGCGGCTCTACCGGGCCAAGAAGTTCGTGCGTCGCCGCCTCGGCATGGTGGTGGCATGCTCGCTCATCGTCCTGGCGCTGGCCGCCGGTTTCTGGGCACGGACCCTGGAGGCCCAGCGGGCCAACCGCGAAGCGATGGCGGCCACCGAGGCCCATCGGCGCGCCGAGGGGGCGCTGTTGGCGGCGGAACGGGCGGGACGGGAGGCTGAGGAAGTGTCCAAGTTCTTGGTCGATCTGTTCTCCGTTTCCGACCCCGGCGAAGCGAAAGGCAATTCGGTGACCGCCCGCGAGCTGCTCGACAGCGGGGCGGAGAAAATCCGTCAAGGGCTGGCTGATCAACCGTTGGCCCGGGCTCGTTTGATGCAGACGATCGGCGATGTCTATCGAAAGTTGGGGCTTTACGAAGACGCCCGCGAGCTCTTCGAGGAGGTCTTGGCGCTGCGCCGCAAACACTTGCCGCCGGGCCATCTCGAGACCGCGCAGACGCTCAATGGCCTGGCGGCGTTGGAGGCCCAGCTGGGACATTTCGAGGCGGCTGAGCCCCTGTTCGAAGAAGCCCTGGCAATTCGCCAACGGCAGCTCGGTGCCGACGACCACAAGGTGGCGATGAGTCTCAGCAACCTGGCGAATCTGTACATCGATTCCGGGCGTCCAGCCCTAGCGGAGCCGCTGCTGCTGCGCTCGGTGGAGATCATTCGAGGGCACCGGGGGCCGCCGCAGCCGGACCTCTTGGTGGCGTTGAACAATCTGGCATCGCTCTATTCGGAGACCGATCGACTTGAGGAGGCTGAGCCCCTATTACGGCAGTTTGTCGAGCTTCAGCGCAGCGCCCATGGGCCGTTGCATCCCCACGTGGCCATCGGCCTGGCCAATCTGGCGGAGGTCCGCTGGCGCCAGGGGGAGCTTGGGGAGGCGGAGGCCCTGTACTTGGAAGCGGAGGGCATCTTGCGTCAAGTTCTGGGGGCGGAGCATCCTGAGGTGGCCTACTGCTTGAGCAACGTCGGGCTGCTATACCTGGATCAGCAGCGTCTGGACGAGGCCGCGTCCATGCTGCAGAAGGCTTTGGCCATCCAACGCTCCACCTTGCCGGAGGGGCATCCAGAACGTCAGGCCAGCGAAGATGGCTGGCGTCGGTTGCAGACCCTGCGGGCGGCCCGGGGCTGAACCGACAGAGGCTGGCTGCTCAATGGGGCGCAGCCACCAGACAACGATCCCCACTGGGATGCTGTGATCGCCACGCCATCTCCTCTTCCGGCGTGTCCTGGCGTTCGGGGATCTGGCGAAAGGCGGCGGTGAGGATGCGGCGGTTGGTGGCGATGGAGTAGTCGCTGAGCTGTGGCGCCAAGTCGCCGGGCTGGGCGGTGAGCAGGTCGAGGCTCTGGACGGGCCGTTGACAGGCGAAGTCGAGGTCGTCCAACGACAGCCGGTAGACCGCCGGTTGCCGCCGAATCTTGAAATGCAGCCGGCGGTCCTCGAGCTCATAGACGATGCTCCACCGGGTGGAGGGGCCCTGTGCCAGGTCCGCCAGGGCTTCGAAAGCGTAAACCACGGCGTCTTCGGGTGGCGTCTGGGGATGCAGCCAGTGGGCGGCCCGTGCAAAGCGTTGCAGGGAGCCATGGCCGGACAGGTGGGGGGCGGCGACGGCCTCCCGGGGTGACATTTGGGAAGCTGCCGGTCCGTCGACTTGACGCTGCCGATCTTGACGTTGCCAGAAATCGAGACAGCGGCTGTAGTCGTCATTGGTCAGGGCTTTGACCGGCATGGTTTCGCCCTGATGTACCACCATGCGTCCCCGCAAGAATTCGATGCTGGCGACTCCGCCTTGGGCATCCGCCACCAGGTAGTGCAAGGGCTCGTCACTGTGCAGGATGCGGATTTTGGCGTCGGAGGCGATGATCTCGTCCACCGTGCTTGCGGTATCCAACTGGTACTGAATCCACTCCAGGTTGCCGATCGCCAAGCGGTCGTCGTCGGCCGAATACCGGGCCGAATCGTGCCACATGAGCTCGACCACCACCCCTGCCTCGTTGATGCCGCCGCTGGGGGAGTTGCGTCCGAACTGGTTGAAGGTCACGCTGCCGTGGGTGGAGGTCCAGGTGAGGGGGCTGACTTTCGAACGGCGCTCCATTTGGCGTTTGTTGACGATCAGGTGGGCGTCGGCAAAGTACCAGTCGTAGTTTTTGCCGAACACCGTCTGTTGAGGGCTGGCGAGGCAGAACGTCGAGCAGGCGTTGGCAGACGGAGTGGGCCCCCACAGGATGACGAAGAGCCACAAACCGACCACAGCGAAGGGTAGGCCCCGTTGACGGGTTTCCCCTGTCGAGAGATCGCGGCTCAGGGACCGCTTTGATGACCATCTCGGCCAGCATCTATTGGGGTTTGCGGAGGTGCACATGTTGTTCTTTGCAGGGACTGCTTCGGCGTCCCTCAGATAGCCGCCATGGCGGTCGTGGCGCGCCGTCGCCATCGGCGGCGCAGCCATCCGCCCAGCAGCGCCGCTGCCATCAGGCCACCGCTGGCCGCCAGGTCAAAGGCGAGGGGATCGCTGCTGATACCAGAGGTGACGACGTAGAAGGTGTCGATGAGCAGCAAGACGAGGACCGCCGCGGCATGGCGGATGGGGCGCTGGGCGCCAATCCAGGCCGCGACGTAGCCCCCCAACACACCTGACGCCAGGGCGCCCAGGGTTGCCAGAACCAGGGTCTTGGCGGTGGAGGTATGGTAGCCGATGCCACCCAACCAGACTTCGAAGGTCAAGGTCGTGCCGATGGCGATGAGGCCGTAGCCCGCCAACATGGCGGCCAGGTAGCGCAATGCCGTGAGAATGGGGTCCTTCATCTCAGCTCCTTCCCGTTTTGCAGGGTGCACAGGAAGATACGGTGATAGGAGGGCTAAGGTTCTGAGGGCCCTGGCGGCGCCGAGAGCCAAGCCTCGTTTCTGAGCCTCCGAAAAACACAACGAGCCGGACCCCGTGGCTCGGCTCGTTGTGGTTTAAGGCTATCTGGGGCCGAGGCTCAGAAGTCGTACTTGACGCGGGCGTACCAGAAGGCCCCGTTGAAACCGAACGGCGTGAACTGGCTGTAGAGGTTGCCGACCCCGGAGCGGGCGCCGGGGTTCTCATCCGGGAAGGTGTCGAAGATGTTCTGCCCGCCGACGATCAGGTGTAGACCTTCGGTCAGGGCATAGGACACTTCGGCGTCCACCAAGTACTCGCCACTGTAGACCTGGATATCTTCCGAGTCGAACCACTCATCGTAGTAGCTGACACGGGCCAGGAAGCGCCACTTGTCTCGCATGTTGTGGTTGACGGCCATGTTCCAACGGGTTTCCGGCAGGGCTTCTTGCAGCTCGCGGATGCGCGTCGCGTCGAGGGTGTTGGGGTTGAACTTGGCGACATCGGTTTGCGTGTGGTTGAAGAGCAAGCTGAAGACGGTATTGCCGCCCAGAGCCTCCGGCGTGTAGGTGGTCACCAGATCGATACCGGTGGTCTCGGTGTCGAAATCGTTGGAGAAGAAACGGAAGTTTTGCAGGTTGCGGGCACTGGTGATGCCCTCGGCCAGCAGCGCCTCGACTTCTTCGTTGGTCAGGCTGAAGAGCTGGGTCACCGCTAGACGGTCACTGACGTCGATCCGGTAGAGGTCCGCGGTGAGGGTCACCGGGCCGCTGTGGTAGACAAAACCCAAGGCGTAGTTGATCGATTTTTCCGGTTCCAGGGGCTCGCCACCGCGCAGGGCGGCGACCCGGGAGGTCGATGGGATCGTCCCGTTATTGACCAGCTCCTGGGCCACTTGATCGAACTCGGTGGAGACGTTGAAGGCGTTCGACTGACCCGGCGTCGGGGCCCGGAAACCACTGCTCAGGCTACCGCGCACGGAGAAGGCATCATTGACCCGGTAGCGCGATGCGATTTTACCGTTGAGAGTGGTGCCGAAATCTTCGAAATCCTCGAAGCGCACCGCGATGCCGGTGGTCAGGTTGTCACCGTGCAACTCCAGGTCGGCGTAGAAGGCATAGTTGCTACGATTCCACTCACCGGCCGCCAAGGGGCCGAAACCGGGAAAGCCGTTGGAGGCGGCGCTGAAGCCCTGAGTGGCCAGCGGGCCGATGGTGTAGGACTCCACTTGACCGATACCGATCTCGAAGGACTCGTCGCGCCATTCCAAACCAGCGGCGAGATTGGCCCATTCGTTGAGGGCATAGGAAACATCGAAATTGAGGGTGATGTCTTCCTGCCGGTAGAGACCCGGGTCAAATTCCGTCGGCGTGTCCGGGCCGAGGGAGGCGTTGACCGTGTCGGTGATGAAGAAATCCACTTCACTGGAGCCGAAGCCGGCGCTGAGGTCCCAGAAGACACCACCTTGGGTTTGGCCTTTGATACCGCTGACGATGGAAAAGTCTTCCGCATCGCCGCCGAAGTTGGGAGTGAATCCGCCGGGGAACAGCTCCTGGAAAGAGAAGCAGTTGGGGTCGGCTTGGACGGCGGCCAGGGCAGCGGGATCCGGAACATTATTGGTGATGTTGACGGTCGGACAGTTGGCAGAGCCATCGAGGATACCGTCCTGGGCGTCCAACAGATCACCGACCAGCAGGGTGGAACCGCCGTCGCCGCTGAAGACGGCGCTGCGGGTATTGGGATTGCGGAAATAGAAACCGCCGGTCACCGTCTTGCTGGCATAGTTGGTGTGGGTGTAGAGCTGCTTGCCGCCGTCGGTGAGGAAGCCGAAGTTGCCCCAGAACTTGAAATCGTCATCGATCTCGGGGGAGCCCCAAATCTGAGCCGGGTCACGTACCGCGGTGTTGCCGGCGGCGATCAAGGCGGCGGCGTCATCGCGCTGCACGCTGCGGCTAGTGGCCTCCGAAGAACCAAATTCGGCGCTGAGATTGGCGAAACCGGTGTCGCCCAGGGGCAGGCCGATGTTGGCCGAGACGGTGAGCAAGTCGCCGTCACCTTCGGCGTACGAACCGCCCTTGACTTCGATGCTGCCGCCCTGGTTGGAGTCCTTGAGCAGAAAATTCATCACCCCGGCGATGGCGTCGGAGCCGTATTGGGCGGAGGCGCCGTCACGCAGCACCTCGACTTGACGCAGGGCGATGGACGGGATTGTGGAGATGTCGGCGCCTTGGGCGCCGTCGGCCACACCATTGCCCAGCCAGTAGATGACGGCGGCGCGGTGGCGGCGCTTGCCGTTGATCAATACCAGGGTGTGATCGGGGGCCAGGTTGCGAAGGTTGGCGGGCCGTACGACGGTGGCCGCGTCACTGATCGGCTGGGCATTGACGTTGTACGAGGGGACCAGGGTCCGTAGTTGATTGGAGAGGTCGGTGTCCCCCTGGCTGGCAAAATCGCTGGAGCCGATGACATCGATGGGCACCATCGATTCGATGGCCGACCGTGGTTGTGCGCGGCTACCGGTGACGACGATCTCTTCGGCGAAGACTTCGCCTTCGATTTCCGGCTCAGCTGCTTCTTCGGCCGCGGTCTCTCCGGCAGCTGTCTCTTCGGCCGCCTCTTGCTGGGCGGTCGCTGGACTGGCCAGGCCGCAACATAGAAGGGCGATAAGCCCCAACGTCCAAAACGTGTCCTTCGTTCTACTGCCCATCATGACCTTCTCCTAGGTTCAGTTCATCATTCTGCAGGCGACCTGGTCGCTGCCCCTCCGATAGGCCCCAATACATCATCCATACATCTTCCGATCGACATTCCCAGGTAGGTGAAGCAAGAGGTGCTTCGCCTTTCTCAGGTCGTACATCGGAGGTCACTCGTTGGACATACCGTCGAGCCCATAGACTGCGGGATCAAGATCCCATGAAACCGTATTGGGTTGAGTGTAGCACTGTCAGGTGCTGTAGAGGGAAAACAAAAGGCCCAGATCGAAATCTCGATCTGGGCCTTTTCTCAATGCTGTTCTTGTCTTCAGGGAGCCGGATAGACGTAGGAGGCGCCAAAACCCAGCGGAATACCCAAGGTCCAGTAGAGGATCAGGAAAAGGGACCAGCAGACCAGAAAGGTGACGCAGTAGGGCAACATGATCGACGTCAAGGTGCCGATGCCGGTTTTCTTCACATAGCGTTGGCAGTAGACCACCACCAAGGGGAAGTAGGGCATCAGGGGGGTGACGATGTTGGATGAGGAGTCGCCGACGCGGTAGGCCGCCTGCGTCAGCTCCGGCGAAATCCCCACCTGCATCAACATGGGCACGAAGATGGGAGCCAGCAGCGCCCATTTGGCGGAGGCGGAGCCGACGAATAGATTGACGAAGGCGGTGAGGAAGACAATGCCG
The DNA here is from genome assembly GCA_029263315.1 of Acidobacteriota bacterium. Taxonomy (GTDB): domain Bacteria; phylum Acidobacteriota; class Thermoanaerobaculia; order Multivoradales; family J023; genus JAJCXR01. The sequence continues at coordinate 357,063 of JAJCXR010000048.1, read as the reverse complement.
ATCATGGTCACCGGCCCGGGCAAGGCCATGGCCTTGAGGACGGTGGCTCCCTTGACGGCCAACAGGGCGCCGATGTTCGATTGCCCGAAGGCGTAGACGAACAGGGCACAGAAGAAGGCCATGACGATGTAATACGACATGCCTTGCATGGCCTTGGTCATGGCGTCCACCATGTCCTTGGAGGTGCGGAAGACCCCCGCGACGTAGCCGTAAATGACGCCGGGAATCAAGAAGAGCAAGAAAATCAGCGGCACGATGGACTGCATGATCGGCGCTTGGAACGAGTTCAGCGAGCCGTTGGCGTCGCGGAAGGGGGAGTCGGCCGGGAGCAGGACGAAGACCATGACGACGATGCCGAGCGCCATGGCCAGCATGGCCAGCCAAAACGCTTTGCGCTCGGTGGCGCTGATGTGGCCCATCTCAGGGCTGGCATCGGCGTCTTGATCCACCGGCGAGCTCTGCTGCAGGCGGGGCTCGACGATGCGGTCGGTGAGGAACCAACCGAGCAGGATGATCAGGATGCTGGAGGCGGCGGTGAAGAAGTAGTTGCCGAGGGGATTGACCAATACCTCGGGGTTGATGATCTGCGCCGCCGGTTGCGTGAAGCCTTGCAGCAAGGGGTCGAGGGCCGAGGGCACGGGGTTGGCGCTGAAACCGCCGGAGACCCCGGCAAAGGCGGCGGCGATGCCGGCCACCGGATGCCTACCCGCGGCATAAAAAATGATGCCCCCCAGCGGAATGACCAAAACATAGCCGGCGTCGACGGCGCTATGGCTGAGCAAACCCACCAGGATGACCATGGGCGTGAGCATCCATTTTGCCGTCCAGCTGAGCATCAGCTTGATACTGGTATTGAAGAAACCGGCCTCGTCGGCGACGCCGACCCCGAGCATGGCCACCAGGACGACCCCCAGGGGGGCGAAGCCGGTGAAGATCGTCACCATGTTCGCCAGGAACGAAGCCAGGGCCGCACCGGTGAGCAAGTTGTTGACTTGAATCGGGTCACCGCTGCGGGGGTCGATCTCGCTGAAAGACATGGGTGCCAGCAGAGCCGACAGGATCCAGACGATGAAAAGAGAGATGAGAAACAGCATCGCCGGATCCGGCAATTTGTTTCCGACCGTCTCGATGCCGCTCAGGGCGCGGTTGATCAACGTCGGCTTGGTGGGTGACGCGGACGCTTCGTTGGCCATGGAGTGCCCTCGCTAAACTCTATGTGGTCAGTAATTTGCGGACATTAGCATGGTGGTGGCCAGCGGGTCAATCGGGGAGGCCAAATCGGTGGATTTGGTGGGGCGTATGGCCCGCGGTACGGTGCCAGGCACCTGCAGGACGGTCATCTAATCCGTATCCCCGCCTGTTGTTTCTTCATCATCGTCCTTACCGCTGTGTTTCTCGAACCATGCCAAGACATGGGCCACCTTGGCGATCAACTGGCTGGGACGGGCGGCGATGTTGTGGGAGGCACCGGGGATCTCCACCAGGGCGGTCTCGATGCGACGCAGCTTGAGGGCGTGGTAGAGCTGCTTCGATTCGGAGAGCGGCGTGCGCAGATCTTCGCTGCCGACCATCACCAAGGTGGGGGTTTCGATGTGACCGACCAAGGAGATGGGAGAGTAGCGCAGGTAGGTTTCCGGGTTGTCCCAGGGTGAGCCTGGAAAGCGGTAGTCGTGGTAGTAAAAGTAGTTGTCGGCCACCAGGACCTTGCTGTACCAGTTGATCACTGGCTTGACCACCGCAGCGGCACGGAAGCGCTGAGTCTTGCCGACGATCCAGGCGGTCATGATGCCGCCGGCGCTACCGCCGGTGACGTAGAGTTGCTCGGCATCGACATACCCCTTGGCCAGGACGGCATCGACCCCTGAGATCAGATCATCGTAGTCGTGGCCCGGGTAGTCGTGGTGCAACAGATTGCCGAAGGCCTCACCGTAGCCGGTGCTGCCCCGGGGATTGATGTAGAGCACGACGTAGCCGGCCGCAGCGTAGAGCTGCATCTCGGCGGAAAAGCGATCACCGTAGTTGGCGATGGGGCCGCCGTGGATCTCCAACAGGAGTGGGTATTTTTCTTCTGGATCGAAACCGGGTGGTTGGAGAATCCAGCCCTGAATTTGCCGTTGATCGTAGGAGGATTCGAACCAGATCTCCTCCACCGTCGCCAGGTCACGATACGGCAAGAGGTCGCCGTTGAGGTCGGTGAGGCGCTGCGGTTGCTGGCCGGTGCGCCACAGGGTCACCTCCGCTGGAAATTCTGGGCGCGTCGAGACGTAGGAGATGTCACCGGCGTTGGAGACGGAGAACGATCCACTGCCGTAAGGACGCCCGAGGGCGGTGCCTCCCAAGTCGTTGACCAGGACTTCGCTCTGGCCGTTCAGCCGCAGGCGGGCGATCTTGCTGTTGCCGTGGTCGTCATAGCTCAGCAGCAGGCTTTTTCCGTCGGCGGCCCACTGCGGGTCCCCGACGCTGCGGTCGAGGGTGGCGGTGAGACGTCGTGCTTGGCTGCCATCGAGACGCATGAGATAGAGGTCGGTGACTTGGTAGGTCTGCACCCGGTCATCGAAGCCCAGATAAGCGACCCACTCGCCATCGGGGGAGACGACGGGGCTGTGATCCGGCCCATTGCGGTCGGTGAGGGCGACGATGTTGCCGTCGGCCAGGTCGAGGCGGTAGATCTCCGAATTGACAAATGTGTGCTCCCAGTCGGCGTTGCGGTTGGCGGAGAACAGCAGCTGCTGACCGTCCGCTGACCACGTGGGGGCGCTGCGATGATGGAACGAGCCAGTGGTGACCTGCCGGGCCGTACCGCCGTCGGCGGGTAAAACAAAGAGGTGATGGTAGCCGGGCTCGAGGAAGCCTTGGCCGTCGGCCTCATGACGCAGCCGGGTGGTCACCCGCGGGGGCGGTGCCCAGTCGGCGCCTTCCGGCTTTTTCGGTCCCTTGGCGAGCTCCGGCGGCTTTTCAGTCACCAGCATGGAGAAGGCGAGCCAGCGGCCATCGGGGGACCACCGGATGCCGCGGGGACTCTTAGGCAGTTGGGTGAGACGGGCGCTTTGGCCGCTGGCCAGCCATAGGACGTGGATCTCGCTGCCTTCATCGCCAGCGCTGGCGACATAGGCCAGGCGATCGCCACTGGGGGACCACCGGGCGGCGCTCTGCTGTCCTTCACCGGAGAGCAGCTTACGGTGGTTGTTGCCGTCGCGGTCGACGAGCCAAAGGCTGGAGAGGCGACGATCCCGCATCAGGCTCATGCTGTTACGGGAATAGACGATGTGCTTGCCATCGGGAGAGATTTGAGGGTCGGAGGCGTACTCGAGCTCGAAAATGTCGAGATCGGACAAGGGATGCGTTGCCTGACCATGACTCGCTGGGGTGCCAGCGAGGGCTGTCAGGAGGAGGCAAACGAAAATGGCTTTTGGTGCGGCTGGCTGAAGTCGTCTCATGGGGGCTTTCGGGGTCGTCAAGTTGGAGGTGTCGAGCTGCCGAAGGGTTGGCGGACGCTGGAGGAGAGGTCACGCCTAAGTGAAGAACAAGGGCTGATTATGGCACCGGAGGGCGGCCAAGTGGCGCCGAGGAATCGGTAGGAGGTAAAAAATCGCCGCGCGGTTCGATGGCGGATTCAGCGGGGGCGCGACTTGACAATTGCCCAGGAACCGAGGCACCATCGCGCAAGCGGGCTTCCAGGAACGTGGCGTCGGCTCCCTGGCCGGGGGTGACAGTCGACGAGACCTGGCTCCGACCCTTTCCCAGGCTGCTCGTCACGCATTTATGCTCATCACGCATTTGTAGAGCCATCATGCCGGTTAGGACTGGGATTTACCGCGGTGTCTTAGGGGTGTTGCTACCCCGAAGCCACCACCGAGCCACCGCGACGGTTACTTCGCTTCGTCCGACGAGATGGTCGGGCCCTATCATTCGTTAGACCCGGAACCTTGCCCATTGTCGCAGAAAGTGCAGGGCAGGCCGTGGTCGCGCAAGACAAAGGATGACGACAATGATTGAGAATCGACAGTTCCGATTCAGCAAGGGCGAGGCCCAGTCCCTCGGACGCCTGGTGGAGGAGAAGCTTGGACATCGTGCCTTGCGTTGGTACATCGCACAGGTGACCGACAACGAGGTGGTGGTCGAAGCGACGATCTTCACCGACGATTCGGACATCGACCTCGAAGCAGACTCCGGGGAGGGCGCCGAGCGTCCGCTCTACCCCGGCAAGGCGGCGGTGGTGAATATCATCCCCACCGGCGTCGGTTGTGAGGTGGGTGGTTATGCCGGGGACGCTGCCCCCGCCACTCGTCTGTTGTCGGCGGCGGTGGATTACGTGATCACCAACCCCAATGCGGTCAATGCTTCGAACTTCGTCAGCTTGGAGCGCAATACGCTGTACACGGAGGGGCTGTGCATCGATCACTTCTGCAAGGGCAAGGTGGATTTGCACATCCCGCGGGCCAACCGTGTAGGTCTGATCATCGAAAAGACAACCCCCGAGAATCTCGAGGTGGTCTACAACGTGGTCAACACGGCCCGCGCCGTCTACGGTGTCGACATGGTGGATTGTGTGGTCACCGACGAAGCCATCGGCAGCCGTTGTGTGCTCAATGACTCGGGGGCTTACGTCGGCACCGTGGATCGGCCCGAAGAGATCTACAAGGCGACACAGAAGCTGATCGATCGCGGGGCCCAGGCCATCGGCATCACGACCAATATCCAGGACTTGCCGCACGACGAGTACGTGAAGCATTTCGAGGGTGAGTTCCCGAACCCCATGGGCGGGGTCGAAGCGATCATGTCGCACATGGTGGTGAATCGCTTTCAGATGCCCTCGGCCCACGCTCCGATGATCAATCTCAAGGAGCTGGCCTTGGTCGACCAAGTGGTGGACGCCCGGGGGGCCGGCGAGATGGTGTCGCAGAGTGGCCTATGCTGTGTGCTCATCGGTCTGGCACAGGCGCCGCGCTTGCAGGCTGGCCCCGGCATCACCGACATCATCAATGTCAACAACCTGTTGGCGGTGGTGGCGCCGTCCACTTGCCTGGGGGGCATTCCGACGCTCTACGCCAACCGAGCAGGGGTGCCGATCATCGCGGTGCGCGACAACGGCACGGTGCTCGATGTCACCGCCGACAAGATGGGTTTCGACGACGTCATCGAGGTCCAGAGCTATGCCGAGGCGGCGGGTATCCTGCTCGCCCTGCGGCAAGGCATCGCCCTCGACACCTTGACCCGGCCGATGCGCACCCTGCGTCCGGCGGTCGACCGTCAGCAGGCCCGCAGGGATGCGGCGCCGAGGCTCGCCTTGGTCTGAAGGTTCGTCCCGCGTCTCGGTCCTTTGCTCGGAGCCGTCGACTTCCTGGGGGAGTCGACGGCTTTTTTAGTAGAATCGAAGGTAGCGCGGTCATTTCAGATTTTGCATCCCCGGTCACCCTCCTTTCTCCCTGAGCCCACGCATGACTTCCAAGTTCCTCCGCGGAGTAAAATGCTGGGTTGAGTGGCGCCGTTGCATGCGTCTCGGGGTGCTTCACAGCACGGTGCGTGGGGGTGTCCTGTGCCTCTTCGTGCTGTGGGTCAGCGCCGCTGCACCGATGGGGGCCGAGCCGTTGCCTCGGTCCGACCTGCCACATTTGGAACGGCTAGGGGTCGAAGACGGTTTGGGCCACAGCACGGTACGGGCCCTCCACCAGGATGCCTACGGTTTTCTCTGGCTGGCCACCGAGAGCTATTTGCAGCGCTACGACGGTCTCGAGTTTCGCGCCTTCAAACACGATCCCGACGATCCCCACAGCCTGTCGGAAAGCCAAGTGACCGCGGTGACGGAGGATGGTCAAGGACGACTGTGGTTCGGCACCCGGCGCAACGGACTCAATCTCTGGTTGCCGGGGGAAGAGCGCTTCCGGCGTTACGTCGCCGATCCCGACGATCCCGAGACCCTCCTGCCGGGTATCATTTGGTCGATGGCGGAGGATCACGAGGGCTACCTCTGGGTCGCCTCCTCGAACGGCTTGAGCCGATTGCACCCGGCCAGCGGCAAGGCTCAGCGGTACCGACACCAGCCGCAAGTCAGCGGCAGCTTGGGCGACGATTCGGTTTACGCTTTGACGGTGGATCGCCAAGGGGTGTTGTGGATCGGTGACGGTGCGGGATTGTCCCGTCACGATCCAGGGCAGGTGGGATTCACCCACTATCGCCACCATGGGGAGGATCCCCACAGTCCCTCGTCCGACGCCACCGGAACGGTCTTCGTGGATGCCGCCGGCACCTTGTGGGTGGCGACCTGGGACGGCATGCTCAATCGCTATCGAGCCGCCAGCGACGACTTTCTGCGCCTCGACCCGGCACCGGGTTTGGAGGGGGACGGCCGGGGCATCCAGCTGGTGCGCCAAGATGCCCAAGGCGATCTGTGGTTGGCCCTGGAATCGCGCGGGGTGATCCGTTACCGGCCTGAGACCGGTCTGGCCGAGCACTTCGAGCACCGTTCAGGAGATCCTTGGACGCTGGCGTCGAACCGGGTGTGGGATGTTCTGGAGGATCGTTCCGGCGTCCTGTGGCTGGCGACGGAGAATGGCCTCAACCGCTGGGTACGGCAGCGTGCTCAGTTCGAGGTCTGGCCCCAGGGAGCCATCGGCCGAGCCTCCAGGGTGCCCGGGGTGGCGGTGTCGGCGTTGACCGAAGATGCCGCAGGGCGACTCTGGGTGGGCATGCAGGGAGGCGCGCTGGCGGTCTATGGGGGGGACCGACCCATCTACACTTGGCCGGCGCCATCCTCCGAGGAAGCACAGGGGGCGGTCCCCGAGCGTCCGACGGGGATGATCCGGGCCTTGCAGCCATCGACCGACGGCGATCTTTGGGTGGGTTCCGACGACGGGCTCTGGCGATTGCCGGGGGGGGAGCCCGGGGGCACGGCGCAGCGCTTGCCAAACTTACGCGGCGTGACTTGCCTGCTCGCCCGCGGGGATGGGCTGTGGGTCGGCACCGGGGGCGGTTTGTTCCGTCACGGCATCGAGGACGGTTCCGTCGAGCGGTTCGAAATGCTCGGTGCGGGGCCGAGGCGCCATGCCGCCAATCGCGTCTATGCCTTGGCGGAAGCCGCCGAGCCACCTGCGGCGCCCCTTGGCGGTAGCGGTGGGACGGTGTCGCCGGGCCTCTGGGTGGCGACGGAGGACGGCTTCTTCCGGCTCGACCTGCGGCGCGATGCGGCGGCAGAGATCCATGAGGTCGATGCCCCCCAAGGACAGTTGCTGAACTTCACGGCCCTGCACGTCGACGGTCAGGGCGACGTATGGTTGGGTAGCTACGGCGGCGGTCTGAATCGGTGGCGGCCGACAACCGGCGAGTGGCGTCTCTTCCATGAAAAAGACGGCTTGCCCAGCGACAAGGTGGTGGGGATCCTCGAAGCCGACGACGGGCATCTCTGGCTGGCCACCAACGCTGGGCTCAGCCGCTTCGATCCACGGACAGAGACCTTTCGCAACTACGACCGGGGGGATGGTTTGCACGGGGACGTGTCGTTTATCGGCACGGCTCTCCGTCGGCGTTCCGGGGCCCTGGTGATCGGCGGCCCCGGCGGCTTGACCTCCTTTGTGCCGGCGCAGCTGAGGGACGATCCCCATGTGCCGACGGTGGCCTTGACCGGCCTGTCCTTGGCCGGGGTGCCGGCCCCCCTAGCGTCCGAGGATGGGGCATCGCCCCTCGAGCAGTCGATTCTCGCCACCTCGGAGCTCACTCTGACCCACCGTCAACCGACTTTCTCCTTGGAGCTGGCGGCCCTACACTTCGCCAATCCGGCGCGCAATCGTTATGCCTACCGCTTGCGGGGCTATGACGACGATTGGATCACCACCGATGCCCGGCATCGTCAGGCCAGGTACACCAATCTGGACCCGGGGGTCTACGTCTTCGAAGCCCGGGCCAGCACCCGGGATGGCGCTTGGAGCGATCCGGTGCGATCTTTGGCCATCCACGTTGTGCCGCCCCCTTGGCGCAGCGGCTGGGCCTATGCCGTGTACCTGGTGTGTATCTTAGCCTCGGCGGAGCTGCTCCGACGTTGGCAAGGTCGGCGGCTGGCCCGCGAGCAGGCCATCAACGCGCGTCTGCGGCAAGCGGATCGACTCAAGGATCAGTTTTTGGCCAATACATCGCACGAGCTGCGGACGCCGTTGCAAGGGATCACCGGACTGGCGGAGTCCTTGTTGGACGGCGCGGCGGGGCGCTTGTCCCCTCGGGCACGGTCCGATCTCGGTCTGTTGCTGGCCAGCGGCCGACGTCTCGGGTTCCTGGTGGACGACCTATTGGATTTCGCCAAGCTCGAGCATCGTGAGCTGAAGATTCAACCGCGGCCGTTGGATTTGCAAGGCATGGTGCAGATGGTGCTCTCCCTGAGCCGTCCACTGGTGGATGAAGCAGAGGTGGAGCTGTGCAATGACGTGGCGGCGGATCTGCCGCCGGTGCTGGCGGACGAGCATCGGCTGATGCAGGTGCTGCACAATCTCATCGGCAACGCCATCAAGTATACGCCCCAGGGGAAGATCGCCATCTCGGCCAGGGTGGAATCGCCGTCGCCGACGGACGGGGGCGAACCGCAATGGATGCGGGTCGAGGTTCGAGACAGCGGTCTGGGCATCCCGGAAGCGTCGCAAGAGAGTATTTTCGAGCCCTTCCAGCAGGGGGAGGTCGGGGTCGATCGGCGTTTCGGGGGCACCGGTCTGGGATTGGCGGTCAGCCGCCAGCTGGTGGCCCTGCACGGCGGCACCTTGAGCGTCCGGTCACGGCCGGGGGAGGGCTCGACGTTTGTCTTCACTTTGCCTCTGGCGTCGCAGGCGGCGTCCTCGACGGAGACGGACCCCAGGTGGTTGGCCCGTGCCTCGAGGGTAGCGGCGGTGCTTTCTGACGGTTCTTCCGATGGTGACGGGGAGGCGCCCAGGACCGTCGCTCGACGCCTTGCGCCGGCCGATGGACCGGGCCGCATCTTGGTGGTGGACGACGAGGAAATCAACCGTCGAGTGCTGTCCAACTTTCTGAGCGCCGAGGGCTATGAGGTGACGTTGGCGGCTGGGGGCGCGGATGCTTTGGATCTGGCGGCACACAATGACTACGATCTGATCCTTCTCGACATCATGATGCCCAAGGTTTCGGGCTACGACGTCTGTCAAGTGCTGCGTCGAGAACACGAGCTGGCGAATCTACCGATCATCTTTCTGAGCGCCAAGATTCAAGCGGATGACGTGGTCACCGGGCTCAGCGTAGGGGGCAATGATTTTCTCCGCAAGCCGATCGCCAAGGCCGAGCTGCTGGCCCGGATTCGGCCCCACTTGGCCCTGCTGAGTCATCGCCGGGGGCTCGATCGCCTGGTGGACGAGAAGTCCTCCCAGATCCGAACGTTGGGCGCCTTGGTGCCGATCTGCGCTATCTGCAAGGACATCCGCGATGACGGCGGTTATTGGGAAGAGGTCGAAACCTTCTTGGCCCAAAACTCGCACATTACCTTGAGTCACGGTCTGTGCCCAACGTGCTTTCGCGAGCACTATTCGGAGCTCGACGGTGGCGAATCGCAGGAGATCTGACCGGGTCCGCCTGATGGCGAATATTCAGCGGGCCGAGGCGTAGTTTGGTGGCAACCTTTAGGAGATATCCATGGAATCACAGCCTCGAGATGCCTCGCGTCAAGATACAACGCAATCCAGAGATTCGAAGCCCAGCCATCCACAGCATGGTGATCAGGAGCCAGGTGATCCGCAGCCAGGTGATCTAGAGCAGATCGGCCCACATCCGAGCGCCTGGTCCCAAGTGCTCGGGGTTCTTTTTTCCCCCTCGAAGACCTTCGAGCATCTGGCAGCCAAACCCTCTTGGGTCTTGCCATTGATCTTGACGGTCATCACAGGTGTTGCTCTCAGTGCCGTCGTGCTGCCGATGATCGATTGGCCGGAGGTGGTGCGTGCGCAGATCGAGGCCAGTGGGCAGTCGCTGTCAGAAGCTCAGATCGAGCAACAGATCGGTATGGTGGAAAAATTCGGCGCCGGCTTCGCTTGGGTGGCAGCGGTCGCCGGTCCGTTTGTGGTGTATCCCGGTTTAGCCCTGATCTTCTGGCTCATCTTCAAGGTGATGGGAAGTACCATGAGCTTCCGACAGAGCCTGTCGGTGCTGCTCCACGGCTATGCGCCTATCTGGCTGGTCTCAGTGGTGCTCAGCATTCCCGTTGTGCTAGCCCAGGGAGGGGTGACCACCGAGCAAGTGCAGAGCTCCAGCTACCTGCTCTCCAACCTGGGATTTCTGGCGACCGAAGATACCCACGTGGCGCTGCGCAGCATTCTCACTAGCCTGGACCTCTTTTCGTTCTGGACATTGATCCTGTTGTCCATCGGCTATCGCATTGTGGCCCGTGTCTCGGGGGCCAAGGCCACCGTTTCCGTGGTCGCCCTTTGGTTGATCTATGTGTTGGGGAAGACGGGTCTGCAGATGATCGGCCAGGCTTTCTCGTAGGGGGCGAACCGAGAGCTGGCGACAGACAGCATCGACATAAGACGGTATTGACATGAGACGGCATCGACAGAAGACGGTATCGACGGAGGACCGCCCGCGGCGGAAGCCTTGCAAGGAGTAGGGGACGTGAAGAAAGCAGGAATCACCTTCGGGGTATTGATCCTCCTCAGCATGATCGTGGTGGCGAGCATCCGGCAGGGCAACCGCGGTCAGAAGGGCACCAAAGTCTATGTGCACGAGGTGGGCCGCCGGTCCATCACCCAGTCGGTGAAAGCCAGCGGACGTATCGACCCAAGGATCAAGGTCAATCTCTCGGCCCACGTGATCGGGAAAATCGAGCGCCTTTATATCGAGGAAGGGGACGAGGTCGAAGCCGGGCAACGGGTGCTCGAGCTCGAGAAGGAGGCCTTTCTGGCGGTACGTGATCGGGTCGCGGCACAGCTTCAGATCGCCCGCACCCAGCTCAAGCAGGCGGAGATCGACCTGCGGGACGCCGACATACGGCGTCAACGTTATCGTCGCTTGCAGCAGGATGGGGTGTTCTCTTCCGAGCAAGTGGAGGCCGTCGAGCTGCAGTACGATTCCGCCGAGATTCGCATTGAACAAGCGGGGGAGGATATCCGGCGGGTGAAAGCAGACCTGGAAAAGGCCGAGGACGACCTCGCCAAGACGACGCTGTACTCGCCGTTGAGCGGACGGGTCATCGCCCTCAACGCGGAGGAAGGGGAAGTGGTGGTTTCGGGCACCATGAACAATCCAGCCTCGGTGATCGCTACCATCGCGGATCTGTCGGAGATCTTGGCGGAGGTGGATGTCGATGAGAACGAGATCGTCGACATCGCCATCGGCCAAGAGGGCGAAGTGATCGTCGATGCCATTCCAGACGAGCCCTACCGTGGCCGCGTGGTGGAGATCGGCAGCTCGGGATTCAACAACAGTCGGCAACCGGATGTCACCTTTTTCACCGTCAAGCTGCTGTTGGAGAATGCCGACGTGCGTCTGCGGGCCGGAATGTCGGCCCGCGCCGAGGTGGCCATTGCCCACCAGGACGAGGCATTGGTGGTGCCGATTCAGGCGGTGGTCTACCGGCCGGTGCAAGCCCCAGGGGATGACGGCGAGGGCGACGACGGCAGACCAGAGGATGCCGAAGAGCAAGTGGTGTTTGTCATCGAAGACGGCTTCGCCGTGCAGCGCCCGGTGGCGCTCGGCTTGGCCGATGCTACGGATGTCGAGATCTTGCGTGGGCTCGAAGAGGGGGAGCGGGTGATCACCGGGCCCTATCGAGCCCTCAAGGATCTGACGGCCGGAGATGCGGTGAAGGTCGACGACAAGTCTGCCGATGGCTCCGAAGAAGATGCTGACGGGGAGGATTCCTGATGGCCCTCATCGACGTGGTCGGAGTGCGCAAGACCTACGATATGGGGGGCGACCTCGTTCACGCCTTAGATGGCGTCGACATGTCCATAGAGGCGGGGGAGTACGTCGCCATCATGGGTGCTTCGGGCAGCGGCAAGTCCACCATGATGAATCTCTTGGGTTGTCTCGACACGCCGAGCAGTGGGCACTATCTCTTGGACGGCGTGGCGGTGGAGACCCTCGACGACCAAGAGCTGGCCCGCATCCGCAATCGTAAGATCGGCATCGTGTTCCAGAGCTTCAATCTGTTGGCCCGCACCAGTGCCCTCAAGAATGTCGAGCTGCCCTTGGTCTATGCCGGACGGCCCCGTCGCGAGCGGCGGGACTTGGCGATCCGGGCCCTCGAACGGGTGGGGCTCGGCGATCGCCTGGAGCATCGTTCGAATGAGCTTTCCGGTGGCCAACGGCAGCGCGTGGCCATCGCCAGGGCGCTGGTCAACGAACCCTCGATCCTGTTGGCGGACGAGCCCACCGGCAACTTGGACTCCCGCACCTCGGAGGAGATCATGGCCCTGTTCGACGAGCTGCACGGGGCGGGCAATACGATCATCTTGGTGACCCATGAGGATGAGGTCGCTAGCCACGCGCACCGCGTGATCACCCTGCGGGATGGCTCGATTCTGGAAGATCGGCGACGCTCCCCGGTGCCGCCTCGGATATCGGCGCTGGGGCCAACGACGCCCGAAGATAGGGCCGAGCTCCTGGGCGCGGTGTCGCCCTCCGAGGCGGGCTGAGGAGAGGGACGATGCTGTTTTTCGACAATCTCTTGACCGCCTTCGAGTCGCTGCGCACCAATTTGATGCGTTCGATGCTCACCACCCTCGGTATCATCATCGGCACGGCGGCGGTCATCGCCGTGGTCTCCATCGTGCAAGGCTTGCAATATTTGATCAGCACCCAGCTGCAAGGGGTCGGGGCCACCTACATGATCGTCGTGCCGAAGATCAATCAGAATCAAGGGGCCGGCGTGGTGACCCGTCAGGTGAAGCTGACCTGGGATGACGGCCAGGCGATTCTCGAGCGCGTTCCGGGGGTCGACATGATCACGCCGTTGGTGGCCGGGCCCTTGGCCACCAAGTATCGAGATCGGCAGCATCAACCGGATTTTGTTCTGGGGGTCAACGAGGACTACCCGGATGTCAACAATCACACCGTCGACACCGGCCGCTTCCTGAGCCGTCTAGATGTCGAGCGACGTCGCAAGGTGGCGGTGGTCGGCACCAAGGTGGTCGAGGAGCTGCGGCTGGGTAGTGATCCCATCGGCAAGGAGATCTATGTCGGCAACTTGCCGGTGACGGTGGTCGGGGTGATGGAGGAGCGGGGGCAGTTTTTGGGAAGTGACAACGACAACTTTGTATTCATCCCCTTCGATACGGCGCTGGCCGTCTTCGGCCGGCACGCCGGCGATCAAGTGCAGTTGCGTCTGCAGGCCAGCAGCGCCGAGATCACCTCGCAGGTCAAGGAAGGGGTGCAACAACTCTTGCGCCGTCGCCACAACTTGAGCGAGGACCAAGAAGACGATTTTCAGATCATCTTGCAGGACGAGCTCTTGGATTCGGTGAGCTCGATCTTGGGTGGCGTCACGGCGGTGATCGGCGCCGTGGTCAGCGTCGCCTTGGTGGTGGGTGGCATCGGCATCATGAACATCATGCTGGTGTCGGTGACCGAGCGGACGCGGGAGATCGGCTTGCGCAAGTCCGTCGGGGCTCGCCGTCAGGACATCCTGATGCAGTTTCTCATCGAGGCGATCACCCTGTCATTGATCGGAGGCGTCATCGGCCTGGGCTTGGGCTATGGCATCGGAGCTTTGGTGTCCAGCTTGTTGCCCGGGGACTGGCCGCCGGCCCACGTACCGATGTGGGCCGTCGCCCTGGCCTTCGGTTTCTGCTCCTTGGTCGGCGTCGTCTTCGGGATCTATCCCGCCTCCAAAGCAGCGCGCCTCGATCCCATCGACGCCTTGCGGTACGAATAGCCGCTAGGGGTCCTTGGCAGGCCATACCCGCATCAAGCCCTCTTGCGCCACCACCGCCACAAGCGTCCCGTCCTGTCGAAATATGGAGCCACGGCAGAGGGCCCTGGCGCCGGTGGCGCTGGGACTGTCGATGTCGTAGAGCAGCCATTCGTCGGCCCGAAAAGGGCGCTGAAACCACATGGCATGGTCGAGGCTGGCGAGCTGGAAGTTGGGTTTGAGAAACGATAGCCCATGGGGCCGCAGGGCGGCGGCGATCAGGTTGTAGTCGGAGGCGTAGGCCAGCACAGCGCGGTGCTGGGCGTCGTCATCCCCTAAACGATCGACGGTGCGAAACCAGATTTGTGTGGCGGCGTCGCGGGGTTGGGGATCGAGAAGCTGCGGCTGTTGTACCGAACGAAACTCGAAGGGACGTTCCTGCAACAGGAAGCGCGGGAGTTTTTCCTCCGGCACCGTGTCCCGCAACTGCTGTCGGCAAGCCTCCAAGTCCGGCAGATCTTCCGGCGGAGGAACATCGGGCATCTCGACTTGGTGCTCGAGACCTTCTTCCGGCTTTTGGAACGATGCCGCCAAGTTGAGAATCGGGCGGCCGTGTTGAATCGCCACGACGCGACGGCTGGAGAAGGAACGGCCGTCTCGCTGTCGATCGACTTCGTAGATGATGGGAGCGCCGTGATCTCCCTTGCGCAGGAAATAGGCATGCAGCGAGTGGGCCACGAGCTCGCCGACGGTTCGTGACGCGGCGGCCAAGGCTTGGCCCAACACCTGGCCGCCAAAGACCCTCTGGGTGCCGATGTCGCGGCTTTGACCACGGAAGAGGTTGGTGTCGAGGCGTTCCAGGGCCAAGAGCTGAACGAGGTCTTCAAGGATCGGTTTCAAGGTGCGGGGTCCTCTGGCGTGGTCGGGGTCGATGGGGAATCGGCGTCCTTCGGAGGGCGTTTGGGGTTGTCAACCTGGCGCGCTGCTGGGGCGCCTGTACAAAAATATCGAATTCGTAGGCTATCACTGGGCGGAACGATGGTAACGGTTTCCAAGGCTCGGCAACGGGCTCAATGAGGTGAGGCCAAGCCCCGGATTCAAGTGTAGTACGTCACGGATCCGACGTCAGTCGGACGCACTACCCTAGGGGATTCCCCCGTAAGCGTCTCCACCCTGGTCTTCGTCGACGAAAGTTTTTTGTCCGTCATCGCAAGATTTGGGGTTCGTTCTACGTCAGTTGTCATCAGGAGCTCATCAACCTGAGGAGGACTGACCATGGCCCGCGACCCGCGCTACATTTTGCCGAACAGTCTGCAACACGTGGTCGACGTGGTGCACCAAAATCGCTACTTGTTGTGCCCGTCCGAAGAGCTCAATGGGCTCTTTCTCGGTGTCCTCGGACGGGCTCAAAGAAAGTACGACATGACGATCTGTGCTGCCGTAGCTCTGTGTAGCCACTATCACCTGCTGCTGCGTCCACGGGACGGAAAGCACCTGGCAGACTTCATGTGCTTCCTCAAGACAAACCTGGCGAAAACGATCGGTCACCGCTTTCGGGGGGTTGTCGGACACTTCTTCGCCCGTCGGTACCATGCCTCGATGGTCAGCGACGAAGAGGCGGCGCAGTGCCGAGTCCTACGCTACATCCTGAGTCACGGGGTCAAAGAAAATCTCGTCGACTCGGTGCTGGCATGGCCGGGTGTCCACAGTGCAGGTTCGATGATCGACGGCCGGTCGATGACCGGGCATTGGGTCGATCGCTCATCGAGCGGGGCCAGAGAAGGTCGGGGCAGTGGTCGAGTCATCACAGAGAGCGTCGTCCTCTCTCCCTTGCCGTGTTGGGACCACCTGGTACCGCTCGACTGGCGCCGAGCGGTGCGCGACATGGTCGGGGACATCGATCGCCAAGCCGCCGCCGAACGTCGGTTATCCGGCAAACCGAGCCTCGGTGTCGCCGCGGTCCTGGCACAGGACCCCTACTACGCGCCGGGTGAGGTAGAAATGTCACCGCAGCCACGATTCCACGCCGTCAGCAAGGAGGTTCTGGCGTCGTTGGTGGAGGCATGGAGTCAAGTCCTGGCTGCCTTTGCTACGGCCTCGACCGCCTTACGGGCAGGGGATCGTAGCGCCCGATTTCCCGAGGGGATGTTTCCGCCGGCCTTGCCGTTTGTGCCGTTCGGTAGCCCCGACGGCATGCCTCTTGGTCGGGGCCAGCCACTCTGAGGCCGTGGTCGGCGCGTCTTGCCGGAGAGGCTCGTCGATGAGGCCCCCGAGAACCTTTGATTTCCGGGTTTTCGTCGAGCGCAAGCTCGAGACGGGGGGAGTGCATGCGTCTAGGTGAGGAAAAGTCGACGATCGGGATGAAGATAAGCTTTTGCACGGTCCCATAGGCTTCTACGCTTCACTTATCCATAGGGGTGGGTGGCACTTTTCTTCGGGGGGGCGAGTTGTGGGTCTACTAGGAACGCTTGGTCGGTGAGACAACGCAGGAAGTCGACGAGGTCGCCTTTTTCTTGGGCCGTCAGAACAAATCCGTGCAATCGGTCGCTTTTCCAAGGACTCTTGGAGCCATCGCCTGCCATCTGGCCATGACGGATGTGGCGCCCGCCGACGGCATAGTGATCGATGACATCTTCGAGTGTTGCTATGGAGCCGTCGTGCATGTAGGGCCCGGTGACGGCGATGTTGCGCAGGGTGGGAGCTCGAAAGCGACCCATGTCTTGGGCTCGACCTGTGGTTTCGAAGAGTCCTTGGTCGCTGGAGGGATAGGCGCCGTCGGTGAGATTGTAGAGCCCGGTGTTGTGCAACTGGGGGTTTTCTCGATGACCACGGTAGTTGACGGGACCCGAGAAGTTGAATCCTTGATGGCACTCGCTGCAGGAGAGACGGCGAGAGAAAAAGAGTTTCATACCCCGTTTTTGGGCGGAGCTGAGGGCGTTGTCTTGGCCTTGATGCCAGTATTGATCAAAGGGTGAGGATCCAGATAGCAGAGTCCGTTGAAAGGCGGCGAGGGCACGACCCAGGTTGACGAAGCTGATGGGTTTCGGATCATTGGGAAAGGCGGCGTCAAAGAGCTGATTGAGCTCTACGTCGACGGCCAGCACGTCCAGGACAGCGGGATCTCGTTTCAGCCCCATCTCGATGGGATGACGCCCGAAGAGTGGGGTGAGCAGTTGCTCTTCGAGACGGTCGAGGTGGGGATCGGCCCAGGTCAGGTGCCGGTTGTAGGCCACATTGGCCAGGGACATGGCGCTTCGCCGATGGACTTCGCCGGTGGCACCGACGGCTTGGGCACGCCCGTCGGTGAATGCGAGCTCCTGGCGATGGCAGGTGCCGCAGCTGACGTCGCCGGTCGCAGAGAGACGGACATCGTAAAAGAGGTGCCTGCCGAGCTGGACTTTGACCTCCGACATAGGATTGTCGGGGGGGACGGTAGGCTCCGGGAAGGTGGGCGGCAGTTGCCAGCTGAAGGCCGTTACCGTTTCTTCATGGTCAAGGCTTGGAGACTCCTCGGCTGCCGCCGGACCGCGGGCCCGCTGTGGGCCGACTCGAAGCCAGAGAACCGCTAAGACGATGGTCCCGGCCAGCAGCAAACCCCGGTAAGGAAGAGGTCTTGCGATGAAGAAATCTACTGCCACCGTTCGCTAGCACCGGCCATGCCCTCGGGCTCTTCGCCGCTGGCGATGACCTTCATCAGTTGGTCGGCCAGCTCGCGATCGAGCTTCAGTAGGGTGGCATGGTCTGCCTTGGCTTTGGCTTCGTCGCCCTGCAAGGTGTGCAGCACGCCGCGGTAGTGATAGGCCTGTGCCAACTCCGGATTCAGCTCAATGGCCAGATTGTAGTGCTCTAAGGCGACATCGTAGTTCTCGGCGCCCTGTCTGCGTAGGCTGTAAGCCAGGTTGTTGTGAGCCTCGGCCCAGTCATCGCGTTGCTCTACGGCCGTTTCGAATTTGTCGGCTGCCTTGGCGTAGTCGCCCGCCGTGAGGAGGTCGACCCCCTCGTTGTAGAGGCTTTCGGCAGTTGTTTCCGGGGCCTCCTTTTTCTTGCCGGGGGCTGCGAGGGCGGCGCTGGCGACGGTCAGGCTGAGGCAGAGCAGCAAAGCGGAAGCTCGGGTCCAAAGGGTCGTTTGCATGGAATGTTTTTCCTCCGGTAGGTTGTCATGGGGAAGACTACGAAGAATCCTACCCTATTCGAAGTGGCTTTCGGAGCCCAGCCGATGAGAGAAGGGAAGGCAGCAAAAGAAATCTCAAGAAAAGTGACAGCTCAGGGACGATTTTTACGCGGGAGAAGTCAGAAAGCAATTTTCAAATAGGAAACAACGCTATCGATATGACTATCGAGACCCAACGCCGTTTGCATCGCCTCGTGGACCGGGCCCTCGACTTGGACAGCGAGGCGAGAAGGCAATACTTGCGCCTAGCCTGCGGCCGGGACCATCAGTTGTTGGCGGAAGCGCGGCGGGTTCTGGCGCCGGCCGAAGACGACCTGGACGGGCTGTTCGAGCGACCCGCCAACTTGGAGCTGACGTGGGTGGAATGGGTGCCGGAGCACGGCGTGGGTTTTGCCGAAGCGGCGGCGCCGCCCTCCCGATTTGGCTCTTATAAGGTCCTCGGGATGCTCGGCGAAGGTGGCATGGGCCGGGTCTTCTTGGCCGAGCAGCTGGTGCCCTATCGCCAGCAGGTTGCTTTGAAAGTCATGCGCTCGTCGCTGACCGGGGAAAGGGCCCGAGCTCGGTTCGATCTCGAGCGCCAGGCCTTGTCACGTCTCGATCACGTCAATATCGGCCATATCCTCGACGCTGGCACAACGGCGGATGGAGTGCCTTTTCTGGCCATGGAGCTCGTGGAAGGCAAACCGTTGACCGACTACTGTGATCGCCGACGGCTGGATCTGGAATCCCGCCTTCGGCTGATGCGGGCTGTTTGCCAGGGGGTGGAGCATGCCCACGCCAAGCAGATCCTGCACCTCGATCTCAAACCTTCCAATTTGTTGGTGACGGAAATTGACGGCAGGCCGGTGCCAAAAATTATTGACTTTGGCGTCGCCAAAGTCCTCGACCATCCAGTCGACCAGGGAACTCACGTCACCCAGGGGCACCTCTTGGGGACACCGTCGTACATGAGCCCCGAGGCCCTCGATGGCTCAGCTCGCCTCGACGCCAAGGCGGACATCTACGGCCTAGGAGTCCTGCTCTTCGAAATCCTGGTGGGAGTGCGGCCAATCGACAGCAAAGGGCTGCATATGGTGCAACTGATGCACCGCATCTGTACCCGCGACGCACCGACTCTCAGCCAACGTTGGGATGCTTTGAGCCACGAGAACCGCCGCTACTTGGCGAGGCTGAGAAATAGCGATGTGGTAGAGCTGAGACGTCGACTGGACAGTGATCTGGCATCGATCATCAGCCGAGCCCTGGAACGAGATCCGGCAGAGCGCTATGCCTCCGTAGCCGCCCTGACCGAGGCGTTGGAGGGCCACCTGCTGGCCAAGGCTCCCGCAGCCGAGGTCCCCTCGGCCAAGGTGGGGGGCATGGTGCCTTGTCGCCACCGGGATAGGCACCCTGCGGTCTAGCAGTCTGTGGCAAAAGTCGAGCCGCGCTGCGAGCAGCCCTTTTCCGCCAGCTCAGCGTTGCAAAATCTCGAAAGACCACCAGTATTCCTTTCTCGATCAGGGATGTGGTGCTTAGGGATGTGTTGCTCAGGGATGTGGAGCTTAGGGAGCCACGGCTGTGGACCAAGCCGCCGTATCGCCGGACTCGAAACCGTCGCGAAACATCTCCCCCAAATCATCGATGCCCAACTCGACGGCGAACGCCGCCGCCAAACGAGAGAATTTCTGCACGTGCTCGGCGGTGTTGCCGAGGGTGGCGTAGGTGTCTTGGGTCGAGTGGATGGCGCCGTTGTGCTGACCCAGACGGGCCTCGAAGGGCAAGGTCGCGGCGAAGCCACGGTTGTGCCAAGAGGCATGATCGGAGCAGCCGTATCCGCAGGCGGTGGAAGACCAAAGAAGGTCCGGCTGGTAAGTGTCTAGCAAATCGCCCAAGAAGGCGGTCAGCTGCGGATTGGTGAAGTCGCTGAGCAGAAACACATCCTCCGTCGAGCCATGGAAACCGGTCATGTCCAGCTGCATGACGGCAACGACATTGACGTTGTCGATGACATGCTGACTGGCGATTTCCGCGGAACCCAGGAGGCCGACCTCTTCCGCCGCGTAGGCCATGAACTTGACCGTCCGCTGGGGGCGAAAGTCATTGGCCAACGCGACCCGGATCACCTCGCTCAAGGCGGAGATGCCGGAGGCGTTGTCGTCGGCACCGGGGGCTAGGAAGTCCGGATTGCCGGAACCGCCGGCGATGGAGTCCATGTGGCCACCGAGCACCACCACCTCATCGGGACGCCAGGTACCGGGGATGGTCAGGACCACCGACGGCTGAGCCCAGCCGGGATGGTCATAGAGCTCGACGACAACATCGGGCCGCAGGTTGGCGTAGCCTTGCCAGAGGTCCCGAATCCAGGTGGAGGCGGCGGCGCCGGAGGGGTGGTTGTAGTAGCGGTTGTTGAAATCTGTCGACAGCGTCTGGATGGTGTTCTGCAGATTGAGGGCCAGGATCTGTGACTGTAGGGTGGTCACCAGCGACGGCTGATCGATGATGTAGGGCACCGGAGCCCCCAACAGCTCGGAAGTATGGGCGGTCGCAGCGGCCTCTTCCGCCTCGTCGAGGCTCCGGTGGACGAGGAATCCGCTACAGCGTTGAAAGTGCTCGTGCAGCAGATGGGAAATAGATTCGAGATCCCCTTGCCGGACGCGGCTGACAACCACCCCGTCGTTGTTGGCAAGGGCCTGCAACGGGCGTTGCTCGAAGCTCAGGTCGGCCCGTTTGCTGAGGGTCTCGAAGGCGTCGGCTCCAAGGGTGATCCACAGGCCTTGATCGGGATCCAAGGGCGCCGGGAGGTCGGCGCCATTGCTCGCCTTTGAAGCCTGGGCCGCAGTTGAAAACAGGGCCGCGCAGCACAGGAGCAGCCCAGCGATCAGGAATCGCCGAAGGGCGGCGGGTGCGGATGGGTCTGGAATGGTGGAAGTAACGGTGCGTCGAGGCGACAGAGATTGAAAAGACATGGTGGAGTCCTCGCAGCGTGCGGAGCCCTCGCGGGCTCGATTCTTGATGAATGACCTGGATGCGGCAGCGCCGGTCGGAGCCCGTGAGACGGCTCCGACCGGCCAGATATATCACGGCCTGGGCCATGTTCCAAACCCAGGGGTGCCCTGGAGGAGGATGTCGCCTGCGGGGTCGCCGGGCCGTGATATCGTCGGCGCCTTCGAAGGTTGGGCCCCCATGCCCGGGTCTGGTGGAGCAAGGGGTACTAAGGGAGACACAGTGATCACGATCGGTGTTATTTCAGATACCCATGGCCTACTGCGTCCGCAGGCCGTTGACCTCTTGCGGGGAAGCGACGTGATTCTGCATGCCGGGGATATGGGTTCCGACGACATCATCCCAACCCTGGAGCGCCTCGCGCCGGTGACGGCGGTACGCGGCAATGTCGACCATGGTGCCTGGGCCCGAGCCTTCGCCCCGGATGAGGCTGTGGAGCTGGGCGGGCGAAGTTTCTTCATGCTCCATGACCTCGACGATCTGGCCTTCGATCCTGCGGAAGCGGGTTTTGATGTAGTGATCTCAGGCCACACCCATCGACCGAAGATGGAAACCACCGACGGCGTCCTGTTTCTCAATCCGGGCAGCGCCGGACCGCGTCGTTTCAAGCTGCCCATCTCGTTGGCCAAGATCGTCCTCTCCGAGGGGACGATGGAGACCGAGCTCTTGACCATCGAGCCTTAGCCGGTCATGGCAGCCGTCGATCGCCCGCCATCACCCCCAAACCCACCGCCTTTTCCAAACCCACCATCGTCTCCAGGTTCGCCACCGTGGGTAGATTCGCGGCCCGCACCGACCTTGCCGTCCTCGGACAGCCGCCGTGGTGGTTGTGGGCCTCGTTATGGATGTCGCTTACTGCTCCTCCTGGCTTTGCTCAGCGCTTCGAGCTTGGCTTGGTGGATGGTCGATGGGGCCAAGCCACCGGCCGCCGAGGGGGTAGTCAGCTCTCCGTTGGGCACCCCGGCGTCGGAAGAGCCGAGTCAGGTCAGCCCACCGCCGGGACGTCGGATGCTGCGTCTGGACGAGGGGGCGGTGCTGCGCCGGCAGCCCCGAGATGATGCCGACAGCGTCCACGTGACGCGCACGGCCGGGCTCTTCGAAATCCAGGCCCAGCAAGGGCCCTGGTATCGCCTGCGTCTGCCGGCGGCGGTCGAAGCGACGGACGGTTGGGTTCGTCTGGTCGATGGTCAAGGCCGAGAGCTGCTGCTGCGCAGCGTCTGGCAGGTTCCCCGCCCTTCGCGACCGATCGAGCAACGACGTTTGGACCTGGCCAAGCAGCACATGCTCGGCGGCGGACGCAGTGGGCGCTGTGGCCCTTATCCTCTGCTCACCGACGTGGAGCCGGGGCCCTTGCTACAGGCTTGTGATCACCTGGCCAATGCCTTGGACGATGTCTATGACCGGCGCTTCGGTGTCCAACCCTTGGGCCAAGGGGGCGAAACGATCCTGCTCTTTCGTCAGCTCGATGCCTTCCGCCGCTTCGTCCAGGCGGAAGGAAGCACCGCGGTGGGTTACGCCGGCCACGCCAGTGCCAGCCGAGGCTATCTGGCGATGTACAGCGGCTCGCAGGATGTCGAGGACGCGGTGGTGACCTTGGCGCACGAGCTCACCCACCTGGTGAGCTGGCGGGCCTTGGGGGGGCCCTTGCCCCGGTGGTTGTCCGAAGGTTTGGCGGACGGCATCGGTGATTCGACGACGCTCAGCGGTATCGGCCCGTTGCGGGGTATTTCAGGCCTGGAGGTGGAAGCACAGCGGCTGCGCCAGGTCTCCGGCGGCCGGGGTTTGCCGAAGATCGAAGAGCTGGTCCGTCTGAGCCCCGAGGACTTCGACGCCGGCTCCGACGCCCGGCATTATGAGCACAGTGCCCTGTGGGTGCGATTTCTGCTCTTGGATGCACAGCTGGCACCCCGGTTCCGGGCCTTCTTGGCGGACCTGGCGGCGGGGCAACCTTACGACGCCGATCACTTGCAACGTCGTCTGGCGGTGGCTTGGCCAGAGCTCGATCGGCGTTTTGCCGGCTGGTTGGCCGCCTCTCGATGAGCTAGCCCATAGGGACCTACGGTGCTGAGGCGAGACCTTGGCCTTCTCCCATACGTCTCTTCAGTCGTCTTCGGCCAGCAACAGAGCCCGCATTTGATCGAACCTTGCGCGCTCCTCGGTGCTCACCTCGGGGTATCGGAGATCCAGGCGTCGTAGGGTCTGGGTGATGATCTCCGCCACCGTCAAACGCATGTAGGGCTTATCGTCGGCGGGAATGGCATACCACGGGGCCCACGGCCGCGAAGTGGCTTTCAGGGATTCCTCATAGGCGTGCATGTAGTCGTCCCAGTAGCCGCGCTCTCTGACATCGCCGGGAGAGAATTTCCAGTTCTTTTCCGGCGTGTCGAGGCGTGCCAAAAAGCGCTTCTTCTGCTCGCCTTTGGAAATGTTCAACCAGAACTTGAGGATCACCACCCCATTTCGGGCCAAGTGCAGCTCGTGATCACGGATGGACTCGAAACGATGTTGCCAGATGTTGTCCAGATCGACATCCGCTGGCAGATGCTGATTGATGAGGTACTCCGGGTGGACCCTGACCACCAGTGTTTCCTCATAGTAGCTGCGATTGAAAATGCCGATTCGCCCCCGTTCTGGCAACCGCCGTGCAGACCGCCAGAGGAAGTCATGGTCCAACTCCTCGGCGTTGGGTTGCTTGAAGGAAAAGGTCTGGCAACCGGCCGGATTGACGCCTGAGAAAACGGCCCGGATGGTGCCGTCTTTCCCCGCCGAGTCCATGGCTTGGAAGACCACCAAAATGGCATGGTGGTCATGGGCAAAGAGGACCCGTTGCAAGCCACCCAATTCCTTGACCACCTCTTCGAGACGGGACTTCAGGTGCTTCTTCTTGGGCTTGTTGGCAGGGGCCGTGGCCGCTTTGGCAACCCTGAAGGAATCGTCGAACGGGACGAGATAAGGATGGGGGACGGTTTCGACCATGGGAGTCTCCTCGAGCGCGGTGGGCGAATGAGTGTCTATGGTAGACGACCCCAAGTCTATTGTCATGGCGGGATTGTCAAGGCGGGATTGCCGTGGCGGGATTGCCGTGGCGGGATTGTTGTGGCGCCCCCGCATTCGCCCCTCGCAACGTATTGGCCAAAACTGGGCGGGAATTTGCTAAGATAGGGCTGCGATTCAGGGAGCCTCCGCCATGATGCCGCCACCCCTCGGCGGCCAGGCATCGAGCGACGCTCGGTCCGTCATGGCATCCGCTGTCTTGGGGGAGGCCGGAGATCTTCCGGCCTCCCCCTCGATTGCTCTGGCTCCCCCCCCACTCCTCCTTCTCCTCGCCGTTGCGATTTGAGGACCCCGTCCCTCTGAGCGCTTGCTATCATGGGCTGCCCTGATCATAGATGAGCCTAGACCGAGGGTCGTCATGGACGTTCTCCCCGGTCATGTTGGACAACCCCTTCGGAGAGGACGATCTGCGCCATGTTTACCATCGACAATCTCATTACCCTCGGCATGTTGATCTTGCTGCAGGCGGTGCTCGGCTTCGACAACCTTCTTTATATTTCCCTCGAATCCAAGAGGGCGCCGGCAGAGAAGCAGGCGATGGTGCGCAAGCTCGGCATCGGCTTGGCGATCGTCTTGCGCATTCTTCTCCTGGGTGCCCTGGTGAGCGTCATTCAACTGTTCCAGAGCCCGCTGTTCAGTATTCACTGGAGTGGTTTGATCGACGGCGACTTCAACGTGCATGCCTTGGTGGTCCTGCTCGGTGGCGCTTTCATCATGTACACATCCACCAAGGAAATTCTCCACATGATGTCCTTGGAGGACGAAGACCACGAAGATCGCAAGCCGCGCTCCGTCGGCCAGGTGATCTTCTGGATCGTGGCGATGAACTTGGTGTTTTCCTTCGACTCGATCCTCAGCGCCATCGCATTGACCGACGTCTTCGCCATCATGGCCATAGCCATCGTCATCGGCGGCATTCTGATGATCTGGTTGGCGGACCACGTGGCGGAGTTCCTCCAGAAAAACCGCATGTATGAGGTCTTAGGACTGTTCGTCCTCTTCGTGGTGGGCATCATGTTGCTCAGCGAAGGAGGGCATTTGGCGCACCTCAGTTTCTTCGGCCATGAGATCCACCCGATGACCAAGGGCACCTTCTATTTCGTGATCGCCGTCTTGGTGTTGACCGACGTGGTGCAGAGTCGCTATCAGAGGAAACTACAGAATATGAAGCTACAGAGACCGAAGTCGCAGAGCCCTGTGGCATGAGCCTTGGCAACTTGCAGGAGAAGATCCGGCGCCTGGAGTCACACGTGAGCCAGGGCTTGCTGGGTCAGGAGAGTTTTCTGAGAGGTTTGATGGTGGGCCTGTTGGCCAATGGGCATGTGCTCATCGAAGGGGTGCCCGGATTGGGCAAAACTCGGGCCGTGCACCTGTTGGCCGAGGCCTGTAAGTTGGACTTCAAGCGGTTGCAATTCACTCCGGATCTGCTGCCGGCGGACGTCATCGGAACCCGTATCTACAATCAACGCTCCGGCAAGTTCGACGTCGAGCGGGGGCCGGTCTTCGCCAATTTTGTGCTCGCCGACGAAATCAACCGCGCCCCGGCCAAGGTGCAGTCGGCGTTGCTGGAGACGATGCAAGAGCGGCAAGTCACCCTGGGGCGTACCAGTCATGCCCTGCCACGGCCCTTTCTGGTCTTTGCCACCCAGAATCCCGTCGAGCAGGAGGGGACGTATCCGCTGCCGGAGGCGCAGCTCGACCGCTTCCTCCTCAAGCTGCGGGTCGGTTATCCGTCGGTGGATGACGAGACGAAGATCATCCGTCTCGTGCTGGAAGACGACAAGAGCCGTGCCCCGGCGCCGGTGATCGAGGCGGCGGAGGTGGTGGAGCTGCAGCAGGCCAGCCGCCAGGTTTTTGTCGAAGCGCGGTTGCTGCGTTACGCGGCGGACCTGGTGCACGCCTCCCGGCGTCCGGCGGAGCGGGGGCTCACCTTGGCCCCCTACATCGCCCTGGGCGCCTCGCCCCGTGGCTCCATCGCCTTGGTCATGGCCGCGCAAGCCCATGCCCTCATCGACGGGCGCAGCGAAGCGACGCCCGACGACATCAAGGCGGTGGCCATGGACGTTCTGCGCCACCGCATCCTGACCACCTACTACGCCGATGCCGAAGGGGTGTGCAGCGAGCAGATCGTGGAGCAGATCTTGAGCCATGTCGAGGTGCCGTGACCGCCTCTGAGGTCCAAGGTGGGGTCACCGACCTGCTGCGCCGGGTGCAGAGCCTGGAGTTGGTGGCACGGCAGAACGCCGCCGGATGGTTGATGGGCGATTATCTGACTGCCATCCGTGGTCAAGGCATGGTGTTTCACGAGTCGCGCAAATATGTGCTCGGTGAGCCGGCGCGGCACATCGATTGGAATGTCACGGCCCGCTTGGGGGAACCCTACGTCAAGGTGCACCTGGAAGAGCGACGCCGCGATGTGATCGTCGCCCTCGATGTCAGCCCGTCGATGCACACGGGTTTTGGCGAACGCAACAAGCTGGAGCTGGCGGTGGAGCTAGCGGCGACCCTGGGGGTGGCGGCTCAGCGAGCCGGGGACCGTCTGGGCCACTTTCTGTTTGCCGATCGTTTATTGGACGAAGCCCGTCCCCGGTCCGGTAGGGCACAGCTCTTTCGTTTCTTGCGGGCCCTGCTCGACCATTGCACGCCCTGGCAGCGGCCCGTCGAGGTGTCGGACCCACGGGTGGTTTTTCACGCCTTGGAATCCCTGAGGCGGGGGCGCTGCGTCGTTTTCTTGATCTCAGATTTCATCGATCACGACATCCCCGACGACCTCAAATACGCCCGCGCGCGACACGATATCTCCCTGCTGCATATCTACGATCCCTTGGAGCACCTCGAGGCACCGGTGGTGCTGAGGGGCCGGGCCGCCGAGGGGAGCGGCCAAGGACCGGTGGCCCTGGGGGAAAGTGAAAACCTGGAAGCCATGCGCGCCTTCCTGCGCCGCCATGCGGCGCCCTACGGCGTTGCCGTCGAGTCCTTCTCGACCGAAGAGCCATTGGTGGGTGCCTTGGCGAAATTTTTCCACCGCAAACGCCGCCAACTGGCCTTGGGTAGTTGAGATGTCAGTTTTTGGGATGGGGTCGCTCGAAAAGTTGGTGGTCGAGATGTGGCGGCTGGACGAATCCCATGCCTTGGCGGCCCCTGCCCTGCCGGGAGATCTGGCCGATGTATTGCACCTGCTCGAACCGATCAGCGACGAACGCTGGGGTGGATGGAAATGGCTCCCATTGGCCGCCATTCTCGGTGTCTGGTGGTGGCGGCAACAGCGGAGGGTTGCGCCCAAACCTCGCCCGGTGACGCCTATAGAGGTCCCCAAACGGTTGCCGCTAGGCAGCGAGCTGGCCGACAAAATCGAACGCTTGCGCCAGCAGGTCTTGCTCACCCGGCGCTATCGGGAGGGATGCCATCGCTTGGCGGCCCTGTTGCGTCAACGGGGGGAAGAGGCGGAGTCCCAGCCGATGACGGTGTGGACCCAAGGCGAGATCACCGCCTATCTGGGGGATATTCCATTGAGCCGGGCGATGGCCCTGTTGGCGGAGCTGCAGTTCGGTCGCCGAGCGCCCGGGCGCGACGATTTCGAAGGGGCCTGTGAGCTGGCCGCCGAGGCCAGTCAGGGGCGTCGTTGGTGACGACCTCCTGGATGAATTTGGTGAGCGCCTGGCCGCTGGATCGCCCCTGGGTGCTGCTGGGGTTGCTGTTGCTCCCCGCCTACTGGCTGTGGCGCCGTCGCCTCTTGAGGCGCGATCGGGTGACCTTCGCCCCCCTCCAACGGGCACCCCGTCCCGGTGGACGATGGCGTCGGCTGGCGTGGCGCTCCCTCCTCGCCATGGATGTCCTGCTGGTGGCCTTGCTAGTGGTGGCTTTGGCCGGGCCCCGCCGTTTGGATCGCTTACAGTTGCTGGAAGAAGAGGGCATCGATCTCGTCCTGGTGCTCGACGTTTCCCTCAGCATGTTGGCGGAGGACTTCCCCCCCAGTCGGCTCGCGGTCCTGCGCCAGCTGGCGCGGCAATTCATTTTTCAGAGCGGTCAACACCGTCTCGGCATCGTCGTCTTCGCGGGAGATACCTATGTCCAGGCGCCGCCGTCCCTGCAACGGGACGCCGTGCTGGAGCTTCTCGAGGGGGTGACGGTGGAGGCGATCAGCACCACCAAGAGCGGTGGCACGGCGATCGGCGATGCCCTTTTGGTGGCCTCGGAGGTGTTGCGCAAGGTCAAGGTCGAAGGGCGTGACCAAGCGTTGATCTTGATGACCGACGGCGAGAGCAATGCCGGCAGCGATCCCCTGTTGGCGGCCCGCTACGCCCGCGACCTCGGGATTCGCACCTACATCCTGGGCATCGGCAGCGAGCAGCCGGTGCCGGTGATGCGGCACGGCAAACCCCTGGGTGGCGACACGCCCTATATGGCGGTGCTCGACGATGCCCAGCTGAAGGCCATAGCCGAAGCCGCCGAAGGGCGCTACGACCGGGCCATCGATGTCGGTAGCTTGGAGCGTCTGTTGGCGGAGCTGGCGCGCCTGGAAGGGGCACCGTTACAGGGTCGTGAGGTGGAGATCAGCCGTTCCCATGGGCCCGTCGTCGCGGCTCTGTTGCTCGGCTTCTTTATGTGTTTCATGGCCGTCGATGGCCTGTGGACCCGGCGGCCACTGCGATGAGCCCCTGGACCCTGAGCTGGTGGCCGGCGTTGGCCCTCGAAGCACCGCAGCGCCTATGGTGGGCGGTGCCCGTGGTGGTGCTGTGGGGGGGCTTCGCGGCTCTGCAACAGCGGTCCCATGGCTGGCTCGCGCACCATGTTCGGGCCGCGGCCCGGCCACATTTTTCCTGCCATTCGCGGCTCAGCCTGTGGGCCCATTTGTTGTTGCTGCTGTTGATGGCCGGCAGTTTGGTGCTGGCGATGGCGGCCCCCGTCTGGCGCGGCGAAGGACAGATCCGTCCGCCGGGTGCCCTCCTGCTGCTGATTGACGCTTCGGCCAGCATGGCGGCCACCGACACTTCGCTGAAAGTAGCGGACGACGAGGTGGCGAGCCGCTTCAAGCTTGCCGTCGAGCTCAGTCGGGAGGTCGTTCGAAACCTACCGCAATGGTCCTTGGGATTGGCCACCTACTCAGGGCAGGCCACGGTGCATGTCCCCTTGACCTCGGACCGGCAAGTGCTGGCCGACGCCCTCCAAGTGGTGGAGATTCACAACCACTACCGGAGCTCCGGCTCCGCGTTGTCCAAGGCGTTGGAGTCGGCCTCGATGATGGCGGCGCAGCAACCGGGATTGCAAGTGCTGTTGATCAGCGACGGTGAAATACCCCACCGGGACGACTACTCGGCGGTGCTATCCGCTCTGGCGGACCAAGGCGTGCGGGTCGACACCTTGGCGGTGGGCAGCCTCGAAGGGCAAGG
This sequence comes from Acidobacteriota bacterium, assembly GCA_029263315.1. Classification (GTDB taxonomy): domain Bacteria; phylum Acidobacteriota; class Thermoanaerobaculia; order Multivoradales; family J023; genus JAJCXR01. Next base: position 327,638 of record JAJCXR010000048.1, on the reverse strand, counting down.
ACGCAACATCTTCGACTTCAACGACATCTTCGCCGGCCGGAAACCGGCGCGGGTATTGCGCAAATTCACCACCCGCCGTGTCGACGAGCACCTGAAGCGCATCGCCGCGGCGACCGACGGGCGGTTCGCCTTGGGCGACCCGGCTACCCTTCCCGATGTGGTGACTTCCCTGGAGGTACGGTCGCGGGATCGCCTGCTGACGGTGGAGGATCGGGCGGCGCAGCTCGATCTGAGCTGGCTGCCGGTGCTGGTCTTTTTTTGCGGCTGGCTACTGGACCGCTTGGTCATCGGCTGGCGTCCCTTGCCGCCGCCCCGCCCCTTCGATCTCGGACGCCTGGGGCAAAGGGCACCCGCTAGTGTGCTGCTGACGTCGCTGCTACTGTTGGGCTGCGGCGAACCCCTGGAGCAGGCCCATCTCAGCAATGAGCGAGGCATCGGAGAAGACACCCGGCAGGCGTACGCCGCGGCTCGTCCCCACTATTTGCGCAGCATCAGCTATCAAGTCCGGTCCCATATTCCGACCTACAACTTGGCCCGCTCCACCGCACTGCGGGAGGATTTTCCGGCGGCCCACACGCTGTTTCAGAAAGCCTTGGTGCTCGAACCGGGATTGATGGAGGCGCATTTCAACGATGGAGTCACTCTCTATCGCTGGGGAAAGGCGACACGGGATCCCATGGGTTGTGACCTCGAGAGGACCGAAACCCTCTGGCGACAGGCCCGGCAACGCTTTGAGCATGTGCTCGACGAGCTCGAGGCGGCCCATCCCTTGGCGGAGCTGAGTCGGCAGAATCTGACAGCGGTGGCGGCGGGTTTGGCGGCCCTCGATGGCTTGCGGCAGCAGCCCCCCGGGCCCTGCAATCCGCCACCGTCCGGCGGTGGCGGTGGCGGTGGCGGTGGCGGTGGTGGAGACGGTGGCGGAGACGGTGGCGGTGGTGGAGACAGTGGTGGCGGTAGCGACTCTGCGGCAGGCGCCCCGAGTGACGACCCCGACCCCGGTAACAGCGACCCCGGCGACACCAGCGGAAGCACTGCGTCGGGTCTTGGAGGCGGAGACAGTCGGACCCCCAGTAGGGCTCCCGGCAGCTCTCCCCAAGACTTGAATGCCGACGAATTACAGCAGGTTCAAGGGCATTTGGCGCGTATCGCCGCGCAGGGTCATGCCGAAGGCAAGTATCATCGTCGTACGTTGGCGGAGCAATTTCCCCGAGAATCATGGCAGAACCCCGACAAGGAGATCTGGTGGTGATGCAACCTGACACTGAGGTATCGGCCAAGGAAGCCGGGCAGGAGCTGGCCCAGGCCAAGGCTAGGCTCGGGGTCTGCATCTTTGCCCTGCTCTACATCACCGTCTGGTCCTCGCTGTCCACCCCGGTTTCCGGATGGACGGTGCGGGCTCTTCTCGCCTACACGGCGTTGTCGATCATCTGGTTCTTTTGGGTCAAGCAGCAACCCCGAGCTCATTCGTGGCGGCGCTATGCGATCATCTTCGGGGATCTCGGCATCAACACCTTCTTCATGCACTCCCTGCAAGCCAAGGGGGCCTTCTTCTACCCCATGTACCTGTGGATCATCGTCGGCAATGGGGTGCGTTTTGGGGCTCGCCAACTGATCGTTTCGATGGCCGGGGCGGTCGCCTACTTCTTGCCCATGCTGCTGTGGAACGACTACTGGCGCGCCAACGCTGTTGCGGGTAGCGGACTGCTGGCTGGCTTGGTGGTCTTGCCCCTATTCTACTTGTCACTGATTCGTCGATTGCACCAGATACAAGAACAGCTGAAGTCAGAGCTGGAGCGTTCCCGCTCCTTGGCCCAATCCAAGACCGAGCTGCTGGCCAACATGAGCCACGAGTTACGAACACCGATGGGCGGTGTCGTCGGTGTGGTGGACCTGCTGCGATTGACTTCCTTGGACGCGCAGCAGCGGAAATATGTGGATCTGATCCAGCGCTCGGCCACCGCGCTGTTGTCGATCATCGACGATGTCCTCGAGTTTTCCCGTCTCGAGGCGGGAAGATTGTCCCTGGAGTCGACGGCCTTCGATCTCCGCGGTTTAGTCGAGGACGTGTTCGACTTGCTGCACCCCGGAGCCAATAGTAAAGGTCTTGATCTGCAGCTGCATTTTGAGCATCAGGGGAAACGGCGTAGCTACTTGGGTGACTCGACGCGTTTGCGGCAGATCCTGCTCAATCTGATCGGCAACGCCATCAAATTCACCGAGCGCGGCATGGTGCGCATCGAGGTGAACGAAGGGCCGGGCCATTTGGGGCGGGCGGCGGTGTCCCTGGCGGTCATCGATACCGGTATCGGGATCTCCAAGGCCCATCGGGAGCAGATCTTCGAGAAGTTCGAGCAAGCGGACTCTCGGCTGCATCGACAGGTCGGGGGAAGCGGTCTCGGGCTCGCCATCAGCCGGAAATTGGCCCACATGATGGGGGGCGAGATCAGCGTCGAGTCGGAGGTCGGCAAAGGGTCGGTCTTTCGCCTCCAGCTGCAGTTGGAGGTTTCCGAGCAAACGATTCCGCTGATGCCTTCGCTCACCGGGAAAGACGCCCCGGCGGAGCCGCAAGTAGCTTCGTCGTCGACTGCCATCTCGGTGCTCGTGGTGGAGGATAATCCGGTCAACCAGCTGGTGATCTGCGGTTTCCTCGATCGGTTGAATTTGTCTTGGGACATGGCCGAGGACGGGCAAGAGGCATTGGATCGAGTCGCCCAGAAAGATTACGACCTTGTGCTTCTGGATATCCAGCTACCGGTTTTCGATGGTCTGGAGGTCTGCCGTCGGATCCGTGCCTCGGAGGCGGCGGGCCAACATTTGCCGATCGTGGCGTTGACGGCCAACGCCTCCCTCGAGGATCGCAAAGCCTGCCTGGCGGTGGGCATGAATCTTCATCTGCGCAAGCCCTTGCGCATGGGTGATCTGGAAGAGGCGTTGTCGGAGCTCGCCTCCCGGGGGCTGTTACAACTGGAAGGGCGTGGCGTCGACATCGGGACTTGATAGTCGATGTTGAGGCTCGGGCTTCGATGGTCATCCCGTCTTGCCGGAGGATGCGCTTTTCGACAGCAGACCTTATACTGAACCGTCGCTGAAAATTCAACGGTCAGCATCGGAGGTCATCATGAAGCTTCTCCTAGGTATTTCTCCGCCAGGTCTCTTTCCCTCAGGTCTCTTGCCGTCAGGTCTTCTAACTTCTTGGACCGCCGACAGTCGGTCTGCCATCCTCGGTGCAGCCGTGCTCCTGCTTTTGGCTCCGGTCTCCGTCTCGATGGCGCAAACGCCCGCGCAAAGGCCCGCAACCCATGCGCATTTGGACGGTGAGACGCTGCCCGAAGACACGGATCTGCCCGCCTCTCCGGAACACCACGTGGCTTGTGAAAATGGTATGGCCAACGGGTTCCCTTGCCTGAATGTCGATCTCTTGGAGGTCTTTTCGCCGGCCCAGCTCGGGGCCAGCGCCGGCAACGATCTTTGGGGCTGGACCGATCCCGTGACGGGAACCGAGTATGCGCTCATGGGGTTGAACAACGGCACGGCTTTTGTCGACCTGTCAGTCCCGGACGACGGCGTCCTCATCGGAACCTTGCCCACCCACACCAGCAACTCCAGCTGGCGCGATATCAAGGTGTATGCCGACCATGCCTTCATCGTCAGTGAGGCCGGTGGTCACGGTATGCAGATCTTCGACTTGAAGAATCTGCGCAATGTGGCGTCGCCGCCGGTGGTGTTCTCCAACACGGCCCATTTCGACGGTTTCGGCAGCGCCCACAACATCGTCATCAACGAGGAGAGCGGTTTCGCCTATGCGGTGGGCGCCGCCACCTGCAACGGTGGCCTGCATATGATCGATATCCAGGATCCGGTGCAGCCGGTCGACGCAGGTTGTTTCAGCGCCGATGGCTATACCCACGACGCCCAATGCGTGATCTACCAAGGGCCCGACGTCGAGCATCAGGGGGATGAGATCTGCTTCGGCTCCAATACGGACACTCTGACCATCGTCGATGTGACGGACAAGAACAACCCGCTCCAGCTGTCGCGCAATAGCTATTCGGGCTCCGGCTACACCCATCAAGGTTGGCTGACCGAGGATCACGTCTATCACCTGTTGGACGACGAGGTCGACGAGCTCAGCTTCGGGCACAACACCAAGACCTACATCTGGGATGTCTCCGATCTCGAGGCCCCCACCATGGTGCCTTTCACCTCGTCCAGCACCGCCAGCGATCACAATCAGTATGTGCGCGGCAACTACACCTATCAGGCCAACTATCGAGCCGGGCTGCGCATTTTCGATATTTCCGATATCGCCAACGGCAATATGCAGGAGGTCGCATTCTTCGATGTGGTGCCGGGCAGCGATGCTTCGGGGACTTCAGGTGCATGGAGCGTCTATCCCTTCTTCGAAAGTGGCGTCGTCCTGGTCAGTAGCACCCAAGGGGGGCTCTTTGTTCTGTGGCCCAACCTGTGCACCAATCCGGCCGAGCCTTCTGCCCTGGCGGCGATGGCGGCGGGAGACAACCAGATCGATCTGAGCTGGGCGGCGGGGGAGCCCGGCGGCACCTTCAACGTCTACCGTTCGTTCGGAGCTTGCCCCGGCGGTCAGCGCCAGCTGGTGGCCAGCGATCTGGTGGGCACGACCTTCAGCGATAGCGTCTCCGGCGGAGTGGCCTACGCCTATGAGGTCAGCCAATCCGACGATTCCGGCCTTTGTGAATCGGCACCGTCTGCCTGTGCCTCGGCGACGACGACGGGAACCTGCAACGCGCCGCCGATCTTCGCGGGTCTCGATACGATCACCAATTTGGGTGAGCCGACCTGTGCGCTGGAGCTTTCGTGGACCGCCGCCACGGCCAACTGCGGTGGCTCGGTGACCTACAACGTCTACCGCGGAGACGGCCCGGGTTTTGTGCCCTCCGAGGCCAATCGAATCGCCGCCGATCTCGTCGCGACGACCTTCACCGACAGCACGGTGGATCGCACCGAGGATTACTACTATGCGGTGCGCGCCACGGATTTGGGCAGCGGCACGGAAGACAGCAATCTGCAGGTCTTGGTGGGCACGCCCACCGGCCCCATTTCCGATGGAGCTTGGAACTCTGGGGCGGAGCTGACGGACCCCTCGGTGATCTACTCCACCGGCGCCACCTTCACCGATCCGACCTCCAAGCACATCGGCTGGGAACCCTCCGATGCCCGCGTGCACAGCGGAAGTCGCAGCTACTTCTCCACCTATGCCGACGGGCAATGCATTTCGGTGGGCACGCCACCGATCGAGCTGACGCCGTCCCAGAGCCCCCGGCTGAGCTTCTGGACCGCCTATGAGATCGAGAGCGGCTACGACGGTGGAGTGGTGGAGATCACCATGGACGGAGGCGGCAAGTGGACCCGCATCGATCTCGACCAGGGATACCCGGGCAGCTTCATCCAGAGCTCCGATGCCTGCGGCTTCGCCACCGGCTCGCCGAGCTTCACCGGCACCAACCTGAGCTTCAACGAGTTTACGGCCGATCTCAGCGCCTACGCCGGGGAGACGGTTCAGCTGCGTTGGATCTTCTCCACCGACGGTGGGTTGACCTTGGAAGGTTGGTACCTGGACGATATCGAGATCACCCACGCTCAGGTATCCGCCAGTTGCTTCGCGGGTCTGTTCTACGATGGTTTCGAGGGCGGCACCGCCGGCGGTTGGTCGGCGACCAGCCCCTGAGCCATTCGACTCCCCCCGCGGACCTTCACCGGGGAGCGCTCGAGCGCAGACGTTGTAGACTGGGGCCCGCGGTCGAATCGACCCTTGGAGCACCATGACACAACCCTTCCGTATGGGTCCTTGGACCATTGAGCCCCCCTTGCACCGCATTTGTGGCGACGACGTCGAAGCCCGAGTGGTCAGCCACAAGGTGATGGCGGTGCTCGTCTGCTTGGCTTCCCGGCCCGGTGAGGTGGTACGCAAGGAAGAGCTCATCGAGCGGGTCTGGGAGGGTGCCTTCACCAGCGATGAATCGTTGACCACGGTGATCTACGAGTTGCGCAAGGCGTTGAACGACAGCGCTCGCCGGCCCCGCTTCATCGAGACCATTCGCAAGGGTGGCTACCGCTTGATGGCCGAGGTGGAGCCCTTGACCGTGGCCGAGGCTACCTCCTCCCCCCGAGGGCCTGTGGCTGTGGATAGACCGGTCGCCGTCTCCCCCGGGACAACCGACGGCCCCGAAGCGGTGTCGGCGCTTGGCGGCATCGAAACCCCAGACGCTTCGGAGCCGCCTGCGCCCGCGGCGCCGCTCCGTGGGCTCAACCGTAGGGCCCTGATGTCGACGGGTTTGGCCGCCTTGTTGGTGGCCGTCGTCATCGCTGGGTCCGTCGGACGTTCGCCGGCTCCGGAGGCGGCGGCCGAGCCCGTCTCGATGCCGATCGAAGCGGCTGAGACGGCGCCGCGTCTCGCCTCCCTCGCCGTCCTACCCTTGCACTCCTTTGGCGAAACCTGCGGCGAGGACGGTTTTGCCGGCGGTCTCACCGAAATGCTGGTGGTCGATTTGGCGGAGGCGGTGCCCCTGGAAGTGCTGCCGAGCCTGGCCACCCGGACGTTGAACCAGCCCTGGAGTTTGGGGGCTGTCACTTCCGAGCTGGAGGCGGATCTGGTGATCGAAGGTTCGGTCATCCGCTCGGGGGAGCGTCTGTGGCTGTCGGTGCAGTTGGTGGATACGGCCAGCGGTCGTTTGCTGTGGGGCGGTTCCTACGAAAGGCAAGTGGAGGATGCCCTGTTGATCCAAAGGGATCTGGCCGGCTCGATCACCGACGAGGTGCGCCGTATCGTCGTCGAAGCGGCGTCCACCGCCGCCGCCAGTGAGCGGCCCGAAGGGTGGAGACCGCAGGGCGTCCCGGCGCCGACTCCAGGGGTTTGAGCTGCGGTTTTTGGCCCGAGAGCCTAGTTTTCAGCCTCATCTGACCTGAACCTGAGGTAAATCTCAGGTTGGGCAGGCCCCCACATGGCACCTTCAGTGGGACGTCGCCGATGCTCGGTGACTCGATCCCCTGGCCGCTGGGCCGTCGCACTACAACGGCGCCGTGGCCCTATTCATTGCCTGTAGGAGTTTGACCATGTCGACTGAAAGCTTGATCTTCAACCGTCGTTTGATGTTCCTGATCCTGGTGCTGGTGGCCGGCGCTTTGCCGAGCTACCTGTGGGCGTTGCCGCCCGCCGCCGGTGAGCTGCCGCCGGTGGTGGCGCAGGTCGATGGCCAGGCCGTCTCGTTGCAGGAGCTCGAGGCGTTCACTGGAGATGCCTTGCGGGAGCTGGATCGTCAACGCCATCAGATCCTCGAAGCGGGTTTGCAGCGATTGGTGGAGCAGCGCCTATTGAGCGTAGCGGCCGGCCGGCGAGGTGTCGAGGTGGACGCCTTGCTGCTGGAGGCGACACAGAGCCGTTCGACGGCGGTGACGGACGCGGACATCGATGCCTGGTACGAGGCCAATCAGCAACGGGTGCGGCAGCCCAAGGAGGCGGTGGAAGACCAAATTCGCTCGTTCCTCGAGCAGCAACGGCAGCAAGAGGCGCGGGGGGCCTTGGTCAAGGAGCTGAGGAGCGAGATCCCGGTGGTGACCTTCCTCGAACCCCAGCGTGCGGCCATCGATCTCGGCACGGCGCCGAGCAAAGGATCAGCGACGGCAGCGGTGACCCTGGTGGAATTCTCCGACTTTCAATGTCCCTACTGCCAGCGCATCAACCCGGTGCTGGACGAAGTCCTGACATCCTACGGCGATCAAGTGCGGCTGGTCTTCATGCAGTTTCCGCTGACCTCGATTCACCCGCAGGCCTTCAAGGCCGCCGAGGCCGCCCTCTGTGCCGATGCCCAAGGTGATTTCTGGCCCATGCACGATGGCCTTTTTGCCCAACCCAAGAAGCTGACCCCCGGCGATCTCGAGCAACGGGCCAAGGATCTTGGGCTCGATATGACCGCTTTCTCCACCTGCCTCGACGGCGGTGAGAGCGCCGCTGAGGTGCGGCGCCAGATGGCCGCTGGACGGGCCGCCGGAGTCAGCGGTACCCCGACCTTCTTGGTCAACGGACGACTCCTGGAGCTGCAAGGGGGCCGTCCGCCCAGCGAGCAGATCACCGCCATGATCGATGACGAGCTGGCCCGACTGGCGGAGTAGCTCCAGGGCGCACGGTCGCCCTAGGACGGAGCTCTAGGACGGAGCTCTAGGACCTAGCTCTAGGGCGCGATGGGGACGATCTGCTCCACGGCATCCAGCCAAATGTAGCTGAAGTCGGTGCCGGCCTTGTGGCAGCCCATGCAGGACCGGTTGGAGACTTGGTGCACGTCGCCGGCCTGGTCGGCGACGTAGGTGGTCATGAAGGACTCGATGACGCTGTTGCGGGAAAACTCCGGGATGGCGGTGTAGCAGCTCGGGTCCTTTTTGCTGCCTTCGTCGCCCCGCAACGGATTGCTGGAGTCGTCCTGCTGGCTGCCGCACAGCTCCATGTTGACCGGCAAGGGCTGGCCCGCCGCCATCGGACGACGACCGTGCAGGGGCCACTGGGTGCGCACCAGCGCATAGTTGCCGAAGACCGGGTTTTTGGCTGCCATCAGGGCTTGGAAAGCCGAGTTGAGGTCCGAGCCGTCGATCGGATCGAGGCGGGTGAGCTGATTGGGCCGCGAGCCGAAGCCGATGTCTGGCCAACGGTTGAGCAGGGCGTTGGGGCAGCAGGGATCCGCCTTGCCCTCGGGCGCCAGGAAGGGTTGGGCCGAGCAGGCGACGACGGGGAAATGACCGGGCTGGGGTTTGCAGCTGGCGTCGAAGAAGCTGTAGCCGTCCCCGCTTTGGCCCGCCGGGGGCACGTTGTTGACATGCTCGAAGGTGCCCCATATCCACTGCGGCGCCCAGAAGGTCTTGGTGATGAGATGCAGGCCGATCAGACCGACCTGTGAGGTTTCACAGTGGTCGCTTGCGGCGTCGTAGAGATAGACCTGCCGACGGTAGAAGGTGTCGATGTCGTCGGCCACGGTGCAGGAACCCGCCGCCACGTCCTGCGGCGTGCAAAGGATCTTCCAGGCGGCCTTGACCTCCAAGGAGCCGTCCGGGAAGTAGACGTCCTGGCCGCCTCCGGGGCCGCCGGGGGTGAGGTCTTTGGTGATGGCGCTGGGGCGCAGGAAGTCGAATTCCGTTTCATTGAATAGCACCTGGTAGCGCGCCAGGTTACCGTTGCGGTCGGTCAAGGTGCCAAATTGCCCGGCGAAGGCCTGGCCCGTTTCGTTGGCCACATCCGGCGGCGTATCGTCGAAGCGCGAATTCGACTTGCTGATCATCGACATCACGGGTCGGTTGGGTCCCTCCTCCTCCATGCTCTGGCAACTGGCGGGCACGGGACGGGGGGCATTGAATTGCGACGCCGGATTCTGTGGATCCGTGGGGTCCCAGTCGGCATCCTGCGGTTGAAACAGCTCGTAGGTGGCTTTGTAGGTCTCCCAGACGGTTTCCCGGCGGTCGCTGAAATCACCAAAGGCGACGCCGCTGTCGGGTCGGCCCCGCTGTGCCCGGTCGGCGGGCCAGTTGAGGGCCACGAAGGCGCGCCAGGAGAAGCAATCGAACAGGCGTTGCCGTTGCTCCGCCGGCAAGCTCAGGGGATCGACCGCCACATCGGAAGGCAAGACGGAGGACAACTGAGGTACCTTGCACAGGGGGTCGGCGTCGTCGATGCTGGGCGGCGGGGCGGGGTCACGGGTGGGCCTCTGGCCATGGGCGAGGTTGCGGGAGAGACGCTCCAGGCCGCGCAGGTAGTCGTTGTGAAACGCCGGGTCATGGCAGTTGATGCAGAAGGCACCGGCATTCTCACCGACAAATTTATCGAAGACATCGCGGGGAAGATGGGGCGCATCGATGCCGTAGAAGGCCCACATCCAACCGCCACCAAGGCAGACGCTGCCGTTGAAGGTGGCCCCCGACTGACACAGCCCATTGCCCGGCTTGTAGAGGACGGTGAGCACGGCGGGGGCGTCGGAACGGGCGATGACTCCCGGCTCGTTGATGTTGGGATAGTTGACCTTGACGATGATCGAGCCGTCGGGCATGTCGACGGCGGGGATCTCGCCCCCCGCCTCGGCGACGGCGGACAAGTGGGCCCGGATGGCCTGCTCGGCCGTCGGGTTGACGTACACCGTCACCCAACGTCCATGGGTGGCGAGGCCGAGGCGTTTGTCGTGGAATTCATCGGCATTGCCCGCCGGGCCGGGGAACAGCTGCCAGGAGCCGTAGAAGGGGTCGGAGGGCAGGGTACCGACCGGTTGTTGCCGTTGCGGATCGCCGGTGGTGATGAAATTGAACAGCTCGCTACGGTCGAGGTCCAAGGGCGGCCCAGGGGTGGTCACCACCGAGTCTTCCTCGGGACCTGCGCAGGCCAGGCAGAGCAGCAGCAGGCCGGCACTCAGCCAGCGGCTAGGAGCAAAGAACAAAGGCGTGATGCAGAACCTGCGTGCGGTGGCCATGGTCTCTCCTTTGGGACGCCGTAAGGTGGGATCGCCTTGAGCACTGCTCGCCTTGAGCACTGATCGCCTTGAGGACCTGATGCTAGCCGGCACTCTATCTCAGCCCTTTCCGCTACGGACATCACCCGTGGCGCCAACAGCAAAGGCCCCCTGTGCTGAGCACAAGGGGCCTGGGTACGCGTCGAGGACGATGGCTAGACGATCAGGGGAACGTCGTCGACCAGGCGTCGACGCTACCGCTCTCGAAGCCGTCGTCGAAGATGGCGCCACCGGCTCCCTCACAGGCCATCGGAATGGCAAAACCATTGCTCGGTGAGGTGCTGCTGGACCCACCGCTGACAGCATCGGTGCCCAGGCCGAAGGCGGCGAAGGCCTCCCACAGACGACAAACATCGACCCCACCGTAGTTGTCGGTGGCGGCTTGGATGATGCCGTCCCGCACATCGGTGAAGGTGGGCGAGCAAGCGGTGTTTTTCAAACCTTCGTTGACGTAGAGCATCATGCGCTGGTTGCCGGCGCCACCGTCGACATCGTAGAGGTCGGCGTCGAATCCATGCACATCGACAAGGGCCCAGTAGGCTTCCCAAGCGGCCTGTGCCCAGACCTCGCCGACACCATGGGGAATGCTCATGCCGTTGATGCTGGCGTAGGTGTGGTTATTGACCGCCGGGTCGGTGCTGTAGGGCTGGGTGCGCACGCCGGGACCGCCCAGGGGCTGCCCCAAGATGTAGGTGCCGGAGCCCCGAACATCGGTACCGGCATCTCCCACCTCACCGGTGTAGGCCAAGGACCACCAATCGCTGAGACCTTCCCCCGGCTGCTGATTGTTGCCCAGGCAACTGACGTTGCTGGGGCCACCCACCAGGCGATTGGAGATGCCGTGGCCGTACTCGTGGATGACCACTCCGTTGTCGAAAGAGAAGTCCCGTCGCGGGGTCGAGGGGGTCCACAGGCACATGAACATATTGGGCGACGAACCGTCCGGCGGGGTGCCGAAGAAGGCGTTGTTGGGGCACGGGGAGCCGGACTTCTGGGTGAAGGCGGTGACGTCGTCGTTGCCGGAGCCACCATTGGCGAAGTTGTTGGTCTGAAAGTTGCCGGCCGCCTCGTCGAAGCCATATTGGTACTGGATATCGTGGATGGTATTGGCCCAGTAGAAGAGGTTAGCCACCGAAGCGCTGGTATAGGCGGTCGGGTCGTCGGTGGAGAAATCGATCGGGCTGTCGAAATCACACAGCAGCCCGGCGCCGCAGTCCGGCTCGACGGCCGGGGGCAGATTGTTGCCGTCGAGATCGTCGAAGGCGTGCACGTTGTTGCCTTGCATGGTGGTGAAGCTGGTGGAGCCGTTGTCATGCCAGCCCAAGGGCGACGCCGTGGCGTTCTCAGGGTTGACGATCAGCATACGACCATCGGCGGGAGGCGGCATGGTGGAATGATTCGGGCTCTCCACCGGCTGTTGGAAAACGCGATAGCTGGCGTCGTCGATCCAATCGAAGCGGCTCCACAGCTGGCCGGAGTGGGCGTCGACGTTGAAGTCGTACATGTGCAGGCGATCGGTGGTGAAGAGTTGGAAATTCCACACCAGCTCGACTTGACCCTTCTGCACCGGCAGCCACATGAGCTGCGCTTCGATGTCCTCGTAGGATATTTCCGACCAGCGCAGCAAGGTTCGTTGCTGGTTGCCGACGGCGGCTTGCAGCATCGTCGGCGCGCTTTCCGGGGCGATTCCCAGATGCTGCGCCGCCAAGCCGAGGGCCTGGGGGGCAGCCAAGGTGGGGACGGCGGACGGCACAGCCTGGGCGAGGTTCGGGAAGAAGGCGTTGTTGAGGCTGATCAGCCGTCCGTCGCGATTGAAGTTGAAATGCAGTTGGCCGTTGAAGACCGGCAAGCCGCCAAGGGTTTGGCGTAGGTAGATGCGCCGGGCCCCGGTGGGGGTCGACACCACATCGTCGGTGATCTCGAAGTCGGCGATATCGTCACTGCTCAAACCGAGCAGCGGAAGATGCTGCTGCAGGAAGGCTTGGCTCGAGGTCAGGGCGTCGCCGGATTGGCTGTCGCTCAAGTAGCCGAGGGGGTTGTAGAGGCTGCGGGTGACGCCGGTGACGGCATCGAAGCTGACCAGTAGGTCCGCTTGGTGTTGCCGAAAGGCCCGTAGATGCTGCCGCTGGATAGGCGTCGGTGCCACCTCCAGGTTTTGGGTCTGGGCGATGCGAGCGTCGAAGTCACGGCTTTCGAGGGTGGGGTCGGCCGTCGGGTTGGCCGACAGCGGGGTGACGAACCAGGTCAAGCCGATCAGGCAAGACAAGATCGAGGCAATGGGCCAATGGAGCGGCAATGGCCGCCCGGAGCTGGGGTTCATGGGCTCTCCTTCCGGTTGAGAATGCCTGTTGAAGTAAACCAGGGAACGGAGTCAAACTAAGGGCCGCGCGAAAATAGCTTCCGCATTGGGGGACAATTGCATCACCTTCTCGCGGCGTTGCGCTCGGTGCGACGTACCACCAGTACGCCCCTTTGGCGCGCCTGGCAAGGGGCGCGCCCTTGCCCCCTCGATGCGGGGAACCTGTTTCTTTGCGAACCCCAAGCCATAGTATAAGCAGATGGGGGCAAGGGACCAAAGTTTGAGGGACGAAGGTTTGAAGAACGAAGCGTTGGGCGAGAAAGCGTTGGGGGACCAAGCGTTTGAGGATGAGCGCTGAGGGGCAAGGACGGCGACCGACGGCGGGCCCCGAGACGATCTTCGGCTCGGCCCGGCGATGACGAGACACAACCCGAGTCCGCGAGGAGATGATTTTGAATTCAACGGTAGCCATGCAACGTCCGACGGCGGAGGAGTGCGACGCCTATTACCAGCGCTATATCGAGCAAGTGCCGGCCGGAGATGTGCTGCAATTGCTGGAGCAGCAAATGGAAGCCACCTGCGAGTTGCTGGCTGGGCTCGACGCCGCGCAGCAGCAATACCGCTATGGGCCGGGCAAGTGGTCGGTCAACGAAGTGGTGGGCCACGTATTGGACACCGAGTGGGTCCTCCTCAATCGCATCCTGCGGATTGCCCGTGGCGATCAGACGCCGATGCCCGGCATGGACCCGGACGACTTTGCTGCCGGGTCCAATCACCACCAGCGATCCATCGATGGCCTGTTGCAGGAGCTCCGGCATCTTCGTTTGGCGGCCCTGGCCTTGCTCAGGAGCTTTGACGAGACCATCCTCAATCGGGTGGGCACGGCGTCCGGCCTCGGCTTCACCGTGCGGGCCTTGATTTTCATCGTCGCCGGCCACGAGCGGCACCACGTCGAGGTGCTGCGGTGCAAGTACTTGTCGCGAGGATGACCGCCCTGAGGCGCCTAGGGGGCATGTGGTTTGTGGCCTGCGGTGTCGCCTGGCTGCTGGCCTGTAGCCAAGCGCCCCCTGTCGTGCCCCGCCACCCCCTGGCGACGGCGCAGGCCCGGACGCCGGTGGTGATCGTCCCCGGGACCACCGGCAGCAAGCTGCGCTCGACCCGCAGTGGTGAGCTGATATGGGGCGAAGGCAAACATGTGATGCGGCCCCGCGACGGAGGTTATGCCTTGGCGCGGCCCTTGAACCTGCCGTTGAGTGGCGCCGATCCGACGGTCGAAGCGACGGCGGTGATCGAGAACCTGCGGCTGTTCGCCGGATTGGTGCGGAAACCGATCTACGGACCCGTGCCGGCGGCCCTCGAAGCACAGGGATTCGAGCGTGGTGAGCTGACGGCGCCGGAGGAAGGGGACGACCTCTTTCTCTACGCCTATGATTGGCGTAGCGACAACGTCGTCGCGGCCCATCGCCTCGCCAGGCTGCTAGAAGCCATGGCGGCCCAGCGTCCTGGCGATTCCTTGGCGGTGGATTTGGTATGCCAGTCCAATGGCGCCTACATTTGTCGCTACTTGAGCAAGTACGGTCTGGCGACCCTCGAAGAGGCGGAGCAGGGCGTGCAGGTGCCGCCGGCGGGTGTGTCGATCCGCAAGATGATCCTCATCGGTACCTCCAATGGCGGCGCGATGCGGATTCTTCGGGAAGTGGACCGAGGTCGCATCTACGTCTCCGGCATGGGGCGTCGCATGTCGCCGGAGGTGATCTTCACCTTTCCGTCCATCTACCAGGATTTGCCTTCGTATCTGGAGCGTCCTTTCCTCGATGCGGCAGGGCAGCCCATGGAGTTGGATCTCTACGATGTGCAGACCTGGGTCGAGCAAGGCTGGTCGGTCTTCGATCCCGAGGTGGAGGCGCGGTTGGCGCTGCGGCCGGACCTCTTCGCCGACCGCCCAAGTCGCATCGACTTCCTCGGCCGCTGCCTCGATCGGGCTCGGCGGCTGCACGCGGTGCTGCACCGCGATGGCCCCAACCTGCCTGGCACCCGCTACTACCTGTTGCAGAATGCCTACTACCGGACGCCGCAGCGTGCCGTGGTCCAAGCTGGACACGGGCGCTCACGATTGTTGTTCAGCGGCGACAAGGATCTGGCGGTGGACGGTTACCTGGACGCCCTAGCCAGCGCCCCCGGCGACGGCCATGCCACCCTTGACAGCCAACACCACCTATCGCCCCACGAGCACGCCTCCTTGGCGGCGGAGCCCTTCTTGGTGCCGGGAAAACACTTCGAGCTGATCATCGATCCGGCGACCTTGCAGCGGATGTTGGATTTTGTGCTCAGCCCTTGAGCTTGGGTCGGAGCTCGGCCGGTGGCACTTCAAGACCAGCATCGCCAAACCAAGGCGATGAGCAGGGCGATCAGCCCACCGCGGATCAGCCAGCGCAAATAACGCAGACGCAAGAGCCGTCTTTCGCAGGCAACAAGCTGATCGGCGAAGCGATCGCTTTGCAGAGCCACTTGCCGAGCGGCCCGCTGCAGCCATGGCTTGTCCCGATGGCGAGCCTGTAAGAATCCTTTGGGCCCCTCGTGGTAGGCCAAGTACAGGTTGTAGGCATCGTCCTTGGCGACGCCGGTGGTGCGATGCAGGTGCTGCAGGTACCAGCCCATGAACGGGGCGACGTCGGTGAAGCGGTCGCGGCGGGCGGCGCGGCGGCCGGGGCGTTGACGAAAATCGTCCCAAGTGGCGTCGAGCACTTGGCCGTAGCCGTAGGCCGAGGAAGGTCGGGGGCCGATTCTCAGCCCAAGGATTTTCTTGCGAGGTGGCCGGGCCTTGGAGTGGAAGCCGGACTCCCGCTGCACGATGGCCATCTGCACTGCAATGGGCACCTGCCAGCGCTCCGCCGAGGCGGCGAGGGCCTCGTGCCAGGTGGGCTTCTCGGCGAACAGGGCGCAAAGGTCGTGGCGGTTGACGGGAAGCGGTTCCCCGGATGTCCACGGGTAGAGCAGGACGGCCAGCAACAGCACCAGGAGTAGGCGTCGGCGTTCAGCGGTGGCGAACAGGGCACGCCAGCGACGTCGTATCCAGGGGCTGAAGCCAGGGGAAGGCAGGCGCATGCCCCTACTTTATCCGTCGGCGCATCCATTCCCGAGGCTCAAGGCGAATAGCCGGGATATGGGTATTCGTCATCGAGCACAAGTAGCTCGCCTGGGCCGAGGTGGATCGGCAGTCCGCCAGAGGAGGATCTGGCGATGAAGATCGCCGTCATCGGTGGTGGCATCTCCGGCCTGACGGCCGCCTACCTCCTATCGCGCCAGCACGACGTGCAGCTCTTCGAGGCCTCGGCCATCGCCGGCGGACATACCTATACCGTCGATGTGGAGAGCGCAACAGGTCGGTTGGCCGTCGACATGGGATTCATCGTCTTCAATCGTCGGACCTATCCCCATTTCCTACGCCTGCTGAGCGAGCTTGGCATCGCCAGCCAGGCCAGCGACATGAGCTTCAGCGTGCGCAATGATGCCACCGGCTTCGAATACAACGGCGGCAATCTCAATCAGCTCTTTGCCCAGCGTCGCAACCTGGTGCGTCCTGACTTCTACCGCATGTTGCTGGGTATCTTGCGTTTCCACCGCGTGGCGCCCTCCCTGTTGCAGGCCGATGGGGGGCTGACCATGGGGCAGTTCGTCGACCAGCAGGGTTTCAGCAAGCCCTTCGTCGACAACTATTTGGTTCCCATGGTGGCGGCTATTTGGTCGACGGACCCGCGTCGGTTGATGGAATATCCGGCCCGTACCTTGGTGGCTTTCCTCTCCAATCACGGCATGTTGACGGTCAACGACCGCCCGCAATGGCTGGCGGTGGCGGGCAGCTCCCGGCGCTATGTGCAGGCCATCGAAAAGTTGCTCGGCGACAATCTCCGCCTGGCGACGCCGGTGCAATCCGTTCGACGCTTCGCAGAGAAGGTGGAGATCCGTCCCCGGGGCGGCGACGTGGAGACCTTCGACCAGGTGGTGATGGCGACCCACAGCCAGCGGACCCTGGCCTTGGTGAGCGACCTGAGCGAAGTAGAGAAGCAGATTTTGGAGGCCATTCCCTACCAGAGCAACGAGGCCGTCTTGCACACCGACCGGCGTTTCCTGCCGCGCCGGCGCAGGGCTTGGGCCAGCTGGAATTACCACCAGCAATCGGACAGCTCCGGCGGCGTGCAGCTGACCTACTACATGAACCGTCTGCAACAGCTGACCACCGATCAACACTACTGCGTCACCCTCAACCGCAGTGACGAGATCGATCCCGAGACCGTCCTGCACCGCACCACCTTCGATCATCCCCTCTTCACGGCGGCGGGGATCGCCGCGCAAAAGCGCTGGCAAGAGATCAGCGGCCAGCGCCGAACCCACTTCTGCGGCGCCTATTGGGGTTTTGGTTTCCATGAGGATGGGGTGGTGTCGGCGAGGCGGGTGGCGCGGCAACTCGGGGTGGCCTGGTGACCGCTCAACCGACACGGCCGGGCGGCGGCGACCTCCATAGCGCCATCTACGAGGGACGGGTGCGTCATCGTCGCCACCGGCCTCGGCCGCACCACTTCTCCTACCCCCTGTTCATGATGTACCTGGATCTCGACGAGCTCCCACACCTCTTCGATGGTCGATGGTTGTGGTCGTCCAGGGGGCCGGCCCCGGCTTGGTTTCGACGTCAGGATTTCCTGGGCCCCGTCGAAATACCGTTGGACGAGAGTGTGCGACGGCGGGTGGAGAGTAGCGTGGGACGACGGCCCGAGGGACCTATCCGCATGCTCACCCACCTGCGCTATTGGGGATACCAGATCAATCCGGTGACCTTCTATTACTGCTTCCGGGACGATCCGGCCCCTGCGGCGGGCGGTGTACGGCATCCATCGATGGCGCCTCCGGCAGAGAACGCGGTGCAGGCCATCGTCGCCGAGATCACCAACACGCCGTGGGGCGAGCGCCATAGCTACGTTCTTTCGGTGGACCATCAGGCGTCGGCAGATGGGCAGGGAGCTGTGAATGAAACCTCCTTCCGATTGCCCAAGGAGTTTCATGTCTCGCCGTTCATGCCCATGCAGCTGGACTATCTCTGGCGTTTTGGTACCCCTGGCCGGCGTCTGTGGGTTCAGATGCAGAATCTGCGGCGAGGAGATCGGATCTTCGACGCCACCTTGACCTTGGAACGGCGGCCCATCCAAGGTCCTGCGCTGGCCAGGGCTCTGTGCCGCCATCCCTGGATGAGCGGGCGCATCGCCTTCGGCATCTACTACCAAGCCTTGCGCCTGTGGCTCAAGAAGACGCCTTTCCATTCCCATCCCAAGCATTCGAGGGAGGTGTCCACCGTGCCCCCGTCAGGAGAAGCATCGTGACTGAAAGCGTGGCGGATTTAGCTGATTTGGAGCGTCGTGGGCTGCTGGCTTCCGGTGCTGTCGCCTTCTTTGCCCGTCGACTATTGCTCGGAAAGCTGGCGCAGCTGAGCGGTGATGTGCTGCGTTTGCAAGAAAGCTACGACGGCGCCCCGGGGGAGGAAAAGGTCTTCGGCAGTCGGCGGAAGGTGGCCAATAGCGCCGAGCTCGTTGTTACTTTGCGGGTCCGCGACCTCCGCTTCTACACCAAGGCGCTGAGCGGCGGAAGTGTCGGGGCGGGCGAGGCCTATATGGCAGGCTACTGGGACTGTGACGATCTCACCGGCCTGGTCCGCCTGCTGGTCCGCCACCGCGCCTTGATGCAAAGTCTCGAAGGCGGCTGGGCCAAGCTGAGCGCGCCGTTGAACAAGGCCTTCCACCGCCTGCGCCGCAACAACCGTCGCGGCAGCCGTCGCAATATCGAGGCCCACTACGACTTGAGCAACGAATTCTTCGAGCTCTTTCTAGATCGCCGGATGATGTACTCCTGCGCCGTCTACGAGCAGGCAGACATGGACCTGGACGCAGCCTCGGAGGCCAAGCTGGAGCGTATCTGTCGCAAACTCGATTTGTCACCGAAGGATCATCTGCTGGAGATCGGTACCGGTTGGGGTGGCCTGGCCATGCACGCTGCGCACCGCTACGGCTGTCGGGTCACCACCACCACGATCTCACCGGCCCAGGCGGATTACGCCCGTCGCCGGGTGGTCGAGGCGGGTCTCGAGCAGCGGGTGGAAATCATGCAGCAGGATTATCGGGACCTGCGAGGCCAATACAACAAACTGGTCTCCGTCGAGATGATCGAGGCGGTGGGGCTAGACCATCTCGATACCTACTTCGCGGCCTGCCAGGGCCTGTTGGCCCCCCACGGCTTGATGCTGCTGCAGGTCATTACCATCGATGATCGCTACTACGACGAAGCCAAGCGCTCCGTCGACTTCATCCAGCGCTATATCTTCCCCGGCAGCGGCATCCCTTCCCTGGGGGCGATGCTGGGCTCCTTGAAGCAGGTCAGCCACCTGACTCCGATTCACCTGGAGGATATCGGGCTGCACTATGCGACCACTCTGCAGCACTGGCGACAGCGCTTCATGTCCCGCCTCGAGGAGGTTCGGCGTTTGGGATTCTCCGAGCGCTTCGTCCGCATGTGGGACTTCTATCTCTGCTACTGCGAGGGCGGATTCCGCGAACGGGCGATCAGCAACGCCCAGATCTTGCTGGCGGCGCCGGGGTATCGGCAGCCCGCTCCCCTAGGACGTTTGAGCGAGCCGGCTGGTCTCGAAGGTGGCTGGTGAAAAGGTCCGCATTGGTATCGGGGCTGACCTTTGGTGCTCTGCAAGGGGCCTGGTTCTTGGCCGTGTGGGGGGCAGCGTCGGGCCGCTTCTGGCTCGGCCCGGTGGTGGTAGCGTTGTTGGTGGTGGCCCATCTGGTGCAGGCATGGCCTCGGCACCGGGTCTGGCATTTGGCCGTCTTGGCCCTCATGGGCACGGCGGTGGATTCTCTGCAAAGCCTTTTTCAAGTTCTGACCTTTGATGGTGCTCCGGCGGTTTGGCTGTGTCCCCCATGGATCATCGCCCTGTGGGTGCACTTCGGTTTGATGTTGTTGGGGCCGCTCGATTTTCTACACCGGCGCCTGCCCTTGGCGGCCTTGTTGGGCATGGTCGGAGGCCCCTTGGCCTATTCCGGGGGCGTCGGCATGGGGGCCGCGTCCTTCGGTTTGACTCCGGCGCTATCCCTTCTTGTTTTGGCCTTGGTCTGGGCAGTGGCCTGTCCGCTGGCCGTGATCATCGTCACCCCACCTCGATGGCAGGAGGCACGGTCATGAAAGCGTTGCTCTATTTGTTCTTCAGCTTCGTCCTGCTCGGCATGTTGTGGGTGACGGTCACCGCCAGCATGGAGCGCAGTGTGCTGCAGGCGGCGTCGGAGATCTGGGCCGATCCTTGGGGCAAGGCAACCCTCTTCGACGCCTATTTCGCCTTCCTCACCGTCTTCATTTGGATCGCCTATCGCGAACCCAACTGGCTGCGGCGCGGTATCTGGCTGGTACTGCTGCTGGTCTTGGGCAATTTTGCTATCGCCGCTTATTTTCTGATCGCCTTGAAGAGGCTGCCGCCGTCGACGCCATGGACCGGCCTCTTCGAGAAACCGGAGACGCACCGCCCATGAGCTGGATCGATACTCTGTTGAGCAAGGATCTCCTGCCGGACCCGATCCTCCGATTCGGCATCCGCCGCCTCCTGGCGGAGCGCTTGCGCAGCGAGGACCCGGGAAGCCCACAAGCCCTGGAGAGCAAGCTTCAGGCCTTCGCTGATGATTTGGCTTCAGGCCCCTTGGCGGTCCATACGCAAGAGGCGAATGCGCAGCACTACGAAGTGCCGACGGAGTTTTTCCACCGGGTGCTGGGCAAGCGCCTGAAGTACAGCTCGGCCCTCTTCGAGCCGGATTGCCATGACCTCGACCGGGCGGAGGAGGCGATGCTGCATTTGACCGTCCGACGGGCTCAGCTGGCCGACGGCCAGGACATCCTCGAGCTCGGTTGCGGCTGGGGATCGCTGAGCCTCTTCATGGCGGAGCATTTCCCCAACTCTAAGATCCTGGCGATTTCCAACTCGGCGACGCAGAAGCAATACATCGACGACCAGGCAGAGCAGCGTGGCTTTCGTAATCTCGAGGTGCGCACCGTCGATGTGCGCCATTTGACCTTGGAACGGCGCTTCGATCGTGTGGTCTCCGTCGAGATGTTCGAGCATCTGCGCGACTACCGTCAGTTGCTACAGAACATCGCTTCCTGGCTGCACCCCGAAGGCAAGCTCTTTGTCCATATCTTCTGCCATCGCCGACTGGCCTACCGATTTGAGGCCCGTGATGCGGGCGACTGGATGGCGCGGTATTTCTTCACCGGGGGATTGATGCCCTCCGCCGATCTCTTGGGGCGTTTCGACGGTGCCATGGTGATCGAAGCCCAGTGGGATGTCGATGGCCAGCATTACCAGAAGACCTCCTTGGCCTGGTTGAGCAACATGGATCGACAGCGGGAGCACCTCTTGCCGATTCTGAATGACGTCTACGGGGCCGACGAGCAGCGGCGCTGGTGGGTCTATTGGCGGGTTTTCTTTCTTTCTTGTGCCGAGCTCTTCGGATTCCGCGAGGGACAGGAATGGATGGTCAACCACTATCGACTGGTGCGGCGGGCCAGCTGATGCGCTGGCCTGGGAGCCGAAGCGGAGCCGGTAGACAACACTGAATAACAGGATGCTCAAGGCATCCAAAGTAACAGGCTTGGCGATATGCAAAATGCAAGGCAAAGATGGTTGTTTTCGACACCGACTGCAATCTCCTCGCAACGACAGGCGGTAGCATTTCGGTTAGACTCACGGGGCCCTGCAAATGACTTTCTAAGGACCCCCGACTTGAGCGAAGATCTGCTGCCTCGTATTGCGGCCGGTGATGCCGATGCGATCCAGGCTTGCATCGAACGTTACGGTGCCCTGATCTGGTCCTTGGCCCGCCGCCATTCACCGTCTTCCGGCGACGCCGAAGACGGTGTCCAGGAGATCTACATCGATCTCTGGAAGAGTGCCGACCGTTTCGACGGCAGCAAGGCATCAGAGACCACGTTTGTTGCCATGATCGCCCGCCGGAGACTCATTGACCGGCACCGGTATCGCCAGCGTCGACCGACCTCCGATGCCTTGGACCCGGCCCTGGAGCTGATGTCCGATCCCCAACAGAGACAGATCGAGGCCAGCGCCGATGCCAGCTTGGCGGCGCGTGCCTTGGCCACCTTGGCGCCGCAAGAGAAACGGGTCATCCTGCTCTCCACCTACCAAGGCATGTCGCACGGCCAAATTTCCAATCACACCGGTATCCCCTTGGGTACCGTCAAGACATACATTCGCCGCGGTCTCCAGAGGGTTCGGGACATTCTCGAGAATCCAACCCCTACGACGAAGGGGGTGGGGAGGTGAAGGAATCGCGGGAAGCCCATGATCAGCTGCTGGTCGACTACGCCACGGAAGGGCTCGATGAGGCGCGATGGCAAGAGCTTCAAAATCAACGGCGAGCCCAGGGTATCCCGACGGACCGTCGATTCGAATGGGCTGCCGCGGCCATCGACGTGGCCTACAGTCATGCCGCCCGGGCTGCGGAGGCGCCTCTCCCGGAGTCGTTGCGGCAGCGGGTGGAAGACCAGGCCAGCGGTTTCTTTGCAGGGCGACAAGCCGCTCAAACAGAAGCTTCAAAGCCTAGCCAAGGGGCTGGCGCCGAGGTGATTCCCTTTCCAGAGTCCGACGGTGCACCGACGCAGCCCGTCGTCCCGCCCCCGATCTCAAAGCGAAGCCGTTGGACCGGCTGGAGCGTGGCGGTCGCCGCCTCCTTGCTGGCGATCTGGGGTTGGTCGCCGCGCATCGCCCAGCAGCTGGCGGGCACACCGACGGAAATCGCTAGCGGACCCGTTGGTGAGCCTCCGCAGACGGGCAACGCCCCAACAATTCGTCGGCAGCAGTTGCTCAGACAAGCCCCTCAGATCGTGCAAGCGTCTTGGACCGCGACGGAAGATCCCGCCGCGCAAGGCGTATCCGGTGATCTGGTATGGAGCATCGAGCTACAAGAAGGCTACATGCTGTTCAATGGGTTGCCGGTCAATGACCCCAGCGAGTGGCAATACCAGTTGTGGATTTTCGATCGTCGCCAGGACGAGCGCTATCCCGTCGACGGCGGCGTCTTCGATGTGGGGACAGACGGTTCTGTCGTTGTGCCCATCCAGACCCAACTGGAGATCGATGAGCCCTATCTTTTCGCCATCACCATAGAGAAGCCCGGAGGGGTTGTGGTGTCGAGCCGTGAGCGTCTTCCTTTGGTAGCAACCCTCTGATGGTCCGGCGGCTCAGCCTGTTACGATGGGGGCATGGAAGCGCGGCAAGATTCGACCGAGGATCGCACTAGCGAGATCACCCAGCTTCTCAAGAGCTGGCGTGAGGGCGACAGCGGAGCACCGGAAGATCTACTGCCCCTGGTGTATCGAGAGCTGAGGGTCTTGGCGGCCAGCTATTTGCGCAGGGAGCGGGCGGGCCACACCTTGCAGACGACCGCCTTAGTGCACGAAGCTTATCTCCGTCTTTGGGGTGGCGGCACACCCGATGTCTCAGATCGTTCCCACTTTTTTGCCGTGGCCGCCCAGGCCATGCGACGCATTTTAGTGGACCACGCCCGGCGGCAGCAGGCAGGCAAACGCATCGGACCCCGTCAACAGGTACCATTGGAAGAGGCTCCAGAACCCCAGGCGGAGCACAATACTAACGTCCTGGCGGTGCACGAAGCCCTAGAGCTACTGAGTCAAATCAGTCCCCGACAGGCCCAACTGGTGGAGCTCCGCTACTTCGGTGGCTTGAGCAACGAAGAGGCGGCCGAGGTCTTGGGTATTTCCCTCGCCACCCTGGCGCGGGACTGGCGCATCGCAAAACGTTGGCTTTATCGCAAGCTGGGAACGTGAATCTCAGATGAAAAGCTCGGATCTGGATGTCGAGCGCCGCTTCCACGCCTTGCTGGAACAGGCGCTGACCAGTGATACGCAGTCGAGGGAGGTCCTCCTGGCAAGCCTCGAAGTCGACGAGCCGAGCCTCGCCAAGGAGCTTCGCAATTGTCTGGACGAGGGCAAGAGCGACGTCATGGACGTTTTCCTCGAGGGCCCTGCGGTCAAGCTGGCGTCGGACTCCCAAGCCTCGTTGAGGGCCCATCTCGAGCACCTCCCGACGCGTCGTCGGCGCGGCCCAGCCCCCGAGGATTGGCGGGTCAAGATCAAGGCTCGCCGTTCCCTGGGGCTCTTCAATCTGCTGGAAGTTGTCGGTACGGGGGGCGTCGGCAAGGTCTATCGAGCTGAATTCCACGGCCCTGAGGGCCATGAAGAGGGCTCGAGGCCGAGAATCGCTGCCCTCAAGGTGCTGCGCGGTGTTTTGACGGAAGAGGACGCGCAGGTACAGTTTGCACAGGCGATGACCGAGCTGCGGGAACTTTCGCATCCCAACCTGGCAACCTTGATCGACGGCGGAGTCGAGGCCGATGGTAGGGCCTATTACGGCTCGGAATGGGTGGAGGGACCCACCCTGATGCGCTATTGCCGACAACACCGTCTGTCCTTGAAGCACCGCCTGGGCTTGGTGCTGGACGTTTGTCGCGGTTTAGAGCATGCCCACCGTCTCGGGTATTTCCACTTGGGGCTCAAACCCTCCAATATTCTGGTGTCGACAAACGGCGGATCGCCGCTTCCCAAAATCACTGACACGGGGATCGTCAGCGTCTTGCCCAATGCCCTCACCGAATCCGCCGTGCTGACCCGTGGAGGCCTGGAGATGGCCCTCTATGTGTCTCCCGAATCCATCGACGGCGAGCTTGGACCGGTCGATGGCCAGAGTGACGTCTATGCGCTGGGCATCCTGCTGTTCGAGCTCTGTGCCGGTGTTTTACCCATCGAGGTCGAAAATTTCAGCCTGATGAGGGTGGTGCAGGCCATCTTGCGGGGTGAGACGGTCGGCCTCGGCGAGCGCTGGCAGGGGCTGGACGAGTCGACCCGCCAAGGTCTGGCGGCGCAGCGTCGTGTGACGGTGGATGAGATGTCGCAAGTCCTGCGAGGGGCGTTACAAGATTTGGTACGCCAGGCGATGGCCAAGGCCAAGGACGATCGTCTGCCCAGCATCGGCGCCTTGCGGCGACGGCTCGAAGAGCTGATCTCTACCCTCTGAGCAGCTTTCGCAGAGGTCGGCAGGCGGAGTTATTGTTGGGAGCTGCCGAGATGGTAAGCGATAAATAGCGGGATCGGCCCCTGGGCCGATCCCGCTGGAGTCTCCGGATGCCGACTCCTTTTAAGAACTATCGAATATGAAAACCCTCGGAGATGAAGGATCTTGAGGATCCAGCGTGTCTACCACTCTTGAATCTCAAGACCATCGAATATCAATGCCGAATATGCTTCCTGAGACACTTGGTGACTGAATCACTTGGGACCTGAGTCACTTGAGGACCTTGAAGTTGACACCAGGTCACTAAACATCATCGAGCTCACTAGGTATCGGCAGCCGATTCAAGGCGCTCTGGGAGGGGATGCCAACGTGATCCCGATTGTGAAGAGAGCGCTCCAGCCGCCAACAGGTTCGAGATCTCTAGATTATTTCGCTCAGCGCTCGCTATGTCTCCGTCCATTTGTGGATTTTTCCTCCACGTTTGTTGAGGCTGATCTGAGCGATTGTGGAGATTCGGTCCCTAGGGCTCTATGTCGTCCTGTTGCAGCGCAGGGTTACGGCGCAGGGCGTAGAGGGCTGCCTCGACACGGTTCTTGAGCTGAAGCTTGGCGAGCAGATTGCTGATGTGGGAGCGCACCGTCACCTTGGAAACGCCGAGCTGGCGTGCCATTTCTCTATCATCCAGCCCTTGGGCCAGCAGGTTGAGGACGTCTTGCTCCCGTGGGGTCAGGTCTTGGCTGGTTGCGACCGGCTTTTCAAGGTGTCGCATGAGCCGTGGCAGCATATCGGCGGGTAGGGACAGCTCACCACGGTGGAGCTTGTGGATGGCTTCGGCAAGGGCTTCGGCGGTGCAGTCCTTGGAAAGGAAGCCAGAGGCCCCGGCGCGGACGGCTTCCAGGGTTTCCCGCTCGGTCGCGTAGCCGCTGAGGATCAGGATGCGGCATGTGGGCTTCGATTCCAGGATGCGGCGGGTAGCTTCAACACCGTCCATCTTGGGCATCAGAAGGTCCATCAAGATGATGTCCGGCTCGAGGCTTTGGCTGAGTTGCAGGGCGTCGAGACCGTTGTTTGCCTCCCCGATCACCACGATGTCTTCAAAACCAGTCAGCATCGCCTCAATGCCTTTGCGCACGATGAAATGGTCGTCGACAATCAGAACTTGGATGTTCGGTGGCATCATGATCTTTGACGCGTTTAAGGCAGTGAAATGGTGAGAGGATAGTATCAGTCTTTACGGACAAAGCGTCGGAGTCAGACTCGGCGCGGGCCTCCCTTGGTGCCGAGCTGAAATCGCGGGGTTGCTTAAATGCGGAGTTTGCGGATGGTGAGCAGCGGGAAAATCTCCATGCCTGGGGCTAGGGACTACGAGGACCGGACCTCGATCGCGGAGCGCCTTGCCCAGATCCGTCAGCTCGACGGTGGCGGACGCTCCGCCGAGGGGTCGAGGGGGGTGCTCGAGGAGGTGCTGGTCGCTTTCCGGCGTCAGGTTCCGGTGTCGTTAGCGTCCATGGGGTCGGCCCTGGAGGCTAGGGATTACGCTGCGGTGGGGCGCTGGGCCCATGGTTTGGCGGGGTCCGCCGGTGCCCTCGGAGGCAGGGCCTTGTACCGCAAATGCAACGCCTTGCAAACACGGGCCGCCGACGGTGACGCGGCGGGCTGTCGGCGTCTCCTCGGCGAGGTGCAGCAGGCGGCGGACGAGCTGATCGCCCATCTGGTAGGTATCGACCCGGCGCCTGGCAGCTAAGTACACCTTTTCAAAAATACGCTGGTATTCGAGCGCCGAAGCATCCGCGTCCGCGGCGTTACGCTCGCTGCAACAGAGCCCCACTATGCCTCGCTCGCAAGCCTTGCGGACGCGGCGCCTCGGTGCTCTCAATACGTCACCGTATTTCCGGAAAGGTGTACTAAGTACACCTTTTCAAAAATAGCTGGTATTCGAGCGCCGATGCATCCGCCCGCGGCGTTTCGCTTGCTGCTCGATAGGTCAGCGTATTCCCGAGAAGGCGTACTAACAAGAAGATTTCTAGGATAGGCTGCGGGGATCATGAATATCGTATTTCTAGGTGCTACCAAGGGTATGGGGCGGGCGCTGGCTCGCCTGATGGCGGAGCGGGGGGATCGTCTCTTCCTTTTGGGCCGTGATGCCGAGGATCTGGAACGCAGTGCCCGAGATCTGGAGGTGCGCGGTCAACAGAAGGTAGGATTTGTTGGCCAGGCGCCCTGTGACTTGCTGGACGACAGCACGTTTTCACCCGCCTTGGACGCGGCGACGGCCACCCTCGGCAAGATCGACGCCGTGGTGGTGACGGCGGGGCTTTTTGCACCCCAAGATGAGCTCGAGCAAGACCGACAGCGGGCCAAGAAGCTGTTGACCGTCAATTTCACCAACACGGTGTTGTTCTGCGAAGAGGCGCGGGAGCGTCTTCTGACCGTCGGCGGCGGTATTCTCTGCGTGTTCGGCTCGGTGGCCGGGGATCGTGGCCGCAAGCCGGTGGCGATCTACGGCGCCAGCAAGGCGGGGCTGGCCCACTATCTGGAATCCCTAGATCACAAATTTCGCAGTCAAGGGCTGGTAACGGTTGCGGTCAAACCGGGTTTTATCAAGACCGGTATGACGGCTGGTCTGAAACCACCGCCCTTTGCCGGTGAGCCCGATGCCGTGGCGCGACGCGTTCTGAAGGCCATGGACCGAGGTGAGCCCTTGGTCTACACACCGTTCATGTGGCGTCTCATCATGTGGGTGATCCGCCTGTTGCCGCGCTTCGTCATGCGGCGGATTGGCTTCTGAGCCCCCTCGTGGAAATCGCTACTACGGCGATGACACGACTGCTAAATCGCCCTGGGGCGTGGGAAGGCGCCGCTGCTTTTCTTCGGCGGCTCGCATCGCAGGCCGTTTCAACTACAGGTCTGTTCCAACTTCAGGTCCGTTCCAATAACAGGTCCGTTCCAATAACAGGCCGTTCTAGTATCAGGTCGTTCAAATAACCGGTCCGTTTTACGTCATGTCCTCCTAGAAGCCCAGGTTGGGCCTCGCAATGTCGCGAGCTCCCTTGGGCCCAGGAGGACCCGCCATGGGCCGCGATCCCAGATACATTCTCGCCAACAGTCTGCAACATGTCGTCGACGTGGTCGCTCACCACCGATTCCTGCTCTGCCCGAGCGAGATGCTCAACGAAACTTTTTTGGGTGTCCTCGGCAAGGCACAAGAGAAGCACGGCATGACGATCTGTGCGGCGGTGGTTTTTTCGTCGCACTACCACCTTTTGTTGCGTCCACGGGATGGTCGCCACTTGGCGGATTTCATGTGTTTCTTGAAAACCAATCTCGCCAAGGAGATCGGTGGCCGCCTGCGGGGACTCCCTGGCCCCTTTTTCGCCCGGCGCTACCACTCGACCACGGTCAGTGATGAAGAAGCGGCGCAAGTCCGTGTGCTGCGATACGTGCTGAGCCATGGCGTCAAAGAGAATCTCGTCGATAGGGTCCGTCAATGGCCCGGCGTCCACTGTGCGGCGTCGCTGATCGATGACACTCCGCTCCTGGGGCTTTGGCTCGATCGAACCGCCGCATGGGCCGACAAGCGGAAGCACAAGAATGCTGTCGAGAGATTGGAGAGAAGGCAAGTGATGGAGCTTAGACTGTCGCCACTGCCTTGCTGGGAGCACCTGCCGGAAGCCGCTTGGCGACTGGCGGTGGCAGACTTGGTGGAGGACATCGATCGGCAAGGGGCAGAGGAACGTCGAGTCACGGGCAAGACCAGCCTGGGCGTCGAGGCTGTCTTGGCTCAGGATCCTTATCAATGTCCAAAAGATGTCGAGAGCTCTCCACAGCCGCGCTTCCATGCTGTGGCGCGGGAAGTCTTGGAGTCCATGATCGAGACCTGGCGGCAAGTGCTCGCTGCCTTTTATGCGGCATCGGAGGCCTTGCGCTCCGGTGATCGCACGGCTGTATTCCCCGCAGGAACGTTTCCGCCGTCGCTACCCTTTGTGCCCTTCGCCGTCCCCGGTGGTCCAGCGGTGGCTAGAGGGCAGCCTGCCTGAGGCCGCTGTCGGTCGGCTTTGCCGGAGAAGCTGGCCGATGAGGTCCCGAGAACCTTTGACTTCCGGGAATCCGTCGAGCTGGTGGCTCGAGTTGGAGGGGGTGCGTCTTTGGGTGGAGCATAGGTGGAGGGTGAGCTGGGCAGGCACCTTCTGCGGGGCCACTTTCAACCACTTCCAACCAAGTGCCACGCACATTCCAACAAGGTGCATGGCACCTATTTCCGGTAGAGTCGAGGCTCTATCCACTAGGAGACGCATTATGAGCGATCGTCGAAGAGCATTGACCTTGGTATTCCTGCTGGCTTGGTGCCTTGGGGCCGGCGTGACGGCGTCGGCGGACGAGGACTCCGGCCGTGAGTTGATCGCCGCATCCCAACGCCAAGACTTGCCGACGGTGAAGCGTCTCTTGACGGCTGGCGTGGACGTTGACAGCAAGTCCCGCTACGGGGCCACGGCATTGTTCTTTGCCGTCGACAAGGGGCACCGGGAGATGGTGGAGGTGCTGCTGGCCAAGGGCGCTAGCGTCGACGTTACCGACACGTTTTACGAAGCGACGCCCCTTGGATGGGGGCTTTCGAAGATGGAAGACTCGGCGGTGCATCGTCAGATCGTGCTGCGGTTGCTGGAGGAAGGCCCGGCGGACGCCAAGGAGGCGCTTTCGATGGCGGTGCGTCAGGGGGATGTCGAGCTGGCCAAGGCGGCTTTGAAGACGCAGAAGATCGAGCCGGCGGACATCCAAGCAGCTCAGCGGCAGGCGGCGGATGCGCAGCCGGAGGTGGCGGCGTTGTTGGCGTCGGCCTTGCCGGAGACGGCGGTGGTGGCGCAGCAGGTTCGCACCCTGAACGACGCTCAGCGGCAAAGCTATGTGGGCCAGTTTCGGAACGAAGAACGGGAGTTGATGGCCAGATTGTTCGTCGAAGGGGAAGAGCTCAAAGCCCAGGTCGGCGATCCCCCTGTCTGGACGTTGGATGGTGTCGGCGAGGATTCTTTCTTGGTACGTCAGGAGCCGGGCATCGAAATCACCTTCAGGGGCCGAGGTGGGCTCGTCGAAGGTTTTGTCTTGCGGCGGGGCGACTTCGAGCTGACGTTTGCCCGTCATGCGCCGGACGCTCAGTCCGAGACCGCTCCTGTGACGGCTTCGGTGGCACTGCCACCGGCGCAGCGCCAAGCTGCTAGACCTTGGCCCGCTTTCCGGGGGGCCAACGCGTCGGGCGACGGGGACGGCCAGGGTATCCCCTTCACCTGGCAGGGGGAGAGCGGCGAGCACATCCGATGGCGGACGAAGATTCCGGGAATCGGCCTTTCCAGCCCGGTGGTGTGGGGCGACCGTGTCTTCATCACCACGGCTATTTCGGGGGCGGCGGACGACACCTTCCGCACCGGTCTTTACGGCGACGTGGATTCCGTCGATGATGTGTCGGAGCACGTTTGGAAGGTCTATGCCCTCGACCGGCTCAGCGGTGAGATCCTTTGGCAGCGGGAGGCCAGCCGTCGATCGCCCCAGGTCAAGCGGCATCTCAAGTCGAGCCATGCGAACCCAACGGCGGTGACCGATGGACGGTTTGTCGTGGCCCATTTCGCCTCCGAGGGCATCTTCTGTTACGACATGGATGGCAATCTGAAGTGGAAGAAGGATCTCGGCACGCTCAATAGTGGCTGGTTCTACGATGCGTCCTACGAGTGGGGGTTCGCCAGCTCACCGATTCTCCACGACGGTCGCATCATCTTGCAGACCGACATCCACCAGGGCTCCTTCATCGCCGCCCTGGACCTCGAGACGGGCGAGCAATTGTGGCGTACCGAGCGGGATGAGATTCCTACTTGGGGGACGCCGACGGTATTGCCTGCCACCGACCCGGATGGGGTCGACGAGATCGTTACCAACGGTACGACGGTGCGCGGTTACAACGCCGCCACCGGCGAGGAGCTGTGGACCTTGTCGCCCAACTCGGAGGTCACCGTCGGCACGCCGGTCATCGGCGAGGGCATGGCGTTTGTCACCGGGGGCTATCCACCTGCTCGCCCCATTTATGCCATAAAACCCGGCGGCCGTGGCGACCTGTCGTTGACTGACGACGCCACTTCCAATGACCACATCGCCTGGTCGGTCAATCCCGGTGGCACCTATATCCCGACGCCCATCTACTACCGCGGCATCCTCTACATGCTCAACAACGGAGGACGGCTCGCCGCCTATGACGCCACCACCGGCGAACGGTTGTACCGGCAACGGGTGGATTCCGGCACCAGTTTCAGCGCCTCGCCGGTGGCCGCCGATGGACGCCTCTTAATCACCTCCGAGGAGGGAATTACCTATGTCGTGCGGGCCGGTAAGACCTACGAAGAGCTAGGACGTAACGAGCTCGGTGAAGTGGTGATGACCACCCCGGCGATCTCCGAAGGTCTGCTGATTCTGCGGGGTATCGAGCACGTCTACGGCATTGCCGTGGACGAAGGTGAGGCCGGTGGCGGGGAAGGGATGTAGAGGGTTCGGGCGTTTGCCGCCTCACTCCATGGGAACGAACTGCTCTTCCATGGCAACCCGCAATCGGTCCGCCAGCACCTTACGATCGTCGGCCACGAAGGGCTCTTCGCTGAAATGGACGGTGGCCTCGAAATGGGGGAGCCGGGTCAGGCGCTTGGCATGGGGTAGGAAGTCTTCATCGCCCCACCAGCAGACCGCTTCCGACGCCTTCAGGCAGCCCTCCGGGGTTTGGTAGTGGAGGGTGGCGCAATACACCGGGTCGCGACTCTCGGCGGGGACTTGCAACACCGAAGGCTTGAAGCGCAGCAATTGGTCGCCCTTGCCGCTGGTGCCCTCGGGGAAGAGCAGGATGCCGAGCCCCATGTCGAGGCGTGTGTCCACATCTTCCATCACCCGCAGGATGTCCTTCTTGCGGCTGCGATCGATGAAAATGGTGTCGGCGGTAGCGAAGACCCGGCCGAGGACCGGCCACTGCCGAAGCTCTGATTTGGCGATGAAGGCGGCGTCGATGAAGTGGCCCAAGAGGATGATGTCGACGTAGCTCACGTGGTTCGATACCAGGAAAAAACGTCCCCGGGGAGGGGTGCCGACCAGCTTGACCCGCATACCGCAAAGGAGGGCGAAGCTACGGCACCAGAAGCGGAAGGCGACGCCTCGGCCGCGTACATAGAGACGCTGTGAAAAGGGGCGAAGGAACCAGTGGGACGCCAGATTGATGGCATAGGCCATCAAGGTGACCAAGATCAGCAGTGGAAAGCGGATGTAGGTTCTCAGCATGGGGCGGGACTTCCGAAGTGTGGCGAAGGTGGGGCGTCGAGCCCGACCCGTAGATGCAATGGTTGTGTGCCGCCGTGCGGCGCGAATGCCGTGCTGCGGCATTTTCGCTATCCTAACACGGTGCCCTGACAGCCAGTGTCAGCAAGGCCAGGCCAGGTAGAGATTGGTGGCACCGTCGGCGCCATCGGCGGGCCACCGATGCACCGTTGGACGATCGAGGTGCTGCCGATCGAAATGCTGCTGCCAAACCACCAACTCGGCGTCGTCGGGGAAGTGGCAGTAGCGCGGGTGGCTGCGATCGCCGGACCAGCCGAGCAAGACATCCCCCGGCTCTAGATCGTTCAGGTCGAGGGGTGGGCCAGCCGTCTCTTCGGCACCCAGGTACTCAGTCCATGGGATGACCTTGTCGGCGAAGCGGGGTTGCCGATCCAAGCGCCACACCGAGACCACCAGGAGTCCTCCTGGACGGCAGAATCCCGCCAGGGTTTGCAACAGCTCGAGGCGCGTCGCCAAACCGGGCACATGATGCAAGACTCCGAAGCTGGTCACCAGATCAAAGCGCCGCTCACCGACCTTCTGCTCCAGCTCATCGGACAGCAGATCGGCCTCGACGAGGGTCTGAGCCGCCGGCCGTTGTGCCGCCTGGGCGAGCAGCTCCGGGCTGGAGTCGACGCCGACATAGTGTAGGGGACGTGGCAAGGCATCCCGTAGAAAGGAGGCCAAGCGACCGTTGCCGCAGCCGGCGTCGAGCACCCGCAGGGGCTCGCCGTCCGCCGATCTTGTCGACGGGGCTTCCAGTAACTCCACCAGGCGTTGCCAACCGCGCCACGGCCGCTGCCGGCTGCCGTCGAAGGCTTGACTATGGCGCTGGTAGAAGCGCCGGTTGAGGGCCACTAGGTGGCGTCGGGTTTCGGCTTTCATCGTGATACGCTGCGTCGCCAACGGCCCGCCCTGCGGGCTCATCCCATCAGACACGGCCATGACCATGCCACGCTATCACTTCGATCCCCGTGCCCACGAGGAGCAATTGATCCCCATCATCCGCGCCATCCAGGCGGCGGACGGGGTGGATGCCGCGAGCTGGAATCTCCTGGTGCGACAATTCCCCAAGGAGGGCAAAGGGGCTTTTTCCAAGAGCGAGGTGATCCGCGGGTTCCGCTACTTCGCCGAGCAGTACGGCTGGCCGGACGACCGCGCTTTTGTCGAGCGCCTGCGCATGAAACCCATCCGTACGGCCAGCGGTGTGGCACCGGTGACGGTGTTGACCAAGCCCTATCCTTGCCCCGGTAAGTGCATCTTCTGCCCCAACGACGTGCGCATGCCGAAGAGCTACCTGTCGCGGGAGCCGGGGGCGCAACGGGCGGCGCAGCACGATTTTGACCCCTACGCTCAGACCCTGGGGCGGCTTGTCGCCTTCCATCACACCGGCCACCGGGTCGACAAGGTGGAGCTCATCGTGCTCGGTGGCACCTGGTCGTTCTATCCGGAGACCTACCAGATTTGGTTCATCAAGCGTTGCTTCGATGCCATGAACGATTTTGTCAAGGTGGCGGACCTCGCCAATCTGGAAGAGGGCATGTTGCCCAAGGGCAAGGTGAGCTTCGAGACCCTGGACGAAGAGGTGGACGGCAGCGACTTCGATCGCACCTACAACCAGGTGGTCAGCGACTACTTGCGTCAGCAACTGGACGGTGCCCTGTTGGACGACACCGAATCCGCCACTTGGGAGGAGCTCGAAGCGGTGCAGCTGGCCAACGAGAGCACCGTCGCCCGTTGCGTCGGTTTGGTGGTGGAGACGCGGCCGGATCACCTGACGAAGGACGAAGTGGTGCGCATCCGTCGCCTGGGTTGCACCAAAGTGCAGATCGGCTTCCAAAGCCTGTCGGACCACGTGCTGGAGGTCAATCGACGGGGCCACGACGTCGCCGCCACCCGCCGCGCCGTTGCCCTGCTGCGGCAAGGGGGTTTCAAGCTGCACGCCCATTGGATGCCCAACTTGCACGGCTCCGATCCGCAGAGCGATATCGTCGACTTTGGAAAGCTGTTCAGCGACCCTGATTTCAGGCCCGACGAGCTCAAGATCTACCCCTGCTCGCTCATCGAGAGCGCCGAGCTGATGCAGGTCTACGAGCGCGGCGACTGGCGTCCCTACGAGGAGGACGAGCTGCTCGAGGTTCTCACCGCCTGCATGTTGCAAGTGCCGGCCTATTGCCGGGTGACGCGGGTGATCCGCGATATCCCAGGCGACGATATCTTGGTGGGCAACAAGATCACCAATTTCCGCGAAGTCGTGGAGCAGCGCCTGGCGGAGCGGGGCGAGCGCAGCCGCGACATCCGGGCCCGGGAGATCCGCGGTCGCAAGGTCGACGCCTCGGCGTTGCGCCTGCAAGAGATCGAGTACGCCACCGCCGTCGGCCGGGAGGTCTTCCTGCAATTTGTCACCGACAACGACCACATCGTCGGTTTCTGTCGGCTTTCCTTGCCCGACCGGGCGGTGTTCATCGACGAGATCGCCGACAGCGCCATGATCCGCGAAGTGCACGTCTACGGTGTGGTCGTGGCGATCGGCGAGCAGCGTCCCGGCAAGGGGCAGCACTTGGGGCTGGGACGGCGGCTCGTCGAGCGCGCCGCCGAGCTGGCGGTGGCGGCGGGTTTCGACGATCTGGCGGTGATTTCTTCCATCGGCACCCGCGACTACTACCGGGGGCTCGGCTTTGTCGACGGGGCCCTCTACCAGCACCGGATGTTACCGCCGCACGCCGCCGCGCCGGGCTTGATAAACTCCTGACACTTCCCGCCCGTCGCCGTGCCGCACCGTGGCATAATCCGCTGCCAACGGTTCCGCGTCAGCGCGTCGGGCCGACCATCCTCGTCGCCATCAAGGCAAGACGCCACATAGGGGAACATCGTGCGCAGAGTTGGTATTTTCGGCTGGGGCGTCGTCGCCCCTCGCTCACCTGATATCGAGACCTTCGCCAACAACCTCGACAGCTCAGAGAGCTGGCTGGAGCCGTTCAACGGTTTCGGCCCGGACAACTTCTTGGTCGGTTATCCACAGTTCGATTTTTCCGTCTATCGCCGGTGGGTCGACGAGCGCTTCAAGCCCAATCGTTTTGGGCAACTGGAGAACAAGATGGGGCTGCCGGTGCAGTACGCCATCGGCGCCTTCATCCAGGCACTGGGACAGAACCCGGGTTTGGAGGAAGAGCTCAAGCGCTTGGGAACCGAGACCCATGTCTACGTCGGAACCGGGTTGGGTGACCTCTTCACCCAATACGAGGAGTCCTTATCCCTCTACAGGGCGCAGCGCCATTGGAACCGATTTTGGTCGCGACCGGACAACAACAGCCTGCGGCGTCGCTTCGAGGCCGGTGAGACGGTTGCCGAGCTGGCCGATGTCGAGCTGCCGGCGGAGCCGGATTCGGCCACCGACCTCGACCACCGGGATGCGGTGGAAGATACCTGGTGGGGCTTCTGGACCGCCCTGTCCCCGGAGCTGCGCCAGTACCTCGATGAGCAACGGGAGATCGAAGGCCTGGCGGTGCAGGGCAGCGTCGAGAGCGGCAAGCTGGCCCTGATGAAGGAGAAGGGACGCCGCCTGCGCCGCCTGCAGGAGAAGTGGCAAGCCCCCTTGCCGCCGTGGCAGGCGGTGTCGTCGAACATCATTTGGAATATCGACAACATCGCGGCGGCGCAAATCACCATGCTCGGCCAGATCACCGGCATGTCCTTGGCGGTGGGTGCCGCTTGCTCGACGTTTGGCGTCACCCTCAAGCTGGCCTTGGACGCCATCCGTCGCGGTGAAGCCAAGGCGGTGGTCATCGGTGCCACCGATCCGCCCCCCAGCCCGTTGAGCGTCGGCGCCTTCTACAGCGCCCGAGTCATCTCCGCCGACGCCCAGGTGTCGAAACCCCTCACCGAGCTGCGGGGGACGCATATCGCCGGTGGCTCGGTGGTGTGGATCCTCGGTGACATGGAGCACATGACTGGCCTGGGGTTGCGTCCCCTCGGTTTGGAGCCGGTTTCGGTGGGCGTCACGTCGGACGCCGATCACATCATCACGCCGTCCCAAGAAGGCCCCACCACGGCCATGCGGATGGCCCTCGACGCAGCCTCCACCAGGGGCGGTGACGTCGTGTCCTGGGATCTGCACGCCACCGCTACGCCGGGTGATTTCAACGAAGTCGAGATGGTTCGCAAGATGATGTCGGAAGAGGTGCTAGTGACGGCCCGCAAGGGTACCTTCGGTCACGGCATGTCGGCCGGTGGTGGTTGGGAGCTGACGGCGCAGTACCTGGGCTACCAGCGGGGCGCCCTCTATCCGACCGCCCTGTCGCAGGGGGAGCTCAACCGGGAGATCGGTGCCGTGCACGACAAGTTTGTCTTTGATTCTTCCTGTGCCGCCCCGGACGGCGCGGTGGGCAAGATGTCCATGGGGGTCGGTGGCATCAACGCGGCGGTGGTCTCGCGACCGCTGCCAAAGATGGGCGAGGAGAGCGACGATTAGCACGCGGTCGGTGCTTCGATTGGCCGAGGAGCCTGCCCAGGCGGTGCTCCTCGTGCAGGCCATCGAGGAAACGGACCGGGGCGGGGTTTTGCTCAGCCATGGTGCCCGTCGGCTGGCGACCGAGGCCCACCTGGCGTCTGGCGTCGGCGCTTCCAAGGGGCGCGAGGCGGACGCCTTGGCGGGGCGTGCTGAGGCCCTGCTGAAAGACTTGGATCAGCGCTTTCCGGAGCTCCCCAAGCTCCGCCGTTGGAGTCGTTTCGACGGTCGTTGGACGTGGCCGGTTGCGGTGGTCTCCGGTCTCCTCGGCCTGGCGTCCCAAGGTTTGGGGTCGGCTCGCCAGATCAGCGTCCTAGCAGTTCCCTTGATGGTGCTGGTGGTTTGGAATGTCGGCGTCCTATCCCTCTCCTTCCTCCTCGGCCTGTTGCCTTCTGGGCTGCCGAAACCCGCGCCGGTGGCCCGCTGGGTCGCCTGGTTGCAGGGACGATCGATGCGTCGGCTGCCGTCGTTGCTGCCCAAGGGGTCGTCCAAGCTGCCCAAGGGGTCGTCCAAGACTCAAGGGGACGACGACGCGGTGGCAGGGGAAGACGGCTTGCTGGCCCGCAGCCTGCTGCATTTCCTCAGCCTCTGGTCCGTCGCCCAGGCACCGCTCCTGGCGGCTCGTTTACGTCGCCTGCTGCACGTCGGTTCCAGCGCCCTGGTGGCCGGTACGGTGGCCGGCATGTATGTGAGGGGGCTGGTGCGGGAGTACCGGGTGGGGTGGGAAAGCACCTTCCTCGACGGCGAGCAGGTGGACGCCATCCTCGGACTGGTATTGGCACCGGCCAGCAAGCTCTTGCAGATGGAGATCCCTTCGGTGGCTCTCTATCCGTGGCCGGAGACCTTCGACGCCGCCCCCTTCATTCATCTGTGGGCCGCCACCGCCTTACTCTTCGTGGGCCTACCGAGGGCCCTGGCGTGGCTCTGGGAGAGCTGGCGGGTGCGTCGCCTCGAGAAGCGCTTGCCGGTGCAACTGCCGGAGGTTTATCGTCGCCGTCTGCTGGCCGCGGGGCAAACCGTGGCCCACCAAGTGGATGTCTGGCCCTACAGCTACCAGCCGTCCAGCAAGGCGGCGGAACAGGGGCAACGGCTCCTGTTGGACGTCTTCGGCCGGCGCTGCCAAGTGCGCTTGGCGGCGTCCTTGGCCTACGGCGATCTGCTGGATGACACCGAGCCGCCTCGGGGCCGTTGCTTGGTGATCATCTTCAACCTGGCCCAGACGCCGGAGAAAGAGGTGCACGGCGAGCTGCTGCGACAATTGCAGGAAGTGCTCGCCCCCGGCCAGTCGTTGGTGGTTTGGGTCGATAGCGGGCCGTATCGGCGTCGCCAGCAAGGCGAGGTGGTGGCCGCTCGGCTCGACGAAAAGCGCGCCGCTTGGCGGCGGCTGCTCGATCCATTGTCCATCAAGCCCTTGGTCTTGGATTTGGAGTCACCCCAGGACGCCGACCTGTTGCGATTTCCCACCGTGGCTTGGCCGCCCGGCAGCTTGGAGGAGAAGTGACGGAGCAACGCATCACCCTGAGCTTGGTTTCCCACACCAATGTCGGCAAGACCACCCTGGCCCGCACCCTGCTGCGGCGTGATGTCGGCGAGGTCTTGGACCAAGCCCATGTCACCGATCAAAACACCGCCTATCCGCTGATCGCCAGCCAGCATGGCGAGCTCATCCTGTGGGACACGCCGGGTTTCGGCGATTCGGTACGGTTGTTGCGCCGCTTGCAGCAGCAGGAGAATCCCATCGGCTGGTTTGTCTCGCAGGTGTGGGACCGCTTCACCGATCGTCCCCTGTGGTGTGCCCAGCAGGCGGCGGTCAATGTGCGGCAGGAAGCGGACGTGGTGCTTTACCTGGTCAACGACAGCGAGGAACCGGCGTCGGCGGGTTATGTGGAACCGGAGCTGGAGCTGCTGGACTGGATGGAGCGGCCCATCGTCGTGCTGCTCAACCAAAGTGGTGAGGCGGTGCACACCCCCCGTCAGATGGAGGCCCGTCTGGCCCTGTGGCGCCACCATTGCCAGCGTTGGCCGCGGGTGGTGGAGATCATGGCCCTGGACGCCTTTTCCCGTTGTTGGGTGCAGGAGGGCAGCCTCTTTGAGGCCCTGCAACACCATCTTCCGGAAACCTCCCGCCCCTTGATGGAAGAGCTGGTGGCGGCCTGGAACCGGCGCAACCTCGATATCTTCGACCAGGCCATCGCCGCCATGGCCGACTACTTGGCTCGAGCGGCGACGGATCGCGAGTCGCTGCCGCAGCGTCGTGGATTGAGCACCGGCCTGCGCAAGCAAGATCGGCAGCAGGGCATGGCCAGCCTGGCGCGACGGCTGCAGCACCAGACCGAAGAGTTGATGGCCGATCTATTGCTCCTGCACGGCCTGGAGGGGCAAGCGGGTGAGGCTCTGGAAACCGCCCTCGAGGCTTTCCTGGTGCGCGGCGAGTTGCTGGAGACCGAGAAGAGTGCCCTGTTAGCGGGCGTCGTCAGCGGTGCCGTCGGTGGTCTGGCGGCGGACCTGCTGGCCGGTGGCCTGACCTTCGGCGGCGGGGTGGTGGCCGGCGCCATCCTCGGCGCCTTGGGCGGCGCTGGTCTGGCCAAGGGTTACCGCGAGCTCAGCGGCGATAAGACACCGGCGGTGGCGTGGTCCCCGGCCTTCCTCGACGAGCTCAGCGAGCAGTTGCTCCTACGCTACTTGGCGGTGGCCCATTTCGGTCGTGGTCGCGGCGAGTTCCAGCGGGAAGAAGCCCATGGCCGATGGCGAGAGGCGGTCGAACGCCAGCTGTCGCGACATCATGAAACCCTGCAAGGGGCATGGAAAGAAGCCCAGCGGGGCAGCCGCGAGGACTTGGCCGAACGCCTGGCCCCGACCTTGCGCGGGGCGTCGGCTGAGGTGTTGAAGTCCCTGTATCCAAAGAGCGCCGCCGTGTTGGGTTGAGTTGGGGGAGGGAGGAGAGTCTTTCTCGTCTTGCCTGGAGTATTGCTCTCGACTCGCCCCGGGCTGGTAAGATCGCGCCGTCATCGGCGGTCTCTTGCCGAGGCGCCTTCAACCCACCTTCGGGAGTCGACAGATTCTGCCATGCGCGTCTTTTTCACCAACCTGGGCTGCAAGCTCAACCAAGCGGAAGTCGACCACCTGGCCCGTCGTTTTGTGGCGGCGGGGCATCGGTTGGCGCCTTGCCTAGAAGAGGCGGATCTGCACGTCATCAACTCGTGCACCGTCACCCATTTGGCGGCCCGTGACTCACGCAAGACGGCCCGCCGTGGGGCCCGGCTACCCAATGCTCCGCGCACCGTGCTGACCGGTTGTTATGCCAGCCATGCGCCACAAGAGGCGGCGGCCTTGGCCGGTGTCGATTTGGTGGTGGACAACACCCAGAAGCATCAATTGTTGGAGCAGGTGCATGCCTTCTTCCCGGAGGTCCAGCCGTCGACCTCGCCGGTGCCGGTCCCCTATGTGCCGCTGGACTACGGCCATGTGCGGGCCTTGGTGAAGGTGGAGGACGGCTGCAACATGCGTTGCTCGTTCTGCATTATCCCCAGCACCAGGGGTCGTCAACGCAGTCGTTCCATCGCCGAGGTGGTGGCTGAGGTGCAGAGTCTGGCTTCTGGAGGCTACCCGGAGGTGGTGGTCACCGGGGTGCAGATTTCAGAGTACGACGACGCCGGACAGCGTCTCTACGACTTGGTGTCGGCGCTGCTGGCCGATACCGACGTGCGGCGCTTGCGCTTGACCTCCATCGCGCCTTGGAAGCTCGACCGCCGGCTGCTCGACCTGTGGCAGGACCGGCGCCTGTGTCGCCACATCCACATGTCGCTACAAAGTGGCTGTAGCGCCACCCTGCGTCGCATGCGACGCCCCTACTCGGCCGCTGCCTATGGCGAGTTGGCGTCGACCCTGCGGCAGGCCATTCCTGGCCTGGCGCTGACCACCGATGTCATCGTCGGATTCCCCGGCGAGAGTGACGACGAGTTCCAGGCCAGCCTGGATTTTGTCGAATCCATGGCCTTTGCCCGGCCCCACGTGTTCACTTATTCGCCACGCCAAGGCACCGACGCCGCCACCCACGATCAGCAAGTGGAGCCGACGGTCAAGAAGGAGCGTGTTCACCGCATGCTGGCCGTCGCCAATGCCAGCCAGGAGGCCTTTCATCGCCGGCAGGTGGGCGAAGACTTGGACGTGGTGTGGGAAGAGCGCCGTGGTGGCTGGTGGACGGGCCTGTCCGACAACTACGTCAGGGTCAGGGCCGCCGCCGATCAAGTGCCTGACGATCTCACCGGTCGTCTGGAGACGGTGACCGTGGAAGATGTCACCGGGGGTGGCGTCAGCGGTCGGCGGCTCTAGGGTCGAGCTCAGTCCCCTCCAGCTTGAAATCCTCGATCTCCTCGAGCTGCGCCAGATGTTGCAGGTGGGCCAGCACTTGACGTTGCGCGATGCCGTGAACCATCGGCGGCAGATCGGGGTAAATGCTCCGCACCATGGCGGCGGTATCCCGTTCCCCCCCTCGCCATAGGCTCAACACCTGCCGCTCACGTTCCAGGCGATGGCTGTGAAATTCCTCCAGCTTGCCCATGGCGTCGAGGATCACCGGGCCATGGGAGGGAAACAGTAGCCGCGGTTGTAATTTCATCATGGCCTCGAGGGAAGCCAGGTAGTCGCCCATATCCCCTTCCGGGGGATCGATGACGATGGTGCTGAGGGCGGAGATCAGATCGCCGGCGATCAAGGAACCGTGCTCTTCCAACCAGAAGCAAAGATGGCCGCGGGTATGGCCCGGTGTGTGGTGCACGGCGATGACACAGGGCGGGTCGCCGTCCAGCACCACCCGTTGGCCATGCCGCAGCTCGCCGTCGAGGTGGATGCCGAGGCGAGCCAACGGCGCTTTGCTGGCGGCGTGGGCGAAGACGGGGAGATCGAGCCGGCGGCGCATCATCTCGACGGCTCCGATGTGATCGACATGGTGATGGGTCAGCCAAATGGCCCGCAGTCTTGCGCCCTGTTGTTGAGCCGCCTGTAGCGCTGCCAGGAGACGCTCCTGCTCGTCCTCGAAGGGGGTGGCCGGGTCCACCAGCACCATGTCGCGATGTCCCAGCAGGAACGCATTGGTGTGGGTGGCCGGTGGCAGGGTGGGGGTGCGCACGGGCAGCAGATGGATACCGGGACGAAACTCGATGTGGCGCATCGGTCCCCAGAAGGTCTCCTGCGGTCGTTGTAGGCGAGGCAACCCGGTCTCGGGTCCGTCCTCGGCCAGGGCCCTGAGCAGGTGGAGGATAGGCGGTGCCATCAGCACCTTGCTGCGGCGCCAGCAAGCGACGCCGTCGGCGGCACGAATCCACTCGCCGTGCACCAGCTCGCCTTCGAGGATCGTCGGTTGCAGGGCCCGATCCATCGGCCAGTGGAGGAGGAAGAAGCGGTTGTCGAAGCCCATCGGGGCCAGCGGTGGGGTGAGCCAACGCCCGGCATAGTGCAGCGGGCCGGCGTCGAGCTCGGTCTGCCAGCGTTCGAGCAAGGC
The DNA here is from genome assembly GCA_029263315.1 of Acidobacteriota bacterium. Taxonomy (GTDB): domain Bacteria; phylum Acidobacteriota; class Thermoanaerobaculia; order Multivoradales; family J023; genus JAJCXR01. Next base: position 285,341 of record JAJCXR010000048.1, on the reverse strand, counting down.
GGCGAAGTCGACCTCCTTGGCCAGCAGGCTCTGGCGCCCTTCGAGCAGCGCCCCAGGATCTACCGTAGCGGCACCGCAATGCAGCAGCAGGCCGGTTTCTTCGAACAGTTCCCGCAGGGCGCAGGCGAGCAAGCCGTCGATCAAATCTTGCGGCAAGGTTTGGTCGATCTCCGCCGATCCGCTGGCCGGGGAGCGACCCTCCGGCGCCATCCCCCGGGGCGCACCACGGAGCGGTAGGGCAGCGTCGCGTCGGGACAGACCGCCGCCGGGAAAGGCGTGCCATCCCCCCATGAAACGCAGCGCAGGATTGCGCCGCACCCAATAGACCTCGACATCGCCGTGGTCATCCAGACGCCAGGGCACCACAGCCGCCGACGGCCTCAGCTTGGGCGGTCCCGGGGGTGTCCCCAGAGAGCTGAGAAGCTGCTCGTACAAAGGCATTTGTGGGGGGCTATCAACGGACATTCGAGACCTCCTTGGCAAGCGGACCGGGGCCCCGCCAGCTCGATATCGGCATGGACGACGGTCTGCTGCAACGACCTGCCGAAAGAACCCGGTGGAGTCGTCCGTCGCGGGGTGCGATCATACCGCTGAACGCCCCCGGGTTGGTGCCGAGGAGAGTGATCGAGGAAGATGCATAGCGGCGCAGAGTGCGCTACGATGGGGCGCCAACTGGACACCCCCATGACGACACAAGATTCCTCTCCGCAACGCACCGCCACCCGAGCTCCCGTCGGCAAGCCCATCCGGCTGCAATTCGACGGCACCTCGGACATCGCCGAAGGGGTTTGCCGCAATATTTCCATCGGCGGCATGTTCATTGAGGCCAGTGTGGATTGCGCCCACGGCAGCTTAGTGCGCTTCGAGCTGGTGCTCGACGACGACAGCTCCATCCGGGGATTGGCCGAGGTCGTCTGGGTGCGGAGCAAGGCCTTCGGCCCCGGCCATGAGTCCGGCATCGGCATCAAGTTTCGCTTTTTGGAACAACAGGATCGTCAGCTCATCTTCAAGCTGGTGAGTCAGTATATCAAGGAGCGCTTGGCCAGCCGTCCGCCCATGAGCCTGGATCCGGCCCCCGCCCAGCCGAGCGGCGAGATACTTCAGCCACCGGATCCGCCGGTGAAGAATGCACCGCAGGTGAGCCCTGCCAGGCCCAGTGACGTGGCGTCACCATCGGCTCTGCGCTATGGCGCCGCAGCCGAGTTGTCGCCCCTCCCTCGAGACCGGGCTACGACGGAAGAGCTTTCGACACTTGATGCCCAGGCCGCAGGTGAATCCGGTACCTTCGAGGGCGGCGCACCCTCGCCATGGCCCGGCGAGGCCGTCGAGTCGGTGGGCGAGTCGCCAGCCCCATCCGCCCCGTTCGCGGCTGCCCCGTCGACACCCGGCGCATCGGCGCCCGGCGCACCGTCGTACTTCGACGACGCTCCCATCGACCTCAATGCCCGTGAGCAGGAGCCCGTGTGGCATCCGGACCCCGAGCTCACCGGAGCCATCGACGCCCCGACCTTCGGCGCTGCCGACGCGCCAGCCATGCCACAGGTGCCCCGTAAAACCTCTCGACGTCCCAAGAGACGGTCCTCATTGCTGCCTTTGCTGATCTTGGGAGTGGTGCTGGCCCTGTTGGTATTCTTCTTCAGGGATCGCATCTTTGGTCCGCCGCCGCCCATGGATGAGCCGTTACCGAGCCAAATCGGAACCATGGCAGAGCCAACGTCCGCCGGCTCACCGACGGCCGGCCAAGAAGGTTCTGCAGGTGGGAGTACCGCTACCCAGGCGGCGCCGCAGGTGGGTGTAGAGGTGCCGGTGGACGCCGTCGCCAGCCCACCAAGGGGGCCGGCTTCTCGAGCCGAGCCACCGCCGACGAGCCCCTCCAGTGCCGAGGCGGCCCCGCCTCCGCCCGCCGCGTCCGCAGGTCCGGAAATGCGACGCATCGAGGACATCCAATGGCGTCGGGCCGGGCAAGGTCTCGAGATCACCGTCACCGCCGACGGCCAAATACCGAGCCGCCGGGTCAAGAGCTTTCGCCTCGGTGGGGATTCTCCCAGGGAAGTGATCCAGCTTCTCGGCATCGGCGTCGGCTACGGTGAAAAGACCCTGGCGGTGGGTGGCCCCGGCGTGCGACAAATCCGCTCCGGTCTCAACGAACGCAATGGCGGCAAGGAGCTGCGGTTGGTGCTCGACTTGACCGGTTCCAGTGTGAGAGTGACCGAGCTCCGTCCCGAGGGGCGGCAGCTGGTGATTCGCGTCGAATTCGATTGACATCGAGATAGGCCCCTCACGGCCGAAACCGAGAGGGGTTTTTGTCGTCGCCACGGGTGCGGTGTCCGCCGCCCAGGTCAGCTGACGCTCACCGCCTCTTCCAGCAACAGGGACTTGGGATCATCCGCCGCCAGGGTGGTTTCGATGATGTCGAGGGCCCAATCCAGTTGCTCGCGGGTGACGATCAGCGGCGGTGCCAGGCGGATGACGTGCACGTGGGTCTCCTTGCACAGCACCCCACGGTGTTGCATCACCTCACAGAAGCGCCGGGCACCGCCGGAGGACTCGTGCAACTCGATGCCGATCCATAGGCCCTTGCCGCGCACTTCTTTGACGTGGGCATCGCCTTCGAGTTTCTTGAGGCGTTCGATGGCATAGGCACCGAGGCTGGCGGAGTTTTCGATCAGCTTCTCGTCCACCAGGACGTCCAGGGCGGCCATGGCGACGGCGGCGGCCACCGGATTGCCGCCGTAGGTGGAGCCGTGGTCACCGGGGTGAAAGACGCTCATCACCGCGTCGTCGGCGAGCATCGCGGAGACCGGGTAGAGGCCTCCGGAAAGGGCCTTGCCAATGACCACCACGTCGGGACGAATGCCTTCGTGCTGGTAGGCGAAGAGCTTGCCGGTGCGTCCCAGACCGGCCTGGATCTCGTCCATCATGAGCAGCGAATTGTGCTCGTCGGCCAAGTCGCGCAGATGCTTGAGGAAACCATGGGGAGGCACGATGATGCCGCCCTCGCCCTGGATCGGCTCGATGAGAATGGCCGCCACATCGCCGTGCATGGCTTCGCTGATGGCGTCGAAATCGCCGTAGGGGACGATCTTGAAACCCGGCGTGAAGGGCCCGAAGCCGTTGCGGCTCTGGGCCTCGGTGGAGAAGCTGACGATGGTGGTGGTACGACCGTGGAAGTTGCCGTCGAAAACGATGATCTCGGCTTGATCCTCCGCCGTGCCCTTGACGGTGTAGGCCCATTTGCGGGCCGCCTTGATCGCCGTCTCCACCGCTTCGGCGCCGGTATTCATCGGCAAGACCTTGTCGAATCCGGTGAGCTTGGCCAGCTTCTCGTAGAAACCCGCCAGGCGGTTGTTGCGGAAGGCGCGGGAGGTCAAGCTGAGGCGCGGTGCCTGCTCTAGCAGCGCCTCGACAATGCGCGGATGGCAGTGCCCTTGGTTGACGGCCGAGTAGGCGGCCAGGCAGTCCATGTACTTCTTGCCTTCGACATCCCAAACCCACACCCCTTCGCCGCGGTCGATGATGACATCGAGGGGGTGGTAATTGTGGGCGCCAAAGCGCTCTTCGAGCTCGACGAATTTCTGGCTATCCATGAGGCTCTCCTGTGTTCTGCCGACCGCACTGGCTGGCGGTGTGGGTAAGCGCGTGGGGCCGGGGCGCCCGGGTCCTGTGCCCGAGGGGGGCGGATGCGCGTGGACGGGATGAGAGGGCGCGGCGGCGTCTATGGCTTTTATCACTAGAATGCGCGGAAAGCAAATCCACCCGGTGGGGGGTGGCGAAGATCAAAGAGTCCCCCGTGCGCACCTACGCTCGGCCACCAAGGCTCCACCGTTTTTTCCAGGAAGGTCGATTGAATATGGATTACTACCTCGATGTTCTCATGTGGTCAGGCGTCGCCGTCTTGCTGATGATGTTCGGCGTTTGGCTGATCAGCGTCTGGCGTCGTAACACCGGCTTGATCGACATCTTCTGGGGTCTCGGTTTTGTCGTTGTCAGCACCGTCGCTTTTCAAGCCTCCACCATCGAAGTGACGCCGCGGCGCGGGTTGGTCTTGGCCCTGGTCACCCTCTGGGGGGTGCGCCTAGCGGTACATATTTTCCTGCGTGGCCTGGGCGAGGGGGAAGACCGGCGCTATGCGGACATGCGCCAGCGGGCCGGGGAGGGATTTTGGTGGAAGAGCTTCTTCACCGTCTTTTGTCTGCAAGGGGCCCTTATTTTGATCATCGCCCAGCCGCTGGTGTGGGTGCAATTGATGCCTCAAAGCGCCTCCTGGCAATGGACGGATGGCTTGGCCCTGGCGCTGTGGTGCCTCGGTTTTGTCTTCGAGGCCGGCGGCGATTGGCAGCTGAGCCGTTTCAAGGACGATCCCAGCAACCAGGGCAAGGTGATGGACAAGGGTTTGTGGAGTCTCACCAGACACCCCAATTACTTCGGCGATTTCACCCTGTGGTGGGGCTATTTTGCCTTCACCTTGGCCGTTCCTGGTGGCCTCTGGACGGTGGCCAGCGTCGCCCTGATGAGCTTTCTGCTGCTCAAGGTCTCGGGTGTCACCCTACTGGAGAAAGATATCGCCGAGCGGCGTCCCGGCTACCGTGAGTACATCGAGACGACACCCGCCTTCTTCCCCTGGCCAAAATCCAAGGGTTGAGCGGGTCGCCAGCTCTAGAGCCGCCTCGACCACTTCGCCGCTGGCGCCTGGTCACCTCCGGGGCCAAAAGCTAGGCGAAGGTGTCAAAATAATACGGAATCGGCGGTCTTTGGCACCACGAGGCTCCTTGTGGATCTGGCAATGGATCCGCTAGAATGCTCGGAGATTTCTTGGGTCTTAAGGCTGTGGGGTAGGCTGCTTCATCGGAGGTAGGTCAGAGGGCCCCATTCCAAACCGTCATCTCGCCGAAGCTACCCCCTCTTGTCCCACCGCTTGTGGTCCAGATCGCAATCTCCCCCGTTGCAGCGCCTTGCCCCAGCTGACAGATGCTCTTGCCTGGATTTCGCCTGCCCGATCGGGCTGAACGGCGCCGGATGGCGCTGCGTCCGAGGGACGCCAAGGTCGGGTGGATTCCCCGGATCGTCAAAACTCCCCGATGCGCAGCTTCAGCTCCCGCAATCGTTGATTGACCTCGGCCAGGTCGAGATCCCGATAGCGCTCCGGCAGGAAACGACGATCGGTGCACTCCTTGACGGCCAGCAAGTCCATCATTTCGAGACGGTCGACATGGGCGGAGGGACGGAAATCTTTGATCACCGCAGCGATGATCTGCCGCATGGAACGATCGTCGTCTTCGTCGCGGGTTTCGAAGAGGCGTAGGGAGCGCACCAGGATGCCCTCCATTTCGTTGCCGCCGATTTGATGGCTCTCGGGCAAGGTCGGTAGATCCTTCTTCTTGACCTCGAAGCCCACCTTGCGGGCCATAGCGTAGAAGAGGTCGGCCCGGCTCTTGGCGTCTTGGGGCGGGAAGAGGGGGATGTGGACATCGAGGCGGCCTTGCCGTTTGAGGTCGACCTCCAAGAGGTCGGGACGGCTGGTGGCGAAGACCCAAAGGATCTTGCCGCGGTTGCGGGTGTCGGACATTTCTTTGGCCAGCATGCCGTAGATGCGACCCCCGAGCCCGCCGTCGCCGAGGCCGCCGCCCCGTTTACCGGTGGCCTGATCGGCTTCGTCGACGAAGACCAACACTTGGCCGAGGGCGTGCAAGATGGTGAAGATGGTCTCCAAGTTGCCTTCGGTGGCGCCGACCCATTTGTCGCGAAAGTTTTTGATCTGCACCACCGGGATGCCCACCTCACCGGCCAGGCATTCCACCAGGAAGGTCTTGCCGGTGCCGATGCGACCGGCCAGCAGGTAGCCCATGGGCAAAGCGCGTATCCGCCCGCGACGCAACAGCTCGGCATCTTGACGCAGCCAGGCCTTGGCTTCGACGTGGCCGGCCACGTCGTCGAGGGTGCGGTCGCTTTCGATGAAGGCGATGAGGCCGGAGGCTTGCTTCTCGATCAGTTGCTTGCGCAGCTCGCTCACCCGTTCGTGGGTGAGTTTCTCGTGGTTGCGCAGCACCCGCAGGATCAAGGCCCGTACATTGACCCGCGACAAGCCCACGAGCTTCTCCGCCAACTGGTCGCGGCTGACCTGCGACAGCTCGTCGAAGGTGGTTTCGTGGTCGGTCAATAGGTGCACGAAGTCCCGGAGCTCGTCGGCGTCGGGCAGGGGGATGCTCACCTTGGCGTTGAAGGGGTTGGCCACCAGGGACTGGCTCAGGTCGTTGAGGGTGTCGGTCACCAAGAAGGTGGCGACGAAAGCGCTGGTGATGGCCGGATCGCTGGCCCAATCCAAGAGCTGGATGAGCACCTGGCTGTTGTCGCCGGAGAGGTGCAGGGCGTCGGCCCGGGGGGCGATGAACTGCGCGTGCTCCAGCAAGACGGCCACCTTGAGGGGATCGGGATGGCGCTTGCCTTGTTTGTCGACCCGGGTCAAGGCTTGGCTGCCGCGCACAAAACGGTTGATCAGCTCCAGGGCACGGACGGCGTCCCGCGGCAAGGTGGAGCCGAGGTCCAGGCTGTCGCCGGGGGAGGTGGGCAGCTTGGCCCAATCGGTGCCGCGGAAGGTGTCGAAGGCTTCGAGAAAGCGATGAAAGTGATCGCCCCCCTTCTTGACGCGGATGCCACGGCCGCGGTCGTAATGGATGACCACATCGAAGGGCTCGAACATGACCTCGGTGAGAAAACCGCGCAGGGAGCGTAGGGCGCCCTCCGGCGGGCTGCTGCCGTCGTGGGTGGCCGGCGGCTTCTTGGGCACGAAGTCGTGCACGTTGCCATGCAGAATGAATTGGCTGGCGCTGCCCGAACGGAAGAGCTGCCGCACCTCTTCTGCCCACGGTGCCAAGGGGTTGACGGACGACTTGGGCATCTTGGTCTTGTCAGCTTGGGCTGCGGCGGGTTTCATCGGGTCGGGCTCCATCGATCGCCGCCTTCGGCTCATCAGGTTTCGTCTGCCGCGTGGGGAAGGGTGGGCAGGTTGCGGGGTGTGCTGCCCAGGGGATCGGCCCCCAACTCACCGAAAATGGTGGCGTTTTGCTCCATCCAGCGATTGGTATCGGCCAGGGCGCCGGACACCGCATCGAGGCGGCTGGATAGGATCTCGGCCTTTCCGGTCACCGCCGACTCTTCGCGGATGAGCACCACTTGGTGCTGGATGCGCTCGATCTCGGCGTCGATCACCGTCATGCTTTCCTTGGCCCGCTCGAGGTTCTCGAGGCGCTTGGTCAGGATGTCCAGGGAGCCGCCGAGGGAGCGGGCCAAGGCGGAACCTTCCTCAGCTTTTTCCAGGCGCTTCTCCAATTGCTGCACTTCTTTCTCCAAGGCGGCCGGATCGACCCGGCTCAGGTTCTGCTCCAGAACCTCGCGCGAAGCCAGCAGCCGCAGAAAGATCCACAACAGCTGGTTGAGACCGCCGGTGCGCATTTGCGACATGCCCATCAAGTCGCGGTCTCCCATCGCTTCGCCGATGCCGAGAATCTGCCGACATTGGGTCAGCAGATAACTGAACCTGGCCTGGGAAGCGGTCGACAAACGGGCCAGGGCGGCCTCGATCTCCGCCTCCCAGCTCTGTTGCTTGTCTTGCAGGGCTTCCCCTTGCAGCACCTTTTGGAAGCGCTGATTGCTAGCCAAGGAGAACAGGTAAATGAGCTCGGCGGCGGCGCCGATGAAGAGAAATCCAGGATTGGCCAACGACAAGACGCCGAAGGCTCCCAAGGCCATGTAGTTGACCGGCAAGGGCCCGAGGCCCGGCACCGGCCAGCGACGATGGAAGGCCGCTTTCAAATAATCGAAGTAGTTCAGTGATTTGGCTGGCATGCTCTGCTATGGCCCCGTGCTATGCCTCAACGCTGGGATTCGACGTCATGGAAAGCCTTGGCGACGATTCCCACGGAGGTCTTGAAGTCGTCGCTCTGTTGGACGAGAAGCGGGTCCTCGTCGTGGGTGGGAGGCACCAAATCGTCGAATTGCCGGGCGATGTGGCCGGGGGCGTGGGAAATCATCCACACCCGGTCGCCGAGGAAGACCGCTTCGGAAATGGAGTGGGTGACGATGAACACCGTCGCCTCGATCTCGTGCCACAGCTGGGTGATCAGGCGTTGCATTTCGTAGCGGGTGGGCTCGTCGAGGGCGGAGAAGGGTTCGTCCATCAACAGGATGCGGGGCTTCAGCACCAGGCTGCGGGCGATGGCCACCCGTTGCTGCTGACCGCCGGAGAGCTGGTGCGGGTACTTTCTCTCGTGACCCCCAAGGCCCACCTTGTTGATCCATTGCATGGCCATGTCGTCCATGGTGGAACGGTTCAGGCCAAGCTCCTTGCGGTGGATCTCCAAGCCGAAGGTGACATTGCGCAGCACGGTGCGGTGGGGGAACGAGCTGTAGCGCTGGAAGACCATGCCCCGATCCCGACCGGGGCCGATCACCGGCTTGCCGCGCACCAGGACATCGCCGGAGGTGGGGGGGTAGACGTCGTCGAAGCCTTGGATCAGGTTGAGGATGGTGGACTTGCCACAGCCGGATGGGCCAACGACGGAAATGAACTCGCCGACCCCTGGCAGGTCATCGACCCGGAAGCTCAGACCCTTGAGGGCGGTGTAGGCCTTGGGGGTGCCGGCCGCGAAGGTCTTCTCGACATCGCGAAACTCGACGATGGGCGGCAGCTCTTGCGTCGACGGGCTCATCTTCCTTTCCTCCGATAGGGGAAGAGGTAGTGGCCGAGGGTGGCCCATAGCTTGTCGGTGACAAAGGCCAGGGCGACGATGACCAGCAGCACCAGGTAGATGTGCTCCCGTGGGCCACGGCGCTGGGAGGTGATGATCAAGCCGCCGACGCCGCGGCCGATATCGACCATCTCAGCCAACAGGATATAGCTCCAACCGATGCCGAAGCCGAAACGCAGGGCCTGGAAGATGTCCGGCCAGGCCACCCCCAAGAGTACCTTGCTGACGCTCTGCCACTTGTTGGCCCCCAGGGTGTAAGCGGTTTTCAAGTAGATGGAATCCACCTGATCGACGGCGGCGACGATCAGCGGCAGCAGGTAAATGACAAAGGCCAAGGCCAGGAAGCCGATCTTCTGTTTCTCGCCGGTCCCCAGCAAGCTCAAGGTGAGGGGCACCAGGGCCGGGATCGGCAAGTAGGCGCCGAGCACCGACAGGGGCTGGAACATGGCCTTGACGCGGGAGAAGGAGCCCATCAGCAAGCCGAGGGGGAAAGCGATCAGCACCGCCACGGCGAAACCCTCGACCACCCGCAGCAGGGACACCATGGTGTTGCGGGTCAAGGCGCGATCGAACCACAGATTGGGGAACGATCGCACCACCTCTCCGGGGCTCGGCAGAATGGTCGGCGACAGGAGGCGCTCTTCCACCGTCGGGCCCTGGGTCATAAACCACCAGACTCCCAGCAACATGGCGATGGGCACGATGCCCAGGAGCCACACTTGCCACAGGGGAAGCGTGCCCCGGATCTCCAACCACGTGCCGCGGCCGGAGGCGCTGGCAGACCCGACAGCGGCGACCTTCGACGCCGTCTCGGCCGCTGCCAGGTCTCCGGGGGACGTCATGCCGTCTACTGGCGTGGCGCCCCCTGTCGGTGCCACAGCCTCGACCGACGACGGCACATCGACGACGGTGACCGGCCCTTCACCCGTTTCGGGGTTGGCCAGCGTATCGTCCGTCGTGACCCGCTGATCACGATGGAGATTCTTCTTGCCCTGTTCTTCGCTCACCGTCGGGTGTCCCTACTGGGCTTCCGGTGGGTACACGGAGATCTCCACCCGCCGGTTCAGGGCGTGATTGCCGGCGTCTTCCGGGTCCGCCGGTACATTCCATCCCTCGCCCTCGACGACAAACTTGTTGGGGTCGAACTGGAACTCCTTGACCAGGGCGTCCAGCACCGACTGGGCCCGTTCGAGGGAGAGCTGTTGCACGTCTTCAAAGCGTACGCCGCTGCCCTTCATCGAAGCGTCGGTGTGGCCGACGACGGCGATGGTGGCGCGCTCGTATTGGCCGGCCAAGCGGCCCACCCTTTCGATGGTCGCCTTGACGGACGGGTCATAGAGGGTGTCGGCGATACCGCGGCCGGAAGCGTCGTGCTCCGGCTCGTAGATGTCCGACGAGTTGGGATAGAAATTGATACGGATGGTCTGGGTGAGAATCGGCGCCTCGGCCTGGACCTTGCGGTAGGAGGTGGGCACGAAGCTGGTCTGGTACTCATCCTTCTGGGAAGCGAAGGAACCTTCGGCATCCAGGGCCTTGATGGCCGAGAAGTCCATGACCTCGTCGAAACGCACCGGCGTCCCCAGAATTCCCAACTCGCGGTAGACGAAGGTGATGTTCTTCCAGGTGCGCTCGAAGTTGGCAGGATTGTTCTGATTGAGAAAGAAACCCTTGTTCTCGGCGAAGTTGGTGGAGTGGGCGTCCGCTTCCATGGCCTGCACCTCGTCGACGGCAAAACCGTAGCCGTCGGCCATCCACTGGAAGGCCTGGGCTTTGAAGGTGGGGTCGTCCAGCTCTTCCATGCCCTTGAAGATGCCCGCCACCAAACCCTTGATGATGTCGGGGTGGTCCTTGGCGAAGTCGGCCCGGGCGGCCCACACATCGGCGATCAGCTTGTTGGCTTCGACGGTGGTGGTGAGGATCTTGGTGCCCGGCACCCGGTCGGGAATGTTGTAGATGTCCGGTGCCCAGGAGACGCAGGCGTCGATCGATTTGTCGGAGACAAAGGCCGCCGCCGCCTCGAAGGCGCTGGCGGTGTATTTGTGATTGACCTCGCCGGGTTGCACGCCGGCATTGAGCAACAGGTTGTTCAAGAAGTACTGGGAGGGGCTGTTCTGAGCGTAGACCACCGTCTTGCCCCGCAGGTCCTGCGCCGAAGAGATATCACCGCGCACCACGATGCCGTCGCCGCCGTTGGACCAATCGACCTGCTGCAGAATGCGCGGCGCGGTGCGGGAGTCTTTCATCAGCTCGGGGGCGAAGAGCACCATCATGTCCAAGGTGCCCCACAGGATGTGGCTCTCACCGGCGGCGAAGGCGTCGCGGGCCACCACCGGATCGTCGATCAGCTTGAGATTGACCTTGAAGCCATATTCTTTGAAGAAGATCGAGTCCTCATTGGGGCTGAAGCCATTGTTGGCGGCGACGATGGGCAGCCAGCCGATCCACACGTTGATGGGAAATTCGACCACCGGGTCATCGGCGTCCCATTGATAGTTGCTGACCCCCTGTACCGCCGGGAGCCTTTCACTGGCGACGTAGGAGTATTCGTTGACCGTGGTGACTCCTTGGGTGTCCGGGGCCTCGAGTTTGGCCTGGTCGCGAAAGGCGTCGAGGTCCACATCGCCGGCCTTTTTGCCGGTCGGTGCCAAGAGATCTTTGAAGAAATATCCACCCACCGCCAACAGGGCGATGATGAATAGGAACATGACGAGCTTTCCGAGTTTCGTGGGTCCAACGCTATCGGCCATGGTGCTCCTCCGTGGGGCTTGGGATGGGCTCCCGTCTGGGATCGAGTCTAAAGGGATTCAATAGGGAATCAGTGGACCAAATGCCGGTTAAGCGTTGCCGCTCGGCCCCATGTCCTTGATCGGTGCCGCCACCGGTGGCGCCGCTGCGACATCGGAGCTGGCGTCGGCGGTGACCTCCGGTGCCGGCATGTCGAGGCCATAGGCGGATGCGAACTCGGCCAAGGCTTGGTCGCCCAAGGCTTCCTGCTCGGCTTCCATGAGGTCCACTTGGTTGGTATCGACGGCGCCGGCGGCGACGCGGGCGCGTCCGGCCGCATGATCGCGGCGCTCGGTGAGGTATTCCTCGACCCGTGCCAGGGTATCGCCGGAGCCGCCGATGGAGGTGATCATGCCTTGGGCCATCTCCTGCAGCTCGGCTTGGGCTTCGAGCATCTCCGCTTCGGAAATCATGCGCTTGAGGGCATCGATTTTCTGCTGCGCCTCACGCACCGAGACATCGCGGGCCTTGACCAGCTTTTTATAGGTCACCTCAGCGGCCTCTAGCTGGCTCCGGTTCTCTTCCAGTTGCTCGCGCAGGTTCTTGAGCTGCAGGGCATACTGGCCGGCCACTTGACGGTGTCCGAGCTTCAAGTGGGCGGCGGTCTTGGCGGCCAGCTCGCTTTCTTGCTTTTCTTGGGTCTTGGTCTGCCGCATCAGCCGCTCGACAAACGCGGCGTGGTTGGCGAGACTTTCATTGAAGCGTCCTATCTGATGGCGCAGATTCTCTTTCTCGGCCTCAATGAGGGCTCGCGGATTGGCCTTTTCGATGCCAGAAACAAAAAGGCTCATGAAGCCACGGAACAAATTGGCCAGACGCCGAAACATGGAGGCTCCTTTCGGGCGAGGAGGGCGGAGGGGTTCAAGGGGCTCCGCGCCGACTCGCCAGCAGATTCGAATTCGGTTCGGGGAGCTCGTTGAGCTGCGGATGCAAAGTCTTGCTCCAGCTTAGCAACGGCCCCGGGTGGGGTCAATTGCTGGATACGTTGCACGGGCTGGGGATATTCGGACTGGCTCGGCTTATTCAAAACCTACCCGAGCTTCGTCTGGGTCCCATGGCCGGTCCGCGATCGACGAAGGAGCCTGCCAGGGCTCGGCGCAGCTCGGGACTGGCGGCCAGGCGATCCAATGCCTCGGCGTGCTCCGATGAATGCAGCAACAGTCGTTGGCGGGCCGCCATGTAGCGACGCCATGACCTTTGACCCATGCGCGGCTTGGGGAGGGGGCAAGGCAAGCCTTGGCCGAGCAGAATTTGGTCGATGCCCGCAAGACCCCACAGGGGATCGGCGGCTGGTGCCGTGCGGTGGAGCTGTTGATCGTAGGCGAGGGGGCCATGGGCCTGGAAATGCTCGACGAGCTCGTGGTGCAGGGAAATGTCTGCGGTCTCGCGACAGGCCTGCCAGAAGGGCGTGGGGTAGTGGGTTTGGAAGCGGAAATGCAAGGCCAGGAACCAATGCACGTAATCCCAAGCCTCGGCGCTGCGTCGATTGAGGGCGGCTTGTGACGCCGCTTCGATCCGCCGGCGTGGGAAGCCCTCGATCAACCAACCGAGCTGGCGCAGCAGCATGTGGAGGGCCGTGGATTCGAGCGGCTCGACAAAACCATAGGCATTGCCCAAGGCGACGACGTTGCCCTGGCGCATGTGTTGGCGTCGGCCGCTGGTGAAGCTGACAAGGCGGGGCGTCGTGGCTTCCGGAACCAGCCGCAGCAGCTCGTCGGCGGCTTCCTGTGGCTCAACGAAGGCGGAGGCGAAGACATAACCCAGGTGATCGGCATGCCGCTGCGGGGTATTCCAGCACCAGCCATGGGACATGGCGGTGGCGCGGGTGAAGGGGGGCACCTCGGTGCCGTCGTGGGGTCGTTGGGTGACCCAGGCGCGATCGGTCAGCAAGCTGTTGCCGAAGCTGACCCAGGGAGACCTCAACGTGCGGTTGATCAGCACCCCCTGGAAACCACTACAGTCGAGGTAGAGGTCGTGCTTCAAGGCACGGCCGTCGCGGCTGCGCAAGGTGTCGACATAACGGCCGGCGTCCCCGAGCTCGGCGTCGACGATCTCAGCGTCGATCACCTGCACCCCGCGTTTTCGGGCTTGGCCTTCGAGGAAATCGACCAGGCGCCGATTGTCCAAGTGATAGGCCACCTCGCTTCCGAGGTCCGGCAGCCTGGGGCCGTCGGCGAGCAGACTGATCTTGCCCGCAGCCATGGCCATGCTGCGCCAACTGGCGTGGCGCAGGTGACCGTCGTAGGTCAAGGATTCGAGGGGACGCAGGGGGCCAAAGGGATAGGAGAAGCAGTGTTCGGGTTGTGGCCCCCAATGGAAATCGATGCCGAGCTTGAGGGTCGGTTGCACGGTGGCGAAAAAGTCGTCGACATCCAACTCCAAGTCGGCGTGCAGAAACTGCGGCATCAGGGGCGTCGTCGCTTCGCCGACACCGATCACCGGGTGACGACTGGAGGCGATGAGGGCGATTTTTAAGTGCGGTAGATAGCGGCGCAGGGCCAAGGCACAGAGATAGCCGGCCGTACCGCCGCCGAGGACCGCCACCCGCTGGACCTCCGCTGCTTCAGAGCAGACCAGGGTAGGGCTCTCCTCGACGCGCTGCACCAGGGCAGAGCTCGCCGAGGCGGGCTGGGCATGGCCATGGGTCTCGGGTGGCTCCACGAGACGGCAGAGGGGGCAATCCGGAGAGTGCTCGACCGCCGGTTCGAAATCCCGGCCGGAGAGGCTGAAATGGTGCAGACGGCCGAGCAGAGAGGGGCGCCGGGTGGGGTCGGCCAGACGTTCCAGGGCGGCGATCAAATGGCGGGCGGCGAGGTCGAGGCGCGGTGCGGGTAGCTCATACGCACCCAGGTAAAAGAAATTGTTGGCGGCGTCGCAAAGCGTTGGGGCATCACCGCCGACAGCGGCCAGCAGGGAAATCTGGGCGCAACCCCAACAGGGGGACAAACCGGGCAGATTCAACGGGCCGAGGCGGACCCCGTCGATATCGAGCCCGAAGTAGAGACTGCTGCGCCCAGCCTCGAGGCAAAGCTCTTGGCAGCGGCGGACAGCGGCATAGCTACAGTCCTCGCCGATCACCACTGCCACAGACCCTTCGTCGGACCCTTCCTCGACCTCGACCAAGTCATCGTCCAACGCCGTCTGGCGCAAGGCGGCAACAAAAGGTTGTCGGGTCAGGGCCTTGGCCAGGGCCGCGGTGAAGGGACCCTGGCCCAGGAGTTGGATGGTCAGGGTGCCGGTGGTCGGGGAGTGGAGCCGAGGAGAGGGGGGTGTGGAGGGGCGAGCTTCCGGGACGTCGGCTCGACGACCCGTCGGAGGTGCCGCGGTGAAGCGCAGGAGCTTGCCGGCCAGCCGCTGCAACAGGCGGCGCAGGGCGTCGGCGTCGACCTGCGGTGTCAAGAGGCGACGGAGGTCGGCGCCACTGCGCACCGCGGGCTCAACATGGTCCGTCGTCAAGCAGTCGAGGACCCGGCGCAGCAACGGCACATCGATGTCGCTAAGAACTTCCAGACCTTCCACCTGACGCAACAGCACGGCATCGGCTTCGCCCTCGGTGTCGTCGCGGTCGGTGCGGTCGCTATACCAGGCGGTCCACTGGGCAGTCTCGAGTCGCTGCCAGAAGATCCGCTCGTGCAGCGGGTCAGGGGGCAAATTCATGGGGGCGGATGTTAGCAGCCCAGGGGCCCGCCAGCGTCGCTTCCGACTCACCCCCGTGCTCACTCTCGTCCTCACCGCCGTCGCTACGTCCCAAAGCTGTGAGTCATCGGGCAATTCTCCCGTCGAGGTAGGGAAGATTCCCCCCTCCCGAGTTGCGGTCCGGTCAAGCTGGATAGCGATCTATCAGTCACGGTTGTGCTAACTCTAATGTTTTCAGCGTTTATCGTTCTCGCCGTGCGTGGTCGTCGAGTGGCAGATTTCTTGCTTGCAAAAGCAATATCGGTGTAACCGGCCTGAGCTATCGCCCTGAGGGGCCACGAGGAATCCCAATGAACGTGACGCAGAACGAGATCGCCATCCTGACCGAGAACCGCTCCCGCCGCCGGTCCGTGGAGCCGATGGTTTCCGAGTTGGTGCAACCGCTTCCCCGCAAGAGCTATGCTGCTCCCCAGCTGACCCTGCTGGCGGATTACGCCGAGGGTGGTCCGGAACCCGTTTGCTTGCGTGACTGAGACCTCACCGGAGTTGCGTCCTGGCCACCGCACTGAGCTTCCTAGGGAGGCTTCAGCGGTGGCTTTTGGTATTGCGGCGCCTTCTGGTATCGCAGCTTCTGGTATCGCAGAGAAGTGGCTCGTCTTCCTGTTGCGTTTTGCGGGCGTCGTCCTGCTCTGCGCCTTCCCCTGCATCTTCCTGCCCACTGGCTGGATGGCTTGGTCCCACCGCTGGTTGGGTCTGGGACCCTTCCCGGACACCGTTCTGGTGGAGTACTTGAGCCGCTCGGTGGCAGCTCTCTACGGCTTCCATGGTTGCCTGTTGCTGCTCGTCTCGACGGACGTGCGCCGCTTCCAGCCGGTGGTCGTCTACATCGCCTTGATGAACATCTTTTTTGGCTGCTTGGTCATCGGTATCGACCTGCATGCCGGCCTTCCGTGGTTTTGGACCCTGCTCGAAGGTCCACCGCTGATCGTCACCGGGGGGATCATGTGGCTTCTCCAACGCCGCCTCGAAACCTGCCGCTGAACGACTGACCGGGATGGCCTGCGCTGTCCGCTTCTCGCTCGCTGCCGCCTCGGGTATGATCAGACCGGCGGCGGACGCTGCCCACTCCACAACCCAATCACAGAAGAAACGAGAAGGATTCTCGATGGCTGAACAATACATCTACGTCATGCAAGGCCTGCGCAAGGTCTACCCGCCGAAGCGGGAAGTACTCAAAGACATTACCCTGGCTTTCCTGCCGGGTGCCAAGATCGGCGTGCTCGGTCTCAACGGCGCCGGCAAGAGCACCCTGCTGAGGATCATGGCGGGGGAGATCACCGAGTTCGAAGGCGAGGCCTGGGCCGCCAAGGACGCCAAGGTGGGCTACCTCTCCCAGGAGCCGCAGCTGGATCCCGACAAGACGGTGCTGGGCAATGTCGAGGAGGGCGTGCAGGAGACCCGCGACCTGCTCAACCGCTTCGATGAGATCAACGCTCGCTTCGGCGAGGATCTATCGCCGGAGGAGATGGACAAGGTGATGGCCGAGCAGGCCAGAATCCAAGACGCCATCGACGCCGCCAACGCCTGGGACCTGGACCGCACCCTCGAGATCGCCATGGATGCCTTGCGGCTACCGCCGGGGGATGCCGACGTCACCCAACTGTCCGGCGGCGAGCGGCGTCGTGTGGCCCTCTGTCGGCTGTTGCTGCAGAAGCCGGATCTGTTGCTCCTCGACGAGCCCACCAATCACCTGGACGCCGAGTCGGTGGCCTGGTTGGAGCGCTTCTTGGCGGACTACGAGGGTACCGTCGTGGCCATCACCCATGATCGCTACTTCCTCGACAACGTGGCCGGCTGGATTCTCGAGCTCGACCGTGGGCGCGGCATTCCTTGGAAGGGCAACTACAGCTCATGGCTCGAGCAGAAGCAGAAGCGCCTAGCTCTGGAAGAGAAGAAGGAATCGAATCGCCAAAGGGCTCTGCAGAAGGAGCTGGAGTGGGTGCGCATGGGCCAGAAAGCGCGCCAGGCGAAGGGTAAGGCCCGTCTCAAGGCTTACGAGCAGCTGTTGGCGGAAGACAAGGAATTTGTCCGTAATGCCGATCCCAACGAGATCCACATCCCGGCGGGCCAACGGCTCGGGGACGTGGTGGTGGAAGCCCAGAACCTGCGCAAGGGATTTGGTGATCACCTGCTCATCGACGGCCTTGATTTTGCCCTGCCGCCGGCCGGCATCGTCGGCATCATCGGTCCCAACGGAGCGGGTAAGACGACCCTCTTCCGTATGATCGTCGGCCAGGAGACGCCGGATTCAGGCAGCCTGCGCCTCGGCGAGACGGTGGAGATTTCGTATGCCGATCAAAGCCGCGACGTGCTCGACGGCGAGAAGCGGGTATGGGAAGTGATCTCCGACGGCCACGAGATCGTCACCTTGGGCGAGCGTGAGGTGCCGGCCCGCGCCTATGCCTCGTGGTTCAACTTCAAGGGCTCGGACCAACAGAAATTTGTCAAGGATCTGTCCGGCGGTGAGCGCAATCGCGTCCACCTGGCCCGCACCCTGAAGTCCGGCGGCAATCTATTGCTCCTCGATGAGCCCACCAACGATCTCGACGTCGAGACCCTGCGCGGCCTGGAAGAGGCGCTGTTGGGTTTCGCCGGCTGCGCCGTGGTGATCAGTCATGATCGCTGGTTCCTCGATCGCATCGCCACCCACATCTTGGCCTTCGAGGGCAACTCGGAGGTGGTGTGGTTTGAAGGCAACTACGAAGCCTACGAAGCGGACCGCAGGCGCCGCTTGGGGGCCGATGCCGATCAACCCCACCGCATCAAGTACCGCCCCTTGACCCGCTGAGTCGGTCCCTGCGGTCGCCGTGAAGCTGACACCGTGAGCCCCCCAAGGTGAGCCGGGTACGGGGCCGTTGGGCACCCACGCCGTCCGGGTTGTTGCATGTTGGCAGCGCCCGCACGGCCCTCGTCACCTGGCTGTCGGTGCGCGCCCAAGGGGGGGTTCTGGTGTGGCGTTTGGAGGACCTGGACCCACCCCGCACGGTGCCTGGCACCGCCGAGGCGGCCCTCGAAGACCTCGCCTGGCTCGGCCTCGATTGGGACGAAGGTCCTGACCTCGGTGGCGACCACGGTCCCTATTGCCAGTCGGAGCGGGGCCCGTTCTACGAAGCTGCCTTGGGACGCCTCGCCGCCGCCGGACGCCTCTTTCCCTGCCGCCGCTCCCGTAAGGATCTACAAACATTGTCGACGGCGCCCCACGATCTGCCGCCAACCGAGGTGGAGGGGGTGACCCGTCTCAGCGCCGACGGCACGCCCTATCCCGCCGCTTGGCGGCCCCAGGGCTTGTCGGCGGATTGGTACCGCAACTTCTCCGACCCCTCAGCCTCCCGGCCCCCGGACGCCGCCCTGCGATTTCAAGTGGCGGCGGGTGAGGTGAGTTTCGACGACGCCGTCTACGGACGTTGCCAGCAGGATGTGGCGCAGCAAGTGGGGGATGTCGTCCTCAAGCGCCGTGACGGTCTCTACGCCTACCAGCTGGCGGTGGTGGTCGACGATTTGGCGATGGGCATCAGCGAGGTGGTGCGGGGCGTCGATTTGCTCGCTTCCACCCCCCGTCAGCTGCAGCTCATCGAAGCCCTGGGCGGCCCGGCGCCGCGCTATGCCCACCTACCGTTGGTGCTCAACGGCGACGGCGAGAAGCTGTCCAAGCGGGACGGCGGTTTGACTTTGCAGGCCCTGCGCCAGGCCGGAGTGGGTCCTCAGCGCCTGGTCGGCTACTTGGCATACAGCTTGGGGTTGTTGGAACGGCCCCGGGCGAAGGCGCCCGGAGACTTGGTAAAAGATTTCGACTTCGGGCGTCTCCGGAGGCAAGACTGGCGTCTGCCGGAGGACCTGGCGACGGGGCTGCTCTGAATACGGGTGCTCTGAATACGAGTGCTCTGAATACGGGTGCTCTGCGTTCGGGTGCTAGTGCTAGTCGGCCAGGTCTTTATTTGGGCCTTTGAACAGGCTCCCCAGGTCGCCGAGGGCAACCCCCTCCCCCGGCCGCTGTTGGGCCGCTTCCGCCTTCAGCTGCTCCAAGGGCGCCGGGAGCAGGGCCAAGGTCTTCTTGCCGATCTGCAACATCAGCAAGTCCACCTGACGGTGCCACTCCAACTCGTCCTCTGATAGCAGGGCGTGCAGCGGTGTCTTGCCGTCGAGCTGGCGATAGAAGGCGCGCACCGAGTCCGGCATGCGACGCCGTTCGTCGACGGAGGGCGGCCGTACCCAGAGGGGAACATAGTGTTCCAGGTCCCCCAGGCTGATCAGGTGGTGCCGCTCAGTGGCTTGCTCGCGGGCGGCCACCTCCCACAGCAGATCGTCGAGACCGGCGTCTTTCTGCCGAGGATGCAAGGTGCGTCCTTGGTGGGCGATGGCGATCAGGCCAGCTTCCAGCAGCTCATCGCAGGCCACCAGAAAGCGAAAGAACGAGCCGTGAATGGCGCCGTAAAGAGCTTCCAGGCGGCGTATGCCGTCGACCTCTTCGAGGATGCGACGTTGGCGGGGTTTGAGATCCGTTGGCGGCTCGACAGCGCAGCGCTCCAGCACCACATGATCATCCACCAACCGCTGGCGAAGACGGCCCACGGTGTCGACCCAGTGGCTGCCCTCCAGGGCCAATCCAAGGGTGGCGATGGGCTCCGCCAGCAGCTCTTCCGCTGGCAGCATCTCGGAGCGGAAGAAGAATACGCCGTGGTCCCACAGGAAGATGTCGCAGATGACATCTTCGAGATGGAAACGCAACGTACGTTGGATGTCCTCCAGCTGCATCAACCCCTCCTGCAACAGCACCTCCCCCAGGCGCTTGCGCCGCGCCTTACATTGGGAAAGGCAACGGAACAGGGTTTCTTGATCGAGGTAACCGGCCAGCAGCAGGAACTGGCCATAGAACTCCGACGGATCGTCGGTGGTGCAATTGATGATCTGTCCGTCGCGGAAAAGGATGTGCTTTTCCCGTCCGGCGGCGCGTACCACCAACGAGCCGGTACGACGGTCGTTGTGGGACCAGTGCAGGATCTCGGCGATGGGAAACGAGGTCAGGCGTCCTGAAAGCTCCATGGCGGAATCGTACCCTGTTCGGGCTGTTAGTCCGCCATTGATTTGGCTGGTTGTTCGGCGTGGATACAGAGAGCCTCGACTGGGTCACGAAAAACGCCGCCCGAAGGCGGCGTCGTTGAGACCAAAGCTCGAGCGCTGAGGTCAGCTCAGGGAGGGCATTCGGCGCCGGTCTCCGCCCAGGCGACGATCAACTGGGCGAAGTCCTTGGCATTGCCGGGGGCAGGCTCGCGGTCGCTCCCCGGCTCCCAAGCCCACAGCACCAGGGAATCCTCGGACATGTGTTTGACGATGGCTGCCAGATCCTTGTCGCCATTGCGTTGACGATCCTTGACTTGGCGGCAAATCTCACCGGGGGAGAGGCCCTCCCAGGCCATCGAGCGCGGTGCCAGATGCCAGTGGGGGGCTCCGGGCACCCCGGCGGGCTCGAAGTTGCTGCTGTGATGGCAAGTTTGGCATTGCATGCCCACCACCCCATGGCCGTCCGCCCCTCGTTCCACCGGCGGGTAGTGAAGGATCTCACCGTCGTGTTTCAAGGGCCGATCCCCCGACGGGTGGCAGTTGACGCAGCGCGGATGGGTCAACACCTTCGCGGCTTCCATGAAGAGGGCCCTGGAGCGCTCCGCTGGGTCCTCGATGGCAGCGAAGCTGGTGGCCGGACGCAAGGTTTCTTCCGCCTGCACCCGCGGCGCCACCGCAGTGCCCGTTAGCCAAAGGCAGAGACTGGCTGCCAGCAGCCGAGTTGCCTTGATCGGGGCAAGGCTCATGACACCCTCCCGGAAATCGAGTTGGCAAAGGGCAGGTCCCGGAGCCGTCGACCGGTGAGGGCCGCATAGGCATTGGCCACCGCCGGACCGATGGGCGGCACGGCGATCTCTCCGACGCCGGTGGGCTCCTCGCCCGAGGGGATGATGTAGGTTTCGACCCTTGGCATCTCCCCCATGCGCAGGGACTTGTAGTCGTGAAAATTCGACTGCACCACGTGGCCGTCGTCCAGGGTGATGGCGTCGTGGAGGACAGCGCCGAGACCAAAACCCGCTCCGCCTTCCATTTGCGAGGCGATATTGTCGGGGTTGATGGCCACTCCGCAGTCGACGGCGCAGACCACCCGTTCGACCTTCGGCATGCCGACGTCGTCGACGCTGATCTCCACCACTTGGGCGACGAAGCTGCCAAAGGACTCATGGACCGCCAGGCCGCGGGCCCGTCCCTTCGGCAAGGGCTCATTCCAACCGGCCTCCCGGGTGGCCCGATCGAGCACCGCCAAGTGCCGCGGATGTTGGGCCAGCAACTGGCGCCGCACCGCCGCCGCGTCTTTGCCCGCCGCCACGGCCAGTTGGTCGATGAAAGTCTCGATGGCATAGGCGTTATGGGTGTGGCCCACCGAGCGCCACCAGAGGACGGGTACGCCCACTTTGGCGGTGTGGTAGTCGATCAAGATGTTGGGCACCGCGTAGGGCATGCCGACGGCCCCTTCGAGGATGCTCATATCAATGCCATCGACGATCAACGCCCCTTCGAAGGGCGTTTCGGCGACGATCGATTGACCGACGATGCGATGCTCCCAGGCGGTGATGTTACCGGCTTCGTCGAGGGCACCCCGCAAACGGTGCACATACATCGGACGATAGCGGCCGCCTTGGATGTCGTCTTCACGGCTCCATACCAGTTTGATGGGGACGTCGCGTCCCGACTTTTTGGCGATCGAGGCCGCTTCTCCGGCCACGTCGCCGTCGGGGGTGGCGCGGCGTCCGAAGCTACCGCCACCCAGTTGGGTTTGGACGAAGACCTGCTCGGCGGGCAAACCCACCGTGGCCGCCGCCACCCCTTGGTCGACGGTCGGGATTTGAGAACCGGCCCACAGGTCCAACCGTCCGTCCTTGAGCTGGGCTACGCAATCCAAGGGTTCCATCGGGGCGTGGGCCAGATAGGGAAAGGTGTACTCGGCTTCCACCACCTTGGCGGCGGCGGCGAAGGCCGCCGTCGTCTCCCCCGATTGCTTACCGGCCGTCCCGGGGCGATCCAGCATGGCCCGATATTCAGTAAATAGCTGCTCGCTGCCGCGGGTTTCAGCGGCGCTGTCGTCCCATTCGATGGCTAGCGCCTGGCGCCCTTTGTGGGCGGCCCAGTAGCCTTTGGCCAACACGGCGATGCCCCGTGGTACTTCGAAGACATCGACGACACCGCGCACTTGTCGCGCCTTGGCGGCGTCGAAGGAGGCCACCTTGCCGCCAAAGCGGGGCGGCCGGGCGATCACCGCAGTGAGCAGGTCATCGTGGGAGAAGTCCATGGTGAATTGGGCCGTG
This sequence comes from Acidobacteriota bacterium, assembly GCA_029263315.1. Lineage (GTDB taxonomy): Bacteria > Acidobacteriota > Thermoanaerobaculia > Multivoradales > J023 > JAJCXR01. The sequence continues at coordinate 262,774 of JAJCXR010000048.1, read as the reverse complement.
CCGTCGGTCTTGTCGGCCACGTCCACCCGTCGCACACGCGTACCGATGAGACGAAACTGGTCGGGTCGCTTGAGCGGCGCTTCGGCCGGTGCTTCGAGCTGTGAGGCGGCGTCCACCAACTCGCCGAAGGGGGCCTGTCGTGACGAGGCCCGATGGTGTACGACACCCGATTCGACGTCGAGGGTGTCGGGGGCGACACCCCAGGTCTCGGCCGCCGCTTGTACCAGCAGGGCCCTTGCCGTGGCCCCCGCCTGCCGCAGCTGCATCCAGCTGTTGGCCATGGCGGTGCTACCGCCGGTGCCCTGCATGGGCCCAAATAGGAGGTTGTTATAGCGCGTCGCATCGGCGGGGGCTGCTTCCACCCGCACGGTTTGCCAGTCGGCGTCCAGCTCTTCCGCCAGCATGGTGGCCAAACCGGTGTAGGAGCCTTGGCCAAACTCGATGTGCTTGGCGATCACCGTCACCGTGCCGTCACGGCCGATGCGCACAAAGGCGTTGGGGGCCATTTCAGTTATTGCGGTCGACTTTGCGGCACCATGGGCCCATGCCTGGCGCGGTGTGAAATGAAATCCCACCATGAGACCGGCGCCGGCCACCAAACTCTGTTTCAACAATTGGCGACGATCGAGGCCTGGCTCAGGGTGATTCTTCACCCGAAGATTTGTCGCGCTCATGAGGAAGCTCCTGGGGCAGGCCTACCTGCGGCAGGCGTACCTGGGGCAGGCCTGCCTGCGCCGGCCGCCTGATGGATCGCCTGCCGGATGCGATCGTAGGTGGCGCAGCGACAAATGTTGCCAGCCATGGCGGCGTCGATCTGGGCGTCCGAGGGTTTGGGGATTTCCGAGAGCAGGGCCACCGCCGTCATCACTTGGCCGGACTGACAGAAGCCACATTGCGGCACTTGCAAGCTCTTCCAAGCCTCCTGCACTCGGTCGGCGACGCCACCGTCGAGACCTTCGATAGTGGTCACCGGGCGATCGCCGACGTGTTTCACCGCCAGGACGCAGGAGCGCATGGGCTCACCGTCGACATAGACGGTGCAGGCCCCACACTGGGCTCGGCCGCAACCGAACTTGGTGCCGGTCATCGACAGCTCGTCGCGCAGCACCCAGAGGAGGGGTGTGTCGTCGTCCACATCGATGGTGCGGACGGTATCGTTCACTCGTAGTGTTGTCTTCATATGGGGTTGTCGAGACCTCCTTGGGATACATGGGAGCCGGTCGGTTGCGCACCGTCTCTCAGGCTCAACACAGCCTGTTTGTGTGAGCACGATAGCGGCGTAGGCCTCAGCACATGACAAGGCCCCACCAAAATATCTTGCTGTTCACCGAACAGATTTTCTCGCCTATTGCAGCCTATTGCAGCCTATTGTGTCACCTACAGTGGCAATAACTTGCCTATTCCTGCTGCCATATGACGGGCTTTGTGGTTCAAGAGCTGGCCTTTCCGCCAATCCCAGTGTGGCAGGAGGATAGGTCAAAAGTCCATTGTATGCTCCGGTGTCCGAATACTCATGTGCTTGAAGAGATCTGGAGGACCCATGGACGAGCCAGCGAAGCCTTGGCGGAATCTTGGCGCTAGCAGGCTGTGGTGAAAGTGCTCCGCGAATGAGAGCGAGAAGTTTTTCGTCAGAACAAGGCGCAGAATTGCATGAATATTGGTGATCTTCAGAGATTCTGGATACTGCAAGGGGGCCAGGAGCTCAAGCTGAGCCGAAGTTATCGCGACCGTTGGTCGCGGATTGTCGAGGGTTGAAGCTCCTGTTTCGTCCACAGCTTCGCTCAGCATCGAGCCGGGCGTAACATCTGACAAGCTGGCACGTAGGTTGGAGGTGAAACACGCGATTCAACAACACGATCCCTAGGAGATTCCCATGGCAACACCCTTTGCAGATAATTGTTCCGAGGCTCGGGGCAGTGACCCCAGGAGTTGCAGAGACCCCAGGAGTTTGCGATGAACGTTGCCCACGACAGCGCAGCGACGTCCCCAAAACCTCTTCGCCTGTGGCCCGGTGTGGCCATCGTGGTCTTGCAATGGCTGGCCAGATTCGTTTTGCCTGTCGTCTCTCCCGATGCCACTGTCTATGGGGTCCTCGGTGGCCTGGCCGGTGGTTTGCTCATCGTTCTGTGGTGGTTGTTCTTCAGCCGGGCCCCATGGTCCGAGCGGCTGGGTGCCCTCGCCTTGATCGCCGTCGCCGTGGTGGTCACGCTGCAGATCCTGCATGTGTCGGTTGCACAGGGCAACATGGGGTTCATGTTTCCCCTTTATGTGACGCCGGTGCTGAGCTTGGCGCTGGTGGTCTGGGCGGCCTTGCGTCATCGCCTGCCCAGCAATGGTGCCCGTTGGGCGGCCCTGGTGGGGATCATCGTGGTGGCCTGTGGCATGTGGGCGCTGGTGCGTACCGGCGGCAATACCACCGACTTAGACCACGACTTTGCTTGGCGTTGGAGTCGGACGCCGGAAGAGATTCTCATCGCCCAGGGCAGCGACGAGGTGGTGAGCCAGGCGTCGGTGGCGATCGACTCTGCCACGACCCCCGAGTGGCCTGGCTTTCGAGGTCCCGGCCGTGACAGCGTCATCACCGGGACGCACTTCGCCACCGACTGGACCACCTCGCCGCCACAGGAGCTATGGCGGCGGCCCATCGGCCCCGGTTGGTCGTCCTTCGCGGTGCACGGTGATCTGATTTATACCCAGGAGCAGCGGGGAGAAGACGAGGTGGTGGCTTGCTACCGCCTGTCCAGCGGCGAACCGGTATGGCGACACAACGATACGGCTCGCTTCTGGGAATCCGTCGGCGGCGCCGGTCCCCGCGGCACGCCGACCCTGCACGACGGACGGGTCTTCACCATGGGGGCCACCGGCATCGTCAACGTCCTCGATGCCGCCGACGGTAGTGTCATCTGGTCGCGTAACGCCGCCACTGACACCGAGGCGGAGACCCCGGGCTGGGGATTTGCCAGCTCTCCCTTGGTGCACGGTGATCTCGTCCTGGTCGCCGCCTCCTCCCAACTTGCGGCCTACGACCTGGCCAGTGGCGAATTGCGCTGGTCCCAATCGGCGGGCGGCGCCGGCTACAGCTCTCCGCATTTGGCGACCCTCGACGGCGTCGAGCAGATCCTACAGCTCAACGGTGACGGCATCCTGGCGGTGGCACCGGCGGACGGAACCTTGCTCTGGAAGCACGACTGGCCAGGCTATCCCATCGTGCAACCTACCTTCACCGCCAACGGCGACCTGCTGATCAGCGTCAGCGACCGCAGCGGTCTCCGCCGCCTGACGGTCGATGCCACGGAGGATGGTTGGGCTGTCGAAGAACGGTGGACGTCCATCGGCCTCAAACCCTATTTCAATGATCTCGTGGTGCACAAAGGCCACGCCTATGGCTTCGACGGCACCATTCTGGCCGCCATCGACGTCGAAGACGGGGAGCGCCAATGGAAAGGCGGCCGCTATGGCGGCGGCCAACTCGTCCTGCTGGCGGACCAAGATCTGTTGCTGGTGCTCTCCGAAAAGGGCGAGCTGGCCTTGGTTTCGGCCACCGCCGACCAGTTCACCGAAGTGGCGAGGGTCCCCGCCATCGAAGGCAAGACGTGGAATCACCCGGTGCTCGTCGATGACGTGTTGCTGGTGCGCAACGGTGAGGAGATGGCGGCTTTCCGATTGGCCAGGGTCCCGAATTTATAGATTCAACCATCCGTAAGCTTCAGAGTCTTGTTCCCTCGTTCGGCTGGCCACTGAACATTCCTTGCCCCTGCGGGCTCTACATCATTAGCTGGTCCTTCGATTCCCCCTGAGCCCTGCCGGTCGCTCCGGGGGAATCGAGGCCGGTCGCGTCGTTAGTGATCCGACACAACGCTCGGTGCGTTGACGGGATGGCGTGTCGCCTCCTGCAATAGGGTGCTGTGTCCTAAATCCGTGGAGATTTGGAAGCTCCAGAGTGATGTTCCATGGCCTTGCCAGATGGTTTGCAATCGACCTCACCTTCGGAAAACTGAATCGGGAGACCCCTCTATGCAACGTTTTAGATTAGCCGCCATCCTAGCCTTGACGCTGGGTTGCGCTGCCGCAGCTTCCGCCCAAACCCCCATCGGCGCCGTCGATTTCATCGACAACGACTCGGTCATTGGCTGGGCTTGCCTGCCGGGAGATGCCGACACCTTTCTGCCGGTGGAAGTTTGGGCCTACCGGCCGTCCAACGGCTCTTGGACCTACGTCGGTACGGAGAATGCTTCCAGAGGCCGCGACGAGGTCGGCTCCGCCGGAGTCTGCGGATCGACGGCCGGTGCCTTCTACCATGGTTTCGAGCTGACGATTTTCCCGGAAGAGCTGATCGCCACTCAGGGTAGCTATCAAATTTATGCATATTCCAACGGGACTTTGCTGCCGCAGAATCCCAGTATTTCGAACATCGTGTCCTTCGCCACCAGCGGATTCCCGGGCTCCACCACCTGGCGTACCGACTACAACGATCCCAATCAACGGTCGGTGTCGATGGTTTCCTGTATTTGGCCCTTCAAGGGAGCCAATCCAGATTCCCATGGTGGTTCCTGGAGTCCGGCAACCGACAATTGGGACCCATACTTCCTACCCGGCGGCGCCACTAATTTCGCCAACATGGTGACACAGGCAAATTGGTGTTTACGCAATGATCGCACCAATCCTACGTCTTGGTACTGGACCCAGTCTAACTCGGCCACCAACGCCTCCACCTGGCCGACGACAGACTACTGGGTGATCAGTGCCAACACCGAGCTGGCCTACAGCAAGTCGCAAAGCGGCCCCCCGAGTCAGAGCGAGCCGATCAACGCAGGCGACATATACAGCGTCGCCGCCTTGACCAAGTCCACCTTCAAGCTAGGGATCGACAATACGAAACCGGGCCATACCATCTACGACATTCCATTTCTTTCCATCGGTGCCCAGATGGGTCGTGGGCAAACCGGCCCCATCGGCTGGATTCAACCCACGGGTCAGGATACTCACCTGCAATTCCAGGTCAAACAGGTCGTGCAAACTGCCGGCCACTACCATGACATCGCGGCCTACATTGAAATGATGTGGGGTGGTTATAAACGCTTCATAGGTATTTCTCTGACGCAGGACTTGAATCATCGCTATCACTGGAATTGGAATGCCCTCGAATCATTCTGGTTTCCCGGCGGAGAATTCAATCTATTGGGAAAACCGAAGCTGGATCAGTGTCAACTGAGCAACGCCCAGCTGCCGGTGATCGATTCTACGACCATCGGGCAGACCAAAACGGTCAGCATCCCGTTGCGTGGTCTTTTGCAGTGCCTAGAGACTATGAATATCCCGAACCTCTATCGGGATGCAGGCGGGTATCTGGGTTGGAGCAGCGATCGGCCGACGAACCTACCCATCGCCATCACCGGCGTCCATCTGGCCATTGAGCAGGGTGACGGTGAGCCTAATCTCACTGCCAAGATGGAGACGGTCTTCAGCAAACCGACGCTGGTCAACTTCTAAAGGGAAAATCGATGTAGTGTTGGCTGCCCGGCGGGGCGTCTCGAGGAGGCGCTCCGGCGGGCCGACTTCCCTCAAAAGAGATGTTTCGCATTCCACTTTTGGTAAGATTTTATTGCATCGGTATGCGCTGCAAACCAGGCGTCTCCACCATCGAGATCGAGGGTCGAGAACGCAAGGTAGGAAAAAGGTTCTAGAACTTCCGCTTGGCGCATCGCAACAAGACGTGAAATCGCATGCTGCCAGACGAAGGTGTCCTGCAATTCGGTGGACTTTCTCTCTTCCGTGAGCGCAATCAAACTGTCGATGACCTTTGCTATCCTTGGGGCTTCGGCCAGCTCTTGATAGTCCTCGGTCGTGGCCGAGGCGGCTAGAAAAGACACCAGGAGATTGATCCCCGAGAAATCTCCCTCGTCCATCGGTTGAGATTGGGGGATCAATAGAGAGAATTCGTCGTTGCCGGTTTTCTCGAAACCAATATTCAAAAGTCTGAGGAAGGCTGTCGCAGCGGCGGCAGAACGCTGGCTCGACGATTCGATGCTCAGAAAACGTAGGTATTGGTAAGTTGCGGGAATCCGGTAGCCCTCTTCCTCGAAGAGAGCCGCCAGGTAAAAATTGCCACTCGGGTGCTCGGGCTCGACCCTCAGCAGAGCCTTGAGGTGTGTCCTAGCCGTCGCAGATTCCCCTTGTTGGCTTAGGGACACCGCAATATTCAGCAGGATCGAGGTGTCTTCCGGATAGCGATCGAGCCCTTTGCGGAAGAACTTGACGGCCTTCTTCCCCTTGCCATCCGAGGATAGGCAGGACCCTCCGATGGCATAGAGCTGAGCCTCATGCTCCCCTTTCAAGGCGATTCCGGCTTTGGCGTCTGCTAAGCAGGCATCGTAGCTCTGCGTGGAGTAGTAACTCAGAGCCCGCTCATAGAGGGCGACCTCATGGTCGGGTGAGGTCTCGAGAATCGACGAAAACAGCTCGATCGCCGCCTCGAAATCCCCGGCTTGGAATCGATCGATGCCTCGTCGCAAAGTCTCCGTTGCTGCCTCCGGTGCCGTTTCTTGGCAGTGGACCGGAGTCGACAACAGCGAGCCAAGGAATAGGACGACGATCCAGACGGTTTGACGAAGAGTGGGCATGCACATCTCCTGGATGGGTCGATTCTCTCTAGCTGACGACAGACTTCGTGAGTCGGCCGGGAGCCTATCATGGCCCTATCTACAAGAAGTCTCGCTGCGGGTACCCGTTTGAAGATGAGATCGTACGCAAGCTCAGGACTTCGACATAAACGAGGTCTTTGTATCAGGAATCCAGCAAAGAGGGGTTGCTAGCTTTTCACGGCGGGGTTTATTCCCCCATCTTTTCCCGCATCCTTGCCTTGGCTGCCGATGAATCGCATTCACTCGGTGGCTGAACAGCCGTTGAGAGCTCCATGATGGCGTTGAAGTTCTCGAGGTAGGCATCGAATATCGCGAAGTTACCGGTTTGAGCGTCGGCAATATACTTGACCCAAGTCTCGAAATTATTTCTCAACGCAGAGTCTGTAAAGTTCTGCGACCCGGCGAAGACGATTTTTTGCAACCCCTGCTGTCGGTAGCTGCACATTGGTATTTTCTGCAAGTTTTTCGAGTCGCTAGATCGTCTCGAAATTACCCGCTTTATCAGGGACGATGATCTCGATTTGTCGGCTCCTTTCCAAAGGCCAATCCTGCCGCAGATCCCTCAGGTGCTCCGTTGGCCTTCCGTGCCCCAGGGCCTGAGGCTCAGACAGCACTCCGTCCGTGCTCGCTCGAAGGGGGGGCCGCCTAGCGCCTCCCGCTGGCACCGAATTCGCTCAACTGTGAGGACACTACCTACCTAGAAGCTACCCGGCTCCAGTTGCACCGTGCCGACATCCACCACTTGATTGGGCGAGACGCTGACGAAGCGCATGCTGCGTTGGCCGACGATAAGCCCAAAGACCCCTTCCGGTGCGTAGGGGACGTGAAAGTGACCTTCGGCGTCGGTCCATACCTTGGCGTAGCGCTGCCGTTCCAAGGTCCACAGCTCCACCGCTTGGGCGGCCAGGGGTTGGCCTTGCCAGGTGGCCAGGCGTCCATGGACCGCTGAGCGCCGCAGCTTGATTTCCAAGTCGCGCCCGGTCAGGGCGGCGGGCAGGGTGGCGAGACGAATTTCCGACATCTTGCCGAGCTGACGGTCAAGGAACAACAAGTAGAGATCGAGGGCTTCGCCCGCTCGATGACGGATGGCGAAGCTGCCGTCGGCGGCGGCTTCGAGGCGCTCTGCATGGTAAGGGGTCTGGGCCCGCAGGCTCCAGTCCGGCGGTAGAGGGGGATCGAAGGTGAGGCGAATGTTCCGGCGCGCTTCGCCGAAGCGCACCAGCGAAGTCTTGCCCGCCTTGACCTTGGCATAGCGGCGCTCGGCGTCGGGTTGCTCGACCACCGTCGAGCCCAGGTGGCTGAGCCGTGGACGGTAGATGCGATAGGTGCCCGGCTCGAGGGCCGGAGAGAGGGCTTGCCCCAGCTCGTCGGTGCGCATCTCCAACCCGGGGGGCGTTAGAACGACATTGCAGCCACGGCACGGAGCCTCGAGCGCTTCGTCGTAGATCACCACCCGAACCCAACCGGGGCGGTGCAAGGCCAGCTGGATGGGGCCCCCCTCGAGGGGACGATCCTGCCGCAGATCCTCCGCCGACAGGCGGCGTCGAGCCTCGGCGTAGTCTTCGTGGCTCAGCTGGAGCACCAGGCCGCGGTCGCTGAGGGTGGCGAAGGACAAGCTGCCCTTGTCGTCGGTGACGCCGTCCACCGCTCCGGGGGGATGCAGGGCCCGGACGGTGACCTCGGGCAGCGCAGCGCCCGTCGTGGCGTCGACGACGAGGATATCGACTTGCCGTCCGGTCATCAGACGCAAGGAACCGAGACGCTGATCCTCACCGGCCTCAATACGGATTTCCTGGCTCCATACCTCGTGGCCTGGAGCAGCGGCTTCGAGCTGATAGCGGCCAGCCGCTAGATCGAGAAAGGAAAACGTGCCCTCCAAGCCCACCGCCTGAGAGCGTGCTGCGGCGTCTTCAAAGGGCCTCTCGTCTTGCCATTGGGTGGCGTCGGATCGCCAATTGCGCGGGCTGGCCAGGGGGCCGTCGTCGGCCCCTGCAAGGGTCTCGGCGGTGTCGGCGGTGGTCTCCGGCACCTCTGGGTCATCCGTCGGCGGCAACGGGGTCAAGGTAACCCAACCGCCGGTCAGCGGATCATCGCTCGACGAGATCAGCAGGCCGGAGAGCTCGGCCACCGGTTGCAAATCACAGAGCACCAGCGGCGGGACGCTCGGCAACTCCTCGCGGTAACTGATGTAGCCCGGCGCGGCGCAACTGATCTGTAGGGCATCCTCGGCCCGGAAACCACTGATCGAGACGATGCCCGTGCTGCCGGTGGTGGCCTGAAAGTTGGTGAGACTTTCGACCGAGGTGCCTTGGCGGGCTTTGATGTGGGCGCCCGAAATCATTTCCCCGAGGGTTGATTGCACCCGCACCTCGACGCTCAGGCCGTTCAGGGTTTCGAGGTCCCCCAAGTCCCAGAACAGCGGCTGCTGGTCATCGGCGGCCAGGCGCTGACGATTGAGGCGTGCTTCGGGTAGCTCGAAGACAGGGGAGCGTTGCAGTTGGCCGCTGGGCAGCAGGGTTTCCAAGAAGTAACGGCCGGCGGCCAAGGCGGGCAACCGGAAAATTCCCTGGTCATCGCTGGTCACCTCCCGCTGCAACCGTCGACCGCCGTCCTCCGGCGGGCCCAAAGGAGCCGTGAAGGGACGCTGGGATGTCAGCTCCGCCGGGACCAAGGCGACGCGGGCCCCTGCCAAGGGGAGGCCCTGGGAAAGATAGCGACCCCGCACCGGCGTCCCCCGTTGCCACTCCACCTCGATCTCCAGGGGCCCGAGGTAGTCCCCCAGCGGCCCGCGGTAGATGTAGGTTTCTTGGCACCGCAGGGCGAAATCCTCGGCGTCGTAACAGAGCACGGCAGGGCCGATGGGCAGGTCGGGGGGCAGCCGCAAGGACGCATCCTCCGCCCGGCGATCGGGTAGGGCCATGGCCCGCGGCGGCTGCTCCGGCAAGGTGAGGGACGTGAGCTCGAGCCAGCCGTTGGTGATCGCCGCCCCCGTAGGGATGACCACCTCGGTTTCCACTTGGCTGGTCAGCTCGGCGAGGCCGTCGAATTCGTCGCTGCGTTGCAGCGCCTCGATGAGCAGCTCGGGCTGTGCCGTCACCGGGGGGCCGAGGAGACCGCAAGTCAGCCCGGCGAGGACAAAATACAGGGCGTGTCGAGTGCCGATTCGTAAGCCTGTGATCATGGAGGATTTCACCCTTGCAGTCTTTCATGGATCGCCGACATCGGCGTCAGCATCAAATCATTTTACGAACCAGAGTCTCGAAGCGTCCCCGCACTGGACGCTCGACGTCCGGTGAGCTAACGTCGAAAGGCTTCCAGAAATCAAAGATCCAACGCAAGGGAGGACAGCATGGGAACGAAGAAACTTACCGCCCAACAGATCGAGGAGCACCTGACGGAGCTCTCCGGTTGGGCTCTAAAGGGCGGCAAACTGCACCGCGATCTGACCTTTGACGACTTCGTCGGCGCCTTCGGCTTCATGAGCCAAGTGGCCCTGCTGGCGGAATCCCAGCAACATCACCCGGAGTGGAGCAATGTCTACAATCGGGTGAGCATCGATTTGACGACCCACGATGCCGGCGGCATCAGCGCCAAGGATTTTGCGTTGGCCCAGAGCATCGACGGCTTGCTCTGAGCTTGAAAACAGGCGGCGTCCGAGGTCAGCGGCGGCGAAGCCCCACGAGCCCGAGGCCGGCCAGCAGAATCCCCAGGACAAGACCCCCCAGGGCGCCGAGGCCTGGCACGTCCACCGCTTCTTCGGTATTGGGCACGGCGCGGATCATCAGCGCCTTGTAATCTTGAAAGATGCCGTCATTGGACTTGAAAACGCTGGACCAGGCATCGAAGAGATCTTCGCGGAAGAAGGCGTTGACCGGCTCGGTGCCGGGGCTGGAGTCGGAGCACAGGAAGAAGAAGCGGTCGACCCGGGCGTCCCATTCGACCCCCAAGTAAAAGGTGCCGGTGGGTAGTCGAGCCCCCTGCATGGAAATCTCGAAAAACTCACCGTTGGTGCCGATGGGCACGCCGCTACCGCTGCTGGCGAGGGAGAGCCGCGGCTCCTCGGCGGGAACCACTACATCCGGGTCTCCCAAGTCGCCGGCTTGCGTCACGCTGTCGTAGATCACCACTCGAAAATCGATGCTGTCGTCGTTGCCGCTGCTGGCGGATCGACGGAAGCAGACGCAGACGCTCTCCAGATCGGTGGTGGAGAACTGACCGCTGTGGAATTCCTGCACGTAGCGGCCGCGGTCGACCGTCGGTACCCAGCCGTAAGCGATCTCGGTGCTGCCGTCGTCGACGATGACACCACCGGCGCACGCTTCTTCCGGCGGCCCTGCCACTTGCGAGTCGACCACGTCGCCGGCCACCCGTGGCTCCGGAGCGTTGCCACCCCAGGTGCCTCCGTCATCGCCCTGGGCGACGAGCAGCCCCGGCAGCAGACATGCGGTGACCACCAGGACAGCCATCGATGGCAACGGGGCGCTTGCGGCATGGCGGCTGCTTGGCGACAGGGTCTCGAGGGGCGACAGGGTCTTGGGCTGCAACATGGGCTTCTCCGGGTGCGAAGTCGAGGTGATGCCCGCCATGCTATCCCAAGCCTATTTGGGCAGCTTCTAAAGTGAAAAGCGTCGTGACGGTCTCCTGGTGCGAGGATCGGCGGATATGCAGCCGATCGACGACGCCGTCCGCGACGCTGGCCACCAAGAGGGGGAAGAGGGCCACGGAAAGAAAGAAGAAGACTTTGAGGGCCGACCGGCGATCCATGGGGCCTCGCACCAGCCGTGAGACCCACACCAGCAGACCCGGGATCAGCAAAGCACCGACGATGGCGTAGCTCGCGACGTAGCCGGTGGACTGCCAAAATGTTCCCCCCATGGGGCTGTGGAACCAGCCGCTGAGACCGCCGAGCACCAGGTTGAACACCATCATCAAGGCCGCTGCGACGGGAAAGAATGGGCTGGATGGCGCGCCGGCGTTCATCGGATCTTCGGGCTTGTCGGGATTCATTAGGGATGAGGTCCTATGGGTCATTGGGGTGGTTCATTGCAGGTAGCCTAGCGCCTTCAGCTCCTTGAGGCTGTCGTCGGACAGCTGGGTGGCGTCCGGTCGGAACGAAGAAGCGGTGGGGAAAAGGGCTCCCTGGGGCGGCAGGTCGCTGGCGAAGGGATGCCAAGTGAAGGGCTGGGACGGATCGACGGCCAGCGGTTCGGGCGTCCATTTCTCGATCGAAGGTCTGTCCATGGAAGAACCGCCGCCGTCGTCGGCCCGTTGGCCTTCGAGGTACCAAGAGGCTGCGCCTTCCCCGCCCGCCGCCTCGGGCCGGGGGGCGAAGACCAGATAGTGGGGTTGTCCTGGGTTCAACCGCCGCTGCCAAGTGCCGTCGCTTCCCTTGGCCGCCGCCGGAGCGGGGTGCCAGAGCCAGCCGTCCCAGAGGCCGATGGGCGCAATCCTCGAGTCCGCCGGAATGCGAACCGCGGTCAGGTCGTCGGCCAGGCGGGCCGTCAACGTACCGTCGTGCATCCATCCCAGGATACCTTGCAGACGCTGGGCAGCGGTCGATGCCGCCGGGTCGTCGAATTCACTCCGCGGCAGTTGCATTTGAGGGTCGACGCCCACGTCATACCAGCTGACCTGGCTGCGGACCCGATCGAAAATCACCGCAACGCCGGATTGATCCAGCCGCAAGCGCTCCTCGTTGGAGTCGGGGAATGAGTTGATGCCATGGACGAGGATCGGCGCCTGGCGGGGGTCCACCCTGCCGCGATCGTTGACCAGGGAACGCCCTGCCATGGCGTTGTCCGGACCCCCGCCGGCCAAGGTTAGCAAGGTGGGAACCACATCGAGCCCGCTGACCGGCATGGGAAAACGCTGTCCCACCGGTGAGCCTTGATCGTTGTGGGGTGGCTTGAGAATGAACGGCACCCGCACGTTGGGGTCAAAGACTTTGCCGTAACCATGCTCGAGGTCACCGTGCTCCATCATTTCTTCGCCATGATCCGAGGTGACCAGCACCGCCGTGTGCGGCCAGTTGTCCGACTGTCGCATCTGATCGAGCAGACGCCCTAGGTAGTGATCGGCGCGTCGAATCTCGCCGTCGTAAAGGGCGACGATCTGTCGCAGATCCGCCTCGCTGAGGGGCGGCACCTCATCGGGATGAATATCCGCCACCTGCTGGAAGCGCCCGCTGTACTTGGGGTCGGCGAAAGTCTCGGCAAACCCCTCCGTATCGGTATAGGGCACGTGCGTTTCATAGGTGTGCAGGAAAAGGAAATAGGGCCGCCGGTGGTTGTCTCGCAGCCACTCGCTCGCTCGCTCGACGATGACCGCAACATCCTTGGGAATCCAGGCGTCGCCCGGTGTCACATCGTAGCGTTCGAAGCCTTGGGCCAGACCCCAATTGGGACCGGCAAATCCACCGTCGGTGAAGGCCGCCGTGCGATAACCCCGACGACGTAACCTCTCGGCCAAGGTATCGACCCGCTCCGGCAACCGGTCGTTCAAGGTGCGTAGGCCATGCTGACTGGGCATCAACCCAGAGAGCAGTGAAGCGGTGGAGGGCAAGGTCCAGGTGGAGGCGGAGTAGGAGCGCTCGAAGAGCCAGGACTCCTCGGCCAACCGTTCCAGCTCCGGCGAGGTGGGGTGCTGGTAGCCGTAAGCTGAGAGATGGTCGGAGCGCACGGTGTCGATGGAGATGAGCACCAGGTTGGGTAGCTCGGTGCTCGCCGGCTCTTCGCCGGAAGCATAGAGCTCCGCCCAGGCGACGGCGCCGCGGCTGACCAAGCGCAGGGTGCCCGGGCCCACCGGAAGAGTGACTTGCTCCGACGTCCATTGATCCCCCGCCTTGCCTTGCCACAGAACCTCTTGCGAGGTCTGGGTATGCCACTCGATCGAGGTGTCGGTGGGCTCAGTTGGTTTGTTGGGTGGTGTGTCTGACGGGGCGTCGTCATTTGTCGCCGCGGTGTCCACCTCGAGGGAAATCATCGACCAGACGAGCCTACCCGGTGCCGATAGGTTCAAGGCTCTTTGCCAGCTGTGCTGCCCGTCGGTGACCAGGGATTGTCGCCGGCTGAGTGCCTTGAGGATGGCATGGGAACGATCCGGCGCCAGGGACTGCCGCCCCTTCTGGGTGAAGGCTTCCACCGGCTCGGTGGTTTCCGGCCAGGGTTGAAATCGATCGAGCCAAGGTGCCTCTGGGACCGGTGGTGCGGGCGGAGCCGCGCATCCGACGAGCCAAAGGGCGGCGCTCAGCAGGAGCAACAGAGGTTGGTGAATGGGTGGGCTCAATGGGGTGCTCTCCAACGGGTTCCGAACGGGGTCAGCCGACGACAACGATGTCTACCATGAATGGGTTGTGCCGCGGCGGGGCATCGCCGCGTCCTTCAGACGAGGTGCAGGTGAAGGAAGGCGCCGATTTGTTGCACCGCCTCTTCCGCCTCCGGCAGCCCGGGGGTGCCTTGAAAAGCGTGCCACATGCCGTCCCAGATATCGAGCTGGGTGCTGCCACCCCGTTGTCGGACGCGACGTGCTAGCCGCCAGGCGTCGCTGAGTAAGAGATCCTTGCTGCCGGACTGCACGAGCAGCGGTGGCAGACCGTCGAGCTCGTCGAAGAGGGGCGACAAGCGGGGATCCCGCGGCGACCGTTGGCCGGCGTAGAGTCGGCCCCAGGCCCGCAATGTCTCGGCATCGAAAAAGAGGTCGACGGGGCCGAAGGCATGGGCCGAATCGCCCCCCAGGGTCAGGTCCACCCACGGACAGAGCAAGGCCAAGGCGGCCGGTGTCGGCAGCGCCTGCCGTCGCAGCTCCTGGACGGTGGCCACCGCCAAACCTCCCCCCGCTGAATCGCCGAGCCAACCCAGGTGCGGGGCGGCGAATCCCAGGTCCAGCAGCTTGCGGTATACCGCCACGACGTCGTCGAGGGCGGCGGGGAAGGGGTGCTCCGGCGCCAGACGGTAGTCGATGGAGAGGACCGGCAGGCCGCAGGCCACCGCCACCCCATGGGGCAAGCCTAGAAAGGTTTTGGCGCTGCCGGAGACGTAACCGCCTCCATGGGTGTAGAGGACGATGGCGTCCGGACGACGAATGACCGGTGGACGGATCCACACACAGGGAACGCCGGCGATCCGCTGCGTCTCCGTATCGAAGCGCAGGCCCATCTGCCGCCAGACATCCAGCAGCATGATGGCGTCCTGCTCCACTTGCCGACGTAGCCCTCGCCAGTCCTCGGCCGGCAGCCGTGGACGGGGGTTGGCTGCGAGCCCCTGGAGCATTTGTCGGGCCATCGGGCTCAGGTCTTCGGGGAGATGATGCACGCTCAAAAATTACCACTCCGCAGGGCATGGCGGAAATATTTTTCATCGAGTCGAGAAAATCTTCGGAAAATCTCAGAGCGTGTCCGTCTAAGGAATTGACACACGGAGTGAACAGCTATTGATGACTTGGGATCCCGTCGAGTCGAGGTAGGCCACCTCCCGCCAGCTGCCCGTTGGGTGTCGATAGAACCGTGACGATATGGCCTCAGGCCCCTTTGAGTAGAGCCTAAAGCACGCGTCGCGGCTACCAAATGAAACGGAATCTGGACCGATGGTCGAGCCCCTTGCGGCTCGAATTAGGAGATGTCATGTCTAAAGAAAACCTATCTCAAGTGCCTGCCCTGTCGAACGATTTAGCTAAAAACCTTTTGTTTGTGGCGATGGTGGTCGCCATGGGCCTTGCCTTGGGTTCCTTGGCTCCCCTGCACGCCCAGGAGGACGACGACGAGATCGAGATCATCCTCGACGGTTTGGTGGCCCCCGGCGGCACCGTGACACAAGGGGGCGTCACCGAAGGCGGAGACGATGACGCGGCGATCGAGACCATGCTCGACGGCCTAGCGGCGACGGGCCAGCTCTCGGCGGCTACCCGCCGCGACGTGGCGTGTTATCGCCAACGTCAAGATGACCATGCCGCGTCCCTGCCCTGCGCCACCTTGGTGCGTCCCGGGGAGCTGAGCTTCGGCGAGCTGGGCTTCGGTGAGCTGGGTTTCGGTGAGCCGCAGCTCGCCGATCTCAAAGTAGGCGCCATGCCCACGGCTACGGATCAAGATGTCTTTCTGCTCGTCCTAGCGCCGCGGGAGTCGGCGGCCGGTGGCTGGCAATGGTTGTGGACGGCGGAGGTGGACGCTTCGGTAAGTTGGTTTGATGCCGCGGGGCAACCCTTGGCGACCTATGAGCTGACGGCGGGAGACCGCCACGCCGTGGCCGTCGACCTGACCGATGGATTCTACTATCTGCAGGTGACGGCGACGTCCAAAGGGCCGACCTCCCAGGTGCCAGGCACCTATGCTTGGACCTTGCAGCCGAAGTTGTGAGCCTCGGGCAGCCAGCCGTTGATCCGAACCGATGGAGCCGGGTGGAGAGGCGCTTGTGTCACAATAGGTTGCGGATGAGGTCCCCGAAAGGGCTTCGTCAGTCACGGGATTTTTACCGAGCCACCTCTTCACCGATCTCCAGGAGGTTATAGATGTCACAGGTCGATTTGTACTATCGCCGTCCCAGTTGAAAAAGCTGTGAGCGCACCCGTGCGGTGCTCGAGCAATACGATACGAAGGTCGAAGAAGAAAGAAACAGCCGCAAACAACCCCTCGACGACACCGCAGCGCAGGCCTTGCTATCGAGCGTCGAGGCGGTGTGGGTGGCCAAGGGGAAGAAGGTCCGTCAGCTGTCGGCCGACGAAACCTCATTGGACGACCTGAAGGGCCCCACCGGTAACTACCGGGCGCCGATGGTCCGGTCCGGCTCCCGCCTGTTGGTGGGTTTCCATCCCGAGACCCTGGAGGAGCTGTTGCAGAGCTCCTGAGAACAGCCAGCGTCGGGTGTGATCTCTGATCCCGGCGGAGGACGGCGCAAGAGATATCGGGGCGACTCATGTTTTGGGTCGCCCTGAGCTGTTTTGGTGAGGCGCCACTCTTGTCGGTGCCAGCGGGGTGAACGTCTTGCCTTTAGGCATCGTCCCCAGGACGAAACGACGGAAAGGGTGGCTCGACAGCGTCGGCCTCCGGGTGCCGGGCACCGCAAGCACAGACCGCCAAGGGCCCCTCCTGCACACCGTCGATGGCCAAGTATTGCTCCACCGTCAAGGCGTTGACGGCGGCGGTGAAGAGGGCCCCAAGACCGAGCTCGGCGGCCACCAGGTAGAAGGTCTGGCCGAGGAAGGCGGCGTCCATCAACACCACCGACAAGGCCTTGTCGATACGATGGTATTTCCAGAAATTGCGAAAGAAGCGGGCGGTCATCACAAAGACCACCTGCGCATCGTGGAAATAAGGCTGGCCGACGGTCAGCTCCACAGCCAGGCGCCTGGCCTCGGCGGTGGTCATGACGTTGAGCTGTTCGAGGCCATGGCGCCCCACATCGTAGTGGTAGAAACCCGGCTCCAAACCTTCGACGTTGCACACTAAAGGATAGACCTCGATGGGGTGCAGGGCCCCCCCGGATGCGCTGGTCTTTTGCAGCAGCTCGACGTCGGCGCTGAGCTGGAGCCGACCTTGGCAGCCCCAGACGTAGTAGAGAAGACTCTCCAAACGCCGCCGACTCAAGGTCACGGAGGCGTCAAAAATGCGGCTTGAA
This sequence comes from Acidobacteriota bacterium, assembly GCA_029263315.1. Lineage (GTDB taxonomy): Bacteria > Acidobacteriota > Thermoanaerobaculia > Multivoradales > J023 > JAJCXR01. The sequence goes on along the minus strand of JAJCXR010000048.1, from coordinate 245,529 downwards.
CGGCGTTGCAGGAGCCCTTCGAGCAGCGGGGAGGCGGCTTCGGGCAAGCTCAGGGGGTGGAAGGCCAAGCGGTCAGGACGACGGTGCAGGGCGGCGGGTGGCGGGCCATGTCGTTCCACCAGGAGGCGGGGTTCGTCGACCTCGCGGTCGTGTGGCGTGTCTTTGGGCAGCGCCCGTCGCCACTGGGTCATGAAGTAGTAGAGGGCGCTGTAGGGGTGCCACTGCTCCTCCTCCAACGTCCGATGACGACGCCGCAGCTCCTCAAAAGGTGCGGCCTCGAGGTCGCATAGCAGCACCCCGTCCCGGGCCAGTTGCTCGAGGAGCGATGGCGACAGTATTTCCAGCGTATCTTCATCGAAGGTGGCCGTTTCGTACCACGTATTGCGCGCTAGTGCGTGGAGACTGGTCAAGACATCGAGCTCGAGGGGGACGACTTTCTGGGCGATGACGGCCACCGCAAACGCTCCGCGCCGGATTTCCCAGGTGGCGGTGCCGTCGGCCCTTACGGTTCGAGGGTCGAACACACGGGCGTTGTCAAAGTAGAAAAAGCAGAAATTGGAGCGCTGATAACGCATGGGTTCGCCGGTTCGACGGTTACGGAATGGGATCGGAGGGCACCGGGAGGGGGGCAGTATATTCCTTGACCGGTCCGGGGGCGAGGGCTAGAGTGGCGTCAGCACTCTTGTCTGATATGAAGTTTTCAGCTTGCAGTCCCGAGCACGGGAAGGTAAATGGAAACTCGAAAACGGGAACGAAAGTATGACGTTCGAAGATCGCTCTCAGCGCATGGCGAGCCGTCGGTGGAGGGTCGATCACGCAAGGAGAAACCATGGATAAGCAAGATGAATCACCCAAGGGTATAGGACTAGTCATAGCAGCCGATGATGGCGGACTCTATGAAATTTCGCAAGACGAGCTGATCAATGCCGCCAAGGAGGTTCCGCTGAGTGATCCGGGTTACCGAGCCCTACAGGAAGCGGCTGAGTCCGGTTTGGAGACCGCTGTGATGAAGCACAGCGGAGAGAACGAAGGACCCTCCACCAACTTTGTTTGCAAGACTTTCAGCCAATGCGCCAACAGCAAGAATTACTTCATCAACGTGCGCGGTCTCAAGGATGCTGCCAGCGAGTCTTCGGGTGAGGACGAGTAGAGGGGGCATTCCTCGGGCCCGCCCATGACGTCGTCTCCGAACCTGCAGCAATGGCTGGCCGAGGATTTGGCATCCTCGACGGTCAAAGCTTATCAAGCCGGCGCCCAGAGGTGGGTGACGCCTGGGGAGACCTACGACCGGGTGCGGCGTTTGATGCCCGCCCTCGGCATGACCCGGGTGGCGCACGTCACCGGGCTCGATGTCATCGGCATCCCGGTGACCATGGTGTGCCGTCCCAATGCCCGGTCCCTGTCGGTGGCCCAAGGCAAGGGGCCAGACCGTCTGAGCGCCGCGGTGTCGGGCATGATGGAATCCCTGGAGCATTTCCACGCCGAGCGCCCCACCTTGCCCTTGCGACTGGCCAGCTTTGCGGAGATTCGTCTCTGCGGTCCGGTGGTGGAATTGTCCGGTTTGCAGCAATGGCCCGACAGTGGCTTTCACCCCCATTTGAAGATGCTCTGGGCCCAGGGCCATGACCTGTTGCAGCGCCAAGACGTCTGGTTACCCTACGATGCAGTGCACTTGGACGGTACACCCCCTGCCCTTCCCGGGGCGGGCTGTTTTGTCGTCAGCAGCCATGGTTTGGCGTCGGGCAACCATCCCGCCGAAGCTTTGTTGTCAGCCCTCTGCGAGGTGATCGAACGGGACAGCGCGGCCCGCTGGCAGGGGCAATCGCAAGGACGACGTCAAGCCTCCCGCCTCGATCTGTCGACGGTGGACGACGGGCTTTGCCAGGAGCTCCTGACCCGCTATCGAGACGCCGAGGTCGAGGTCGGCGTCTGGGACATGACCTCCGATCTGGGGGTCGCCACCTTCCGTTGCAGTATCGTCGACCGGCAGACCAATCCTTGGCGTCCGATGCCCGCCAGTGAAGGGTTGGGTTGCCACCCGAGCCGTCGGGTGGCCCTGGTGCGGGCCTTGACGGAAGCCGCCCAAACCCGGCTGACGGCCATCGCCGGGGCCCGTGACGATCTGTCGCGGCGTCACTACCGGCAAGTACAAAGCCAAGAGGGAAACGAGGATCTGCGCCGTGAGCTGGCGGCGTCGCCGGGTCGGCGAGCGTTTCACCAGGTGGCGAGCTGGGCCCACGGAACCTTCGAAGAGGATCTGCGGCAGCTGTTGCAGCGCCTCGCAGCCGGGGGGGCACAGCAAGTGGTGGCGCTGGACCTCAGCCATCCGGCCCTGGGCATTCCGGTGGTGCGGGTCCTGGTGCCCGGTTGTCAGACGTTTGGCGACTTCGGCGGCGCGGTGCGCCGATCAAGACGCCCGGTGGAGGGCTGAGGGCATGCGGGAGGCGGTTGTTTTTGTCGGGCCGACGTTGCCTCGGGATTGCCTGGAGGGCCTGTTGGGCGATGTCGCCCCCCGCTTCCGTATCCTGCCACCGGTCTCCCAAGGGGACATCGCCAGCCTGGTGCGCCATCGGCCCCGGTTGATCGGCATCGTCGACGGCTATTTCGATCGCCTACCGGCGGTGTGGCACAAGGAAATTCTGTGGGCCATGTCGCAGGGGGTGCACGTTTTTGGGGCGGCCAGCATGGGTGCCTTGCGGGCGGCGGAGCTGGCGGCGTTTGGCATGCGAGGGGTGGGGGAGGTGTTTGAAGAATTCCACGGCGGACGCTTGGCCGACGACGACGAGGTGGCGGTGACCCATGCCGCCGCCGAGGAGGGCTTTCGCCCCACCTCCGTGGCCTTGGTGGATATGCGGGCCACCTGGCGCGCCGCCCACTCCCAAGGGTTGATCGACGACGCAGGTCAACGACTCTTGGTGGCGGCGGGCCAAGCCTTGTTCTACCCACATCGAGATTACGAAACGGTGCTGCGCTCGGCCATCGAAGAGGGTCTGGCGCCGGCCGTCGCCGAGGCCTTGACCGCCTGGCTCCCCCGGGGACGGGTGGAGCAGAAACGACGCGATGCGGAAGCCATGGTGCGCAGCATGGTGGATCTGCTGCGCCGGGGTTTCGAGGCCATGGAAGTGCGCTTCGCCTTCAACGCCACCTCTTCTTGGCGCGACCTCGAACGCAGCCTGGCAATGCCCCGCCCCTTGGATGATCGCCCCGGGGCTGAGACGTTGCCGGAGGAGGCGGTGCTCGATGAGCTACGCCTGGCCGGCTTGCCCTACCGCCAAGCCCGGCAGCAAGCCATGGACCGCATCCTGGCCTTGGAGGTGGCGTCCTTGCACGGCCTCGAAGTGGGGCGAGGAGCATCGGCGCTGTTGCAACTGCGCCGTCGACTCGGCCTCGAAGACGACACCGCCTGGCAACACTGGTTGCAAGACCAAGGGGTCACCCTCAGCGACATGCGACGCTTGGCCGCCGACGACGTGCGGGTGGAGAAGGTGCATGCCTACGCGGCGGATCATCTTTCGAGCCAGATGATCGACCTACTGCGTCGCCGCGGACGGTTGGCCGGCCTGTGCCGCCGCGCCCGGCAGAAAGAAGAGATTTTGGCCCGGCGGGGGCTCAGCCGGGTCGAGCTGCGAGAGCTAGGACCCCCCGACGAAGAGCTTTGGCATTGGTACTTTGTCGAGAATTTGGCTGGCGAGGTGCCGCAGGATCTCGTAGCCTATGCCCGAGACCACGATTTCACCCATGTGGCGGAGCTCCGTTGGACGGTGCTGCGGGAGCGTTTGGCCCGGGATGCCCTCGACGGGGAGCTCTCGCATGACAGCTAGCCATCCGAGACAACGAGGCGGGGCGGGCCGGATATCCAATGCTGTACCGGCTCAAACACGCTCGCCCCTGGGCGCGGGCTCCCCTTGCTCGCTCCAAGGGGCCTCCCGCTGGCACCGATTCGGTAAAACGGGACGCAACTAGCGAAACGAGTGATCGATCATGAGAGGACGAATGGTTCGATGGTAGACACCCCTCAAACATCGTCGACGACGACCTGGGGAGGTGGCTTGACCGACCAAGGGGCCCCCCTCGGCGATGAGGAGCGTGGAGCCCTGCGGGTGCTGGTGGTCACCGATCTGGTGCATAGCACCGGTCTCGTTGAACGCCTGGGAGAGGATCGAGCCCGCCAGCTCGAAGCCTTGCACGATCGTCGAGCCCGCGATCTGTTGGCTCGCTTCGGGGGTCTGGAGATCGACAAATCCGACGGTTTCCTTCTCCTTTTCGAGCGCACCGGCGACGCCGTTGATTTTGCCCTGACCTACCATCGCGGCCTCGACGTATTGAGCCAGCAGGAAGGGGCTGAGGTATCGGCCCGGGTGGGCATCCATCTGGGGGAGGTGGTGTTGCGGCGCAACAGCCCGCAGGACGTGGCGCGGGGGGCCAAACCGATCGAGGTCCACGGCCTGGCCAAACCCATCGCCGCCCGTCTCATGTCCCTGGCCGGACCGCACCAGATCTTAGCAACCCGCGGGGCCTTCGATTTGGCCCGCCGGGCGGGCGAGGGTCGAGGCGCCAAGACCCTGCGTTGGCTGGCCCATGGTTCCTATCTCTTCCAAGGGGTCGAAGAGCCGCTCGAAGTCTTCGAGGTGGGCTATGAAGGCGAGGCTCCCCTCAGCGCCCCCAGCGACACCGAGAAGGCTCACCGCCTGGTATCGCCGGACGGAGACTTGGCCCTCGGTTGGCGGCCGGCAGTGGGGCAGGGTATTCCCGGGCGCCACCACTGGCTGTTGGAAGAGCGCCTGGGGGAAGGGGGCTTCGGCGAGGTCTGGTTGGCCCGGCACAAATTGGGCGAGAAGCGGGTTTTCAAATTTTGCTTCGAAGCCAGACAACTGCGGGCCCTGGAGCGGGAAGTCACCCTCTACCGTATCCTCAATGAGCACATCGGTGCGCGTTCGGACATCGCCCGGATTCTGGATTGGAACTTCGACGAGCCCCCCTTCTTTCTCGAATCCGAGGTCACCGGCGGTGGCAACTTGGCCCAGTGGGTCGAAAAGATGGGCGGTCTCGAATCCATCCCCCTGCCCCAACGCCTCGAATTGGTGGCGCAAGTGGCCGACGCCCTGGCGGCGGCCCATTCCGTCGGTGTGCTGCACAAGGACATCAAGCCGGAAAACATCCTCATCGATCTGGTGGAGGGGCCCGATGGGCAGGAGGTGCCCAAGACGGTGCTGACGGATTTCGGCATCGGCCATTTGACCCATCAAGCATTGCTCGAACAACAAGCTTTCACCGTGCTGGGGTTCGACGGCGAGCTCGACGATCTGCAATCCACCGGGGGCGGCAGCCTGCGCTACTTGGCACCGGAGATCACCGAGGGAAAGGTGGCATCGATTCAGGCGGATATCTACTCCCTAGGGGTGGTGCTCTACCAAATGGTGGTGGGAGATTTTTCCGTCGCCCTGTCCCCCGGTTGGCGGCGCAAGGTGGAGGACGAGCTGCTGCGGGACGATATCCGGGCCGCCGTCGACGGTCAGCCGGAGCTTCGTCTGGCCGACGCCGCCAGCTTGGCGCGCCGCCTGCGCAGCCTCGACGAGCGACGTCGACAACATCAGGACAATGCGCAGCGGCATTTGGAGGAGCAGCGGACGCGGCGCCGCCTGCGGTTGATGGTGCCCGCCCTGATCGGCACCTTGGTGCTCGCCTTGGTGCTCATGGTCATGGCGCAGCGCATTCGCAAGGAAGCGGATCGGGCGGCGGAGCAAGCCGAGGTGGCGCGCCGCACCTCGGAGTTCATGATCGACCTCTTCAAGGTGTCGGACCCCTTTGCCAAGTCCGACGTCACGGCCCGCGAGCTCTTGGATCGCGGCTCCGACAATATCCGGCATGAGCTGCAAGAGAGGCCCGAGGTGCGGGCTCCGCTGCTCGAGGCGATGGGCGACATCTACCACAACCTCGGGCTGGACGCGACGGCGGAACCCCTGCTGCAAGAGGCGGTGATGCTGCGTCGCAAGATGCAAGGAGAACGCGACGAGGGCACGGCGGAGCTGGCGGAGAGCTTGCAGTTGCTGGGCGAGGTACAGTCCGCCGAGGGTCGCTGGGAAGCCGCTCGCACGTCTTTGGAGGAGGCCCTGGAGCTGCGCCAGAGCAGCGAGGTCGAGCCGACCCTACGCTACGCGCAATGCCTCGATCGCCTGGCGGCCATCCATTGGCAAGAGGGCGAGGCGGCGACGGCGGAGCCCATGAACCGCCGGGCGGTCCGTCTCCTACGTCAGCTCGGCAGCGAGCCCGAGCACGAGCTGGCGCTGGCGCTGGCGCTGAGGGATCTGTCGGCGGGGCTGTGGTTCAAGGCCCAGTATGTGGAGTCGGCGGAGCTGGACCGGGAGGCGGTGGCCATCTATCGGCGTCGTTTGGGCGACGAGCACGGCTTGACCAACATGGCGCGTCAGAACCTGGCCACCAGCCTGGCGACTTTGGGCAGGTTCGATGAAGCGGTGCCCATCGTCGAGCAGGCCTATGAAAACCTGCGTCGGCTGTTGGGGGACGAGCACCCCGAGGTCGCCTTCAGCCGCATGATCTATGGCTACAACTTGCACGAGGCCGGTCGTTTAGATTTGGCCGAGGGGCACTATCGGGCCGCCCTGGAGACCATGCGGCGCATCCACGGCGCGGACCATCCCAACCTCGCCAATGCCCGTTTCCACCTGGCTTGGGCGCTGCTCGATCGCGGTGCCGTCGACGAAGCGGCGGGCCTGATCCGACAGGCCCTCGAGGTGCAGCGACGGACCCTCGACGCCGAGCATTGGGTTCTGGCGCAAAGCGAAGGGTTGGCGGGCGCCATCGCCCTACGGCAAGGTCACTACGAGGCGGCGGAAGCACTGCTGCTCAAGGCATATCGCGTCTTGATCAAGCATCGCTCGGCGGAGGACCGGGCCTGCCGACGCATCATCGAGCACTTGGTGGAGCTCTACACCACCTGGCAGCGACCCGAGGAGGCGGAACGTTTTCAAGCCCTGTTGGAGGTGGCGGAGGCGTCGAGCTGAGACCTCACCAGCTGTCACCTGGCACATGTTTTCGCGGCGCGGCTTCGGTCAACTGGCACATGTTTTAGCCAACTCGGAAGGATACTACTGGGTCCAGTTTTCTACCTTCAGCCCTTGGACGCGGCGAAACTCGCCAACGTTGTTGGTGACGAGTGTGGCTTCCAGGGACCTTGCGTGACCGGCAATTTGTAAGGCGTAGGCGCCGATGGGTGTACCCTTGGCGGTTAGCTCGGCTCGAATGCTGGCGCTGTGATGGGCAGCGGCCAAGTCGAAATCGAGCACTTTGAGATTTGCCAAGAGGCGGTCGATCACTTCGTTGAAGTGGGCTGGTCGAGGGCTCTTCTTGGCTCCATATCGGAGCTCGAAGGCAGTCACCACAGAGATCTTGAGATCATTTGGCTCAAATGCGCGGACGCGCTCTATCAGTTTCGGGAAGCGTCGCCGCATCAGGTAGCTGCAAATGTCGGTGTCCAGCAGAAACGTCACAGGGATGTGCGTTCCTGTGGCGGCATATCCTCCGGAATTTCGAAGTCATCATCGACGACCAAGTCGGGATCATCCAGAAAGGCGTCCCAGCCGATCTCTGGGTAGGGTCTGATGATCAGGGAGCTGCCATCCTTTTCGATGATGACTCGATCCGTATCGAAACGCAGGGCTGCTGGGATGCGGATAGCCTGACTGCGACCATTGCGAAAGATCTTGGCAGTAGCTCGGTGCATGTTGCCTCCTCGAGTTGAGCACAGGGCGACGCCTAGGCTCCAATCGGACTCTAACATGGAGATGACATTGGCATATACCTGGGCGTTGGCCGGCGGGTTCTTTAGGGTCGCGGCACTGCCGCGGGCCTGGCGGGAGGCGCCCCTCGCCCCCTCGATGCTCTCGATAGGTCAGCGTATTTCCGGAAATGTAATCAGCTCTCCGGCTCCGCCCAGACGCTGACTTGCCCGTCGTCATCGAAGGACAGGTGCAGCAAGTTGGGACGGCAGCAGACCTGGCAATCCTCGACGTAGCGTTGGCGTCGACCCCCGGAGAGGTCGACATCGATGCCGTTGGGCTCGCCACAGAAGGCGCAGCTGTATTCGGCGTCGTTGTCGAAGTGGGTGGTGTCGAGCATGCTCAAAGCAGACAGTCGGGACGGTGGGTTTCCACCAGCTCTTCTTTGGTCCCGGCGGCCAGCAGGCGGCTGGCCAGGGGACGGCCGAGGAAGTCTTGCAACAGGTGCGAGGCGCTGCGCAGCACGGCGAGGTCGATGCCGGTGGCCAGCCCCATTTCACGGCACAGGTAGGTGAAGTCTTCCGTCGCGATGTTGCCGGTGGCACCGCGGATCACCGGGCAGCCTCCGAGTCCGCCGAGGGAGGTGTCGAAACGTACTATACCGGCGTCGAGGGCGGCGTAGGCATTGGCCAGGCCGAGGCCGCGGGTATCGTGCAGGTGAATCCACAGGGGCACCCCGGGATCTTGGGCGCCGGCCCGCTGCAGCAGACTTCGCACCTGGAGCGGGTGAGCCACCCCGGCGGAGTCGCCGAAGCCGATTTGCTGGCTTCCCAGATCCACCAGGCGACGGCTCAAGGCCAGGACGGTCTCTTCGGCGACAGCGCCTTCGAAGGGGCAGCCGAAGGAGGCGGCGAGGATGGCGGAGACGTGCACCCCGGCGCCTTCCGCCAGGCGCACCACTTGGCCGAAGATGTCGACACTTTGCTCGACGCTGAGCCGCAGGTTGCGTTGGTTATAGGTTTCGGTGACGCAGATGACAAAGCGCAGGCCGTCGACCCCCGCCGCCAGGGCCCGTTCGGTACCCTTGAGATTGGGTACCAGGGCCAAATACTGCACGCCGGGACGCCGCTCGATACCGGCCATGACCTGCGATGCATCGCGCATTTGGGGGATGAGCTCGGGGTGCACGAAGGATGTGGCTTCGATCTCCCGCAGGCCCGCCGCCGCCAAGCGATTGATGATCTCGATCTTGAGCTCGGTGGGGATGAAGGTGGTCTCCATTTGGAAACCGTCCCGGGGCCCAACGTCGATGATCTGGACGGCCGGTGGCAAGTTAGAAGACTGGCGATTCAAGGGCTGGGATCTCCGGTGCCGTCGGCGGATGGAGGGTTATCGGCGGGTGGGTCGCCGGGGGCGGTTGGGGGGTCGTCCGCAGGCAATCTGGGACGTTGAGCTCGTAGACGCTCCGCCTCCTCTGGACGGCCCCAGGCATCATACAGGGCAATGCGACGGTCCAGGGCCCTGACAGCCGGGTAAGCGTGGGCACCGTGCACCTCAGAGAGCTTCCGGTGGGCCTGGGTGAGCAGCTCTTCTGCCTCCTCGAAGCGCCTTTGGGAGGTCCGCAGGGCACCCAGGGCGCTTTGGGCGTCGTCCAGCAGCCAGCTATTGGGCCGGGTTCCGAGGGTGGCGATGGCCTCCGCAAGTAAGCCTTCGGCTTCTTGGGGATCGGAGTCGATGAGCACGGCTGCTAGGTTCTTCTGGATAATCGCGACGCTGATGGCGGCCCGCTCATACGATCTCTTGGGCTTCGGTGGGTCATCTCTTGTGAGCTCGGCTTCCGCCTTGTTTAGCGTTTCCGTTCGAAAACTCAAAGCCTCTAGATAGAGCTCCCGCGCTTTACTGCCTTGCCCGAGGGCGGCCAAAATGTTGGCTTGCAGGTTGAGGACGTTGGAACGATACTCCAAATTGGCTTTTTTTTGGGCGATGATGATCTTGTCAGCGGCGTCAGCATGTTCGAGGGCGTTGTCGAAGTCACCCTGCGAGAAGAAAAGGTTTCCAAGATTGAGGTGGCTCGCGACCATCTTGATGTCCTGCGGCCCATAGGTCGCGAGTCGGCCGGTATGCACTTCGGCAAAGAGCGCCCCAGCCTCTTCAAGAGTGCCTTGGCGAGTTAGGGCGGAAGCAAGATTGCTCTTGGTTTTCCAGAGCTCAGAACCTTTTTGCCCTAAGTCTTGTCGCAGTTTTAGAATCTCGCGGAATGACTCTTCGGCGGCAGCAAAATAGCCCTCTTCGAAAGCGATTGCCGCGAGATTGCTTTCACAGGTTGCGATCTCGGGTGGGTCAATGTTGGTGCTTGCCTCCAAAATGGCCTCGACACACTGCTCCATCAAATCGATAGCATCTTCGGTATCTCCGATATTTTTGTAAATCTGACCTAACAGCAAAATGACTTTGAGGCGTAATTTTGGTCTGATGCCTTCTCGGAGGGCCTTCTTCTGCGCTTCTCGCAAAAGATCTCGAGCGCTGGGCTCGGGACCTTCTCCGGTCGGCCCCACAATCTGGAAGGTTTCTTCAAACAGAACCAGTGTTTGTTCTGCCAGGCTTGCCTCTTCCTCGGCGCGCGTCGTTTCAGCTTCGGCGCGCTTCCACTGGAAGGCAGCCAAGATACCAAGGCCCGCTACCATGACGAGAAAAGCCGTCGCGACCACCAGCGGCACCCAATGGCGTCGCACAAACTTGCTGGCCCGATAGCTGAGGGTTCCCAGCTGGGCGCCGACCGGCAGACCTTCGAGATGACGTTCGATGTCCCTCGACATCTCCTCGGCGGAGCCGTAGCGCTGGCCGGGCTCCTTGCGCATCGCCTTGAGAATGATGCAATCGAGGTCGCCGCTGAGACGACGGCGCAACCGCCGGGCTTGCGGTGTGGCCTGATCGAGGCGCCGCTTGACGGCGGTGCTGGGGCGGGCCGGCTCCTCTTCACAAATGGCCCGGGAGATTTCGTCCGGCCGTCGGGTTTCGGCATTGTACGGGTCGACGCCGGTCAATAGCTCGTAGAGCAAGACCCCCAGGGAATAGATGTCGCTGGCGGTGGTCAAGCTTTGGTGGCGAATCTGCTCCGGGCTGGCGTAGCGCGGCGTCATCAAGCCGTGACCCGTTTCCGTGGCCACGGGCTGGGCGGCCCGCGAATCGTCCAGCAGCTTGGCGATGCCGAAATCGAGGAGCTTGGGTTGACCGTCATCGCCGATCAAGATGTTGCCCGGCTTGAGGTCGCGATGAATAACCAGGTTCTGATGCGCAAAATGGACCGCGGCGCAAACCTTGCGGAAGATCTTCAGCCGTTCATCGACGCTCAAACGCTGCGTTTTGCAGTAGGTATCGAGGGGCTGGCCGCTCACCAGCTCCATGACGAAATAGGGAATCTGCTCGTCGGTGGCGCCGCCGTCCAGCAGCCGGGCGATGTGGGGATGGTCGAGCTGGGCCAAGATTTGGCGCTCGTTCTCGAAGCGTTGCACCAACTCCGCATCGCCGTCGAGACCCCGGCGGATCAGCTTGAGGGCCACCTGTTTGTGGAAATCGTCGCGTTCGGCCCGGTAGACCGAACCCATGCCCCCACGGTCCAGCAACTCCACCAGGTGGTAGGGGCCGATGTGCCGGCCCACGGCGCCGTCCTCGGCGTGCACGTTGAATGCGGGGCGCCCGAGCGCCGGGGATTCGTCGCCGTTGGCGAGCAGGGCCTCGGCCTCCTGCCGCAGCAGCCCATCTTCACCACAGGCGTCGTCCAGGTAAGCTCGGCGGTGCTCCGCCGTCAGCCCATGGGCTCGATCGACGATCTCGAAGAGCCTGCGTTGCCGTTCCTTGGACATGGCGAAGAGGGCGGCCAGAGGGGCCTAGGTCTCAGCATCCGGATCCGTCGCCCCGGCCGCATCCGCGGTGGTGTTGTCGAGTTGCAGCCGTAACCACCGCTTGGCGGTTTGCAGCTGACGCCCCACCGTATTGACTGAGATCGACAGCTCGTCGGCGATCTCCTGCTGCGTCAAGCCGACGAAGAACCACAACATGACGATGCGATAACGCCGGGAGTCGATGTCCTTGAGCGCCTCGAGGGCGTCGTTCAAGGCCAACAGCTCCGGATGGGGATCGTCTCGCACCATCAGGGCCTCGTCGAGGGAGAGCTTGGGCTCGCCGCTGCCCCGCTTGACGGCCCGACGACGGCGGGCATGGTCCACCAAGATGCGGCGCATGAGCTCTGAGAGGCAGGCAAAGAACTGCGAGCGATCCTGCCACCAGTAGACCTGGCGATCGACCAGGCGCAGGTAGACCTCGTTGACCAGGGCCGTCGGTTGCAGGCTATGGTGGGGGACTTCCCTAGCCAGGGCTCGCCGCGCCATGTCGCGCACCTCGTCGACCACCATCGGCAGGAGACGGTCGAGGGCCTGGGGGTCGCCGGTGCTCCAGTTCTGTAGGAGCTTGGTGACTTGACTCGAGGGGGCTAGCATGGCGCAATATCTTAGCACTGTAGGCATTCCAATCTGGTCTCGATCTAAGATGTCGGCGATTGCCGAATCTCACGAACGATACGTACCCGTACTTGCGAAAACATGCCCCGAGCGGGCAAAGTATCTCACTGGAATTCCACAGCCCAGCGGATTCTGACTCAAAATATCTTGGCCTTGTTTCTCATTTCCGAGAATGGTCGATTCTCAGCCCTGCAAATTCCCCTCGGCTCCTATCTCACGACTCCTCATGTTTCAAGCTCGCAAACCCTCGCTGTAACGCTACTTCTCGCCTTCGCCGATGGCAGGTCCGAGGTCTCGGCGGATTGGCATCTCTCTTGCTGACTCGACGTGCAAGAAGACCTTGGTGAATGTATCCACCGACCACTTGGAGCGGAGGATGCAAGATCCCAAAAATCCCCGGAGTTGGGCCGTTTTTGGGTAACCCCCAGCGACGTGCTCCAAATCGAATCAGCAATGGAGAGAACGATGAAGAAGCAACTGACGGTAGTGATGGCGACATGTTTGTTGGCCGGCGGCGCGGCGTTTGCCCAAGGCCCGGCCCCGGCGGCGAGCGACACCATAGTAGCCGGCCAGAATATCCATTTCCTCAGCGAAAGCGGTGAGCTGCAACGCGGCGTTCGTTGTGCTTCCCCCGAGCTGACGGCGGAAGAGAAAGCTCTGGTGCGGGCCGATGTCGAGGGCTGGTTGCAAGGCTACACAGGTGCCGACAAAGCCACGATTCAGATTCCCGTGGCTTTCCACGTGGTTTACAAGCAGCGGCGTGGTGTCACTAGTGGTGCAGTTTCCCAGAGCCAAGCCCAAGATCAAATCGACGTGCTCAACTCCGCTTTTGCGGGTACCGGCTTCCAGTTTTACCTGGCGAGCTTTGATTCCACCAAGAACAACAAGTGGTTCAGCAAGTGCTACAACAGTGGCCCGGAATCGCAGATGAAAAATGCTCTGGCCATCGACCCGGCCCACAACCTCAACATCTACACCTGCGAGCCCTCCGGCGGCATCCTTGGATATGCCTACTTGCCCTCCAGCTTCCCGGAGAGCAACAACCTGCACGGCGTCGTGCTCCTGCACTCCAGCTTGCCCGGCGGCTCGGCGGCCCCCTACAACTTGGGCGACACCGGGACCCACGAGGTGGGTCACTACCTGGGCCTCGACCACACCTTCGCCAACGGCTGCAGCAGCCCCGGTGACGGCGTCGCCGACACGCCCTACGAAGCGAGCCCGGCCTTCGGTTGCCCGGTCGGTCGTGACACCTGCGCCAGCGCCGGACAAGATCCGATCTACAACTTCATGGACTACACCGACGACGCTTGCATGGACGAGTTCACCGCCGGTCAGTCGGCCTTGATGCAGGCGCAAGTGGCCCTTTACAAGCCCAGCTTGTAAAACATCGGAGCAGCCTTTTTGCGCACGCATGCCTCGGGGTGGCCTGAGCATCCCGAGGAGTGACGTTTTGAGGATATCTACCGAGACGATGACCCTTCGAAATGGCGACCAGCTCCGGCTGGTCGTTTGTCCCGCTGCATCGCTCGAAAGACATCGTCCAATTCAATAAGATCAGGATCGCGGCCCTAGTGGAATCGACGATACGGCTCTCCGTACAGGTGGACCCGACGAAGTGATCAATCGTGATGCGTGTTTTTCCTGGAGCTTCATATAGTGCTCGACCAACTTCAGCGGATCATGGTCGAACCGGGCCGAGATCTCGTGCCTCGTCCTGCGGATTCGATCGATCGGGTCCTCAGTCTTCCTATCCATCATTCTCTCCTAGTAGCTCAAGAGGGGTCACAAGAGCTGGGACGAACAGTCCCAAGATGCCATTGATCCGACGGTTATGATCGAACTTGTTGGCATTCGCGAGGTGACGACAGTTCCAAGTCGCGAGGAAATCGCATCGATAATGGGAAGCCAAGGCCGGGTGTAGAGCATCGCCGCCCGGATCCCGAGGCATGAGCTTGTGGGCTATGTACGCCTCTACAGTCTCCGCGACGGCGGGCTCGATAGCCAGGAGCGGAAGCTCGGAGATCAGCTCCAAGCAGTCCTTGCGATTGGGATGATCGCCTGCCCCAAGCTCCTCCAGAACGGCTTCGCTGATTACGATCTCGTCGCGACTTACCGCCATCGCCCACCACTCGCGGGTCCAGGCTCGCCTTGCCACCATCTCGGGCTCGGGACGAACCTCGAAATAGAAGCTGGGAATGGTGGTCTCGATGTAGATTCTTCGCCGCACAATCTTGCGCCCGTCCTCTGGATCCGATTATACCGCAAGCTTCGCTCGCACCTCTGGAGCCAATGTCAGCCTAGTGCCAGGACGACTATCGATGCACTGCAAAGTTGGACAACATCATGGTGATGCAAATTCGTCCTCATCCGGGATAGACAGCGTTCAGCCCTCCCACTCCACCCGCAGCACCCGACTGCTGATGCCGTGCCGATTCAAGAAATCGATCCAGGCCCCTTGCTCAGGACGCAACTGGTCGCCGGGGGCTTTGACCTCGAAGAGCTGGAAGCCGGTGGGCTCGTCATCGGACCAGACGAAGAGGTCGGGAAAGCCGCGACGGTAGCGGCCGGGGTGACGGCTGAGACGGTCGCAGACGGTGGCCAGCTGGTGGCCGTCGAGGCGTTGTAGGGCGTCGACCAGGCGGGGACGCAGATTGGGGTGCCAGGCGACCCAGCGGTTGGCGGTGCCTTGTTTGCGCTCGTAGATCTCGAGCAGACGGCCCGGTAGATCGTCGTCATGGCGCAGATCGTCTAGCCGCCGTTCGATCAAGTCTCGACGCCTTGGACGGAAGTCGGCGCTGTGGAGATCGAGGGGGCCGTATTGAAAGGCGTGTTGGAAGGCGCCGGCCACGGGGGCGAAGATGATGTCCCAAAAGGCGAGGCCGAAGAGGCACTTCCACAGCCAGTTCTCGGCATGGAAGCCGCTCAGACCTTCCTCCGCCAGGGCTTCGAGGGCTCGACGCTCCACCGAAACGCCGTCTTGGCGGAGCAGCCGCAAGCTGCGTCTGGGCCGCTTCGGACGCTGCCACGGCGGCAGCTTCTCGCCTTGTTTGCGCCGCAGCTGGTGGGCGAAGCGGCGGGCGAACACGACTTCGCTCTCGTCGTTTGGGGCGCTGGCCATGGCCTCGCACAGCTCTAAGGCGGCCGCCAGATCCCGCTGCTTTTCGAGCAGCCTCACCCGACGCTCGCGGGCCGGCGGACGGGACACCCGACGGTAGAGGTCCAGGGCGTCGTCGACGGCGGCGCAGCGTTCCATCTGCCGAGCCACCGCCAACAGTAGGGCGTGGCGTCGTCGCTCGGTGATGGGATGCCACAGCGCCTCGGCCGCCGCCACTTGCTGGGCCACGACGAGGGCTCCGTCGTCGTCCCCGGCGGCCATCAGGCGGTGGGCTTCGTATTGCTGTTGACGCATGTGCAGGCTGTCGTCGATGGCTTGGCGGCAGTCGAAGTGGCGCAGCTCGCGGCGCAGCTCATAGGGCTCGAAGGACACGACGCCGAGATCCCGCAGCACAAATTCGGTCCAGTCCTGTCCCAGGTTGCCAAAATAAAGCAGGCGGTAGACCGCCAGGATGTCTTGGCCCAAGGGGCGAACCACCTGCAGCGTGGCTTCGAGGTGCTGTCGTAGGTCCGCCGCTTCGACCTCTTCGGTGAGGGCACTCAGGAGAGTGTCCTTGCGGCTCGTTTTGGCGATGGAAGTGGACAGCAGCTCATCGGCCACCTGCCAGGCCTCGGCGCGTAGCAAGAGGGCCAGCCACTCCTCGATGGGTGCCGTGGAGCCGTCGTCGGCGAAACCTGCCCGCTGCAGTGCCCGCAGGGCGCCGTCGAGGTCGGGGATCTCGTCGTAGGCGAGGCGGTCGCGGCGGAAACAGGGGCCACGGCGGGAGATCAGTCGCACGTAGAGGCGTTGCGCCGCCAGGTCGAGAGCCTGGAAGTCGTCCCGGAAGCGCCGTTCCTCGGCCTTCAGCAAGTCACTGTCCTGGCCTTCTACGGTGTCGAGCACGGTGAGGAAGTTGTCCAGGTAATAACCTTCCTCGAGCCGTATCGACGGCGTCTTGTTGTCCTCTGGCACTGGAGACGGCGGGTCGAGCGGCGCCACGGCTAGCGGGAGGGCTCCTTGGTCTTGAGGAAGCGGATGTCGGGGTAGTCGTCCTTCATACATTGCAGGTGCCAGGCGCTGCGCGGCAGGAACACCGGGTCGTTCTGGTGATCGTCCGCCACCAGGGCCTCGTTGCTGTCGACAAACTTTTTGAGGGCCGCCGCATCGTCCGACTCCAACCACAGGGCGGTGTGATGACTGGTGCCCTCGAAGATCACCGGGATGTTGTACTCGGTGCGGATGCGGTCTGCCAAAACCTCGAATTGCAAGGCACCGGCAACCCCGACGATCCAATTGCCACCGAGACGGGTCTTGATGATCTGGGCGGCACCTTCCTCGGCCAGTTGCAGCAGCGCTCGGCCCAGGTGCTTGGCCCGCAACGGGTCTTCGGGGCGTACCCGCTGCAACAGCTCAGGGGCGAAGCTGGGGATGCCGAGGAAGCGCAGCTCCTCTTTCTCGCTCAGCGTATCGCCGATGTGCAGGTTGCCGTGGTTGGGAATACCGATGATGTCTCCGGGGAAGGCCTCTTCGGCCCGCTCCCGGTCCTGGGCCA
Organism: Acidobacteriota bacterium; assembly: GCA_029263315.1. Lineage (GTDB taxonomy): Bacteria > Acidobacteriota > Thermoanaerobaculia > Multivoradales > J023 > JAJCXR01. Next base: position 228,630 of record JAJCXR010000048.1, on the reverse strand, counting down.
GAAACAGCACCGCGTTGTGCACATTGATCTGCTTTTCGGTGCGTTGGTGACGCAGCTTCATGCCGCGCTCGAAACGGCCTGAGCAGAGGCGGATGAAGGCTAGGCGATCCCGGTGCTTGGGATCCATATTGGCCTGGATCTTGAAAACAAATCCGCTCACCTGCTCTTCCGTCGGCTCCACCATGCGGCTCTCCGCCGCCTGGGGGCGCGGCGACGGCGCCAGATCGGCGATGGCTTCCAACAGTGCTTGCACGCCGAAATTGTTGAGGGCGCTGCCAAAAAAAACCGGCGTCATATTGCCCTCCAGATAGGAGGCGCGGTCGAATTCGGGGCACAGGCCGCGGGCCATTTCCACCTCATCGCGCAGCTTGACGGCGCGATCCCCCAAGGCGTCATCGATGCCCTGAGAATCGATGCCGGTCACAATTTCCCCGCCTTTGGCGCGGTTGCGCTGACCCCGCTGCATCAAGACCAGACGGTCGTGCAACACCTCATAACAGCCGCGAAAGTCGGCACCCATGCCGACGGGCCAGCTGCCCGGCGTCACCTCGAGCTGCAACGTCTGCTCGATGTCGTCCAACAGGGTGAAGGGATCCAGGGCCTCCCGATCCATCTTGTTGATGAAGGTGATGATCGGCACGTCCCGCAGGCGGCAAACCTCGAAGAGCTTGCGGGTTTGGCCCTCGATGCCCTTGGCGGCGTCGAGCACCATGACCGCCGAGTCGACGGCGGTCAGCGTGCGGTAGGTATCTTCGCTGAAGTCCTCATGACCCGGCGTGTCCAGCAGGTTGTAGGTGTAATCGCCATAGTCGTAGGTCATCACCGACGAGCTGACGGAAATGCCCCGCTCCCGTTCGACTTTCATCCAGTCGGAGCGGGTCCGTCGGCGTTCACCCCGGGCCTTGACCTCACCGGCCAGCTGAATGGCCCCACCATAGAGCAGGAGCTTCTCCGTGAGGGTGGTCTTACCGGCGTCGGGGTGGGAAATGATGGCGAAGGTGCGCCGTCGGGCGACCTGCTTAGCGAGTTGGCTCATGGGTTCCTGTCGTTGTGAAGGCTGAAAGGTACGGGCCAGGCACCGACGGCAAGCCCAAGCGTCATTCACCGTGGAATGAGGCGCGAAGGATATCAGCATGGTCAAGTCGTCCCAAGGGTTGCATGCCTCGAAAGGCGGTGCTGATCCGCGATTTCTTGCCAACTGGCCAACTATGGATGCGAAATGCGCGTTTCAAGATAGAACTATCGGGTACAGGTGCCAGCCTTGAAGCGGCTGTGCCAGCCACCTCGCTTTTTTCATGTGTATCGAATTTGCCTGGCGATGAATTCGCTCAGGCAATAGGGGGAAATCTTCATGTTAAAACCATCTGCTGAAACCCTTTGGGCGCGTCGTATTTTGGGCGCCGATCCGAGGTTTGCTCAAATTCTCTTTGTCGCCGCTCCCGGCCCCGCCAAAAATTCCGGTGCTGGTCATGGGGGAGGTGAGATCCTCGCCTTTACCCCCGGCGGCTCGCCGGCCCGGCCCAGCCACACCGAGACCATGAACAATGGCCACGGTGAGGCTTCCATGGAAGCAGCCGTCGAAGGGCCCAAGGGCTCTTCACCGAGCCGCATCGCGTAGGTATCCCGCTACCTTCAGATCAAGCTCGCCCCGATCTGGCGGCCAACAACAGACGGAAAATATCGAGCACGGACGTCACCTCGACGCCCCGTCGCCGATTCTCGGTACCTATCTCAAAGGCCAAGCGCCATTGCTCGAAGAGCACTCGGTAGGCCTGCCACAGACTGATGTCGGGGTCGTAGATGTGGGTCGCCTCGGAAGTGACTCCGTTGAGCTCGAGAATTTTGAAATCCCGTCCATTGCGGAAGGCTTCGAGGGAGGGTGCCCGGGCGTCGAAGCGGCCGAAGTAGAAGCCGTCGAAGCTGCGGGCCAGGCGCTCGCAAGCCTCTTCCAAAGCCGGGGTGATCAAGTGGCGGCCATCGAGGAAGATGGCGCCGCGGCAATGGGTTCCAAGCTCGGTGAGCTCCACTCTCTGCCCGTCGGCCGGGACATCGTCGAGATGGTCGGCCTGGAGCGCCAGATAGGTCGGTGACATGGCCAAGAGGCTCGGCTCGTCGAAGATCAGCTGGCGCAGACGTCGCCTACCGTCCCCCACGACGGCGGCCATGCGCTTCTCGGTGATCGAGAAGATGCGCCCCCGACTTGCCGACGGGTAGCGCAGATAAAAGATTCCCAGCTCCGGCCCGGCGATGTACTGCTGGACGATGGCGCCTTCGGGATGGTCGCCAAAAAAGGTGACGACATCTTCTTCCCCATGGGCGATGGTGACCCCGGCCCCCCGTTGACCGGCGTCGGGTTTGAGCACCATGGGGTATGACAGTCCATGTTGCTGTTGGAAAGCCCGTACCGCCGCACATCGCTGCTCCTGCGGTCCCGGCTTCAGCCAGTCAAAAGGCGCCACCCAGGCGTCATCCAAGGCATGGAGGATGGCGGACTTGGACTCGCCGATGAAGCCGCCGGCCGCCGGCATACCTGGGTTGACCGCGGTAAAGGCCGTCAAGCAGCGGTGACGGAGGCCGAGCCACAGCACGTAGGTCACCACCGGTGGGTAGAATATCCAGGGGGGCCAATATTCCCACCGCACCTTGCGCCGCCACCAGCCTATGGCACGACGGCGCCCGGTCCGGCTGCCCAAGGTCTTGATCAGCAGCAGTAGACACCAGACGCTGACCAAGGCCGCGACAAAACTCGGCAGGGCATAGCGTTGGAAGGATTCGAAGGTGTCGAAGAAACGCTCACCCAATTTCTGCGACAGGGTGACGAGGAATGGGGTCCACAGGGCTACGGGCAGCAGCAAATGGAGTGCGAACCAGAAGAACCCTAGACGCAGCATTCCGGCAGCCACGTAGGTGGGGAGACGGGTTCCCGGAAGAAAGCGGCTGAGCAGGATGACGATGGCGCCGCGACGCTCGAACCAATGACGGCTCCGTTCCACATCGCGGCTCGAAATGAACCAGCTGAAAGGCCGTCGTCGAAGCCAGCGATGCCCAAGGCGTCCGCAACTGTAGAGCATCAGGTCGCCGAAATAGATGCCGAGGAAGCAGGCTCCGACCCCTTGCAGCAAGGTCAAACCCCCTTGCGCCACCACCAGGCCGGTGGCGATGCAGGCTAGATCCTCACTCACCAGGGTGGCGACGGCGATCAACAGGAAGGTCAGGATCAGAGCCAGCCCCGTCTTGGCGGGGGGTTTGAAGCCGTCTGGATCGGCCGCCAAGGCCAGGCGTTCCGCCGTGGCGTCGGCGCGCCGGGCCGCTTCCCCGGCCTCGACCCGTTGCACAAACTCACCGATCACCAGCAAGCTTTGGGGCGAACGGAACACCATGAAATGGTTGGCTGGCATGATCACCAGCTCACTGTGGGGGGCCAGGCGATAGTGCTCCTTGGCCGCCGCCAGCGGCACCAGGACATCTCGATCGCCGTGCACGACGAGCATCGGCATCTCGAGGTTCTGCAGAATCCGTCGCAGGGGACGTTGATCCGTATCGTAAAAGTTGCGTGCGTAGGGAACATCCAAACCGCCGTGGTCGAGGGCTCCGAAATGGGGCACGGCCGTACGCAATAACCAGAGTGCGGCCAACTGGAGGCCGTGCACCGCATGGTTGAGGTGGTACTGCCCGAGAAGCTCCGCCTCCTGCACTCCGATGGCCGAGAGTAGGGTCACCGACCGCACCCTGTCCGGGTGATTCTCCGCCAGATGCAGAACGACACCGCCTCCCATGCTGTAGCCCACGGCGTGCACGGTCTGGATGCCCAAGGTGTCGAGCATTTGCATCAAATACTCACTGTGGGCCAGGATCGAATAGTCCGGAGCTTCGGCGGTGGAGGCACCGAATCCCGGCAGGTCCGGTGCCAGGACTCGCCCGAAGGGGGCCAGCAAGGGTCCCAAACGGGAGAAGTTGTCGGCCCCGCCGGGACTGCCGTGGACCAATAGGATGACCGGTGGGTGTGCCTCCGTCGGCTCGGCGCTGGCCGGCGACGGAAGCCCTGGTTCGCTGGCGGCGGGGGCGTCACCCCGGGCCGTAGAGGCGGTAGATGAGGAGGGCTGCCACGGCCATTCGAGGTAGGCGAGGCGGACGGGTGTGTCGAGCCGTTGCCGACCGTCGACGCCCAAGGTGGTGATGCTCTGGTATCCCGGCGGTAGCCCCGCTTCCGGGGTCAGCAGCCGGACGATCGACGAAGCGGCGAGCAGCACGAGATAGAGGGCCAAGAGCACATGCCATAGCTTCCACGGGGTGCTCGGCTCCGCCAAGCCCTGGGCCGTGCCGTCGGTTGCCCCCTGCGGCTCCGCACCGGGTCCTCGATCGTCGGCTCTCCCGTCGGTGGACCGGCCTTCAGCCATCGGCGGACGCTTCGACGATCCGCCGTTCCATCGCCACCGGCTCCGCCAAGGGGGTGCGGCAAGGCGGGCCGTCGGCATAGGCCATGGAGACCTGCTCGGCGTCGACGACGATGTAGGTCAAGCTGACGGTGCTGGCCTCCGGTCGATGCATGCAGGGGGAAACGGGGCCCCGGCTGGGACGATGGCTGCGGTGGAAGGCGTGCAAGGAGGCCCCTGAGCCGAGCATCGAGCTGTACAACTGGCGTCGGCTTTCCTGGATTGTTTCCGGACAGTGGCCGGAGGAGGCGATGGGGGGCTGTATCACCCCGGCGGCGAGGAGCTGGCTGCCGTTCCAGATCCACTGCCGGCTGCGGGCGGCGGCGTTCATCGGATGCGTGCCGGGCAGCGTCACTGCCAGGGTGAAGGGACGATACTCCGAGATCGACCGTTGGCCCATCCGCCGTTGCACGTCGTCGAAGTCGCGACAGGTGGCCAAGTCGAGCACCAGCTGACCGCGGCTGGTGAAGGGACCCGGGCCGACGGCGGAGTCTTGGTAGCGATTGAGGATAGAGATGCAGGTGCCGAAGGCGTTGAGGCTGATCCAAGTACCGCCGAAGTCACCATCGGTGGGGGCCAGGACCTCGACGCCGTCGATCTGACGCCGCGTCGGGGCCATCGCCGGTTGCCGACTTTGGGCTTCGTCACGATTGAACAAAAGCTCGTAGCCGTTGGCCGTGGCCCGCCAACTGAGAGTACACATGTCAGCCGCGAAGGGAGGCCGCCCCGACGGCCTTGCCTTGGAACTCCAAAGTCGAGGGAGCGACTCCGAAGTCGGCGCCCGGCTCGAAGCCCTGTTGGCGGAGGAGGAGGGCGATCAAGGCATAGTGATGGACGGTGTGACTGAGCAAGAACTGGAGCTCTCGCCCCAAGGACGAGACATGCCAATGCAAGGCGGGGTCTTCCCAGGCGACGGTATCCACCTTGACCTCGAGGCGTCGTGCCGCATCGTCGGCACCGAGGTTGTTGAGGGCTTGGGAGATTTCCGCCAAGGCGCCGTCGGCGATCTTGCGATCCTGCTCCAGGAGGGGGTCCCGCTGCCTCGAATCGTAGTCGACACGACCGTCCGCGAGGCCCCTCTGAAAACAGCGGAAGCAGTCGATGACATGGCGCAGGTGGGCCCCGACACCCGACTGACCGTTGGCGGCGCGGCAAAAGAGGTTGTCGTCGAGATTGCGGAGCAAGGCACGGCCCTGTTCGATGAAGTAGACGTTCTGAGCGGCGATCATCGTCTGTTCAAAATCTCCCTGGAGCCCTGCGCTCCGCCAGCTCCTGTTGTCCGTCGGCTGAAGGGCGAGCTCTGGGTTCCGGTACGGTCGTTCGTGGAATCCGGCGGGCTCGGGATGTCAGCCGAAGAACATGCGAAATCTTCGTTCGTCCATCGCTGCCACATCGAAGATGACCAGGTAGTCGATGGTCTTGAATTGGCGATCAATGGCTGGATGACCACAAACCTTGGCGCCATGACGCAGGTAGGTACGAAAAAGCTTGGGTATGTGGACTTGTATCGACACTTCGTCGTCGACGGCGCTCTCATCGTAACACTCAAAACCTGGCATCGGGGTCACCCGGATGTCCGGATGTAGGTGATCGTGACCTTGCAGATACTGCATGACGGCTCGTCCCTCCTGCGGGTCTTGGCTGGTCAATGAGCAGCAGCCGAAGAGGAAACGGCGATGATTGGTCACCATGTAGCTGGCCAGGCCGCGCCACAGCAGAAAAAGCACTTGCGTATTGCGATGGCCGAGGGCGACACAGGCGCGTCCCACCTCGACGGAGTCCCCCACCACTTCGGAGCCCAGGCCGCTGAGATCGAACTCGCCCGCCGAATAAAAACCAAGGCGGGCCGCCGCCATGTTGTTGGTCTGCATGCGGTAGGTGCCGACGATGGTGTCGGATTCCTTCTCGATGACGACCAGATGATGGCAGCAGTCGTCGAATTCGTCGCGATCGCGACCGGTGGCGAAGGACTCTTCGAGACCTTCGGCAAGCTCCAGGTTGAAGACCTCGAAGCGCAAACGCAGAAGGGTATCCAACTCATCAGAGTTGCGGGCGAAGCGCACTTCGTAGCGTCCCTCTCGCAAGGTGTCGAAGGGGATGTGCTCGGCGAAGGTCGGGTACGACGTCGTAGCGCTGACGGTGGACTCGGTCATGGGTCTACCTCCGCGCTACATTGTACCGTGTTGGGGGAGCCAACTCGATCATTTTACGGAGCGCTGGAAGCTTCGAGGGTCCGCTTCGATCATCCACACATCGTCCAGCCGGTGGACCCGGCCGGTGAGCTCCACCGGCTCCGCCAGCCAGTCGAGGATTTCCTCGCTCAAGGCCCGGCGCTGCGGACCCACCAAGAGAAGATGGGCGGCGGGTAGGGCCGCCTCGGCGTTGGCCGGGTCGTCACCGTAGGGAACAAAAAGTGGTGGCATGCCACCGCGGATGCACAGGGATGCACAGGCCCGGTGGGGCTTGTGGTGGCCCGGCTTCATGACCCCGAGGTAGCACTTGCTGTCGACGATCTCGCCGCGTAGGGTCACCTCGCCCCAGCTCTCCAAGTCGGAAGCGATGGCCCCCGCCGCCTCGGCGGACGGCAGCGGGCTCAGCGAGCCGTCCACCAGCTCCAACATGGTTTGATCGTCCCGGTAGATGAGGCTGCCCTGCAGCTCGACCCGTTGGCCGTCGAAGGGGGTCAGGGCTTGGCGGGCGCTAGATTTGCCGAAGGCGACGACGAGATAGTGAGATGCGGAGACCTCGCCCGCAGTTTCCGCGTCGCCGCCACTTTGGCCGGGACGGTCCAATCGCAACATCGGGTAGGGCTCCAGTAGCACCGTACCGACGAAGGAGCGAGGCGCTCCGAATTCAAAGAACGAAATATCAAAGGGGCGTTGTCCGAGGGCCAGAATGGCTGCGCAGAGGGCGGCCAAGAGGAGGAGCGCGAGCACGCTTCTTCGCATCACCCTGGCCACGGAGGCGGGCGCCTGTGGCAGGTAGCCGATGTAGAAGTCGTCCTCGGTGGGGGCACGATCGATCGACTCAGCCATGGGAGGGGCTCCCTTCGATGAGCGCCGGAGCCACCGGAGTGCCGGGCAGATTGGGCCGCGGATTCACCAACACTCGGTTATTGTCGAGCCGCACCTCGAAGGTTGGAATCTTTTCGTTGAAGGGCTCCGGTGAGGCGCCGCAATCCGGTTTGTATTGGTAACCGTGCCATGGGCAGACGACAAATCCGTCGACGATTTTGCCCTCCCCGAGGGGCCCGTTCTGGTGCTGGCAAACATTGGACAGGACGGAGATCTTGCCGTCGTAGCGAAAGATCGCCAAACGTTCGCCAGCCACCGTGACGACCTTGCCCCGCTTCTCGGCGATATCGTCGACGGCGCACACATCCACCCAGGCATCGTCGGCCTCGGCTAGGCTGCGATCAGCGCCCCGTTCCCGCCAGGCGGCCCACAGGTGCAGGCTGAGAAGGGTCAACCCTCCGGCCGCCAACAAGGCCACCAAAAGGGGCTGGGTCTCATACTGCAAAATTCCGAGGGCGACATGGGCGACCACCAAGCCGTAGGCCAAGTAAACCAACATATGCAAGCTCTTCCACACCGGCGCCGAAAGGTTGGCCAACCAGAAATCGTGGCTGGTGGCGGCCATCAAAAAGAGGATGCCCAGGGCGGCTAGGCCGAGGGGCTGGAACGGGAACTGGCTCAGATCGCCGTAACGTGAGTTGCCAACCAGCACGTTGACCAGCGGGTTCAGGGGCCCCAAGAGGTGAAATTGGATGATCGAGAAGACGCCGTGGGCCAAGGCCATGATGAACATGGTGACCCCCAGGTGCCGTCGGTTGTAGAGCAAGGGCAGGAAACGGCGGTTCAAGCGGCACAAGGGGCCGATGGCCAGAACGATGTGCAGCAGCAACAGAGCGGCGGTGCCGAAGGCCCGGATGAGCAAGGTTTCGGCGGTGATCTCCGGATGGGTGGCCACCGTCAGGCCGATGAAAAGGCCAAGGTAGCTGAGCAGGCCCAAAGCTAAAGTCCAGTCGTAGACTTTCTTTTGGCGATTCCAGCCGACCGCTTGATACGAAACGCTCATGGGGAAATCTCCGGTAGGGTGGCGCGACCCGTGAGCTGCTGATGGGCCAGGCTATAGAGCAGCAACTGGCCCCCCGCCGTCGCCCTGGGGAGCGCGTAGAGGCGCGAGCCACGGCTCGGCAGCGGGCCGAGCAGGACGGCGTCCGTCGGCAACCGGTCGCCATCGGAAGCCGCCTCCGCGGACCCTGTCCAATAGAGCAATACATCCGGTTGTCGGGTGGCCCCTGGATTATCGACCGCCAGCAGCGCTTGGTTCCCCTCCGCCCACAGATGGCCTCGGCTCGGTGGATCGTCGAACAGGGGGTCCAGCGTCGTGCTCGATGCCGGGATGGGTAGCCGGTCGGGGTTTGTCGAAGGCGCGAGATCCCGCCCCGGACGTTGGCTGAGGGCAGCGACCACCAAGGTCGGCAGGGCGATGGCCAGCAGGATGAACGTCCAGCGGTGGCGTCGGCGCAGGGGGGCGATCATGGGGTGGCACCCCGCTGGGCGGCACCCCGCTGGGCGGCACCCCGCCAGTGACCAAGCCGCGGAGGGCGGCAGAGGCCTCCGAAGACGCTCCCTTTGTCGAGCTGGCCGAGCAGGCTGAACAAGCTGCCGCCGAGCGTGACGCGGCATCCCGCGGCACCTCGGAACGCAAGGCCGGAGCCCAAGGGCGGTTGCTGCAGAATGCCTTCGAGTACGCCCGTCGCTTGGTGGAAGGGACGCTGGATCATACGGAAGTCATCGATCAGATGATCCGCAGCCACGCTGAAAATTGGCGCCTGGAGCGCATGCCCACCATCGACCGCAACATCCTGCGGCTGGCGATCTACGAGATGCTGCATGAAGAGAGCGTTCCTAAGGTGGTGATCGTCGACGAAGCCATCGAGCTGGCCAAGAAATTCGGCTCAGAAAACTCGGGGCGCTTCGTCAACGGTCTCCTGGACGGGGTTCTGCAGTCCGAAGTCTTGACCGCCGAACAGCAACCCGTAGCTCCATGAGCTCGAGATCCCGCATCTCGAAGCGGCAGGACGATGATCGAGCTGGCGCCGCCGCCGCGAAATCGTCCGGCCTGAGGCTGAGCAGCCGCCTTGGTGTCTGGACGACGGCGCTCGCTTGCCTTGGCGCACTGCTGCTGCCCGTCGCCGTGGCGGCGGCAGGTTTTGCCGTCGAAGGGATGGATCGTTCACGCCTCCTGGCACCGGCCGGCGCCCACATCACCCCTTACAGCAATACCGGTTATCGCCTGGAGGTGATCGGTGACGAAGTGCGGGTCGAAGTCGACGCCTCACCGCTGATCAGCAACAGCCGATTTCAGCCGCTGAAGCCAGAGGCGCGATCGAAAGACCGGGACCGTGAGCCGCAGAAGGGGCCGGCGAGTGAGCGCCAGGTCGGCAGCCAGGGCGCCGACGCCATCTCCCGCCTCGCCCGCGGCGTCACCGCCGGGGCGGACACCCAATATGAAGCCACTTCGAGGATCCTCGGCTGGGTGGCGCGCCATATCGAATACAATCTCGACCGACAGCAACCCCAGGACTCCGAGTCGGTCCTCAAGCGGCGCTCCGGCTATTGCACCGGCGTCGCTCGTCTGACGGTGTCGATGCTCGAATCGGTGGGCATCGAATCCCGGGAAGTGGCCGGCTATGTGGTGGGCGGTGGCGGGGGAGGGGCCCAGGGTTACCATCGCTGGATCGAAACCTTTCTGCCGGATCGCGGGTGGGTCTTCAGCGACCCCTTGAGCACCCACCACTATGTGCCCGCCACCTACATCCGGCTGGGCAGCGAGATGGTGGTGCCGGAGCAGGGCCTGGAGGGTTTGCTGCTCGAGCGCCGGGACGAGGTGGATACGGTGGACGTCTTTCCCCTGGCCGCCCCCGGCGTGACGGCGCGCCGCAACTCGGAGCGTCAGCTGGCCGCCACCTTGAGCGTGCGCTTGGAAGACCAAAGCCACGGTATCGCCGTGCTCACCGGCAAGGCCAGCCGCATGACCCACGCCTTAGTCGACGGTGGCACCACCTTTGTGGGTCTGGATCCGGGCAACTACGAGCTCCGTCTCCTGTTGCCCGGGCGCGGTGTCTTGGAACGGCAGGTCGATCTGCCGGGTTTGATTCGCAAGACTTTGTCGCTTCCCGTCTTGGGCCGTGACGCGCCGTCACGGGGTCGGGAGAGCAAGCGTTGAACGTCGGTCGGGCCCAAACAAGGGCCCCGAAAGGGAATTTGATGTCGAGCATCGAGACACGAGCGTTGCGCGGTGGGGCTGGTCTGCTGGCCGCTCTGCTCATGGTCCTGGGTCTGACCGGCTGTGGTTACAGCCTGGCCGGTAAGGGGACCAACATCCCTGAAGACATCGTCAAGATTTACATCGAGCCGTTGGAGAATGCCACCTCTCGGGCCCAGGTGGAGCAGATCCTCACCCAGGCCATCTCCGACGAGTTGGTCACCCGACGCCGTTTCAACGTCGTCAACTCCGAGGCCGAGGCCGACGCCACCTTGCGAGGCAAGGTGCTGGCCTTCGAGGTGCGGCCCTCCACCTTTGGTTCCGACGGTTTGGCGAACAATTTCGAGATCACCATCACGGCGGACATGCGCTTCGAGCGTCCTCCGGCGGCCGGTGAGGACTCAGGGGAGGTGGTGTGGAGCAACGCTCGCTACCTGTTCCGCGAGGACTACCCGCTGGTGGAAGAGGGCATCGGCTACTTCGATCGCGAGAACATCGCCATCGAAGAGACCTCCCTACGCTTTGCCGAAACCCTGGTGACCGATTTGTTGGAAGGCTTCTGAGCTAGCTCCCGCCCCGTTTTACCAGAATCGGTGCCTCGCATCACTTTTTCGGAGGGAAGCTAGCTGGCCGTCCCGCAGCCCGGCCCCCCTACGAATCCTCCTGTGCCGTTGGCTCCGGTTGGCCCCTGCGGGATTGGATGAGGATGCCCAGACAGAGCAGAATGAGCACCAACCAAAGCTCCCTGGGGTGGCCCAGCCCGGTGCGGCTGGCCATCAGTGCGGCCCCCATCAACGACGAGACGAAGATCAGCGTGGCCTCGAACAGCATGGCACCGAGGAAAACGCCGACGATGGCCCCGACGGCGGCGACAATCCAAATGCCGATCTCCAGGCGCCATTGCAGGGCCGGGGCGAGGACGGAGGCAGCGAGCCAAAAACCGCCGGCGCCCCCCAACAGGAAGCCGCCGAGGCCGATGGCGGCCTTTTGGGCCCAGATGGCCAGCCAAGCCCCCAAGACACCGCACAGGAAGGCGATGCCGAGCTCCATGCCGGAGGTGGAACCCTTCATCAGCTGGCCTGCCAATGACAGCCCGAGGTAAAATCCCAGGCCCCCGAGGACCAGCCAATAGAGTCGTCGGCCGAAGATCAAGAGGGCCAGGCCGAGGAGCAGGGCGAGGCCGTCGGTGGCGGTCAGTTGGGTCAAATAGCTGGGCACGCATAGCTCCTTGTGTGGCCGTTGTGGCTTGAGGCAGATAAGAGTATCGAACCGCGGTTCTATTTCGAAGGACAAGATCTGCATCTACGGGGCGACAAACAACTGATTTTGCCCCGGTGTGACGATATGATCCCGCGGCGAGCCACCGTCACCGACATGCCGTGGCCGGCAGAATAGGGCCCATGAACACCGCCGCATTCCAGCTACCCATCGATGAACCGGGCCGAGAGTCCCATCTCGCGGTGCGTTTGTCGCGTCCGCCAGCGGCGGCCCCGAAGACTTCCTTGGTGGTCCTTTACCTGCATGGTTTTGGATCCCAGCAGCAGGGGACCAAGGCGGAGTTCTTTCGCCGGCGCTGTCTGGGCTCCGGTGTCGCCTTCTGTTCCTTCGATTTCCAATCCCACGGCGAATCGGGGGGGCGCTTCGCCGACCTCACCCTGTCGCGCAACCTCGAGGATATCGGGCGTGTGCATGGGCACTTGCGGGCCGAAGGCTTTGAGCGCCTGGTGCTCTTCGGATCCTCCATGGGCGGTGCCTCCGCCATGTGGTACGCCGCCCTACATCCCCGAGATATCGCCGCCGCCATTCATATCGCCCCGGCCTTGGAGCTCGACAAGGGGCTCCTGGAGCGTTTCACCAGCTCGCAACGGCAGCGTTGGCAGCGGGACGGGGTGATCACCTTCGAGCACGAGTTGGTGAGCTGTCAGCTGAGCTGGCGCCTGATCGAGGATTTGCGGAGCTTCGGGGTGCAACGCCTGGCGGATCTATACAGTACGCCGACCCTGATCTTCCAGGGCAAGAACGATCTCAGTGTCGATTGGCGGACGGTGTTGGACCTCACGTCACGGTGCCGGGCGGAGTGCATTTCCCTGCATTTGATGGGCGACGGCGACCATCGTCTGTTGGACCGCTTGCCGCTGCTTTGGCAGATTAGCGAAGCCTTTTTGCAGAGCTCCATCGGGGGAAACCCGTAGCCGTGTCTGAGTCACCCCGAGGCGAGGCGGCGCGGGCTGCCGCGGCCCCAATCACTCCGAGCACCGGCGAGCCCGGTGCTCGACGCCTGGCTTGGAGCTATCTCGGCGCCGTGCCCTATGCGGCCACCGCGGCGCTGCAGGAGGAGCTGCGGCAGGGCATCCGTCGGGCTCCGGGCAGTGAGGATTGGTTGCTGTTGCTGGAGCACGATCCGCCGGTGTTCACCGTCGGCCGCAATGCCTCCAGAAACGACGTGGTGGCGGACGACGCCTGGTTGGCCGAGCAAGGGGTCGAGGTGGAGCCCACCAACCGGGGGGGCAAAGTGACCTACCATGGCCCGGGACAGCTGGTGGGGTATCCGATCATCGACCTCAATCCGGATCGAAGGGATATCCGGCGGTACGTGCGGGACCTGCAGGAGGGCCTGATCCTCAGCCTAGCGGAGCTCGGCATCGAGGCTCGGGTCCGGGACGGCCAAGAAAACGTCGGCGTGTGGGTCGGTGACGCCAAGATCGCCTCCATCGGCGTGCATCTTTCCCGCTGGATCACCCTACACGGCTTTGCCCTCAACGTCTCAACCCGACTGAGCCACTTCGGCGGCATTGTCGCCTGCGGTTTGCCACAGGTGAAGATGACCTCGGTTCAACAGCTCTTGGCCGAGCGTGATCCATCGCCGGAACCGCCGTCCTTGCAAGATATCGCGGCCCGTGTGGCCGGCCACCTGGCGGCGCGCTTCGGTCGCTCCCCGGTGGCCGTCGACGGCGCTCAGCTGCGGCGACGCATCTTAGAGTGGCAGCCAGCGAGTGACGAGCTTCAAGACTCGAGCCTTCGGCCATGAGCCCCGAGACGCCCCAAGTGGTCATCGGCCTCAACGCCGTTATTTTGGCGGTGACCGATGAGGAACCGAGGATCTTGACCCTGCCGCGACGGCTTCCGGTGGTCGATCAGCAGCAGGACGAAGGCGGCGCTGCGCCGCCCGAGGCGGTGGACAAGGGCCCGTCCGCAGGAGCGTCGTCGTCGCGACCGGTGGATGCCTTGCCCTTTGGCCCCCTCGACGCCGACCGCGACCGCACCCTGGAGCTGGCGCTGCGGGGCTGGGTTCGCGAGCAGACCGGTCTCGAAGTGGGCTACGTCGAGCAGCTCTATACCTTTGGTGACCGCCATCGGGACCCGCGGCAGCGCCTCGGGGGACCGCGGGTGGTGTCCATCGGTTACCTCACGTTGGGCCGTCAAGAAACCCCGGCGACCGGCGTCAACGCCGTCTGGCGGCCTTGGTACGAGTACTTCCCCTGGGAAGACTGGCGACGGGGACGGCCGCTCATCTTGGCCCAACGTCTGGCCCCGGCCTTGGCCCGTTGGGTGGAGGAATCGGAGCACAGCTCGCGCCGGGCCGAACGTCGGGAGCGGGTGGACATCGCCTTCGGATTGGGCGGCGCGCCCTGGGACGCCGAGCGGGTGCTCGATCGCTACGAATTGCTCTACGAGGCGCAGTTGGTGGGGGAGGCCTGGCGCGATATGCCGGCGGCAAGCCCCCATCCCGTCGAAGACCGCCACTTCGGCCGTGCCATGGGTTTCGACCATCGTCGCATCGTCGCCACCGCCATCAGCCGCTTGCGCGGCAAGATCAAGTATCGGCCGGTGGTTTTTGAGCTCTTGCCACCGACTTTCACCTTGCTGCAGTTGCAGCGGGTGGTCGAGGCTTTGGCGGGAACGCCGCTGCACAAGCAGAATTTTCGACGTTTGGTCGAGAAGGGGGGGCTGGTGGAAGGCACCGGGGAGGTTTCCTCCGGGACCGGCGGCCGTCCGGCGGAGCTGTTCTGTTTTCGCCGGGACGTTTTGCGGGAACGTCCGACCCCCGGGGTTGGGCTGCCGGCGCTGCGCACCCCTTGACCCGGTGGGGTCCTGCGCTCTTGGTGACACCTGCGGGAAAGCACGCCGCCGAGAGAATCCCCTACCCGATGAAGAATGGTCGGATGAAGATGGGGCGGATTTTCTTCACTAAAGGGCTTGACAACCCCTTATGCTCAAAATTAGCATAAGTCATTCCTAGCCGACTGCTGATTGAAAGTCGGTGTCAATAGGGTCTCAGTTATGCTCATGTTGAGTATAAGTCTTTGCTTCTTGCTCTGGGTCTGATCCTTCGAGGCCCAAATTCAAACGAGGTGCCCCACATGCAATCCATCTCCGCAACCCCGGTCCTCGAATATACGGCCCAGATCGCCGCCGCCACCGCACCGATTTTCGAGCGCGTCAAACATGTCATTCCCCAGGTGGAGTGGCCGGTGCACGCCCCCTACATCGCCGAGATCGAGCGCCTGAAGAAAGAGCGCAACGCCGTTGTCCTGGCCCACAACTACCAAACGCCGGAAATCTTCCACGGCGTCGCCGACCTGAGTGGCGACTCGCTGGCCTTGGCCCGCCTGGCTGCTGAAACCGACGCCGATGTCATCGTTCTCTGCGGTGTGCACTTTATGGCTGAAACGGCCAAGATTCTCAATCCGGGCAAGACCGTTTTGATCCCGGATCTCAAGGCCGGTTGCTCCCTGGCCGAGTCGATCACCGGCGCCGATGTGAGATTGCTGCGGCAACGCTATCCCGGCGTGCCGGTGGTCACCTACGTCAACACCAGTGCCGAGGTCAAAGCCGAGTGCGATATCTGCTGCACCTCCGCCAACGCCGTGGAGGTGGTGGAGTCCCTGGGGGCGGAACGGGTGATTTTCCTGCCGGACGAATACCTGGGCCAGTATGTCGCCACCCAGACCGACGTCGAGCTCATTCTCTGGCAGGGCCACTGCGAGGTGCACGAGCGCTTCACCGCCGCCGAGATCCGCAGTTATCGCTCGGGCCACCAGGATGTGGTGGTGCTGGCCCATCCCGAATGCCCGCAAGACGTGTTGGCGGAAGCGGATTACGTGGGCTCGACCTCCGGCATGATCGGTTATGTCGGTGACCACAAACCGAGCCGGGTGGTGATGATCACCGAATGCTCGATGAGCGACAATGTGGCGGTGGAGCATCCTGATGTCGAATTTGTTCGACCTTGCAACCTATGCCCGCACATGAAGCGCATCACCTTGCCGAAGATCCTTCACTCCTTGCAGACCATGACCCACGCCGTCGAGGTGGCGCCGCAAGTGGCCGAGCGCGCCCGACGCTCGGTGGAGCGCATGCTCGAGGTGGGACGCGGGGTCGGTCGGTGAAGCCGCAGGATGTCCAGCGACTGGTCGACGAGGTGGTCGACGGCGACGTCATCGTCGTCGGCAGCGGCGTCGCCGGGCTGACCGCTGCCCTCGAGCTACCCGGTCGACGGGTCACCGTCCTGACCAAGGTGGAGCTGGGGGGCGGCAGCTCCAGCCGGTGGGCCCAAGGTGGCGTCGCCGCCGCCCTGGGGACCGACGATTCGCCGCGGCTGCACGCCCAGGATACGCTGGTCAGCGGGGACGGCCTGTGCCACGACGAGGCCGTCGCCATCCTGACGCAACAGGGGCCGTCTAGCCTGCGCCGTTTGATGGCCCTCGGGGGGCGCTTTGACCGCGACCGGTCCGGCGACCTCCTGCTGGGCAAGGAGGGGGCCCACAACCGCCGCCGCATTCTCCACGCGGGTGGCGATGCCACCGGACGGGAGATGGTCCGAGCTTTGGTGGCGGCGACCCGGCGGCGTCCCAACGTGGCGATCCACGAGCACGCCTTTGCCCGCGATCTGGTGCTGGCCGGGGGGCGCGTCGTCGGGGTGCTCGCCCTACATCGTCACGGCACCGCCTACCGTCGGGTCTTTCACCGCGCTCCGGCGGTGGTGATGGCCACCGGCGGCAGCGGTCAGCTCTACGCCCGCACCACCAACCCGGTGGCGGCGACGGCGGACGGACTGGCCATGGCGGCGCGGGCCGGGGCCCACCTGGTGGACCTCGAGTTTGTGCAATTTCATCCCACCGCCCTCGATGTGGCCAGGGATCCGCTGCCCTTGGTGACCGAAGCGCTGCGCGGCGAAGGCTCCTGGCTGATCGACAGCAGCGGCGAACGTTTTATGGTGTCGGTGCATCCGATGGCCGAGCTGGCACCCCGCGACGTGGTGGCCCGGGCCATCCGCCACCGCCAAGAGATGGGGCATCAAGTCTTCCTCGACACCCGCCAGGCGGTCGGCGATGCCTTGGCGCAACGTTTTCCCACCGTCTATGCCTTCTGTCGCGAAGCGGGCATCGACCCCTACAGCCAACCCATTCCGGTCACTCCGGCGGCCCACTACACGATGGGTGGTATTGCCGTCGACAGCCATGGCCAGGCGTCCTTGCCCGGGCTGTGGGCCTGCGGCGAGGTGGCTTCCACCGGTGTGCACGGGTCCAATCGCCTGGCCAGCAACTCATTGCTCGAAGCCCTGGTGTTCGGCGGCCGGGTGGCGACCGCCATCGCCGGTTTCGATGCCCAGCTCGGCGACCCTACCCACGGCGAGGTGTGGCGTGAGGGGGTTGGCGGGTCGGCGAGTCACGGTGCTGCGAGTCACGGTGCTGCCGCAGGCCACCGACGGGGCGCCGTCGAAAGCTCGGGCAACGACCGCCGACATCGTTTGCGCCAGGTGATGTGGCGCCATGTCGCCTTGGTGCGCCATGCCGAAGGGCTCGAACGGGCCCTCGACGAGCTGCGGGCGTTGCAGGCGGCAGGCCGGGCCATGCCGTGGCGGGTGGGCGAGTGTGAGACCTCCAATCTTTTGACCGCAGCCCGTTGTGTCACCACCGCCGCGTTATGGCGACAAGAGAGCCGAGGGGCCCATCTGCGCTCCGACTATCCGCAACGGCAAGGGCTCCACGGACAACGGGCCGCCTTCGTCTATCGGCCCGGAGAGCATGGCGATTTGATCCCCGTCTCGCCGCCACGCCTGCGTCAGATCGCTTGATCTCTTCCCGCCGGGCAGCCCCGCCACAGGCGGCGGCACCGGTTTCAGCAGCCCAGGAGCTTCCTATGCCACCGTCGCCGATGCCACAGCCGTTGCCTTCGCTACCACCGATCATTTACCAGCAGGTGATCCGGGACTCCCTGCGGGAGGACCTGGGACGGGCCGGTGACTTGACCACCGACGCCATCGTGCCCGAGGGTCTGAAGGTGCAGGCCGATCTCAGGACGCGGCAAGAGGGCAGAGTGGCGGGCCTCGAAGCCTCGTTGCTGGCCTTTCGCCTGCTCGACCCCGGGGTCGAGATCGAGATCCTGCGCCGCGACGGTGACGACGCGGCGGCCGGTGATGTCCTGGCCACTGTCACCGGTGAGGGGCGGGCGATCTTGTCGGCCGAGCGCACCGCCCTGAACCTCCTGGGGCGCCTGGCCGGTATTGCCACGGTGACCCGAGAGCTGGTGCGCTCCATCGCCCAAAGCCGGGCGCAGGTGGTCTGCACCCGCAAGACGACGCCCTTGCTGCGGGCCTTGGAGAAACATGCTGTGAAGGCGGGGGGAGGGGCCAATCACCGTTTTGGCCTCGACGATGCGATCTTGATCAAGGACAACCATCGGGCCATCGCCGGTGGCGCCGCCGAGGCGGTGCGCCGGGCCAAGGCCTACGCTGGGCATTTGGTGAAGATCGAGGTGGAGGTCGATGACCTGAGGGAGCTGCAAGCGCTGCTCGACCTCGGCATCGACGCCGTGCTGCTCGACAACATGGACGCGGCGACCCTGCGCCAGGCCGTCGCCATGGTCGACGGTCGGGCGATCACCGAGGCCTCCGGGGGCATCACCCCGCAGACGGCACCCGCGCTCGCCGCCAGCGGTGTCGACTTGCTCTCCGTCGGCTGGCTCACCCACAGCGCGCCGGTCTTGGATATCGGTTTGGATATGGAACCCCAGCGGCCTTGAGGTAGGATCACCGCTGGTCCTTGAAAGTGATCCGATCGTCCCCCGGCGACGAATCAGCCTATGGAGATGACATCTTTCGCAACGAGGAGTGACACCATGGCCCGCAAAACCTTTCCCTGGCTGACCATTCTATTGATCGTATCGGCGGTCGCCGCCGTGGTCGCCTTCGGCGGCGCTGGCGATGGGACGGCGCCGAACGAGCCCTTCGACCGTCAGCGCATCGCCGAGGAGGGGCTGAGCCGTGCCATCTTCGCCGGCGGTTGCTTTTGGTGCATGGAGCCACCCTTCGATGTCTTGGAAGGGGTCGAAGCGACCATCTCGGGCTACATCGGGGGACTCAAAGACAATCCCACCTACAGGGAAGTCTCCACCGGTTCCACCGGTCATACGGAGGCCGTCGAGGTGATTTATGACTCCGAGAAGATCACCTACCAAGAGCTCTTGGACGTCTTCTGGCGCAACATCGACCCGACGGTGAAGGATCGGCAGTTCTGCGATTGGGGAACGCAATACCGCACCGGGATTTTCTATCTCGATGCGTCCCAGCAGGAGCTGGCGGAAGCCAGCAAGAAGGCTTTGGTCGACTCGGGACGTTTTCCGTCGGTGGTCACCGAGGTGACGTCGGCGACGACCTTCTATCCCGCTGAGGAGTATCACCAGGATTTTTACTTGAAGGATCCAACCCATTACAAGCGCTACCGCAAGGGCTGTGGTCGTGACCAGCGACTGCAGGAGCTGTGGGGGGACTGACACTCCGCAGAGGCCCTTTTCTAAGGGGGCGGTTTAGAGATCGCTGAGCACTTGGCGTGCCCCACGGGGCTGGATGGGACGCCGATTGCCGCCATAGAGCGCGGTGAAGGCGTCGATCTTTTCCTGGCTCAGGGTGATGGCTTCGGCGAGGACGATCCAGCGCACATCTTCGCCGCAGGGCGGGGTCGTCAAGGAGCCGGAATAGCGGTAGGAGGCCTTGCTGGCGGGCAGCAGCGCCGCGGTATCGATGTCCGTCTCGGGCACCTCGAACGGGTCTCCAGGAATGGTCGGCAGGTGGTTCCAGATGCCCGCCAAGGCGACGTTGTCTTCACCGGGCTCGATGAAGACGGCCACCACCGCCAGGCTGCCGCCGGTGGAGGAGTGCACCAGGTGCATTTCGAGCGGGCTCTCTTCTCCTTGCCGGGTATGCTCGCTGGGGGCGTGAAAGTGCAGCTGACGCAGTCTGAATGACATCTCCCCGAAATCCAGAGCGCTCTTGCTGTCGTGCTCCACGGTGACGGTGTGATCCTTGTGGTGGAGCCGCAGGGGGGCCGGTCGATAGGCGAAGCTCAGCTGTGGCAAGGGGCTCGAGGTACCGATCTCGAGATCGATGGGGGACTGCTCGTCCCCGGCGTCACAGAGGCCGAAGCAGCGACTGAGCTCGGACCAGTGATCGGGGCCGGTGGCACCTTGGTAACTCCACCGGGCATCGGGATCCTGGCAGGTCTTGGGTTGTTGGGCCTGGCTGACCTCTTCCTGCACCTCGGTGCCACCGCCAGCGGGCTCATCTTGCGGTGGGTCCATGGGGGTGCAGCCGGCCATCCACCACAGCCCAAAGACGGTAACTGCACAGGGCAGCCAGCCCTTCCAGCACGAACGATGAATGGGGCGAGAGTTGGTGGCGGTCAGCATGGTGGATTCCTTTGCCGGATCTGGGTGTGGAGGGTTGGCCTGTCCGTCAAGGTACAAAGCGGTAGCCGGCTCCCCGCACCGACAGGATGTGATGCGGATTCGAAGGATCGTCCTCCAAGGCTTGACGGAGCTTGCGGATGAAGTTGTCGACGGTGCGGGTTTCCAAGGACCCGGGGAGCTCCCACACTTCTTCCAAGAAGTCGGCCCTCGAGATCACCTCGCCGGGACGGTTGCCGAAGAGGCGCAACATGGCGAGCTCCTTGGCCGACAGCTCGATCTCCTGTCCATCGTCGTGGTGCGCCACGAAGGTGTTGAAATCGACGCTCCACTGGCCAAAGCGCAAATTGTTCTGGTGCGGCGGAGGTGCGGAGGTGCGTCCCCAAACTTGCCGTCGCAGGGCGCCCCGCAGCCGGGCCAGGACCTCGTCGAGGTCAAAGGGTTTGGTGATGTAGTCGTCGGCCCCGGCGTCGAGGCCGGCGATGGTGTCTTGACTGCGGTCGCGGGCGCTGATCATCATGATCGGCAGCATGTTTCCGGCCTTGCGCAACCGGCTGGCCACTTCGAGACCACTGATTCCCGGCAACGCCACATCCAAGAGGATAGCGTCGAAGGTTTGACGGTCGATTTGCTCCAAGGCCACCTCGCCGGTGGTCGCAATCTCGACGTCATAACCCGAGTTCCGCAGGTTGAAAGCCAGGCCCTGCGCCAGGTGCTCCTCGTCTTCGACCAACAGGATCGAGCTCATGACGTGGCCGTCCTCGGCGTTGGCGTGAGGTTGTCGCGTGGCGGTTCTGGGATCTCGCCGTCAAGCTCCCTGGCAGGGGCTTGGGGAAGGCGC
The DNA here is from genome assembly GCA_029263315.1 of Acidobacteriota bacterium. Taxonomy (GTDB): domain Bacteria; phylum Acidobacteriota; class Thermoanaerobaculia; order Multivoradales; family J023; genus JAJCXR01. The sequence goes on along the minus strand of JAJCXR010000048.1, from coordinate 207,399 downwards.
ATGATAATCGCCAGACCCTTCTCGAGCCCGGGGCTTTCGGCCCGCACTCGGCCGCCATGGGCCTCGACGATCGAGCGCACGACATAGAGCCCGATCCCCGTGCCGGGGCTGCGGCGTTGTCCGTAGACCTCCGAGTGGGCGCGAAAGAAGCGCTCAAAGAGCTTGGGCAGATCGGCATCGGAGACCCCCAGCCCTTGGTCGATGATCCGAATCTCAGCCCATCCACCGACCCTCTGCACGTTGATCTCGACGTGAGGTGGCGAGTCACCGTGGTAGCGCACGGCATTGTCCACCAGGTTGTCGAGCACTTGGCGAAACATCAGGCGATCCAGCTCCAAATGCATTTCGCTATCACCGCTGAAGGTGATCTCCAGGCCGCTGCTGGCGTGCAGTCGGTTGGCATCATGGATGAAATCCCGTAAATAGGTGGCCAAATCGACCCGTTGCACGACGACCTGGAGCTCGTCCTCACGGCTGTCGGCGTCGGCGGAACGCAAAATATTGGCGATCAAGCGCTGTAGACGCTCGACATCAAAGAGGATCTTGTTGACGAAGTCCAGGCGATCCGAGGCCTTGAGATCAGGCCGCCGCAAGGTTTGCGCGAAGAGCTTGATGGAGGAGAGCGGCGAGTTGAGCTCGTGGGATACCGAAGCGAGGAAATTCGACTGCCGTCGGCTCCACCGGATGTGGCCGATGAGCTCCGCCGCCAGGACGCTGGAAAGGATGATGATGACCAGGAAGAGAAGGCTGCCCAGGGCGATGAACGTCCAGTGGAAGGCGTCCTGGGCCGCCAGGTGCTTGAGCTTCTGATAGTCATACACCAGCCGGACGTGCCAGAGCACCGTCAGGGTCAGCACCAGGACCAGGATGAGGACAAAAATTGTGATGGGACGCCGCAAAGAGAGGCGTCTGTGGCGTCGTCGTTGAGTCATCGATGAAGTCTCTCCCAAGGGCAGGATACCTCAGGCCGGCCTAGGACTCCAGAGGCTCCCTTTGGAGAACCGGGCCTGGGCCGCGGTTGATTCTTTGGCGGCGATTCTTTAGAGTGAATAGGACTCAAACGTCGACGACTCAAGCTTTTGGAGGAGAATTCCTGATGTCTACCAGCAGCCTGCGCCAGATTCTATTGACGGCCCCACTCGGCGCGATGCTCGTTGCTTTGGTATTGCCGGCCAGCGCCATGGCCGAAATGACCATCCGCGATGCCGAGACGGAATGCATCACCAACCAACCCTTTCCGATGATCGAGGCGGTGGTCGATCCGGCGCCGCAAGAAGCCCGGGTCTATTTCCGCTCGGCCGACGGAGAAGATTACTACTACATCCAGATGGCCGGAGGCGACGGTAGATACCAAGGCGTGTTGCCGGTGCCGTCGCCGGAGACCACCCGGATCGTCTACTACGTCGAAGCGGTGAGCGCCGCCGCCGATGCTTCCCGGACGCCGGATTTCGAAGTCAGCGTACGCGATGAGGGGGCCTGTGACGGGCGCCTCTACCTCGGTGCCGATCCGCAAATCGTCATTCACTCGACGGTGGGCGGTAGCGCCGTGCTACCCCAAGGATTCTTGCCCAGCGGTGTCGCCGCGACGGTCAGCGCGGCCGGCGTCAGCGCGCCGGTCGCCGTCGCTGCCGGTGGCCTGGGGGCCGGAGCCATCACCGGTATCGTGGCCGGTAGCGCCGTGGCCGGCGCGGTGATCATCGACGAGCTCGATGACGACGAAAGCGACGCCGCCAGCCCTTCAGATCCCTGAGCCTCGGATCAGCGCTTCTTGATGCGCTGGTAATCGACCCCGTCGGGTAGAAAACCGCTCATTTTCTTGCCTTGTTTTCGCGACGTGGCATGGACCACCAGACGAGCCGTCCGGTCCGGATCCTCGTCGATGACCGGGTGGTTACAGGTCCGGTCCCCATCGACGGTCATCGTCAAGTCCTTGGTGCGCTCGATCTCCAAATCGTCATCGATGGCCCACAGGTAGTACTGAACTTCCTTGACCTCCGGGTCCGGGACCGGGAGAGTGGCGCAGAACTTGCGGAAATCGAGATCCATCTCCGACCAGTAGAAGGTCGATTGACCGGCCGCCCGGAAGTAAATCTTGGCCCGTTTGACGACCCCGTCGTCGGCGACGGTGGCGCAGATGCGCGGATTCTTCCCGGGCAATGAGCAGGAGACCTCCTGGTGATCGATCAGCGGCGGTGCCGCCGTTCCCGGGGAGGCGAGGCATCCGCCGAGCCCAAAAATAACCAGTGCGGCAAGGTTGTTGCGACTCACGGTGCGCTCCACTCCAGGGTCTTGAGAAGGTCTCCGACATTGGCCAGGGTCACCGTGGCTTCGATTTTGCCCCCTTGGTCGAGGGCTTCGCTCCACACATCCCGGGTCTCGAAAAGCACGGCGGTGCTTTGCGCATCCACCCGCCTGAGGCTCAAATCGATGGGCTGACCGGCCCCGATCCGCTTGTCCTTGAAAGTGCTCACCAACAGAAGGGACTTGGCGAAGAGGGCGCTGTTGCTCTTGTTGCGTAACCGCACCTTGATCAAATACGGGGCTCCGATCTCCACATTGCGCGGCACCAGCTCGATCAGCAGCTCGCCGGGGATGCTGGTGGTGCGGGTTGCTTCCTGCACACTGATCTTGTCGTCGTCGACGAAGCCGGAAGTTTTTTTGCCCGACGCTTTGAAGGAGGTCTCACTGTCGGTGAATTGACGGCTGGAGGCCGGGGCGGCGACCGTTTGCAGTTGGCGCTTGGCGGTGATGGCCTGGGTCTTGAAGTTGGCGGCGTTGAGCTTCCCCTGTTGGGTCGCGGTGTGACCCGGTGCCAGGGTGGCGGCGACACCAAAGGCGGCCAGAGCTTGGTCGTAGGCCGTGATAGCGGCGTCTAGCTGCCCCTTGCTGAACAGGTCGAGACCTTGGTTGAGCAGGGTATTGCCGCGGAGATTGTTGTCCGCCACCAGGCGTTCGTTTTCCAAGAGGTCCCAAATGCCGTTGTTGGCGTCCAGGCGGCGGCCGGATTCGATGAGATCTTGGGCTTGCGTCAGCTGGCCACTGGCCAAGGCGGCGCGGATTTCTTCGAGGGTGCTTTGCGTCTTCTGTGCCGTGCGGTCGACGGTCGGTGGCGGTGGCGAGGTCTGCCGAGGCGGCGGTGCTTGCCGCGGGGCGGTGGGCGGTGGAGGAGCGGCGTCGGCCGGCCTGGAAGGGGTACCTTCTCGATCCTCTCGATCGGCTCCCGCAGTGACGGTACCGCCATCGGTTCCCGAGGGGCTGGGCTGGGTCCCGGTGGTCGAGGCATCCGCCGTACCCGCGCCCTCCGGGACAACGGTAGCTTGGTCGGCGACGGCGGCGGGGGGCGTCTCCGCCGGGCCGGTGTCGGCGATTTGGGGCGGTGCGTCAGGGGAAGACTTGCTAAAAAAGGTATATCCCACGGCAAAGGCGACGGCCGCCAATAGGACCACCGCGGCCAGCCACGGAAGGGTGGATTTCTTGCTAGCGGCCGACGCCACCGCAACTTCAGATCTCGGCTTGGGGGGGCCCTCCTTGGGTACCACCAATTGATCGGTCTTGATGGTTTCGCCTTCGAGGAAGACGGTGGGATCTGTCGTGCTTGAGGGCACCGGTTGGGTGACGCCGCCGACCGCCTGGGTGGGTCCACCGATTTGCGGAGCTTCAGACTCTTCGTCCAACGACATCGTTCGAAAGATGGTGTCTTCGGCGATGGAGGCCGACTGGCTGTTCTGGAATGCGGTCAGATCCCGTGCCATGTCGTCGGCGCTTTGGTAGCGCTGAGATAGATCCTTCGACAGGGCGCGGTCGACAATGTGCTGCAGCGACGGTACCTGGACCCCCTCCGGCAGCACCAAGTGGGCGGGCTGGACGTTGAGGATCTTGTAAATGATGTGGTGGATGTTCTCCCCACCAAAGGGCTGCTGATGACAGAGCAGGCGGTAGAGCAGCACCCCGAGGCTGAAGATGTCGGAGCGACCGTCGACTTTTTGGCCCTGGATCTGCTCCGGCGACATATAGGCCACGGTGCCCATTACGGTGCCGGTTTGGGTCTGGGTGGACTGCGCTAGGCGCGCCGTGCCGAAGTCCATGATCTTCACCAAACCGGTATCGGTGACGAAGATATTGGCCGGTTTGATATCCCGGTGCACGATACCCTGGTCATGGGCATGGGAGAGGCCGTGGCAGACTTGACGGACGAATTCGATTTTCTGCGCCAGCGGGGGGGGCTTCGGGGACCTCAGCTTGGCCTCGAGGTCGGTGCCCGACAGCATCTCCATGGCGATGTACGGCGCATCCTGGTGATAGCCGAAATCGTAAACGGTGACGATGTTGGGGCTTTGCAGCTTGGCCACCGCCTGGGCCTCGCGGCGGAAGCGCTCTTTGAGATCAGGATCTTCGAGGATGTTGGCGGCCATGACCTTGAGGGCCACCCGACGATCGAGGACTGGATCGTGGGCGACGTAGACAACGCCCATCGCTCCGCGCCCGAGCTCGGCACGGATCTCGTATTTACCAATGGTTGAGCCTGTGGGTTGCTGGATCATCCCAGTGATTTTAGCGGGCCACCGCGAGGCCCACAAGGTGACTCTCGGGTCGGTGTCGTTGCCATGTCACCTGGGATGCGCGAAAAGAGCTCCGGCGGCAGCCAGCCGAGCCGACAGCTGGGCCTCGCCGGGGCCCAGGGCGCAGTTCTTGTTTGCGGCTCAGCAGTCTTACTTTGCAGCTCAATAGACGCCCACGGCGACGCTCGTCTTGAAGCGTGAGAAGAGGCGCAGGTTGCTCACCCCATCCCATGGATATTCTAGGGTCGGGGCGGCTTTTTCCCCCTCATCGCGCTCCGGAAAGCGGGGCATGAAGAACTCGCGGGTCAGGGTGCTGAGCAGGACACGGCCCGTCTCACCGACCGCCACCTGCTTGTCGAGGTCGTCGGGGTCGACGATCTCGAAGAGGGCCCGCGGGTGCGGGGCGTAGTAGGTGATGGTGTAGTCCCCCGCCTCCGGGTCGAAGGCCGGGCCACGGGCCAAACCCATCAGCGTATTGCCGTAGACCGGCACAAAATCCGCCCCGGGCACCAACTCTTGCCGGGCGAAGCGGTTGAATTCAGCGTTCATCTCGGTGCCACCGCAGAAAATACCTTGGATACCGGCCCTGACCAGATCGATCTTACCTGCCAAATGCTCCAGCAGCTTTGGCGTGGTGAACATGCATTTGACGTCATGGGCCCGCAGGATCTTCAAGGCTTGATCGGAGACATGCTCCTTGTAGGCATCGAGCTCGTCCCAGCGCTGCGCCTTGACCAGCTTGTTGACCCAACGGGGATCGAGATCGACCATGAAGGCGCAGCCACCACGGTACTGGGCGAGGTGCTCGATCGCCAGGCGCAATCGACGCGGACCGCTGGGACCGAGCATCAGCCAATCACTTCCCTTGGGGAACGTGGCGTCGTCCAGGCTGTCGCCAAAGATTTCGTAGTCGGTCTCGAAATCCTGGATGTTGATGCGGCTCTTGGGAATGCCGGTGCTGCCGCCGGTTTCAAAGACGTAGAAGGGTTTGTCCGCCAAACCACGGGGAATCCAGCGTCGCACGGGGCCACCGCGCAGCCATTCATCTTGGAAATGACCGAACAGCTTGAGGTCGTCGTATCCCCGGATGTCTTTCAAGGGATCGAAATCGAGGTTTCTCGCCTTGTCGAGCCAGAACGGGCACCCGGTTTCGGGTTGGAAGTGCCATTGCACGATTTCGCGGACATGGGAGTCGAGACGCTCTTTGGCCTCGGAGACGCGCTGGGAGAGCTGGTCTTGGGTCACGCTGGAGTCCTCGGGTCGGATCATCAAAAAGGTGAACGTCATGTGTTCGCCCGTTGAGCTCGGCAAGATGTGCCTTCCCCAGGAGCGAGGGGCTGAGACGGCGAACCCCAGGGTTCGCCGTCTCAGCGTAGCGCGGTGCTTCGACCGCGATCGAAGCACCGCGGTGACAGCTCAACGCTTGCGGCTCAGCGGCCGGTGGCCGGAGCGGCCTTGGGCTTGGCCTCGGCTTTGGGGGTCGGGGCGATGCCGTCGGTCAGGGCCCACAGACGATTACGGCTCAACACATAGAGGGTTCCATTGTGGGCCAGCGGTGTGGTGTAGACGGCGGCACCCATGTTGTGCTCGGCCAACAACTTCATTTCCTTACCGGTTTTCAAGATGGCGATATCACCATCCTCGTCCCCCAGGTAGACCTTACCGTCGGCCACCATGGGGGAACCCCAGATGGCGGCGAAGGCGTCGTAGGTCCAAAAATGCTCGCCGGTGTTGGCGTCGAGGGCATAGAGAAAACCGGACAGATCGCTGATGTAGACGATGCCGTCGGCGATGGCGGCGGTCGAGATGGTGCGGTTGAAGTCCTCACCGCTGCGATGCCAGACCATGGCCTTGGCGGTGACGTCTCCCTTCATCGTGGCGTCGATGGCGTAGAAGTGGCCTGGCGCCTCGCCGTGCTCAGGATCTTGGCCAACCCCGATGTAGATCTTGTTCTCCCAGACCACCGGAGTCGAGATCAGGTTGTTGCGGGTCCCGGCGCCACCCAGGCGCCACATCGAGTCCTTGGGATTGCAATCGAACTTCCAGATCACCTCGCCGGTCAAGGGCTCGAAGGCGTACAGCCAACCGTCGCCACCGGGGAAGATGATCTGACCCTTGCCGCTGATCTCGGCGTAGGCCGGATTGGTCCAGGTGCCGTGCAGGATGTTTTCCCCGGGGACGGCGCTTTCCCACACCAACTTTCCGGTCTTCTTGTTGAGCGCCACGAAGCTGGGGGAGAGGGGTGAGGGAATGTTGACATGCCCTTCGTCGACACCGTTGCCGGTGGAGACGTAGATGATGTCCCCGACCACCAACGGCGAGCTGGTGGCCAAGTTGTGGGGGAAGGCGTCGAGCTCGCCCATCATGTCGTAGGTCCACACCACGTCCCCAGCCTCGTCACCCTTGGCGGTTTCGTCCTTGAAGGGGCCGTCATTCTCTGCGTCGCGAAAACCCTCGGTGTCCAAACAAACGACCTCGGCGCGATTGGAGACGTAGTACATGCGATCGCCCTCGATGAAGGGGGTCGAGCAGACGCCCTGCAACGGCCAATCGTGCAGCTTGGTCTCGGGCAGCTTGTCGTGCACCATCTGCCAGAGGAAGGTTCCGTCCTCTTCCTTGAAGGCCATGATGTTGCCCTTGTCACCCTTGATCTCGGGGTTGCGTTGGCCCTCGTTGTTGGTGCCGATGAAGACCTTGCCACGCCACACCAAAGGACCGGAGTAGCTCTGGGAGCCCACCGGCTGCGACCATTTGACATTCTTGCCGGTTTTGACGTCCCACTCGGTGGGGATCTTGCCTTCGACCTCATAGGCCATATTGCGATTCAGATCGTGGCCGAAGAGGACAAAATCCGGTTCGGCCATCACTCCGGCCGCGGTCAGCAGGAGGAGAAGGCATGGGAGGACGAGCTGTTTGGAGGCGAAAGAAACTCTTTTCATGAATGACTCGCTGTAACTCGGATGTTGTCGAAATAGGAATCCACCGGTGCAAAGGTATAGAGACCGGGGGAGCCGTGGCGAATGGGGTGGGGATCTTCGGCGGTGATGGTCCAATCGGTGGGCTCGTCATCGCCGCGTTTCCAGGCTTTGGCTCGGATGACCGCCTTGGCGGCGTCGCCTTCGCCTTCGATGTCGACCCGGACCTTCAGGGTGTACCAGACATCCATGTCCCAAGCGAAGTCCTGCTGCACCGCCATGCGGTTCTCGGAGCTCCAGGAGCCGATCTTGATGCGCTGGTGGGCGCCTTGAAGCTCGACGGTATAGCCGCTGTTCACCAAACCGACGTCGGTGTAGCGACGACCCTCCTTACCCCCGCGCAGGTCACCTTGAATGGTGTAGCCATGCATGGCGGCTGGTCCGATCAGCATGGTGGCTCGTGGGGCGCCGCGGGCTGCCTTGGGTTGACGCAGCACCGGCTCGCCGTCGAGCTCGACGACCGTCGCTCCCTTGCCGATGCCCAACCAGGCGGCGGGTGCCTCGTCGATGGCAACGTCGGAAAAGTCTTCCATCCACGGCAGCGGACCGCCGATGCGGAGGTGGGACACCGCCTCCAGGTCGCCCAATTTGGCGCGCACGACACCCACCTGGGTGCCCTTGACGGCGGCGGTGTCGAAGGTGACGACACCGCTGTCGCTGATCTTGCCGGGCAGACCTTCGAGGCTCCATTGGGCCTTCTCTGAGCTACCCAAGGGGCGGCCGAGATCGTCGAAGAGGTCGACCCGGAAGTCCAGCTTCTGGCCGGCGTCGGCCACCGCCACGCCGGGCACGACGAGCAGGGTAGCCGGCTTGGCGTCGGCGGTGGGTTTGGTATCTGGGGTCGCCGGGCTGGCGTCGACCTTCTTGGTGAACGGCTTGGCCGGATCACCGAGGCAATAGATACCTTCTTCGGTGGTGAAGTAGAGGCGGCCGTAGCCAACGGCGACGGAACCGTAGATCTCTGCGTAGCGCGTCTTGTCCGGCATCTGTAGATGCTCGTCGTCGAGGGTCTTGGCCCCCTCCTTGCCGGGTTCGATGATCACCACGTTGCCGTTCACCTCGGTGACGTAGAGCTTACCGTCGGCATAGACCGGGGAGCCCTTGCCGACGGTGCCGTAGTTGTGGTGCCACAGCTCTTTGCCGGTGGCGGCCTCGTAGGCGATGATATTGGCTGAGTTGTCCGGCACGTAGAGGACGCCGCCGTGCAGTACGGGGGAAGCGTAGCCGGCGGTGATCTCGTTGACCCGCCACTTCTCGTGGCTCTTGGTGACATCCCCTCGGCCAGTGGCGTCGATGGCGACGATACGGCCCATCAGACCGACGTCGACGTTCTCTTCGCTATGGCTGACATAAACGGTGGAGCCGTCCACCACCGGCGAGGAGTTGAGACCGCGCTGGCTGAGGTGGAACTTCCAGATGTCTTCGCCGGTACGGGCGTTGAGGGCCCGAATCCAGCCGTCGGCGCCGCCGGTGATCAGCTGCCGCTCCCCGTTGACGACGGTGACGACCGGCGTGGCATAGGTATTTAGGTCCTTGGCCGGCGGAGCGTTACGGTTGGTCAACCACAGCACCTCGCCGGTGCGTTTGTCGAAAGCGATGTAGCGATCGCCACCGGCGATGTGGGGCCCCCACATCGAGCTGATGGAGTGGAAGATCACCCGATTCTCGTCGACGATTGGCGAGTTGGTGCGGCCACCGTAGCCGGAGAAACGTCCGAGATCCTCATAGAGACGCCAGGACCAGGCGATGTTGCCGTCGCGATCGAAGGCATAGGCTTCACCGTTCACCGCTTGCACAAAGAGATAGCCGGTCTCGGCGTCGCCGGCCGGGTCACCCCAGCTGACACGGGTGAAGGGGACGGAGGTGAGGAAGACCGTCCAGCGGTGCTCCCACAGCTTGTCGCCGGTCTCGGCGTCCCAGCAGGCGGCCACTTCTTGGCGGTCGATGCCTTCGCCGACGCGACCGGTGGCGCAAACCCGACCGTCGAAGACCACCGGCGTCGAACGGCCGGCGAAATCGGCCCGCCAAATCAGGTTCTCACCTTCGGACGACCAGGTGCTGGGAAGCCCTTGCTCGTCGGCGGCGCCGTTCTGGGAGGGGCCTCGCCAGTGGGTCCATTCGCCGGCGGTGGCCGTCAGGGGTAGGGCCGCCAAGGCGAGGAGCAGAGTCGCTGTGCGTATCATTCGTTTCAAAATTGCTTCCGTAGACATCCTGTGTCTCTCCGAGGTGAAAGGTTGGGTGACGGTGCGCAGACAGGCATCCTATGCCCTGTCCGTGGGTCTTGCAAGGCAGGCCCAAGACGCTCCAGGTCACGTGATCAGAGATACGGTGGCCTTCGCCAAGGTTCTCAACGGTTCTGTAAAACTGCTGTAAACGGTCAAAGGAATAGCCTTTCGAAGGTCCACCAGAGACCCACCGCGGCGATCGCCAGGGAGGCGGGCACAACCACCCGCGATGGGTACCAAGGTCGGTGGCGCCACCAACCGACGGCGCCGAAGGCCAGGGCCAGGACGCTGAGCTGTCCCAGCTCGATACCCAAGTTGAAGCTCAGCAAGGCGCCCAAGAGCTGTTGGGAGGGCAAACCGACCTCTCCCAAGGCGCCGGCGAACCCAAGCCCGTGCAAACAGCCCAAGGCGAAGATCAGTGGTAGCCGCCAGCGGGGGAGGAGGCGCACTCCGGCATCCCGGTGACGCGATGTAGCCCGGTGACGCGGTGTAGCCCGATGACGCTGCCACCACAGATTTTCCAGGGCCACCCAGGCGATGGACAGGGCGATCAAGGGCTCGACGAGGCTGGCCGGCACCGTGACGTAACCCAAGGTCGCCAGGGCTAGGGTGGAGGCATGGGCCAAGGTGAAGGCGGTCACTTGATAGAGCAGGGGGCGCCAACCCGGGTTGAGCAAGAAGAGGCCGAGGACAAAGAGCACGTGGTCGAGACCAGCCGGCAGAATGTGGTGAAAACCGAGCAGCAAGTAGGTGCCGAGGATCTGCCAAGAAGCACTGGCCTGTTGGGATGGAGCAAGGCTTTGGTCGAGCCTCAGCTCGACGCTGTCGGCTCCAGGCTCCACCGGCAAACGCGGTGGGTCGACGGTGTGGCCGAGGTGGATAAACGAAATGAGCAGGGGAGGCAAGGCGCGGGAGGCGCGGAGTTGCAGGCCGCCGGCCCCTTCCGGGATTCGCCCCTCGAGCCGCGCGACGCTACCGAAGTAGGTGACCGGTTCTCCTTCAAAGGCCATGGCCGTGCCGGTTTGCGGAAAGGAAATCAACGATCTCACCGTCTGACCGTCGATGAGCACGCGCACGCGACGTGCGAAGAAATTCTGGAGCTTGTCCCCCAAGGCGGCGCGACGGGTGGGGTCCATGGCCTGCAAATCGGCCAGCAACAGGGCGTTGTCGGTGCTGGGGGGCGCTCCGAGGGCCAGGGCGTCGAGGTCGCAGACCATATCGATCTGGTAGGTACCATCCCCTTTGACCACGACTAGCGTCTCGGTGAGCTCCAGGGTGTGGCCGACGGCGGACTGCGATGTCCAGGCCATCGCCAGCAGGCAAAGCAGAAGAATTGCATATCGTGAACGGAGCTGAGATGGCCGCTTCATAGGCCGAGCAGACTATCAACGGACGCAGCCGAACGACGACGACGAGGGATATCTTTACGGCTCTTTTTCTTCCCTCGCCGTCGAGCGACGGTTGGCGAATCGCAGCCGGCCAGAGGTCCAACCTCTCCCAAGGAAGCCTCTGGCCGACTACTTGCACTCGCTCGGAAGCCCCGACCGAATCGAGGCCCACGGCCTCTCTGGACGCAGTATGCTGGAAGGGCCTTACACTGCCCATTACGACAACTAATTTTCTGCTCCCAGTCGTTGTCGATGGTCGAGGCAAACGGGCAAGCCGAAAGAAGGTTTTCTTTTTCCCCTCCTGAGAGTGGTCATCAGAAAAGCCACCTCTTGCGTGCGCCGTCTTCGGTTGAACACCAGTAGTCAACGATTTGGCCCTTTAAGGCGGTTTCTATCACTGGCCTTGATTCAGAGGTCGCGAGGCTTGAGAGAGGCTGGCTCCAAGTGATCTAGCGCTCGAAGAAATATCGCGTTTGAAGGGTGGAAGGTGTTTCATTCCTTCTCGAGCCCTCAAATCACATCGGACTAGCTGTTTCAACTTCTCGGAGGCAAACTGATGAACAAGACCGTAACATCGTACAGAATCCACTATACAGGCCAAGCCCCAGGCGGATCTCCCTACCGTGCCGTCATTCATCTCTTCGGAGAGGAGAAAACCGGTGTTGGGAAGATCTTTTTCGTCGACGCGAAGAAAATCGCGCCGGATCATGTGGACGCGCAGGGCCTAATCATTATGCGGATACCCACTGCTCAGTACCTGAACGTCGTCGATCTCCTGCGCAATGAAGGGCCGCTTAAAGTGCGCTACGACAGTGGTCACGGCAAAGCGTTCCTGTTTAGTGGACTAGAGCCCACTGGAGACGGTGAGCTCTGAAGGAGAGGCTTGTGAAACATTGAAGTGATCAGTGGGGCAGACGTTTGGCCAGGAGGGCGTAGACGCGGACCCCCACCAGGGCACTCAACAGGGCTACGGCGGCGGCGCCAACGCCGTAGCCGAGCAGGGCATACATGGGGCCGGGACAGGTGCCGGCCAATCCCCAGCCGAGGCCGAAGACGATGCCGCCGAGCCAGTAGCGGTGGCGCTGGCCCGGTTGCCACGGTTTGTCACCGACCGAGACCTTCTCGCCGGTCAGGGAGCGCATGCCGAGTTTCTTGAAAACTGCCAGGACGAGAGCGGAAGTCAAGACCCCGGTCATCAACAGGCCATACATGTAAAAGCCCTGGAAGCGAAACATCTCCTGAATGCGAAACCAAGAGACGGCTTCGGATTTGAGCAGCACGATGCCGAAGAAGGCACCGATGCCAAGATAACCGAGCAGGCTCCAGCTCGAGGCCGAGCTGTTCTTGGAGGTGCCCTTGGACACCTTGCTTGGGTTTTGGCTCATCGGGTGGTACCCCCGAGAATAAGTGGCAGCAGAAGATGGGTCGACACCAAACCACCGATAAAAAATCCGACGATGGCCACCAGGGAGGGGAGTTGCAAGTTGGCCAGGCCCATGATGCCGTGGCCCGAAGTGCAGCCCCCAGCCCAGCGGGCCCCGAAGCCCACCAGAAAGCCACCCAAGACCACCACCAAGAAACCGGCCGGTGAGGTCAGGGCCTGGAGGCTGTAGATCTCCTCCGGCATCAGGCCGCCGTCGTTGGCGATGCCCAGGGCGGCGAGGTCTGCCACCGTCGTTTCGGCGATGGCCACCGGCTCCGGCGAGCTCAGCCACAGGCCCGTCACCACGCCCCCCAGCACGATGCCGAGGACAAAGACGAGGTTCCACAGGCCGGATTGCCGCCAGTCGTAACACAGGTAAGGGTTTTGTCCGGGCACGGTGGCGGCGCAGACATGCTGCAAGCTCGACGAAACGCCGAAGGTCTTGTTGCCCAGCAGCAGCAACAGGGTCACGGTGACGCCGATGAGTGGACCGGCCACATACCATGGCCAGGGTTGAGACAGGGTTTCGATCATGGGTGCCTCCTTGGGCGGGCCGGTTCTCCGTGACCCTAAATCAGGGTGCCAATGTTTTGGTAGAGGATCAAGCTGCCGATGAGCAGGAGAAAGATGGCGAATAGGCGCTGCAGGACGAGCTGTGGCACGTGGTGTCCGAGCCGCTGGCCCAGCAAGCTGCCGAAGACTCCGATGACACAGAGCAGGAGCAAAATGTTCCAGTCGAGGCTGAGGCCCAAGTCCTGTAACACTTCCAGGTACTTGAAGAAGCCGGTGAAGGATTTGAGGGCGATGATCACCAGGCTGGTTCCGACGGCCAAGTGCATCGACAGGCCGCTGAGCAAGACTAAGGCCGGGACGATGAGGAAACCGCCGCCAACGCCGACAAAGCCGGTCAGCAGGCCGACGGCAAGGCCGTCCAACACCACTTTCCCAGGGGCCCGTCGGGTTATCGAGCTCGCCGCCGGGTCTAGCTTTGGCGACGGTCGCAGCATCAGGGCTGCGGCCAGCAACATGACGATGGCGAAGACCGCCAGTTGGAGGGCCCCGGAGACGCGACCCCCGAGCCAGGCCCCTCCATAGGTGCCGGCCATGCCGGGCAGCCCGAAGTAGAGCACGCTGCGCCAGTCGACGCTGCGCCGCCAGGCATGTTGTAGGCCGCCGCTGGTGGCGATGACCCCCACCACCAAGAGGGAACCGGCGATGGCGCTTTTTTCGTCTTGCCCCAAAAGGTAAACCAATACCGGCACGGTGAGGATCGAGCCCCCCGATCCCAGTAGGCCGAGGGCCAAACCGATGGCCAGGGCGCCCAGCCAGGGGAGGAGCATCAGACCTCCCGGCCGAGGGCCGCCGCCAGCTCACCGTCCACCAGCCAGGCCTTACGCCCGTGGCGACGCAACATGGCGACCGCCGTGGCGGCGCGGGCGCCGGTACGGCAATGCACCAACAAGTCCTTGTCCTTCGGGATCTCGTCGAGCCGCCTCAGCAGGCGGGTGTGGGCGATATTGAGGGCGCCGTCGAGGGCCGCAGCGGCGAATTCCGTGGCCCGTCGCACGTCCAGCACCGTCACCCCCTCGTCCTTGCGCCGCGACCGCAGTTGCTCGAAGTCGAGGACCTCCAGCGTCTTGAGATGGGGGGCCAGCACGGGGGCGGCTAGAATCTCGGGCGAAGCGAAGGCGACGATGTTGTCGAAGCCAATGCGCACCAAGTCGCGCACCGCCTCATCGAGGCGCCCCTCTTCGACCACCAGCACGATGTCTTGATCCGGCTCGACGTAAGAACCGACGGTGGTTGGGAAGGTGCGGTCGAGGGGGGCAAAGAGTGAGCCCTCCAGATGGCCGGCCATGAAAGCCTCGCGGTCGCACCGGGTGTCGATCACCACGCGTTGTTTGCTCTCCGGGGCATCCGCTTGCCAGCCCTCCAGCCAAAGGGCCATATCCTCGGCATGCCATGGCCGCGGCTGCGGTAGCGTACCCAGGACCGGCGCCCCCAGCTTATTGAGTTTCTTCATGGTGGCGAAATAAACGGGTGGCTCCGGTTGACCCTCGAGGATCGCTTCGACGAAGGCATCTTCGCCGCCGTGCCGGGCGTCGATGGCCGGGTTGGTTTGTTTCTCGTAGCCGACGGTGGAGGTGGGTACAGCCCCTAGGGCCTTGCCGCAGGCGCTGCCGGCACCGTGGGCGGGCCAGACTTGCAGGTAGTCCGGCAACTCGAGGAAACGGTCGAGGCTGTGGAAGAGGGAGCGCGCCGACGGTTCCATTTGGCCGGCGACACCGGCCGCCGATTCCAAGAGGTCGGGGCGTCCGAGGTCGCCGACGAAGACAAAATCGCCGCTCGCCAAGCCCATGGGCACCGGCGCACCACTGCCATGATCCGTCACCAAATAACTCAGATGCTCCGGAGTATGCCCCGGTGTATGGATCGCCTGAATCTCGATGTTACCGACGTTGAAGCGATCCCGGTGGTGGAGCAGCGTCACCGCATAGGCGCCACCGTCGCTGCGGGCTTGGCGAATCCACTCGTACTTCCAATCGGCATCCCCTTCGTCCGACAGGTAGAGGTGGCTGCCGAGACGCTCGGCCAACTCTCGGGCCCCGGATAGAAAATCCGCATGGATGTGGGTTTCCGCCACCGCGGTGATGTGCAACCCTTCGGCTTTTGCCAGCTCGATGTAGCGATCGACATCCCGCTCCGGATCGATGATCAGCGCCTCGCCGGTCCGTTGACAACCGATGAGATAGGCGTATTGGGCCAACTTGTCGTCGAAAATTTGTCGTAACAACATGGTGTGTCTCCTGGATTGTGGGCTGAGCCTCTTTGCAGAGGCTGGGCTTCCGGAAGCCACCATGGCCTCCTACAGTCCTTGAGAGACACGGCGACCATGGCAGGTTCCCGCCTGGGGCGATTCTTTTTTCCTCCGCTCCGAATTGGGACGAGCCGCGAGTTAGCCGTCCTCGGGCCGTGGGGTAGGAGCGGATTCTGTTTCTTGGGGCCGGCCGGCTCCCGCCGCAAGCTGTTGCAGTTGGTGGTGATCGAAATGCACATCGACCTGCGGGAAGGCGATGGTGATGTTGGCCTCTTCGAAAGCCCACCAGATGGCTTCGCGCAGGTCCGAGCCGGACCGTCGGCTACCCCAGGGATCTTCGGTCCAAACGGAGACCTCGAAATTCACCGAAGAGCTGGCGAAATCGTCGAGCAGGACCACCGGTTGCCGAGCCTTGTAACGCCACTCCAGGGTCTCGCAGGTCTCGATCAAGGTCTTCTTGACCAATCGCAGATCCGACTCGTAAGACACGCCCACCATGACCCGAAGTCGGTATAGGCGATCATCCATGGTGTGGTTTTTGACCGTCGATTGCACCAGCTGCGAATTGGGAATCAACAAATCCTCGTGGTTGAGGGTGCGTACCTTGGTGGCCCGAATGCCGATATCCGTCACCCGCACCATCCGGTCCTCGAAGGCTAGGATGTCGCCGGGTTTGATGGCCCGTTCACCGAGCAGGATGACGCCAGAGACGAAATTGGCGACGATGTTCTGCATGGCGAAACCGATGGCGACGGCAAACAGGGCACCGGCCGCGAAGAGGGCGTTCAGATTGATGCCGACGGTGTGAAACGCCACCCCGAGGCCGAGCACCAACACCACGTAACGCAGCAGACGGCTGATGGCTCCGACATTGCCTTCGTCTTGGTTGCTGTGCCGTGACAGTAGCCGTTCGACCATCCTCTGTAGTAAGCCGGCGATCCAGAAGGTCGCCAGGACGATGGCCAGGAAGGTCAAAAGGGTGGCGCCGGTGATCGCTGTGCCAGCGATGGTGAACAGCTCGGTGGTCAAGGCAGCTCGGGCCTGAGTGAGGGCATCTTTCCAGCTCATCGGGTCTCCAGGGAACGGGTTGTTTGGCCCAAGGGTCGAATTGTGCCTGAGACACGGGAGGAAAGGAAGCTATGAATCCTTCACGATTGCAATCGGGGCTTCGTTATGGGAAGAATCCGGCCAACCGAGAAAAGCCTTGCGGAGGATTCTGAATGGCAAATAGAGAGTTGATCGCCATCGGTTGGCGAGAGCTGGTCGGTCTACCGGACTTGGGGTTGGTGGAAATTCGCGCCAAAGCGGATACCGGCGCCCGCTCCAGCGCCATCGATGTTGACGAAATCGAAGAGCTAGAAGGCGATCGGGTGCGTTTTCAAGTGGTGGCGGATCGGCGAGAAGGGGGCCAGCGACGCACCGTCGAGGCCCAGATCCAACGGCGCACCCGTGTCCGATCGAGCTTCGGACGTAGCCACGATCGGCTGTTTGTGAACATGCGGGTGGCGGTGGCGGGTCAGATCTTGGAGACAGAGGTCGGCCTGGTGAGCCGTCACAACATGATTTGTCGCATGCTGTTGGGACGCAAGACGTTGCTGCAAGGACCGTTCGCGGTCGATTCGGGCAGGGCGTACATCCATGGACGCCGAAAGCGAGTCGTCAAAACGAAGACCAAGGCAAAGGCCAAGACCAAGGCTGAAACCTAGAAGTCAGCCCCCGGTAACCTATAGATCCATCACCCGGTCCACATCCGGCGGAAGGGTCTCGGTCGCTGGACGCCACCAACTGAGCCACAGCAAGACGGTGAAGGAGGCGGCCAGGGAGACGGCGCTGGGCAGGACGCCGGGAAGCAGCCAGGTGGGTTTGGGGAGCCAGCCGAGCCACGTCTGCTTGGCCATGATCTCGAGCCCCAGATTGAGCCCCAGGCCGGTGACGATGGAGGCCGAGGCGGCGGTGGCGCTGACCCGCCGCCAGTTGAGACCCACCGCCACCGCCGGGGCCAGGGCGGCGGCGAAGGTGCCGAAGGCGAAGGTGCCCAGGAGGGCGATGAGGTCGCCGTAGGCCAGGGCCAGCAAGGCAGCGGCCAGGGCCACGACAATGCCGGCCAGGCGGCCCCACAGCAGCTCGTTGGGCAGGCTCTTGCCCAGGGCCTTGGGAAGGTCGCGCACCAGGGCGGCGGAGCCGATGTTGATGAAGGAATCCGCCGTCGACATGATCGCCGCCAAGATGCCCGCCACCACCAAACCGGCCAGAAGATCCGGCGTGAAGTGCAGCAAGAAAGTCGGTGCGGCGTCGTCGGCATTGAGCAGGGGGGCCAGGCGTCCGGAGGCCACCAGGGCCGGAACGGCGAGACCGATGCCGAGCCAGATCAAGACGCACAGGGCCTGGCTTCCACCCACCACCCAAGGCATCCACTTCAACTTGCTCGGCGAGTCCAGCATGAAAAATTTGTGCAACATATGGGGTTGACCCAGGTTGCCGACGGCGAAGACGAAGAAAAATCCCAAGGCGGTGAGCACCGGAACCCTTCCTAAGGGGTCGAGGAAGCTCGGTCCAAAGGCTTGCGAGGTGGCCACCTGCCGGGCCATGTTGGTCAACCCGCCGCCGGCCTTCAGGGCATAGAAGAAGACGGCGCCGGCGGCGATCACCATCAGCAGTCCCTGGAACAGATCCGTGTAGACCCCGGCCATCATGCCGCCGACGGTGGCATAGAAGAGAATGAGCAGTCCGCCGGCCAAGACCGCCAAGGGCAGGCTCCAGGGGCCGAATCTCTCCGGCAAACCAAAAACGCTTTCGAGCACCACCCCCAAGGCCAACAGCTGGGCCCCCAGGTAACCCACGGTGCCCACCACCACCGCCAGCGCCGCCAGACCCGAGGTGAGACGGCTGCGGTAGCGGCAGAGGAGGGCATCGGAGACGGTGTAGACCTGCCGCACCTCCGCCAGCAGGCGCAGTCGCTTGGCCACCGTCCAACACAACATCGCGGCGGTGAAACCCACCGGCAAACAGATGAAGAGCGAGGCGAAACCGAGACGGTAGGTCAGCCCTGGGCCGCCGATGAAGACAAAGCCGCTGAAGGATGCCGACATGGTGGCCATGGCGGTGACCAGCAAACCGATGTTCTGGCCGGCGATGAAAAAATCTTTGGCGTTGTGGGTGCGGCGTCCCGCCCACAAGCCAATGGCCACCACCGCGAGGAAATAGAGGCCGGCGACACCGAGAATCCACGGCCGCTGGAGGACATTCACCGGGCTTCGGGGACCTTGGGTTCGGGGAAGTCCCGGCGCAGGCTCCGCAACGCCTCGGGATCTAGGAAATGCCTGTCGAAGGTCCAGGCATAGGCGGTGCAGGTGAGGATCAAGGGTAGGACGAAGATGCCGTAGAGCTGAATGGCCGCCGCCGGGGGGAGCCCTCCCCACCAAGGACCGTCGACCCCCTGCCCCCGCCAACGGAAGAGACCGGCCATCACCCCTAGGAGAAGGACACCGAGACCTAGGATCGCCCAACCGGCGACGGCGAAGCGACCCCGGCGGCTGGCGCCGAGCAACATCAAGGCGACGGGAAAGGAGCAAGCGACGGCGGCAAAGGCGGCGTCCGTCCACGGGCCCTGCCAAAAGCAGAGCACTAGGCAGAGGGGCGAGATCAAGGTCAGGATGCCCAACGCCAAACCTTGGCCCGAGAAGGGTCGTCGATGGGAAGGATCGGCGGCGGGGCGTCTTGCCGCGGGATGACTGCCTACAGGCTGGCTCATGGCGACAGTCTACAGGGCATCAGGATTTGATCGAAGCGCGCCTTCTTCCCCTTCGTCGGCTGTCGCTTCAGCGTTCAACTCGTCGAGGGCTTGCCTGGCCTCCTGCGCCACCTCCGACCGTGGGTGGTCCACCAGGGGGCGCAACGAGGCGATGGCCTGGGAACCTCCGATCTCCCCCAAGACCCTCACCACCAAGGGCGCCGCGGCATCTTGTCGATCGAGTTGGCGGGTCAGCTCGGGCACGACGGCGGCGCCCATCTGGACCAAGAGGGTACCGGCCATCAAGGGGAGGTCCCCGTCTCCGACCAGACCTTGGATGAGGATGCGCACCAGCTTCGGGAGCTCTGCGGTATCGCGGCTGGTTTGCCAGCGGGTTTGGGCGGCGGCGACCCGGACCATGGGGTCGGGATCGTCGAGATGGGCGACCACCTCGGGCAGTGGAGCATCGTGCTCGGCCAGCTCGATGAGGCATTGAAAACGCTCTTCCGCATCGCCGACCGCCAGCCTGGCCAGGCGTTTTTGGATTGCGGAGGGGTCCTCGCTGCTCATCGCATCAGATGCGGGCGACTCATGAAGCGGCCAGCAGCCCGAGGAACTTGGGGACTTGATTTTGCTCCCAGACGGTGGGGTCGTGGGAGGCGGAATGGCCGCTGTTGGCCAGCTCTAACTCGCGCACCTTGGGCATGTCGAACCAGCGTCCGCCGCGGGCGATGGCCACCACCGGGTCGAAGCGGGCCTGGATGTTGAACGCCTCTTCCACCTGATCCCACAGCGGGAAATAGTCGGAGCGCACCGGCGGACTCATCATCACCAAGCGGCGGATGTGCAGCCCGGCGTGGGTGGCCAACATCGAGATGTTGGCGCCATGGCTGTGGGCGTATATTTCCAAGTGCCTCGGATTGTGACCCTCGACCCATTGCAGGAGAGACTCGGCCGCATCATGGCGGGCACGGTGGCGATTGCGCCCTGACCAGGCGAAGGGCTCTTCGCCATCGTAGAGGTGCTCGATGGCCAACTGTTCTTTTAAGTAAGCATGAAAATCCCCGTGGGGACGCCACCAACTGCCCTCGTTGGCCCAGGTACCGTGAATGATCACCGCCAGGTCGCGCCCCTCTCCCGGCACCGCCAGGGCATGGAGCTGGAAGGCATCTCCTTCACCACTGAGCGCATCGGAGGTGTCGCCCTGAATGCGATTGAGGGCGATACGGGCCAGCATGTAGAGCTCTTCGCCGGCGTCGTCGAGGGTGGCCGGAGACTCCATGATGGCGATCAGCTCCTTTTCGATGGACCGGTCGCCGGTCATTCGGAAGAGAGCGTCCAACAGAACGACCCGCAGGTCGAGCTCGGATCCTTCGAGGGCTTTTTCAAGGTACCGAACGGCGTCGGTGACGTTGTCGGGTAGGCTCAGGATTGCAGCCATCTTGAGATCCTTAGACGAGCTTTCGAGAGCGAGACGCAGTTGCTCAACTCGATAGTCTTCGGCCATCGCGAGTCTCCTCGATGAAAGATAACGGAATGTCTCCCGTAGTCTATCAAGACCCGCCGACCCCGACGCCAGCCCCAAGAGCAAGCTACCTCGGCGACGACCCTGGGGGCCGGCGCCGAGGAGAGCCTTGGCAAGGGTAACTGGTTTGGATCAGAAAGAACCGCCGCTACCACAGAGGGGCGACGGACCGCCGACACTGACGCTGCCGTAGCCGCCGCAGTTCTTGAAGCCGGGGCCGACATTGCAACCACGTACCCAAAACTTGCCATTGGAAGGGGCCGTTGCGCCGACGCAGATCTGCTGGGGAACCGAGGACGGCGTGGCCGACAAGCTGGTGGCGGGCGGAGCCGAGGAGCCGGGGGAGCCACCTGTGGTGAAGAACACTTCATATACATTGGCGTGCGCCACGCTATACCAGGAGAGAATGTAGTGGCCGCAGGCATCGACCTGCTCCTTGGAAACGGTGCCGACGCTGGGGGGCGTGAAGAGGCCCTTGTCGGTGGCAGCGGCGCCGCTGTTGGAGGTACGTTCGAGACGGATCAGCTCCCCGTTGGTGGCGTCGACGAAGGCCAGACCTTGATACTCAAACCCATCGCGTAGCCATGATACGGCGGCCGACCAAGCGTGGCGGATGGAGCCTTCGCTGTCGACGGCAAGACGAAGGCTCGGTTCCGTCACCGAGGCCCAAATCGGCGCGTCCGCCTGGGTTGAGGCGATGTGGAAAGCGCTTTCGAAGCCGAGGCTAGGGCGCTCCGCGAGGTCGTCTGAGGCCAGGAGTTGGTGTCCGATGGAGGCGATGTCATAGGACGCGGTATCGATCACCATGGTGACGGTGCCACCGGCGATGGGCTGGCCATCGAGGCGGCTTTGCAAAGCGACGCGGGCTGTTTGCTGATCGAGGGTGACGTGGTCGACGTGCAAATCCACCGTTCCTCGTTCGACGGCGGAGCCGAGGAATGGGGTCAAGTGAGCGACGGCCAAACCTTCGAGCCTCTCTTCGAAGGTGCCAGCCGCCACCGCCAGCGGCGTGGGGGTGTCACCGGTTGGTTCCCCTGGCACGGATTGTGGCGCTGCCGCCGCCAGCCCGGTCCCGAAAAGGCAGAGGATCGAGAAGGTCACCAGGAAAGGAAGGTTACGAGCGATTTTCGAAGGCATTGGATTCTCCTGAAGTTACGACCCGTCGGCCGACGGGTCCGTTGGGTGTTCGAGTATCCAAGGCGCATCGGTGGGCACTACTGGATCAGCAAGGGGTATTTTTCGCTGATCTTTCCTTTCTGAGGCAGAAACCTGGGCAGGAACGGGCAATTCCTCTAGACTTGTGGCATCCCATTGCTGCAACGACTCGACGACCCACCCTGAGGAGAAACATCATGAGATTGAGAGTTGAGAGTCCCCTGCGCCTTGCCTTGTTGGCCCTGCTGCTGGCGGTGGCAACACTGCCCACGGCGGCCTTGGAGCCGCCCACCGACGCCTCCGAAATCCGCGGCAAAGAGCTCAGGCACGCCGATCTATACATCGGCAATAGTTATGTACCCCCTTCACAGCTGACGGACAGCGCAACTTGGACCGCTGATCTCAATCGCCTGGGTGTTTCGCCCCAGGCGGCCTACCTCGATGTCCGCAGTGGCCGTTGGGGCAGTCTGATGCCCAAGGTACCCCTGCTGCCCGGCGCCGGGGTCGGCAACGAGCTGACTTGGGATAGCCTCTCCGTCACGGTGCCAGGCACCTACGGAGAGCACCGGACGGCGGCCTGGAATGCCTTCACCAACTACTTGCGGATGCAGAGCAATCTATTGCAGATCGACGTTGCCGAGCTGCAGGATCCAGGCACGGTGACTCTGCACGCCGAAGGTGACCTGATACAGATCCACGCCAAGCGCCAAATCGACGGCGTAGCGGTGCGCGACAGCTTCTTGACCGCGGTGATCAACCATGGCAACTTGACCCTCCTCGGGGCCCGTAACTGGGGTGATGTCGAGATCTCGGCACAACCCGCTTTGACTTCCTCGGCGGCTGAAGACGTCTTGGCCTCACACCTCGCGCCGATAGGCTTCGAGGGCGTTTGGCGCAAGCCCAAGCTCGAGATCGTACCTCTGGCCAAGGGGCTCAATCCCGCCCTATTGACCCCCGGTGGCGGCTTGGAGCATCGTTTGGTATGGGTTCTCAGCCCCGCCTTCGGCGGACAGATCGGACGTTGGGAAGCCCTTGTGGATGCCCACGACGGTGAGCTGTTGGCCTTCCAAGATACCGTCAATTACGCCGAAGAAACCCGCGCCATGGTGGGCGGTGTGTTTCCCGTTACCAACGACGGCGTCGGCGCTGAAGGCACCGAGCAAGCCGACTACCCGATGCCTTTTGCCGACGTGTCGGTGGCGGATACCGGCGAAACTCTCTTCACCGATGCCGGCGGCAGTCTTCTCGCCTGCGTCGATGGTTCCATCAGCTCCACCCTGAACGGTACCTATCTGCGCATGATCGACACCTGTGGTGCGGTGCTCGAAAGCACCACCGGCAGCGAGCTCGACTTCGGCGTCTTGGCCCCCCCCAGCACGGACTGCGATGTGGCGCCGGGCGCCTCCTCGGGCAACACCCACTCGATCCGTTCCGGCTACTACGAGATCAATCGCATGATCGAGGTGGGGCGTAGCCATCTACCGAGCAACCCGTGGCTGCAATCGCAGCTGCCGGCGACGATGAACATCAATGCAAACTGCAACGCCAGCGGCGGTCCCGGCGGGGTCAATTTCTTCACCTCAGGGGGCGGTTGCTCCAATACCGGTGAGATCGCCGGTGTTTTCGATCACGAATGGGGACACGGTATGGACGGCGCCGACGCGGCGCCGGGCATTTCCAGCCCTGGGGAGGGCATTGCGGATACCTTTGCCGGTCTGCGATTGAACACCTCCTGCATCGGACATAATTTTCGCCCTGGCGTGGTGTGCACCGGCTTCGGTGATCCCTGCGTGAGTTGTACCGGGGTGCGCGATATCGACTGGGCCAAGCGCGCCTCCGGCTTGCCCCACGACCTGGCCTGGATCGACGCCAACTGTGGCTCCGGCGGCGGGACCCCTTGCGGGGGCTCGACCCATTGTGAAGGGGCTGTTTATGCCGAGGCCATCTGGGACCTGTGGCAGCGGGATTTGACCGCGGCGCCCTTCAGCATGAGCCTCGACACCTCCCGCGAGTTGGCCACTCAGCTGACTTTCCAGGGTGGCGGTTTGGTGGGGAGCTGGTACTCCTGCGTCGATGGTACGGGCACCGGCGACGGCTGCAACGCCGACGGTGGCTACCTGAACTACCTGGCGGCCGATGACGACAACGGTGACCTCAGCGATGGCACCCCCCATATGACGGCCATCGCCGCTGCGTTTGCGCGGCACGGCATCGACTGCCCGACCCCGATGGTGCAGAACAGTGGTTGCGCCGATCGGCCGACCTCGGCACCTACGGTGACCGTCACGCCCCTCGATCGCGGAGCTCGTATCACCTGGACCGCCGTCGCTGACGCTACCCACTACCGGGTCTATCGCACCGATGGGGTCAACGGTTGTGATTTCGGGAAGATGATCGCCGGTGAAACCAGTGGCCTCGAGCTGATCGATAGCGGGCTCAAGAACGGAAGAGAATACTCGTATATCGTCATCGCCATCGGTGGCGACGACTCGTGTCTCGGACCGGCCAGCAGCTGTGCTCAGGTGACGCCCACCGGCGGCGGAAATCTGGCCATTGCTCCGGCTTCCTTTGCCCTGACCAGCTCCAGCGGTGACCTCGATCCTTTCGTCGACAACTGTGAAACGTCGCGGGTTTGCTTCGATTTCTCCAATGTCGGCACGGTGTCGCTGACCAACGTCGAGCTGACCGATGTCTCGGTGATCGACCTCGGTGCCTTCGTCACCGTGACGACATCTCTTCCCGCCATCGCCGCAGCCAATCTTGCGAGCTGTGAGCAAGCTCAGGTCTGCTTCGACTTTGTCGGCGATGGCTTGGTGCAGGACGATGTGCTGCGTTTCGAGGTGGAGATCAATGCCGATCAGTTGGCATCCTCGAGGTCGGCCATTGCCGAATTCGAGCTGACCGAGAGTGACCTCGAAAGTGTCGCTAGCCGGACGTTTGGTTTTGGCGCGGACTATGAGGGATGGCAAGTGACGTCCGGCTCCTTCGCGCGCACCGCGGGCGGGCCCAACGGGGTCTTCCTCGACTCGACGGACAACATCGACGGCTCATGCGATCAAGTGCTGTCGCCGAAGATCCGTCTGTCCGAGACCTCGACCTTGGCCCTGGAGACCAATTTCATCATCGAGCCCTTTTCCGGTGGGTCTTGGTATGACCGCGCCAACGTCGCCCTGCGCGACGCCACGAACGGGGTTCGCAGCGCCATCGATCCCGATGGCGGGCGGGCCTACAATGCCAGCGGTTCCGGTGGTGGATGTTTGACCGGGGGGCAGAACGGCTGGGCAGCCACGATGGATACTTGGGCGGGGAGCACATGGTCGAGTGCGGTGCTCGACGACTTCGCCGGCCGAGTGGTCAACTTGGATGTCGCCTATTCGACGGATGGTGGGTTGGCCCTGCGGGGTTTCTGGTTCGATGAGGTGACCCTCACCAACTTCGAGCTGCAGGCTGAAGATGCGCAGAGCAACGTTTGCGCCGTGGTGGGCAGCGCGCCCTCGGCGGTGGACGATCTGGCGACGCAACAGGAGCCGGCCGCTACGGTGGTCATCGATGTACTGGCCAATGACAGTGATGGGGATCTTGATCCGCTGACCGTCACCGCCGTCAGCCAACCACAGAACGGTACCGTCACCATCAATGGCGGCGGACCGGACAATACGGTGACCTTTACGCCGGACCCCGGTTTCAATGGTCGCGACAGTTTTCAATACGCGGTCAGCGATGGCAACAACATCGCCTCGGTGGCGACGGTGGTCATAGACATCGGGATCTTCCTCGATGGCTTCGAGACCGGCAATGCCAGTCGCTGGGCGAGCTGTATGCCCGCTTGCCCTTGATGCGGGGACGGCGTTTGCTAAAGCGTCGTCGTAAGATCGATTGAGAGCTGAGGGCGGCGCTTGCGCCGTCCTCTTTGCGTTTGCCTGTACGAGGTGCCTTGTACTTTCTGCATGTTCGAGGTGCTGCCTGCATGTACGAGGTGCCCATTTCCGCAGGTGCCTGGCACCTGCGGCGGAATGCTGTACGAGGTGCCTGGCACTTCTCGGAGAGCTGATCCTGTCTGTACGAGGTGCCTGGCACTTTCTGGCATGTACGAGGTGCCCATTTCTGCAGGTGCCTGGCACCTGCGGCGGAATGCTGTACGAGGTGCCTGGCACTTCTCGGAGAGCTGATCCAGTCGGCGATTTGGTCGGCGAGAATGTGGAGGGTTGCCCGATCCAGGGCGGTCAAGTGACCCTTTTATGCTTGGTCGTTGGCCGTGGACAAAAGATGCCACCTCACTGAGTCCCCGTTTTCGATAGCTTCACATACACCGTTACCGTCTCGAGCGTTGTTCGTCGGGTACGGCGAGTTTCTAGTTGCAGTTCTGAGGAAGAGCGTGAAGGCCAGGTCGTGGAGTCCTAGCCGCAAATCTAGTGCATTTCCGCAGGTGCCTGGCACCTGCGGCGGAATGATGTACGAGGTGCCTGGCACTTCTCGGAGAGCTGATCCAGTCGGCGATTTGGTCGGCGAGAATGTGGAGGGTTGCCCAATCCAGGGCGGTCAAGTGGCCCTTTTATGCTTGGTCGTTGGCCGTGGACAAAAGATGCCATCTCACTGAGTCCCCGTTTTCGATAGTTTCACACACACCGTCACCGTCTCGAGCGTTGTTCGTCGGGTACGGCGAGTTTCTAGTTGCAGTTCTGAGGAAGAGCGTGAAAGCCAGGTCGGGGAGTCCTAGCGGCAAACCTAGTGCAGCGCGCCACAAATCCGTGGTCTCACTTTGGCATCTTTGGCGCTCTGTCTGTGTCTTGCCTCTTCGGGATATTCCCGATATCACCGCATCGGCGCGCTTTGACGGCACACGAAAGGATATCGAAATAAAGACGCCGTTCGTTGGACGCACTACACCAGCGACGACGGCCTCAGACGGGATGACCCCGCGTCCCGAGGGCCCCGAGGATACCTTCCGCTCCACGGCTAAAGGGCACGAAGGGTAAGGAAGGTGGGAAGGTCCCCTCGGGAAAGACGGTGGATCGATCTCCAGCACGCAGACGCTCGGACGCAGCCCTGTAGATTTGAATCACCTGGCGGCATACTTCTAGCATTGTATCGAATACTTCACGACTGGCGGTATGGAAGCGAGGTTGGGGCGACTTGGATACCTCGCCAGGGCGAAAGTGAGGATCCTGAGCCAGAATCTTGGCCACGCCGAGACTCTTTTTTCTTTGTACCCTACGCTCAAGGACCCCTTCGTTGTCGATGTCCTCCACCATTTCTTCGACGAATCGCCGCCAGGTTAACTCGGGCAAATGTTGCCAGCAGGGCAAGGGTGAGAAGGTGACGGTTTGGCGACTAGCGAAGTCCTCAGGATTCACCGTTTCGGCCCCGCAACGCTGGCGTGCAGCGTTCTCAGCACACCGGTCAAACCATCGGCCTTCCAGGGGCGAACCGTCGATCAGAGACGACGCGCAGTGGACCCCAGGCCAATCTCGGACGGTGTCCACTAAAAACTCTTTAACTCCATGACTGAGGACGTAGCGCAGTAACTTCGTCTGCGCCGCCTCCTCGTCACTGACTGTAATCGAGTGGTATCGCCGATCGAAGAAATTGCTTGTCCAACCTTGAAGACGGCGTCCGATCTCCTTGGCTAGATTGGTTTTGAAAAAGCACATGAAATCCGCAAGATGCTTGCTGTCGCGAGGTCGCAGCATTAGGTGGTAGTGGCTAGCCATGACGACGGCTGCACAAATCGTCATGTCATGGCGCTCCTGGGCTCTTCCCAAAACTCCGATAAAGCGTTCGTTGAGCTCCGACGATGGGGTCAACAGATAGCGATTCTGGGCAATGACGTCGGAGACGTGCTGCAGGCTGTAGGGCGTAACGTACCTGAGGTTGCGGGGCATGTTTCAGTCCTCCATGGAGAGGGTTGATCTAAGTTGATCTCTATGAAGGGCTAAGACGTAAAACGGGCGTCACTTACGCCGCTAGACGCTATTTTTTAGTCATCGAGTTGGGTTGCCAACTGTTCTATTCCTCTGCAACGCTGTTTTCTGCTGCATTTCCGCAGGTGCCTGGCACCATTTCCACAGGGCATGGCGGTATAAACTGAAACGCAACTCAGACCAACCAAGGAGACCCATTCGTGAGATACAACTGTTGGGTAGATCTAGTGCAATCGCCGTCGACGCTGGTTCCCACGTCCCCAAGACGAATCAGCTCGCTCGCCTTGTTCCTGGGCGGAATTCTGCTCGTTTTTGGCGCCTGTGCTGCTCCTGAATCCCCAATACACTCAGGGGAAGGTGATGAGAAAGCGGCCCAATCCTCGCCATCCCTGATCAACCTCCTGCAGCGGGCCCACGTCGTAGACCTCACCTATGCCTATGACGCCGAGACCTTGTATTGGCCGACATCCCCCTCGGCCTTTGAGCTCGAGCAACTGTCCTATGGCGAGACCGAGGCCGGTTTTTTCTACGCTGCCAACACATTCAGCACCCCCGAGCATGGGGGGACCCATCTCGATGCGCCGATACATTTTGCAGCTGACAAACAGCATGCCGATGAGGTTCCGGTGGAGCGACTTATGGGCGCAGGTGTCGTGATAGACATTCAGGCGGCATGCCGGAACGATCGGGAATACCGTCTGGAGGTTTCCGATATCGAGGCCTGGGAAGAAGTGCATGGCACCATCCCCAAGGACTCGATCGTTCTCCTGCATACCGGCTGGGGAGCCTACTGGGGCGATCGACAAGCCTACTTTGGCGATGATACGCCCGGGGATGCCTCAAATCTGAGCTTCCCGTCCTATGGGGAGGAAGCGGCTCGCCTGTTGGTGGAAGATCGTCAGGTGGCGGTTCTCGGGGTCGACACTGCCAGCATAGATTATGGACCGTCGCAGGACTTCATCGTCCACCAGACCGCCAATGGCATGAACGTGCCGGGCTTGGAAAATGTCGCCAACCTGGAACGTTTGCCGGCCACCGGAAGCTGGATCATCGCTCTGCCGATGAAAATCGCTGGGGGGTCGGGCGGGCCGGTACGCATTGTTGGCCTTATTCCGCAAGGCGGCGGCTGAGCTTGGCCAAAGGTTGGGGGGGCTCGCTTCTCGTTGGCGCTCTGGTAGGTGCGGTCTATGTCGCCACCGCAGCCCCTGGTTTGGTGTGGGGGGACGGTATCGAGTTGGCGGCGGTGTGTGCCAGTCTCGGAATCGCCCATCCAACCAGTTACCCGCTGTTCACTCTCCTTGGCCACCTGTTCACTTATTTGCCGTTTGGGGCCATTCCGTTTCGGGTCACCCTGTTTTGCACTTTCAGTATGGTGCTCGCGGTGATTTTGATGCATCGCTTGCTGATCCTCAGCTTCAGCTCGCTAGCCATTGCAGGTGGTCCTGTGTGGCAACGCCGGTGGTGGCAGCTCGCTCCCATGGCGGGTGCATTGGGTTTTGGCTGGAGCCTGGGACCCTGGACCCACGCTACCCGGACCGAGGTCTATGCCCTGCAGCTACTTTTGCAGAGTGGCCTCGTGCTGTTGTCCTGGCATTGGCTCAGGGGGCAAGTCGGGAAGGGCGATCAGGGGTGGTCGAGAAGAGGAGCCGCCTATGGGGCGTCGTGTCTGCTCGGATTGGGGTTCGCTCATCATCTACTGACCGTCGTTCTCGTGCCTCTTTGGGGGGCGGTGGTCTGGCGCCATTTGGGTAAAGCCAAGGCTTGGCGGCGGCGCTGCCTCGGCCATGCCTTGGCTTTGCTCCTCGGGCTGTCACCCATTCTCTACCTGCCATTGCGAGCACTCCAGGAACCGGCGCTCAGTTGGGGAAACCCCGCCGATTTGGAAGGGTTGTGGTGGACTCTTTCCGGAGGCGACTTCCCGGATAAATTGCTACTGGTGGAGCAACCTGGACGCACCTTCACGGTGGGCAGCTTCGCCGTCCACCTGGCCCAGCGTGGGCGCGCTGTCGCCTCTTATCTGGTCGGCATGGTCATGCCCCTGGCCGGTTTGCCGGTGGGCGTTCGCCTCCTCACCTTGCTGCTGATGAGCCTTTGTCTGCTCAAGGGAATGCGGCACCTCTGGCGTTACCATCGCACCTTCGCCATCCCTTGGGGACTCAGTCTTGGGCTCTACTCGGGGGTGCTCGTCAGCTATAACATCGGTGATATCACCGACTACCAACTGGGTTACTTTTCCCTGCTGTGGCCCGTCGCCTGGTGGGGAGCTTGCTTGACTGTGTGTGGTGACGCCCTGGAACAGGGCGGGGATTCGGCATGGTGGCGACGCTTTGCCGCTTCTAGGGCTGGATGGAGTGCTGTGGCCGCCATGGCGAGTGCTTTGTTTCTGTTGCCACTGGCCTTGTTGGTGGGCAACTTTGCCTTGGCCGATCGATCTGACGAAACGTTGGTGGATCGTTTTGCCGAGATCTTTCTCCGGGAGCTGCCAGCCAATGCCATTCTCTTGACCCAGGGGGACTTCACCACGGCCACCGCCTGGTATCGCCAAACGGTGCTTGAAGAACGCCGCGACATCCTCGTGTACTGCCTCGATTTCTTCTACGACGATTGGTACGCGGAGGTCTTGGCGCGGCAGGAGTTACGGGGTCGCCGAGTGGCCACTTCGGGATCCGGCGGTGAGCTTGGAGAGCCATTTCTTGTGGCACTGGATCGCCTCATCGTGACGCCGAATCCAGGGACTCCTATACTGATCATGCCGAGCCCACGGCAAGCCCTTGCCCTGGAAAGACATTTTGACCTGAGATTGGTGGCCTCTCTGCTCGATGCCGAAGAGATGGCCGCTTACGGGGCCAGGGGCTGGCGGGCGCCTCAACCCCTGGTGTTTCAACTGAGCAGCCGCAGCCCTGAGGTGACGGCTCAAAGTCCGTAGCGGTAGCCGCGACGGGCGCGGACCTCGACATCCGGTCTTCGAGTCTTGACCTCGAGCCGCTGGTATCCGACCTCGCCGGCCGGGCGTGGCGATTGATAACTCAGCAGGTAATATCCGTGATTGTCGTCCGCCACATCCTTGAGGGGCGCCAAGAAACCGACAAAATTTTCGTCATAGAAACCCCCGGTATCGTCCGCCAAAAGTTGCAGGAAATCCCGTTGTCGGGCGCCTCGGCCGGCCGGGGTGATATCGATGGGGTAGACCGCAACGTTGTGGTCATTGAGCATGGCTTCCATCTGCGGATAGTAACGCTCGTCGGGCTCCGCTTTGCGGGTCGCCCGGTTTTCAATGCCGAAGCCGAGGGTAAAAAGCAGCAGATTCTTGCGGCCGACGATGGAACCACTGGCCTCGGCCAAGCGGGCGATGCTCTGATAAATGTTCTCCTTGCCATTGCGGGTCGTCGCTTCTGGGAGTCTGCGAAGCAGGGACACTAGACCCGTCTGGCTCTGCCGCTGAGGCGATGGATCACGACCGACGGCCGCTCGCCCCAAGGCGCTCTCCAGGGCGTCACGGTCCTGAGAAAAATCTTGATAGATTTTGAGGCGACCGTCGTAGCGGACCACCGCCATCCAGTCGGAGGCCTGCATCTCTTCCCGAACCCAGCGGCGAGCGTGGCTTGCCGCACGGATCTGTTGCCGGATTTCCAGGGTACCGTATCGATTGAAGCGTCTCTGATCGTCGAAGAAGGCGATGAAATAGCGGCTCCAAGGTATCTCATCGGCCTCGGAGCCCGTTGCGTCGTAGCGCGTTGAGTAGAAGTCGACGCTGGTGATGATGACTTCCTGGCCATCTTCCTCGATGAGAAAATCCTCTTTCTCCAAACCCTTGACCAGGGCACCGTCAGCGTCGGTGGCCAGGACATCGAGCATCACTTCCGAGACTTCGACCATTTCGTCGAAGCTAGCCAACTCTTCTTGCCCCAACGACTCCCCGGGGATTAGCAATGAAGCGGCGAGACACAGGGTCACGGGGCAGGGGACGAGTCTCCACACGGCGATCTCCTCAGGTTTTGGGCAACATATCTAAACCAGTCTACCCAACTGGGGGAGCGGGGCCAAGGGGCGGGGCGGGCCAGGGGTTCCAAATGCGGTGCCCATGGCTCAGGTCGATCCCGTGGCGTGATATTCAGGTCGATCCCGGGGCGTGATATAAAGTACTCATGTCAGATCGCAAATATCGTCAAAGTGGTTATCAAGACAGCCCCTCATCATCTTCCCCGCAACGCAGCTCGAGGCCTCCCCGTGACCCCTCTGAAGGCCCCCGAGGCCGTGGTTTTGGCAAACCCACAGGCACCGTGTTTCGCTGTGCCGTCTGCGGTGCCAAACAGGTCGCCAGCACCGTCGAGGTGAATTCCACCTGCAGTAAATGCGGCACGGATCTCCACACCTGCACCCATTGCACCCACTTCGATTCCTCATTGCGCAATGAGTGCCGTCTTCTAGACATCACCTACGTCAGCAGTAAAGCCAAGGCGAATTCGTGCCCTGAGCTCGTGCCCAAAGCAACGCAAGAAGTCGGTAAGGACGAGCCTTCCAAAAAAGTGGATCCCAGAGCGGCGTTTGACGCCCTTTTCGATTTCTGAGCTGCGCTTTTCCGCCACCGACTCAGCGGCAAACCTCTGGCAACGTCAAGCCGATGACGTCGGCAATCTCCGCCAACCTTTTCGGTTCCGCTAGCGAGATCTGGATCTGCCAGGGATCAGGGCCCACGCTTGGCCCCAGGCGCATAGAAATCCGGGGGCGGTCAGCGGTCAAGCGGAAAGCCCTCGAATCGCTGATATTGAAGCGTGCCAGAGATCCCCTCCGCCACAGCACTCGGCCCTCCAAGGGGCGGTTCAATGGGTCGACGGCCCGTATCCGTAGGGCCGTGATGACCTCGCCCGTCGCACTCGCGGAAGGTGCCAGGCACCTGTTGCGATGAGCTTCCGCAGCTTTGCTCTTCTTGTTTCCAGAAGGTGCCTGGCACCTTCTGGAAACAAGGCGAGGGGACTCGTCTGCCGGGTTCCCGACGGCCATCCCCGCAGGTGCCTGGCACCTGCGGGGATGGCCATCGCATGCCCACGGGAAACCCCCCTCGATCTCCACCAGAGCCCGCTCACAAGCGGTTTGGTCCACCATCCGAAGCTCTGCGTCGAGGGCCCAAACGTGGGTGCGACGTCCCAAGTCACTGTTCTGTTCGACGATGGCGCCGCTTCCCAAACGCCAATCGATACCGCCGCCGACGCCATGTCTGGCCAAGGCTGCCAAAAAACCATTGCGCCACAGGTAGGCGCCGCGCCAGGAATCATAGCCGTCGATGTAGACCCTTGTTGGCGGACCCCCACTCGGCGGACCCCCGCCGGTCGGGGATTCTGAAGCGACGCTAACTTGGTGGGAGACGGCGGGTAGCTGGCGCAGGGTCGCTTCGAGACGACGACTCGCTTCGCTCCAGGCGGTGCCGTTGTAGAGAGTCGCCAGGCTCCACAGCACCACCAGGGCGAACCCCCAGTACTTCTGAGCAGGATTCCACGGCAGCAGACGGCTCACCCCCCAGAGGGCGACCGCCAGAGGCCAGTAGAGCAGGCGTCCGCCGCCATGGTCGCTGTCGACGGAAAATACGGGTAGCACCGGTAGGAAAGCGGTCGCCAAGGCGATACCGACGAGGAGCGTGTCGATCCGCAGTCTTGTGAAGGTAGGCGAACGGCCTTTCAACGATGCCAGGGCAAACCCCGCTGCGACGGTCAATGACATCAAGCCCAGGGCCCCCCATAGGGGCCAGGGGAGGGACTCGCTACGGATCAGCGGAAAGAGCAAGCGCCAGGGAAGCTGGAGCCCAATGTTGCGCAGGGAGATGGCCGGATCGAAGCTCAATGCCCGCGACGAGCCGTCCGCTTCCAGGTATCCGCCGGGACCCCCGAAGAGGAGCCACCGACCCGCCAGGTAGCCCACGAAGATGGCCGTCAACACCACATGGGGACGCCAAGAACCTGCGGGATGGCGCCTTCCAGGTAGCAAGGCCAAGGCCAAGAAGGGGAGCAGCAGGACGGTTTCTTTGCTCAGTAGGGCAGCCATGAAGGCAAAGCCCGCCAATGCCAGGCGACGACCCGTCGGGGGTTCCACCGAACCAGGCGGGAAGGCCAGATCGAGACAGAGCAGAGCCAACACGGTGGCCCAGAGATCCGTTGCCGAGCTCAGCCAGATCACCGGCTCGACCAGCAGCGGGCAGGCTACAAAAAGCCCACCGAAGAGGCAGCCGGCGCAGCTTGCCCACCCACTACCTGACCGCAATGTCGCCTCAGCGGCAATGCGACGGGCCAGCAGGCCACCGGCCAGGCAGTGCAAGAGCAGCGACATCCCATGTTGCCAGGCCGCACCGCCGGGCAACCATGACAGCGTCCAAGCGAAGGCTGGCAAGGGGCGGATCATCTGTGGGTCCGAGTGCCAAGTGACACGCCTCAGCAACTCGGGAATCCCCTGCTCCAACCATTGCAGATAGAGGAAATCGTCCGCCAAGTAGCCGTCGCCGAGATGATGGCCATAGAGAATCAACCCCAGTGCGAAGGGCCAAAGCAAGATTCTACGGGGAGGCGATACTTGGCTGGGCTGGCTCATGCAAGGGGCATTGTGCCGTCGAACGGGTGTGGCGGCAAGCCTGATCCTACCGAGTCCTCGGCGTGACCGTGTGGGCAACGGGTTTTTTTCAGGAATGCTTGGGAATTTGATGGCCGTTTTACGTCATTTGATGTAAACGGCCGGGCCGCCGGGGCCGACACCGTCGGGGCGATGAGCAAACCGACGGTCGGCTCCGCCGAGCTTGGCAGATCACAGGAGGCGGCATGGGCGTCATCTTGCAACAACCCCAATCTCCAGAAGAGCGTTTCTGGGAGAATACTCAGTGGATGCGGAGCGGTGATCGCAGTGACTCGATGGCCAGGTGGCGACAGGAAGACGCCATGATGGCCAGAGACGATCTGGACGGCGTCGTACGGCTCCGCAGACAACGGCTCGCCCTGCACCCCGGCGATCTCGGTAGCGCCATGGAATTGGCGGAGGCCTATCTGATGAAGCGGCGGGGAGATCTTGCGGTGGA
Source organism: Acidobacteriota bacterium (assembly GCA_029263315.1). Lineage (GTDB taxonomy): Bacteria > Acidobacteriota > Thermoanaerobaculia > Multivoradales > J023 > JAJCXR01. The sequence continues at coordinate 172,626 of JAJCXR010000048.1, read as the reverse complement.
GACCTTAGGGCCGGTCCACCGACAACGGCCAGAACACGAGGGCGTGCAACGGCTGATCCTCGAAGCCCTTTGGATGCAGGGCAAGATCGAGACGGACTTCGCTTGGCGGCAGCGGATTCCGGTGCTTCGATTGGGGCCGGAGGTGGTCGACGCATGCCGCATCGTGCTCACCGACGCCGGTGGGTTGATGGTCATGGGGGAGCTCTACGAAGACTTGACCTTCCATGGCTTCTTGGCCTTCAGTTGGCAGAAACTGGGACGTTTTCTACACCGACTGCCAGATTTCAGGATGCGTGGCGTCAAACGTCAGATGTGGCGCTATTGGGTGGAATTGCCGGACATGACACCTCGGCGTCGGGCCCGCCATCGCCCGCCCCTAGCTCCTCTACCGAGGATCTCCGTTTGGTGCCTGGAACCCGAATAGGGTAGGGTGCGACGAGCATGCTCACCCCAGCCTCTCTAGATCACGGTGTCCTAATCCCCTATCCGGCTAGCCAGCACTTCGCCGTCGAAACAGGACTCGAAAAGGGGCTCTCCCGACGACCCGCGACGATGGAACGGCTCGGCCAAACGGCTATTGTCGGTCTCCTCATGGCGTTGACGATGTCGGGCGGTCGAGCGGAGGCCCAGGAACCGAACAGAGGGCTCGATAATGCGTCGGTTGCCGGCGCCACCGACGGCGAAACGGAGATCTCTCGCTTGCGGGCCCGGCGCCAGAATCGCAAACGACGGGCGGCCTTGCTCTTGCAACGGCAACGGCAGGCGGTGGACCATCTGCAGCGCTATCGACAGCAAGCTCGACTTGCATTGCCGCGCCTGCAGGCATCCCATGTTCAACATTTGGCAGTCGGTGAGCTGGTGCGCTTGCGGCATCGTCCGGAATCGGCGTCGCCCCATCAGGCGGTGGGCCTCCAATGGGTCGACCTGCCTCGACAGGATCTGTGGATTGCCGCCCAGGACGCCCACTTCGGTGGGCTCGACGAAACCCTTGAGTTTCGCCTCACCCAACCGGGCGAGAAACCCACCCTGTGGCTCGGTTTCATCGATTTGCCCTGGCCCCTGAAAAACCGCCGCTGGGTGGTGGAGGTTTGGGACAATCTAGAGCTCGCTGCCCTTGCGGGTTTGGATGCCTGGGAGCACGGCTGGCAGCTCACTCCGGACGCCTTACCCCGTGCCGAGCAGGCCATCCGGCAAGGGCTCGTCCCCGGTATGACCGAGGAAATCTTCGCCAAGGCCATCTGGACTCCGTTGAACCATGGCGCTTGGCTGATGATCGCCATGCCCGATGGCGGTACGCTGGTCGGCTTCCACGCCACCTTCGAAATCGGCGGCTCGGTGCCCGACCGTCTGGTGGTGGCCAATACCCTGCATGGTCTCGAGCGGCTCTTCGGCATGGTCGTCGAGCGGGCCCGCAGCCAGGTCAAGGGCCACTACAGCGGCGATCACCAAGCCATTCTGGGAGGTGACGGCCAACCCATCCCTCCCTATGCCACCGCCCAATGATCGATGGGCGGAGAGTGGGTAGCGGTTTTGGCGCGGACCCTTACCTTAGCGCCAATTGGCCGCCGCCATCGCCGCCAGCTGCTGTCTAACGCCGGCCAAACCTAGCCCGGGCTCTTTCTCCAGCAGCCGGGCGACGATGCCGCTGACGTGCGGAGCGGCGAAGCTGGAGCCGTGCAACTCCCTAGCCTCGCCATGCCAGGTGGCACAGTGGTGGCCGTAGGCGTGGATCTCGGCGGCATGGTCTTCGACGTAGTGGAAGTCGAAGGGGTTGTCGACCTCCCCGAGGGTCACGCCGAGCACCGGCTCGAAGGCGGCGGGATAACTGACGCCGTCCCCTCGGGGCAGGGCCGAGACCAGGACGATGCCCAGGTCGTGGGCCTCTTGGCAGAGACGGTAGAAGGGGCGCAGGGCGTCTTGGGCTTGGGTTCCGAGGCTGAGGTTGATGACCTGGTAGCGCCCTCGGATGGCCCAACTGAGGGCTTCGAGGATGATCTCCGGGGAAGTTTCCAAACGCTGCCCGAAGACCCGCAGGGGGACGATAGTGGCGGCGGGGGCCAAGCGATGGATGATCTGGGCGCAGGCCGTGCCGTGTCCGATACGGTCGTCGCTGTCGTCGCTCCAGGCCAAGCGTAGGCCGTCTTCGGGAGCTACCAGGCCGTGGCCGGCCTCGAGCCAATCGTTGGGGCTACCGTCGCGACGGAATCCGCTATCGATCACGGCGACGCGAACCCCGCGGCCGCGGGTGCCGGCCAACCAAGGCCTGGCCCAGGTCGGTAGAGCAAGCTCGGGGGAAGCGTCGCGGTGGGGCATCCTAGGGCCCCAGTGGGGGGTTGGGGCGGCGGAAGCTGTTGGCTGGGATGGGATTGTTGGAGCGACTGAAATGCACCTCAGCGGCGGTGCGCCTCAGACCGTCGGCGTCGAGCTGGAAACCGTAGCTGCGCAGCAACCAGGCCAGGCAGAGGGCCAAGAGAATCAAGACCAGGAAGGTGACCTTGAGGAGGTGTCGAGACAACCAGGCGGCCAAGGGCGCCATGTCGTCGAGCTGCGGCAGGCGGGGTAGGTCGTCGCTTCCCTTGGGGCTCATGATGTCAGCTCCGGAGTGCCCCCGGCGGCCTGTTGCAGACGCTGGTAAGTGGGACAGGTGTCCATCAGTTGGTGGTGGTCGCCGAAGCCCATGACCCGTCCGTCCTCCATGACGCAGATGCGGTCCGCCAGGGTGGCGCTGGCCAGGCGATGGGTGACAAAAATGATGGCAGCCCGCCGTTTGGCTCGGAAGACCCGGTGCAGGATGGCCATTTCGGTTTCGACATCGATGTTGGCGGTGGCTTCGTCGAGCAACAGAATGGGGGCCCGGCGCAGCATGGCTCGGGCCAGGGCGACCCGTTGTCGCTGCCCGGCCGACAGGCTCGAACCCCATTCGGCGACGTGGGTCGCCAGGCCGTCGGGCATGTCGTCGACCACCGATCGCAGGCCGCAGAGGTCGATGGCTTGCTGGACCTCGTCGTCTTGCGGAGCTCCGCCATCTTCAGCGTTACAGCCCAGCACGAGGTTGTCCCACAGGCTACCCTTGATCAGGCTGACGTCTTGCCAGACGACGGCGATTTGGCTTCGCAGCTCGGGCAGCATCGCCACGTCGATGGTTTGTCCATCGACCCGGACGGTGCCTTGCTGGGGACGCTCGAGGCCCGCCAGCAGGCGCAGCAGGGAGGTCTTGCCGGAGCCGCTAAGCCCCACCACGGCGGTCACTTGACCGGCGGCGAAGGTGAGGTCGATATCCCGCAGCACCGGTTGCTCAACATGGTAGCCGAAGGTGACTTGCGACAGCTCGAAGTTACCTTGCAGCTGTCGCGGTTTTTCCTTGGAGACCTCAAAGGCAAGGGCCGGATCCTGCTCCGGCTCGGCGTCCAAATACTCCCACATGCGGTCCAAGTGCACGGCGGATTGCTGAAAGTCGGAGAACAGCTGGATGAGCTGTTGGATTGGGCCGAAGAGGAAACCCAGATAGGCGGAGAAAGCAAAGAAATCCCCCAGGGTCATGTCACCGCGCAGGATCAAGCGCCAGCCGAACCAGGTGAAAAGGGCGGTGTTGAGCCCCCGCAGCACACCGTTGATGACGCCGAAACCCTGCGCCATGCCACCGGCTCGCAACTGCTCTGCCAAAGCGTGCTCGATCATGCCGCGAGCCCGCCGATAGATGGAGTTTTCGAGGGCCATGGTCTTGAAGGTCCGCACATGGCTCAAAGTCTCGATCTGGAAGGCGTTGAGGTCGGCGAAGGCTTCGGAGGCCCGTTGCCAGCGACGGCGCATCAAGGCGCCGGTGAAGGCGGTGAGAGAGGCGGTGAGGGGGACGCTGATCAAGGCGATGGCGGCCAAGCGCCAGTCCAGGTAGAAGAGGACCGGCGGCACCAACAGCAAGTAGATGCCCTGCACGAACACCGTATGGATGACCCGGCCAATGGCTTCCAAAGCGCGACCCATGTCTTGGAAGCGGCTGTTGATTTCCCCCACCTGGTGGGTGTCGTAGAAGCGCATCGGCAGATGTTGCAGATGGTTGAAGAACATCAGCCGGGTGGAGTTGCTGAGGTGGGTATTGATGAACAGGCTGAAATAACTGTGCAGGCCCCCCATCAAGGTGGTGGCTAGCCCGAAAGCCAGCAAACCCAAGACGACGACGTGCATCAGGGCGCTGTCCTGATCGGGATAGACCTCGTCGACCAGCAGCTTGGTGCCCCAAGGGGTGACCATGCTCACCCCACCGAGGATCAGGGCGACCAGAATGCCGCGCAGGAACGGTGACCAGAACGGCCGCACCACCCGCATCAAACGCACCATCTGGCGCCCCGCTTGCCGCAGGCCTGGGGTGGCACGGACGGGCGCAGGTTTGGCGATGTGGTCGGCGGTGTGGCTCACGGCGACGGCTCAGGCCTCGGGCTGGGAGGCGTCGATGAACCCGACGGCGTAGAGCTGTCCGAGTTGTTGCAGGACGGTGGGGGTGATGGTGGCCGGATCGTCGGTCCCCACCGCCTCGGCGATGGTGCGGATCAGATCCTGCAGGGCGGCACCGTTCTCCAGCTCGCCGAGAATGGCGGCAGCAAAGCGCCCCAGGGGACGAGCCTGTAACCGCTGATGGAGTCGCAGCAACAGGTAGGCCGTCTCTTGGGCGCCGGGGGGGAAGTCGGCGTCGACGATCCCGTCTTCGGCGGAGACATCCTTGGGCCAAGCGTATTGGGTGGTCACCAACTGGGCATCGGCGGCCAGGCGAAAGGTGCAGTGGTCGAGGGACAGATCCTGCCAGCTGGGACGGATCAAGGCGCGCAGGGATTCTTGGGTGAAGTCTTCGATCTTGTCTTGGGCCTCGTAGGCGCGGCGCTCGACGATCCACGCATCTTCGTAGAGCTGCCGCCGGCTGTCCTCGACGTGCTCTAGAAAGGAGAGGAATGCCCCGTAGGCCCGTTGGCTGGGGGCCTCCTGCAGGGGGAGCTCGTCGCTGGGTTGCGTCTGCGGCCAGCTGAAGGCACCGTCGCTGAGCCGCTGCCAACGTTGGCGGCTGCGCAGGAAAAAAGCGTCGGCACTGGCCGTCGCCAGGCTGCTGAAACCGTTCGTCGGAAGCCTTGCCTGCCCATCGTGCGACGGCCGCAGCAACAGCGGTGAGGGGGTCGACGGTGCCGCCAAACGCAAATAAAAGTTGCCGACCCCCGCCTCACCGAGCAACAGGCTGGCATCGCTTTGACCGTCCAGGGTGCCGCTGGGCCAAGGACGCCCCGTCGTTTCCCAGGTGGCGACGCCATGATCCGCCACCTGTCGACACCTGGCGAGCAGTTGGTCGTCTTGCAGCATAGATGCGCCGTGCAGCAGCAGCTCGCAGTTGCCGAGGGCACCGTGGCAGAGGGAGAAATTACTGTGCTCCAGGGCCTGTGGTGTCAATGACTGGGCGGTCGACCGCATGGCCTGCTGCGCTTCCTGCAAATATTGCTCCTGGCCGGTGAGCTCCCAAGCCCGCAGACGGGAGAGGCCGACGCCCGGTGAGCCATGGCACCAGGCAGTCATGCAATGGTGCCGGTACTGGGGTGCCTTGTCCTGGCGTAAGAGATCTTTCAACAGATCGATGCGACCGAATTGGTACATCTCCGACAACGGCATATTGCGCCAGTCGGGCCAGTTTTCCCGCTCCGGATCGTAACAGTTGCGTTCGTAAAGAAATGCCATTTCGGCGGCGAAGCGGTAGCGGCCATCGCCGCTGGCCAGGGCCAGCTCGAGGAGGGCGAGGCCGATGCCAGCGGCGCCGTGGGCCAAACCGGCCAGGTTGCGATAGGAGGCGCGGGGCAGCGTCGCCCAGGACCAACCGTCGGGTTCCATGTGGGCCTGCGTCAAGAGATGCTCGCCCAGGTCGCGGGCCAGTTGCAGGGGCTCGTCGCGGCGCAGCAGGGAGCGCATTTCCAAGAGGGCCGGAATCGCACCGGCGGCGCCGCCGATGACGTCCAGGCTGTGATCCTGGGAGGCCTTGCCGAGGCACGGCTGAAGCACCGTCCAGGCAGCCTCACGCCAGGCGGGTTCGTCGAGCAGCGCTGCCAGGTGGGCGGCCACCCAGGCGATACCGAGGCGGCCGCTGTGCAGACCGAAGCTGGCCTCCGGTAGCTGCTCGGCGGTGTTGAGGGCATGGCGCAGGCCCCCCGCCGCCGTACGGCGCAGGGTGTCGTCGTCGGTGACGGCGGCCACCTGAGCCAAGAACCAAGCGATGCCGGCGGTGCCCTGGTAGAGCAGGCCGGTGGCGGGCTGGGGCACCGAGTCGCGGCTTTGGCCCGTCGGGTCCGGAGCCATGATCTGCCAGCCACAGGCCTCCCCCTGCCATTGGCCTTGGGAAGCGATGCGCTGGCCGATGCGGTGGGCGATGTCGAGGTAAACGGTGGAGTCTTGGCTCGAGGGATGGCTCACGGGGGCCTCTCAGCTGTGCGGTCAAAGGAAACGTTCAGCAGGCAAAGGATACAGGGGAAGGATACAGGGAAAGCACTCTGTCGATGTCAAGGGCACGTGGCGCCCGCTTCCCGACGATGGCCAGTCTTCAACGGGAGGGCCGTCGAGTCGAGGAGTCAGCCGGCGATTCTAGAACCGCCGAGGGGTGTCTAGCAGCGGTAGTCCGTGCAGATATAGCACAGGAAATCCGTCGTACAGCCGGGGGTACAGGTGGCGCCGTTACAGCCGCCATTGCAGCTGACGGAGCAGGTGGAGCACGTGCCGCCACAGCTGCTGCCACAGGTGCTGCCACAGGTGCTGCCACAGGTGCTACCGCAGGTGCTGCCGCAGGTGCTGCCGCAGGTCAAGCTGGTGCACTCATCGCACAGGGTCAGGTCTTGGGTGATAAAACCCACCACCGTGCCTTGGCCCGCCTGCGGCGCCTCGGGGGTGGTTTGGAAGGATTCGACCTTCAAGTCATCGAGATCGAGTTTCAGTTTCTTCATGGTTCTCTCCAATTTGGTGTGGTGTGGTCAACTGTCGGACGCTCCCGTTGAAGTCTTGGCGGCCCGGTCGTCGCCGCGGGACAAGGTGAGATGGATCAGGGACGCCAAGTAGGCCTCCTCCTCGAGCTCGATGCCCAGACGATTGTTCATCATGTGGAGATAGCTCGGAACCAGGCGCCAGATGGCGGCCCCCCAATCGTCCGTCGGCTGGCCGTCGAAGCGCAGGCTGCCTTGACGGCAGGCCGCCCGCAGACCATCGCGGTGGCCTACCATGGCTTGGTGGTAGGCATCGAGCTCGGGGGTCAAGGAGGCCTCCTGCTCCATGGCCCCCCAGGCCGCCTCGACAAATTCCGCCAGTCGATTGGCCTGGCGATCGAAGCCTTGGGCGAAGGCGTCGCTCAAGCGTTGGCGGCTGGCCTCGTCCGCTAACCGGGTGTGCAGATAGGCCACGGCATAGTAATGGGCCAGCTTGGCGGCGTCCCGGCGATCACCGGCGAAGACCCGCAGCAGCACCAGGGTGGTGAGCAAACCCTTGCCGAGGCGGGAAGCGCGATCGCCGGGGGTGAATTTGTGCATCAGCTCGAGGGCGACACGGCTGGCGTCGACAAACAGATCCTCCGCCAGCCGTACGCCCACCGGGCCGCCGTAGCGCTCCACCTCGGGTTCGTAGCCGTGCCATTCCAAGGAGCGCACCTCGGCCGCCGCGGTGACCGCCTCGGCGACGGCCTCTTGCACCGCCCGGCGGCGAGACTCGGTGGTGAGGTCGCCGAATCGCAGCCGCAGATGGTTGCCGGGCACGTTGTAGCGCAGGAAGAAAAAGCGGTCGATACGACGATCGGCGGTCAAGCGTTGTTCCAGGGGTGCCACCACATGCACCAGGAGCCGGTCCGCTTCGGCGCCGCAAAGCTCGCCGTCGAAGGTCAGGTGGGCGGTGAGCCAACCGGCGGACTGCCGTCGACCGTCGGAGGACATCAAAGGGGCGCCTCAGGCGACGCCGGTTGGTCCATATCCACCTGCAGGATCAGCTCCGTGGCATAGGGGTGCTGATCGTCGGTGAGGAATTGCTGACGGTGTGGCAGGCACTCCTCGAAGACCAAATAGTAACGGCTCAGGTTTTCCGCCCCGCGTCCCAGCAACTCCACCAGGAGGGGATTGGCGAAGTCGATGTACTGAGGTTTGTAGAGGTGCTCGCGCACGCCGCTGGGACCTTTGATCTTTTGGGGCTCGACGGCGGCCGCACCCCCCGGCGTTTCGGCTACGGGATCGTCTGGGGTGACGCCCGGTGCCGGAGTTGGTGTTGGCTCCGGGACCTTGGTGCCGAGCACGTGGATGCGTACAAAGACCTCCCGCGGCAGACCGATGCCGACCCGCCAGCGCTGCATGCGTGCGAAATACTCCACCGCATCCTCGGAGCTGGCCAGGGGGAAAATGTCGCCGGCCACCCGCCACTGACGACGGGCCAGTACCAGCCGCTGCCGATAGACGATGCGCGGCCGGTAGAGCACCGGCGGTGGCGCCTCGCCGTCCCGAGGCAGCTCCGGAATCATCATCGTGAAGTTGTCGGCCGGGGCAAAACGGGTGAGCAGTTGGAAGAGGGGAGGCCGCATGCGGGGATTGAGGAAGCCGAGGTCCACCGGGATCACCACCTTGTCGGCCCGACGATGGCGCAGCCGCAGGCGGTGGGGGCTGTCGGGATCCATCTCCACGTCCACCTCCGAGGTGCGGATCTGCTGCTCGGCGACACCGCTTTCGCCGGTCGGGTAGCTGAGCTCCCAGGGCACCATCGGGGGGTGCAAATTGGCGTTGAAGTTGGCGTCGCCACAGATCTCCGCCAGCATTTGCTCGCTCCGCCGCCGGTTGAGGTCCAGGAGGTGGTGATGGATTTGCTCCGGCAGCAGGTAGAGGAAGCGGGAGAAGTATTTGCCGTAGCCCGCCAGGTAGCTGCGGGTCACCAGGGCGGAGGTGCCCTGGCCGTCCAGATCGGGCAGGTATTGGGCGAAGAAGGTGGCGGAGCGCACCCTCTCGTTGGCCGGCGGCAATTCCGCCAAGATGCCGGCGAAGTCGTCTTGGGTCAGCTCGAGGGCTTCGGCCTCCGGCTGGCCCTGCCAGCGCTCTTGCAACAGGGCATGCATGCCCTTGACGGCCCTGTCCAGTTGGCGGATGTACTCGAGGTCGAAGGGGTTGTTGGGATCGTAGCCAGGGGACTGCGTCGCCGGGCCTTCCGGCGCACCGTTCCCCGATCCCACCGTCTCCGATCCCACCGTCTCCGATCCCATATTCGAATCCACGGACTCCGATTCCACAGTCTCCAATTCAACAGTCTCCGATCCCACATTCGCTGGATCTACGGTCTCCGTCTCTGCGTCCTCCGGCCGGTGGTCACTTTCCTGGGGCCCTCCCCGCTGCCCATGGGCTAGGTGCTCTTTGAAGTGCTGGCGGTAGTAGTCCTCATAGAAGCGCAGCAGGGGCACCGGTTGTCCGGTGGGGTAGTAGGTCTCGAAAAAACGGCGCATGTTGGCCTGCTCTCCCCGTGGCCAGGCCAAGCGTGAGGTCCAGGCGACGTAGTCCTTGAGCACCTCTTGCAGGCCGTCGCTGGCCATCTGCAGGCTGGCGGAGCCGCTGGCATCCTCGTAAAAGACCTCGAAGCTCGGCCCCGGCGGCGGAGCGCCGATCTCGGCGAAGAAGCTGCGCAACAGGCGATGGCTGTCCTCCAGCTTACGACGTCGGGTGGCCAAATCGGCCGTGCCGTAACCGTCGACGAGGGCCCTCAGCTCGGTCAGGAAGCGTCGTACACCGCGGGCCAGATCGTCGTCGATGTCGGCCAAGAGGGCGCCCAAGGGGGCGTCCCAGTGGACCTCCTGCTCACCGATGCCGAGACGGAATCGCAGCAGGCCGATCTTCAGCAGATGCTCGATGAAGGCCGCCGCTTGCTCGCTGTCGGTGTCGATGTCCGGGTGGTTGGCCAGAGCGTTCACCAACTGGCCGAGAGGAATGGGGCCCGTGGTGCTCAGATGCCCGTGCAGCAGGTCCACCACCGGGTGGGCGAGGCGGTGGAAGACTTCCGTATTGCCTTCGGCGCTGAGCAGCACCCAAGGGGGCTGGTCGATGGCCTCGGAAGCCGGTGCGACATCCCGCTCGAGGGTGGGATTGAGCTCGACGCAGAGATGCCGACGAATGGCTGGGCGCACCAAGATGCGGCTCAACAGGCGGGCATAGATGGATTTGTTGAGCCGGATATGGCTCGTTTGCCGGTTGGCCGGGCCGTCGAAACGCGGGGCCGTGGCGTCGGCGGTCCAGCGGCCGGGGAGCAGGGAGCAGAGGGTGCTGAAGGGGGTGGCTTTCATCACCGTGCGCGAGATGTACCTCATCAGACTACGCTCGACCTGCCGTTCCTTGGCCTTGGGTTTCTTGGGCGAGGCGCGTCGATAGCGCTCCACCTGATCGGACAGGCTGCGGCTCGATAGCAACAGGCCGTGACGGAACGACTCGGCGTTCACCAAACCTTGAAAACGTGAGCGAATGGTAGCGACTTCGTCGACGTAGAGTTGACGATAGCGCTTCCAGGTAGCGTCATGCTGCTCGAGCAGCGCGGCAAACCGTTGCCAGGTTTGCTGTTCGGAAGCATCGAGCACCGTCGACGCCGTCTCGAAGTGACGCTCGGGGGTAGAGCGCATGTTGTGCGCGTCCCGCTTGAGGCGCAGCAGGGCACGGCGGATGGCGACGTCCTCCTGTCCTTCAATAGCCTGGAAGAGGATGTCCGTGAGGGGCGTGGCCTGCTCTTTGAGTGCCGCTTCCAAGCGCAACACCTCGTCGAAGGATGCCATTGCACCGCTGGCCCGCAGGCTGACCAGGACATCGCCGGGTAGACCGGCCACCCGGCAAACGAAGTGGGGAAAGAGGCAGCCCTCCGGCACAGCACCGGCGGCGGGTGCGTCCAATGCACGTCTTGACAAGGATGATCTCCAGTTGGGTCGATAGGCGGCCAAACCATCGACGCTGGTATCCAAGGATTTGAGCGATCACTAACGGGTCGAATGCTCGATGGGATGAGCATAGCATCATCCTAACCGGAGGTGGCGGAGTCCTGGGACAGGCCAACATTGGGCGATCGGATGGTCTGATGGCATTGCCAGTCCGGAGCCTTGAAACAAGCTCTAGGTGTCGGATTGATGCCCACGGCGGATTGGTGTAGCCTGGAGATCATGTTGTGGCAACATTACGGCCCCGGTCCAGCGTCATCCCGCCCCTCCCGGAGTGGCTGCCGCCTTGCCGGCTGTCGTGAATATGTCTTGAGTTGACCTTCACAGACCGTAGGCGTCTCTTGCAGGTTTCAGAGGTGTGTTTTTGACTGCTCAAAAACAAAGGATGGGCATTGCCGTATAGCATCCAATGTGTGGCTATTGCGCTACACTGGGAGACGCCATGAGGACACTGGACGCACCGACAGTCGCCGAGGCGCCGCCGACGGCGGGGCAAGCGAAGCAAGACGACGGGCCACGGCCTGATCTGGTTTTCGAAGCCCGTGGTGTGACCAAGGTCTACCACATGGGTGAGGTGGACGTGCACGCCCTGCGGGGGGTCGATCTGGAGCTGGCGGCCAGTGAGTTCACCGTCTTCTTGGGGCCCTCCGGCAGCGGCAAATCCACTTTGCTCAACATCCTGGGTGGCCTCGATGTGCCCACCGCCGGTCGGGTCTTCTACCGTGGCGGCGAGCTGACGGCCGCCGATGAGGCCCATCTGACCCGCTATCGTCGGCACCATGTGGGTTTTGTCTTTCAGTTCTACAACCTCATTCCCAGCCTGACGGCCCGTGAGAACGTCGCCCTGGTGACCGAGATCGCCCCCGATCCGATGACGCCGGAGGAGGCCCTCGACCGGGTGGGATTGGCGGACCGCATGGACCACTTTCCCGCCCAGTTATCCGGGGGCCAGCAGCAACGGGTGGCCATCGCCCGGGCCATCGCCAAACGGCCGGATGTCCTGCTCTGCGACGAGCCCACCGGCGCCCTCGACATCACCACCGGTGTGCTGGTGCTGGAAGCCATCGCGGCGGTCAACCGCGACCTCGGCACGACGACGGCGGTGATCACCCACAACGCCTCCATCGCCGCCATCGCCGATCGCGTCATCTACCTCTCCGACGGCCAGATCGCCAGGGTGGAGCACAACACCCACAAGATGTCGCCGCAGGACTTGGAGTGGTAGGGGGCGACCCACCATGCGCGCCATCCATCGCAAGCTGTTTCGAGATCTGCTGCTGATCAAGGGGCAAGTCATCGCCATCGCCATGGTGATCGCCGTCGGCGTCACCATGTTCATCGCCTATTTCTCGACCTTCGATTCCCTGCGCTCGACGCAGCAGGCCTATTACGAACGCTTTCGTTTGGCGCAAGTTTTCGCCAATCTGAAACGGGCCCCCAACGGCCTGGCGGACCGCATGGCGGAGATCCCGGGGGTGGCCAGTGTGCAGACGCGGGTAGTGGCGGACGTCACCCTCGACGTGGAAGGCATGCTGGAACCGGTCACCGGGCGCCTGATCGCCGTGCCGGAGCAGCGACAGGCGATGCTCAACGACGTCTTGATTCGCCAGGGGCGTTACATCGACGGCTCCCGTGCCGACGAGGTCTTGGTCATCGAAGGGTTTGCCGAAGCCCATGGGCTGGGCCCCGGCGATTCGCTGCAAGCGGTGATCAACGGCCGCAAACGTAGGTTGGAAATTGCCGGTATCGCCCTGTCACCGGAGTACGTCTACACCATTCGGCCGGGCGACATGATGCCCGACGCCTCCCGTTTTGGTGTCCTGTGGATGGGGCAGCGGGCCTTGGCCACCGCCTTCGACATGGAAGGGGGCTTCAACGATGTCTCCCTGCGTTTGACGCCGGGGGCGCAGGAGCAGGAGGTGATCGCCGGAGTCGACCGCTTGCTGCAACCCTATGGCGGTTTGGGGGCTATTCCCCGGGCCCTCCAAACTTCCAACTGGTACTTGGACAACGAGCTCAACCAGCTTCAAGGTTTCGGCCTGTTTGTGCCGATGATCTTCCTGGGGGTGGCGGCCTTTCTGCTGAATGTGGTGCTGACCCGCATCGTTTCGGTGCAGCGGGAGCAGATCGCCGCCCTCAAGGCCCTCGGCTACAGCAATCTCGAGTTGGGATGGCACTACACCCTGTGGAGCTTGACGGTCGTGGTGTTGGGGGTGGTCATCGGCTTTTTTGGCGGCCAGTACATGGGACGCGGCATGGTTTCCATGTACAACGATTTCTTCGAATTTCCCTTTCTGTATTTCCACCTGCCGTCCAAGGTGGTGCTGGGGGCCATCGGCATCAGCGGCCTGGCGGCCCTGGCGGGGGCTTGGGGTGCGGTGCGACAGGCCGTCTCCTTGCCCCCCGCCGAAGCCATGCGCCCTGAGCCACCGGCCCGGTTCCATCGCTCCCTGGTGGAGCGCCTAGGGCTCAGCCGGTGGCTTTCGGCGCCGGCCCGCATCGTCTTCCGCAACCTAGAGCGCCGCCCCCTGCGGACTCTGGCGTCGGTGGTGGGCATCGCCTTCTCCGGCGCTCTGTTGATCATCGGTCTCTTTTTTCTGGACTCCATCGACGAGCTGTTGGACATGCAGTTCAATGTCTCCCAACGTCAGGATGTCACCGTCAACTTCGTCGAGCCGCGTTCCAGTGCGGCCTTGCACGAAATCAACCGCTTGCCGGGGGTGATCCTCGGGGAGGCCAGCCGCTCGGTGCCGGTGCGCCTGCGCTCCGGGCACCGTTACCGTCAGACGGCGGTGCTCGGGCTGCACAACGACGATCAGCTGACGCGGGTGGTGGACATCTCCCACCGGCGGCTCCATCTGCCACCGGAAGGGCTGGTGATGTCCAGCAAGCTGGCGGAGATCCTGGACGTTGGCAAGGGGTCGGTGGTGACCTTGGAGGTGTTGGAGGGGGCGCGGCCGGTGCGTCAAACGGTGGTGGCGGATCTGGTGGAGGAGTACCTCGGCACCTCGGTCTATATGAATGCGGAAGCGTTGCACCGCTTGATGCGCGAGGGCAACAACTTGACCGGAGCCACCCTGCAAGTGGATCGACGCGATGCGGAGCGTCTTTACCAGGTCCTCAAGAACATCCCCGCCGTCGCCTCGGTGTCGTTGCAGAGCGCCGCCGTCGAGGCTTTCAACAAGCAAATGGATGAGATGATGGGGGTCTTCATCTTTTTCAACATCCTCTTCGCCAGCATCATCGCCATCGGCGTAGTTTACAATTCGGCCCGCATCATCCTTTCGGAGCGCAGCCATGAGCTGGCCAGCATGCGGGTGCTCGGCTTCTCACGGGCTGAGATCTCCTCGATCCTGCTCGGTGAGCTGGCGGCTATCACCCTCTTGGCGGTGCCCTTGGGGCTGTTCCTGGGATACGCCTTGGCGGCCCTCATGGTGACGGCCTTCGATACCGAGCTCTACCGCTTTCCGCTGATCATTTCGAGTCAGACCTACGCCTTGTCGGCGCTCATCGTATTGCTTTCGGCGGCCCTTTCCGGTCTTCTGGTCCGTCGCCGTCTCGATCATCTGGATTTGGTCGAGGTCTTGAAGACCAAGGAGTAATGTCTGTGTCTCAGCAAGGTGAGAAGAACCGAGGGGAGCGTCGCGGCCCGCTGCGGCGTTATGGGCTGTGGATCGCCGGTGCCGCCGTCTTGGTGACTCTGGTGGCGATGATCCTCCGGCCCAAGGTCCAGGCGGTGGACTTTGCGACGGTCGAACGGGGACCGCTGCTGGTCAGCCTGGACGAAGAGGGGGAGACGCGGGTGCGCGACCGCTATGTGGTGTCGGCACCTTTGGCGGGGCGGGTGCTGCGTATCGAGCTCGAGCCCGGGGACCCGGTGATGGCCAAAGAATCGGTGCTCGCCACCTTCCAGCCCAGCGCTCCGGTGTTGTTGGATGCCCGCAGCCGGGCCGAGACCGAAGCGCAAGTGCGGGCCGCCGAGGCCACCCTGGGGCAGGCCAAGGCGGAGAGAGAGCGGGCCTTGGCGGAGCAGCGCTTTGCCGAAGCCGAGCTGACCCGGCGTCAACGGCTGGCGGACGACCAGATCATCTCGAAGGAATCCCTAGAAAGTGCCGAGCTACAGCTGGATACCCGGCGGCAAGCGGCCAAGGCCAGCGATTTCCGGGTGCGGACGGTGCAGAACGATCTGGCGATGCTGAAGGTCCGGCTACAGGACATGGACGGCGAGGGGGACGGAGCCGACAGCCGACAACCCATCGCCATCCGCTCGCCGGTGGATGGTGTGGTCTTGCGTCGGCTGCGGGAGAGCGAGTCCCAGGTGCAAGCCGGTGAGCCGCTGCTGGAGGTTGCAGACCCATCGCGCTTGGAGATCGTCTCCGACTTCCTTTCCACCGATGCGGTGCGCATTCGTCCCGGGCAAGGGGTGCTCATCGAGCAGTGGGGCGGCGACGGTGTCCTACGGGGTACGGTGCGGCGTGTCGAACCGTCGGGTTTCACCAAGATCTCAGCCCTCGGCGTCGAGGAGCAGCGGGTCAACGTCATCATCGACCTGGAGGATCCGCGCAGCGCTTGGGACGCATTGGGTGACGGATTTCGCGTCGAGGTACGGGTCATCATCTGGCAGGGGGACGATGTCCTGCAAGTGCCCACCAGCGCCCTCTTTCGCCACGGGGAGGGTTGGGCGGTTTTTGCCGAGCAGGCGGGCAAGGCTGCCTTGGTGGAGGTTCAGGTCGGGCAGCGCAATGCCCTCGCAGCGCAAATCATCGACGGCCTCGAGGCCGGGAGTCGGGTGATCGTCCATCCGGCGGACAGCATCGAAGACGGCGTCGCCGTGTCGGAGCGAGACTTGGGCTAGCCCCCTGTGGTGTGCGAGGGCCTGACGGCCGGCTTTCGTCATCGTTCGACAGGGTATAGCATGGGCTGTATGAGCTTTTCCCAGGCAGTCTTCCTTCCGAAATGGGCCCACGGCAGCGTCGGCCTCATCCTTTCGACACTTCTACCGGCCCTGCTGCTCGCCGTCGCCGCCTCGGCGGACGGCCCTTCCTCGGTGATCGATCTGGCCACGATCGACGACGACGATCCCATGTTGAGCCGCGTTTGGGGCGCCTCCGGCGACGGCCACTTGGGTGTGCCGGTGGCCGGTGGTCCCGACGTCGACGGCGACGGCTTCGCCGACATGGCGGTGGCCTATTTCCAGGCCGATCCCTTCGGTCGCAACAACGCCGGCGAGGTCAACCTGATCTTCGGCGACGGCACCCTGGGCGGAGATATCGACAGCGCTCAGCCCAGCGACCGCATCCTGCGGCTGGCGGGGGAGATGGACGGAGAGACGGCGGGCAGTGAGATCTGGCTCGACGACGTCACCGGCGACGGCCTCGGGGATCTCCTGATCTGTCGCCAAAACTTCAGCCCCGAGCTGCCCCGCTTGGGGGCCGGTGCGTTGACCCTCATCGCCGGTGCCCCCGGTCTACGGCAGCGGGCCGCGCAACCCGGCCCGGTGGATCTTGGGGCCTTGCCCAACGCCTGGGACGTCACTACCTTCATCGGTGCCAAGGCCTTCGATCGCCTGGGTATCTGGGTGCGCACCGGCGATGTCACCGGCGATGGCGTCGCCGATATCGTTGTCGGGGCGGATCAGATAAGCCGAGGCCTGGAGAACCATGGCGGGGCCGTGTACTTGATCCGCGGCGGTCCCCACCTGCTCAACGCCGGGGTCATCGATTTGGAGGATTTCGGAACCACCGTCCTGGCCGGGCATCTGGCCCGTATCGATCCGCCCCCGCTGTCGAATGAATACCACTTCGGGGCCACCACCCAGATCGCCGACCTCGACGACAACGGCCGCGGCGAGGTCTTGGTGGCCGCCACCTTGTTGCGCGGAGGAGCACTTTTGGAGCCCCCGGGATCGCCACCGGATACTGTTCACAGCACCGGCGGCACGGAGCAGGGCACGCTCTTCATCGCCTGGGACGACAACATCCCCGCCGGCTCGTGGCCCGCCGGTTGGGTGCTCGACATGGGCGCTTTGCCGGGTAGTCGCACCGTCCTCGACGGCGGGCCGGGCAACGAGCGCTTCGGCGAAGAGATACTCGGTGGTCTGGACTTTGACGGCGACGGCCGCAGTGATCTCTTTGTCGGCGACATCGCCGGTGATCCGTCCGAGGGGGTCAACGGAGAGCGCTCGGGGAGCGGCCATATCTTCTACCACGCGGCCCAACTGCGGAGTCTCGACTTGGACCTGGACGCCTTGCCCAATGACCTGACCACCACCACCGTGCTCGGTCCGATTCTCGGGGCCTTGGGGGGTGATACCGCGGCGCAGGGAGACTTCGACGCCGACGGCTTTGCCGACCTGGCTTTTGCGGCGCCCCATGGCCGGCCACAAGCCCGGCGCAACGCCGGCCAGGTTTTCCTCCTCTACGGGCAAACGGGGGGCTGGCCGACGGTGGTCGATACGCGGGCCGGTCAGCTGCCCAGCGCCGACCTCATGCGCATTCTCGAGATCCAAGGGGCCAACGGCAACCGCGGCAGCGATACGGGCGATACCCTGGCCTACAGCGGTGCGGCCGCCGACCTGGACGGCGACGGCCGGACCGACTTGATCAGCAACGAAATGGTGGGCAACGGCGTCGATCCTGAGGCCGTCGATGTCGGCAACTTGATAGCCCTCAGCGGTCGTTTGCTGAGCGGCGACGAGGGGCCCGTCGACCCGTGCCAGGCCGACGAGTCGGCCCTTTGCCTCAACGGTGAGCGCTTCCGGGTCGAGGTCAGCTGGCGAGATTTCGCCGGCAGTAGCGGGGTGGGGCAGGTGGTTCCAGCGTCCACCGATGACTCCGGGCTATTTTGGTTCTTCAGCGCCAACAACTGGGAAATGTTGGCCAAGGTGATCGACGGCTGCGACTTCAATCAGCGGGTCTGGGTATTCGCCGCCGCCATCACCAACGTCGAGTATCGACTGCGGGTCACCGACACGGTCAGCGGCGAGGTGAAGGAGTACTTCAATCCCCTCGGAGAATCCGCCGCCGCGACCACCGATATCGACGCTTTCGCCGCCTGTCCGTGAGCGGGTTTCCTGCGTCCTCCTACGTCCCTCAGAGCTTAGCGTCCCTCAGGGCTCAGCGTCCTTGCAGACGGTAGCGAATCTCCTCCAGGATATCGGCGAAACGCCGTGCCGCGGCAGCCGGGTCGGCCGCCAGGGCCGTGGGCACCGGATAGTCGTTGACGGTGAAGCTGGTCTGATCGACCCGCACTCGCTGAATATCTTCGTAGTCCAAGTAGTAGGGATTGTCGCCGGCGATGAAACGCCAGTAGATGCGGCGGTCGGTGAGGCAGAAGCCGGACTTGCCGCCACCGCTCGAGCCGTCGTCGTAGAGCAGGATGACCCGCGACGAATCGAGGCCGTGAAGGTTGGCGACGTTGTCGAGCTTGAAGCGAGGGATATCCGGCGCCAGATGCAGGCGACGGTCAGAATAGCCACCCAACGCAGAGTAGATGGCGTTTCTCACCGTGTTAGCGCGCTGGTCGCGATAGGCGCCGCCGAAATCGCCACCGGGGGGCCGACTGTAACCTGAGCCGCCCGGTGGCCCCTCCAGCGCGCTGGAGCTTCCCGGAGGCGCAGCTTCCGAAGGGGCGCCTTCCGAAGGGGCGCCGGTAGCGGAAGGAGGCGCCCCATTGGCACCGTCGCGGGGCACGGCGTTGGGAGCCGTCGAGGCCCCCTGGACCGCGCCATCGTCGGCCGCTCCGTCGTCGCCAGCCTCCAACCGTTGCAGTCGCGTTGTCGCCAGATCGGCGAATACCCCTTGCGGATAGCGCTCCAAATACGATGCAAAATCTTCGGGGTGGTCGCTTTCCTTGATCGTGCTCCAGTATTCCAGCTCCACCGGATCGGCCGTCGGAGCCGCCGCCTGCGAGGCACCTGGCGCGGCGGCCTCCTCGGAGGATGACAGGAGGTTGCAGGCCAAGAGCAAGCCGATGGCGAAGAGCAAGGGTACAAAAAACCACTGGGATGGACGCCGGGGGGGAGTGAACGCCGAGGCCGCTGTGTCCATGGGATTGATGTCTCCTACATTGCTGCCATTGGGTGAAGGTCAAGATTCTCTGGAATCTCAGCGAAGGTACCATAGTTCGATTGGGTATGATTTCATCTATGGACAAGCGATCGTGGCAGATTTTCTTCAACCACCTCCAACTCCAAGAGCTGCCCGCGGCGGAAGGTATCTTGGACAGCTGCCTGGCGCGCACCGGCGGCTCGGAGGCCGACAGGACCCTGTGCTTGCATCTCGGCGCCTTGGTCCGCTTTGCGGTCGGTCGTCGCGTCGCTTGCTCGCAGCTTCTGGACGAGGCGAGTGACGTGGAGCGCCGTATGGGCTGGAACCTAGGGGCGCAGCACACCTCCCATCAGTGGGCGTTGCTGGCGCCGGCAGAGAGCTCTCTCAACGGCTCGAAGCGCTACTACCGTCAGACGGTGGACCAACTTCGCCGGCTCAAACATTGGGCTGGGGCCGGTCTCTGTTTGCGTAGCCTGGGGGAGCTGGCGGTCGTCGGAGGGCGGGCCGATCAAGGCTTGCTGGCATGGCGATCGGCGGAGCGGCTCGTTCGCCACAGTGGCGAGGCGGAAGCAGAACAAGTCCAAGCCTGGATAGATTGGCTGCCACAATAGATTGGCTGCAACAAGGGCCGGACGAGCGTCCGGCCCTGGAGTAATCCGCCCCGCCCCGCACCGCAGCCACGGCGCAGAGCATGGGTGGGTCGCCTCCCAAATCCTACTTGGCGAACAGACGCAGCGCACTGTCCTGCCGCGGGGTGCTCAGGAACTCGGCGGTGGCTGCGAGACGGCGGCGAACGCAGTCCAAGGCGTTGCCGTCGGCGGCGCAGCGCTGGGTGAAGAGGCTTTGCCACCGATTGTTGGGGCAGGCGGTGCGCAGCTCGTCGAGCATGCCCTTGGAGCTGTCGGGGCTGGCGATCTCGGCCAGCAGGACATCGACGGCCAGACGACCGGCCGCCTGTAAGCAGGTGTCGTCGGAAATATCGACCACCAGGGGCGGATCTTCGCCGGGGTGGCTCTCGTGGTGGCAGTACTGGCGGTCGAGGTTGGTGATACCGGCCATCGCCAACATGTCGCCGATTTGACGGCCGAGGATCCAGGCATTGTTTTCACTGCGGAAGGGCAGCTCGAGAACTTGCGCCGTCAGGGCCGGATCGACGGGGCCACCCCCCGCCGTGGCGGGCCCCAGCAGGGCCTCGGCCCAGAGCTGGATGCCTTGCAACAGCACCGTGCGGTCTTCCGTTCCCAGGTCGGAGCCGAAATTCGACGGAGTGCAGATACCGTCACAAATGCCGGAAGTCCAGTCGACACCGGCGTAATCGACATCACAGCCGGCCCCCGGCACGCCGTTGGGTTTGTTCTCACGCCAGGTGCAGTTGTCCTCCACCGTCAAGCTGCCCCAGTTGCAGAAGTCGGCGCCGTTGGCGCAGTCGCCGGAGAAATAGCAGGAGCAGAAGGGCAAGCCGCCCGCCACGTTGGTCCAGGAATCGGCGCTACCCGCTTCCATTCCGTCGGCGAAGACACCCTGGACGATGATCGTACCGGTCATCCCTTGGGCGGCATGGGTTTCACAGGAATAGTCGTAGGAGCCACCGGTGGTGAAGGTATGAGAGAACTGCCAAGAATCCGTCGACGGCGCACCGCTATCGAAGCTCTCGTCGTCGGCGACGACGTTGTGCAACCCGTTGTCGGCATTGGTCCAAGTGACGGTATCTCCGACTTGGATGGTCATCACCGCGGGGGAAAAAGACATGACGTCGGTGTCGACGGTGTGCACCGCCGCCGAGGCGCCGTGCAGCGGCAACAAGATAGAGCCGGCGAGGAGAATACAGAGGTTCAGCAGTGGGAGTTGGCAGCGAGTCGCGATGCGCATGGGATTCACCTCTCTGATGTCGTTCTTGGATGTGAGGCCACGTGAGCTGATGGAATGCCTTGACTATAGCGCACTTGCAGCCTGAGTGCTCCAAAGTGCGTGCGAGGAGGTTGCCCAGGGGTGGACGTTGCCGAGGTCAATCGTCGAGCAGCAGACGCAGAAGACGTTGTATTTGATCTTCGTGGTGCGGGTCGGTGCGGGAGAAGGCGATACCCAAGGTGTCGTCGCGGCGCCAGGTGACACGACCTGAGACGTGCAGACCCTCGTCTTGGAAACGCAGGTG
Organism: Acidobacteriota bacterium; assembly: GCA_029263315.1. GTDB lineage: Bacteria > Acidobacteriota > Thermoanaerobaculia > Multivoradales > J023 > JAJCXR01. The sequence continues at coordinate 151,487 of JAJCXR010000048.1, read as the reverse complement.
GAAGCGCACCGTCCAGTGCTTTTGCCACTCGTCGGGAGCCCCCCGAAGGCAGAGCCCGCCGAGGGATAGATTCTGGATCTGCGCCTGCCATTGGGTTCCCGCCTCCAGCTCCAAGGAGACTTCCTTTTCGAGGCGGATGCGCACGTCCTTGCGCTGGCTGAGGTCCAAGGTCATGGAGACATTCATCGAGTGGCGCCGCGCCGCAGCGATCTGTAGCTTGATGGTCAAATCCGGTTGATTCGCCAGAAAGGCCATCAAGTCGTGCTTGCCGATGCGCAACAGGTGGGAGGTCTCATTGGCCCGTGCCGAGGCGTTGCGCTCGAAGCCGTCGAACAGACCGAGCTCGCCGAAGACCTCGCCGCGGCTCACCCGTGCCAAGAGTTGGATCGGTTTGCCCATCTGGTCCCGGTAGAGGGCGATACTGCCGCGGCGCACCACATACAGGGCATCCGACGGATCGCCGTGTTTATAAACTTGATGACCCATCGGCACGGCGGCGAGCTCGAAATAGGAGGCGAAGGCGGTGAGATCTTCGCCCGGGAGATCCTTGAACAAGCGCACCTCCCGCAGGGCCTCGAGGGTGCTGCGCGGAGAATTGTTGGGGACGGCTGAGGTCAAGGGGTGATCTCCTCGCAGATGCAGCTCAAGGAAAGCTGCTGGACCAAGCGCTGGTGTCGGCGCTCTCGAAATTATCGTTGAACATAGGGCTTTCGGCGAAATAGAGGCGATTACCGTTGCAGGTGCCGGCCCAAATGTCCAGTCGCCCATCTCCGTTGAAATCGGCCCCCACCATGTCGAAGGCGCCCTCCGGCATCCACGGCGGTTGCACGCCATTCAGCGGATCATAGATATCCGGGGTCGGCGTCGAGCCGTCATTGCGCATTGCCACCGGTTGCCGATCGCAGAACTGGAAATCCGTATCGACATCGGACAGCAGGACATCGAGAAAACCATTGTTGTCGAGATCCACCAGCTTGACGTTGCCGCCGAAGGTGTCACTGACCGGGCTGTTGTCGACGACGACGATGTTCCATAGGACATGGCCCGCCCCGTCGTTGCCGGTATTGAGGGCGTAAATGTCCTGGCCGTCGTTGACGACGTAGATATCAGGTCGCGAGTCGTTGTTGAGGTCGCCCACTTCCATCATGTACGTGCTACCGACATAGGCATGTTGCATGTGGTCGAAGGTGCCGAGCTCGGCTTCGCCGGCATTGTAGATGACCCGCACCGAGCTGGGATTGCCCCCCAGTGTGGAAATCTTGATGATGTCGCGGGCCCCATCGCCGTTCATGTCGACGATCTGGGCGTCGGTGCCGAAGGCCGATTCCCACATGCTGGGATCGCTGAAACGGCTCTTCGTCTGGTCGCTGAAGAAGCCGTTGCCGTCGTTGATCATCAGACGGTCTTCGAGGTCGTTGCTGTAGTCGACGAAGATGAGGTCCTGATCCCCGTCGTTGTCGATATCACCCGCCGCCACGGCGCAGAATTTGGGGCCAGGGGAGAAGGGGGGAATGCGGTTGTCGTTGGGCTCCCAGTCGAAGCCGGCCCAGATGCCGCCCTCGATAATCTCCCCCAGGTTCATGTAGACCCGCGGCTGGTCGGAAAATGTGGTGGCCGTCACCATGTCGTCCCAGCCGTCTCCATCCACATCCACCAGCACCACGTCTCGATCGTCGGTGAGATCGGCGAAGTCGGGGACCAGCTCGGCGCTGCGGTCGACAAACGTCCCGCCTTCATTCATGAACAGCGCGTTGCGCTTTCCACCGGGATTGGAGAATCGTACTTTGCGCGCCACAATGACGTCGAGATCCCCATCGCGATCGACGTCACCGACTTCCAGATCCTTCTCGAAGGTATCCGTCAAGCCCACGGGATCGGGGTCGAGGTCGTCGGTAACGATGCGGCTGGCTGAGACATCTTCGAAGTTGATCCATTGGCCGGCGCCCGGCGTCGGTGCGCCGAAGCTCAGCAGGCAGATCAGAGGTGTGAGTCGGAACGCTGCGGTCGAGGGAGAGAAGCAGGCTCGGTGGAAGGTGGGATGGGACTCTTTGTTGATGTACATGATGGCAACCTCTTCGGCAAGGGTGGGCAGAGCCCACGGCAGCAATGGAAGGTTGAGCTAGAGTCGGCACAGGCCGAGTGAGTTATCTCGACCCGCCTATTGTAGCCGAGATCGTCCGTCGCCGGTTTCCCTCGTTCGAGGGTCGCCTCCCTGGACGCTTCGACTCAGATCGGGCCGGCCAAGGGGGTGCCAGGTCTCCGGGTAGGGGCATGCCGTTACTTGGGATCGAGAAATGGCTCACACCATTGGCCGTCGATGAGCAAGGGGACCTCCCCCCGGTCGCTGAGCGATGCGATGACCGAGATTTCGTCGGAGCCGAACATCATGTCAGTGTGGATCATGGAATCGTTGCAGCCCAGGGCTTCCAACTCGTCCGGTGTCATGTCGGGGCCACCTTCGAGGCAGGTGGCGTAGGCTTTGCCCAAGGCCACGTGGCAAGAGGCGTTTTCGTCCAACAGGGTGTGCTCGAAGAACAAGCCGCTTTGGGCGATGGGGGAGTCGAGACCCACCAACGCCACCTCGCCGAGGAAGCGGGCGCCGGGATCGGAATCGATCCACTGACCGAAGGTTTTGGCCCCATGGCTGGCGGAGAGGTCGACGACTCGGCCAGCCTCGAAGGTCATGACCAGATCCTTCACCAGGGCACCGTTTTTGGTGCGGAAGGGCATGGTGGCCGCCAGCCGGCCCTCGGTGAGCCGGCGGTCGGGGGTGGTGAAGTTCTCTTCGCTGGGCACATTGGCATTGAACACCTGGCCGCTGGCGGTCTTCTTGCTACCCCCCAGCCAGCGGGCCTTGGGACTGAGCCCGATCCTCAGGTCGGAGCCACCGCCGACGATATGCAATTGCCGGATGGCCAGGTCGTCGAGCAGGCGACGCCGGGCGTGCAACCGATGATCCCTGGCGGCGGCGCGTTGCAGGGCGTCGGAATGGTCGGCGTAGGTGAAGCGAAAGAGGCACTCGTAAAGGCTGGAGATCGCCGCCCTGTCGTCCAGCTTTGGGAAGACCTGGCGTGCCCAGGCGGTGGTGGGGGCCGCCGCCACCACCCAAGGGCACAGACCGCGGTTGATGCCATGGGTGTGGAATGGGCCACGGGAGCGGCTGGCGCTGCGCGAGTACCGCTGATGCCGAGCCGGGTGACGCTCCGCCAACTCGGACATCAAGCGCGGGTCTTCGTCGCCGCGCAGGGAGATCAAGGCCCCCCGGTGGACGACCACTCGATTGAACCACCGGCGGTCCTCCTCATGGATCAAGTCGATCTCTTCGGGGCTGCCCCGGCGGATCAGCAGGGCCCGCTGCAGCGGGTCGACAAGACGGTAAGAGACGGGGCCTCCGCCGACTTCATAGGCGGCCTCGGCTACCCGTAGGGCCAAGTCCCGGTGCGCCACCTCGCCGTGGATGAACAGGGGCTGTTGGCGTTGTAGGCCGGCGCCGTGGCGCACCAGCAGGTCTGCATAACGTTGAAGGTGCTCTTGGTGGGTCACGGCTGGGAGATCCTCTGAGCTAGGTAGCCCCACCTGGGGGGCGACGGTGGGTGAGTCGGGATGGGTAGAATGATATACTCGTTCCGATTATGCCCCAAGACGACCTCAGTGCGGCGAGCCAACTGCGCCTCGGGCGCCGATCGGCTTATCGCTTCGACATCGCGGCGCCCCAGTTGATGGCCCTCACCGCGGTCCTGGTGGTATTGGCCCTGCTGCTTTTTCTCGGTGGCCTAGCCATTGGGCTGTTGCTCAACCCACGTTGGACGACGGCCGGGAGCCCCTTGCCTACGGCGGTCGTGAGCCGTCCGGTGGAGACCCCCCCCGCACCGCGACAAACCTATCAGCGGCGACCTGAAGAGCCTCCGAAGCAGCGTTTCCGTATTGCGCAAGGGGCACGGGCCCGGGCGGCAGCTGCGGACTGGGTCGACAAAGGCATCGTCTGGCAGCCCCGGAATCCAACCTCTGGACGGTCACCATCGGCCGCCTCACCATCGGTCGCCTCACCATCGGCCGCCTCGCAGTCGGCGGTCTCGCACTCGCTCAGCCAGCCGACCGAGACGCATGGGCCCGAGGGGCAACTGACGGCGTCGCTGCCCACCGCCGAACCATCGTCGCTCTCCGAGCGCAGGGCCGTTGACCGTGGCGCCATTGACCGTGGCGCCATTGACCGTGACGCCATTGATCGTGACGCCGTCGATCGCGTGTACCGCGCCCGGCCCACCTCGAGCTTCGTGCAGCCCCCGTCCAGCTGGCGACGGTCCCAACCGCTGGCCGTCGCCTATTGGACCCAGCCGGAAGGCGATGTGGTGGCACCGTCGGATGATGTGAAGGCCGCTGGGCCCCGGTCCCTGGGGATAGGGCTCGAAGTCGCGTCGGACGGTGAGCCGCAAACGCCTGCGGTGGATTCTCTCAGCCCGGCGCCCGTCGTCGAGCCTGGGACAAACGGCCCGTCGGTGACCGCGGCGCAGCGACCGAGCACGGGCCCAGGGCCCGTGGATGGCGAGGATGGCGGCTGGCGACCGACGACCTCCCATTGGCAATCCTTTGTTTCGAGCTTGGCGTCTGACACGGCCGGAGGAGCGCGGGCGGGTGATGCCGGTCTGGATGTCGAGCATGCCAGCTCCGGATCAAGGTCCCTCGCCGCGGATCGCTGGCAACCCAAGGCCGAGAGGTCCGAGCAGGCGGCTGCGGTGGCTCGGGATACTTCGCCCAGCGACTCCTCAGAGCGTTCCGCAGATTTCCCCGCACCCGACTCGACGGAATCAGGCGGCGATGCCCAGGGTTGGCAGCCCAAATCCAGCCTGTGGCGTTCCTACATCGACGCCCCTTACGATTGGACGGCGGATCGCTTGCCGGCCACCCAACCGCCAGCGGTATTGGCCAGCGGCAGCCTGCGGGTGCCCTATGGCTTGTTGATCGACCGCGTCGCCGAATCCCAGGGGGTGGAAGCGGCCCTGGTGGCGGCGATGGTGCAAGTGGAATCGGCCTTCGATGCCATGGCCGTGTCGCCGCGGGGTGCCCGCGGTTTGATGCAGGTCATGCCGACCACGGCGAGCCGCTTTGGTATCGAGGGCGATCAGCTCTTTGATCCGGCCGTCAATCTGGAGGTTGGAGCGCGTTATTTGCGCTGGTTGCAAGATCGTTTTGGCGGTGACACCGAGCGCGTATTGGCGGCCTACAATGCCGGCGAGAACGCCGTCGACACCTACGACGGGGTGCCGCCCTACGCCGAAACCCAGGATTACGTGGAGCGCATCTTCACGCTCATGGGGTGGCCCCGGTCAGCGGCCCCGTAAGCTATCCGCGGTCCGCAAGCCATCCGCGGCCATCCCTCGTCTTCAGCTATCAGGATTAACTGTCATGCAGACCTACGCCAACGCCCTTTTGATCGCCATCCCCCTGTTTTCGCTGTTGGTCTTGATCGAAGCCATCTACGGGGCCTATCGGGGCAAAAATACCCTCAACAGCTTCGACACCATCTCCAGCCTCAGCTCTGGGCTCACCAACGTCATCAAAGACTCCCTCGGCCTGGTGCTGATCATCATCTCGTATCCCTATTTGTTGAAACACCTGGCGCTCTTCCACTTGGAGAGCGGCTGGTTGCTCTATGCCGTGGCCTTTGTGGCAGTGGATTTTGCCGGTTATTGGTCCCATCGGCTGAACCACAGCGTCAACTATTTCTGGAACCACCACGTCATCCACCACAGCAGCGAAGAGTTCAACCTGGCCTGCGCCCTACGCCAGTCGATCTCCAACGTCATCGGTGTTTACGCCATCTTCTTGCTGCCGGCGGCGCTTCTCGGGGTGCCCAGGGAAGTGATCAATGTGATCGCTCCGGTCCACCTCTTCTTGCAGTTTTGGTATCACACCCAGCATTTGCCAAAGCTCGGTTGGTTGGAGCAGGTGATCATCACGCCCTCCCAACACCGGGTGCATCACGCCATCAATCCTGAGTATCTAGACAAGAACCTGGGACAGATCTTCACTTGGTGGGATCGCATGTTCGGCACCTTTCAAGAGGAGCTCGACGACGTACCGCCGGTGTACGGCGTCACCCGTCCGGCCCGCACTTGGAATCCCATCAAGATCAATTTCCAGCACCTCTGGTTGTTGATGCAAGACGCGTGGCGGGCTAAAAGCTGGAGGGACAAGCTGCGGCTGTGGTTCATGCCCACCGGTTGGCGTCCGGCGGATGTGGAAGCCGAGTATCCGGTCTTCAAGATCGACGATCCGTACAATTTCGAAAAGTACCGCACACCGTCGCCGCCCGCCTTGGTGGCCTGGTCGTGGTTCCAGCTCTTCGTCCTGTTGGCCATGTTGCTCTACATGCTTTATAGCTTCAGCGACTTGGGGCGCCAAGGGCTGCTGCTCAACAGCTTCTTCCTGATGCTCGGCACCTATGGCTTCACCTCCCTGATGGACGGTGACCGCAGCGCCGGCTGGATCGAAGGGCTGCGCGGCCTGGGGGGCATCGTCTATGTGCTCTACGCCGGCGGTTGGTTTGGGGCGGAAGCTTATTTGCCGGGGGCCTCCCTGTGGATCGGGCTGTATTTCGCCGCCACCTTGGTCGGTGGCATCTACTTTGGGTTCGGCTTGGCTCGACGACGCCTGCCCGACGTCTTGGCCACTCCGTGAGCGGACGTCACGACGCCCCTTGGCAGGAGATCCTCGAAGAGATCCAAGTGGAGATCCGGCCGCAGCTGGAGCGCGGTAGGGTGGCGGACTATATTCCACAGCTCAGGGGCATCTCGAAGGATAAATTTGGCCTTGCCGTGCATACCCTCGAAGGGCAGACCTTCCAGGTGGGGGATGCTGCGGAGCCGTTTTCGATCCAGAGCATCTCCAAGATCTTCGCCCTCACCATGGCCATGCGTTTGGAGGGGGATCGGCTGTGGCAGCGCCTCGGTCGCGAGCCCTCCGGTACCCCCTTCAACTCCCTGGTGCAGTTGGAGCACGAGCATGGGCGGCCACGCAATCCGTTCATCAATGCCGGTGCCTTGGTGATCACCGATGTGGTGCTCGATCATCTGCACGGGGCCCGGCAACAGATGCTCGACTTCGTCACCTCCTTGGTTGGCCCCGGCTGTGTCGCCTACGATCCCGAGGTGGCACGTTCCGAAGCGTCGACCGGGCATCGCAATGCCGCGTTGGCCCACTTCCTCAAGAGCTTCGACAATCTCCACAATCCGGCGGAGATGGTGCTCGATGCCTATTTTCACCATTGCTCCATGGCCATGACTTGCGTCGACCTGGCCCGCGCTTGTCTCTATCTGGCGGCCGGAGGTGTGCAACCGGGGGGACCACCGAAACGCATCACCACCCCCAGTCAGGCCAAATACATCAATTCTCTGCTCCTCACCTGCGGTACCTACGACGCCGTCGGCGACTTCGCCTACCGGGTTGGCTTGCCGGGAAAAAGTGGTGTCGGCGGCGGCATCGTGGCGGTGATGCCCGGCAAGTTCAGCGTCTGTGTGTGGTCGCCGGGGTTGAACGACAATGGCAATTCCCTGGCCGGGACCCTGGCTTTGGAGCTGTTGACCACAAAGTCCGGTATCTCGATTTTCTGACGCCCGAGGTCCATTGCCCAGGACCTCTCCGTGCAGTTTTAGAAGTCCGATGTGGCCCCGCAAATGCTCTCACCCTAGGGGTAGGATTTTCATGTTGATATACCAAACGTTTATTTCGGCCCAGAGATTTTTCGTGCGCTCCACATTCTTCGCCGCCAAGACACAAATCCCCAAGGCGTGCTTCGTCATGGCCTGCCTCTGCCTTGGCGTCTCAGAGCATGTCGTCTTGGCGCAGTACTTGGAGCCCGCTTTCCAGGTCGACGACTTGCCCACCGTCAACTATATGCCGCTGATCCAACCACGGGTCGCCACCCAGGCCGATGGCGCCTTCATCGTCGTCTGGGGCAGTAGTGTGTCGTCGGGCACGGACACCTCGGGACTGAGCATTCAAGGACGCCGCTTCGCCTCGGACGGCACACCGCAAGCGGCTCCCTTCCAAGTCAATACATACACCACGGGCGACCAAGGTTCGCCGGATGTGGCCGGGACGCCGAACGGCGGTTTTGTGGTTGTCTGGGGGCACCAAGGGGTGGACATCAATGATCCGACGCGGGGCATCCACGGTCAGTTGCACTCTTCGACGGGGGTGCCCCTCGGGCCCCCCTTTCAGCTGACGGGGGCCAATCCCAACGGCCAGAGCGTGGCCATGAACGAAGACGGATTCATCGTCACTTGGCACGACAATGGAATTCGGGCGCAGCGCTTCACCTCCGAGGGCACTTTTCTGGGAGCGACCTTTCAAATCAATGCCTACACCACGGGCAATCCGTTTTTTCCCGATGTCGCCATGGATCCGAGCGGTGGTTTCATCGTCGCTTGGTCCAACCAAGGCTCACCGGGGGACGACACTTCGTTGAACAGTGTCCTGGCCAGGCGCTTCGGCTCCGACGGAATGCCCTTGGGGAGCGATTTCCAAGTCAATGCCTACACCACGGACAACCAGTGGTTTCCCACCGCTTCGACGGCCTCCGATGGCTCGTTTGTCATTGCCTGGCAGCGCAGCGGACCCGGGGGGACCAGCTCACCGTCTCGGATCATGGGCCGTCGCTATGCCTCGGACGGCAGTTCGGTGGGCAGCCCCTTTCAGGTCAGCGCCTATACGACCGGCAATCAGACGTTCCCGGCGGTGTCCATGCAGCCGAACGGGGAATTCGCCGTCGTCTGGGATATTCCACTCTCCGCCGGGGACGCCAACTCCCAAGGCCGCTTCTTCGACGCCGACGGCACCCCCTTCGGCGAGCAGTTCCGTATCACTCCCTTGCTCGCCGGTGGTTTCAACTTCGGCGCCACGGCAGCGCCGTCCCCGGGGGGCCGCTTTGTCGTCGTATGGCATAGCTCTTATTATGCGGGCGGGCTCTACGCCGTCGAGCACATCCAAGGGCGCCGGGTGCGACCAGACTTCTTTGCCGATGGCTTCGAGAGCGGGGATACCTCGTGGTGGTCCGGGACGGTACCCTAGCGTTCGTCAGGGAGAAGATCGCTCAATCCAGGCTCGGGCGGTAGCCGTATAGCCGCCACAAAGACCTTGTAGAAACTTTTCAGGAGAGCAAGAAGCATGAGCAAAAAAGCGTCACCGCCCGCTGACTATTCCGATCTGCGCGCCCTGTTTATCAACACCACCCTCAAACCTCCCTCGGAGCCTTCGCATACCGACTTCCTCATGGAGGTTTCGCAGGGCATCATGGAGGCCCAGAAGGTCCACGTCGAGCACCTGCGGGCCACCGCCTACGAGATCGCCCCCGGCGTGCAGCCGGATATGACCGAGCACGGATTTGACAAGGACGACTGGCCCCAGGTCTTCGAAAAAGTGGAGAAGGCCGACATCCTCGTCCTCGGTACGCCCATCTGGCTGGGTGAGCGATCCTCGATCTGTACCCGGGTCATCGAGCGTCTCTACGCCCAGTCCGCACAGCTCAACGACAAGGGACAGTACATCTACTATGGGAGGGTCGGAGGCTGCATCGTCACCGGCAACGAGGATGGCATCAAACATGTGGCCATGGGGGTGCTCTATTCACTGCAACACCTGGGATACACCATCCCACCGCAGGCGGACGCAGGATGGATTGGCGAGGCGGGGCCTGGGCCCAGCTACGGAGACGAAAAAGAGGACGGCGGCCGTGTCGGCTTCGATAACGACTTCACCCAACGCAATACGACGTTTATGACCTGGAATTTGCTCCACATGGCTCGCCTGCTGAAGGATGCGGGGGGTATTCCAGCCCACGGCAACCAACGGCAGGAGTGGGATGCGGGCCATCGCTTCGACCATCCCAATCCCGAGTATCGATAGTCCATACTATGGAGCGGAGGCGGGTGAAGCGTGTCCGAGTGAGCGATTCTCGAGGGTTAGACCGCAAAAACCGTCGGCAGGGTCTGGATGATCGAATCCATGAGACTCAGGGTATCGGCGCGGCACCCTTCGACCCATTGAAGCCAGTCCCCCAGTGATCCTTCGTTGACGGTGATTTTGATCCGTTCCTTGCCCTTGCCGATATATCCCTGAAAGGGAATGGCAAATGGGTAGAAATAGCTGAAGGGGTGGCTGGGTTGCCACATCCAATAGGCTGCCAGGGTTCGGAGATCTCTCATGAAATCGAGCATCTGTTGACACTGCCAGGCCGCCCGTTCCCGCTGATTCTTGGGCATCAAGGTCAAGTCTTCATACTTGTCGAAGATGTAAAGCAAGTTGTTATGAAATTCGCTCGAGCCATAGCTGAGCCAACCATCCTTGTCATATTGATCCCCCTGGTACTGCTCGAGATCCATCTTGGGCTTCATGCAGCCTTCGTGGCCTTGCAGTAGATAGAGGGACTCCCCCGACCGGATCTTCCGTATCCGCCAATTTCCCTGGTAGCGCTCGACGGCCCGCAATGAGAATTCTTTGGGACGTCGCAGGTTGTGCTGGGAGGACGAGCGGTCGTCGGCCCGCATACGGCAGGTGACGATCTTGGGTTGAAACACCAGACCTGCCGTGGCGGTGCGCAGTTGCTTCTGCAATAACATCCAACCTGGAGTCACCCCGGTCAAGGTATCTCGGGTGAGGGCGTCGGCCATCAGCTGGCAGGGAATCCACTCATGGGTCGTCTTGTCCGTGTCGCGCAAACCCTGCTTGATGGATCCCCGATAGAACTGATTCCGATCGAAGCCCTGAATGAAGTCCAGGGACTGGAAGAGCGACCTACTGGAGGGCTCAAAGGACATCTTGCGGACCTGCTCGGGGCGAGAGCCATAGACCTTCTTGTCCTCCGATAGGTGGTGCCGGGATTGGTCCTTTAGTACGTCTTCATCGCCGGTGGAGCGAGTGGCGACATCGAGCAGGCTCTGCCGCCGCTTGGCTTGAAAAAAGGTGGGATCCTGGATCAATTGGGCTTCTTTGACGAGTCGACCGCGCACAGATTTGAGTCTCCGAAAATTCGAGTCTTTCAGAATGCAGGGAATCAGGATCCGCCCACCGTCGTCACTTCCGTCGCCGAATCGTTGCTCGACACTTCATCGCTGCCGGCCCCTTGCACGGTGGCGCTGAGGACGAGCACACCGCTGGCGGCGGCATCGACGTGGACGGTGAGGGTGAGGTTGCGCTGCCGATCGGCGGCGAGGATTCCCAGGTTGCAGGTGAGGTTGGAGCCCGATCGCTGGCAGCGGCTGTCGATGCCGCCGTCGTTGCCCCAAGCGTCGGCGCTGCCGGACTCGAAGCCGTCGGCGAAGACCACCTCGGGGCCACCGATGACGACGCTGTCGAGGGCGATGGGTCCCGGCAAGGTGAGGCTGACGACCACCTCGCCATCGGCGGCGGGGCCCAGGTTCGAGACCCCCAGGGCGTAGAGCAGGGTGCCGCCGGGGGCCACCGGATCGGGGGCGTCCACCAGCTGGACGGCAAGATCGGCGCGGTCGATCAGGGGGTCGATGTCGGTGGCGCTGTTGTTGCTGCCATCGGGATCGAGGACGCTACCACCGTCGATGCTGACGCTGTTGCTGATCTGGCCCACCGCCTGCTCGGCGATGGCGCAACTGGCGGTGTAGGTGGCTTGGGTTCCAGCCGGCAGTTGGGCGGTGTCGTGCAGGTCGCCTTCGCTGAGGCCGGTCTGGCAGGCGGCCCCGGCACTGGCCTGGCAGCTCCAATCACAGGCGAGGACGGCGGGGAAGGGGTCGCTGACCGTGACCTCGGGGGCGTCGCTGGGACCGTCGTTGCGGGCCACCATGGTGTACACCAGGGTTTCGCCGGCCAAGGCTTCCTCGACGCCGTCGTCCTTGCTCACCGACAGATCCGCCGTCGGCACCAGGACGGTGTCCGTGTCGCTGGCGGTGTTGTTGCCGGGTTCTAGATCCAACGCTCCCGTCGGTGCGGTCAACACCGCCGTATTGGAGAGTTGGCCGGTGGCCTCGGCGGCGATGGCGCAGTCCCCCCGCCAAGTGACCACACCGCCCACCGGCAGGTCAATGTGGACCAGCAGATCGCCGGTCGTCGTGCCGCCGCCACAGGCGGCGTTGCCGGTGCTGGAGCAACTCCACTCACAACTCAACAGGCCCGAGACTTGATCCCGCAGCTCCGCCTGCACCACATCGCTGGGCCCGCCGTTAGTGGCCACCAGGGTGTAGGTGATCGAGGTGCCTGGCACCGCTTCGACGACGCCGTCGGTCTTGCTCAAGGCCAGATCCGCCAGGGGGATCACTTGATCGAGGTCGGCGGCGCTGTTGTTGTTGAGATCCGGATCGTCGACCCCTGGGCCGGTGCTGACGGTGGCGTTGTTGAGCAACTGGCCGCTGGCCTCGGCGGCCAACTGGCATTGGGCGGTGTAGACGACACCAGCACCGGCCGGTAGCCGCACCGTGTCGATCAGGTCGCCGAGCACCGGGCCGACGGTGCAGTCGGCACCGGCGGACGGCTGGCAGGTCCACTGGCAGTCGAGCACGGCGGGGAAGAGGTCTTGCACCACGGCTGCTGCATCGCTGCTGGGGCCGGCGTTGTGCACCGCCAGGCTGTAGGTCACCGTTTCGCCCGGGGCCACTTCGGTGACGCCGTCGGTCTTGCCGATCGACAAATCGGCCACCGCCTCGAGAACCGTGTCACCATCCTGGGCCGCATTGTCAGCGGGATCGGGGTCGACGGCGCCGGCCGCCGGGCTCACCGACGCCGTGCTGAGCAGGACGCCCCGGGCCTCGGGGGCAATCCGGCAATCGACGGTGTAGAGAGCCGACGAACCCACGGGCAAGAAGATGTCGTCGGCCAAGGGGGCGCCGTTTTGACCGGCGGCACAGCTGGCACCGCCGCTGGCTTGACAGCTCCACAGGCAGGTCAGGGCGCCGTCGAAGTTGCCGCTGACGGCAACCCCAGCCAGCTGGCTGGGTCCGTCGTTGTGCACCTGCAGGACATAACTGAGCGTCTCCCCGGGCACCGCGGCGGAGGTGTCGTCGTCGAGGCTGATGCTGAGATTGCCTTGGGGCACCAGCACCGTGTCGAGGTCCGAGGCCACGTTGTCGCTGACGTTCAGCTCGACGACGGTGGCAGGGGCTTCGAGCTGAGCGGTGTTGGCCAACCTGCCACTGCCACCGCCGCCGCCGTCGCCCTGGGCGTCGGGATCGATGGCACAGACCGCCGTGTAGGTGACCTGGCCAGCGGCCGGCAGGTGGATGCTGTCCAGCAAATCGCCCGCCGCTTGGCCGGCGGCGCAAGCGGCCCCGGGTCCCGGAGCACAGGACCACAGACAGCTCAGCTCGGAGCTGAAAATGTCGTTGATCTGAGCGCCGGGGGCGTCGCTGGGGCCGGGATTGCTGGCCACCAGCGTGTAGGTGACGCTACCGCCGGGGGTGGCGACGGTGGTGCCGTCGCTCTTGCTGAGGTGCAGATCGGCCCGCGGTTCTAGCGAGTCGGTGTCGGTGGACTGGTGATCCTCCGGCGTCGGATCGAGGACCCCCGGTGGAACCACCAACTGGGCGGTCAAGGCGAGCTGGCCGACGGCCGACGACGCGACAGCACAGGTGGCTCGGTAGGCGAGCTGGCCGCCGGAAGCCAGGGTGGCGAGGTCATTCAAAGGGCCGCCCAGCGGGCCGACGGCGCAGGCGCTACCGGCGGAGGCCAGGCAAGTCCAGGTGCAAGTCAGCTCGGGTCCAGGGACCGACTGCACGGTCAGCTGCACGACGGCGGGGAGCAGCTCGTTGCGGCCCGGCCGCGTCGCCACGGCGTGGTCAGCACCATCGGTGATTGGCGTCAGGGGACGCCAACCGTCGGGGTGTTGGGCCCCGGGCCGACATTGCACCGCCAAGACCGGCGGGCCGGAGTCGATGGGGTGCCAGGCCAAACCGCGACAGTTTTCCCCTGTCACCTCGCCGAGGAGGCTGAATTGAGGTTCGGCGTCGTCGGAGCGCAGGCGCCACAGGCGGTAGGTGATGGGGTTCCCGCAGGTGCCTGGCACCGTATTAGGCACCGATTCGCAGGTGCCTGGCACCGGTTCAAAAGCCCCCATGGGCTCGAAGACAAAGTCGTCGGCAGAGCGCTGCACTTGCAGATCGTAGATCACCGTCGTGCCCGGAACGCTGACCGCTTGGCCGTTGCTCAAGCTCAAGGAGAGATCGGTGATCAGCTCGACCCGAGTGTCGTTGTCGCTGGCTTGGTCGTTGGAGGGCTGGGTGTCCTCGATGCCCGGGGGCAGCTCCAAGCTGGCCGTATTGCTCAAGGTGCTGCCCGCCGCCGCTTGCACTCGGCAGCTGGCTGCGTAGAGCACATGGCTGCCGGCGGGTAAATCCACCAGGTCCACCAGGTCGCCGGCGATGGGTCCTGGGGTGCAGGTGGCGCCGTCGAAGGTGGCGCAGGTCCACGAACAGTCGAGGGCGTCGCCGAAGAGATCTTCCACCCGCACCCCCTCGACGCTGCTCGGCCCGGCATTGCTCACCATGAGCTGGTAGAGCAAGTCGCCGCCGGGGGCCACCGAGGTGACACCGTCGTCGACGCTCACCGCCACATCGAGGCGCGGCGTCAGCTCCGTATCGAGATCCGAGGCACTGTTGTTGGCGGCCACCGGGTCGTGGGCTCCGGCCGGCAGCTCGACGGTGGCGGTGTTCGACAGGTGGCCCCGGGCTTCGGGGGCGATGGCACAGACCGCGCTGTAGAGCAGCTCGGCGGCCACCGGAAGGTCCACCTGGTCGACGATATTTCCCCGCACCTGTCCAGCTGTGCAAAGGCCCCCGTGGAGGCCCTGGCAAGTCCACAGGCAGTCCAGCTCGGGGGGGAAGATGTCCTGGACGATGGCCTCTTCGATGTCCGGACCGGCCGAGTGACGGACCCGCAGCTGGTAGCTGACGGACTCCCCAGGAATCGCCGACTGAACCCCGTCGTCGAGGCTGATCGCTAGATCCACCAGGGGTTCCAGGGCGGTGGTGTCGAGGGCGCTGTTGTTGCTACCGTTGCTGTCGATGATGGTGCCGGGGACGGTGGCGGTGGCGCTATTGACGATGCTGCCACTGGCGTCGTCGTCGATGTCGCAGAGGGCGGTGTAGATCGCTTCACCGTCGACCGGCAGGTGGGCCACGTCGAGTAGATTGCCTTGGTTTTGCCCCTGGGAGCATTGGGCTCCTCCCTGGCCCTGGCAGCTCCACAGGCAACTGAGCATGGCGGGAAAGGGATCGCTGACGGTGATGCCCGGGGCGTCGCTGGGGCCGCCGAGATTGCGCACCCGGAGGGTGTAGGTGAGCTGATCCCCCGGCGTTGCCAGGTTGACGCCGTCGGTTTTGGAGATGACCACCTCGGCGGTCGGTGTCAGGATGTCGAGGTCGCTGGCCAGGTTATTGGCCGGCAGGTTGTCGCTCACCGTGGCGGCGGGGCTCACCTGGGCGCTGAGCGCGAGCTGCCCTTGGGCGGCCGGATCGATGGCGCAGTCGGCGGTGTAGAGCAGGCGGGAACCTGCGGCCAAGCTCAGGGAGACATCGAGATCGCCACTGACCGGAGTGCCTTGACAGCTGGCGCCGCCGCTGGCCTGGCACTGCCAGCCGCAACCGATGGCCGTGGGCAAGATCATCCGCAAGCGGCTGGCGGGGGCATCGCTGGGGCCGAGGTTGTCGAGCCTCAACTGGTAGACGGTGGACAACCCGGGGATGGCGGTGTCGGTGCCGTCGTCCAGCATGAGGCTCAGGTCCGCCTCGGACCGCAGGACGGTATCGACATCCGCCGCCGTGTTGTTGGCCCCTTGGGGATCGGTCACACCGTCGGCAGCGGTCACCGTCGCGCTGCTGCTCAGGGTGCCGGTGGCCTGGCTGGCGAGGCTGCCGGTGAGGGAGAAGGTGAGGCTGCCGCCGGCCGGTAGATCGACCCTCTCAGCCAGGGGCCCGTCGCCGTCGGAGGCACAGGTGGCGCCGCCCGCGGCAAGGCACGTCCACTGGACATTGACCAGATGCTGGGTGAGAGCTGAGGTCACCAGGCTGTGGTCGGCGTCGGCGGGACCGGCGTTGTGTACCAGGAGTTGATACGTCAGGCTCCCCCCGGCGACGGCGCTAGTGACACCGTCGCTGAGCTCGATGCTGAGCTCCGCCTCGGCTTCCAGCACGGTGGTATCGGTGGCGCTGTTGTCGGCGCTGTGCAATTCGGTGGTGCCCGCTGCCACCGTCGCCCGCAGGGTATTGCTCACCGTGCCCGCGGCGTCGCTGCGCAGTTGGGCGACGGCGGTGAAGGTCGCAGAGCTGGCGGCGGGCAAAGCCACCGACTCGCCAATGGGTCCGCTGCCGCTGGCGGCACATTGTGCCCCGCCGGTGGCCAGGCAGGTCCAGGTCACCGACTCCACTTGGCCGGGAAACAAATCGTCGACCTGCACCCCCACCGCATCGCTGGGGCCGACGTTGGCCACCGCCAGCTGATAGGTCAGGCTGTCGCCGGGGGACGCCGTCAGCCGACCGTCGCTGTTGCTGACCTGCAAATCCACCTGCGGCGTCAGCACCGTGTCGCCGTCGCTGGCACTATTGTCGCCGGGGAAAGGGTCGACCGCCGCCGAGGTCACCGAAGCGCTGTTGAGCAAGGTGCCTGTGGCGTCGCTGGCGATGTCGCATTGGGCGGTGTAGGTGACTGTGGCGGCCGGCGGCAGGACGGCGGTGTCGGCGATGTCGCCGATGATCTGACCGCTGGTGCATTGCCCACCTTCGCTGCCGACGCAGCTCCACCGACAGCTGAGCTCTGGGGGGAAGGCATCGCTGACTTGCGCGGCGGGTACCGCGCTGGGCCCGGCGTTGAAGACTTCGAGGGTGTAGCTCAGGCTGTCACCGGGGATGGCCGCCAACCGTTGATCGTCCAGTTGCAGGCGCAGGTCGGCGGTGGCCTCCAGCGTCGTCAAGTCGGTGGCGCCGTTGTCGGCGACGTTGAGCTCGTCGATGCCCTGGGCCGGAGTCGCCTGGGCGGTGTTGCTCAAGACGCCGTCGGCCGCCGGGTCGATGTCGCAGCTCAGCTCATAGGTGACCCGGGTGCCGCGGGGCAGGTTCGCCAGCTGCGTCAAGCTACCGCTGCCGCTGCTCTGGCAGGTGGCTCCCGGGCTCGGCAGGCAGGTCCAACCGCAGCTCAGGACCGACGGCAAGGGATCCGAAACGACGCTCAGGGGGGCGTCGCTGGGCCCAACATTCTGTACCTCGACCACATAGGTGGTGGTGCCGCCGGGGGCGGCGCTGGTGGTGTTGTCGGTCTTGTCGAGGCGCAAATCCACCCGCGGCGTCAGCTGGGTTAGATCGTTGGCCTGGTTGTTGACCTCGTTTGGGTCGCTGACGCTGTTGGGCGGCGTGACCGTGGCGCTGTTACTCAGGCTGCCCTGCAAGTGGCTGGGCAAGCTGGCGTTGGCGAAATACCTCACCGAGGTGCCGGCGGGGAGGGAGACCGTTTCCAGTAGATCACCATTGCCGGCGGCGCTACAGCTCGCACCCCCGCTAGCCAGACAGGTCCACGGCAGGTCCCCGAGGACCTGCGGAAAATCGTCCTGCACCACGACGCTGGCAGCGTCGCTGGGGCCGCCGTTGCTGACCGTCACGGTGTAGGTGAGGTTGTCGGCTCCGGGCACGGCACTGGTACGGCCGTCGCTGACCAGGACGGCGACATCGGCCACCGGCGTCAGCTGGGTGGCGTCGCTGGCTGTGTTGTCGGCCAGCTCGAGCTCCGTCGAGGTGGCTCCGGCGGTGATCTGCGCGGTGCTCAACAAAGGGGCCAGGGCATGGCTGGGGATCTGGCAATCGACGCCGTAGGTGAGGCGGGCGGCGGTCGGCAGCTGCACCGTTTGTAGCAGATCGCCAACGCCGCTGGAGGCGCCACAGCTGGCGCCCCCGGAGGGGACGCATTGCCAGGCACAGCTGGTGCCGGGGGGAAAGGTGGCGCTGAGCTGAGCATCGTCGGCGCGGCGCGGCCCGGCATTTCCGACCACCAATTGATAGCTGACATCGAGCCCCGGCACGGCGGCGTCGCGGCCGTCGTCGAGGTCGACGAAGAGGTTCACCAAGGGGGTCACAGTGGTGCTGTCGCTGGCGCTGTTGTTGCTGGAGTCCGGGTCGCCGACGCCGCCGGGGCTGAGCACCGTGGCGCTATTGGTCAAGGTTCCGTCGGCGTCGGCGGCGACGGTTCCGGTCAGGCTGAAGGTGACGCTACCGCCGGCCGGCAAATCGACGTCGGCCGCCAGGTGGCCCGTCCCCGAGGCTGGGCAGCTGGAGCCGGGGCTGGCGCTACAGCTCCAGGCCACCGCCTCGAGATCGGCCGGCAGCGTGTCCGCCACGGCGGCCCCCAAGGCGGCATCGGGCCCCAAATTGGAGACGATGACGGTGTAGGTCAAAGTCTCCCCTTGGGCGACGAGGCTGCGGCCGTCGCTTTTGCTCACCGCCAGGTCGGCGCTGGCCGCCAGCAGCGGAGGGGCGAGGAAGAGCCAAATGAGGCCCCATAGGACGTGACCCCAACCGACCCATCTCATGGTTGCAGCTCCGCCCCGACGGAGGTGATCTGCGCCGCGCTGTTATTGCTCGAATCGACATCGGTGCCCGCCCCTTGCACCGTGGCGGTGGCCAGCAGAGTCGCGCCGTTGCCAGCGGCCACTTCCACCACCACCACCAAGCCCACCGTCCCGGAAGCGTTCAACGGACCGAGATCGCAGACCAAGGTAGTGCCCGCCAGCGCACAGGGGTCGGCGCCGTCGAAGCCCTTGGCTCCGTCGAGCCCGTCCCCTTGCCAGGCGCTGAGATCGCCCGACTCGAAGCCGTCGGCGAAAAGACCCCCCGGCTCGCCGAGGAAGGCGGTGACAAAGCTTACCTGGCTCGGCAGCTGCAGGGTGACCTGCACCGCAGCGTCCCGCACCGGACCGGCATTGGTCACCTGGGTGCTGTAGAGCAGCAGCTCTCCGGGGGCCACCGGATCGGGTGCGTCCAGCAGACTGAGGGACAGGTCGGCGAAGTCGCCGAGCAGGGTGACGTCGCTGGCCCGATTGGTATCGAGGTCAGGGTCCAGGCCGCTGGCCAAGTCCACGCTGGCGAGGGTCTCCACCTCGCCGACGGCGTTGTCGTCGATCCGGCAGACGGCGGAGTAGAGCACGCTGCTGCCCGGCGCCAGGCTGGCGTTGTCGCTCAAGTCGCCGACCTGCTGCGTCTCCTGGCAGCTGGCTCCGGCCTCGGGGGAGCAACTCCACACACAGCTCAGAAGGCTGGGGAAGAGGCTCTCCACCACGGCGGACGCGGCGTCGCTGGGACCGTCGTTGCGCAGGCTGATGGCGTAGACGATATCTTCGCCGGGCAGGGCGCTGTCCTGGCCATCGCTGTTGCCGATCACCAGATCGGCCTGTACCTGTAGATCGGTGTGGTCGTCATCGCTGTTGTCGTCGGCGTTGGCCTCCTGGCTACCGACCGCGGGCGTCGCCGTGGCGCTGAGCTGCAGCGGCTCGGTGGCTCCGGGGGCGATGTCGCAGTCCCCGCTGTAGACCACGTTGGCGTCGGCGGCGAGGTCGAAGTTGTCGAGCAACGGACCCTCCACCGGTCCCGCGGTGCACTGACCGCCGGCACCGGCTTGGCAGGTCCACCGGCAGCTGAGGCTGCTCGGCACCGGCAGGGCGACGCTGGCACCCAGGGCCGGGCTGGGTCCCCGATTGCCGATTTCCAAAGTGTAGAGGGTGCTGTCGCCCGCCAGAGCCTCGGCTCGACCGTCCTCGAGGTCCAGTTGCAAATCCACCAGGGATACCAAGGTGTCGACATCGGCGGCGCTGTTGTTGTTGAGATCGGGGTCGTGGCTGCCGTCGGGCAAGGTCAAATGGGCGCTATTGAAGAGGGCGCCGCTGGCTCGGTCAGCGATCTGGCACCATCCGCTGTAGACGATTTGGCCACCCACCGGCAGGCTCATGAGATCCGACAAATCCCCCGACGGCAGGCCGGCGCCACAAGCGCCGCCACCCGCTGCCAGGCAGCTCCAAGAGCAGGTTGCAAAATTGCTGGTCAGCACATCGGCGATGTGGACCTGCGACAGGGCACTGGGCCCGGCCTCGTTGCGTACCGTCAAGTCGTAGGTCACCGTGTCGCCGGGATGGGCAACCTCGACGCCGTCGTCCTTGCTCAAGCTCAGATCGGCGGTGGGGCGGAGCAGGGTGTCGCCGTCCGTCGCTTGGTTGTTGTTCGGGTTGGGATCCGGGCCGGGGGCCGCCAGAGTGACCTGGGCCGTGTTGCTCAAGGTGCCCACCCGATCGGCGGCGATGTCGCAGACCGCCGAGTAGGTGACCTGGCCCGCCACCGGCAGGGAGAGGGTATCGAGGAGATCCCCCGCCACTTGCCCGGGGGTGCACGAGGATCCGGCACCCGGGGTGCAACTCCACAGGCAGGACAGACCTTCGGGGAAGATGTCCTGCAAGATCGCCCCGTCGACGGCGCTGGGACCGGCGTTGGACACCGTCAGGGTGTAGGTCAGGGAGGTGCCTGGCACCGCTTGGCTGAGGCCATCGTCGACGTGGACGGCCAAGTCCGCCGAGGGCACCAGCACGGTGTCCAAGTCGGAGGCGCGATTGTTGCTGTCGTCGAGCTCGACGACGCCGCTGGGCAGCAACAGGTCGGCCGTATTGCTCAAGCTGTCACGGGCCCCGGCATCGATGGCGCAAACCGCCGAGTAAGTGACCTGAGAGCCCACCGGCAAGTCGAGGCTGTCCTGGATGTCGCCGGCCACCTGTCCGGCGCTGCAACTGGCGCCGTCGCTGGCCTGGCAGCTCCACAGACAGGTCAGCTCGGGGGCGAAGAAGTCCACCACTTGGGCGTCCATGACATCGCTCGGGCCCTGCGGGTTGGTCGCCACCAGCGTGTAGGTGACGCTGCCGCCGGGGGTGGCGGTGGTCGTGCCGTCGCTCTTGCTGAGCACCAGATCCGCCCGCTGATCGATCGTCGCCTGGAGGGTCGCCGTGTTGTTCTCCGGCGCCGAGTCATCTAGACCCAGGGGCGGCGTGACCGTCGCCGTATTGCTCAGCGTCCCGCTGGCGTCGGCGGCCAACCGGCAGTCGATGTCGTAGAGCAGGCCGCTGCCGACCGGCAAGTCCACCGTGTCGACGATATCCCCGTCGCCGCTGGAGGTACACACGCCGCCAGCGCTGCCGCTGCAGGTCCAGAGGCAAGTGAGGTCGGGGGCGAAGACATCCTGCACCGTGGCGCCCACCACATCGACGGCGTCGGCGATGGGCAAGAAACCGGCAACCCACGGATTGGCCAAGGGTATCGACGGCGGCAGATTCAGCACCGAGATCCGGTAGGTCACCTCGCCGCCGGCCACCGGCTCGGAGCCGTCGTCGTCCAGCCCCAGGCTGAGGTCCACCGCCGCCACCAAGGTGGTGGTATCGGTGGCGCTGTTGTTGTCGAGGTCAGGGTCGAAGGTGCCGTGGTCAGGGCTGACGGTGGCGGTATTGCTCAAGGTGCCGGCGGCGGCGTCGACGGCGATATCGCATTGGCCGTTATAGGTCACCAAGCTGCCCACCGGCAGCTGCACCAGATCAGTCAAATCGCCGGCCGGTGGATTGGCGCTGCAGGTGGCGCCACCGCTGGCGGCACAGCTCCAAGTGCAGGCCAAGGGGGCGGGCAGCAGGTCGCTCACCGTGGCGTCGACGGCGTCGCTGGGTCCCACCAGATTGCTCGCCGAGACGGTGTAGGTCAGGCTGCCGCCGGGCCCAGTGGCCACCAAACCATCGCTCTTGCTGATCGCCAGATCGGCCCGTGGACGCAGCTGGGTGTCCAAGTCGGAGGCGTCATTGTTGCCCGTTTGCAGATCGACCACCCCCGCCGGGGGCTCGACGCTGGCCCGGTTGCTCAGGACGCCGCGGGCATCGGCGGCGATGTCGCAGTGGGCGGTGTAAAGCAGCTGGCCGCCGGCCGGCAAATGCACCGTATCGTCCAGGTGACCGCTCACCTGGCCGGCGGTGCAGACGCCGCCGAGGCTGGCGACGCAGCCCCAGAGGCAGCTCAGGGCGGCGGGGAAGGTGTCCCGCACGGTGGCCCCTGGGGCGTCGGAGGTACCCAGGTTGTCCACCACCAGGGTGTAAGTCAGGCTGTCGCCCGGGGTCGCTTCGACGACGCCGTCGCTGAGCTCGATGGCCAGGTCCACCACGGCGTCGATGTCGGTGCTGTCGAGGGCGCTGTTGTTGCTCAGGTTGGTGTCGAGCAACCCGGCGGGGGCCGTGGCCGTCACCGAATTGATCAAGCTGCCGACGGCATCGGAGGCCAGCCGGCATTGGGCCGTATAGTCGACCCGCCCACCGACCGGCAGGTGGACGCTGTCGTCGATATTGCCGGCCACTTGACCGGGGTTGCAAATGCCGCCGCCGCTACCCTGGCAGGTCCAGGTGCAGGTCAGGGAGGGGGGAAAAGTGTCCTGCACCAGGACCTGCCGCGCCAGGCTTGGGCCGCTGGCGTTGCGCACCGTGATGGTGTAGGTGGTGGTGCCGCCTGGGGGCAGGCTGAGGAGGCCGTCGGTCTTGCTGGTGGCGAGGTCGGCTTGGGGCGTCAGCAGGTCCGTATCGCTGGCGGCGTTGTTGGCGAGATCCGGGTCGTCGACCGTCTCGGGGAGGTCCAGGCTGGCGCTGTGCACCAGCTCACCGATGGCGTCGGAGGCGATGGCGCAGCGGCCCTCGTAGGTCAGCTGGGCACCGGGTGGGAGGTCGACGCTGTGGGCCAGGTCGCCGCTCACCGGTCCGGCGTCGCAGCTGCCGCCGCCGCTGGCCTGGCAGGTCCACAGGCAGTCCGAGGACGGCGGTGCCGAGCTTTCCACCCCGACCCCGAGGGCGCTGCTGGGTCCATCGTTGCTCACCACCAGGGCGTAGCGGGTGTCGAGCCCGGGCACGGCGAGCTCGACGCCGTCGTCAAGGTGCAAGGAGAGGGCGGCCACCGCTTGCAGGGTGCGGCTGAGACTGGCCTGGTTGTCGTTGGGTTCGAGCTCGAGGACGCCGAAGGGCAGGCTCACTTGGGCGTTGTTGCTGAGCGTGCCCCGGGCCTCGGGATCGATCTGGCCATCGATTTGGAAGGTCGCCGTGCCCCCCGCCAGCAAGTCCACACCGCTGGCCAGGTCACCGTCGCCAGCGGCGGCGGCGCAGGCGGACCCTAGGCTGGCGACGCAGGTCCACGTGGCCTCGAGCAGGGCCGTCGGCAGACCTTCCAGAATCTGGGCGGCCAGCACCTGGGCGCCGTCGACGTCGGCCGGGCCCCGGTTGCTCACCACCAAGGTATAACGTACGGCCTGCCCGGGAATGAATATCGGCGGCGAGGCGGTCAGGTCGACGCTCAAGTCGGTCACCACCTCGACCTCGGTGCTGTCGCCATCGGCATCGTTGCTGCTGTTGCTGTCGACATCGCCGTCGGGGATGCTCAGGCTGGCGACATTGTGCAAGGTGCCGCTGGCGTCGCTGGCAACTGTGCCGCTCAGCTGGTAGCGCAGCTGGCCGCCGCGGCGCAGGGTGACAACATCGAGCAGGTCGCCACTGCCGTTGGCGGTGCACCCGGAGCCGCTGGTGCTTTGACAATCCCAGGCGATGTCCTCAAGGGCGGCGGGCGGTACGTCCTGCACCGTGACATCGATGGCGTCGCTGCTGCCGCTGTGGTCGACGGTAATGCTGTAGGTGACCAGGTCGCCGGGGCGCACCGTGCTCAGGCCGTCGCTCTTGCGCAATACCAGATCGTAACGCGGCACCAGCAGGGTGTCGAGGTCCGAGGCGCTGTTGTCGTTGGGATCGATGTCGGTCACCGAGCCCGGCGCCGTCACCGTCGCCGTGTTGCTCAGGGTACCGTCGGTGTTGGCGGCGGCGTCGGCGGCGATGTCACAGTGGACGGTGTAGTGGGCGCTGGAGCCGGCCGCCATGTCGAAGACGTCTTGGATGGGGCCGGCAACTTGCCCCGGGGTGCATTGGGCTCCGGGGGTGCCGAGGCAGGTCCAAACACAGCTCAGGGGGGTGGGGAAGGTGTCCAGCACAGTGACGCCGGAGGCGTCGGCGGGGCCGTCATTGAAGACTGAGAGCTGGTAGGTCAAGCTCTCTCCGGGGGTGGCCTCTTGCACGCCGTCGGTGAGCTGCACCCGCAGGTTGGTGGTTTGGGCGTCGGCACCGCCCTGCCACAGCAGGCTGCCCAGGCCGCAGACCAACAAAGCTCTCCATCCCGTGCCGTATGCTGCGTCTCTCACTCGGTGGCTCCCGTTACCGTCGGTCGATAGGAGGTCGAGCCTGCGACCTGCTGCGTCTTGTCCAAAATGGCTTGCGGCGTGGCGACGATCTCGAGGTCCCCCGCCGCGCTGCTGACGTTGGTCAGGCTGCTGG
Organism: Acidobacteriota bacterium; assembly: GCA_029263315.1. Taxonomy (GTDB): domain Bacteria; phylum Acidobacteriota; class Thermoanaerobaculia; order Multivoradales; family J023; genus JAJCXR01. The sequence goes on along the minus strand of JAJCXR010000048.1, from coordinate 127,120 downwards.
CGGTATTGTTGCTGGAGTCCGGATCCTGCCCTGGGCCGCTGACCGTCAGACTGTGGATGAGGACGCCGCTGGCCTCACTCGCCACTTGCACCAGGACCACCACTTGGCGGCTGGCGTCGGCCGCCAGGGACCCCAGCTGACAGCTCAGGAGGCCGTCGTTGGCGCTGCATTCGACATCCGCCGATGTTCCAGCGTCGGTCGTCGAGCCACCCTCCATCGCCGCCTCTTTCGCCGTCCCTGTGGACCCACTGCCGGCAGATGCTGCGCTATCCCAGCGCGACAGGTCGCCGATCTCAAATCCGTCGAAGAACAGGGAGCCCGGCTCCAGGTCCCCAAGCCCCAGGAAGGTCACCTGCGAGGGCAGCAGACCTTCCAGCAGGACCTGTGGCGCCGCTGCTGGACCGAAATTGTGGACCTCGATGCCGTAGGCCAGGATCTCCCCCGGTGCCACCGGATCGGGATCATCCGCCATCACCACCGACAGGTCCGCCACTTGGCCCACCGTGTTGACATCGCTGGCGCTGTTGTTGATCAAGCTTGGATCGAGACCCGCAGCGGCGCTCACCGTGACGCCGTTGCTGATCTCGCCGCTGGCCTCGTCGGCCACCCGGCAGAGGGCGGTGTAGGTGACCTGCTGACCGGCCTCCAGGTCGAGGCTGTCCAGCAGATCGCCGTCCGGGGGCTCGGCGGTGCAACCGCTGCTCGGGGTATCGCAAGACCAGGAGCAGCTGAGCTCCGGCGGCAGCACATCTTCCACCGTGACCCCGGCGGCGTCGCTGGGGCCGTCGTTGCCCACCACCACGAGGTAGCTGACGCTGTCGCCGGGATCGACGCTGCTGCGGCCATCGTCCTTGCTGATCCAGAGGTCGGCTTGGGGCGTCAAGCTGTCGAGGTCGCTGTCGCTGTTGTTGCCAGGGTTGAGCTCTTGCACCCCTTGCGGCGCCGTCACCTGGGCTTGGTTGAGCAGGGTGCCGTCGGCATCGCTGGCCACCTGACAAGTGGCCCGGTAGGTGACGCCGCCGCCGGCCGGTAGATGCGCCAGGTCCAACAGATCGCCGTCTTGGGGCCCGGCGGAGCAACCAGCACCGGGGCCGGCCAGGCAGTCCCAGGCACAGCTCAGGGAGGCGACGAAGTGATCGCTCACCGTCGCCCCTGGGGCGTCGCTGGGGCCCGCGTTGTGGACCACCAGGTCGTAGGTCACCGTTTCGCCGGGGGCCACCTCGTCGACCCCGTCGTCCTTGGAAATCGATAGGTCGGCCTGCGGTGTCAAGGGGTCCGTGTCGTCGCTGAGGTTGTTGTCGAGATACGGGTCTTGGGTATCGCCGGCTGGGCTGACCTGGGCGCTCAGGCCGAGGGAGCCGAGGGCCGCCGAGCCCACTTGGCAGAGGCCGGTGTAGGTGACGCCGCCACCGGCGGGCAAGTCCACCACGTTGCCGAGGGGGCCGGCTTGGGGCGCCGTCGGGCAAGTGGCCCCGGCGTCCGGCTGGCAGCTCCATTGGCAGTCCACGGAGAATGGCTCAGAGGTTGCTAGGGTGGCCCCCACGGCGCTGCTGGGTCCAAGATTATCCAGCCGCAGGGTGTAGCTCACAGAGGTGCCCGGCACCACTTGGGGGAAGCCGTTGTCGAGGTCGATCGCCAGATCGGCGACGGGAACCAAGACGGTGTCGTCGTCCACCGCCTGGTTATTGCTGGGATCGGGATCGACGGCATCCCCCGGCAGGCTGAGGACGGCACCGTTGATCAAAGTGCCCCTGGCGTCGGCATCGATTTGGCATCGGGCGGTGAAGAGGACGCTGCTGCCCACCGGCAAGTCCACCTGGGTGCTCAGGTCGCCGTCCGGTAGGGACCCGTCGCAGCTGGCTCCCCCCAAGCTGCCGCAGCTCCAGGCACAGCTCAGGGTGTCGGGCAAGTCGTCGCTCAAGGTGGCGCCGAAGAGGTCGCTGGGGCCGTCGTTGCGGGCCAAGAGCCCGTAGCTGAGGCCGCCGCCGGGGGTGGCTTCGAGACGCCCGTCGCTGAGACTGAGGGAGAGATCCGACAGCCGCAGCAGGGTGGTGTCGAGGTCCGAGGCGGTGTTGTTGGTCGGATTCGGATCGTCGACCTCGCCGGGCGGCGCCAAGTGGGCGGTATTGCTCAGCATGCCGCTGGCCGACGGCGCGATGCGGCAGACGGCTTGCACCGTGACGGCGCTGCCAACCGGTAGATCGACCGACACATCCACATCGCCGAGGTGGATGCCAGCGTCGCAGCGACCGCCGTCGACGGGAGCCCCCTGGCAACTCCACAGGCAGTCCAGGGTGGCGGCGAAGGCGTCGGTCAGCCGGGCCCCCTGCACTTCGCTGGGACCCAGCGGATTGGCGGCGGTCAGTAGATAGGTCACCTCGCCGCCGGGGGCGGCTTGGGTGATGCCATCGCTCTTGCTGAGCTGCAAGTCGGCCCGTGGGGTCAGCAGGAGGCTATCGCTGGCGCTGTTGTTGGAGGGGTCGAGGTCGACCACCCCCGCCGGTAGCAAGAGCTCGGCCTGGTTGGTGAGGATGCCGCGGGCCGCCGGGTCGATGTGGCAGCGGGCGCTGTAGACCACTTGCGAGCCGGCGGCCAGATCGACGCTGTCCAGCAGGTCGCCGACGGTGGGCCCTGGATCGCAGCTGGCGTCGTCGGAGGGCTGGCAAGTCCAGACGCAGCTCAAGGCTTCCGGCGGCGCACTCTGCACCAGGAGTCCGCGCACCGTGGTGGCGGGCACAAAAAGCAGACCTCCGGGTCCGAAGAAGGCAAAACTGTCGAAATTCTCAACCGTAAGGACAAACGTCAGCTGCTCGCCGGGCACCGCTTCAGCAGTACCGTCCTCGAGACGCAGCACCAAATCGGTGACCTGCTGCACCAGGGTCTCGTCGGTGGCGCTGTTGTTGGCCGGCACGGGATCGAGGAAGTCTGGCGGCAAGCGCACATGGGCGGTGTTGCGCAGGGTGCCGACGGCGTCCTCCGCCAGCTGACAGGTGGCGCGGTAGACCAGGCTCTCGCCGGGGGGGAGCTCCACCGTGTCGAGCAGATCACCGCTCACCGGGCCGGCGGTGCAAAGGGCCTCGCCGTCCAAATCACAGGTCCAGGAGCAGCTCAGCTGGTCGGCGAACAGATCTTCCACCACGCCGCCGAGCAAGGTGCTGGGGCCAGCCACGTTGCGGACCTCGATGTCATAGGTCAGCTCGCCGCCGGGCAGGACGTTGGTCAAACCGTCGCTCTTGGTGACTTGCAAATCGGCCCGCGGCAGCAGGACGGTGTCCAGGTCGCTGCTGCCGTTGTCGGAGGGGTTGGCGTCGGCGACGCCGCTCGGCGGCTCGATGCTGGCCGGGTTGGCCAGGCTGCCGCGGGCCGATGGGTCGATGTCACAGCGGGCGGTGTAGCGCAGGCTGGCGCCGCTCACCAGATGCACCGTGTCGAGCAGGTCCCCTGCATGCTGGCCGGCGGCACAGCTGCCGCCGCCAAGGGCCTGGCAGGACCACAGGCAGTCGAGCTCGGCGGGGAAATCGTCCCGCACCACAATGCCGGAGGTGGGTGGGCCCGCCAGCTGACGGGCCAGCAGGATGTAGGTGATGGAGGTGCCCGGCACCGCGGAGCTGAGTCCATCGCTGACTTGGATCGACAGGTCGAGCCCGGTGGACGATATGTCGGTGATGTCCTGGGCCGTGTTGTTGCTCGGGTTGCTGTCGATGACGCCGGCCGGCGGTGTCACCGTGGCGACGTTGATGACGCTGTTGCCGTCGCCGCCGGAGGCGTCGTCAGCGAGCTGACAGAGGGCGGTGTAGATGGCCTGCGAGCCGACCGGCAAATCGACGACATCCAGCAGGTCGCCGCTCACTTGACCCGGTGTGCAGACGGCCCCAAAGGTCCCCTGGCAACCCCAAACACAGCTCAAGGAGGCGGGAAAAACATCCTCCACCGTCGCCCCCCGGACATCGCTGGGACCGAAGGGGTTGGACACCACCAGGTTGTAGGTCAAGGTGTCCCCCGGCGAGGCGCTGTTGCGGCCGTCGTTCTTGCTGATCACCAGGTCGACGCTGGATAGCAGGTCGGTGCTGTCGGAGGCGAGGTTGTCGGTTGGGTCCGGATCCTCGACGCCGCCGGGCAAGGTGGCACTGGCCTGGTTGAGCAAAACGCCGCTGGCCGCGGCGTCGACCTGGCATTGGGCTTCGTAGACCACGGCGCCGCCGGCCGGCAGGTCGGCTGAGCCCTGCAAGTCGCCGCTCGCTGGATCGCCGACGGCGCAGCCGGTTCCGGGGCCGGGGTTGCAGCTCCAGGCGCAGTCGAGGACGGTGGGGACAACATCCTGCACCGTCGCCCCGACGACATCGCTGGGACCGTCGTTGTGCAACTCCAGGCGGTAGGTCAGGGCGTGGCCGGGGGCGACGCTGTCACGGTTGTCGGTTTTGCTGAGCCGTAGGTCGGCCCGGGGCGTCAAGGTGTCGAGATCGCTGGCGCTGTTGTTGCTCGGGTCGCTGTCGACGGTACCGACCGCCGCTTGCACCGTGGCGCCGTTGAGCAGCTCGCCGCGGGCCTCGCCGTCGACCGTGGCGTCGAGACGGTAGAGCAGCTGACCGCCCACCGGCACCCGCACCAGATCGTCCAAGTCTCCACTGCCGGAGAGGCTACAGCTGGCGCCGGGGGAGGGTAGGCAAGTCCACACGGCGTTGGACAGGGCCTCGGGCAAGGTGTCCGTCACCCGCGCGTCGACGGCGTCGCTGGGACCGCCGTTGGTGACCGTCAAGACGTAGCGCAAGGAGGTGCCTGGCACCGCCGAGGTGAGGCCGTCGTCCTTGCTGATCGCCAGATCCACCGTCGGCGTCAAGGTGGTGTTGTCGGTGGCCGAGTTGTCGGCGGGCTGTGGATCGACGATTCCGCTGGGCAAGCTGAGGCTGACGGTATTGCTGAGCATGCCGGCGGCGGTGTTGGCCCGGACGCGGGCCTCGAGGCTGTAGGTCAGCTGCCCGCCGGCCCGCACCGTCACCGGGTCGATGAGGTCGTCGCCGCCGACGGCGCTACAGCTGGAACCGTCGGTGGCGTCGCAGGACCAGGTGATGGCTTCGAGGGACGGCGGTAAGGCATCGTGGACGGTGATGTCGAGGGCGTCGCTGGGGCCGAGGTTCTGTACCGTGATCAGGTAGGTCAGAGCTTCCCCCGGTGCCAGGCTTTCCCGTTGGTCGCTCTTGCTGACCGCCAGCTGGGCCGTCGGTGTCAGGACGGTGTCGAGGTCGCGGGCGCTGTCGTTGTTGGGGTTGGGGTCCACAACACCGGCCGGTGGCGTGATGCTCAGGGTATTGCTCAAGGTGCCGCTGAGTTCCGGGTCGATGTGGCATTGGGCATTCACCACTAGGCTGGCCCCCGCCGTCAGATCGACCGTCGCCAGCAGATCGCCGCTGTGTTGGCCGGCCGGGCACGAGGCGCCCGTCCCCGCGGTGCAAGACCACAGACAGTCGAGACCGGCGGGGAAGGTGTCCCGCAGCTGGGCCCCCGCCACGTCGCTGGGACCGGCGTTGTGGGCCCTCAGGGCATAGCTCAGGACGCTTTGCCCCGGGATGGCCGCGGTGACGCCGTCGCTTTTGGTGACGCCGAGATCGGCCAGCGGGGTCAAGGTGTTGATGTCGTTGTCGCTGTTGTTGGCGGGGACGGGATCGACGGCGCCCAAGGGGACCGCCACGCTGGCGCCGTTGACCAGTTGTGGGGTGGTGGCCGGGTCCAAGTTGGCGGCCACCTGGCAGAGGCCGGTGTAGGTGACCTCGCTCAGGGCCGGCAGCGATGGATGATCGAGCAAATCCCCCGCCAGTTGACCGTTGAAGCAGCTGGCCCCGTGGCTGGCGACACAGCTCCAGACACAGCTCAAGCCGGCGGGTAGGGGATCGTGCACTTGCGGTCCGGCGGCGTCGCTGGGGCCGAGGTTCTGTACCACCACGGCATAGGTGAGCTGCCCGCCGGGCACCGCCTGCAGGACGCCGTCGTCCTTGCTGAGCACCAAGTCATGGCTGGCTTGCAGGGTGTCGAGGTCGCTGGCGCTGTTGTTGCTCGGCGCCGGGTCGTCGAGACCGGGGGGCGGCGTCACGCTGGCGGTGTTGAGGATGGCCGTATGCCCGGCCGCCAAGGCATTGGCGGCGACGGTGCCGGTGATTTGGTAAAGCAGTTGGCCGCCGGCCGGCAGCACGACGGTATCGAGAAGGTTGCCGCTGCCGGTCGCGGTGCAGACGGCGTCGACGGAGGGGGTGCAGGTCCACGTCGCCCCTTGCAGCAGGGCGGGCAGGAGATCCACCACCTGCGCTCCGGCGGCGTCGCCGGGGCCGATATTTTGCACCGTGACGTCGTAGGTCAAGGTCTCGCCCGGGGCGGCGGTGGCCTGGCCATCGCTCTTCGACAGCAGCAGGTCGGCGGTGGGATCCAAGGTGTTGATGTCGCTGGCGCCGTTGTTGCCGGGATTCGGGTCGGTGACCCCCGCCGGTGGCGTCACTTGGGCGCTATTGACCAGCAGGCCGACGGCGTCGGGGGCCACGGTGGCGACGACGCGATAGATCAAGCGGCCCCCCGGCGGCAGATCCACCGTATCGCTGAGGTTGCCAAGATCGGAGGCGCTGCACACGGCGCCGGCGGACGGTTGGCAAGTCCAGCTGACGTTGCTCAGGGTGGGCGGCAAGGTGTCTTCCACCAGAGCGTCGATCACCGGGCTGGGACCGTCGTTGTCGACGGTGATGGTGTAGGTCAGGGTGCTGCCGGGTGCCACGACGCTCTGGCCGTCGTCTTTGCTCAACCGCAGATCGGCGATGGCCGCCAAGCTGGTGAGGTCCTCGTCGGTGTTGTTGTCAGGGTAGGGATCGGCGATGCTGCTCTCTACGGTGGCCGTGTTGTTGAGCATGCCGCCGACACTGCCGCCGACGGTGCTGGAGACGGTGTAGACCAGCACCCCCCCCGCCGCCAGATCGACGTCGTCGTCGAGGTCACCGTTGCCGGTGGAGTTACAGCTCGATCCGGGGCTCGCCTGGCAAGTCCAGCTGACTTGGCTGAGCTCAGTCGGCAAGGTGTCGGTGACCGTGGCCTCGGCGTCGCTGGGTCCGAGATTCCGTACCGTGATGGTGTAGGTGTGGGCGCTACCCGGGGCGACGGCGGTGAGGCCATCGTCCTTGGTGATGGCCAGATCGGCCCGTGGGCCCAAGGGGGTGCTGTGGCTGGTCAGGTTGTTGAGCGGGTCGGGATCGTCGTCGAGCCCCACCACCTCGGCGTCGTTGACGAGGTCCGGGGTCGGCGGCAGGTCGCTGTCGAGGCGGGCCTTGAAGCTCAAGGTCAGGTTGGAGCCGGAGGCGAGGGGCGGCACGGCACAGCGGACCACGCCGTCGGTGGCTTGGCAGCCGTCCTCCGAGGAGAGGAAAGTGAGTCCCGCCGGCAATGGGTCGTCGACGGTGGCGCCGGAGCAGTCGGAGGGTCCCAGATTGTCCACCGTCAGGGCGTAGGTGAGGGTCTCTCCCGGAGCCGCGGAGGCGACACCGTCGTCTTTGCTGAGCTCTAGGTCGGCCCGACGCACCACCGGTGTTTGATGGATGGCGCTGTCGTTGGCCGGGTTGGGGTCGTGGTCATCGCTCTGCAGGTCGGCCCGGTTGACGAGGTCGCCTTCGAGGTCGGCGGCCAGATCGACGACAAAACTGCGCACCTCCGAGCCGCCGACCGCCACAGCGCCGAAAGGACAGCTGACCACGGCGCCGACGGCGGAACAACCGTCGGCGGAGGAAGCGAAGGACATGCCGAGGGGCAGGGTATCGGTGATCACTCCGCCACCGCCGGTGGAGGGGCCGAGGTTGTCGATGGTCAGGGTGTAGGTGAGCGGCTCGCCGGCCACCGCCTGGGTGACGCCGTCGTCCTTGCTTAAGGCCAGGTCGGCCTCCACCGCCAAGGGCGTGAGATGGCTAGCGACATTGTTGTCGGTCTCCGGGTCCGTCTCCGGGCCGCTGACCGTCGCGCTGTTATCGATTTCGGTGTCGACGCCGGCGGCCACCGCCACGGTGAAGCGCAGGGTCCGTTCTTGGCCCGCCGCCAGGGGTCCAAAGGGGCAGACCACATCGCCCCCGGCCAGAGCACAGCCGTCCGGCGAGCTGGCGAAGCTCAAACCACTTGGCAGCGGATCGATGATCTGGCCACCGCCCCCGGGGGGGCCTCCGCCGCTGCTGTCGCCGCTGTCGGAGGGGCCGAGGTTACGCACCGTCAAGGAGTACTGGAGCGTGTTGCCCGGGGTCACCGAGGTGACGCCGTCGTCTTTGCTGAGGCTCAAGTCTGCCTGTCGGGTGACGGCGGTGGAAAGGCTGGCATCATCGTTGCTGCTGACCGGATCCACCTCGTTGCCGTCGACGGTGGATTGGTTGAGCAGCGTGCCGTCGGCGGAAGACGCCAGGCGGGCGACGAAGGTCAGGTTGTGGCTGGTGCCCTGCGCCAGATCGCCAAAAGGACAGACCACCGCCCCGGTGACGCCGTAGCAGCCGTCCACCGAGGACTCAAAGCTCAGGCCGGGGGGCAAGGTGTCGCGCACCGAGCCGCCGCTCGAGTCGGCGGGGCCCAGATTGTCGACGGTCAAGGTGTAGAGCAGGGTCCTCCCCGCCACGGCGCCGGCGGAGCCGGTCTTGCTCAGGGCCAGGTCTGCCATGGCGTCGATATTGGTGCGGTGGCTGGCGCTGTTGTTGCCGCTGGCCGGGTCGTCCTCATCGGCGGTGACGGTGGCGCTGTTGAGCAGCGAGGCGGTGACCCCGGAGCCGATCTCCACCTCGAAGCTCAGGATAGCGCTGGCCCCCGCCGCCAAGGGACCGACGGCGCAGCTGACCTCGCCGCCGCTGGCCGAGCAGTCTGAGGAGCCCCCAAAGGTCAAACCGGCGGGCAGGCTGTCCTGCACCGAGCTGCCGGTGGAATCGGAGGGGCCGTGGTTGGTCACCTCCAAGGTGTAGACCATGGTGTCGCCGGAAGACGCCATGGCGGGGCCGTTTTTATCCAGCTCCAGGTCAGTGCGGGGGACGGCGGAGGTGCTAGCGGAGGCTGTGTTGTTGCTGCTGTCGGGATCGGCATCCAAACCGGTGACGGTGGCGCTGTTGCTCAAGGTGCCGCTGGCGTCGGCGGCCACATCGACGGTGAAAATCAGCGTCCGTTGACTGCCGCGGCGCAAGCCGGCGAAGTCACAGGTGACGGTGGCACCAGCCGCCGTGCAGCCGCTGGCGGAACCGCGGAAGGTGGTGCCGGCGGGCAGAGTGTCGACAACGCTGCCGCCGCTAGAGTCCGAGGGGCCGTCGTTGCTCACCGTCAGGCGGTAGCTCAAGGTACCGCCGGGCACCGTCTCGCCGCCGCTGGCGTCTTCCTTGGCGAGACGCAAGTCCGCCTGGCGGATGACATCCGTGGTGACGGCGGAGCCATTGTTGCTGAGGTCCGGGTCCTCGGTACCGGCCGGGTTGCTGGCCGACGCTTGGTTGATCAGGTCCCCCAGGGCATCGGGCTCGACATCGGCCATGGCGCTGAAGGTGACGCTGCCCATGGCCAGCAGGTTGACGGCGTGGTTGATATTGCCGCTGCCAACCCCTGGGCAGGAAGACCCGGGGCTGGCGGTGCAATTCCAGCGCACGTCGTCGAGGTCGGTGGGGAAGGAGTCGCTGACCGTGGCGGCGATCACGTCGTTGGGTCCCAGGTTGGTGACCGTCACCGTGTAGTCGATGGTCTCCCCCGCCACCACCGTGCCGCCGCTGCCGTCCACCTTCACCACTTCGAGGTCCACTTGCCGGATGATCTCAGTGACGGCGCTGGCACTGTTGTTGCCGCTCACCGGATCTTCCTCATTGCCGCTGACCGTGGCGGTGTTGCTCACCGTGCCGGAGGCCTCCTCGTCGACATCGACGACCAAGATCAGATCCTGGGAAGCGCCGCTGGCCAGGTTGCCGAAGGTGCAGGTGGCACCGCTTCCCGCGGCGACGCAATCGCTGGAGGAGGCGAAGGTCAAGGCGTTCGGCAAGGCAACGCTGACCGTGCCGCCGGTGGACCCGGACGGGCCGTTGTTGGTCACCGTCAGGGTGTAGGTGAGCTGCGTCCCTGCCACCACGGGATCCGGGGTGTCGAGCATACTCAAGGCGAGGTCCGTCTGGGCGATGACCTCGGTGCTGTGACCGGCGCTGTCATTACCAGAGTTGGCGTCCCCTTCGTTGCCGCTCACCGTGGCGCTGTTGGTGACGGTGCCGCTGACCGAGGCGTCGATGTGGGCCACGAAGCTCAAGGCGGTGCTGGAACCGACGCTCAGTGCACCGAAGGTACAGCTCACGGTGCCGCCGCCTTCGGTGCAGCCGTTGGCGGAGGAGACGAAGGATAGGCCCATCGGCAAGGTGTCGCTGACCGTGCCGCCGGTGGAATCGTTAGGGCCGAGATTACTCACCGTCAGCGTGTAGGTGAGGTCGCTGTCGGCGTCCACCTCGGTGACGCCGTCGTCCTTGGCCAGCCCAAGGTCCGCCGACGGCACCAGGTCGGTCGTGTCCATGGCGGTATTGTTGTTGCTGTCGGTGTCCGCCAGATCCGCCGGAGGGGTGATGGAGGCGGTATTGGTCACCGTGCCGCTGAAGGTCGGGTCGGTGCCGCAGGTGACGGTGTAGGTGGCCACCGTGCCACGGGGCAAATCCACCGAGTCATCGATGGCGCCGCTGCCGCTGCCGGTGCAAGTGACTCCGCCGCTGCCGCTGCACGTCCAAGTACAGCCGCTCAGGGGGGCCGACAATGGATCGCTGACCGTGGCGCCGACGGCGTCGATGGGGCCGTTGTTGCGGGCTTGGATGATGTAGGTGAGGGTGTCACCGGGGGTGGCGGTGATCTGGCCGTCGTCCTTGGTGATGGAGACGTCCCCCGGCGGCAGGGCGAAGAAGAAATCCTGGACGGTGATGTCGTCGCCGCCGGGGTCTTCGTCGAAGAGAACATGGCCGATGGGAGCGTCGGTGACTACGCCGACGAACTGGTCGGTGTTGGCTTGGAAGCCGCTGCAAGCTCCCATCAAGGAGCCGGCACCGGTGAAGACATTGAGACTCTCGCCGGCGGTTTCGTCCACGTCCAGAAGAAAGAAGCCGAGGGCGCGGACCCCTTGGCCGCCGATGAGGATGATCTGAAAATCATCGTTCTCATGATCATTGAAGTCACCGATGGATAGGGTGTCTGCGGCAGCGCTGCCGCCAAACTCGGTGTCGTTGAAGACGATGTCCGCCCCGGCTTGCAAAGCTTCGAGGACGAAGCTTCGGGAAAGGCCCGTATTGGCGCTGTTGAAGGTCAGGGTCGGCCCCAACTGGGCGTTGTTACCGGGGGGCGACGGCACTTCGTCGGCGCGGGCAATATTGGCCGCGACGGTGTTGAAGCGTTCCAGGTCCGGTACGAAGTTGCAGTCGGCATTCCCCAGGGCGGAGCACCAGAGCGACAGATCGCTGAAGCACTGCACCTGAGCTTCAACGGACGACGGCAGGGCAAGGCACAGTATGACGAGAGACCGCACGACGAGACACCGCACGACGAGACACCGTAGCCAAACGGCAAGAGATTGACCTTGTTGAAAGAAAAGAAACGGCTTGGGACCCCGCCAGGGGTCGGCGTGTTGAGCCCGGGCCGCCTGACCTGGAGCGCAGCGATCAGGGAAGGTGCCCCGGGCGGGGGCGAGGTCCTGAGGATCAAGCCTCGATGGACCCCCCGAGCGCTGTTTCCGGCAGAACCCAGGGCCCCTTGACGAGGCGGCCGTGCCCTGGCGGAGATCGGAGCTAGCCATGGCCTCAGGTATGTCCGTTAGGACGGCCGCAGCTGCCTTCGCCATCCCGCCGGCGATGCAAGCGACGGGCCGCCGCCATAGCCAGGAGGGACACCAATAGCAGCATGCCCCAGGTGCCCAGGGTGGGAATCTCCACCGCCGCCTCGGGATCGAAGACACTGCCTTCGGTGCTCTCGAGCTCAGGCTCGACGACCTGTGGCAGCCGTGGGCCCACCCGGTCCGCCGCCCCGTTGTCGAGGGCCCAGAGATGGTCCAGGGTATCCAAGGTCACGGTTTCGCCATCGTTCTGTGGCGGGTCGCCCTCTCCGGGGGGCGCCAGAGGATCCGGCTCTTGCAAGACGACCACCGCCGTATCGGTGTTATTGCCCAGCACCAAGTCGGTGGTGAAGGAGCGGATCCAACCGGTGTTGATCAATGTGCTTTCGGCGTCCTCGGAGACCCGGGCCTCCAGGATCACCGACGGATGCGCCCCCGGAGCGACGGCTCCCATCATGCAGCGGAAGGAGGGGCCCTCGGCGCTGTCCACCGGCCCACATTGGCCGAGCTCGAGGCCGTGTCCCCAGTTGACCGTATTGCCCGACTCAAAGCCGTCGGCGAAGACGAAGGGGCCCGATGTGGCGCCGACCACCGTCGTCTCGACGATCCTCATCTCCATCGGCAAGGTGTCCCGCAGGATCACCCCTTGGGCGTCGGACGGCCCTTCATTGGTCACTTCGAGCACGTAGGTGACGGCGTCGCCGGGGGCGGCGGTGGTGGAACCGGTGGATTTGTCGAGCACCAGATCGTGCAATGAGACCATCAGATCGGTGTCGAAATCGGCGTTGTCGCTGGGATCGAGCTCGCTGACGCCCTCCGGCAGCTCCACCCGCACCCGATTGGTGATGTAGCCGAAGGCCCGCGCCGGAATCGAGCACAGGGCCGTGTAGGCGGCGGTGGCGCCGGCCGGTAGGTCGATGATGTCCACCAGGTTGCCGCTCGGCTGGGGATCGCAGATGGCGCCGCCGGTGGGCTCGCAGGTCCAGTTGCAGCTGAAGCCGGGGGGCGGAATGTCGATCACCGTGGCGTCCCGCACGTCGCTGGGACCGTCGTTGTTGATGAGGATGGCGTAGGTGGTGGTGCCGCCGGGCACGGCGGTGTCGGTGCCGTCGTCCTTGCTCACCTCGACGTCGGCTTCGAACAGCACCGTGGTGCTGTCGGAATCGCTGAAGCTGCCGCCGGTGGCTACCGTGGCGGTGGCGGTGTTGACCAGCACGCCGGTGGCGGCGGAGGCGACGTTGCAGGCGGCGGTGTAGGTGATGTTGCCGCCGATGGGCAGATCCACCAGATCGTTGATGTTGCCGTCGTGGCTACCGCCGCTACAGCTGGCCCCCGCCGCCGCCACGCAGCTCCACTGGCAGCTCAGGGCGTCGGGGAAGATGTCGCTGACTTGCACATCGCGCACGGCGCTCGGGCCGTTCGGGTTGCGCACTTGGATGGAGTACACCAGGGCGGTGCCGGCCACCACGGTGCTGACGCCGTCGTCCTTGATCACCATCAAGTCGGCCATGGGCAGCAACTCGGTGTCGTCGTCGGTGGCGCTGTTGTTGGAGAGGTTCGGGTCTGTGCTGCCGACGGCGGCGGCCACCGTGGCGGTATTGAGCAAAAAGCCCTTGGCGTCGGGGGCGATCTGGCACTGGGCGGTGTAGGTGACGGCGGCACCGAGAGGAAGATCGGCGCTGTCGGTGATATCCCCGCCACCGCCGGCACCACAGCTGCCCCCTTGGCTGGCTTGGCAGGTCCAAATGCAGGACAACAGATCTGAAAAGTCGTCGCTCACCGCCGCCCCCACCATGTCGCTGGGGCCGACCTCGTTGCGTACTACGATGCTATAGGTGACGCTTTGGCCCGGCGTTGCCTGGGTGACGCCGTCGCTCTTGCTGATCACCAAATCGGCCACCACCCGCAGCTCGGTATCGTCGTCGGTGGCGCTGTTGTTGCTCGGGTCGAGCTCGGTGACTCCATCCGGGGCGGCGATGGTGGCGCCATTGACCAGGAATCCGGTGGCCGCCGAATCGATCGCACATCGGGCGCTGTAGGTGGCACTGGCGCCGGCCGGTAGGTCGGCCAGGTCGTCGAGGTCGCCGCCCTGAGGACCGACGGCACAGACGGCGCCGCCGCTGGGCTGGCAACTCCAGTCACAGGAGGTCAGCTGGGGAGGAAAGGTGTCGAGGATGTGAGCCCCGGTCACCGGGCTGGGACCGGCATTGCTGGCCACCAGGGTGTAGGTGACCGCCGAGCCGGCGATGGCCTGGGTGACGCCGTCGCTCTTGCTGATCGCCAGGTCCGCCTCGTAGATCAGGGTGTCCGTATCGCTGGCGGTGTTGTTGCCCAGGTCCGGATCGACGATGGCCGTCGGCAAGCCGACGCTGGCGGTATTGACCAAGGGGCCGTTGGCCGCCGACGAGATGGCGCATTCGCCCTCGTAGGTGACGCTGCCGCCCGCCGGCAGGACGACGCTATCGTCCAGATCACCGGCCGTCGGGCCTGGGGTACAGCTGGCGCCGATGCCGGCCGTGCAGGACCACACACAGCTCAGGCTGGCGGGTGGGTGATCTTGCACCACGACGTTCTCGGCGTCGCTGGGGCCGGCGTTGCTGACCACCAGGGTGTAGACGGTGCGGTCGCCGACCACCGCCTCGTCGCTGCCGTCGTCTTTGCTGATCGAGATGTCGGCCCGCCGCCGCAGCAGGGTGTCGAGATCCGAGGCGCTGTTGTTGGCCGGGTTGGGATCGCTGCTGCCTTGCGGCAGCCCGAGGCTGGCGGTATTGCTCAAGGAACCCTCGGCGTCGGCGGCGATGTCGCAGACGGCCCGGTAGGCGACGCTGGCACCGACCGGCAAGTGCACCGGGTCGACGATGTCGCCGACGTTCGGGCCAGCGGCACACACGCCACCGGCGCTACCGACACAGGTCCAAAGACAGGTCAGGGCATCGGCGAACAAGTCCGTCACTGTGGCCCCCTGGATGTCGCTGGGACCGGCGGGGTTGCTGGCCACGATGTTGTAGGTGACGGACTCACCGGGCGTCGCTTGGGTGACGCCATCGCTCTTGGCCAGGGTCAGATCGGCCACCGGCCGTAGGACCGTGTCGAGATCGGCGGCGCTGTTGTTGGTCGGGTTGGGATCACCCACCCCGCTGACCGTCGCCGTATTGCTCAAGGTGCCGCGGGCACTCGAAGCGATGGTGCACTGGGCGGTGTAGGTGGCCCGTGAGCCCACCGGCAGATCGATGCTGTCGACGATGTTGCCGGCCGTTTGCCCTTGGGTGCAGGTGGCGCCGCCGCTGGGGATGCACGACCAAATACAGCTCAGGCTGGAGCTGAAGATATCCATCACCTCGACGTCGAAGGCGTCGCTGGGGCCGCTGGCATTACGCGCCACCAAGGTGTACGTGACGCTCTGACCGGGGATGGCCTGGGTGACGCCGTCGGTCTTCGACAGGGTGAGGTCCGATCGGGGCGTCAACGGGTCGAGGTCGGTGGCGCTGTTGTCGCTGGCGTCCACCTCCTGCACGTTGTCCGGCGGGGTGATGGTGGCGGTGGTGAGCAAGTCGCCCTGGGCATCTGCATCGACATCGCAGTG
This sequence comes from Acidobacteriota bacterium, assembly GCA_029263315.1. Lineage (GTDB taxonomy): Bacteria > Acidobacteriota > Thermoanaerobaculia > Multivoradales > J023 > JAJCXR01. The sequence goes on along the minus strand of JAJCXR010000048.1, from coordinate 111,722 downwards.
CACGCTGTAGATGACGCTTCCGCCCACCGGCAGATCGACGCTGTCGTCGATGTCCCCCGCCGCCGGGCCCGCCTGGCAGCTGGCACCGCCGGCGGCGCTGCACTGCCAAGTGCAGCTCAGGGAGCTCGGAAACAGGCTCTCCAGCCGCGCCCCTTCGACGTTGTCGGCGGTGAAGGCGGGATCGCCCGATGGACCCTCCCCGGGGCCGGTTCCTGGTGTTGTCGCCAGGTGCCCTAGAACAGTCAAGGGCACACCGCTATCACCGATCACCCGCACTTGCCCCGACTCCGCGTCGAGGCTGCCAAGGAAAGTTGTAGGACCGTCGTCCACCAAGGCGAAGCTCGAGCGTCGGCCCCATGGGCTTTGGTCCGCTGGCGTGTCCGATGGAAAGACACCCCGCGGGCTGCCCCCGGTGCGCCGAAGACTGCCGTCGCGGCTGTCGACAATCAGCCAACGGGTGGCTCCCAGGGGATCGTCACAGGCGGCCCACAGGCTGCCGTCGATATCGAGGATCAGACGACGACAGGCGGTGAGGCCGAGGGGCTGAAGATCGCTGACCCCCAAGGGCCAGGCGGCGCCGGTGAGGGCGTCGAGACGGTAGAGCACTTGCTTGGAGTGGACGTCGGGGTGGGGGCCGAGGGCAAAGAGCAGGACCGGATTGCTGGCCGTGATGGTGTAGTCGACGCTATCCCCCGGCACCACGGCGTCGACGCCGTTGTCCACCTGGATGGCCAAGTCGACGCGGGGAATCAGTAGGGTGTTGTCGTCGGTGGCTTGGTTGTTGCCGCCGTTGGTGTCCACCACCCCCGTCGGTACGGTGACCCGGGCGGTATTGTGCAGGGTGCCGGTGGCCAGGGGATCGATATCGCAGACCGCGGTGTAGGTGGCGCTGGCCCCGGGTGGCAGGTCGACGCTGTCGGCCAGGTCGCCGTTCACCGGGCCCGGATTGCAGGTGGCGCCACCGTTGGCCTGGCAGGTCCAACTGCAGCTCAAGGGGGCGGGGAAGGTGTCCTGCACGATGGCGCCGCTGACCCCGCTGGGCCCCGCCTGGTGGAATACCCTGATGGTGTAGGTCAAGGACTCCCCGGGGGTGGCTTCGGTGACGCCGTCGGTCTTGGTGATGGCGATATCGGTGCGCGGGCGCAGCTCGGTGTCGAGATCGGCGGCGACGTTGTTGCCATTGTTGGGGTCGGTGGCACCGGCGGGCGGCGTCAGGCTGGCGGTATTGCGCAGGGTGCCGGTAGCCATCGGGTCGATGTCGCACAGGGCGGTGTAGCTGGCGCGGCCGCCCACCGGCAGGCTCAAGGTATCGTCGATGTCGCCGGCCACCTGTCCCGGGGTGCAAGTGGCGCCGCCGCTGGCGACGCAGGTCCACAAACAGCTGAGGTCTTCGGGCAAGACATCGCTGAGGTTGGCGCCGAGGATGTCGCTGGGGCCGTTGGCATTGCGGGCGACGATTTGGTAGACCAGCTCCGTTTGACCGGGCACCGCCGTGGTGACGCCGTCGCTCTTGCTCAAGGTGAGATCCGCTTGGGGCCGCAGCTGGGTATCCAAATCCGCGCTCTGATTGTTGTTGATATTTGGATCGGTGACGCCCGGCGGTGCGGAGACGATGGCGCTGTTGGAGAGGGTGCCGGTGGCGTCGGCGTCGATGTCGCAGACGGCGGTGTAGGTCAAGGTGCTAGCCACCGGCAAGACGACCGTGTCGTTGATATTGCCCGCCACTTGCCCCGCTGTGCAGCTGGCACCGCCCACCCCTTGGCAAGTCCAAGCACAGCTGAGGTCGGCGGGGAAGGTGTCCTGGACGGTGGCGCCTACCACGGCGTCGGGTCCCGAGACATTGCGTACCACCAGGCTGTAGGTGAGCGTCTCACCGGGCACCGCCGAGGTGACCCCGTCACTCACCGTGATCGATAGGTCCGCCTGCTGTGCTGGGGCAGCGGTGGCGATCGCGCCGCCCGAGATGAACAGCATGAAGGTCGGCAGAAGAAGGCCGCAGAGGAGTGACTGGAGTCGCATCGATTTCCTTCCCGCAAGTTCCATGAGTAGCGTTCCCTTGCTTTCTTCCTGTCACCACCGCCGGTGACGTCTCATCCGGATCACTAAGATTTGGTTTGTGGTGGCCGGAACCGCCGCAGTCTTCGTAGGGCCAGACAACCGAGGCCGAGCATCAAGACCAACAGGCCCCAGGTGGACAGGGTCGGGATCTCCACCACCTCGAGCTCGACGGCGTCCGCCACCTCTTCAGCCCGCTGGCGGGTGGGTCCCAGCAAGGGCGCCAAGGCGTCGGGGTTCTGCACCGTCGTGGCCTCCACATCGACATCGTTGATGGGGTTGGGATCGACTTGCTGGGCGAAGACGTTGGCTCGGTTGGTCAAGGCGGAGGTGGCGTCGCCGTTCACCAGGACCCAGAGCTGAATTTCCACGCTGGCACCGTTCTCCAACTCATCGAGCTCACAGGTCACCACGCCGACATCGGCGCCGCAGCTGCCGACCTGCGGCGTGGCGCTCACCAAGGTGACCTCGGGGGGCAGGTTGTCGACCGCCGTGACCCCGGTGGCGACGGCGGGGCCATGGTTGGTGACCGTCAAGGTGTAGAACAGATCCTCACCGGCCAGCACCGGGTCCGGGTCGTCTTCCATCGCGATGCCGATATCCGTGTCGCCCAGCAGGATGGAGGTGATGGCGGTGGCGGTATTGTTGGAGCTATTGGGGTCATTGCCCACGGTGCTCACCGTGGCCTGGTTGATCACCTCCCCCGACGGTGTGAGGGGGCGGACGCGGGTGACCAAGGTGAGCGTCCCGGTGCGTCCGGAGCCCAGGCCCCCGAGGTTGCAGCTGAGGGAGCCGTCGGAGCTCGTGCAGGGCCCCTCGGGGGGCGCCGGCGGTGCCCCGCCATCGGCTCCCCAGGCACTCAGGCCACCGCTTTCGAAGCCGTCGCCGAACAACAGGCCGGCGCTGGAGCCGGTGCTGAAGCCACTGCTGGTGGCGGTCACAAAATCGATGTCCTCGGGCAGGATGTCCAGCAGGCTGACCGACGGCGCGTCCGAGGGGCCGCCGTTGAAGACCGCCAGGGTGTAGGTCAGCGTTCCTCCCGGGTAGACCGAGGCTGGCTCACCGCTCTTGCTGAGGGAGAGGTCATGGGAGCGCACCAGGCTGTCGACATCGGTGGCGCTGTTGTTGCCGGGATTGGGATCGTGCCCTGCCGTCGGCAGGCTGACGGTGGCGGTATTGCTGACGCTGCCACTGGCCGAGGAGGCGATCAGGCAGCCCGCCGTGTAGGTGACACCGCTGCCGACCGCCAGCTCGATGCTGTCCACCAGGTCACCGCCCTGGCTCCCCTCGGCGCAGCTGGCACCGTCCTCCGCCGTGCAATTCCAAGTGCAGGTGAGGCTGCTGGGAAAGAGATCTTGCACGGTGGCGCCGACGATGGCGCTGGGTCCGATATCGTTGCGCACTTGGATGGAGTAGGTGACGCTCTGGCCGGGCACGGCGCTGCTGACGCCGTCGCTTTTGCTGATGCTCAGATCCGCCGTTGGTCGCAGCACGGTGTCGTCGTCGCGGGCGTTGAAGATGCCGGCCTCCGAGTCGACCACCACCGTATTGAGCAGGGTGCCACTGGCCCGGTCGTCGATGGTGCAGCCGGCGTCGTAGGTTAGGCTCGAGCCCACCGGCAGGTCGACGCTGTCGAGCAGATCGCCGTCGCCACCGACGCCGTCACAGGTCGCACCACCGCTGCTGGTGACGCAGCTCCAGGCGCAGGTCAGGGAGTCGGCGAAGACATCGCTCACCGTCGCCTCGAAGAGGGCGCTGGGGCCGGGATTGGTCAGCTCGATGCGGTAGACGATCGTCTCACCGGGCACCGCCGAGGTGAGGCCGTCGCTCTTGCTGAGCTGTAGATTGGCCTGGGGCAGGAGCGTGGTGTCCGTATCGCTGGCGCTGTTGTTGGCCAAGTCGGGATCTGAGGCGCCCACCGGCAAGGTGAGCTGCGCCGTGTTGCTCAAGGTGCCGCGGGCGGTTGGATCGATCTGACAGAGACCGCTGTAGGTCACTTGACTGCCCACCGCCAGATCGACCAGGTCGTCCAAGTCGCTGCCCGGTGACTGCGCCCCACAGGTGGCTCCCGGCGTCGCCACGCAGCTCCAAGAGCAGCCCAAGGCGGCAGGGGGGGCGTCCGTCAGGCGAACGCCTGCAAGATCGGCGGGACCATTTGGGTTGCTGGCCACCAAGGTGTAGGTGAGGGTGCCCCCCGGTGTGGCGCTTGTGACGCCATCGCTCTTGGTGAGCACCAGGTCGGCATCGAGCAGCAGGACGTCGTCGAGGTCGGTGGCCGTATTGTTGTTGCCATCGGGATCGGTGACGCCGTCGGGCACGGCGACGGTGGCGCTGTTGAGCAGCTGCCCCGTGGCATCGTCCGCCAAGGTGCAGGTCAAGTCATAGCTCACCTGGCCGCCCCTGGGCAGCTGCACCGTGTCCAGCACGTCGCCGAGCACCGGACCGGCGGTGCACGAGGCGTCGACGGAGGCGGTGCAGGTCCAGCGGCACTCTTCGAGCAGCTGCGGCAGCACGTCCTCGACCACAGCGCCGCTGACGCTGCTGGGGCCGTCGTTGCGCACCACGATGTCGTACGACACCTCTTGGCCGGGGATCACCGTCGTCGTGCCGTTGTCCTTGCCGACGCTGAGATCGGCCCGCGGGATCAGCACCGTGTCCTGGTCGCTGGCGCTGTTATTGCTGAGATCGACATCGTCGGTACCGTTGGGCGGTGTCACGGTGGCGGTATTGCTCAGGCTGCCACTGGCCTCGGGGTCCACTTGACAAAGGGCTTGGTAAACAATCTGGGAACCGACGGGCAGGTTCACCAGGTCGACGAGGTCGCCGTTCACTTGGCCGGCGGCGCAGCTGGCACCGCCCTGGGGGGCGCAGGTCCACAGGCAGTCCAAGACCTCGGGGAAGGTGTCCTCTACGCGGGCCCCCACCACGTCGCTGGGGCCCGCCAAATGCCGTACCACGATGTCGTAGGTCACCGTGCCTCCGGGGGTCGCGACATCGACGCCGTCCGTCTTGCTGATGCTCAGGTCAGCCTGTGGCCGCAGCACCGTGTCGAGGTCGGAAGCGCTGTTGTTGCTCATCACCAGATCGATGCCGCCCGCCGGTGGGGTCAGCTCGGCATGGTTGGCCAGAACGCCGCTGGCATGGCTGGCGATCAGACATTGGGCCGTGTAGGTGGCCGAAGCGCCCACCGGCAGATCCACCAGATCGGCGATGTCCCCAGCCTCTTGCCCCGGCGTGCAGCGTCCGCCGTCGGAGCCTTCACAGGTCCACAGGCAATCCAGGACGGCGGGGAAGAGATCTGTCAAAGTGGCATCTCGGAGATCGCTGGGGCCCTCGGGATTGCTGGCCACCAGGGTATAGACGACGCCCTCGCCGGGTACCGCCGTGGTGACACCGTCCGTCTTGCTGAGCTGCAGGTCGGCGGTGGGGGTCAGGCCATCAACATCGCTGTCGCTGTTGTTCGAGGGATCGAGCTCCACGACCTCCGGCGGAGCCACCACCCGCGCCGTCAAAATCAAGTCCCCCGTCGCCTCGGGGGCGATGCGGCACGACGCCGTGTAGGTGAGCACGGCGCCCACTCCGATGTCGACGCTGTCGTCCAAGTCGCCCGGCACCGGATCGGAAGCGCAGCTGGCGCCCCCGGCAGCCAGGCAGCTCCAAGTGCAGTCGAGGCTCGACGGCAGGACGCTCTGCACCCGGGCCGCTTGCACGTTCGGCACCTCGAGGATCACCCAAGCGACGGGCTCGCCGGAATTCCCGTCGCCAGCCTTGGAATAGGTGCCAGGCACCTGTGGAACAGCCTTCGAATAGGTGCCAGGCACCTGCGGAGACGCTTCCAAAGCGTTGCCCAAAGTGGTGCCAGGCACCTGCGGGACGGTGCCAGGCACCTGCGAACCAGGCTCCGAAATAGTGGTGCCAGGCACCTGCGCAAGACTTGCCCCGGAGAGGACGAAGGCTCGCCATTGGCCCTCGGTGTCTTGACACAGGCTCTCCAACAAACCATCGGGGCGACGGCTCAGCCCTTGGCAATGGGACGACGGCAGGAATCCCAGGGACTCGATGTCGGTCGAGTTGGGATGTAGCCGCAGCAGCTCGGGGGCGCCGTTGGAAGGTTGTGTCAAGGCGAAGACGGGGGGTTCGTTGCGCACCGTCAGGGTGTATTCGAGATCGCTGCCGGGCACGGCGCTGCTCTGACCGTCATCGAGGGTGACGGACAAGTCCACCTGCGGCACCAGGACGGTGTCGTCATCGGTGGCGGTGTTGTTGCTTGCGTCGGGGTCGCTGCTCGAGCCGGACACCTGCAAACTGGCGGTATTGCTCAGGGTGCCGGTGGCCAGGGGATCGATGCCGCAGTCGCCGTCGTAGGTGGCGCGACCACCGGGGGGCAGGAAGGGGGCGTCGAGGAGGTCCCCCAGCCTGGGGCCGGCGCTGCATTGGGCGCCGCCTTCGGCGACGCAGGTCCAGCTGCAACTCAGGACGGCGGGCACTTGATCGCTGACTTCGACATCGCCGATGGCGCTGGGACCCTCGGGGTTGCTGACCACAATGCGGTAGGTCAAGCTCTCCCCGGGTGTGGCGGTGGTGAGGCCATCGTTTTTGCTGATTGCCAAGTCGGCTTGTGGGGTCAGCACGGTGTCCAGGTCGGAGGCGGTGTTGTTGGCGAGGGTCCCGTCTTCGACGCCGGGCGGAGTCACCACCGAAGCGCTATTGCGCAGGGTGTGATCGTCGGGGTCACCGGTGGCGGCGGGGTCGATTTGGCATTGGGCGGTGTAGGTGGCGGTGCCGGTGACCGGCAGACTCACCGTATCGATGAGGTCGCCGCTCACCTGGCCTGGGGTGCAGGTACCGCCGTTGCCGCCGACACATCCCCAGAGGCAGGTCAGGGCGTCGGGGAAGAGGTCTTCGACGCGGGCCCCTTGAACACTGTTGGGCCCGTCGTTGGTGACCACCAGGGTGTAGGTCAAGTCCTCTCCAGGGATCGCCGCATCGACGCCATCGCTCACCGTGATGCGCAGGTCGGCGCTGGGCACCAAGACGGTGTCGCCATCGGTGGCGCTGTTGTCGCTGGGATTTGGATCGACGACGTTGGCAGGCGGCATCACCGTAGCTGTGTTGGACAGGGTGCCGCCGGCACCGGCGTCGATGGTGCATTGGGCGCTGTAGGTGACACTGCTGCCGGCCGGTAGATCGGCATGATCCACCAGGTTGCCGTGGATGGGTCCGGCAGAGCAAGTGGACGCACCGTCGGCCAAGCAGCTCCAGGAACAGTCGAGCCCGGCTGGCAAGAGGTCGGAAACCTGAGCGCCGAGCACGTCGCTGGGACCGTCGTTACCCACCACCAGGGTGTAGACGATGGCGTCGCCGGGGGTGGCGGCGGTGAGTCCATCGCTTTTGCTGATGTGGAGATCCGCCTCACCGAGGAGCACCGTGTCGAGATCGGAGGCGCTGTTGTTGAGCAGCCGCGGATCGACGGTTCCGTCGGGCACGCTGACGTAGGCGGTGTTGGCCAGGGCGCCGCTGGCTGTGCTGGCGATGTCGCAGATGGCGGTGTAGGTGGCGCGACTGGCCACCGGTAGGTCGGGGCTGTCGTTCAAGTCACCGCTTGTCGGGCCGGCTGCGCAGAGGGCTCCACCGCTCCCCAGGCAGGTCCACCGGCACGACAAGTCGGCCGCCAGGCTGTCGGTCACCAAGGCACCCTGCAGGTCGCTGGGCCCCTCGTTGACCACCTCGAGGGTGTAGGTAATCTGCCGTCCGGGGGTAGCGACGGTCACTCCATCGCTCTTGCTGATTCCCAGGTCGGCCGTGGGCACCAGGACGGTATCGTCGTCACTGGCGCTGTTGTTGCTGGTGTCCGGGTCGCTGACATCACCGGGCATTTGTAGGCTGGCGGTGTTGCTCAAGGTGCCGCTGGCCCCGGGGTCGATCTGACCGCTGAGGCTGAACCTCAGGCTGGAGGCGGCGGGCAAATCGACCCGCTCGGAGAGGTCCCCCGCGCCGGCGGTGACGCAGCTGGCGCCGTGGTCGGCCTGGCAGGTCCACAGCGGGTTGAGCAGGGCCTCGGGCAACAAATCGACGACCCGCACATCGGTGACGTCGCTGGGACCAGCGTTGTCGACGGTGATTTCGTAGGTCAAGGGCTCGCCGGGGGTGGCGCTGAAGCGGCCGTCGCTCTTGAGGATCCCTAGGTCCGCCTGCGGCGCTAGTTGGGTGTCGAGATCGGAGGCGGAATTGTCGCCGGGACGCAGCTCGAGGCTGTCGGCGGCGGCGGTGATGGTCGCCGTGTTGGTGAGCTGCCCCCGCGCCGCGCCATCGATATCGCAGATGGCGGTGTAGGTGACGTTTGCGGCCACCGGCAAATCCACCGTGTCTTGGATGTCACCGGCCGCCTGGCCTGGGGTGCAGACACCGCCACCGCTACCGACACAGGTCCACAGACAACTCAAGCTATCGGCGAAGATGTCGTCTACCCGCGCCGCCAAGGCGTCGGAAGGACCGGCGTTGCTGGCCATCAGGGTGTAGGTGACGGATTGGCCTGGGACGGCGATGGTGACGCCGTCGCTCTTGCTGATCGTCAAATCGACCCGTGGGGTGAGGACGGTGTCGAAGTCGCTGGCGCTGTTGTCGTTGGGATTGGGATCGACGGTGCCGAAGGGGGCGCTGACGGTGGCCGTATTGGCCAGGGTGCCGCGGGCCCCGGGGGCGATGTTGGCCTCGGCGGTGTAGGTCAGAAGCCCGCCGGCCAGCAGGTTGACCGTATCCAGCAGATGCCCTTCGCCGCTGGCGGTGCAAGTGGATCCCGGGCTCGCCAGGCAGCTCCAAGTGATGCCTTCGAGGCTGGCGGGGAAGACATCGCGCACTTGGGCGCCGAGGGCGTCACCGGGCCCGCCGTTGGCCACCGTCAGAACGTAGCTGAGGGTGCCGCCGGGGATGGCGCTGGTGACGCCGTCGCTCTTGGCGATGGCCAGGTCGGCCCGCGGTGCGATGGCCGTATCAAAATCCAAGGCCGTATTGTTGTTGGCGATGGGATCGACGAAGCCTTCGGGGGCCGTCACCGTGACGCTGTTGACCAGGCTGCCGCTGGCGTCGCCGTTGACCACGCCGCTGGCCAAGAAGGTCAAGGTGCCACCGGCGGCGAGGGATACGGTGTCTTGCAGGGTGTTGACCCCGGCGGCGCTGCATACGGAGCCGACGGAGGCGGTGCAGGTCCAGAAGACGTTGTGCAAGGGCAGGGAGGTGAGGTCGTCGCTGACCAGCGCGCCGCTGACGTCGCTGGGCCCCGGATTGACCACTTGGATGGTGTAGGTGAGACCTTCCCCCGGCGCCACCGAGCTACGGCCGTCGGATTTGCTCACCGCCAGATCGCCCCGCGGCGTCAAGCTATCGCTATCGCTGGCGCTGTTGTTGCTGTCGTCCGAGTCCTCGACCCCGGCGGGGGCGATGATCTGGGCTTGCACTTCTAGGCTGTCGGTTTGCAACACCGCGACGGCGTTGGAGGCCAGGTCGCACACGGCGGTGTAGACCAGCTGGCCACCGCTGGAAAGGTTGACAGTGTCCCGAATGTCGCCCACCACCGGCCCGGCGGTACAGGCCGAATTCTGGTTGGCCTGGCACCTCCACTGGCAGCCGAGAACGGACGGGAAGAGGGACTCGACGTGCACGCCGGCCAGGCCCGGGGGCAAAGGCGCGAAGGCCAGGTCCAGCAGCTCCATGGAATCGCTCCGTAGATTGTCCTGCATGACGAAGGGGCTACGATGCTCGACCAAGGGTGGCAAAGCACACTCCAAATCAGCCCGACAGGCAGCATCCAGCCGTCGAAAGACCAGCACGTCCACTGCAGAACCGGCCTTGTCGATGGCCTGCTCCCAGGTCACCGTCTCATCCCTTAGGGGATGCCACAGTGGCTCGCTCGGATCATGTGGAGGAGACTCCGCAGGTACTTGGGCAGAGATTTCTGCCGATGTATCAATAGATGTATCAATAGGTGCCAGGCACCTGTTGTGAGGCTTGCCGTCCTCATCGAAGTACAGCCGCTCACAGGCACTTGACGGCCACCGCTCGACAAGCTCGCCCCGCCCACTGCGCGGCTCGAGACGCAGTAGGGCCAGAGCGTCATCGAGCTTGACCAGAGCAAAAAGAGACGGGTCGTTGCGCGCCGTCAGGGTGTAGGTCAGAGGCTGGCCGGGCACCGCCTGCTCGACGCCGTCGTCCAGTTGCAGGCTGAGGTCCACTTGCGGCGATTGCAGGACGGTGTCGAGGTCGGAGGCGCTGTTATCGAGTAAGTTGGGATCGAAGACCTCCGGCGGTGCGGTCACGGTCGCCGTATTGCCCAGGGTCCCGGCGGCGTCGCCATCGATGGTGCAGAGGGCGGTGTAGATGGCGCTGGCGCCCACCGGCAGGTTCACCAGGTGATCGATATCGCCCGCCACTTGCCCGGCGGTGCATTGGGCGCCACCGCTGGCGGCGCAGCTCCACAGGCAACTCAAGGTGTTGGGGAAGATGTCACCCACCCGCGCTCCGGTCACTGCCGCGGGACCCCCGTTGCTGACCTCGATGGTGTAGGTCACGGTACCGCCGGGAATGGCGCTGGTGGTGTTGTCGGTTTTCGAGATGGTGAGATCGGCCCGCAGGTCGCTGAGCTCGGTATCGAAGTCGATGGCCGTATTGTTGTTGAGGTCCGGGTCGCTGACCCCTTCCGGCAGGGTCACCGTGGCGGTGTTCTGCAATGGCCCGATGGCCCCCTCGACGACGCTGGCGCTGGCTTGAAAGATCAAGCTGGCAGCGGCCGGTAAATCCACGGAGGCGGCGATTTCGTCGACCCCGCCGGCCGGACAGCTGGCGCCGCCCCCCGCCGTGCACGTCCAGCTGACGTCCTCCAGCTGCTCGGGGAAGCTGTCGCTGACCTGGGCCCCCAGCACATCGCTGGGACCTTCGTTGCGCACTGTGATCAGGTAGGTGATCTCTTCGCCGGGCGAGGTGATGGTGAGATTGTCGGTTTTACTGATCGACAGATCGGCTCTGCCGCTGAGCACCGTATCGAGGTCGGCGGCGCTGTTGTCCAGGGGGTCGGGATCGACCGCACCGGGCGGTGCGGTGACCGTGGCGGTATTGCTCAAGGTCCCGGCGGCGGCGGCGTCGATCTGGCAAACGGCGACAAAGGTGGCCACCGCGGCGACGGGCAAGTCCACCGTCTGGCTGATGTCTCCTGCCACTTGCCCGGCGGCGCACTGGGCGCCGCCGGTTCCCTGGCAGGTCCAAATGCACGCCACCTCAGGCGGAAAGATGTCTTCGACCAAGGCTCCGAGCACGGCGTTGGGCCCGTCGTTGCTCACCACCAGGGTGTAGGTCACCTCACCGCCCGGTGTGGCCTGGGTGACGCCGTCGGTCTTGCTGATCGAGAGATCCGCCAGTGTATCGGTGACCACGGTGTCGAAGTCGATGGCGGTATTGTTGTTGAAATTGGGATCGTCTACCCCTTCCGGGGCCGTCACCGTGGCGCTGTTGAGCAGGGTACCGGAGGCGTCGGCGGCCACCACCCCGGTGGCGACGTAGGTGAAGTGATCACCGGCCAGCAGATGGGTGCTGTCGTCGATATTTCCGCTGCCGGCGGCGCTGCAGGTGGAGGCGCCGGTGGCCGTACAAGTCCACAGAACTTCCTCGATGGCGCTGGAGAAGGCATCCTGGACACGTGCCCCGAGCACGTCGCTGGGCCCGTCGTTGAAGACTTGCAGGGTGTAGGTCAAGGTTTGTCCAGGGGCGGTCAGGGTGCTGTTGTCGGTTTTGGTGATGCGCAGGTCGGCACGGCCGCTGAGCACCGTGTCGAGGTCCGAGGCACTGTTGTCGATGAGATCCGGGTCGAGCACCGCCACGGGGGGAGTGACGGTGACCGTATTGCTCAAGCTGCCGACGGCAGCGGCGTCGATGGCACATTGAGCGGTGAAGGTGGCGCTGCCGCCCATCGGCAAGTCGATGAGGTGATCGATATCCCCCGCCACTTGACCGGGGGGGCAGGAGGCACCGGCCGAGGGCTGGCAGCTCCAAATGCAGCTCAGCTCGGCGGCAAAGGTGTCGACGACGCGGGCATCGTCCACCGCCTGAGGCCCGTCGTTGGTCACCACGATGCTGTAGGTGACGCTACCTCCCGGGGTCGCAGCCACGACATTGTCGGTCTTGGCGACCCGCAGGTCCGCCTGCTGATCGGTGATCTCGGTGTCGAAGTCCGTGTCGCTGTTGTTGTTGAGGTTGGGATCGGTCAACCCTTCGGCGAGGCTCACCTGAGCGCTGTTGACCAAGTTGCCGCTGGCCTCGGCGCGCACGGTGCCCGAGATGAGATAGGTCAGCTGGCCGCCGGCGGCGAGGTTGACGGTGTCGTCGAGATCGCCGACACCGCTGCCGGTACAGCTGGATCCGAGGCTGGAGGTGCAGGTCCAGGTGATGTTGTCGAGGTCGTCGGGCAGACTGTCAGTGACCCTCGAGCCCGGGGCGTCGCTGGGACCGTCATTGCTCACCACTACGGTGTAGGTGACGATCTGGCCCGGGGCGGTCAAGGTGATGCCGTCGCTCTTGCTGAGCCTGAGGTCGGCCCGCCCGGCGAGCACCGTGTCGAGATCTGAGGCGACGTTGTCCAGGAGATCGGGGTCGATGCCGGGATAGGAGATGCGCACCGTGTTGGCCAAGGTGCCGCTGGCCGCCGAATCGATTTGGCAAACCGCCGTGTAGGTGACGCCGAGGCCCGCCGGCAGGGCGATGGTGTCCAGGAGATCGGCCTGCACTTGACCACCGCTACAGCTGGCGCCCTCCTCTGGGGCACATTGCCAGATGCAATCGAGGGACGCCGGGAAAGGGTCCACCACGTCGATGTCGATGGCGTCGCTGGGGCCGTCGTTGTGCACCCCGATGACATAAGTGACGCTTTCACCGGGCACCGCCGTCACCACCTCATCCGTCTTGCTGACCCGCAAATCCGCTTCGCTGATCACCGTGCTGTCGAAGTCGGTATGGTTGTTGCCGTTGTCGGGGTCGGTGGCCTCGCTGTTGACGAAGACTTCCGCCGTCACCGGCCCGAGGGTCGAAGCGGCAACCTGCACCGTCACCTGGTAGAAAGCGGTACCGCCGGTCACCAGATCGCCGAGGCTGCAGGCGGGGAAGGCCATCGGGTCCTCGGCGCAACCGCTGGTGGAAACCAAACTGAGCTCGGGGGGCAGCAACAGATTGGCCACCACGTTGGTGGCATGGGAGGGCCCATCGTTGTCGACGAAGATGGTGTAGACCATGGTCTCACCGGCCACCACCGTATCCGGGTCGGAGCTCAGGCTGACGTCGAGGTCCGCTTCGGCAAAGGCGGTGGTGGTCTGGGCGGCGGTATTGTTGGCTTCGTTGGGATCAGCGGCCAAGGAGCTGACGACGACGGTGTTGTCGAGCCCCCCGACGGTGCCGGGGTCGACCCGCACATCGAGGTTGTAGGTGGTGGAGTCCCCGGCCGCCAGATCTCCCAAGGTGCAGGTGGGGGAGGCATTGGGATCTTCAGCGCAGCCGTTGCTGGAGGCGATGACGACGCCCTCCGGCAGGGCGTCGGTCACTTGCACGCCGCTGGCATCGGACGGACCGTTGTTGACCACTTCGATGGTGTAGGTGATGGTGCCGCTGGCCACCACCGGATCGGGGGCGTCACTGATCAGGATTCCGAGATCGCTTTCCAACAGAACGCCGGTGAGCAACGTAGAATCGTTGTTACCGAGGTTGGGGTCGGTGGTGGCGGTGGCCGCTTCAGCGACGTTGGTGAGGATACCCACCGCGTCCTGGGGCACGTCGACGGTCAGGGTGAACGAGCTCATGGCCCCCGCCGCCAAGGTGCCGAGGCCGCATTCCGGCTGGGCCGTGGGGTCTTCGACGCAACCCTGGCTGGCCACCAAGGTGGTATTGGCGGGCAAGGTGTCGGTCACCACCACCTCGGTGGCGTCGGCGGGGCCATTGTTGGCGACGGTGATGGTGTAGGTCAGCCGGCCTCCGGCCGCCACCGTCTCGCCGTCCGCTTCTTGGGTGACGATGAGATCCGCCTCGTCGGGCTCAGGTGGCGGCTCGGTGCCCGCCCGCAGCGGTCCAACCGCAGATCCGCTGATCAACAGGAGCAAGAGGCCGCAGAGTAAGGGTCGGCGGCGGGACGACCCTGTGCGGGGCGACCGCATGGTGGACCCATGTGCAACGTAGCGAAGTGATAGAGAGAGCAAGCCTCGAGACTCCCGTCGGCGACCAGGGGTCACCTGCAGTGCTGGTGGGCAACGCCTCGGCCGGTGATACCTCGGCGTCGGCCCGCCAGCGGTGGATGAACCGTCTCACTGCTCTCTCAGCTGCCTCGGTGGGGCAGAAAATCTCACCCCATCTCGTTGCGGCCTGGTAACCTTTGGCGGTCATGATGACCCATTCATTCGAAGCTTTTTGGAGTTGGCTGCAGCTCCATCCCAACTGTCTCCTGCAGGTTGCGACACCCGAGGCGGTTCTCTATGACGACGATGCCTTCCACTGGTACGTCGGCACCGACCAGGCCAACCGGGTGGTACAGCAGATCCTCGGCAAGCGATTGGCCAGTGAGATCCTGATCGACGGCGAGCGCGTCGCCTATGTGCAAGAGATGGGAGAATCGAGACAAGGTGAGCACGTCTTCGAGGCGGTTGCCGAAACCCCCGCCGCCCGCTTGGCGGTTTACACCTTTGTCGTCTCCCACGGCTTCGACGGCGAAGGCGATGGCGATGGCGAGTTGAAACCCCACGGCATAGGCGGCTCGGTGCACTGAGGCCGACTCCCGGAGGTTGCGACTAGGGGGATTTCAGGCGTTCAGCTCAACCAAGGGGCCGCTCGCCGTGGCCCGTCGACGACCAGCCCGACACCCTGAGCAGCGCTGACCTGAGCTTCGACTTGCTGCAAGAGATTCTGCAAGATCTCGAGCTGTAGCGGCTTGCGCAGATAGGCGTCGATACCGGCCCTCCGACAGCGCTCGTAATCCTCGTCCCGGGGGCGGGCCGTCATGGCGACGATCACCGGGTTGCCGCTCGCCAGGTCTTTTTCCCGGCGAATCCGCTGGCTGGTGACAAATCCGTCCGACTCGGGAAGCTCGAGATCGATGAGCAGCAGGTCGAAGGGGCGCCGCTTGAGGGTTTCGAAGGCTTCGTGGCCGGAAGTCACCGGATCGGCGCGAAAACCCAGGCGCTCGAGCAGCAGCAGGGCCGTTTTCTGGTGGACCAAATTATCATCCGCCAACATGATGCGGAGCGATCTCGGGGTGGCATCGCGGTGTCCGGTGAGGGCCGTGTAGCTGGGGCGCTTGATGCGGTTCGACGACTCGTTGACGACGTGTTTCAATGCATCATAGAGCTGTTGCGGTTTCAGCGGCTGGCTGAGGATGGCCCGCGGTTGAACCGACTCGAGCCTCGCCCCTTGGTCGCTGCGATTGAGGGAAGTGAGAAGCACGATGGGAAGCTCGAGCTGGTCCAGATAGGAGTCCATGGCGGGGGTTGGGTCCGCCGTCCCGTCGCCGAACAGTCGTTGATCGACGATCGCCACGGTCAAACGTTGCGGTGTCGCAACCAGGTTGCTGAGCTGCTCGAGGCTGGCTGCCTCCACAGGTTCCAGGCCCCATAGCTCACAGTGACGCCCCACCAGACGTCGCAGCGCGGCATTGGGAACCGCAACTGCCACGTCGCCGCCGGCCAGGAAGGGATTGACCGAAAACAAGGTGTGGCTCGGTGGGGACTCCAAGGGCTCACCGCCGATGGTGAAGTGGAACACCGAGCCTTGCCCTTCGGTGCTGTCGACCCATATTTCGCCTTCCAAGAGCTCCGTCAGCCGCTGGCTGATGGCCAAACCCAAGCCGGTGCCGCCGAATTGGCGGGTGGTCGACGGATCGACCTGGCTGAAGGGTTGGAAGAGGCGGTGCCGCTCCTTCTCCGGGATGCCGATTCCCGAGTCTTCGACATCGAAGCGCAGGCGGCGTCGATCCTCGCTCCAGGGCTCGGTCGACAGGCTGACGAAGACATGGCCTTGCTCGGTGAACTTCACCGCATTGCTGAGCAAGTTGACGAGGATTTGACGCAGCCGTGTGGGGTCCGCCATCACTTCCTCAGGACAATCCGGCTCGATCCAATAGCCGAGATCCAGATGCTTGCTGGCCGCCGTCGGCGCCACCATGTCGAGGGCATCCTCGATGATCTGCCGCAGGTCGCAGGGGATCGACTCGATTTCCAGCTGCCTCGATTCGATCTTCGAAAAATCCAAAATGTCGTTGAGAATCTCGAGCAGGGACTCGGCGCTCAAACAGATGGTTTGTAAATACTGGCGTTGCTTGAGGCTGAGCTCCGTTTCCATGAGCAGGCTGGCCATGCCGATCACGCCATTCATCGGCGTGCGGATCTCATGGCTCATGTTGGCCAGGAACTCGCCCTTGGCCCTCGAGGCGGCTTCCGCCGCCTGACGGGCTCGCCGGGCCGCCTGTGCTTCTTCCCGGGCCCGCTGCAGGACTTCCCTGCGGCGTCGCCTCTGTCGCGAAGTCCGCCACACCCAATAGGAAGTGAGCAGCAAGGCCATGCCATAGAGCCCATACGCCCAGGGAGTGCGCCACGGCGGCGGCAGGACGACGATATCGATGGGCTGGCCGAGGCTCGCCTCGCCATCTACCCGGGTGGCCCGGAACTGCAGGCGATAGGCGCCCGGCGAAAGTTGGGTGAAGGTGGCCCGACGGGTTCTGCCGAGGTCGATCCAGTCGTCGGTCAGCCCTTCGAGGTGATAGGCATAGCGATTGCGCTCGGGGGTGGAGAAGTCGAGGGCGGTGATTTCGAAGGACACCACGGGCACGTCATAGGCTAGGGAGACTTGGCGAACGGTTTCCAACGAGCGACCGAGGGAAATAGGCACACCGAGCTCGAAGAAACCGGTCAATACCACCGGCGGTGGGGATTTGGAGAGCTCGAGATTTTTTGGGAAGAAGCTGTTGAGCCCTTCGACACCGCCAAAAAAAAGCTCGCCCTCAGGGCTGCGATAGTGGGCCCCAAAGTTGAACTCGTCACTCTGTAGTCCGTGGCTGGTGTCGTAGTTGTAGAAAGTCTCGGTGCTCAGGTCGAAGCGGCTGAGACCTTTGAGGGTGCTCAGCCACAGGGTGTCGCGATCGGCGGATTGGATGCCGTATACCACTTCGCTGGGCAGACCATGCTGCGTCGTGTAGGTGCGGAAGAGGGCTTCCTCCGGGCGCTGGCCGAGCCCCTCCAGACGGCTGAGGCCGCCCCCCTGGGTGCCGATCCACAGCACTCCCGCCGCATCCACTTCCAAGGCGGTGACCAGATCGTGGGGCAGGCTGTTGACATCGTCGGTGCGGTGGCGGAAACGCGCCAAGCGCCCACTGTGGCGGTCTAGATGATTCAAGCCGCCGCCCAGGGTGCCCACCCAGAGGCGTCCTGCCAGGTCTTCGGCCAGGGACGAGACCCTGTCATGGCTCAGGGATCGATCGTCCTTGGGGTTGTGCCGATAGTGCTCGAAGCCTTGACCCTGGCGATCGTAGCGCGCCAGGCCACCCCCAAAGGTGCCGACCCAGAGATCGTCGGCGGAGTCTTCGAACAGGCTCATGACGCCTTCGCTCTGCAGGCTACCCGGCGTCTCGGGAGCGGTGGGAAAGCGATGGAAAGTCTGCGTCTCGGCATCGAAGCGATTGAGCCCCCTGGCGCTGGTGCCGATCCACAGGGTTCCGTCGTGGCCGTGTAGCAAAGCGGTGACCCGGTCATCACTGAGACTGGTGGGATCCGAGGCACGATGACGGAAGTGGGTCACCGTCTGGCGTTGACGGTCGAGACGATCGAGACCACCCCCGAAGGTACCGACCCAGACATTGCCGTCGGCGTCTTGACTGATGGCGAAGACGCTCGAGCCACCGAGGCCGACGGGGCTGTCCGGATCCTGCCGGTAGTGTGGAAAAAGCCGGGCTTCGGGGCTCCAGTAGTCGACACCCGAGGTGGAAGTTCCGACCCACAGCAGGCCGCGATCGTCCTCGAATACCGAGACCAAGCGGTTCTCGCTGAGGCTCTGCGGATTGGCCGGGTCATGACGAAATGCGGTCAGGTCGTCGCGACCTTCCTGTTTCATATAGAGGCCGTTGTCGGTGGCGATCCACAGCCGGCGGTGGCGATCCAGATGCAGATGACGGACCCGATGACTCGCCTGGGGAAGGGCGGGCTCCGCCGAGCCCCTCAGGACGGGGGCCCCTTGACCGAGAAAATGCTCGACCGTCCGCAAATCCGGGTCGAAGCGGGCCAGACCTTCGAAGGTCCCCAGCCAGAGGCTGCCCAGGGAGTCCACTTCGATGGCCAAGACCCTGGGGTCGAGGCGCTTTCCCTGGGCATTCACCCCCACGGCCATGGGGATGAATCGCTGACTACGCTTCTCATAGAGATGTAACCCATCGAGGGTTCCGATCCACAGATTCCCCTGCTCGTCGGAGGTGATGGCGCGCACTCGATCGTCACCCAAGGAACCGGGCCGGCTCGAATCGTGGAGGAAAACCTCGAAACCGAGGCCGTCGCCGAGCCACCGCGCCAGGCCGTTGTCGGCGGTCCCGATCCAGAGCTGACCCTGGGAATCGAGATGAAGCACTCTGATCTGATTGCCGGGCAGCGAGCTGGGGTCGCCGTCACGGTGTAGGAAGCGTTCGAAGGTCCCTTCGCTGGCCGACCACCGGGCAAGGCCGCCATCGGTGGCGATCCACAGGTCACCCGAAGGATCGACCAAGAGGTCTCTGATGGAAGCGTCCGGCAATCCCCCTGCGCCCTGTTGCTCGGTACCGAAGACAACCAAACTTTCGCTGTCAAAACGGTTGAGGCCGTTCTGGGTTCCGAACCAGATGAATCCGGCGTGATCCTGGACGATGCAAGTGACCGTGCTCTGGGACAGGCCGTCTTCGATCGACAGGTGGCCAAATCGTAGTGGGTTGGACTGCCCCCACGCCGCCGACTGGAGACTGAGCAGAAGGATGAGGGGGGCCACGACCTGGAGCCAAGGATGGCAGGCTGAGGCTCCCTCCGACTCAGAGGGTAGGTGGTCGCCGCCGCTGGCTGGCCTGGCTGGCATTACGACGGCGTCGCCGATCGGTGGGGTGACCGCTTCCCGTCGTCGAGGACGGCGGGAAGCGGTCTGTGCTCAGTTGTTGTCATCTACCCAGACGTTGATGGAGACGGCGATTTCCGCCGGATCCATGGGGGCCGATCCTTGACTGTCGAGCCAGGGATTGGCGTCGAGCCAGGGGTTGGCATCGAGCCAGGGGTTGGCATCGAGATCGAGCCAAGGATTGGCATCGAGCCAGGGGTTGGCGTCGATCCAGGGAAAGCCGCCCGTTGCCAGGCTGCCGTCCCAAGGATAGCCGACGTCTTCGATGAAGAAGGAAAAGTCTTCCGCCATGCGCACCGGGCCCATGAAGTGCTGGGTGTCCGCCAAGTCGGCCACGATATCGAGGCCGGGGTTGCCGCAACCTTGCTCGTCGGAGAAGGTTGCCGTCATGGCGTCGGCCAGGCCGGCACCCTGTTGGTAGGGAGGATAGGCCGGCTCCCCTTGGGCGTCGGCGGCGGCCCGGGCGGTAGAGATCAAGCGGCATTTGAGGTCATCCGGCGACAACCAGGGCTCCACTTGTTTCATTAGCACGGCGATGCCGCTGACCATGGCGGACGACTGCGAGGTGCCGGAGATCGACATGTATTTTCCCTCGAAGCGATCCCGATAGGTCCGGCCCAGCAGACTTCCCCGCGAGATGCGGGCCAGGATATGGCTGCCGGGGGCGATGATCTCCGGTTTGACGAAGGCGTCCACCGTGGGACCGGCGGAGGAGAAGGAGGAGAGGAAGTCGTCGTCGGTCTGCTGCGGCGTGCGGTTGTCATTGAGGGCACCGACAGTGACGACATAGGGAACGTTGCCCGGCACACCGATGGTGAAGGGGTCGGGACCCAGATTGCCCGCCGAAGTCACCACCGTGATGCCCGATCGCCAAGCCTCCATCACCGCCAGATTCAGCGGGTCCTGCCAGTAGAAGGTGATGGCGGGGGCGCTGAAGGAGAGGTTGAGCACCGAGATGTCGAGGCTCTCTCGGCGAGCGACGACCCAGTCGATACCGCGGATGACGTCGGCGTAGGTGCTCGATCCCTCGTCGTCGAATGCCTTGACCACCACCAGGTCGGCAAAGGGGGCGATGCTGTTATACCCCCCGGTCTCCCCGTTGAGATCGCTCGAAACGATAATACTGGAGACGTGGGTGCCGTGACCATGACGGTCATGGACCGGCCAGGAGCGATCCTGCAGGGCATTGTAGGTGTCCTTGATGCGGTATTGGTTCCAGGGATCGCGGGTCAGGCTGCGGTGCATCCAGAGACCGGTGTCGACCACCGCGACGGTGGTGTCCCAGCCGTCGATCCACATATCGTGCAGCTCATCGACCTCCAACTGGGCGGGGTAGGCGGTGCCCGGAACGTTGTGGCTCCCCGAAGCCACCTCAAGACGTTGATTCGGGGTCCAGTTCCATTCCGGATGGTCGGCCATCAAGGCTTGACGTTGGTCCGTCGTCAAGTCCGCTGCCACAGCCCGGATGATCGGCAGCCGATGACTGACGCGACCTCCGCGGGCGAGAACCTCTTCGGCCAGCGCCTCGAAGGTCACGGCGTCGGTTGAAGGAGCGCGCACGATCCAAGAGGCGGCCTCCATCGAATTTTGGGTCAGTGCCGGGTCGGGGAGCTCCTCAACGGCAGATGGCGGCCAGATCAAGGTCATCAGGGCGATGACAAAAACCGGGATGGAGGCCATCCAAGCGGAAGAATGAAGGTTGGAGCCAGGCTTTGGTTTCGATCTCATATTGGATTCTCCGAGAGGGCCCGAGCGCACAAAGGATCTGCTGCGCTCGGACGGGTTACGTCGAGCCCCACAGGGTATGGCAACCTCGTACGGGCACCGCGGCTGTCAAGTGGGAATCGACGGAGGGAGACTCTGTTGAGGACCCAAGGGTCCGCCCCGAACAGAATGTCGAATCTGTTGCAGGCAGCTAAGACAGATCTGAAGATTTAAGAGGACGGTTTCCCCCCGATTACCTCTAGGGTCGCCGCTAAATATTACAGACAACATTACGGAAATCAAAACCTGTCGGCGAAAAACTCCTTTATACATAGTGCAAAGTTTCAATAGATCGTGGGCTGAGCTGCGATCGTTGCATTTGTAAAGCTATGCCCGGGAAAAGCCTGGCCAATCGGGGGGATTGTGGGAAAACAAACTGCTCGATGCTGCGTTGGGCAGGTTGGTGCGCTAGACTCTTCAGCTCGGATTATGAAATGAGCACTCTCAAGATGTTTCCAATGCGAATGAAGCGGAGGGATGGGCGGACCCTGGGTGGCATGGCGGCCCATGTCATTTCCCTGGGGGTCGTCGGTTGTATCGCAACCTCAGCTTGCCCGGGACTGGCCCAAGAAGAGAACCCATTTGTCCATGGGTTGGCCGAGGGCTGGCAGCTCGAAGCCATCACCCCAGATCGGCTCGCCGACCCATCACCGTCGAGGATTGAGGTTGGACAACCTGCCCAGCCTGCGCCGTCGGCGTCGACCTCGAAGACGACCACGGTCGGCTTGCCCGCCACCTGGCAAGATCTGGTGGACTTGGCGGGAGCTTCGGATTTCCGTCTTTCACAGCGCATCGAGGTCGATATCGATTCACCTCTGGCCACCACCTCGGAAGATCCGGCACTGTGGCTGCCTGCCGGTGGCTTCAGCAGCTGTCGGTTGTTGCGCGATGGTCAGTTGGTGGCCGACTTGGGGAGTCGCCGCTCGCCGATGTCCTTCGATCGGGGATGGATCTTGGGGCTGGATTCCATAGGCGGCCAAACCTGGGCCTTCGAGCTGAGCTTCGAATGCTCGTTGCCCGCCTTCTTGCCTTTCTACTTGCGGCAACGGTATGTCCTGGGGGGGGAGCCTCCGAGGGTCGGAGACCTCGGGGTGCTAGCGCAAATGGAGAAGGTCAGGCGCCTGGAGCGGAGCCGGAAAAATCTGCCTTGGCTCCTTTTGCCCACCTTCCTTTTGGCCGTCGGTGCCTACCACCTGCGCCTCTTTGGGCTGCGCCAGCGATCCATGGAATACCTGTGGTTCGGCTTCTTGGCCGTCGACCTGGCGGCGGTTGTCTTCTTCGACCGTTGGGGCCCCGAGCTTTCTGTAGCTTCCTCGATCAGTGGTCGGCTGCTGGAAGCTGGTGGCCACGGCCTGCTCGTCCTGTTGGTGGTATTCCTCGAGAAGTTCTTGGCCCAACCCAGATCCCGTGTGCTCAGTTTCTACCTGAAAACTCATCTCTTCTGGATCCTCTGGGTCTTGTTGGTGCCGGGCTACGTATGGGTTCTGCGCACCGATGCCCTGAGGCGCTTGTGGGGTTTGCCGGGGTGGATCTATTTGGCCGTGTTCCTGCTCGTCGCCGTGCGCCGACGGCGGGGGGAGGAGCGGGTGGTCTGTCTCGGGGGGCTGGCGGTGGTGATCAGCGGCCTCTTTGCCTGGCTCATGCACCTGTTCGTCGGCAGCTCGGGCTACGGCCTGTTGCCTTGGTCCTTTGTGCTGTTCACCCTGGCCATGGCGTTTGCCTTGGCGCGTCGATTCAACCGTGCCCACCAAGAGATCGACCATCTGCGCAAGCAGCTGGAGGAGATGGTCGAGGATCGAACCGCTGAGCTGTCGGTGGCCAATGAACGTCTCAAGGCAGAGATCGCCGAGCAACAACTGGCTGAAGAGGCGATGCAGATGCTCGAGCGGGCGGTCGAGCAGTCGATCGACGGCATTCTGGTGGTCGACCTGGAACGCCGGGTACAGTTCGCCAATCACGCTTGGGCCCAGATGCATGGGCGAGAGGTTTTCGAGCTGCTCGGTCGCGATCTATCGGCCTTCCATACGGACAGCCAGCTGCAAGACGAGATCGAGCCATTTCTCCACAAGGTGATCGAAAGCGGAGCCGGCGAAGGGGAGGTCGGGCATCGGCGTCAAGACGGCACGATCTTCCCCGCCTGGACGAGTTTTTCCCTGTTGCGGGATGCGGAAGGCGAGCCGGTGGGTTTCATCGCCGTCGGACGGGACGTCTCGGCGGATCGCCGGTCGGAGGTGGAGCATCAGCAGTTGGAGAGCAAAGTCCAGCAATCGCGCAAGCTGGAGAGCCTCGGCAAGTTGGCCAGCGGCCTGGCCCATGACTACAACAATCTTCTGACCGGCGTGCTCGGCAATGTCAGCCTGCTGCGCCGCAACCTGCAACCCGGGGCCCTGCTCGACAGGTTGCAGCAGGTGGAATCCGCAGCCGAGCGCGCCGTCGACTTGACGTCTCAATTGCGCTCCTACGCCGGGGAAGACACCTTGTTGCTGGCACCCGTCGATACCAGTGCCTTGCTGCGGCGTATGGGCGGCGAGCTGCAGCGTCTGGTGGGTGGTAGCGCCGAGCTGCAGCTGGAGCTGGAGACCCTTCTGCCCCACGCCCACTTGGATACGGCACAGATCCGGCATTTGATACGCAATCTGGTGAGCAACGCTGCCGAGGCCATCGATCGTCCGGACGGTCGGATCGTCATCAAGACCTCCGTCGTGCAGGCCGACCGTGATCTCTTTCTCAGCTCGGTCTTCGATACCGGACAAACGGCGGGTCCCTATTTCCTGCTGGCCATCGAGGACAACGGCAAGGGTATCGAGCCGGCCATTCAAAAGAAGATGTTCGACCCTTTCTTCACTACCCGTGCGTCCGCCCGTGGGCTGGGTTTGGCCATTGTCTTGGGGATCGTGCGGGCTCACGGCGGAGCCATCCGGATACGTAGCCAAGCGGGGCGGGGCTCTGTTTTTTCGGTCCTCCTGCCCCTGGCCTCCAACCCTGTGGCGGGGACCGTGGCGGCGAAACCGGAACCCACCTGGGTGGGGAGCGGCAGAATTCTGGTGGTCGACGACGAGGAGCTGATGCGAGAGGTTTTGAGCAGCATTCTCGAGGCCCAGGGTTTCGAAGTGCTGACCGCAGCGACGGGCAAACAGGCGATCGATCTCTTCGAGCGAGAGCGCTCTTCGATTCTCCTGGTTCTGCTGGATCGAACGATGCCGGGCATGAGTGGAGAAGAGGTACTGGCCCGCATGCGTCAGATCGATGCCAACGTGACCGTGGTTCTGATGAGCGGCTACAAAGAGAAAGATGCCATGGTGGGTTTCAATCCCAGCCATCTCAGGGGCTTCCTGGCCAAACCCTTCCGCCCTGTCGACCTGTTGCGACATGTCCGCCGGGCGGTGGGCATGGCAGGAGCCGGAGCATGATGCCCGGACCCGAGCTCGAGGCCAACGGGGGTCGATGGGCACCTTCCTCAGCAGCGCGACCGCTTGCCGTTTCGCCGCTGAGCCCCCTGCTGTCGCTGCTTCTGCTCTTGCTGCTGTCCTGTGGTGAAGGGTCTCCGAGGTCGGCGGGACCTTCCGCGGCCAGCGAAGCGCAGCATGGTGCAGCCGGGGGCCATGCAGTGGTGGTGAGTGGAGCCCTGGATCTGAGCGGTCGGTGGGGTTTGTGGGTGCCCTCCGATGGGGCAGAGGGAGAGGCGAGCTCGTCGATACCTTCGCCAGCCTCGGCGGCCTCGCCGACGGGACGGTCCTTGTCATCTGGACAATCTCTGGCCTCTGGAGAGTGGTCTCTGCCGGCTTTTGACGTCTCGGCCTGGCGACATGCCGAGTTGCCCGCCACTTGGCAAAGCCTGGGGCTGAGCGACTATTCCGGCGAGCTGTACCTGCGGCGATCTGTGGTTCTGCCGCCGTCCCTGACGGGGTTGGCGATGGATGGAAGGTTGGCGGTTTTGGTCGGGGCGGCTCGCTATGGCGAGTACGTGCTCTACGCCAATGGTATTGAGGTGGGAAAGGTCTCTGCCGGTGCTCAGGTCCCCTCGCCCCGCCCCCGCACGTTTCCATTGCCCGCTTCGCTGTTCAAGGCCGGTGGTTCCCTCACCCTAGGACTACGCTTCCAGCGTGTGGGTTGGGCCTACGGCGGCACCGGACAAATGCTCGGTCCTGTGGGTGAGGTGATCACCGTCGGGCAAGACACGGTGCTGGAGCAGCGTCGTAAGCTTCTAGTTTTAAAGCAGCTGCAACGGGGTGCTCTACCGTTGGCGCTGGCTGGGCTGGCGGCGTTGATCGGCCTCTACCATTTGGCTTTGGCAGTGCGGCATCGGGAGTGGGGTCGTGACGCCATTTTTGCTGTGCTCACCTGGCTGGGCTGGATCTTTGTCTACATCAACGAGCACGGTGAGCTGCTGCTTCCCAGCCACGACTTGCTGCGTCGAGCTCTCGTCTTGACCTCTCATCTCATCCTGCTGCTGGTCGTCGAGCTGAGCTGGCGTCTGTTGGAGGAAGCCAAACCCCCCTGGGCCTTCGCTTACCAGGGAAGCCATGTCGCCATCGCTTTGTCGGCCTTGTTCTTGCCGCCGCAGCTACTGTCGGCCAGCCTGCCATGGCGTCTCATCTGGATCTTCGGAATGGTAGCCTATTTGGGCTATCGGTTGCTTCAAAAGGCTCGGCACAGCGCTCCGGAAGAGCGCCTGTGGGCCTGGGCGGCGACGCTGCTGCCGATCTCTCTGACGGTTGATCTGTTGCTGCAGAGCCATGGCTTCGACGGTCGTTTTCTTTTCTCCAACGTCGCTTTGGTGGGGGTTGGGGCGATCAGTGTCCTCAAGGCTTCGGAGCGCTTTCAGCGGGTGCATCACGAAGTCGAGCAGCTCAGGCAGCATTTGGAGTTGGAGGTCGATGATCGGACCGACGAGTTGGCCACCACCAACCGACGGTTGCGGGGCCAGATCGCCGAAAGGCGGTTGGTGGAGGAGGCCTTGCGGATGCTGGAACGGGCCGTCGAGCAGTCGGAGGATGGCATCGCGGTGACGGATTTGTCGGGCAGCACAAAATTCATCAACGAGGCTTGGGCTCGCATGCACGGGCACGATGTTTACGAAGTGCTGGGCTACGAGATCGGACTCTTTCACACCCCGGAGCAGATGCAGGAGGAAGTGTTCCCGTTGATGACCTGGGTGCGCCAGTATGGCTCGTTCCAAGGGGAAGTGGGGCATCGGCGCAAGGATGGCTCCACCTTCCCGGCTTGGATGAGCATCACCCGTTTGCGCACCGACGACGGCGAGGCCATGGGCATGGTGGCCATTGCTCGCGATATCACCGAACAGAGGCGGGCGGCGGCGGATCGACTGAAGCTGGAGAAAGAAGCCCACCAGGCGGAGAGGCTCGAGAGCCTGGCGATCCTGGCGGCGGGCATCGCGCACGATTTCAACAACTTGCTGACCAGCGTTTTGGGGCATGCCAGCCTACTTGCCCGCCACCTCTCTTCCGGAGGCATCGACCACAGTCGGGCCAGGCAGATCGAGGCGGCGGCGGACCGCGCAGCTAAGCTCAGCGATCAACTGCTGTCCTATGCCGGTGAAGACCAGATGGCGCCCCAGGTGCAGCACCTCAACGATGTCATCGAGTCCCTGCGAGGCAAGCTGCAGGAGCTCATGCCAAGGGGTGTGACCTTGCAATTCCAACTCAAGCAGAACTTGCCGATGACCAAGATCGATGGCGATCAGGTTCACACCATCTTGCTGAGCCTGGTACGCAATGGTGTGGATGCCCTGGAGGGTAGGGAGGGCGTTGTGACGGTGCGAACGAGTCAGGTCGAAGCGCCGGCCTCCTACTTCGAAGAGGCCTTTGGCGATGCTGGAAGACCGGCGGGAGAGTATGTCTTCTTCGAGGTCTCGGACTCGGGCCGAGGTATCGATAGCACCACCCAGGCCCACATCTTCGATCCCTTCTTCTCCACCAAAAGCGAAGGGCGAGGTCTGGGATTGGCCGCCAGCTTGGGCATTGTGCGAGCCCACGGAGGCGCCATCAAAGTCTACAGCCAGCCTTCGAGGGGCAGCACTTTTGAGGTGCTCTTTCCGGTCACCGATGAGGCCGAGAGCGGAATTGTGGATCACCGGGAGGTACGCAGCTGGCGCGGCGGTGGCACCATCCTGGTGGCCGATGACGAGGATCTGGTCCGCGAGGTGGCCAAGGATATTCTCGAGGCCCAAGGTTTCGAGGTGTTGACGGCCGAGGACGGGCGGCAGGCGGTGCGCCTGTTCCGCAAGAACCGTTTCGACATCCGGGCCGTGCTGCTGGATCTGACGATGCCGCAAATGGACGGAGAACAGGCGTATCGAGCCATGCGTCTGGCGCAGCCGGACGCCAAGATTTTGATGATGAGCGGCTACAACAAGCAGCAGATTCGACGACGCCTCGAAGGCGAGCCGATCTCCGGTTTCTTGCACAAGCCCTTCCGGCCCGAGGATCTTCTGCGCCTGCTACGGGAGGTTCTCGAGCCCCCCGCCACCCCCGCCGACTGATCAGAAGCTTTGTTGGCTGGTGACCAGGTACTGGAGCTCCCGCTCATCGCCGTTCAGGGGATAAGCCACGTCGAGGTGCACCAGCCGACCACGGGACGAGCGGCTGGAGCCCAACCGTAGCCCAAAACCGATATCTTGCAGAATGCCCCGGTCGTCCTGTTCTCCGCCAGCGTACCAGGCACGGCCGGCGTCGTAGAAGACGCCGGCGCCGACGTGCACCAGATTGAAGAGCTCCCAGTTGGTGTAGAAACGCTGCTCCAGATGGATGGATAGGCGACGGTCGCCGTCCTGGTAGCGCCGGGGATAACCCCGCAAACCGGTATCACCCCCCAACAGCAGCTGGTTCTCCCCATCGGGGTTCCACTGGGCGTCCCCATGCAACGTCACGGTCAGCCGGTGGCGTTTGAAGTTGCGCAGGTAGTAGCGCATCCGAGTGCCCAGGTGGACGTTCTGGTGGCTGTCCGTGCCCCAACGACCATGGGTGTAGCCGCTGAGAAAAAGTGTCTGTCGTGGATTGAGATCCCAGCCGAAGCGCACGTCGGCGGCAAAGATGGCTTGATCTTCCAGGGCCCCTAGGGCAGTGGACGAAAAGCCGAGACGAAGCCGCAGCTCGCGACCGAAGTTGAAGTCCTCGGTGCGGTTGATCTGGTCCATGTTGCGCAGGGTGACGAAGCCGTCTTCGATTTCCTCTAGGCCGATCCAAATGTAGGACAACCGGCGAGGAGCCACCGGGGGTGGGCCGCCGGAGGGAGGAGCGATGATGATCGGCCCCCCGGGCAGACCATCGCCGGGAGGTTCGAAGGGGCCGCCGTTGCCCACTTCGCCCTCGTTCCGGAAGGTGTCTTCCTGGTAGGTGTAACCCAAGAGCCAGCGGCGTGTACGGCCGTTCTGGTAACCCTCGGAGAGACCGCCATGGATTTCTACAAAACGTCGATCGTGGGAGAAGCGCTCCGCCTCCTCCCCCTGGCGATAGAGACGCTCGATGCGGCGGTCGGCGATCAGCTTGAAGGCGGCGGCCCAGCGAGTGTCGAGGGAAAAGAAGGGATGCGCCACATCGATGACCTTGCGGTGACCATCACTGTTGGAGGCATACCACAGGCGCATCTCGGTACGGGTATCAAAAACGTTCTGGTCGACGAAGCGCAGCCGAGAGGATTCTCGATCTGGATCGTTGGAATGCTTGAGATCGAGGAAGCGGCCGCTGCCGAGGAGGTTGGATTCCTCGATATGGAACTGCACCGTGTTGGCGCCACCGGAGCGATCGAAGCCGGCACCTAGGCTGAGGGTCCAAACATCGCGCGTCACCACCAGGACATCCACCCGATTGCCGCGGTAGCGCACCGGCGTCACCTTGGCGTCATAGATGAATCCCAGCGAACGCAGGTAGCGGGCCGTTTCCTCGAGCAGCCTGGGGTCATAGGGCTCGCCGGAGGAGAAAAGGAGGCGTTTTTCGATCACCGAGGGGCGGGTGGTGACGTGCAGGCGGTTGGCCAGCTGAAAAACGAAACGGTTCTCGTCGGGTTTGTCGGGATCGAAGATATCGTCCGTTTGCACGTAGATTTCGCCGATCACCGCCCCGTTGGCCATCAGCACATCGTCGCCGGGCACCTGCTGAGCCTGGGCCATGAGCTCCCGTCGCCAACGCTCGCCGGCTTCCCGATCGCTGGCGGCACCCTTGGCCGATGCCTGGCCAGGGGCGAGGGCATGACACAGCAGACACAGCAGCGCCGGGACAAGAGGGCTGAAAAACCTGGCCGTGGGACGGCGCCACCGACTTCGAGAGGATGGGGTCATGGGGAGATTCGATGCCTCGTCACAGGGCAACGGCATCGAATCATGGGTCGTCTTGAATCGACATTTCGCTTCAGCAGCATGGGGGCCTCGACAAGAGCTGTCGTTCTCAGGGCGGAAAGCTACTACATCATACAACAAAGGCTGACCTTTTCATTCAGACCTCGGGGCTCGAGCCCAGGTACCCGAGACCGCAGATCAGGGCGGAAGCCCGCCGTTGGAAATGACGCTATAGCATATCAGGGCCTAGTGACAGATGCCGAAAGGACTGCTATCGTCGCGCCTCTTTGGCAAGACTTCGAATATTCAGTATGTGAAAGGAACGACGATGCAATTCAACCTTTGGCGCCGACGCGCCGCGGCCCTTTGTTTGCCGCTGATGTGTAGCTTGGCCGTCTCGCTGGCGGGCTGCGCTGCTGAGGAGGCCGCAGACGACGCCACGGCACCCGTCAATGGCGACCCGGTGGCCCTGGAAACGGACCAAGAGAAGATCATCTATGCCCTCGGCGCTAGCATGGCCAAGCAAGTTCAGCTCTTTCATCTCAGCGAGCAAGAGCAGTCTTTGATGATCGCCGGCTTGAGCGACGGCCTCGCCGGTGAGGCGAAGGTCGAGGTCAATGAATTCCAGCAGCAGATTCAGCAGCTGGCCCAGGAACGGTTCGCCAAGGCGGGGGAAGAGGAAGCCCAGTTGGCGGCAACTTTTGTTGAGCACATGGCGACCCAACCGGGGGCCGAGAAGCTGGACTCAGGCATGGTGATGACGGAGATCACCCCCGGCACCGGCGACTCACCGACCGCCACGTCGAAGGTACGGGTGCACTACCACGGCACCTTGCGCAGCGGCCAGGTATTCGATTCGTCCGTTGATCGTGGGGAGCCGGTGGAGTTTGGCCTCAACCAAGTGGTGCCCTGCTGGACGGAAGGTTTGCAGCGCATGAAGGTGGGTGGCAAGAGCCGCCTGGTATGTCCGCCGGCATTGGCCTACGGTAGCCAAGGCCGGCCGCCGCAGATCCCCGCCAACGCGGCCCTGGTCTTCGAGGTCGAGCTGTTGGATATCGTCTCGCCCTGATGAGCTGAGGGAGATCGGCCGCCCCCGCAGGTCGTCGGACCTCGGGGGCCAGCGGCTCCGCCGCTGACCGATGGCTTTGGGGCTGTGCCGGCGCTCCTTTATCGCGGCTTCAGGCGGACGTCTCGGGAGGGTGTCGCATGGCGGCGACGGCGCGCAGGAAATCCCTTTCCGTTGCGATGCCCACCAAGTTGCCGTCGTCGACCACCAACAGGCAGGCATGGGAGCCGTGGAGGATCAAGTCCATGGCCTCGTCGAAGGGGGTTTCGGGGGAAACGGTCAGGGGCTCGGAATCCATGATGTCTTCGACCGCCACCGGTCCATCACCTTGGGTGGTGCGCACATGGTGCAGCTGCAACAGGGTGCGATGGGAAATCAGACCCCGCAGGGTACCGTCCCTGGATTCCACCGGAACGTGGCGAAAGTGCTTCCAGTGCATCATGCGGGCAGCAAGGTCGATGACATCCCGTGGCCGGACGGTGAAGAGATCGTCGCTCATGACATCGGCCACCGTGCGGTAGAGAAACGGTCGGCTGGATGTTCTCTCCAAATCCGGCGCCGCCCACTTGTGGACCGCTTCGCCACTGCGCATGCGGCGCAGCATGATGTCGACCAAACGGGCTGCGGCATCCTCAGGTGACGGCATGGTGCTCTCCAGAGCAGCGAAGCCGTCGATGATCCAACGGGACCCGGTGCGGTTCGAGTGGATACGTTCCTCGAGGGTCCCCAGGTAGCGTTCGATGTCTTCGTCCGGAACCTCGGAATCCGCCAAACCTTGGCGCGCCATGGGCAGCAGCTCCTGCTGCAGAAGGTCTCGGGCGCTCAGGCGCTGGTTGTCGAACCAGGTGAGGTTGGCGCCCAAACCTTGGCGCGCCGCCTTGACAAAATTGCCCCGCGCCTCATCGAAGTCCAAACGTTGGGGAATGCTCGCCGCCATATCTTTCATACTGGCCATCAAGCCATAGAACAGGGCGGCGTTGGCCACTTCGTCGAGCACTGTCGGGCCGGCGGGCAAGACGCGGTTCTCGATGCGCAGATGAGCGACACCATCGACCGCCCCATAACAAACCCTGTTCCAACGCCACACCGTCCCGTTGTGCAGCAGCAGGGCCGATAGCTCGGGTGGAATGCCCTGTTGCACTTGCCGCAAGGCCGAGGGGCCGGTATCGCAGGTCAAGGCGACCGGGAAACGGGCCGCGGCGTCTTGGAAGAGCTCGAGCACCGAGTGCTTCAACCATTGGGTGCCCAAGTGCACACGGGGGATATGGCCACGGCTACGGGCCGCTTGCGAGCGGGAGTCGACGGAACGCTCGAAGAGGGCGACCCTGGTTTCGTGCCACAGGCGTTTGCCGAGAAAGAGGGGGGAGTTGACGGCTGCGGCCAGCAAGGGTGCGGTGATCAACTGGGCCAGGTTGTATTGCGCCGCCGCCGTCTCCGGTGAAACTTGCAAATGCAGCTGAAAACTGGTGTTGGCGGCTTCGAACATGACGCTTTCGGGTCGCAGCTCGAGCTCGTCGACACCGCGGATAAAAATGTGGAAGCGCCCGTCGCCAAGGGCCAGCATGGCGTCGTTGAGTTGGTAGTAGCGGGGTTTTGGAGTGATCGAGTCAAGGGTCAAATCGCTGCGCCGCAAGGTCGGCAAGATGCCGGTGAGCACCGCCTGTACTTGCCTCGACTGACCCGCCGTGTCGACCCGCTGGACGATTTCCGAGAGCTCCTCTTCCATATGCCGCAAAAATCGGCCGCTGAAGGGTTGCGGCGGCAGGTTCGCCTCGAGATTGAACAGCGCCAGCTCGGTGGTGAATCGATCGTCATCGAGCAACTCCAGCAAGTCCAAGGCTGCCGTTGCAGGACGGCAGTCGGCGCCCACCAGCGCCATCTCCTGCTCGACTCCGACGCGCTGGATACCGCTCTCGAACATGCCCTTGTCGAGCATCATCTCCAGGGCCGCCAGGTCGTCCAGCATGGCTTGGGTGAAAGCACGGATCTCGTCGTCGTCAGCTACGCTACGGATTTCTTGTTGGCCCATCGATCCTGGTCCCCCTTATTGCCTCAATTCTATCCTTTTTGGCCCCACTGCCGGGGCGCTCATCGTACCGGTGCTGCCGTTTTCTCGAACCCTCAGGCCAATTGATCGATGAGCTCCCAGAGCCGCTCGACGTGTCGATGCTCGGTTTGCGTCTGGCCGATGGCGACGCGGATGAAGGACAGGTCCCCGAGCTTGGAGGGGGTGAGGTACACCTCGTCGCTTTGGTTGATGGCGACGGCCAGTCGATCCGTCGCCCCGTTACCGTCGAGGTGGCGGAAGGAGACCAAGGCGAAGGGGGTGGGGGCGACCCGTTCGAGACGCGGGTCGGCGTCGATACGACGGCTGAGCTCCTGTGCCAGCTCGATGTGCAGGCGGATCATCCGACGCAGGTTTTCAGCTCCGAAGGACCGCAATACCCACCAAAGCTTGAGGGCCCGAAAGCGTCGGCCCAAGGGGACATGCCAATCCCGATAGTCGATGACTTGGCCGGATTCCGACGTTTGATCGCGCAAATAAGGGGGTAATACGCTGAGGGTTTGGATCAAGGGGCGCCGATCGGCGACGTAGAACATGGAGCAGTCGAAGTTGACCATCAGCCATTTGTGCGGATTGAAGACATAGGAGTCCGCCAGCTCCAGGCCGTCTTGCAGGGCACGAAACTCCGGACAAATCATCGCCGAGCCGGCGTAGGCGGCGTCGACGTGGTGCCACAACCCCTCCCGGCGGGCGATCTCGCCGACCCTGCGCACCGGGTCGACCGCCGTGGTGCCGGTGGTGCCGACGGCAGAACAGACGAAGGTGGGGACCCTTCCGGCAGCCCGATCCGCCGCCATGGCCTCTTCCAGGGCTTGCGGGCGCATCGCCAACCGGTCGTCGACGCCGACGGTGCGATAGTGTCGAAAGCCCGCCACCTTGGCCCCCTTTTCGATCGATGAGTGGGCCTGCTCCGAGCTATAGGCCACCAGGGCATCGAGGGAGTGCTCTTCGGCGGCCCGATCCCGGGCCACCACCAAGGCGGTGTGGGTGGCGTCCGAGGCGCTCCCTTGGATGACACCGCCGCCTGGACCGGTGGTCTTCCAGGATTGCGGCAAAGCCAGCAAATCCACCAGCCAATCGGCCATATGGCTTTCGATTTCGGTGCAGGCGGGGGAGGTGGACCACAACATGCCCTGCTGCCCGAGCCCCGCCGAGACCAGCTCACCGAGGATGCTGGGCAGGGAGCCGTTGGCCGGAAAGTAGGCGAACCAATTGGGGGATTGCCAGTGGGTCAGCCCGGGTTTGACGATGCCCTCGAGGTCGGCGATCAGGGCTGAGAAATCCTCGCCCTTCTCCGGTGCACGGGGCGGCAGCTTGGCCCGGATCTCCCCCGGCTTCACCTGAGGTTGGATGGAGGTCTCCGCAACCTCGTCCCAATAATCGGCGAGCCAGTCGATCAGCTGCTTGCCGTAGCGGCGGAACTCTTGGCTGGACAAGCCGGGGGTATCGTGACGGCTCTCGTCGGACATGTGAAGCTTCCATAGGCATCATGGATGCCGGTCGAATTCGAGGGTGGGCGATACGTTGCCCTAGACTTATCATCAACCCCGCGATCCGTCGATATAAGCGGCGGTCATCGGGTGCTTTGGCTGCTCAAAAATCTGTGCCGCCGGCCCCGCCTCGATCAGCCGACCTGTCCCCTCCTCATGCCAAAACATGGCGACGTGGTCGGCCATACGACGGGCTTGCGCCAAATTGTGGGTCACCACGATGATACTCGCCCGCCCTTTGAGCTGCACGATGAGATCCTCGACGACGCCGCTGGAGATGGGGTCGAGGGCGCTACAGGGCTCGTCGAAGAGCAAGACCTCCGGCTCCAGGACGAGGGCGCGGGCGATGCACAGGCGCTGTTGCTGGCCACCGGACAGAGCCAGGGCGGAGGTCTCTAGGCGTCCCTCGACCTCGTCCCACAGGCCCACCTGCTGCAGGGTGTGCTCGATGAGCCGCAGCCGCTCGGCGCCTAGCGAGATGCCCTTGGCGCGCAGCGGCAGATCCAGATTGCGGCGGATCGACATAGGAAAGGGATTGGGTTTTTGAAAGATCATGCCGACCCGACGCCGTAGCTGGATCAGGTCGAGCTCCGGATGTAGGAGATCGTCCCCGTCGAGGCGCACGGAGCCCTCGACGTGACAGCCCGGGATCATGTCGGTAATGCGGTTCAAGGTGGCGAGGAAGCTGCTCTTGCCACAGCCGGAGGGGCCGATGACGGCGGTGATGCGTTGCCGCGGAATGTCGAGATCGATATCGCGCACCGCCACGGTGGCACCGTAGCTGACCCGCAAACGGCGGCTTTGGAGGACGATGGAAGGCGGGATCTCGGATGCCATGGGATGCATGGGCAGTCTCCTGGCTCAGGGCCGGACGGGGCTCGACAGGCCCGCCAAATGACGATGCCAGCGGTCCCCCAGCCCGAGGGCACAATAGTTGATGCTGAGCAGCAGGAGCACCAGCACGACAGCGGTGGCGTAAGCATTGGCTTCGCCCCCCGGCACGTTCATCGCCAAATCGTAGATGTGGATCGAGAGGGAACGGCCGGAATCCAACCACCCCCGCGGCATGCGGTCGACGTAACCGCTGGTGAAGAGTAGGGCTGCGGTTTCCGCCAGCACCCGGCCGACGGCCAATACCAGTCCCACCAACAGGCCGGGGAGGGCCGCCGGCAGGAGCACCGAGAGGACGGTCCGGCTGCGTCCCATGCCGAGGGCGGCGGCAGCTAGGCGGAGATCCCCGGGCACCGCCCTGAGACTGGCTTCGAGGGAGCGGATGAGGATGGGGGCGATCATGCAGGCCAGGGTCAGGCCACCGGCCAGGAGGGAATAGCCGAGACCTAGGGCAACACAGAAGAGGGCATTGCCGAAGAGACCGAAGACGATCGACGGCACCGCCGCCAAGACATCGAGGCTGTGACCCACCCACTGTGCCCAGGGGCCACCCCGGCGGGTGAAATCCGCCAGCCAGGCGGCGGTGGCCAACGACGGGGGCACCGCCGCCAACAGGGCGATGGCCAGAATCCACAGGCTGGAGACGATGATCGGCAGGATGCCACCGGCCCGTCCCGCCTGCGAGGTCTCCTGGGTGAGAAAAGCCACATCGATGCCCCGCAGACCGTGCCACAGGAGATCACCGACGATCCACGAAAAGGCGGCGGTCACCGTCGCTGCGGTGCTCCACATCAAAACGGTGGCCAGGCCCTCGCCGAAGCCGGACCCCCTCGGCAGGTGCGGTAAACGTTGGACCCCGCTCAACCCCGTACCGTCTCACCGGTCGAGAGCCGTTGCAAGAGGACGCCGTTGGCGACCACCAGGAGCAGCGCCACGGTCAGCAATACCAGACCGCAGACGAAGAGGGCAGCGCGGTGCATGTCCAGTGCATAGCCCATCTCCAGGGCGATGTTGGCGGTCAAGGTACGAACCGGCGCGAACAGGCTGTCGGGGGTGCGGACGATGTTGCCGCACACCATGACCACCGCCATGGTCTCGCCGATGGCCCGTGCCGCGCCCAAGATCGAAGCGCTGAAGATGCCTTGGCGGGCCGTCGGCAGGACCACCTGCCGTACGGTCGTCCAGCGTCCCATGCCGAGGGCCGCGGCCGCCAATAGCTGGTCCTTGGGAACGGCTTCCAGAGTTGCCTCGACCAGCAGCATGATGGTGGGCAGGATCATCAAGGCGACGATCAGGATGCCCGCCAGCAGGCTGGGGCCAGGTGGCTCGATGGCGGCGATCCGGGGTGTCAGGGTGACCAACCCCCAGAAGCCAAAGACCACGGAGGGGATTCCGGCCAGCAATTGCACCAGCCGACGATAGCCGGTGGCCAGGCCGGCGACGGCGTAGAACTGACAGAAAATGGCCGAGGCCAAGGCGGTCGGCAAGGCCAAGGCCAGGGCCCCGGCGGTCACCGCCAGGCTGCCCACCAGCATGGGCCACAGGCCAAAGGACCCCGCCGCCGCCTGGGGCGCCGGATGCCAGCTGGCATCGGTGACCAGACGGCCGCCGAGGGCCTCGAGGGCTGGCCAAGAGCGCAGCAACAGAAAGAGGACAATCAGCGCCAGGAGACTGCAGGTGGAGGCGGCGATGAGGCGCAGCAGGACGCCCAGGCGGCGATCAAAGGGTGATGGGTACATAGGACAGCTGGCGCACCAAGTCATGGACCTCCGGCGAGCGCGCGTAGTCGATGAACGCCTTGGTCAGCGGCGTGGGCTGCGACGCAGTGACCATCAGTAGGGGGCGGGACAGGGGAAAGCTGCCCGCCGCCACGGTGGCCACCGAGGCTTCGACTCCGTCCAGGGGGAGCAGGCGGATGGGCACCCCACGGCTGGCCTCGAATTCCGAGGCACCGACCGACATGTAGGTGATGGCGCGGGGCTCGTTGGCCACCATCTTGAGTCCCTGCTGGTTTTCACCGGCGATCAAATCTGCCCGCATCTCTTTCACCGGCACGTCGAAGAAGTCACTCACCAGCTCCAGCTCGGAGCGTCCCTGGGCACGGTTGATGAAAATGATCTCGCCTTGCCGGCCACCGAGCTCGCTCCAATCGTTCACCTGGCCGGTCAAGATGGCCCGCAGCTGTTGACGGCTGAGCTCCAGCACGGGATTCTCAGCCTGCACGATGAACGCCACCCCGTCCTTGGCCAAGGTCCAGGTGGTGCGTCCTTGCTGCTCCGACTCCTTGAGACCGCGGGACGACATGCCGATATCCGCCAGGCCGGAAGTGGCATCGGCGATGCCGCGGGACGAGCCGCCGGTCTGCACATCGATACGCACTTGCGGGTGCAAGGTCTCGAAACGTTTGCCGATCTCCGAGACCAAGGGGGCGAGGGTGCTGGATCCGGTCAGCTGCAGGTTGCCGTTCAGGTCCCCTTCGACCTTCGGTTGCCGCCGATCGCCGGCGCAGCCTGTCAACGCAATCAGCAGCAAGACGCCACAGCAGAGCGAGGCCCGACTCGACGGACGTGGGGGCATAAGGCTGAGTAACCTCATCCGTTGAAGTCCAGGCGACAGCAGCCGAGCTCGAGCACATTGCCGCGGCGTTTGGAGTCCACCTCGGGGGTCAGGCGGTAGAGCACCGCCTTGCCGTCGCGCTGGGACTCGACGATGTCGGCCTTGCGCAGCACCCGCAGGTGATGCGACAGCAGCGTTTGCTCGACGCCGAGCTGGCGATTCATTTCGCCGACGTGTTTGGGGCCCGACATCAGCTGCCGGACCACCGCCAGGCGGGTCTCGTCGGCCAGCGCCTTGAGGATCTCGGCACAGGTGATGGGCTGGTTGACCTCGGTTTCGGGCTGGGGCTTCGTCGGGCTCATGGGTTTGGCGGCTGCTGTGTCGAAGTGACGTGGTGTGGATGAAACGCGGTTTGGATGAAACATGCGGTCGATGAAACGTAGCTTCAGGGGCCTCCATTTCCCATGAAGATAAGTTCATGTGAATGATTTGTCAACTCACTTTACGCGGGTGTGGGGCGGTCGGTTTGATTTATTTTGCTCCGGAGGGTGCGGCTTAGGGACGCGGCGCACCGGTCGCGGTACCAACAGACGGGAGCTCTTTCAGGATCCCGGGATCAGGTGGGATCGATGGTCCAATGTTGGTAGAGCTTCAGGTGATGCAGCAGGGCCCGTTGCAGATGACTGCGACGTCGGCCGATTTCGTTGCTGTTGATCAGGCAGTTGACCTGTAGGAAAAAAGCCACTTGACCGTCGAGGCTGGTGACGTTGCCGGCGGTGAGCACGACAAAGGTGCGGCGGCGCATTCGGGAGGGGATGGTGGCCAAGGGTTGCAAGGGCTCGAAGGGCGGTGCGGCTGCCTTGGGCACGGCGATGACGAGGATGCCGACTTCCGTCTCCAGAAGACTCTGCACCGCACTTTCGAGATCTCCGAAGCGAAGGATCTCTTGCATGCCGAGGGCTTCGAGGTCGGCGTCGAGGGCCGGGTCGGTGCTGCATCCGAGCTCGACGACGTAGGCCAGGGGGGCGAGGCTGGACATCAGCTGCCGCTCGTGACTCTTCAAGCTGGGGACGGGCAGGATCGTGGCGTCGTCGCCGGACGGCGGGTCGGCCGAAGCGGCATCGCCCCCCGAGCCGCTGGCCGGCTCGACGGTGATGCGACCTTGGCAAGCCGGACAAGCAAAGGCGAAGGCCCGATCGGGTACTTTCTGCGGCGGAATGTTGATCACTTTGCCGCAGTGGGTGCAGTCGACACGCATCGTCAGTCCTCGTCCAGATCGGCCATCTGTAGGCCCAAGTTGCCGGCGTTGCTGGCGTAGAGCAGGGCGGTTTGGCGATCGATGATGCCGTCGCGGACATATTGCTCCAGCACTTGATCGAAACCGCGCATGCCGTCCTGGTCGCCGTCGTGAATGGCGTCGATCAGCGAGCGGCCCTCGCCTTCGCCCTTGAGCACGTAGTCGCGGGTCCGGAAGGTGGATTTCATGATCTCCACGGCGGCCACACGGCCGCCCCCCTGGCGTGGCAGCAGGCGTTGGGATACGACGTATTTGAAGGTCTGGGCGAAACGGATGCGGACTTGCTGATGCTGCTCCCTGGGGAAGACACCGATCACCCGGTCGACGGTCTTAGAGGCGTCGATGGTGTGCAGGGTCGAGAGCACCAGATGCCCGGTTTCCGCCGCCTCGAATGCCGTCTCGATGGTCTCGAGGTCGCGCATCTCTCCCACCATAATCACCTTTGGCGCCTGCCTCAGGGCGGCCCTGAGGGCTAGGCTGAAGCTCGGGGCGTCGGCGCCGATCTCCCGTTGGTTGATGGTGGCTTGGTGATGTGGATGCAGATATTCGATGGGATCTTCGATGGTGACGATGTGCACCGGCTGCTCCCGGTTGATGCGATCGATCACCGCCGCCAGGGTGGTGGACTTACCGGAGCCGGTGGGGCCGGTGACCAGCACGATGCCGTTTTTCAACTGGGCGATGTTGGCCAGCTCGTCGGGCAGCCCCAGCTGCTCGAGGGTGGGGATGCCCCTTGGGATGACCCGCAAGACGGCGGCGAAGTTGCCCCGTTGGAGAAAGATGTTGACGCGGAAACGGGTGACCCCCGGGATGGCGTAGGAGAGGTCGACGGAGCCCCGTTTTTCCAAGTCTTGCAAGTGTTTCTTGCGCCCCCCCATCAACATCATGGCGACCATTTCGGTGTGTAGTGGCTTGAGCACCGGCAAACCGCGGATCTCCACCGAGCGCAATTGACCATCGATCTCGACCTGCGGCGCTTTGCCCACCGACAGGTTGAGATCGGAGATGCTGTCACCGGCGGCCAACAGGCGCTGCAACAGACTATCGATCTTGAAATGGATCAAGACGTCTCCCCTCGATCAGGCTATTGCTGAAAGATGTGACGCTGCTTGTAACCGGACGGGGGCTCAAAAGCGTCGGGGTCCAAGACATGCCGCTTGGTGGAGCGCAGCGTGGATTCCCCCGTCAGCTCGCCATCGTCATCGAAGCTGCGGGTGATGACCGGAAAACCGTCCAACTGATCGAGGTAGTCGAAGATCTGGCCTTGGGTCCCGGCCACCTTGGGGGGCTCGCCTCCGGTCATCTCGGTGACGGCATCGAGCATGTCCCGAAAAAAGACCGACAGCTCGAGGAAGGCGTCCTCGATGTCTTCGCCGTGGTCGAGGTTTTTCCACGGCGTGATCCACAGCTCGTGCCGTTTCTTGCCATCGACATAGACCAGGACTTGGCGTGTCGGATGATCGAGGTGCGTGCCGGTGGTGTCGGTGCTCTCAAGGCGTACCTCGGGCCGTTCTGAGGCCCCCGGCGGCATGTTCTGATCGAGCATCTCCTGCAACATGGCCCGCTGGTCCTCGGGCACGTTCTCGAGCGCCTTACGCGCCTGATCGAGGGCGGTGCTCACCTGTGCCGAGATGCCCGCCAGCATTTCACGATCCACCGTCGAGAAGGATTTATTGGCATCGTCGACGATGATGATCTGATTGCGATCCCCCCGAAAGATCACCCGC
The DNA here is from genome assembly GCA_029263315.1 of Acidobacteriota bacterium. GTDB lineage: Bacteria > Acidobacteriota > Thermoanaerobaculia > Multivoradales > J023 > JAJCXR01. The sequence continues at coordinate 71,382 of JAJCXR010000048.1, read as the reverse complement.
CCATCGGGCTGGCCTTGGCCGGTGACCTCGATTTCGATCAGCTTGCCCTCCGCCCGCATGTGCTGCTGATGGGTCGTCGGCTCGGAGGTTTGGTGGTCGGTGACGTCGATGGTGTAGACCACCCCTGCGAGGCCGGGGGCGGCGCACAGGACGAGGACCCATGACACAAAGAGCAGCGGCAGATTGAGACGCATGGGCAGCGCCGCGCCCGCTCCGGAGAGCTGCGCATCGGGGGAGAAGACATCGAGATGTTGGGACGAACGAGCTTGCATGGGGACCTCCTCGGTCGGTGAAGCAAATACGAGGAGGTAGTCTACGGCAAGGGCCGTCTGGCGAGAAGAGAGATGATGGTACCCCCAACGGGATTCGAACCCGTGTCGCCAGCTTGAAAGGCTGGTGTCCTGGACCTGGCTAGACGATGGGGGCCTTGGGTAGCTGGGCGGAGTTTGCACGCCGCCGCAGCGGGCCGAAGGGTAACACAGGTGGGACGGTGTAGCGCAAGAGGATTTTCGATTCTTTGTCCCGGCCCTCACGGGCTGAGGTCTTCGTCCTCCAAGGATTGCATCAGCCGTCGGTAGGTGTTGAATCGGTGGCTCTCGATGGCGCCGTCGCGCAGCGCCTGGCGCACTGCACAATCGGGCTCGTGGAGGTGGGTGCAGTTGCTGAAGCGGCAGCCCGCGGAGAAGCCCTGGAGCTCGGGAAAGTAATGCTGCAAGTGCAGTGGATCGAGGGCCCCGAGACCGAGCTCTCGAATGCCCGGCGTGTCGATCAGGCGGATACCACCCTCCAGGGTATAGAGACCGGAGCCGGTGGTGGTGTGACGACCGCTACCGCCACTGCTGACCGCCGCCGTCTGAATCTTGTAGCTGGGATCGAGGGCGTTGAGCAGTGAAGATTTTCCAACGCCGCTGTGGCCGACGACAACCGAGATCTTGCCCGCCAAGGCGGCGCGCAAGGCCTCGATGCCCCGACCCGAGTGGGTGGAGCAGGGGAGGATGGGTAGACCCTGCTCGACGTAGGGGTCGAGGGTGGCCAAGTGCCGTTGCCGGGCCCCGTCGTCGGGCAAGAGGTCCATCTTGTTGATGACGATGATCGGCGCTGCGCCTCCGCGGTCGACGGTGATCAGGTAGCGGTCGATCAAGGCCAGGCGCAGGGGCGGGGCGACCACCGAAGCGACGATCACCACCTGGTCGATGTTGGCGGCGATCAAACGTCGGCGGCGTGGGTTTTGCGGATCGGGACGGGACAGCTCGGTGCGCCGCGGCAGGACATCGAGGACTCGCCAGGTCGTATCCTCAAGCTGTTGCAAACGCACCTCGTCGCCCACCGCCAGGTGGGAGCGTTGTTGACGGGCCAGCCGTGACGGCAGGGTCGCCTGGATCCGTTGCTCCGCCATGTGGACCCAGCAAAGGCCGGAAGCCAATGCCACCACTTGACCGGCGCCGGTCGCTATCGCGGAGTCGTCGACGGCGACCCCGGTCTGGTTGGGGTCGGCGGGGGTTTCTTCCACCTGCGTCCCCGGACGCCCAGGGGTGAGGGGGGCCTCCCAGGCTTGCCAATCCCGGTCGTCCTGCTCGGCCGCTTGGCCCGAATCACGCCCATACTGGGCCATAACTTCCTGCTGCAGGCGTTTCTTGCTCTGCCGATCATGGACCGGGCGGCTGCGCTTGGCGCGCTTCTTATTGCCTGTTTTTTTCATCGCATATGGATCGATCCAGAGTCGGGCCGCTCGCCGAGACGCCTAGTCGACCGCCGTGGTCGCCTCCACAAATTCCATGCCGTGGTCGCCCAGGCCGCACAAGATTGGGCGATAGATATCGGGGCTGACGGGCACGTGCACACCGGCCGGCAGAGTTGACGACTGCGCATCGGCGAGCAGCAGCTCGACCCCGAGGGCGGCGGGCAGGCCGACGGTCTGGGCCATGGCGGTATTGCCCCCCGCCTCGCCATAGTGGATGAAGGTCGAAAGCAGACGTCGGCGGCCTGCCTTCGGGTAGGTGATCTCCATGGCGTGGTGCAAGACCACCATGTCCCGGTGCTGCGGACCCAAGGGTAGCCGCCGCTGCAGCAGGGCGGTGAGGGCGTCACTGGGACGCTGACCGGAGATGTCGATGCTTTGGTCAGAGAAGAGACCCAGCCAGTCCATGGCTTGGAGGGCAGGATCGTCCTCGGCGAGCCCTAGAAATGTCGCCGTCCGTCGCCGCAGGGGCCCGGCGCCGGGCGGCAAGTGCATGGCCAGGAATTCTGCCCAGGTGGCGGCCCCGAGGTCCGGCACCTCGAGCCGTTCGTTGGGCAAGCCGAGACGCACCAGCTGGTGCCAGAGGTGGCAGTAGCCGGGGTAGCGTAGGGTGCCGCGCACCAGGGAGCGGATGCCGTCGAGCCCATGCACTTGACGGTAGCTCATGGCGTCGCGATTGCCGTAAGCGTCCATGCTGCCTAGCCCCGGCACCTCGACGCTCCACTTGGCATCAAAAACGCGGTGGGGCGGAATCAACCGGACCTCGCCATGCTCTAAGTAACAGGCGCCGGACTCTCCCGCCATGGCCACATTGCGGGGGTTCCAGGTCACCACGTAACGCAGCGGATTGCCGTCGAAGGACGGCTCCGGCAAACCACCGCCATAGGAGTAGAAGCTGTCGACCTGGCCACCTTCGGCGTGCACTTGATCGATGATCGCCTGGGCGGACATGACGTCGATGCCCGGGTCCAGCCCCAGCTCGCAGAGGATGGTGCTGCCCGCTTCCACCGCGGCGGCGTCGAGCTGACGCATTTTCGAGGAGCGGTAGGAGGCCGACACCATGTGGCAACGATGGGCGATGGCATGGCCGGCGACGATCGGTTGCAATTGGGGAGGCAGCAGAGAGACGACGATGTCGGCTTGGCTGAAGAGCTGATGGCAGGCCTCGCCGTTGCTCAGATCGAAGGCCAAGGCCCTGCCCCGAGGATGATCGGCCACCCGTCGGCGCGCCGCCGCCCCATCGAGGTCGGCGACGGTGAGCTCGAAGCCCAAGTCCTGGGCTCGCGCGAGCAAGTACTGGATAAGAAACGGGGCGCTGTGGCCGGCCCCCAGGACGAGGATCTGCTTCATCGGAAAACTCCTGCAACGGGCTGCCTGGCGGCCCGACGGTCGTCATCGAGAGTCATGGCTGGCGTACATCGTGCCAAACCGCAGTTCGGACGGGTGAAGTAATTGTAGCGGATCCCCCCCGTCCTGGGCGGAGATCCTTGCGCTGAGACGGTGCGTCACCGGCCGAAGGTGGGTCCGATGCCAGGGGCGAGTTAAGGTGTCTCTGATTACGCCGTATCTTGGGGTAAACTGCGCCTTCCCGTGACGGCAGGGGCCGAGCTTGGCGTCCCTTGTCTCGCGGGGGCCGAGCTTTGACTCGGTGTATCGGAGGACTCTCCAGAACATACGTTGACCGATGCAGAGATAAGAACTATGAAACTACACCCACCGCCGATGGCTCAGAAGAATCCCGCTGAGAAGCTCCCCGAATCCCCCGTGGCGCTGCGTCAGCCGCAGGTTACGACGGTCCACGGCCGTCAGCTGCACGACGACTACGGATGGTTGAGACAGCGCCAGGAGCAAGAGGTGATCGACTATCTGGAAGCAGAGAATCGATATACCGCCGAGGTGATGCAGGGCACCGCCGAGCTGCAGGAGGTTCTGTACCAAGAGATGGTGGGGCGCATCCGCGAGACCGATCAAACGGTCCCGGTACCGATCGACGACTATGAGTACTACTCGCGCACGGTCGAAGGGCTGCAGTATCCGATCTTTTGCCGACGGCGAAGGCAAGAAGGGGCGCCGGAGGAGATCCTCTTGGACGTCAATGCCTTGGCGGCGGGGGAGAAGTATCTGCGTCTGGGGGTCCACTCGGTCAGCCCCGACCATCGGCTGCTCGCCTATTCAACCGATGCCGATGGCTCGGAGTCCTATCGTCTACGGATTCTCGACCTGGCCTCTCGCCAGCACTTGCCGGACAGCATCGAAGCCTCGGGCCGCGCCTTTGTTTGGGCCAACGACAGCAAGTCCTTCTATTACACGACGCTGGATGCCACACATCGTCCCTTTCGCCTGCACCATCACCTGCTGGGCACACAGCCTGCCGACGATCCGGTGGTTTTCGAAGAGGCCGACGAACGGTTTTTCTTGACGGTCTACAAAACCTTGAGCCGCCGCTTCCTGTGCATCATTCTCGGGAGTCATACCACCTCCGAGGTGCACTACCTGGATTTCGAGTCGGAGCAACCCGTCTTTTGTTGCTTGGCTCCCCGCCAGCAAGGGGTCGAGATGATTCTCGACCACCGCGGCGATGATCTCTTCATCTTGAGCAATGAAGAGGCACCCAATTTTTGTCTGCTGCGGGCTCCGGTCGACGATCCGCGGCCTGAGAAGTGGCAACAGATGATCGACCATCGGGAGGACGTCAAGCTCGAAGGGGTTGATCTGTTCCGTCAGCATTTGGTGGTTTACTTGCGCCGCCAGGGATTGCGCAACATCCGCATCTTCGATTTTGCGCAGGAGACGTGGCACGATATCGAGCTGGACGAACCCGTCTACGCCGCCTGGGGGCAGGACAACTGGCAATTCGATAGCTCAATGCTGCGTTTTGTCTACACCTCCCTGGTGACACCTGCCACCACCTACGAGTACGACATGAATACCCGGCAGCGTCGCCTGTTGAAGCAAGTGGAGGTGTGCGGCGGCTACGATCCGCAGCGCTTCGAATGCAAGCGTCTCTGGGTGTCATCCGCCGATGGAGTCGACATACCGGTGTCGTTGGTGCAGCGTCGGGGGCTGGACCGACAGGACCGCCGTCCGCTTTTGCTCTACGGTTATGGTTCGTACGGTAACTCCATCGATCCCCACTTCGCTTCGACCCGACTGGGGTTGTTGGAGCGTGGTTTTGCCTTCGCCATCGCCCATGTGCGGGGGGGCGGAGAGCTGGGCCGCCGTTGGTACGACGACGGCAAGCTATTTGCCAAGCGGCATACCTTCGAGGATTTCATTGCCGTAGCGGAAACCTTGATCTCCGAGGGTTATACGCGCCCGGAGGAGTTGGTTATCCGGGGCGGCAGCGCCGGTGGTTTGCTGATCGGCGCGGTGATCAATCAGCGGCCGGAGCTGGCGGCGGCGGCCATTGCCGAGGTGCCCTTCGTCGATGTCATCAACACCATGCTGGATCCCTCCCTGCCCCTCACCGTCATCGAATACGAGGAGTGGGGCAATCCACAGCATGAGGATGCCTTCGAGTACATCCGGTCCTATTCACCCTACGACAACGTCCAGTCCCTCGAGTACCCCCATCTACTGGTGACGGCGGGGCTCAACGATCCTCGGGTTCAGTACTGGGAGCCTGCCAAGTGGGTGGCCAAGCTGCGGGCCACCAAGAAAGGGGACCGTTGGTTGCTGTTGCGCACCAACATGGACAGCGGCCACGGCGGCGCCTCGGGGCGTTATGATGTCTTGCGTGAAGAGGCTTTCAAGCAAGCCTTCGTGCTGAAAGTGGTGGGCGACGGTGCCGATCTCAACGTCCTACCCGAGCCCTGCGAGAGCTTTTCCCCCTAAAAGACCAAAACCGAGCAACAACGCTCGGCTTTGGCCTTAAGGAAGGAGGAAGACGGTAGAACCGTTATTTCTCTACTGCATCCTTCGTGCCAACTCAATCCTTGCGCCGTGATGGAACCTTCTCTATTCGATCGACGCTCCGACCAGGGGCTGGCAAGATGTTGAAAACAATGGGCCTTGGGCGCCTAGTGCGGGACAAGGCGGAAGCTCGCGATAGGAGAGCGGGCCGCTCTGAGGCGTTTCACCTGTGCCGTTTCTGCCGCTTCGGAGCGCCGCAATGGCCGACGATTGCAATTTTTGCATGAGATCTCGCTCCCCATGGCTGGCTCCCTTGGCATCTTTGCCCCTCTTGTTGTGGCTCGCTTCCGCGTGCTTCGAGCTTTGGCGTTGGGCGGCGGAGGCTCGCCACCTGCCGCGCTGGGACATGGCCAAGTATGGGGCGGCGGCGAGTCGCTTGCAGCGGGCCGTCGAAGAGCTCGATCCCCTGCGGTACTTGTCGGAGATTCATCAGCTCAGCAGTTGGCCCTTCGTTTTGCCGTGGGTGGAGAGCTGGGTTTTTTTGCTCTTCGGCAATAGCTTCAGCAACGCTCGATGTTTGATGGTGGTGCTCTTCGGCCTGACCTGTGCTTCGGCCCTGCACCTGGCGTGGCGTTTGTCCGAAAACCCAACCCAGGCCATGTTGCTGACCCTGTGGACGGGTTTGTTGGTGATCAGCAGCCCGATGTTGCATCTCTACGGGGTGCTCAACATGCTGGAGATGCCCGGGGCTTTTGGCACTGTGCTCGCCTTGGTGGTCTACCTCAGGGTGTTGAAAGATCCCTGGAGGGCTTCGTCATGGTGGCTCCTGGCGGCGGTCAGCGGTCTGCTGTTCTTCTTGAAGTACAACTATGGCCTGATCTGGTTGCTCAGCCTCGGCTTGGCGGAGAGCCGACGGCGGGCCGGCTCTTGGTGTCGGGCTTGCAGCCGGGGCTTGGAGATGCTGTGGCACCGGCCCTTTGGCGGCTGGCAGATCTTCGTCGGCGGGGTCGTGGTTGCTCTGGTGCTGTTGCGCTTGGGGGGAGGTGGCGAAGTGAGCCTCGGCCCCCTCCGGCTGCGCGCTACGTCGATCGGCAATCCCGTCTATGGCCTGTTGCTGCTGACCGTCGGACGCCACGGGCTGTGGCCCCGGCAGCGGCGTCTTTGGAGGCACCGCTGGCGTGGATGGAGCCGGTCGAGCCGTCAGCTGGCGCTGGGTTTAGGGCTGCCGATTCTTATCTGGATGCTGCTGCCGCCCCACTGTAAAGATTTTTTCGGTTTTGTAGAGAATCGATCCTCGGGTTTGCCCTGGTGGAGCTTCGAGAGCCTGGGATTCTATGGTCGGGTCTTGGCCACCGACTATTTACGCTGGCCGCTGCTGCTGTGGCCCATTCTGCTGCTGGCCGCTTGGAAGTGTTGGCGGCTGGCGGCTGCGACCGGGCCATGGCGTATTGTGAGCCTGGTCGTCATGGTCAACGGAGCCGCCCTCTTGGCCCATCCCTACAAGCTGCCTCGCTTTGCCTTGACTTTGTGGATTCCCCTCGTCCTGTTGGCCGGTGGTGGAATGTTCGATCTGGCGGCGTTGCTGCGCCGTCGTCTCTTCAGGGCTCCGCGGTTCGCTCCCCAGAGCCGGTGGCGGTCAGTCCTGGCAAGCCGCAGCATGGTGGGTCTTTCCGCGCTGTTACTTTTGCTGTGGGTTCGCGGCAGCCTACCGCTGCCCGCTGACGGAGAGACCTTGCCTCGCCGTTTCGCGTCTCAGACCGTCGATCCGGCGCAACTGCCGTTGTTGGATCATATTCTGCAGCGGGCGGCGGCATCCGAGGAGACAGCCCTGTTGGGCACCTGGAATCTCTTCAGCCCCTCCCTGGTGGAATGGCGCCAGGCACAAGTGCCACGTTTCGCCCAGGCGAAGCTGTTGATGGGGCGTCCCCTGTTGCGTCGTCTGGGACGACGGCAATGGCCAGCCCAGGTGTTGGGTCTGGAGCTATGGGCACCCGCTTGGCGCGCCGACTTGGCCCGAGCCCATGAGCTCGAGAGTGCGGCTTGGCGAGATCATTGGTTGTACCTCTCCCTACCTGGAGAATTCGAGCCCATGGAAGACGAAGTCTGGCCGTTGGCCGGCTACCGCCTCCATCGCTGGCAACGTTGTGCAGGGCCGAGCCCCCCAGGCGAAAAATCTCCCTAATCTGTGTAAAATCTCCGGAATAGGTCGCAGGGTCTTGATATGAAGAGGTTTCTTTGACATCGTATTACGTCTTGTTACCGCCTTTGTTGTCAAGTCCTAGCTACTGTGGATTCGGTCCCGGGTCCACATAACCGACAGGAGATGCTGCGATGATGGATGGATCTTTGCGTAGGACGGAAAGGAAGACGCGTTTTCGTGCCTCTGGGCGCGCCTTGGTGGCGGAAGATTCGTTTGCTGGTGTTGCCGAAGCCCCGGTCCGCAAGGGGACTGAAAGCATGATGTATTCAATCAGAATTCCCGATCTGGCGATCGGCGTCCAGTGTCCGTCGTGTGATCAGAGTTTCTGGGCTTCAGGGCCTACGGGTTACCGGGACGATCAACCGATCTGTGATGCCTGCCTGCTGGCCTCTTGCCACCCTCTGGGTATGCTTCTGGCCTTGGCTTTGGTGACTCGGCAACTGGCGAACCTGCGCATGGAGAAGGCTGGGGACTACGACGCGGCGTTGCGGGAGGTGGGGGTCTTTGCACAGGTCTACGAGCAGGTGGCGGCGAAGAATGGGCCGCCGCGGCGATTCGAATTGCCGAAAAAATATCAGACGGTGGCAGCGGATGACCTCCCCCTTTGAAGCCGGGGGGCCCAGGGCGAGCCGGGCAGCTACCTCGAAACTCCTGAACGGTCCATCGGGGGCCCGAGGTAGCTGCGGAGCCCTGACCGGAGGGGAGCTCCGGCAGAGCTTGTCGCTCGAGACGGCGTTACGGTCGAGACTGCATTACAGTCGAGACAGCCTTACAGTTGAGACAGCGTCCCGGTCGGATAGGTCAGGAAACGAGCAGGTGGGCGATGCCAGCTCGCTCTTGACGCAACTCCTGCTCGGTGGCATCCATGCGTTGGCGGCTGAAGGCATCGATCTCGAGCCCTTGCACGATGGAATATTCGCCGTTTTTGCAAGTTACGGGATAAGAGTAGACGATGCCCGGCTCGATGCCGTAACTACCGTCCGAGGGAATCGCCATGCTGACCCAGTCACCGTCCGGGGAACCCTGGAACCAAGTGCGCATGTGATCGAGAGCCGCGGAGGCGGCGGAAGCGGCGGACGAAGCGCCCCGGGCCTTGATGATCTCGGCCCCCCGTTGTTGGACCGTTGGGATGAAGCTGTCTTGCACCCAGCCGGAGTCCACCAGATCGTTGGCTGCCGTTTCACCGACCAGGCAGTGGTTGATGTCGGGATATTGGGTCGCCGAGTGGTTGCCCCAGATGGTCATGCGTCTGATCTCTGTGGTGTGGGCACCGGTCTTGGTAGCCAGCTGGGACAGGGCGCGGTTGTGATCCAGGCGCGTCATGGCGGTGAACTGGCGCCGATCGAGATCCGGCGCATTGGAGCTGGCGATCAGAGCATTGGTATTGGCTGGGTTGCCGACCACCAACACCTTGACGTGGCGGCTGGCACGGGCATTCAACGCCTTGCCTTGCTGCGAGAAGATGGCGGCGTTGGCGGTCAGTAACTCCTTGCGCTCCATACCTTTGCTGCGGGGACGGGCACCGACCAACAGGGCGGCATCGACGCCCTCGAAGGCCACCTCCGGGTCGTCGCTGGTCACGACATCGTGCAGCAGGGGAAAAGCGCAGTCCCGCAGCTCCATGACCACTCCGTCGAGGGCGCCCAAGGCGGGGGTGATCTCCAGCAGGTGCAGGCTGATCGGTTGATCGGGGCCGAGCAATTGGCCGGAGGCAATGCGGAAGATTAGTTGATAACCGATCTGGCCCGCCGCTCCTGTGACGGCGATGCGAATGGGTTGGGTCATGGATCGACTCCTTGGTGACGTGGATGGCAAATGAGAGGCCTCAACGGGGCAGGGCCCCTGCGAGAATGCTAGCACTTGTCCTGCGGTGGCAAAAAGGGAAGATTGGGTGCCGCCAGAGCGGAATGATACGATCCCATAAAGAAATCAGCGACTCGCAACCATGCCGGATGGTTCGTCAAGATGCCACCGAAAGATGCCACCGAGATACAACACCGAGCAGATGCACATTCAGGAGGATTTCCTTTGTCGTCGAAAGCTACCCATCCCAACCTCGCGCCGCACCTGGCGTCAGGCTCGGTTTTTGCTAAACCGGCCTTGCCGCGGCCTAGAAATCCACAAGTTTCCGGCGGGCGACTGGCAGCGGCCCTCGTCCTGGCCTGGCTCCTGCTGCAACCCGTGGAAGTCGTTTCTGCGGCGTCCCTGGGCACCGACCCGGCGCCCCCCGGTTGGCAGAAGGCCGATAGCTTTGCCGGCCGCCTCCTGTTGCCCTACTTCGAAGTCGACACTCTGGATGGAGCCGGCACCACGACGCTGTTCGCGGTGCGCAACGAGTCCGGCGCCTCGGTCGACATTTCCTTCGACTACTATGAAACCGATGTGCCGCAGGCCCCGCAGCGCACTGAGATGATCACCCTGCAGGGCAAAGAGATCCGGACCATCAACATCCGACTGGTACCGAATCTGGAAGTCGACCCGCAGGGGATGAAGAAGGGGTTTGTCATCGTCAACGGACCGCAGGGCGCTTCGCTGCAGGGTGACTACTATCAAGTGACGCCCAACCAAGATTTTGCCACCGGTTTCCAGCTCCTCGACATCGATCCTGAGAGTAGCCAGAACGACCTATGCAACCTCTTCAGCATGCGGTTCTTGAACGGTGGCGGATTCGATTCGGGGACGGAGTACCTGATTTGGCTGGACCTACCGATGGCCCCGGGTGTCGAGCAGCCGGTCTTCGACATCTTCGCCTACTCCCAAGAGGGCGGCGATCCGATTCTAGGCCGAGAGTTTTTTGCCGATACGGTGGCTTTCAAGGTCACCGCGGAAGAGCTCCTTCAGCCTTTGATGCAAGATTTTGGTGCCATCGAGTTTCAGTTTCGCAATGGTGTCATCGGCCATGTGTCGGCCGTGCAGAGTGCCGCCAACCGATACTCGGTGGGTTTGGAAGCTGCCTGCGGCGACCTATGAGCAACGGCAACGACGTCTGCCGGCGCCAGCCGGCGCGTCGGGCGTCTATCAGCCGCCGCCGAATACAAACACTAGCTGGGCCACGCCGGCCAGGAGACCGAGGCCGGCGCCCATCAGGATGAGCTTCATTTCGTCTTCCTGGAAGCAGGGGCGCAGCAGATCTTGAAACTCCTCCGACGGCAACTCTTCCATGCGCTGCCGTAAAAGCTCTTCGACGATGGCGGAGCGTTCACGATTGAAGTGCCAGTCGTCGAAGGGGGCCGTCGAGACGGTGACCGACATCTCGCCGACATACCGCGCCATGAGCTCCATCTTCCGAGGTCCGAGGGCCAACTGGGCGGGCAACTTGACGGGGCCGGCGGCCTTCCAGACGATGGGCTCGATGTGTCGACGGATCATGGCGCGGGTGGCTGCGGAATTGGGCCCGTGCAGCATGGCGTGGATGATGCTGCGCACGGTGACGATCTCCCGGGTCACCAAGCGGCACCAGATGCGGGCGACCTCCCGCTGGCGGCGAAGGAAGATGCCATGCACCGTCCAAGGGCCCACTCGGCGTGGCTCGAGGGGACGAAAGATGACATTGAGAGCGATCCAGTTGGTGGCGTAGCCGACCACCAAACCGAACAACGGCAGCACCCACCAGGCGGGATAGAGAATCCAAACCAGCAGTTGCACGAGACCGAATAGAAAACCGAAGTAGAAGCCGGAGCGCACGATGAATTTGAATTCTTCGGCGCCGGATTCGAGAAAGAGACGATTGAGCAGGGCCGGATCGCCCACCAGGCGGCTGCTGATCATGTGTTTGAAATCGATCAGCTCTTCGATGCGGTGGCTGGCGTCCTCCATCAGATCATCGACCAGATCCGGCAGGCACTCCTGGACGCGGCGATAAACCTGTTGCTTGACCAAGTCCGGAGTGTTTTGCCACAGGCCGGCGTCAGCCTGCTCCAGGATGCGGTCGGTCATGCCCTCCAAACGAGGGGTTATGGAAGTGACGATTTGTCGGGCGATCTTGTCGGGCTCCATGCGTTGAAAGAGCTCCGGCAAGGTGCCGAGGCGTACCATCGTCGTATCGACGAAGATGGCGGCCATCTTGCCCGCCTTGGCGGGGATGATGCCTTGCCAGCCGAGCCAGGGGGGCCAGCCGACGAAGCGCAGGGGAAGGAAGGTGAGCTGAATGGCCACCCAGTTGGTCGACCAGCCCACCACACCGGCCACCAGGGGAATCGAGGCATACTTGAAGAAGTCGAGATGCAGCAGCAGGTGCCAGAGTCGCAAGGCACCATCAGCGAAATCCGCTGGCAGGGGAGAGAGCAAGGGCGAGCCTACCCGCTAGGCCTTGGTTTTTGGATCTTGGTGATCTGCCGCCAAGGCGGGGCGCCCAAGATAGTACCCTTGACCGATTTCGAACCCGAGATCGAGGCAAGCTGACGCCTCCTCCTCGCTCTCGATGCACTCGGCGATCGGTGAGATGCCGAGGTCGAGCACCACCTTGAGCAAGCTCTGCAACATGTCGCGTCGTTTTTTGGAGGCCAGATGTAAACGGGAGATGAGCACGGCGTCGAATTTCAGATAGCGGGGCTCGACCTCCACCAGCTCGAGCAAGCGGGCTTGGCCAGTTCCGAAATCGTCGAAGGCCAAATCGACCTCGATCGCTTCTAGGCCTGAGCGCAGCGACTTGAGCTCCTCGACGTTGGCGACCGCCGCTTCGTGGATCTCCAGCACCAGGCGGGCCTGGGGGAAATCCCGCCGCAGCTCGCTGACCGAGCTGAGCAGAGCATCGCAGTCCCGCAACTCGGTGGGATGGGTATTGACGAAGAAGGCCAGGCTGTTGTCGAGTCCTTGGGAAAGCTCGAGGCCAAGCCTTCGGAACAGGGCGCTGAGCTCGATTTCCCGCTGGAGATTTTCGGCCACGTAGAAGAGCTGGTTAGGAGGGCTCTGGCGTCCATCCAGTTGCCCCCGACCCAGCACCTCATAGCCGTACACCGTACCTCGACGCAGGTCGACCAACGGTTGGTAGTGGGTCCATAGGTGGCGACCCAGCAACATCTCTTCGAAAGCTTTGGGCTCCCGCACCCTGGCGAAGAGCTGCAGGCGTTCGGTGTTGGAGAAGACCTGAGTTGGCTGGAACGAGGTCGACGTTGAGCCGTCACTCGTTCCGATCCGGTAGGCGACATCCGCAAAATGCACCGTGTCCCCGGGCTCAAGGCACCGTTCGCCGTGCAATCGCTCGCCGTTGACCGAGGTCCCATTGGTGCTGCCGAGGTCCCGCAGCCACAGCCGATCTTGGGCTTCGAAGAGCTCGGCGTGGCGTTGCGAGCCATGGCTCGAGTCGAGGAGAAGATCGGAATCCGCATGACGACCGACGCGAAAGGGCAGCGGTCGCAGAGTGATTCTCTGGACCTTACCCTGAACCGAGATCTTGCGTTCCAAATACCAGGTTGCCACAGTCACCCACGCAGTCTACCGCTTTATTCGAAGGGTGCTCAATAGCGCCACGGAAAGCTGGAAAAGTCCCGCGGACGCTTTTCGAGAAAGGCGTCCCGTCCCTCCGCCGCTTCGTCCGTCATGTAGGCCAGGCGGGTCGCCTCGCCGGCGAAAATTTGTTGTCCCACCATACCGTCATCGCAAGCGTTGAAGGCGAACTTGAGCATGCGGACGGCGGTGGGGCTCTTGCTGAGGATCTCCTCGGCCCACTGCAAGGCCACGTCCTCCAGGGATTCATGGGGCACCACGGCGTTGGCCATGCCCATGTCGAAGGCTTCCTGGGCGCTGTAGTCGCGGCCCAGGAAGAAAATTTCGCGGGCCCGCTTCTGACCTACCTGTCGGGCCAGCAGGGCGGAGCCATAGCCACCGTCGAAGCTGGCGACGTCGGCGTCCGTTTGCTTGAAGATGGCATGTTCTTGGCTGGCCAGGGTGAGGTCGCAGACCACGTGCAGGCTGTGTCCGCCGCCCACCGCCCAGCCGGGCACGACGGCGATGACCACCTTGGGCATGAAGCGGATCAGACGCTGCACCTCCAAGATGTGAAGGCGTCCGAGACGGGCCGGATCGACCCCTTCAGGGCCTTCGTATTTGTAGCCATCGCGGCCGCGGATGCGCTGATCGCCCCCTGAGCAGAACGCCCAGCCGCCATCCTTCGACGAAGGTCCGTTGCCGGTGAGCAGAATGCATCCGACATCCGGCCATTGGCGAGCGTGGTCGAGGGCGCGGTAAAGCTCGTCCACCGTCTGAGGTCGAAAGGCGTTGCGCACTTCGGGACGATGGAAGGCGATACGCACCGTGCCATGCTCCGTGCTGCGGTGGTAGGTCAAGTCTTCCAACTCCAGCCCCTCCACCTCACGCCAGCGGGAGGGATCAAAGGTTTCAGACACCGGGTTCTCTGATTTCGGGCTCACGGCGATCTCCAAGCTATCCCAGGATCCGGGTGGGACCCCAGGTTGCGTGACGGTGGCGGGGCAGCGCGGCGCCGGACGGTGTGGGCGTCCGCAGGCCTTACCATAGCCTTCCCGGGCCTTCCGCCACAAGATGCAAGGGGCGAGGGATCACGCCGGGGGCGGTGGGCTCTCCAAGCGTTGCCGCCAGCGGTCATCGTGATCTTCGACGCCGAGCCGTCGCCGACTCGAGCCACGGTCCTGCATCTCGCTGCCTGGATCGTCAGCCGACGCCGCAGGCGATGCCTCAGCGGTGGCTGCTAGAAGGGCCCCCAGAGCCTCGACGGCGCTGTCGAGGTCGGTGCTGTCGTAAGTTGCAGCGGGTCCGGCGGCCCGTTGGGAGACCCAGGACGCCATCTCGGAGCCCCCGGGGAGGAGCACCGGGCGTCCCTCCGACAGGGCGGCTAAGAGGCCATGGGGGAAAGGCTCATAGGACGCCGTGAGGCAGAGGACGTCGCAGAGGGCGATGGCGAAGGTGAGCGGCAGAGAGGGCAGCCGTCGGAACCTGTCAAGCCCCAGGAAACGGGCTAGGTCGTCGACGGAGCCTTCGAGAGGACCTCGTCCGACCATCAAGAAGTAGGCTTCGGCGGTTCCCTGCCAGCGCTGTGCGAGACTCAAGAAGTCTTCTGGCCGTCGCTCCCGCAACAGGTCGCCGAACCACAGAATGACCGGCGCCTGGGGCGCCACTCCAAGCCGCTGGCGCAGGGCGTCGAGAGCCACCTCCGCCGTCCGCTGGCCAACTCCGGGTAGAGAGTCGCAGAGCACGAACCCGGCCCCGTGCCGCGGCGCCTCGAGGCTGGGCAAGGACCCCTCACCACAGGCCGCAGCAACCTCCTGATCGCTGGCATCGTTGGCCAGGGAGAGCAGCGCCGGGCAGGCCCAACGTCTGGCCAGCCAGGCGACGGCACCGGCCAGCTGGGGAGCTTCGAGGAAAGATGTCAAGGGATAGAGCTGGCCGCCGGTGCCGTCCAGTCGCCGCAGCTGTTGCAAGCGGTGATATCTCTCCAAGGTCAAGGGGTCGCTGCCGGCGGTCAAAACCAGGCGCTGTGGACCAAGGCGCAACAGCAGGTCGCTGAACATTTGCTCCCGCCCCCCGAGGAGCTGGCCGGTGAGCAGCAGTGGGGCAGCACCCTGCCCGGGCTTGGAGTCGCCGGAGGGCGTCTCGGGCACCAGGCCATGACGTACCAGGGTGCGGCCCGGCTTGGTGAAGCGGTAGGGGCCGAAACGACGCTCGAAGACGCCGTCCAAGAGCGCCGCCATGGGCTCCGGGGTGAGGCGAACCACCTTGCCGATGGCTTGCACGGCGGGGCGTTCCTGGGGAGACGAGATGATGCCCGGAGGCGGGTTCCAGGCGGTGCTGCGAAGGGCCAAAAGGCGGCGATTGGACGGCAGCAGGACCTCCACTAAGTCCAGCTCTTCGGCCGCCAAGGTCAGACGCAGGCACTCGACCACCGTGTCGGGCCAGCTGGACAACTGATCGACGGTGCAGGTGATCAGGTAGTCGACCTGCGCCGACTGACGCATGTGGTGCCGCAGGCGTTCGGGGGCCAAGAATTGCTCCTCGGCCACCATGTCGCCCCGCCAATGGCTCAAGGATTGCTCCTGTTCCACATATAGCCAGATGGGCAGCTCCCTCTCCGTCTGCCGGTCGAGGGCGGCGCCAAGGTCGTCCGCCGAAGGCGCCGTCTCGGCCAGCACCACCACACCCAAGGACGGCAGGCGGTCCACCGGATCGCCGACGCTCAGCCGCAAGCTGTGGTCGGGGAACGGCCCTTCTTCGGTCCCCTTCAGGCGCCGCCAAACGTAGCGCAGGTAATGCAGCGCATCGAGGGCTCGACGTCCCAAGGAGCGCCGCGGCACGGCCGGAAAGACGGCGGCTGTGCCGTCGTCTGGACCGTCCACCTGTGCTCCGTTGTCATCGCGCGTAACGCCATCGGCGCCGCCTTCCTCCGTCAGGCGGGCCAGCAGAACGGCAAGGCGTGATTCGAGACTGGCCAGTGCCTGGGCGTGATGGTGCTCTCGCGATTCCAAACTTTCCAAGCGGCGGTGGAGATGCTGTGGCAACTGCTTGCCTGGCCCATTCGCCACCCCTGACAGACGGTTCTCGATGGACCTTAGTCGATCTTCGATGGCCGCCAGATGTTGAGCCACGGGACGTGCCCCGTGGTGCTCTGCGGCAGGTTTGGGGTCAGGGTGAGCGGCGGGGTTTTTGGGGGAAGGGGACATGGGAGGGGCGAGTCTATCGCAGAGGTGGTGGAAAGGGAGGCGGACCCTCCAGCCGGGGGCTTGTGGTAGATTGCGCCCTCGCGTCGATGGTGCCCCGTCCTTGCCTGGGGCCGACAATTTTCTGAGCCAGTACCCACCATCGCTGCCGCTATTTCCAGTCCGTTTCTCAAGTCCCTCATCGCCAGCCGTTATATAACTTGTCCAGACCCCCATCATGCTCAAACGTCGTCTGAGATCCCTTGCCAAACGCCTCGAGATTCGGTTCGCACCGGGACGTCGTTCCCGGTTCTTGCCGGGCGTACCCGGACGGGTCCACACCAACGACTTGATGCTCTTCGATTCCTCCAGGGAGAGCATCGAAAACTACCTGCGAGCCGCCCGCTCGGCCGTCGATATCGTCGCTGAGGCATTGGCCGAAGTGGGACGAAGCTTCGATGACGTCACCTCGTGCCTCGACTTTGGCTGCGGCCATGGCCGAGTCTTGCGGTTGTTGCAACAGAAAGTGGCAGCGCAGCGCATCACCGCCTGCGACCTCGACGAAGAGGGCGTCCGTTTTTGTGCCGCCGAGTTTGGGGTCCGACCCATGCTCTCGTCATGGGATATCGGACGCATCCCCTTGACCACCTATGACTTGATTTGGAGTGGCTCGGTGTTCACTCACCTCGATGCCGCCAGCTGTGATCACCTGCTGCAGCGCATGGGCCAGAGCCTGCTACCGGGGGGATTGATGGTATTCTCGATGCACGGGGAGTTCAGTCTGGCCAATCTCGAGCATCTGTACGGCGGTGAGCATGCCGCCGAAGCGGCCACCATCCGGCGAGAGGTGGCGGAGCAGGGCATTTCTTTTCGCCACTATGCCGCCAACTGGGGAGATTTCGCCGGCACCTATGGCATGACGTGGCATCGCAAGGAGTATTTGCAAGAACGGGCTGCCGCCTTGACCGACGGTGCGTTGCGCTTGGCGTTCTTTCGTCCCCAGGGTTGGGATCACCACCACGACGTGATCGCCTTCGAGAAGGTCGAGGTGGTAGCCTGAGGACATACTCGGTGCCCTTTGGGGAATGCCCGAGGTGTAATAAACTGCCGCCCCGGCGGCGAGATGCCGTCGTCGGCCCGCAAGATCCGGCACCGGCGCCGCCCCTGGAGATTCCTGAGGGCGTTTCCCGTGACCTGTGCTTATCGACCATTTTGTTGTTTGCTGTGAGCCAGTTGAAGTGATTCTGTTCCCATGACCCCATCCAATTCGAGAAGAAATGTTCTGGCGATCGGCGTCACCGCCCAGGAATTCGAGCGCTTTGTACCCTTCCTGGCGCGCAAAGACTTTGATGTCGATCGTTTTCCCAGTGGCATGGGTGCCTTGGAGATTATCGGCCATGTCAGCATCGAAGTCTTGATGGTGCGTTACCCGTTGCCGGACTTGGATATGGAAGCTTTCCTCGAATCGGCCCGCCATCCCGACAGCGCTTGCCGTCATTCGCCCTTGCTGCTGCTGACCACCGCCGACCTGCTGGATGAAGCGCAGGGGTTCATCGGCCGGGGAGCCAATCGGGCCGTCGACCTGGCCAGCGCCGATGGGCAGATCCAAGAGATGGTCTCGAGCCTGCTCCATGTGGCGCCGCGCAAGGCGGCCCGATTCCTCGCCCGAATGGAGGTCAAGCTGGGGGAGACCAAGGACATGATCCTCTGCCAAACGGAGAATCTATCCTCCACCGGAATGTTGATCCGCACCGAAAAGCGCTATGACATGGGGACCCAGATTCACTTCGAATTCTCCCTGCCGGACGACATCCGACCCCTGGTGGGAGTCGCCGAGGTGGTGCGCCAAACGATGCCAGGTCGCGACTCGGTGGGCGGTGTCGGCGTGCGCTTCATCTCCTTCGTAGGCGATTCCCAGCGCCGCTTCGAAAGCTACATCAACAGTCTCTGACTCCGTCCCGGGGGAGAGCGGCCATGCGACGACGTCTCGGTGAGCAGTTGGTGGCGGATGGGGTCATCAGCGAGGCTCAGCTACAGCAGGCCCTGAGCTTGCAAAGCCAGCTCGGCGGACGCCTCGGCACCAACCTGATCGAAGGGGCG
The DNA here is from genome assembly GCA_029263315.1 of Acidobacteriota bacterium. Classification (GTDB taxonomy): domain Bacteria; phylum Acidobacteriota; class Thermoanaerobaculia; order Multivoradales; family J023; genus JAJCXR01. The sequence continues at coordinate 52,886 of JAJCXR010000048.1, read as the reverse complement.
GCCCTCAGCGAAGCGGATCTGCTGAAAGCCTTGGGCAGCCATCACGGTACCCGTACAGCCAGCCGCCAACAGCTGGAGGCCAGCGCCGCCGCGGCCATTCGACTGTTGCCGAGCAAGCTGGCCCAGCGCTATCAGCTGGTGCCCTACGAGCTGCAAGGCAAGACCCTGCTGATCGCTTCGGCGGATGTCGTCGACGCCATCACCGAAGACGAGATCCGGATGCTGACCGGCCATATGGTGCGGACCTCCGTGGCCCTCGAGCTGCGGGTCAAGCTGGCCTTGCAGCAACATTACCGGGTCCCCTGTGGAGTGCGTTTCACGTCCTTGGCCAAACGCATCGAAAGCGGCTCACTGCGCCCCGTGATCCGCCGGGAACCGCCCCCCGGATCAATTCCAGTCGGGGAAGGGGAGGACACCTCGAGGTCGCACGGACCGCCCCTTTCCGGTCGAGCGCCAGGGTCTGGACGAGCGCCAGGGTCTGGACAAGCGCCAGGGTCTCGACAAGCGCCACAGCCCGGTCGAACGCCAGCGCCCCTCGCTCCGACCCGGCCCTCCTTCGCCCGTCGACGACCGGTGGCCCCCGTGCCACCCCCGCCGTCGCACACACCGCCGCCGCCCGCCAAACCGCCGCCGCCCCGGACCCCGGCCTCCCTCGGCAAAGGTCAGGCCGCCCCGTCGCCCGCCAAACCCCGTTTTATCGAGCTGGACGACGAGGATGCAGAGCTACTGCGCTCCATGCGGGGCAGCGTCGACGCGACGCCGGTCGAAGTGGAGATCGCTCCCGAAACCAGGCCCGACGACACGGCCATGGGCGAGGTGGACGTTTGGGATCCCGGGGCCGAGGAAAATGAGCTGGAGGTCATGGAAACCTCGCCGGAAGCTGACGGTCCGGTGGGCGACGACCTGGTGGCGGACGACGACTTCTTGGCGCAAGATGGGCTGGCGGACGAAGAAATCGCCGTCGATGCCTGGACGGAGCCCCGTTACGACGACCCGTCACTGTCCCTGGAGGAGCGTTTGGATGTCGCCGCGGCCAAGCTTCAGGATGCCGACATCCGCGATGAGATCGCCGATGTATTGCTTGGATTCGCCGCCCCTTATTTGGAACGCCGCCTGCTGCTCTTCAGACGGCAAGAGCGGATCATCGGTTGGCGGGGAGATGGGCCCGGCGTGGTGGGGCAGGCCCTGCGAGCTGTCGAGATCGAATCCCACGAGCCGTCCGTTTTCAGCAGCCTGACGGAAGCGTCGAGCCTGTGGCTTGGGCCCCTGCCTGCGTTGGAGCCCAACCAGCGTCTAGTGGCCGGTCTAGGGGGCGCGGCACCCAAGGATTGCCTCGTCCTGCCGGTGGCATTACGCTCGAAGATCGTCTGCTATCTATACGGGGACAACCGTCGAGATGGGGTGTCGGGAGCGCCCCTGGCGGAGCTACGCCGTCTCCTGGCCAAAGCCGGCATGGCTTTCGAGATCTATATCCTCAAGAACAAGATGCGCTTGCTCTGAGTCGAGGCCTGGAGCCACTTGGTCGTCAAGGTCGGCTCTTGCCATGCTGAAGGATGAACGGATAACATAGTCGGCGAGTATCGTCTCGGTCCGGGGGCGTCATACTCAGTTGCAGATCAAAGCTTTGCCAACTGAGAATCCCATCCGGTTGGCCCTTCAGGGGCGACTGCAGAGCCAAGGTGAGTGGGCCTTGTCTTTGTGATAGTGATCGCAAATTCTGGACAGGGGAGCCAACAATGAAGCTAGCGCTCGTCAACATGCCTTTCGCTGATGCTAGGTATCCTTCCATCGCATTGACCCAACTGCGGTCAGTCTTGGACGAGAAGTATGGACAACGAGTTTCTTCCCAGATTTTCTACCTCAATCACGACTATGCCTGCTTATTGGGCCCACAGCTCTACGAGGCGATTGCGAATAACTTGAACTACCTGGTCCCGGGGCTCGGGGATCTACTGTTCATGAAGGCTGCATTCCCGGATCGTGATGACCAAACAGAATCTCAAGTCCGAAAATCCGGGTCGGACTACCGTATGCACCGTCAAGAGGTCGATACAGCGATCGGCAAGCGAGCAGAGCTGCACGCCCTACTCGATGAGTTGATCGACCGGTATGAGCTGGACCGGTTCGATGTCGTCGGTTTCACCTCGATGTTTGTTCAGAACGTAGCGTCTATCGCCATGGCCAGGCGTCTCAAGGAGCGCAATCCTGACATCGTGACGGTCATGGGTGGGGCCAATTGCGAGACCCCGATGGGACAGGTGCTGGCCAAAAACGTCGAAGTTCTCGACTTTGTCTTTTCCGGCCCCGGGTTGAAGAACTTTCCGGCATTCATCGGTCACCTGCTCGAGGGCTCCATCGAAGCGTGCCACAACTTGACGGGTGTTTTCTCGGCCGAACGCATGCGGCGAGATGACAAGGCGCTTGAGATCAAGGAAATCGGACCAGAGCTTCCCATCGACGAAGACGTGCCGCTCGACTACGACTGCTTCTTGCAGTCGATTGTCGACAAAGGTATGTCGGACGAGGGGGTTGGGATTTTTTTCGAGACCTCCCGCGGGTGTTGGTGGGGAGAGCGTGCCCACTGTACTTTCTGCGGCCTCAATGGGATGACGATGAAGTACCGTTCGATGGAGTCTGCGAGGGCGCTCGAGCTCATCCGTGGGCTGATCGACAGGTACTACCCGCGGGTCAGGCACTTCCAATGTGTCGACAACATCATGCCTCGGGAGTACCTCACCGAGGTCTTTCCGAAGCTCGAGGTCCCGGACGATTTCTCGATTTTTTATGAGGTCAAGGCGGATCTCAAACCGAATGAAATGCAGACTCTTGCAATGGCGGGTGTGACGGTTCTGCAGCCGGGCATCGAGGCCCTGTCGACTCCGGTGCTCAAGTTGATGCGCAAGGGGACGACAGCTTTGCAGAACGTCAAGTTCCTCAAAGGTTGCTTGTCCTACGGCATTACTCCCACCTGGAATCTTTTGATCGGCTTCCCGAGAGAGGAAGAAGAGGTTTACGAGAAGTACCTGGAAGACCTTCCTTCTTTGGTGCATCTGCCGCCGCCCAATGGCGTCGGGTCCGTCCGCTTTGATCGGTTTAGCCCCTACTTCGACATGGCCGATGAATACAATTTGCGGCTCAAGCCCTACGACTTCTATAAGGCGATCTATCCTTTCAGCAGGAAGGATCTGGCTCAGATGGCGTACTATTTCGTCGACGTCAGCCCAGGTAGCTACAAGCGGCTGCGGGCGAAATGGCGTCCCAAGCTCGAGGAGCCGCTCAGCCGCTGGAAGTCCCTGTGGGAAGAGGGTTCTCAGGAACCCCGGCCCGAGCTCAAATTCGGAACCAACGGTGATTCCCATATCGTCTACGATACGCGCGCCGAGGACTCTCTTCAGCACGAGGTGGGGGAGGTCGGCGCCAGAATTCTAAAGGCGGCGGAGAAGGCTATCCGACCGGCGCGTATCGCCAAGAGCACGGGTCTGGATGAGAGTGAGGTCGAGGACTATCTGGCTTCATTCTTGGACAAACGGTTGGTGATGAGGGACGAAAGCTTGTTTATCAGCTTAGTGGTCTCCTACCCAGAATCTAACTGACTCGCTGATTTTTTAGGTCGCCAAGGATAGGTGAGGTCAAAGAAGTTCCTTGGCGACCTCCGCCGCGGCTCGTTGCCCCGACTGGATCGCCCCTTCCATATGGCTGTAGTACTCGGTGGCGGTCTCGGTACCGGCCCAGTGAATCCTGCCACTCGGCTGTCGAAGGGAAGGACCGAAATCGACCCAGGCACCCTGCTCCAGGCGAGCTACATCACCCCCGCTATAGCGTTCGTTTGCCCAATAAAACTCGGCATACTCGATGGGTTGCAGTGCCTGAGGGCCGAACAGTTGGCCGAGCTTGCGTAAGATCTCGTCCTGCCTTGCATTGGCTGGCAGCTGCGAGAGCCGGCTTGAGTAGGAGGCTTGCAGGAGCGTCACCAGGAGACCCTGGCTACCGTCAACGGGGGAGCTGTCATTGGTCAAACCGAAGTCAGCGAGCGCTTGGCCTGACCATCCGGCATGGCGCCAGAAGGGTTTGTCGTAGAGAGTGTGGACCTTGTATCCACTGCCCATGGGCATTCTCTGCAATAGGTCCGCCCTGGAATCTGGCAGTGAAGGTTCGAATACCAGGCTGCGGAGAATCGGCGGTGGTACCGCCACGATGACCCGGTCGCCGGAAAGCCGAAATGTCTCGCCTTCCACGGTCACGCCATGAGGGTTCTGAACGATCCTAGTGACCGCCGACTGTAAGCGGATGCGGCATCCCAGGCGCTTCGCCAGACCCAGGGGGAGTTGTTGTGCACCTCCCTCGAAGTACTCTGTGGGGGCCACCTTGGCGTCGAGGCCGAGCATGACCTTGAAGCCTCCGTTGGAGCGTGCATAGAAGAGTGCATGGAGAAGTGGCACGCCTTGTACGGGGACGCAATGATGACCTTCGAAAGGAATTCTGAAGAATGTGGCCACAGCCGGTCTGGAAACCCGGGTCTCGATCCAGGCACCAAAGCTCTTCGCTTCCCAAGCGGCTGCACGAGGTGTTGCCCAGGGTGCCTCTAGGTCCACCCGTGCCGCCATGGCGTCAAGGCGCCGGATTACACGGTGCAGCTCCTCCTTGTCCAAGGGGTCGAGGGAAATCGCTTGATCGCCGGCCCAAACTTGCGGTTTGCCTTGGTCAGCAATGGGGAGTCGCTGGATGCCGAGCTGGTCGGCGAGGGTCCGGATACGATGTTGACCGGCGAAGATCCACTGTGCTCCGCAGTCGATCATCATACCGTTTCGCAACGCCACGCTATGGACTCGGCCTCCGACCCGGTCCCGCGCCTCCAACAGCACGACGTCCAGCCCTTCTCCGAGCAACTCTACGGCTGCTGTGAGACCGGCGAGACCCGCGCCAACCACAAGGACCCGGGGGGCTGCGCCGGTGGCATCGGTGCACGCAGTTGCAGATTCCTTAGTTGGCAAACCTGGTCTATTTGCTCTCAATATGAGCGTCCTCGTGTCTCATTTTGTCTGATTTGTCGAGCGTTTCTAGGCTAGGCAACCTCATGCAGGCAGGGGCTTTGCTCGTCTTGACGGACATCTTGGCCACTGCTAACCTATGTATGTGTTGTTCACGATCCTACATCGTGAGCCATAAATTTCGAAACCTCTGAACGAGTCGGCGCACTCAACGTCTTGACTGAAACGTCCCAGGTTGGCCATCTGCTGGACGGAATAAGATGTTTTGACGATTGCCTTTCCGGAGCAGCTGCGTAGCTTCAGGATTCGGGGATCGGATGCTTGTACCGGCTTCACACGCACTGACATCAAGTTGGGGGTCTTCAGGTCCATGACCAAGGCTGTGACCAAAACGTTCCTCGCGCTCGTATTCTTGGCAGTCGGAGTCTGGCTACTCAGCCCGGCCGTCTCACTCGCTCAGCCCGAAGCTTCGCAGACAACGGCCGAAAAGGCTCTGCCAAAGGCCGACGAAATCACTGATCGCTACGTCGAGGCGATAGGTGGGATCGAAGCTCTGCAGCAGCATCGGTCCTTTGCCTTGACTGGACACGTAGTGGTGCCACAGTTGAATTTGGAAGGCGTGTATGTCGCCCGTTTCGCTGCCCCCAACAAATTCTACAGTAACTATTCTGTACCTGGTTTCAGCCAGCGTATCGAAGGCTTCGATGGTGAGGTGGGGTGGCGCCTCGAAGGTGGGGTCCATCCTCGTATCGTCACAGGGCGCGAGCTGAAAGAAATGTTGCTGTTAGCCGACTTTGATGCCGATTTAAACTACCAGCGAAACTACACCGTAAGAGAGACAACTGGGCGGCAGGAGTTCGCTGGCGAGGACTGCTACGAAGTTCGCCTGGTCACAGACTTCAAAGAAGAGTACATCCAGTACTTTGAAACCGCTAGCGGCTTGTTGAAGGGTAAGAAGAGCTGGGTCGGTGGACCCGATGATGGATTTGAGGTGACCGAGATACTTTCCGACTATCGTCGGGTCGGAGGGCGTCTTTTTCCCATGGTCGTCAAGCAACAGTTCACAGGCATCGAACAAGTCATCACGCTGACTGAGGTGAATTTCGGTGGCGTCGAGGACAAGGCCTTCGCGTTGCCAGAGCCGGTGGCGGACTTGTTGGTAGTCGAGCCCGACGGTGATTCTTGAACACAAGTTTTTTGATTCGATTTGGTCTGGAGCGGCCAACTCCAACTTGGAAGTCAACACTGAGGAGAGTCAGCATGGAAGAGAATGAACTGTTTGAAATCGAATTGGTAGAGAACACGAGTCTCGAAGCTGGCCGCATTGCTCCGTCGGTTGATATCGGCGGCGGCGGTGGTGGTGGGCAGAGCAACAGCAATAGCTCCAACAACGCCGCGGATATGCCCTGAGGCCTAGTCCGCACATCTAGGTAGAGAAGCAACATCTTGAGTCGGCCGCTCCGCACCAAGACTCCATGACGCAGCTTCCGAGCATCAACGCCTTCGAAGAGGACTTGCGATCTTGATTGAGAAACCTCGACTTAAGAAGTTCCTGACCCTTTATCCGATCGACGAGAAATCGTGGGGGATCCGCGGTGGCGGTGGCGAATCGTGGTCGATCAAGCTACACCAAGAAAACGTCATGCGCTGTTTCGGCGCTCTGCTGCCGTTTCTCAACGGCTCCCGAGACCGGAAGGAGATCCTGCAAGAAGTCGCAGCCATGGGGCTCGACCCTGAAATCGCCGGCAAGCTGCTCGGAAGGCTCGAAAGCGCCTCCCTCATCGAGGACTCCGATCCTGCCGGCTTGGCTCCTGAGCAGCAGGAGCGGTTTGCCTCGCAGATCAATCTTTTTTCCGCTTTCACCAGTGAAGGTGGAGCCAAGTATCAGGCCATGCTTCTCGACAGCCGGGTTGGAGTCGTTGGCACCGGCTCTTTGGCGCAAAGCCTGTGCCGATCCTTGGCAACATCCGGTTTCGGCCAAGTGTCGTTTCTGCCGACCGCCGAAGGGTCACAGGGAGCCGCATCCTTTGCCACTGAAGTCTTGACGCTGGACCGTGAGAGCATTCTGGCGGAGACGGACACGGAGCCGCTGCCGAAGGTCATGGTCGTCACTCAGACGGCCCATGACCCGGAGCTGCTCGAGGCGATGCATGATTTTTCAGTGAAGCACAACGTGCCTTGGCTATTGGTCAGGGCCATCGATCAGACGGAGGGATGGGTCGGGCCACTCTTTGTGCCCCGGGACACCGCTTCGTACGTCAGCTTCGAGGCGCGGTTACGTGGCAACATGACCGGCTACGACGAATACGTCAGTTTCGACAAGTATCTGCGGACCCCGGAAGGCAAAGCCTCCGAGGTTGGTGGGCTGCACGCCTTCCACGACGTGATGGCCGGAATTGCTGCGACCGAGCTCATCAAATTGGTGACCAACATCACTGTTCCTGTGCTCGCTAGTAAATTCATCAGCGTCAATATGTGGACGTTGGAAACCGAGATCCATGAGGTCTTGCGTTTTCCGAGAATCGAAGACGAGGCGTATTCGAGGCCGAGTGTCTTCCCATGGAAGGAGCTACCCTACGATGGGGTCGAAACACGTCGCGCTTGACCTCCAGGATGTTCCTTTCTCCAGTCCCCTAGATACGATCAACAAAATACCGCGGCTCGTATCTCCCAAAGTCGGTTTGATGAAGTCGTTGCATCACGGCTACTACCGCGCTCAGGATCCGGTGACGCTATCGATCGGCTGTGGCTCAGCGGATCTCTCCAGGGTCTCGGATGTCGTCAACTCGCCGAAAGCGGGCGGCGGCGGCGATCGCGTCGAGGTTGCCTTGGCGGCGACCATCGGTGAGATGGTGGAGCGGTACTGCATGTATTGGTTCGACCGCAAATCGTTGGTCACCGGCACCTACCGGGAGCTCGAGAAGGACGCCATCTCACCGCATGCCCTACGCCTCTACAGTGAAGAGCAAGTACGGAACAAACCCCCTGAGGTCAACCTCGACTACTTCACGGAAAACGTCAACATCAGCTGGGTCTGGGCCTACTCGCTGACCCGCCGACGGCCGGTGCTGGTGCCCGCGACCTTGGTCTACCTTGGGTATGAAGAGGTCGAGGGCGAGAAGGTCATCGGCAGAAATGCATCGAGTGGATTGGCCGCGGGAGCGACCCTCGAAGAAGCCATCTTGAGCGGTCTCAACGAAGTCATCGAGCGTGACGCCTTCACCATCAGCTGGATGCGTCGTCGGGTTGGGCCGCTGATCAAAGTCGACGACGACGAGCTCGCCGAATCGATCCGCAAGCGCTATATGACGGACCATCCCGAGGTCAATCTGCGCTTCCATGACATCTCGTTGGATATCCGTACGACGTGTGTGCTCGGACTGCTGCGCCGGCCCGCCGAGTTCGGACCGGCCCTCAGCGTCTCTTCGGTGTCACGGACCAGCCCACGGGACGCCATCGGCAAGTGTATGCGAGAGATCGGTCAGGGGTTTCCTTACATCCGATACTTGCGTGATCAATTGAAGGATTGGGAGATGGCACCGGACTTCACCGATCTGACGACCTTTGATCATCATTACACCATGTACAACCGGCGTCCCGATTTGGTGACCCGCAACCTGAGCTTTTGTGATGCGGTGACCGACGAGGTGCTCATGTCGGAGCTACCGGATCCTTCCACCGGTCGGCCTCTCGGGGACATCGACGTCTTGACCCAAATGCTCGACGAGCTCGGACACGAGGTCATTGTGGTCGACATCACGACACCGGATGTCAAAGAGGTGGGATTGCACGTGGTGCGTGTGTTGGCGCCGGGCCTGATGCCGATTCATGGCAGCCACAATTTTCCGTATCTGGGTGTCCAACGCCTGTACGACGTACCGGAGAAGCTCGGCTGGGCCGAGACGGAGGGGTGGGATCCAAATCAGGGTATCAACAAAGATCCCCACCCCTTCCCCTGAATAGAAAAGGAGCCGCCGTGCTGGGATTGGATCGTGCCACTTTCCGCAAGCTCACGAGCAGTCGCATGTTCGAGGGCGTTCGCCTCAAGAGCTCGTTGTGTGAAATCTTTCATGAGAATACGAAGCTGACACCGCTCAGCGGCCGTACGGCAGGGGCCCTTTCGGCGGCCTTCCTGCGTTCCAAGGCGGCGCACAGGCTGACCGAGGCACCGTACAAGCAATACTCCTTGATGGATCGTGAGGATTTGCCGACGATCGACCCACAAGGGGAGTTTGAGGAGATTCTGGTGGGCCGTCGTTCACGACGACTGTTCACCGGTGAGTCGGCGACTCGGGAGGAGCTGGCAAAGCTCCTGTATTTGACCTACGGTCGGACGGCCCCTGGAGGGCTCTTTCGACCCGTCGCTTCCGGCGGTGGGCTCTATCCACTCGAGCTCTACATCACGGTGATCAATGTCGAGGGCCTGGAACCGGGGCTTTATCACTACAACATCGAAGACCATTGCCTGGATGCCGTCCAGCGGGGCAAACCCGACTTCGAGGAGCTCAACGAGCTGCTCTGGTTGCAGGACATCGAAGACCCGGAGCAGGCCACGATGATCGTCTATGTCACCGCCATCCTGCAGCGCTCGACGCTGAAATACGGCGACCGCGGCTATCGCCTGGTCTTGTTCGAGGCGGGAGAGGCGGTGCAGAACCTCTCTCTGGTGGGGCACAGTATGGGTCTCGGCTCCTTGCCATTGGGTGGTTTCATGGACAATCCCTTGAGTGAGTACCTACGGATCGACGGTGTCGACGAGGTGCCATTGGTGCCGCTCGTCTTCGGCCGCACACCGTTCCAGCCGTCTGCTAAAGCTCCAACATCCGACCCCGAGCCCGGCGAGTAGCTCGGGGGCTGGCCATGGTGACGGGCCGATAGGGCTGACCTTATGGAGACCACCTTTCCGCAATCCCCGACAGGTCCCCTGGAGGGCCTGTGGCAGGCCTATCTCCGTCGCCACCACGGTGAGACGTCCGCAGTCGTTTGCCGGTGTGCCGTGGCCGATGGGCTGCAACGACACCACTTGCGGGCGGCCTTCAAGGGGCGGGTTGAAGAGACCGGCGGCGCTATCTTCACTGGCGGCTGGCGAGCCGGGCTGCGGCGTCCCTTCGGTGGCATCTTGGAGCTGGTCGATGAGATCGCCGGCCGGCAGCTCGAAGCCGATCCGGCGCTGATCCAAAGCTACGAGCTGGCGCTGGCCAATCTCCTCCCCGCCTTGGCCGCCACGGAGCGCTTCAGCCATGTGTCGATTTTTCGCTCCGGTCTCGCCGAGTTTGTGCTGCGCCGGGATCGCGTCGGACTCGCTGAGTTCTTTTGGCGCCGCGATGCCTCGGCCTTTTTGATCAGCGAGCAGATTCGATTCATCCTCGATGCCGCTACGGCGGCCGCCGGGGTGACGGGCCAGCCCACCGTCATCTGGATCGAGGACTACCATCTGGCGGACACAAAGTGCCGTACATTGGTTGAGTTGATGCTCTCCTACGCCCAGAGGTGTCCCGTCTTCATCTGCTTGTTGAGCGCCACGGAACGGGCCTTTTCCGGGCCAACTGCGGACGCCGGCGTCGATGCCGATGTTGGCAGCAACGTCGAGATTCTGGCAGGCGGTCTGGACCACGGCAGCACGAGCCTCGCCGACTTGGTGGGTGAAGATCTCTCGGCCTTGCGCTCGGCCTCCGTCCTGACCCTTCCTTTTTCGACATCCGACTGGGCCGAGCTGCTGAACGGAGAATCGCGCCTGTCCGTCGAAGAAATGGCGAGAACCCTCGAGCGGCGTGGTCTCCTACGGGCCGTCGGTGACAACCGCTACTTGTTGGCCTCGGCCCCTTTGCGCCAGGCCCTCTACTCAGACCTCGACGCCGAGGAACGGCGAGCGCTGCATCGGTCGGCCTTGAAGGTCGAGGAAAGCGATCCCTTCTGTGCCTCCTGGCATGCTTTCGAGGCGGAGGACCTTGGCGTTCTCCACCTGCACACCCGCCAGGCACTGGAACGGGCTTGGGGATTCTCGGCCTTCGACGAAGCCTTCGCTTTCGCCGAGGGCTACCTCGCTTGCGTCGACGGGACGGCGGAAGCTGGCAAGGTGGACGGTGATCTTCTTCTGGCCTTGCTTTCCTACGACGCTGGAGAGTTCCAACGGGCAGATGAGCACTTCGAAGCGGCCCTGCAACATGCCGAAGGTGCAGGCGATCGAGCCATGTTGACCCGGTTGCAAGGCAACAACGCCATCTTCGGCCTCGGGGAGCTGAAGCGTGGGAGGGGGCTCCTGCAGTCGGTTTTGCCCCGCTTCGAGCAGATCGGATTGCACAGCGAGGCGAGCTTTGTAAGCAACAGCATCGCCTTTACCCTGTTCCGTGAGGGGCGGCTGGACGAAGCGGTCGCCCTGGAGACCCGGTCGATCGAGCAATTAGCGAATTCCGATCGTCCCCAAGGCCTGCTGGAGGGCATCCTGCGTCTCAATACGGGCCGCCTGTTTCGTCGCAAGGGCTCCGCCGACCAGGCGCTGGCGCAGTTTGAGGCCGCCGGCAAGGTGGGGGGCTCCGACCTCACCCCGTATCTGCTGCAATTGATGCGAGCCACCTTGGCCAATCTGCGCGCCCAGCGCGGCGACTGGGCGGAAGCTTTGCGCGAGTACTTCTATTGCCTCGAGCTGTCGCGGGAGCTCAGTGGAGAAGGGGCGAGCTATCCGATCTTTCACCTCTTGCCGGCCGCCACCGGCAGGCTGCCACCTGGTTTGCTGACCCGCGGCGACGAGGTGTTCCTCTATCTTCATTTGAACTTGGGAATCGTCTGTGGTCGACTGGGCCTGGGCGATCGTGCCGAGGCCTATTTCGCAGGTGTCCGCCGACGCTGGGCCTTTGTCGGTAAGCCGCTGGACGGGCTCTTGGAATCGTCAAGGTCGGCTGCTGCGGTGACCGCGACCGATGGCTCATCTGCCGAGGGCTCCGGCGATCCGGGCTCGGAGACGGGCACGGCGGCCGATTTTGCGGCCCAGGCCGAGGCCGCCTTCACGCGCTACAGAACTTTCCTGCGACGGAGCACCGGTGAGCGGGACCTTGCCGGAAGCATCGCCAAATGGCTGGCGGACGACAGGTCCGTGGCCTTGGTGCAGCCCCTCGAGTTGGCGACTGCGGTGCCAACGGTCTCCAGCTTGGTGCTTTGTAGCGCCGACAACGCCCCCTTGGCCCGTCGGCTCAGCACCGAGCTCAACTCCTACGCCGCTCCCAAGCTGCGTAACCTGTTGACCCTGCCGGCCGGTGAAGAGTTTCTGAACGGTCTCGACGGGGACCTACCCTTGATGTTGCAAGAGGTTTCCATCAAGGGACCGTTCCGCGACCGGCTGGCGGCCCTGGCGCCGTACCATCTGCGGGCTCAAGTCAGCGATCCGAAAGTCCATCGCATGCACCACGAGATCTTGCAAGCCCTCGAAGCGCACAAAGGCTTGGGAGCCGTCGCCTCGATCGCCTTTATGGTCTTTGGTTGGGATCTGGCCACCGATCCGGCTGCCGCCATCGAGAGTTTTCTCCTGTCCTCCGTCGACCTGTTGGTCCTCGGCGATCAGGTTTTCGAAAAGGTTCACGGCGCCGAAGCGGCGGCCAATCTCCTGCCATTCAAACCGCGGTTGTCGATCAAGGCGTCGATCGTCGCGCAGCGGGACGGCGCCTCGACGGAGCCCTCCTTTCTGCTCTCCGTACGCTCTTCGACGGCGCGCAAGACCTTCAAGCTCAACCGTGCGACGCGGCCCATCCTCGACCTCTGCGACGGCACCCGTACGGTGACCGAGATCATCGAGAGTTTGCGGCTTGGCTATCCCGAGGATGTCGATCTCATCGCCCAGGTCGGACGATTCCTCCGTACCCTGCACCGGGGCAATGCCATCTGCTTCGAGAGCACTTCCAGTCCGTGAGGGAGCGTACTGAGGTGGCCGTCCCGTCGACAGACGCCCGAATCGATGTGAGGTTTCCGATCGATGCCTTCAGACTCGACAACGGCTTGCAGGTCATTGTCCAAACGGACCCCAGTGCCCCCTTGGCGGCCGTCTACACCAGCTACCAGGCGGGCTCGGCGCGGGATCCAGAAGCCCGCTCCGGTCTGGCGCATCTCTGCGAGCATCTCAGCTTTGCTGGCGGCGACGGCGATCCGACGATCGAAGCCTTGTCGGGCCACCTGTCCCAGATCATCGAAGACGCCGGAGGAGTGACCGATGCCCGGACCTCCCATGACCGAACCGTTTTTGGATGTCTGGTGCCCTCGGATCGTCTCGACCTTGCGCTGTGGACAGAATCTCGGCGCATGGCCGCCCCGGCCTGTGGCCTGAGTCGCGAAGTACTGAGCCGCGAGCAGTTGATCATTGGTCAAGAGCAGCGGCAGATGCTCGAGGATCAGCCCTATGGCCGGGCCCTGTCGCAGCTACACGAGCTTCTCTATCCGGCGGGCCATCCCTACCGTCGGTTGCCGATCGGTACCCCCGAGGGAATCCGCGATGCTAGCCTCGACGATGTTGCCAGATTCTTTGATTGCCATTACCGTCCAGAGAATGCCGTTTTGGCGGTGGTGGGGGATGTCTCGGCAGCCGCAACCCGGGAGCTGATTTCGCGGTATTTCGGGCGTTTGGGCAGCCTTGGACATTTGGGCAGCCCTGGACGCTCCGCGCCGCCGCCAGTGGACGGTTTAGACCCTCAGGTCCTCGACGCAACGAGCCCCGTCGTCGGCCAACGAAGGAGCCGACAGAGGGTCCCATTCGCTCGCACCTACATTGCCTGGCGGGCTCCGTCATACGGATCGGGTCAGCATCTGCTGCCGGGACTGCTGGCGAAATGTTGGGCCGGCCGCGATTGCTCCCTGCAGCGTCGCCTGGTGGCAGACTGGAAGGTGGCCCAGAGCGTCGAAGCGGTCCTCGTCAGCATGCGTCACGCGCTGACCCTGGTTTTCTTCGCCACCGCTCAACGGGGCGTCGAGGCGCCTCGTTTGCAGCAGGCCCTGGTGGAGGCGCTGGAAGCCGAAATCGCGGCGGGAGTCGAAGGACAAGCCCTGCGCAGGGCCCAGAAGAAAGCGCTGACCGATCACTATGTCAACATGCGCTATTTGCAAAAGCGGGCCGATTTCTTGGCCCAACACTTGGGCTACCTCGGCGACGTCAACGCCTTGGAGGGCGAGGAGCAACAGTTGCTGGCCCCGGATGTCGGGGCGCTCGACGACTTTGTTCGGCGCACCTGTCGAGCGGATCGTCGCGGCCTGCTGACGGTCATTCCGCAAGGTGAGACATGGTAGCCGCGTCGTCTTCCGCTGCCGGTCTCGAGCCGGCGCCGATCGTCCATATGGCGAGCCCGCCCAAATTCCCACGCTTTCTGCGTCGCGATCTGAGCAATGGTTTGCGCGTGGCGACGCTGCGGACCGGCCTGGTGCCTCTGGTCAACCTGGTGGCCGCCATGCCGGCTGGCGGACAGGACGACCCTCCGGGGCTGGAAGGTATTTCGGCCTTGATGCTGGTCTTGCTGAAGACCGGCACGTCCCGCCGCTCGGACCACAAGATGGCCGAGGACGTCGCCTCGATCGGCGTCGACACCGCGTCGTGGGCGGATTGGGACTCGGGCATGGTGACCATGGAGGTGCCGACCGACGACCGTGAGTTGGCGGCCCAATTGCTGATCGAGATGGTGTTTTCGCCTTCCTTCTCAGAAGAAGCCCTGGAGCGTGCCCGCCGTCAACAGTTGGCGATGTTACGTCAGGCGCAATGGCGGGCCGATCGTAAGGCCGAGGTTTGGTTCCATCGCACGCTCTATGATGGCACGGAGTATGGTCGTCCCCTGTGGGGAACGCCGGAGAGCGTCGAACGCATTGGCCGCCAGGATTTGCTCCACCTGCACCATGAGCGAGTTGCCATGGCCGGCGTCTCCTTCGCCGCCGGAGGAGCGGTGCCGGAGGGCTGGCTGATGGAGGTGCTCGCCGAGGTGCCGGCCGACGGGCGCCCCGAGCCTCAAGTGGCGCCCCGCAGAATGGAGCTGGCGGAGCGTTCGCGGATGCGCTTGCGTATCGTCGACCACCCTGCGGCGGCGCAGACGGTATTGTGGGTTGGGCACCAGGGTCTTTCAAGGCGTGATGAGCGTTTTCACTTGCTGCGACTCCTGACCCAGATTCTGTCGCAGCGCCTCGCGGCGAGGCTGCGGGAATCCCTCGGGCTGGCCTATCAAGTGCGCAGTGTGCTGGCCGCCCGTTTGGGCTGTGGCCCGCTCGTCACCCAGACTGCCTTGGCCCATGGCGAAGTCAGCGATGCGGTACGGCGCATTCTGCTAGAGATGGAGCGGCTCGGTGAAGAGGAGGTGGGGGAGCAGGAGCTGTTGGCCGCCAAGCATGGTTTCATCGGCGAGTTTCTGCGCTCGAGCCAGACCGGACGCCAAGTGGCCATCAAGCTCAAGCAACTGGTGGCCAGCCGGCTCAGCGACGATCATTTTGATCATCAGTTGCAGGATGTATGGCAGGTCGATGCCGGCAGCCTGCGTCAACTGGCCCGCCAGTGTATCCGCCCCCGGCAGGCGGTCATCGTGGCGGTCGGGCCACGTCAAGAGCTGGCCGAGCAGTTTCGGGGTTTCAGTGACCCCTTCACGACGGAGGCCAGGTGATGCAGCAGAAGATGCAGCAGAAGATGCAGCAGCAGATAACGATTCCCGGCAACGCCCGATGGCGTCATGTCTGTCTTTGCCTTTTGGCATTGGTGGCAGTGTTCTCAGTGGACTTGACAGCACCGACCTATGCTGGAGGTGAGCCAAGCGGAGCGTCTGTTGAGCCATCGCCCAGTGCAGAGGAGAGTCCACCGCAGCCTCCAAAGGTGTACGAGCTGTCCGGTGGTTGGTGGTGGACGGGCAAGACCTTTAAGCGTAAGACCTTGTACTCGGTGGGCGGTGTGTTCAACCGCCGCCGTCCCGCCCACGTCGATGAGGTCTTGGAATTTGGAGACCAGTACTTGGTGCCGCCATTCGCCGAGGCCCACAATCACAACTTCGAAGGCACCTACCAGCTGGAAACCATCCACCGCCGATACCTCGAACGGGGGATTTTCTACGTCAAGATCGCCAACAACATCGGTGAGCTGACGGCCGAGATCCGTCCCTGGTTCGATGCCCCCGGGCGCCTCGACGTCAGCTTTTCCAACGGTGGCATCACGGCGACGGGGGGTCACCCGATCGGCCTCTACGAGAAGCTCATTCTGCCCCGGGCCCATCGCGGCAAGACCAAGGAATGGCTGCGCAATCGCGCCTTTTTTGTAGTCGACGATGCGGACGATCTCAAGGATGTCTGGCCGCGGATCACCGCCCAGTCACCGGATTTCATCAAGATCTTCCTGCTCTACTCCGACGAGCACGCCGAGCGTCTCGACGATGCCAAATATGACGGCGTTCGAGGGCTCGATCCCATGCTAGTGCCGCTGATCACCCGACGGGCTCACCGGGCCGGTCTACGGGTGGCCAGCCATGTCGAGACGGCCCACGACTTTCGTGTCGCTTTGCACGCCGGTGTCGATGAGATCATGCACCTTCCCGGTTACCAGATTCCCAAATCGAGGCGAGCTGAGGAATACCGCTTGAGCCGCGCCGACGCCCGCCTGGCCAAGCGCAAGGGTGCCGTGGTGGTGACGACGACCGCCCTGAGCCGTAGGGCCCTTCCGGATCTCGAGCGCTTCCAGCTCATCCGCAAGACCCTGGCATATAATCTGAAGGTTCTTCATCGCGGCGGAGTACAACTGGCGATCGGTAGTGATCGCTATGAGCAGACGGCGCTCGATGAGGTGATGACCATGAAAGCCCTGGATGTCTTTGACAACCGTACGCTGTTGAAGCTGTGGTGCGGGACTGGAAAGATGATCTTTCCAGAACGCAGAATCGGCAAGCTGGCGGCGGGATATGAGGCGAGCTTTCTGGCGCTCGAGGGTAACCCGATCGAAGACTTTCAGAACGTGACGCATATCGCTTTCCGCTTCAAGGAAGGCTACCCCATCGACTTCTAGTCGTGCACCGAGGAGGACTGGGACATGCATGCACTTTGGACCGACGTACGCCACGCGCTCCGCTTCTTCGCTCGGCGTCCTGGATTTTTTCTCATCGTTGTCATCACCCTGGCCTTGGGCATCGGCTCGACGACGGCCATCTATAGCCTCGTGCATGGCATTCTCCTCGAACCGTTGCCCTTCGAAGATCCAGGCCGAGTGTTGACCATCTGGCAATCGAAAACCAAAGGCGATGGCCATCTGGGCAAGGTGGCGCCGGGCAATTTCGTCGCCTGGCGAGACGAAAGCGACGCTTTCGAAACCATGGCGAGCGCCGAGCCCTTCGGATTCGATTTGCTGGAAGGAGACCAGCCGGAACGCATCAGCGGTTGGTTGGTGTCACCGGGGTTCTTTCGGGTCCTTGGTGTCGAGGCGTTGCATGGCCGCACTTTTTTGCCAGAGGAGGAGGCCCAGGCAGATGGGGGAGGGCCGGTGGTGCTGTCGTATGGCATGTGGAAACAGCGCTACGGGGGAGAACCGAGCATCGTCGGCCAGGACCTCCTACTGAGCGGTGGTCGGCACCGCATCGTCGGCGTCATGCCCCTCGAATTCGACTTTCCAACCGGTCGTGAGCTTTGGATGACGCGACGGCTGACTTCCGAGGACAAAGAGAATCGGACGGAAACGAACCTGACGGTGGTCGGGCGCTTGGCGCCGGGCAAGACGATCGGTGATGCGGAAGCCAGCCTGCAGGGGATCAGTGTTCGTCTGAGCGAGCTCTTTCCCACTTCCAACAGCGGTATCGAGGCGGCGGCGATGAAGATCGAAGAGCACATCGTCGGGGGGGTGCGGTCCGGGCTGCTGCTGCTCCTCTTTGCGGTGGGCTTCGTCCACTTGATCGTCTGTACGAATGTGGGCAATCTGATTTTGGTGCAGGGTCTGCAACGGCGTTCTGAGATGGCCTGTCGGGCGGCCTTGGGGGCCGGTCGAGGACGCCTGCTTCAGCAGATGTTGGTGGAGTCGGTTCTGCTGGCCCTGATCGGAACGGTTCCGGGAATCTTCCTCGCTTTTCTGGGTGTCCAGCTGGCGAGCCGTCAAGCGGTCGTCGACGTGCCTCGTCTAGCCGAGGTGGCGATCGATCCTTGGGTCATCGGTTTTGCCATCCTGCTCGCCGTGGCGACGGGCATCGTCTTCAGTCTGGTCCCCAATCTACGGCTCTCCCGTCTCGCCATCGGACGGGATTTGGTATCCGGTCGAGATGCCACCGCCAGCGGTCTCGGCAGCTCCCGGGGGCGGCGCTTCCTGATCGCCTTCGAGGTGGCCCTAGCGGTGGTCTTGCTGGTGGCGACGGGCCTCCTGCTGCGCAGCTTTGAGCAAGTGCTGCGGGTAGATCCGGGTTTCGAGACCGAGAACGTGGCGGTCTTGGAAACCCATGTCTGGTCACGCTTTGGTGCCCCCGACGAGCGGGCGACGTTCTTCAGCCAAGCCCTCGAGCGGTTGCATGGCTTGCCCGACGTGGCGGCAGCGGGCGCGGTCTCGGCGTTGCCCTTGTTCCGGGGACGCGCCGTGCGGGAGATTCCGTTCTTCATCGATGGCCGTGAGCCCCCGACCCCCGACCAACAACCGATCGCTCTTCATACCTTGGCCACCCTGGGTTATTTCGAGACGCTGAGAATACCGCTCTTTCGGGGCCGCCTGTTCACCACCCACGACGATGCCGACAGCCGTGGTGTGGCCCTGGTGAACCAAGAGATGGCGGAACGGTATTGGCCCGATGAAGATCCGGTGGGGCAGCGGGTTCTGGTTCATTTCCTGGGGGCACCGGCGTTGCGGGAGATCATCGGCGTGGTCGGCAATGCGCGACAAACGGACCTGATGGCCGCAGCGCGTCCCGAATTGTTCATCCCTCACCTCCAGAACCCCTTCGGATCGATGACCTTCGTGGTGCGTGGCAAAAGCTCCTCGGCGGGTCTTGTGCAAGCTGCCATGGATGAAATTCGGCTTGCCGCCCCCGGCTTGCCGTTCAGCTCCACCTCGACCCTGGAGGGGATGATCGGTGAGACCTTGGCGCCGCGCCGGTGGAGCCTTCGTCTGCTCGGCTTCTTCGGTCTGATGGCCTTGCTGCTGGCGGGAATGGGGGTGTATGGACTGGTGAGCTCTTCGACCCTGCACCGGCGGCGCGAGATCGGCCTGCGAATGGCCATGGGGGGACGTCCGGTGGACATCCTGAAGATGCTCCTGCGGGAAGGCGTGGTGTGGATACTCGGGGGTTTGGTCTTCGGCTGCATCGCCGCCGTCACGGTGACCCGTTGGCTGGAGAGTTTTTTGTTCGGCGTCTCCTTTTACGATCCGCTGACTCTGATCGGCGTCATGACCGTCATGTGCGCGGTGGGCCTGCTGGCCATTTATCTGCCGGCCAAGGCCGCCATGGGGCTCGATCCCATGGTGGCCCTGAGCAAGGATTGAAGGGTTGTCGCGAAGCACCTTGGGAATGCCGAAAGCCAAACAAGACGGCGCAGCTGCACCCTCCCAGACGTTGGCAAAGGCCGAGGCGATCGTCCAGGTTCTTCCGTCCAAGGGCCATCCAGCCGGGGGCCATCCAGCCGGGGGCCATCCAGCCCGGGGCAAGCCGGCCGCGGACCCTGGGGGGTACACCTGGGCCTACATTCGGGGCATTGTCAAGGAGCACTGGCGGGTCTTGGTCTTGGCCCATATCCTGGCCATCGGCGCCAGCCTGGCGACAGCCTTTCTACCGTTGTTGTTCCCGCTCTTGGTGGACGAGGTGCTACTCGAGCGCCCGGGGCGACTGCTGGCGATCATCGACGCCCAATTCCCCAACGCCACCCAGGGTCCGGTCCTCTACATCGGTGTGGTGCTGGCCTCGACCTTGGTGCTTCGTCTGATCGGCCTAGTGCTCGGGGTCTGGCAGTCGAGATTGTTTGTTCGTATTTCCAAGGACGTCACGTTCCGCATTCGTTCGGCTCTTCTCGGGCGGCTGCGCGGTATCTCCATGTCCGAGTTCGAGACCTTGGGCAGTGGCCGCGTCAGCTCGAATCTGGTGGTGGATCTAGGGACCGTGGAGCTGTTTGTCGGCTCTTCCCTGAGCCGCATCGTTCTGTCTATCTTTACGGTGGTCATCGTCAGCCTGATTCTGCTGTGGCTTCACTGGCCCCTGGCACTCTTCATCTTGCTGCTCAACCCCGTCGTTTTGCTGGTCAGCGGGCTCTTCAGCACTTGGATGAAGTATCTCAAGAAGCAGGAGAATGCCTCGTTTGAGACCTTCCAAGAGTCGCTCAGGGAAATCCTCGACGCCATCCAGCAGATCCGTGCCAGCAACCGGGAGGGCCACTATTTCGAGCTGCTCGTGGAGGAGGCCAGAAAAGTCAAAGAGCATTCGATCGCCTTTGGCTGGAAATCCGCCGCCGCCCGAAGCATCAGCACTCTGACCTATCTCTTTGGTTTTGACATCTTCCGCGCCGCCGCCCTGTTCATGGTCATTGCCTCCGACCTCACCGTCGGCGAGGTGTTCGCGATCTTCTCCTACCTCTGGTTCATGATGACCCCGGTGCAGGACCTCATCGGTCTTCAATATGCCTACTATGGGGCTTCGGCGGCCCTGGCAAGGATCCAGCGCCTGCACGCCCTGAGTCTCGAACCGCAGTACCCCCACTTGGAGAATCCGTTTGCGGGTCAAACCTCGGTGGCCATTCGCATTGAGAACTTACACTTTGCCTATGGTCGAGGTCCGGATGTGCTCAAGGGCATTCATCTCGAGATCGCCAAGGGGGAGCGGGTTGCTTTTGTCGGCGCCAGCGGAGGCGGCAAATCCACCTTGGTGCAGGCCTTACTAGGTCTCTACCAGCCGAAATCGGGCAAGATCTATTTCGACGGTGTGCCCACCGACCGTATCGGTCTCGATGTGGTGCGCGACAACGTTGCCACGGTTCTGCAGCGTCCGGCGATTCTCAACGACACGGTGCGATCCAATCTTAGTTTAGGAGAAAATTACTCCGAAGACAGGATTTGGCAGGCCCTGGAGATAGCTCAGGTCAGAGATGTGGTGGCCGCCCTGGAGAACGGTCTCGACACCTCCATCGGGCTCAAGGGGGCCCGCCTCTCGGGGGGGCAACTTCAGCGCTTGGCCATCGCCCGCAGTATCTTGGCGCAGCCACGGGTTTTGATTCTCGACGAAGCGACGTCGGCGGTGGACCTCGAGACGGAGGAGAAGCTCTACGCCGGGTTGCTACAGCACTTCGCCGAGCAGACGATGGTGATTATCGCCCATCGTTTGAGCTCCCTGCGCTTTGCGGATCGTGTCTATGTCTTCGAAGATGGACGGGTGAGCGGTCAGGGAACCCACAGGGAGCTGATCGGAAGCCACGATCTTTACGGCAAACTCTATGGGGGTCTCGAAACGCCATAGAGATGAGCGTGGTATCAGGCAATTGACTATCAAAGCTGAAGGAAGGTACCGATGATCGAAGGTGGAATCGTGACGCTGTACATCGAGGATATGGAGCAATCCATCGATTTCTACACCGAGGCCCTGGGACTGACTCTGGTCGAACGATTCGCCGACCACTATGCGCTGGTCGACGCAGGAGCGGGGCTGACACTGGGTTTGCGCATGACCTCGGAACGCAGCCCACCGAGTGGAAAGATCGGCTCGATCACGGTGGGTTTTCAGGTCACAGAGCCGCTGGAAATGGTCAAGGAGGCTCTGGAAGACGAAGGGGTCGAGTTCATTACCGATATTCTGGTCGGCCCCGGTGGGGGCGTGCGCATGGCCTTCATCAAGGATCCCGACGGCAACCGTCTGTACTTGATCGAGCCCCGATCGCAGCATGAGTGAACAAGCTACATTCACCGGCTGAGCACCTAGAGTTGCCGTGGGACCAATCCGCTCAGAGAATCCGCAAGCGGTCGAGGTCAGCTGCTCTTCGGTGCCCGGAAGGTGATGGCTCCCTGACGCCAGAGCTTGCGATACAAATCACAGGCCTGGCGGCGCCAGGCGGCGTCTGCGGTGGGAAAGTGATCGGTCAGATGATCGAGAATGTCGGCGATGCTGCATTGGCCGTCGCTGAGCTCGATCAGCGGCCGCAGCTCGCGGCGTAGCTTGACGTCGCTCTGATACGCAAAATTGCGAATCCGGATGTGGAAGTTATCGGCCGTGTCGTCCACTGGTTCGAGCACCGAGGCTTGGAACGACAGGCGGGGGCGGAAGGGTAGGAGGTTCTCGGCACCATGGGCACCATGGCGCTTGCTCAACAGCCGATCGCCGAGCGCCAAGTGATCGATGGGGCTGGCCAGGAAGGCGTTGACAGCCTGCTCTGGGGTCGACGGCAAGATACGCCGTCGCAGGTGAAAAGGCACCACCGCCAGAGCGGGGATGCCGCTCCGCTCGGCGAAGGCGGTCAAGATCCGATGTAAGAAGCTGTCGCTTTCGGCTGTCAAGAGCTGGAAGCGAACGCGGTAGGGGCCGAGGGCGGGTAGCTCGTCGCGGGCCTCTGGCGTCAGCGTCGCCTCCTGCAGGATCAACGGCGATGGATGGGGCGGTTCGATACATCGTTTCAATGCCTCGGGCAATGCCAAGGCGACCCGCGCTGAGGGCCGGGTGTCGCCAAACGATGGCGGATAAAAACCGCTCGCCACGCCGAGCTCCGGGTTGAGCCGGCCCGCCAGCCCGTGGCTCCGAGGATCGTAGATCACCAGGCAGTCGAGAAGTTCCGTGTCGCCACCGACCGCACGGGGACGCAAGATCGCGACGCTGCGCTCCTCCAGGAGAGCTTGCACCATCGACTCGACCTGCTGCGGAACCGTTGCCACGTCCGCCAACAGCTCGGGAAACCGCGCCGTGGCTTTCTCCGCCGCCAGGGCAAAGGCTGGGTGTGGCGCCCCACCTTCAGGGACGACGGCCAGGGCTGTCGGCTCGATCTCGGCCAGGGCCGCCTCCACCTGCCGCCAGACATCGTCGGGCAGAAACGTCCAGCGGCTCCGCAGAGCATCGATGTAACTGCGGGCTCGGCTTTCGATGCCGAGGCGTCGGCAGACCATGGCCGAGTGGAGGGAGAGATAAAAGAAGACCTCGTCACCCCGGGTCAGCTGTCCCTTGACGGACACCGGCCGCGACAAGGTATTGATCACCGGGTAAGAGGCGTTCTCGAGATCGAGATCCCTTGCCAGCTCGAAACAGAGGTGATGCGCCTGCAAGGCGTCCGAATCCTCGCCTCGATGGCTGTGGAGCTGCGCCAAGGTTGTATAAAAGATCTGCAGCATGTAAGGGCTGAAGTCCTCGTCCATGGCATCGCGGAAGAGCTCGAGGGCCTCCTCGGAAAACCCGAGCTGACGAAACAGGCGGCCGAGGTTGAGCTGCAGAATGCTGAACAAAAAAGCGCTGTTGGGAGTCGCTTTGCGCAACTGCGCCAAGGCGAGTTTTTCCATTTCGATCGCTTCATCGTAGCGGCCGAGACGAAACAGGGCATAGGCCACCCCATTGCGCAGGTAGCCGGCGTGCTCTTCCATCTCCATGGCCTCATAGGGCGCGATCAAGGAGCTGAGAAGCTCACGGCCACGGTCGAAATCGTTCAGACCGAAGGTGGCGTTGTAGCCCAATAGGCGAATCAGATTGAAACGCTCGTGCCCCGCATCGGGTCGCTTCTCAAGGGCGGCAAGGAGGTGACGATCGGTTGCCGCAGCGTGCCCGGCGTCGTAGTTCAACAGGGCCAGGAGCATGTCCTGGTCGAGCTCGCCTAGATGCTGCCGCGCTTCCAAAGCCGTGCCACAGAGCTCCAAGGCCAGATCACAATCGGAAACCCCCCAGGCCTGTTCCAGGGCCCGCAAGGCGGCTCGGGAGATTTGATCATTGTCCAACCCAGCCCCCACGGCATGCCAAGTGGCGGCGAAGGGGTCGGCCCGCTCGACCTCCGTGACCGTCCGGTGCCATCGGCGACGGGATTCCTCGCTGAGCCCGAGATAGATCGTATCGCGTACCCAACCGGAAGCTGGGGCCAGATGCCGGTCATCGAGGCGGCGCAACCAGCCGTGGGTTGCCAAGGCATCCACCGCCGCCTCGACAGACTGTCCCTCGTCGCCCGTCCAACGGGCCAGGTCAGCCGTGGTGCTGGGCGCGACGGCAACGGAGGCCGCTTCGAGGATTTGTCTTTCCAGGTCGGTGAGCTGATCCCTTAGCGGTTCTTGGATATCAGACGCCACGTCGCGGGCGGACCCAATGGAGGCGAAGGGTGGGTTCCCCATCAGTAGGCTGTGCTGCCGGTCGGAGAGATCGCCGCATGCGATCACCCGCACCGGCGCCTTCTGGGCGTAACAAGCGAGCAGCCGGATGGTGTCGAGGGTGGTGTCGCTCGCCAGGTGGAGATTTTCGAGGCACAGCGCTACTCCTTTCCCATGGTGGCGCTGCAGGACGTACGCGGTTTCGATCAGAAAGTGGATCAGATCGGCAGCCATCCAAGGGGCCACATCCCGTTTCCAGTAGAAGTGCTTGAGACCTGCCGGATCGTTGTGGAAGATGTAGTCGGCGAGCCCCGAGCGCAGGGTCCGGACCCGTCGAAGGCGATCTTTGGCTCTCCAGGCGGGCAGCAGATTGACCAATGCCAGACTGAAACGTCCGATCAGCAGGGGCTCTTCGGCATAGGCGGCCAAGGCCACTTGCTCCGCCAACTCGAGCAGCCCGGCGAAGGGACGCCGCAAACCACCCCGGCAGCCGCCGGAGAAGAGCAGCAACGGCTCATCTTCGGCGCCTCGTTCCAGGGACGACAGGAGTTGATGGACGGATCTTGAGTCGCCGGTTCGAAACAGAATCGCCGACGAGGAGGAGCCAGCATGCGGGTCTTGGTTGGGTGTCATAGGGAGAAATTCTACTATAGATGCAGCCCCGTCGAGCCCCAGGGCTGCTCCCCCAAAGCCGAAGGGACAGCCTTCTCAGGCTGTCCCTTCCTTCAACTCGTACGACGGCGTCCCCCGGTCGAGGGCCACCGAGAGCTACCTCATGGCACCCACACGCCCCGCGCCTGACGGTGCAGGGTGCCCATGGTGCCTTGGTCCACCAGCCGCAGATCCCGCACCTCGAAGGGGGCATCGAGGCCAGACGCCTTGACCAGCTCGCGGTCGAAGCTCAGCACCAAATCCTGGTCGCCGGCTTGCAACCAATCGGCGCTGTGGCCGACGGCCAGTGGGTGCATGGAACCGTCGGCGTCGCTGCCGAACAGCACCCCGCGGACCTCGTAGCGGCCGGCGGTGGCGGTGGTGACCCCCAGGCGGATGGCCAGGGCACCGCTCTGCGAAGCGACTTTCTCAGCCCTGCCGTTGAGGCCGGCGGACGGCACGGCGACGTTGAACGCCACCTTGCTGTAGCGCCGCAGGGCTTGACCGTCGGCCTTGCCTTGCACCGCCACATGGGCTTCCCACAAACCCCGGGCGGGGGCTTCGAGGGCGTCCAAGGGCAAGCTGGCCCGGTGCGCTCCGTTGCCGCTGGGGGCAAAAACCACCGGCCAGGAGCGACCGGCGGGGGAGACGACAAAACCTTCGACGGCGGCCATCTCCAGTTTCAGACCGGCGCCTTCGAGCGCCGTCTCGACGATCAGCTGGTCGCCGTGCAGGTAGTCGCTGCGCTGGGTATTGAGCTTCAGGGACACCGGCGAGTGCTGGTCGAGCACGTGCATCACATAGCGCCCTTGGCTGAGCTCGGCGGCCTTCAAGGTGAAGGTGCCGGACCCCAAATCAGAGCGCAGGCGAAAGGCGACGGTACCCTCGACGAAGGGCGAGCCGGCGGCCTTGAGCTGGGTCGCCGTGGCCACCAGCTCCATGGCGCGACCGTCGGTGAAAGCCCGCTTGGCTGGATCGACGATGGTCAAGGCGCTGGGGTCGATGGCCGCCAGGGCCTTCTCGCCGGGGGCGGGGTTGAGGCGCACCAGGGCACCGGGTGCCTGGGCGAAAAGCGCCACACCGGCCTTCAGCTCATCGGCGGTGACGTCGATCCAATACTCCTTGCTGCTGGCGACAAAGGCCTGAGGTTTTAAATCGATGGCCTTGTCGACGGGCAGGGCCCAGCTCATGGAGACCGCGTCGGTGGGTACCGAGGTGGCCTTGAGGCCCAGGGGCGCCACCAACTCGGTGGCGGCGAAATCACCGTCGGTCAGGGGGAGCAGGGTTGCCTGCTGTGCCGAGGCGGGTGCCACGAGAGCTGCGGCGGCGAGAGCCGCGGCAGCTGAAAACGTAAAGAATTTCTTGATCAAGGATTGCATGATGGCTTGTCCTCCCAGACTCACAGGTCGTTGCGCAGAATGACGTCGAGACCGAAGCACTTGCGACGGCTCTGATTGTGACTCAAGGGCTCGTCGCCTTGGGTGTAGGTGGTGTCGTTGAACCACAGGGACCCGGCACCGTTCTGGCTGGTGCACTCGAGGAAACCATCGGAGCAACTGGCCAACCAGGCCTGGGTGATCTCGAGGCCGAGGTTCAGGCTGTAGCCACCGCAGTAGCTGTCGCCGTCGAAAATGGAGGTTTCGACATCGGTGCCGACGACGTTCCAAAAGCCCTTGGGCAGGGCCGGGCGACCACTGGTGCCGTACAACCATGTGCTGTTGTAGTAGGCCATCCAGCTCACTTGCTGCATCATCACGGCGTCGCTGGCGTAACCCAGCAACCAGCCGAGGGATTGCTCGAAGACGTTGCCGTTGGTCACCGCATCGGCCAGGGGAGTGCCCTTGCTCGACGGCGCCAGGGCATTGACCCAGCGGATTTTGCTGATGATGTTGGGGTAACGGCTGTCCCAGGTCGGGTTGGACATGATCCAGCGCATGACGTTGCCGCCGTTGGAATGGGTGATGACCACCAGATCGGTGATGCCTTGACTGTTGATGAAATCGTTGAGGTAGCCGGCCAGGCAGCCGGCCGCCCCGGACGTCCACATGTACTCTTCGAACTGACAGTTGATGACCACGTATTTGCTCTGGTTCGGCAAACCTTGCCGCACCGAGTTGACCATCTCACTGGTCCAGTAGTCGTTGAGGGCGTTGGTTTGATTGCCGGTTCCGTGCACAAATGCGACGCCTGTATTGGCCATCGCCGGCAGCGCGCCGAGGGTCAGGCCGATCAGCCCGAGGGTGAGAAAGAGTCTCTTGTTCACCGTGTCCTCCTACATTCGGTTGCGAGACGTTGAGCTGCGTATCACCCTGCGTGCTCGAGATGGCTCGCAGGGGAAAAAACTTGATAGATGCCTCAACAGCAAGACCGGTGCCATCGTCCCTTGGCCATGTCTTGTCGGGGCGTAGATGGGGGGATGTTCGCAAGTGTCGGCGTGTCCGTACTTACCGGTAGGTCAAGTGGCGTAGCGTTGACCACGCCGGTTGGTGGATTCTCAGACCTGAGATGGCCCCTTTCTCAGCCTTGAGAATCTCCCTCGCCGCGGGTTTCGCCACAAGAGCCTCGAGGAGGGCAAAGAATCCTGGAAGGACTTCGTCCCGAGTTGCGGTGCGCTTGATATCCTCGCCGCCGTCGGCAAGAGTCAAGGCACTGCGGAGGAGACCCGAGCATGATCGGAGCGATCTACATTGAGGAGGAGGTGGCGGGGCACCCGAGGGTGGAGGAGATCTGCCGACGTTTCCCCAAGGTGCCGAGCATCTCCATCGAGCGCTACGGCGAGGTCTTCAATCGCAAGGGCCAAAGCTTTCGCTTGCAGAAGCGCCGCCCGTCCCTGATCCTGGCCGCCAAGGCGGGGCAGCGTGTCTTGCCGACGCCGCCGGGTTACGGCATCGGCGGCGAGCGGAACTTCTATTTCTCGCACATGCTGAATTGCCTCTACGACTGCCGCTACTGCTTTCTCCAAGGAATGTACCGCTCGGCCCACTACGTGCTGTTCGTCAACTACGAGGAGTTCCACCGCGACATCGAGTCGACCATGGAGGCGAGCCGGGAAGACAGTTGGTTTTTCTCGGGCTACGATTGCGACAGCCTGGCCTTCGAAGGGGTCAGTGGTTTTGTCGCCGCCAGCTTGCCGTTCTTCCGTCGCTTGCCGCGGGCCCACCTGGAGCTGCGCACCAAGAGTCTGCACTGGAAACCGTTGTTGGAGGTGGAGCCCTGGAGCCGCTGTATCGTCGCCTTCAGCATGACGCCACAGGAGGTATCCGAGGCGCTGGAGCACAAGGTGCCGGCCTTGGAGCGTCGTCTTGATGCCTTAGGCCTCTTGCACGATCGAGGCTGGCCGGTGGGGCTGCGTTTTGATCCTTTGATCTACAGCGACGATTATCGACAGCAATACCGACGGCTGTTTCGCCAAGTTTTTTCCCGGGTACCCGGCGAAGCGGTGCATTCGGTGAGCTTCGGCCCCTTCCGCCTGCCGCACGGTTTCTTCCGCCAACTGGAGAAGCTCTACGCCGACGAGCCCTTGCTGGCGGGGCCCCTGGCCAGCCATGACGGCATGGTGTCGTATCGTCGAGACCTCGAAGCGGAGATGCTCGATTTTGTGCGTCAGGAGTTGGCCCAGTACGTGCCGGACGCGGCGTTTTTTCCTTGTCCGACACCTTCGCCGGACAACACTGCGCCGCGCAGCGCCGCAGTGGCTACGGCATGAGCACGGCAGGGTGAGCGTCACGGCATGAGCGACACGGACCACAGCCGCCGCTATCTGGTGACCGGCGCCACCTCGGGCATCGGGGCGGCGATCAGCCGACAGCTCCTGCGGGCCGGGCATCGGGTGGTGGGAGTGGGGCGGGATTTTGCCAAGCTGGAGGGCGCCGGGGACGAGGGATTCCAAGCGGAGGTTCTCGATTTGGCGGATCTCGACGCCTTGCCGATGGCCCTCGACGCCCTGTTGCGCCGTGTCGGAGGGCTGGACGGCGCCGTCTTGGCGGCCGGTCGCGGGCACTTGGCGCATCTGGAAGAGTTTTCCTTCGCCCACATCCGTTCCTTGATGGATTTGAATTTCACCAGCCAGGCCTTTGTCGCCCGGGCACTGGTGCCGCAGCTCAAACGCCAAGGCCGTGGCGACTTGATCTTCATCGGCTCCGAAGCCGCCTTCGAGGGCAAACGGCAGGGCAGCGTCTACTGTGCCAGCAAATTTGCCCTGCGGGGATTCGCCCAGGCCCTGCGACAGGAGACCGCCAAGGGCGGCCTACGGGTCAGCTTGATCCATCCCGGCTTGGTGCGTACGCCGTTTTTCGACGACCTGACAATCGAGCCGGGGGCCGCCGAGGGTCAGGCCCTGGTGTCCGACGATGTCGCCGCGGCGGTGCTCTACGTGCTCGCGCAAGGACCGGGGGTGGTGATCGACGAGCTGCGCCTGTCGGCGCCGACGCAGGGGGTGGCTCGGCGATAGGTGCCCGACCACTAGAGAAAGCGGCCCATTTCATCCACCGAGATGTGCACGTGCTCAAATTCCTCACCGCGGGCCATGCGCTCGAGGATCTGTCCCGACAGCTCCGGCAACAGGGTTTGGGTCAAGATGTGGTCGATGTTGCGGGCGCCGCTTTCCTCGGCGGTGCATTTGTCCGCCAAGGCCGCCATCAGCCCATCATCGAAGGTCAGCTCGGCGCCGTGATTGCTGCGGATGCGTTGCTGGATGGCCTGCAACTTGAGCTCGACGATGCGCTGGATTTCCCGCCGTCCCAGGGTGAGGTAGGGGACCACCACCAGACGGCCGAGGAAGGCGGCGCGAAAGTGGCTGAGCAGCTCCGGCCGGAGCCGTTCCACCAACTTGTCGGCGTCGGGGCGCCCGGCGCTGGTGCGGCAGGCCTCGAGGATCAGTTGATCGCCGACGTTGGAAGTGAGCAGGAAGATGGTGTGCTTGAAGTCCACCGGCACCCCTTCGCCGTCCTCCAGCATGCCCTTGTCGAAGACTTGGTAGAACAGCTCGGTGACGTCGGGGTGGGCTTTTTCCATCTCGTCGAGCAATACCACCGAATGGGGGCGCCGCCGCACCGCCTCGGTGAGCACGCCTCCCTTGCCGAAACCGACATAGCCGGGGGGTGCCCCCTTCAAGGTGGCGACGGAGTGGGCCTCTTGGAATTCGGACATGTTCACCGACACCATGTTGCGCTCGCCGCCGTAGAGGATCTCCGCCAGGGTGGCGGCGGTTTCCGTCTTACCCACCCCCGAGGGGCCGACCAGCATGAAGACGCCCTTTGGTTTGGCCGGATCTTCGAGGCCCGCCCGGGAAGTGGAGATACGGCGGCAAATGGCGTCGAGGGCCTGCGGTTGGCCGATCAGTCGCTCGGCCATTTGTTCTTCCAGGGTGAGGATGCTCTGGATCTCGTCCTGCATCATGCGGCCGACGGGGATGCCGGTCCAGCCGGAGATCACCGACGCCACGGTGCGGGCGTCCACCGCCACCGGAACCATCGGCGCCTCCCCTTGGAAGGTCTCACAGGCATGCAGCAGGTTTTCGACCTGCTCCGCCAACAGCCGCTCCGGCTCGCTTTCGCCGTCCCCGGCTTGGCGCATGGCGTCGAGCTGCTGTTGCTTGTCTTGAATCTCCACCACCATGTGGCGCTCTTCCTGCCAGCGTCGGTGCAGCTCTCGCCGCCGCTCCTTCAGCGTCTCCAACTGCTCCGCCAGGCGATCGGCGGCGCTGCTCTGCTTGATGCCGGTGGGGCTGTCGCGGTTGAGCATCTCGCGCATCAGGATGTCGAACTCCTGCTCCGTCCGCTGGATGCGGCGATCGATGTCTTCGATTTGTGGCGGAGTGCTGTCCTGGGCCAAGGCCACCCGAGCACAGGCGGTGTCGAGGATGCTGATCGCTTTGTCCGGCAGCCGTCGGTCCGCCAGGTAGCGATGCGACAGGGAGACGGCATCTTGCACCGCCACATCGAGGATGCGCACGCCGTGGTGGGTCTCCAGCTTGGGGGCGATGCCGCGCAGCATGTCGATGGCCGCCGCTTCGTCGGGTTCTTCGATCTTCACCAGCTGGAAGCGACGGGTCAGGGCCGCATCCTTCTCGAAGTACTTCTTGTACTCGGCCCAGGTGGTGGCGGCGATGGTGCGCAGCTCGCCCCGCGCCAGGGCGGGTTTGAGCAGGTTGGCGGCGTCCCCCTGGCCGCTTTGGTTGCCGGCGCCGATCAAGGTATGGGCTTCGTCGATGAACAGGACGATGGGTTGGGGCGCCCCCTTGACCTCGCTGATCACCGATTTGAGGCGTTCTTCGAATTCGCCCTTGATGCCGGCACCCGCCTGCAGTAGCCCTAAGTCCAGGGTGCGGACGGCGATCTGTTGCAGGCTCTTGGGCACGTCGCCGGCCGCCACCCGCAAGGCAAATCCCTCGGCCACCGCCGTCTTGCCGACCCCGGCGTCGCCCACCAAGATGGGGTTGTTTTGGCGTCGTCGGGTCAAGATGTCGAGCACTTGACGAATCTCTTGGTCGCGACCGCGGATGGGATCGATACGACCTTCCCGGGCTTCGGCGGTGAGATCGACGGTGAACTTGGCGAGGGCCGAGCCCTCCGCTGCCACGGCGTCTCCCTGGAGCGGACCGCCCACGGCATTGCCACCGGCCGCCGTCTGCGGGGCGGTGGCCTCGGCGGAGAAGCGCACCAGCTCACCGAGGTTCTCCTCCAGCACCGGCACCTTGATGGCCATCAACGCCGGGCAGGACTCCAACGTCGGGCCCCTCAGTTGGCTGTCTTGCAGCAAGGCCAGCAACATGGCGCCGGACCGCACGCTGCTGGCCCCCAAGTGAAGAGACGATACATTCCAGGCCTCCCGCAACCAGCGCACCACTTGCGGCGACATGGCAGGCGTCCGGCTATTGCCGCGGTCGAATCCTTCCATGGCCGCCGTCGCCTGCTTCAGAACCTCCCCGGCGTCGATCTCGAAGTAGCGCAATACGGCGTGCACGTCTGAGGCCTGCATGTCCAACAGCTTGATCAACACATGCTCCACCTCGACGTTGTAGTGGGTCTGCGAAACGCATAGGGCAGCGGCGGTTTCCAGGGCGCTGCGGCAGACCGGGTCGAGCTTGCCGATCAAGGATTTGAGATCGCTCATCGAGGCTCCTCAGGGAAGGTCGAGGTCGAGTCTATCTTCTAGGCCCCATCTCCTGGGCTCTAGGGAACCACTGCCCGAGTAGCTGTCACCAAGGCGGTGTCTATCCCTACCCAATGCAACGATGTTGTCGACAGAACACCGTCATGTGGAATGGATTGGCAATCCCGCCGGCCCCTATGGCGAAATGCGGTGCTATGCAACAGAAGTTGAAAAAGTAGCGAAATCGGGGGTACCCAGGATTCGAACGTATCTTGTATACTCCGTCGCCGGTGGGGTCGTTAGCTCAGTTGGTAGAGCAGCGGACTTTTAATCCGCGGGTCGCAGGTTCGAGACCTGCACGACCCACCATCATTCTTTTTCCCCTACAAATAGCTGTGAGATGATCACCTCGGTATCCAAAATTTGGACGAGGGGGTTTTCCATGTCAAGGATCATTCGATGGGTCGTGCCTTTGTTGGCCTTGTGTCTGGGAATGGTTGGCTCAGCGCTGGCCCAAATACCCATCGGCGAGGACTTCCGTCTCGATCAGGAAGGACGGGTCGCGGGGTCGAAGATAGTCGCTGGGCCAGACGGCTTCGTGGTGGTCTGGGACAACACATACAATCCATTTGGGGGTTATCTCTCCAACGTCCAAGGTCGCCGATTCTCTTCCCTGGGCGAGCCCCTGGGAGAGACCTTCATCGTCAACAACATCACCACTGGCTACTACGCCCGTCCCTCGATAGGTCGGGCCAAGAGCGGTCAATTTCTGGTGACCTGGAATAATCTGGGCGCGGATGTGTTCGGACGCCGACTCGATGCAAGGGGTCAGAAGCTGGGGATGGAGATGGCGATCTCCGGCCCGACCGCCAATAGCGGCACCCATCGTGCGATAGGACTTGGGGAACGTGATTTCATTGTCGTCTGGAGCACTTTCGAGACAACGAACAGTGGGGATCTGTGGGGAATCCAGGGACGCAAGGTGGAAGAAGATGGTGCCTTGGGCGATGTCTTCCAGATCTCAGAGTCGACGACGGGCCGCACGCGACGGCCGGACGTGGCAGCGACTCCGGATGGTGGGTTCCTCGTGGTTTGGACGGAATCGAGCAGTGGAGGGGTCTCGGGGTTTGGATTGCGCAGTCGCCGTTATACCGCGGCGGCGCAGCCGGTGGCGGAGTCGATCGAGGTCGCAGCGCAAGAGATTCCAGAGTCGGGGGTCTCCTTGGCAATGACCGAGCATGGTGAAGGTTTGGCGACGTGGGTTTGGAGTGGCAACGGTATCAAGGAGCTCCATGGCCGTCGACTGGACGCCATGGGGGAGGCAGTGGGAGATTCCTTCAAGATTACTGAAACCGAGCCGGACACGTTTAGTTTTTCGAAGGTCGCCGCGACGGACGACGGCTTTTTCGTGGTTTGGGAGACTGGGGGGGCGACCTTAGGCTCTCCGGAAGAGATCCGCCTCCGTTGGCTCCCGGACTCGGACATGTCGCCGCTGCCATGGGGGGATGAGATCACGCTCAACACATCGCACCATTTGCTCTCTCGCTCACCCGCCGTGGCGGCAGATGCAACGGGCACCGCCTTGGTCACCTGGACCGCATCGCCCGGCAGCGAGCTGCGGGGTCGTTTGCTGGACATGCAGTGCTTGGACGGTCCGTCGACCCTGTGTCTGCGGGATGGGCGTTTCAAGGTCAGTGTGCAATGGCGAGACGGCGTCTCAGGCAGCGGCCTCGGACAAGTGGCCGGTCGCAGCAATTCTTCAGGGGCCTTTTTCTTTTTTGATCCTGAGCATCTCGAGGTGTTGGTCAAAGTCGTCGATGGTTGTGACTACAACGGTCACCTGTGGGTGTTCGCCGCGGCCGCCACCGATCTTCAGCTGTCCTTGACGGTGCGTGACACCCACACCGGGGTGTTGCGTCAGTACGAGAGCTCGCTGGGTCGCTCCATGCCCCAAGTGTTGGATAGCCTCGCCTTTGCGGCAGCGTGCGGCGACTCGTGATCGAGCCCATCGCCTGGTAGAATTTCTCCCTCAACCCATCCCTCGAATTTCAGCTTTGCTAGGGCGGGACTTGACCCGCCTTTCCGGAGACCTCCATGCTCAGCCATGCAAAATCAGTGCTCCTCGGCACCCTTGCGGTTGCCTTCCTGCTGTCTGTGACCCCCACCCGTGGTCAGGTGATCAACGAATTCGTCGGTAACCACACCGGCTCCGATCTCTACGAGTTTGTTGAGATCCTAGGCACCCCGTCCACCGACTATTCCCACCTGACGGTGGTGCAGATCGAGGGCGATGTGGGGTCGGACAGCGGCATGGTCGGATCGACCTATACCGTCGGCACGACGGATGCGGACGGCCTGTGGTTTTCCGGCTTTCAGACCGACGATTTCGACCACGACGATTCCTTCACCCTGCTGCTGGTGGACGGTTGGAGCGGCAGCGTCGGAGTCGACCTCGATGTCGGCGACGACGGTGTCCTAGATAGCACGCCATGGACCTCGGTGCTCGATTCCGTCGGCGTCATCGACGGCGATGTGGGCGACCATCACTACGGGGCGGAGACGGTGCTGGCGGAATTCTTCGACGGCGAAATATTCTCCCCCGGCGGTGCCTCGCGTATTCCAAACGGCACCGATACCAACAGCATCGAGGACTGGACGCGCAACGATTGGGACGGCACGGGGCTGCCCACCTTACCGGGCAATTTGGAATCCTTCGAGGCGGTCAACACCCCGGGGGAGATCAATTCGACGACCCTCGGCGGCGGCGCCGATCC
The DNA here is from genome assembly GCA_029263315.1 of Acidobacteriota bacterium. Lineage (GTDB taxonomy): Bacteria > Acidobacteriota > Thermoanaerobaculia > Multivoradales > J023 > JAJCXR01. The sequence continues at coordinate 18,177 of JAJCXR010000048.1, read as the reverse complement.
CCTGCTGCACGAGGTGGTGGCGGATCATGTGGGCGCCGATGACCACGAATATGTCGAGATCTGGGGCGATGGCCAAACCGACTATTCCCAGGCGTCGATTCTGCTGGTGGACGGCGGCGGTCAAGTGGACGGTGCCTTGGCCGTGGGCTCCACCGACAGCTCGGGCTTTTGGACCACCGGCTTTCTCACCGACCTCCTGGCCAACGACACCTTGACCTTGCTGCTGGTGGCCGATTGGAGCGGCACGGTGGGCGATGATCTGGACGGCGACGACAACGGCAGCCTCGATGTCACGCCGTGGACGGCGCTCTACGACTCCGTGGCCCTGTCCCATGGCGTCGGCTCGACCTATTCCACTTCTGTGCTGGCCGACGGTCACGGTGGCCTGAGCGGCATCCCGGGAGGAGCGTCGCGGCTTCCTAATTACGGCGATAGCGACAGCGCCGACGACTGGCTGCGCAACGACTTCGACGGCGAGGGTCTGCCGGGATTCAGCGGCACCTTAGGCGAGGGGGAAGCCCTGAACACCCCGGGCAGCCTCAATCTAGGGGATGTCAGCACCTACTACCAAGGGGTGGACGCGACGTCGTCGGCGACCCTGCGCTCGACGCTGCACGATGCCATCGACGATCATCAGCTCTATCCCTACACCGACGGCACCACCGACACCTGGGACATCCTCGAGCTGGCGGACGAGGATCCCGCCGACGGCGGTCGCATTCTCACCCTTTACAAAAACTCCAGTGAGACGAAGCAGGGGGGCGGCAACTCCTTCTACAACCGCGAGCACACCTGGCCCAAGACCTACGGCTTTCCGGACAACGGCAACAGCTACCCCTACACCGATTGCCACCATCTGCGTTTGGCCAATATCGGCTACAACTCGGATCGCGGTTCCCGCGCCTTCGGCACCTGTAGCGGGTCCTGCACGGAACGGCAAAGCGAGGTCAACAATGGCCAAGGGGGCGGCAGCGGTACCTACCCCGGCAACTCCAACTGGTTCACCGGCTCGGACGGTGGCACCGGCACCTGGGAAGCGTGGAATCACCGCAAGGGCGATGTCGCCCGCACCGTGCTTTACATGGATCTACGCTATGAGGGCGGCAACCATGGGGTCACCGGACTTCCGGAGCCGGATCTGGTGCTCACCGACGACACCTCCTTGATCGTCGGCAGCGGCAGCAATACCACCGGCACGGCTTTCATGGGCCGCCTGACGACGGTTCTGGCCTGGCATGCCGCCGATCCGGTGGACGATGACGAGCGCCTGCGCAACGAGGTGGTCTACCAATTCCAAGGCAATCGCAATCCCTTTGTCGACCATCCGGAGTGGGTGCAGTGTCTGCACCTGGACACCGGTTGTGGACCCATCGAGCCGCCGCTGTTCGGCGACGGCTTCGAAGGTGGCGATGTGGCGTCGTGGTCTACCGCCGTCGGCCGGTGAAACGTCAGCCGGTGAGCCTCCGGGCGGTGAGCCATCGGCCGGTGAAACGGCAGCTCGTCATCCCGACCCCTTAGAGCAGCTCCGCGCATTGGGCGATGAGCGTCCGGCAAGCCGCCAGCTCGTCCTGGGCGTCGGGTCCCAGGGCTTCCAGCAGGTCGGAAGCCTCGCACAGTAAATCGTGGGCTGCGGCCACCTGTTGCATCCTGAAGAAGCTACCGGCGACCCGGATGAGGGCCTGGGCCAGCTCCGGCGAGCTCTCCCTGTGGACCTGGCGCAGCTCCGCCAGGCACTGCTCCATTTTCCGTTGCGCCCCCTCCGGCCGTCGACTATCGGTGAGCTCGGCGAGGTCCCGCAGGCAGTCGGCGTGCTCGGCGCTCGGCCGATGCACGGCGAGGCGACGCAGGGCTTCGCGGTAGTGGTGCTCGGCGGCTTGCGGTTGAGCCAGGCAGTGATAGGCGGTGCCCAGGTTGTGATGTAGCGCCGCCAGACGTGGATCTTCGTCCCCGAGCAGGCGGCGAATCGACGCCAAGGCCCGTTGATAGAGGTCGGCAGCGTGACGATGACGTCCCATCTCGCAGGCCAGGACCCCCATGCTGTTGAGGTGCTGGGCCACCTTCGGGTGATCTGTGCCATGGCGTCGTTCCAGGAGACGCAGCAGGCGTCGGTGCACGGCCTCGGCGGCCGGCAGGTCGGCGGCTCGACGGTGGCAGGCGGCCTGATGCCGCAAATGCTCGATGACCTGTGGATGCACTTCGCCGAGATGCTGTTCGAGACCTTCGCAGAGCTCCCGGTGGAGCCGGGCGGCCTGCCGATGCTCACCCCGTCGGACGAGCTCGTCCGCCTGGGCTAAAAGCCGCCGTCGCCAGCTCTGGACAAAGGGGTTCATGGTCTTCGCGGCGGCTGCCCGGGGTCACAGGTTGAGCCGTGCCGCCGGGTCGCCCAGCAGCATGAAATGGCGGGCGTCCTCATGGGCCGACCAAGTGCGCAGGGTGCCCAGGCTCTCGAGCCTGTCTCCCGCCCCCATGGCATCGGCCATCTGCTGGGTGATCTCCGTCGCCAGCTCGCTGTGGCGGCAGCTGATGTGGTCGAGGGCGTGGCCCACCGGCATGCCCCCGAGGAGCTCCTGCAGGACGTTGCTGAAGGTTTTGATCTGAGGGCCCGCCGAATACCACAGATAGCTCTGCTCGAGGGTCACCCCGACATGGCCGATCACCGCCAGGGCACCCCGGGCCAAGAGGGTTTGCGGCAGCGGCGAGACGAAGGGGCGCAGGGCTTTGCGCTGGGGGTCGGCCAGGGAGTAGAGATCGTTCGTTTCGGTGCCCAGGCTGTAGCAGGCGAAATGACAGCCGATCAGACCGCTGAGATCATGCCGTCGAAGATCCCCTGCGGTGAGCAGGAAGTCGTCGGGCAAGGCGAGGTCGCCATTCCAGCGTTCGGGGCCCGGATAGTCGGCACAGAGCAGGGCCCCTTGACGGCTCGCCTGGCGGTGGCTGTCGGCCCGGTAGCCGATGCCGTGGCTGGCGGTAAAGAGCAGGGAAGGCAGGCATTGCGGAGCCAGAAGTCGCAGCAGTTGGGCCTTGTCGGCGGCTTGGCGCAATACGGTACGGGTCTCCCATTCGGGGAAGCGGAGGGCGATTTCGCCGTCGAGCCCCTTGGCCAAGTGCTCGACGACACTGTGGGTCAGCGGGTCCTGGTGATGACAGACCCCGAACATGGAGGCTCGGCGACCTTTCAGGGGGCCGCTGCCCTCATAACGCAGGAGGGCCGTGAGGTGGGACTGCAGCTCGCTGAGCCCAACGATGCCTAGTTCGGGCAAGTCGTCGAAATGCAGTCGCCCGACGGAGTGGGGCACTGCCATGGCGCTCTGAAAACTGAAGGGAATCTCTTCCGGGTCGGCCACCAAGAGCAGGTGATAGGGCAGCTTGCCGGTGTCCAGAGTGCCATGGGCGGCGCCATGGCGCTCTCGGAACTGAGGCCACGTTTCGTCTCGCAGGACTTCGAATTCCGGTGCCAGGCAGCCCATTTGTCGACTGCGATGGGCCAGCAGGGGACGCAGGGCGTCGCGGCGATCGGCGTCGACACCCTGCGGCCACACCACCCCCCAGCCCACCGTCGCCAGATCCTTCGGCGATTGCCGGAAACCCAGCTTGCGGCGGCCGACACGTGGTTGGGGGGCGGGCTGGGTCGCGAGGAGATCGTCGACCCGCTGCGGTGGCATGAGATACTTGCCGCTGTCGCCGTCGATGCCATTGAAATAGATCGTAGGATTATTTGCTAATTGGTGAAGACTCAAGGCTCATCCCTCCCATGGAATGTAGTCAATTGGAATTAGATAGATCCCATCCGAGAAACGACGAGGGACGGGAGCCCTTCGGCTGTGCGCGGCCTGCCCAAACTCGCCCCAATATTGACGTATCGATCCAAATCCTCTTATATTCATATTTCATCCCGTTCCCATGGCCCTGCGGCTCAAACAGCACTCCGCCAGTGCACCCTCGAAGGGGGGCCCGCCAAGGGCCTCCCGCTGGCACCGATTTCGGTAGATCGGGTTGAGAGCTAGGTAGGCCTACCCTCAATCGTCGTCGTTGGTCTCTTGGCCGTCTCCCCCTCGATCGAAACCGACGGGTTTGAAAACACTCCTCTTGGGCGGCTGGCTGCCCTGCGGAGCCTGCTCGGCTTGTCCGTCACCGGGCACATCAAAACCGACCGGCTTGTGTTGCTCGTCGCGCCCACCTTCGAGCAGAGTGGTGGCTGGTGTTTCGGGGAAAGGTGTTGCTGGCGTGTCGCGTGACTGCATGGTGTGCTCCCTGGTGGGCCATGGGGCCCGTTGATCAAAGATCGACACTACGGTGAGCGTCGGGCTATGCAGGGAAGAACACCACCCTCGAGGAAATGTTCTGAGATCGGTCGGCTCAGGGAGCGGGCTGACCGCCGTCGGTCGGCCATCGCCAGTCGCCATAGAGCACAAAACCGGCCCAATAGTAGGGGCTTCGCCAAGGGCTGTCGGCGGGCTCGAAGAGCTGACGCTGAGCTTGACGCAGAGCGGCGGCGGGGGGCAGCCGTTGATCGAGGAGGCCGCCATAGAAGGCATCCATCAAGGCGGCGGTGGCGTCGTCGTCGACAAACCACAGGCTCACCAAGGCCCTTTGGGCACCGGCTCCGAGGGCGGCGAAGGGCATGCCCACCAAACCTTCGTCGCGGAATACCTTGCCTCGGGCGGAATTGCAGGCGCTGAGCACCAGCAAGTCACAGCTCAAGTCGAGGCCATCAATCTCGTGGACGTAGAGCCGGCCTTCGACGGGGGCCCCTGCGGCATCCCAGAGGGAAAAGACGAGGTGCGAGAATTCCGGCCGCTCGGTGTCGAGCTCGCCGTGCACACTGAGGTGGAGGACGGAGCTGGCGGGCATCGCATTGTCGAGCAGCGCTTGTCGCTGGGCCTCGCCGCCGACGAACAACCGCACCGCTGCGTCCGGCAGTCGGCTGCGGATCGCCGCCGCTTCGCGCAACGACTGGGGGAGCGGCGGCGGTGGCGATCCCGGATGCGCCGCGGCTTCCGGTTGGATCGTCGCGGCGCCCGCCGGCGGTCGGTAAAGGGCATTGGCGAAGACGGTGGCGCTGGCAAAGGGTGGACGCGGTGGTGCGGTTTGGCGCTGTCGAAGGGCCCGCAGAACGGGCAGCGATGGCAGGTGGATGATCTCGTGCTCGGTCACCAGAGGTAAGCCACTCCGGGGATGGCGCAGGGCAGCAAATGGCAGTTGCAGCAAACGTCCATCGGCAATGATCGCCAGGCGGCGTTGGCCGAGGGCCCCGGCGACGGGCCCCAGGAGCATGGTGCTCAGGCGCTCCAGCTGGCGCTCCGTCCGCTGCCTCTGCCTTCGGCTCCGCGGCTGGTCACCGTTGGCCATCACCTCGACCACGGCCCGTACCAAGGTCTCCACCTCGTCTCGGGGGGGCAGGATGTGGGTTTGTATCGCCTGCCGCTCGACTTGCCACAGGGCGCCCCGCCTGTCCCCCAACCAGTAGGCCAGCAGCAGGGTGTCGTCGTCCAGGAGCGACTGCAAGGAGGCGAGGTCTTCCGCCATGGGGTCCTGCCGCGGCCGGAGCGTTGGTGGAGCCTCCGGGGGGACCTCTTGCAGGGCCTGCAATTGAAAGATCAGCTGCCTTTGCTGGGCTTCGGTGGCGGCGATGGCTAGGAAGGAAGACGAGCCAGCTGCCATAGTGCCCCGCAGCGGGCGCAGAAGATTCAGCCGTCGATGCTCCAAGGCTCGCAGTTGCTGCTCCAGCCGCGGACGTTGACGATCCTTTGCAGACGCCGATCCGCTTTTCTGTTTGGCCGTCGCAGCAAGACGTCGAAGGAGATCTCGAGCCCGACCTCTGGAGGCGATCAGCCAGGCATCACCCCCGAGTGTCGAGCGGTCCTCGGTTTCCAACGCCGGTGCGTCGTCGGTTCCCGTCAGGCGCTCGAGCTGGAGATCGATGAGCTCCTGCCGGAAGACGTGATGCCGGCTGGCAAAGGATGTCCGCAGCACGGTGGTGGCGGTGGAACGCTGCAAACCCTCACTGAGACGGAGGCTAACTTCCAGGGAGCGGCGGGCGGCCTCCGGGTCCCCTGCCGAACGCAGGGCTTGGGCCAGGCGGAATTCGAGGATCGCCCGGTCATGGGGGAAGAGCTCCGTCGGTAGCTCATCGAGGGCCGCTCTCAAGGTGGTGATGGCTTCGGGGTAGCGTTGCTGGCGGGTGTATAAAACCCCCTGGTTGGCCACCGCGATGGCGTGCTCCCGCCGGAAGCTATCCTTGTCGGGGCATGCCTCTCGACGATGGCCGAGCTGCTCGAGGATGGTCAGAGAGGATTGGTAGGCCGTCAAGGCGGTTTCGAGTTGGTTGCAATTCATCGTGGCGCTGGCCAGGCGATCCAGGATGAGCGACTTACCGAACCGTTTGTCGGCGTCCGACTGGTCGCAACCCACCATGCGCAGGGCGAAGGCTCGCCGCAACTGCTGTATCGCCGTTGTGCAATCGCCGCCGAGATCGTTCAGGGTGGCCAGCTCGGCCATGGTGGCGGACCGCTGCCAATCATTGGGATGACGCTCGAAGGCCAAGGTCAGATAGTCCTTGGCTCGCCGATCATCCCCCAAGGCCATGTAAGCGGTGCCGATGTGGTGCAGGGCCTCTGCCTCGAGAGACCACAATCGCTGCCGGTGAAAGATTTCACGACTTTGTAAGTGCAGGCTGAGGCCGTGGTAAAGGTCGCCGAGGTCCCGCGAGGCGCTGCCCAGACCATCCAAGGCGCGGGCCTTCAGGTGCAGGGGTGCGGCCGGCGTTTCCAACGCACCTAGGGCGGCTTCGAATAGATCTTGCGCCGCTTTCGGGTCATTGCAGCGCCGCAACTGCTCGGCCTGGGTCAGCTGCCTTTCGAGGCCGAGAAAGGCCGTCGGGACAACGGGCGCCGGAGATTGCCAAACGGCTCCGGTATAACCCGTCGGCTGCGGCTTCCCCTGCTGACGAATCAGCCAGAGGTTGAGCGCCGAGCACAGCACCAGCCCTGCCACAAGGCTGAGCAGACGCAGGGGGAAACGGCTGGGAGGTCCAGGGGGCATACCCCATGGAGTTTAACCCAGGGGGATCGCTTTCAGGGCACTGCTCCGGCGCCGCAGTGAGCAGCCCTCAAAGGGCCCCTTCGCTGGATTCCCTGATGGCAAAGGAGACGCTGGGCTCGACAACCCCATTGGGTTCCTCCAATTCACTCATCCTCAGCTCATAGGAACCGACGGGCAACCGGTAACGGGGTACCCTCAAATGTAGGGTGGAGCCTCCGCCCGCGTCCACCTTCAAGGTCTCACGGTAGACCACTTGGCGGCTGGGTTGATCGATGATCTCCAACCGTAGATCACGGTGTTTGGCCAGGACCTCCGGTTCCACCTGCAAGAGCAAGAGCAGATGGTCGGCCCGCGGGTCGACGGTGTAGGGACGCGGTCCGCGGCTGACGTCGAGCAGCAGGCTGCTGCTCAGCTTGGGGGACGAGATCCGGTGCTCAACGTAGTGCTGGGTGACGGCAAGACCCCCGGTGGTGAGCAACAGGCCGGCGGCCAAGGCCAACCAACGCCAGGCCGGAGAGGTGGCCCGCTCAGGGCGCCGGCGGATGGACGGTTGTGCCAAGGGGGCGGTCGTCGCTGTGGCTGCCGCTGTGGCTGCCGCTGTGCTCGTCCTCCCCGGTGTATTCGCTTCACCCCCGCGGCTGGCTTGCCTCAATTGCAGCTGACGCCAGGCCTGCTGCACGTCCTCGTCCGAGATCTCCACCGGCAAGTCCTGGTGCGCATCGGCCTGCGGCTCATCGGGCATGGCGAGCAGCTCTTCGAGTGCCTGGGGCTGCGCCATCAACCGCTGACGCACCGCCTCAGCGTCGCCTTCGTCAAGCTCGCCGCGACCATAAGCCCTGAGGATTTCCGACGACAGGGGCTCCGCTGAGACACCTTCCTGCCAATGCGGAGCTAGGGCATCGGAGGCGGCGGTCCACAGGGCTGTCTCGGCATGCGGGCGATCCATCGGCTGCTCCGCGATGCCCGGGGGAGATTCAGTGGTGAAGCCCTCGGCGGCCTCCAGCGCATCCAGGCCGAGCTCGAGGATATTTGCCAAGCGGGCTTCATGGGGACGGAGGCGAAAGACCAGCCGGTCCGGTATGTTCAGAGTCAGCTCCATGGCGGACTTTCTCCTGATTCCATTCTCATGTCTGGGCGTCGATTAGTCGGCGAATCCGCAATTTGGCTTGATGCAGCTGCGATTTGACCGACTGAATGGAGATCTGCATGGCGTGGGCGATTTCCTCGTACTTCAGATGGTGGCTGAAACGGAGATAGAAGCATTGTCTCATCCTCGGTGGTAGCTCGAGCAGCACCGCCAAGACTCGATCGGATTCCTCCTTGCGCAGCAAACGGCTGGCCGGGTCCGCCTCCGAGTTGGGGAGCTCGATGCCACATTCCATCAACTGGGAAATGGGTTCTTCGATGGCCCAGCGTTTTGCGGTATGTCGACTGCGCAGCACATTGCGATAAATGTTGGCCGCAATGGTGAACAGCCAGCCGCGCTCCTGCTCGCGACGGTACTGATCCCATCCATTGTAGGCCCGCAGGAAGGTCTCTTGGGTCAAGTCCTTGCTTTCATCGACCGAGAAACCCCGGTGTGAGAAATAGTATGAAATGGGCCGGTAGTAACGTTCGAAGACCGCTTCAAACGTTTCGTCTTCACTCTGGCCTGGTCCTACTGCGTTCGGTCCCTCACTCGACATGGAATACACCGTCCAGGTTTGCCACCTCTGGAAGCCTGCCGGGCGCTCCCCTGGAGGCGGGGTTTGACGTTCCTGTTCGACTCGCACAAAGGCCCGCAGAGCCGAGCAATGGCCTCCCAAAGGTTGGTGGTGGTCGATCCGACTTGACCTGATTCCAAGGGATGCGCCGCCGATGTGAGGGCGGCTATCGATTCAGAACCCGGACAGCTCGGATTTGTTCAGGCACGATGCCAAATTGGGTGCATCTTGTCTGATTCGGTGACCGTTGGCCATCGGGGATGCCGTCTCCCGAAGAGGGCGCCGGAGAAACGTCTGGCAACGACATTCGTCCGTCGGACCGGTGGGGGAGAGCTCGCTCCATGGGTCGAAGGTTTCAGCTCTATCCAACACGGTCGAGCATTGTATGTTCTTTTGCATTTTGTCTGACGCCCAGATGGTCCCCAGGGCGGGCGGTCGATGGGCGGTGCTCGGCTTGACGGCTTTTACCGGACGCCGCCGGACTGGCGCTCGGGAGCGGTCGGTGAAAGTAGCAGCCGAAGACTCTTGCGCCCGGATTGCCGCGGGTCATTCCAGAGGTAGAGCTGGGCCCCTTCGGCGATGCTGCCATGACGTTGGCAGTCCATGAGAACCGTGATGGCGACCCGTCGTCCGTGGTTCTCCAAGGCCACCACCTCACCCACCCGCTGGTCTGCGAGATACACCGCGTCGCCGATTTGCAGCCCTTCGGCGCCATCGAGTAGGACGGTCCTGGCCGGGCAGATGGGTCCGGTGCCGAGCTCCAGGGCGAGCCCAGCGATGGCCATCCCGAGGCAGAGGAGGACGACCCCCAGCCAGTGGCTTCGGTTGAGGCGTACCATGCAGCGTCTTTCCTAGTCGAGGGGATTGGCGGAAGTCCCAGCCTGGCCAGCGCCGGGGCGAATACTGACTGCACACTGATTGCAACACTGCCCGCTGGAGAATGTTCGGCCGTGCAGTCTTCCTAGGGGGGCCGAGGCAACAAACTGCGACCCACCGTGTTGTGCTTCGTCATGAACCAGCTTCTTCAGGCGCTGCTCATCGGCATCGATTGCTATCCAAACGCCTCGGACAACAACCTGGCGGGGGCGGTGGCCGATGCCCAGGCGATGTACCGATTCCTGTTGCGGCGCAATGTACCGCCGAGCAACATACGCCGTCTGCTATCGCCCTTGCCGTCGAGCGCTTCGGATACAAGCGCTCGGGATATGGGTGCTCCGGATAGGGGCGACGGATTGCCGACCTACCACAATCTGGTAAGCGAGATACGGTGTCTCGGCCAACGGGCGGTGGGTCGGGGGGGCCAGGTGCTGCTGTGCTACTCCGGCCACGGCGGGCGTGCCGCCACCTTGCTACCGGATGAGAAAGGGGAGGCGGGGCTCGACGAGGCGTTGGTACCCTGCGATCTGGCCACCCCCGGTAGCCGTTGGTTGCGGGACGTCGAGCTGACTTTTCTGCTGGACGACATGCTCGGCCGGGGACTGCATGTCACGGTGATCCTCGATGCTTGTCATTCCGGCGGCATGATGCGGCATGGCAAGGCGAGCAGCAGGCGGCGTCGGTTGAGCGGCAGCGAGCTACAGCCGTTGTGCTCCAGCGGTGTCGCCGATCGGGCAGTGCTGGCTTCGGCGTGGCGGCGCATCCACCAAGTGGAAGTACGTCACCAACCGCCGGCGGCCCCGTTGGCCGGTATCCCGAGCTGGTCGGCAGGGCCCATCTTTCGCCACGCCGCCGCAGCGGCCAGTGGCTGGGTGGCGCCGGCCGTGTTGCGCCATGGCGGAGCCACCCTATTGACGGCCTGTGGAGCCCGGCAGGAGGCCATGGAGCATCCCTTCGAGGGGCAGGTGCGCGGTGCCTTGAGCTACACCCTGTTGCGGCTGCTGGCCTCTCCCGGTGCCGGACAGCTGACTTGGCGGCGGCTACATCTTCAGCTTTCGGAGGCCCTGAGGCGTTTGGAGAGCCCGGACATTGCCTTGCAAACACCGCTGCTGGAGGGGGATAGCTCTCAGCTTTGGTTCGCCGCCGAAGCGGTGGACCGACAGCCGGCGGCGGTGACCGATGTCGATGTGGCGGGGCAACGTCTGCGACTCGGCGTTGGCCGTGCCTGGGATATCGGCCCGGGGGCTATTTTCGAGCTCCTCGCCACCGACAACCACCCGGCTTGGCGACTGCAAGTGGAAGCGGCGGCGGCCCATGAGGCGGTGGCCAGACGGCTCGACGACGATAAGGACGTGGCGGCCATCCGCGTAGGAGACGTCGCCCGCTGCCTAGGGCCGGGGGACGGCGCCGGGACGCCGGTGGTCTGTATCGTCGAGGACGACACCGGGGGCCCCGCGAAAAGCCGCTCGGAAGCGCCCGTCCTGAGGAATGGACGTCGACTGGCGGCGCCCAATGGGGAGGTCCTGAGGTGGTTGCGACAGGCTGTGGAGACGCCGCCCCCAGGCTTGGTGGGCAGTGGTTTCCTGCATCTCGAGGTGGCCCGAGGGGCGGCCTCGGTAACGACGGAGCTCGGGTGGCAAGTGCGCCTGAGACGGGGCCATTGCCGCATCTGTCACTGGGACGGGGCGCCCCTGTCGGGCCTTCCCGAAATGGCCATCCTGACGCCGGCAGATGCCGCTGCGCTGGTGGCCAAGGTGGCCCATATGGCGCGCTTCGAGCATCTGCGCCGCCTCGCCAACGACGATCCGACCAGCCTGTTGGCCGGCGCGCTGCGTTTGCGGGCGGCCCTCTTGCCTGAGGGTTGGGAGCCTGGTATGGCGATGCATCCCAAACCCCTGTCGGAAACCCCGCCGATCATCCCGGCGGGCCGTCACATGGCCTTGGGCATCGGCTCCACGGCCGACCGCGGGTTGTATGTGCAAGTGCTGGCTTTGCGGTGGGATTGGAGCGTCGTGCATCTCCATCCCCAAGGCCCAGGCCAGCTGATGGTGGAGGGTCCCAGCTGGACATGGTTGCCGATCACCATGCGAGCCTCGCCGCAGGGTGGGGGTGGTATCGAGACCTTCAAGGTGGTCGCCACCGGTGAGCCCATGGTGCCGGGGGAGTGGACGCTGCCACCCTTGGATACAGCCGCCCGAGAGAATATAACCGCCCGAGTGAGGACAGCCGCCCGAGTGAGGACAGCCGCCCGAGGGCCGATGCGGGGCGGCGTCAGGGCGACGCAACCTGTCGGCCAGGCGAACGGGGCGCGGTTCATCCACGCGGCCCACGACTGGACGACAGCGAGCCTCGACGTCGAGGTTCAGGCGGAGCCTGGGGATGGCGAGTGAGGCCCTCGTCTCAAGAGCCCCGCTGCGCCAGGATGTCCTCGAGGCGGCCGCCAACCAGCCGATCGAGCACCGGGCTGGCAATGAGGATGGTTTCTTCCCGCCGCGGCCCGGTGGAGATGAGGCCAATGGGAGCCCCCACTTCCTCTTCCAGAGCCCGAAGATAGATCTTGGCATTTTCCGGCAGGTCGTCCGTCGTCAGGCTGCCGACGGTGGAGGTCTTCCAACCGGCGAAGGTCCGGTAGACGGGCTCGCACTGCCCCAACAGCTCGAGGTCGGAGGGGAAGTCCCGCAACTCTTCACCGCGGTAGCGGTAGGCGGTGCACAGCTTGATTTCGTCGAGCTCGTCGAGCACATCGAGCTTAGTGAGAGCGAGGGTATCGACGCCGTTGATCAAGGCCGAGTAGCGTGCCAAGACGGCGTCGAACCAACCGCAGCGCCGTGGTCGGCCAGTGGTGGTGCCAAATTCGTTGCCCCGGCGTCGCAGGTGCTCGCCGTCGTCGTCCTCCAACTCGCAGACGAAGGGGCCGGCCCCCACCCGCGTCGTGTAAGCCTTGATCACCCCCAGAATGCCGGTAATGTGGGTGGGGGGAACTCCCGTACCGGTGGCGGCGCCCCCCGCCGTGGAGTTGGAGCTGGTGACAAACGGATAGGTTCCGTGGTCGATGTCGAGGAGAGCTCCTTGGGCGCCCTCGAAGAGCACGCCATGGCCCTTTTGCAAGGCGCGATTGAGCCGCACCGTGGTGTCGGCCAAATAGGGCGCCAGGCGTTTGCCCCAGTCACGGCAGAGGGCTTCTAGCTCGTCGAGGGAGGGAACCTTGTCGACCCCCAGGGCGCTCAGCTGCGCGCCCGCCATCGTCAAGTGGGCCTCGAGGCGTTGCCGCAGACCGTTGGAGAGGAAGTCGCCACAGCGGATGCCGCTACGCGCCGCCTTGCTCTCGTAGGCGGGGCCGATGCCCCGCACCGTGGTGCCGATGCGATCGGCGCCCCGGGCCGCTTCCCGGGCCTGATCGAGGAGGACGTGGGTGGGCAGGATGACCTGCGCGCGATCGCAGACGAAGAGTCGGTCCCGGGGATCGACACCGACGTCCACCAGGCTGTCGATTTCTTCAAAGAGGGCGGGCGGATAGATAACCATGCCATTGCCGAGCACACATTGCATGGTGCTGTGCAGGATGCCCGACGGCAGCAAGTGAAGCGCAAAGTGTTGATCGCCGAACTTGACGGTGTGCCCTGCGTTGTGGCCCCCTTGGAAACGGGCGACGATCTCGAAGGCCGGGCAGATGAGGTCGACAATCTTCCCTTTGCCTTCGTCACCCCATTGCATTCCTAGGACAACAGTGCTGGCGGTGGCGGTCATGGTGGGCTCTCCGTCGTTGGGATTTCGCATCGGTTGAAGCGGCGGTCGTAGGGGCTGGTGTCGTGGCGCCGAGCGGGCCGGTCACCGGCCCGCCGGACCCTAGCAGAGGCACCGCACGGGAACAAGCCGCCAGGAACCCTCACCTCGGCCCGACGGGTCCAGGAGGGCCCCTCAGCTGGCGGCGGCGACGGAGAGTGGTAGACTCACCGAAGACCTGGGGCTGAGCCTAAGCGGTCAGACCCTGATGCTCGTCTATAGTGATCAGCCTCGCAGTGACGAGCCTCCCAGTGACCAGCCTCACTTCTTGAGCCGGAGCGCCCCCACCTGTGACCGCCCAGCAACTGGATGTAGCCCTCAAGATCAGCGCCGTTTTCCTGCCTATGCTCTACCTCTTGGTGGCGGTGGGATACGGATTCTATTTCTTCGCCGAGCATGCCTTGGCCCAACGCGCCGCACCGCTGCTGCTGCGCGTCACCTTGGCCTTGCACATGACCCAGCTGATCATGCTCGGGGTGCGCTGGCAGCAGTTTCCGGCCGCCACCGTGTCGCAGGCGCTGTCGGCCACCGCCTTTGCCATCGCGGTGGTTTATGCGCTGGTGGAGTGGCAGAGCAACGAGCTGGCCACCGGACTGTGGATGACCACCTTGGCATGTTTTTTCGAAGTCTTGTCCTCCTTGCTCTACACCGCCAAACCGCCTTATCAGGAGATCTTCCACAACCCTCTGTTCTCGGCCCACGCGGGATTCGGGCTGCTCGGCTACGCCGCTTTTGCCGTCGCCGCCAGCTATGGATTCCTCTTTCTGCGTCTCTATTCGGAGATCAAGCGCCGGCAGTTCTCAGTCTTTTTCGGCAAGCTGCCGCCGCTGGAAGTTCTCGAACGCATGATGGTGGGTGCCCTGTTGGCGGGTTTTATCGCTCTCACCGGAGCCCTGGTGTCCGGTGCCGTGTGGGCCAACGAGGTGTTCGCCGGCAACTGGCTGATGGACCCGAAGATCCTGGTGACCATCGTCACCTGGGTCTTCTACGGCTTGTCCCTGGGTCTGCGCCGTCTGCGGCGCTGGCAAGGCCGGCAAACAGCCATCGCCAGCCTGGCGGGATTCGCCGCCGTGCTGTTCTCGGCGGTGGCGGTGAATTTTTTCTTCACAGACCTGCACGGATTCGTTTGAAACGCTTCTGCTGTTCCATGTTGGGGTCCAGACCATGCAACCGATGCTGCATCCATTGAGCGGTGACACCTCCGACCAGGCGCCTAGCCTCCTGATGATCGGGATCGATCATCGCTGCGCTCCCCTGGCGCTGCGGGAGAAGGTTTCCTTCAGAGCCGAGGACGGCGAGGCGTTGATGCGTTCCCTGGTGACTCGGCCGGAGGTCCGCGAGGTCGTCCTGCTGTCGACTTGCAACCGTACCGAGCTCTATTTGTTGCCGCAGGAGGAAGCGTCGGCCTATCGCATGGCGCTGAGCGATGTCTTCCTGGCGCGGGCCCCGGAGATCGAGTCGGAAGGTCGTTTCTATGTCAAACGGGGCAGTGAAGCGGCGCAGCACCTTTTCGAGGTGGCCAGCGGTCTGCAATCCATGGTGCTTGGGGAACCGGAAATTCTAGGTCAAGTCAAGCACGCCGCCGCCGCCAGCAACAGCTGTCGCAGCAGTGGCACGGTGCTGCGACAATTGCTCAAACGGGCCATCGGAGCCGGTGGCCGAGTGCGCAGGGAGACGGCCCTGGGGTCGGGCTCGGTGTCCTTTGGTTATGCGGTGATCGATCTGGCGCGTAATATTTTTAGCCGGCTCGATAGCTGCAAGGTGCTGCTCATCGGGGCGGGCGAGATGTCCCGGCAGGTGGCCCGTAGCTTCAAAGAGAAGGGGATCCGCGACTTGGCGGTGTGCAACCGCGGCGGCTCCCGCCTCGAAGCTTTCCATGCCTTGTTTCCCGATGCCCAGACCGTGCCCTACGACGATAGGCAAGCGCGGGTGGCGGACTTCGATGTTGTGGTCACCTCCACGGGCGCCGAGGAACCCATCTTTCATCACAGCGACATGCGACGCGCCATGCAGTTGCGGAAGTCCCGCCCCATGCTGGCCGTCGACCTCGGGGTGCCGCGCAACATCGATCCCCAAGCCGGCGACCTGGAGAACCTCTTCCTACAGGATATCGATTCCCTGGAGGCCCTGATCCACCAGAATCTGCGCCGGCGGCGCGAGGAGGTGCCGCGGGCCCAGGAGATTCTCGATCGGGAGCTGGCCCGTTTTCAGGATTGGCACCGTAGCCTCGCCGCTGAGCCGGTGATCGGCTCCTTGCAGCGTTGGGCGGAGAGTCTCCGGCAGCGCGAGCTGGCGGCGGCGCGCAAACGCTGGCCCGAGGAGGTGGCGGCGGAAGTCGACGCCATGACCCGCAGCCTGGTGCGCAAGCTATTGCATCACCCCAGCATCGAGCTACGCACCGGTGGAGATTCCGAGACCTTGCAATGGGCCCGCCGCCTGTTCCGCTTGGAGGAGACGCCTCCGCAGGTCGAGACAACAAAGGACGGTGCACGCCACGATCGTGGCTCCGACGACGGAGACGGGTAAGATGCCGGTGGGATGGCCCGGGTTGTCCCGGCGGTGGGTACCGGCCGTCGTCCTGAGCATGGTCCTGGCGATGGCTTCGTCCGGGTTTGCCGGGAACGGTGGTCGAGGTGGTCCTTCCCAAGACGCTGCTCTCGATCACAGGAGTCTGGAAATCTCCGTCCTCGAAGTTGCCATCCTGGATTCCATCAACGTCCAACGACGGAGTCACGGCCTCGAGCCCCTGTTGTGGGATGCCACCCTGGCGGACATCGCTCGCCGCACCGGCCAGGACTTGATCCGCCGACGACGCCTCGACCACATCGACCTCGAAGGCCGGGGCCCGAGCGATCGCATCGCCCGTCAACACCGTCGCTTGATCGGCTTGGTGGGGGAGAACCTGGCTGCCTTTTCCGGTCATTGGCCGGAGTCGCCACAGGCCCTGGCGGCAGAGCTCGTCAGCGGCTGGATGGGGAGCCCCGGTCATCGCCGCAACATCCTGCGGGTCGATTACAACTATTCCGGCGTCGGCCTGGTGATGCGGGGAAGAGAGCTGCGCTGTGTCCAGCTCTTTGCCGCCGTCGAGGCCTTTCTAACGACGGCCTTGCCGCCCTCCCTGAAGGTCGGAAGCCGCTGGCCCCTGAGCTTCGTCGAAGGCATCGGACGTCGTCCGGAGGGCGTTTCCCTACAACCGTTGGGCAATCCCCGGCGGCAAGAAAGGCGACAAAGCCCCGACTTCGTAGAGCCCGCCGACTTTCGGGTCGAGGTGACGCCGGGAGCCTACCGGCTGCGGTTCTATTTCCGGGAGAGCGAACGACGGTTCTCCGTCATCGACGGTCCTCAGCTCGAGGTCGAACGGCTTGCCGCAGCGCCACCCTGAGTTGACCCCTACTCCAGGATGATTTCCGGGCGCCCCACCGGCAGGAGCGAACGGCGGTAGATTTCCTGTTGGTCGTCGCCATCGGACACGAAGACCAGGAACGAGCCGTCGGGGGAAATCTGCGGCTCCGTAACCCGGCCTGAGGGCGGTGGATCGAGGGCGATCGTCTCGCCGCTGTCCAGCACCATTTTGTAGAGTCGGTTGAAACCGTCGCGGGTGGAGACGAAGATCAATCGCTCGGAGTCCGGAAAGAAAGACGGCACAAAGTTGTTGCCGGCCTCGCTGGTCAGACGCCGGGCCTCGCCACCCTCCGCCGGTATCGAGTAGAGATCGTCTTGCTCTTCCCGCTTGGACGAGAAGACGATGTGCTTGCCGTCGGGGGAGTACATGGGCCATAGATCGTGGGCTGGGTGCTCGGTGAGCTGCTCCAGGGTGCCATCCTCGACCTTCAAGCGGTAGAGATCGACGTTGCCGTTGCGGCCGCTGGAGAAGACGATCCAGCGTCCATCGGGGGAGAAGCTGCCGAAGGCGTCGTCGGCCCGATCGTCGGTCAGTTGGCGGGGTGGGCGAGAGGTCTCCAGATCCATCAACCAGAGGTCATGGCGGCGATCACCGCCGTACTCTTGAATGCGATTCGATTGGAAGAGCACACTCTGACCATCGGGCGACATGGAGGGTGTACCGTCCGCCGCCTGATGGTAAGTGAGCCGCCGTTGCCCGGTGCCGTCGGAGGCCATGATGTAGACCTCCCGATTGCCGTCCCGCTCGCTCTCGAAGACGATCCACTGGCCGTCCGGTGAGATCCTCGGACGCCGGTCCCGCCGTGAGCTGCGGCTCAAGTTGAAGTCGATGATGGTTTCGTCGCTGGTGGGCGCAACGACGCCGAGCCCCATCTGTACCCCCCCTTGACCCCAGCTGAGCTGGGTCGGGGCGAGCAGTAATAGGCTCAAGACGAGCCAGGACGGCGATGGCCGTCCCTGACCACCATGGCGGAGGGACGGACGCTGGAAGAGACGGTGCGATTGCTTGATCATGTGGAATTGCTATCACAAGGTCCCGCCGATGAGAAGTCCGCCGATGGGGATAATTTGTCTCATGGGGGATGAGTGCGGTGCCAGGCACCCGCGGAAGGGTTGGGAAATCAGGTGCCAGGCACCTGTCAAGTTGGCACCCGTCAAGTTGCGGGATGGATGGAAAGTGAGCCGGAGATAATTATTTTTTCGGGACCCTAAGTCATTCGCCGGCCCTAAGTACACCTTGCCGGAAATACGGTGACGTATCGAGAGCCCCGAGGCGCCGCGTCCGCAAGGCTTGCGAGCGAGGCATAGTGGGGCTCTGTTGCAGCGAGCGTAACGCCGCGGACGTGGATGCATCGGCGCTCGAATACCAGCG
>JAJCXR010000047.1 GCA_029263315.1 Acidobacteriota bacterium | reverse complement strand
AAATAACTTCCGCATTCGTGGGCAATTGCATCACCTCTCGCGGCGTTGCGCTCGCTGCGACGTACCACCAGTACGCCTCCCTCGCGCGCCTGGCGAGAGGTGCGCCCTTGCCCCCTCGATGCGGGGAACTTATTTCTTTGCGGACCCTTAGGGGACCCCTTGGCGGCTGGTTTTTGTCGTTGCGTCTTGGCGTCCGGCACGGGCTCCAAGATCACGGCCCCTAAGGGTGGCAGGCTCAGCACCATGGACTGCCGGCAGCCGTCATGGGACACCGGCTCGGTGAACACTTCGTCGGCGGTCGTGAAGCCGCTGCCGCCATAGCGCTTGTCGTCCGAGGACATCAGCAGTTGGTATCTACCCGCTTCCATGGCCCCCAGTCGGTAGTCGGTACGCGGCACGGGGGTGAGATTCAACACCACCAATAGGCGATGCTCGAAACGGCTACGGGCCTCCGCGAAGTCCACCGCCTCCCCCTCGACGGCGGGGACGGCCAACTCCACCGGGGCAGGCAGGCGTCCGCTGCGGCGCTCGTAGGCGATCACGGAAGCCTGGCGATCGTGGCAAGCCACCCACTCGAAACCGTCACTGTCGGGATCCGACTCCCACAGGCAGCGCTGATCTTGATAGAGCTCCGCAAGCTCTGACAGGAAGGTCTTGAGGCCCCGACGACCGGGGTCGCCGAGCAGATACCAATCGAGGCTGGTGGTCTCGTTCCACTCCCGGGTGGGAGCCAGCTCGCTGCCCATGAAGAGCAGATTCTTGCCCGGCCGGGTGAATTGATAGGCAAACAGCAGGCGTAGGTTGGCCAGCTTTTGCCAGGTATCCCCCGCCATCTTGTTGAACAGCGAGCCCTTGCCGTGCACCACCTCATCGTGGGAGAGGGGATTGATGAAGCGCTCGCTGTATTCGTAGACCATGGCAAAGGTGAGTTGGTCATGGCAGCCCGAACGAAACAGGGGGTCGACGCTGAAGTAGCTCAAGGTGTCGTGCATCCACCCCATATTCCACTTGAAGGTGAAACCCAGCCCCCCTTCGTCGACACCCCGGGTGATGCTCGGCCAGGCGGTGGATTCTTCCGCCACGGTGAAATGACCGGGACAGGTATCGCCGATCACCCGGTTGACATGGCGCAGCAAGGCGATGGCCTCCAGGTTCTCCCGTCCGCCATGTTCGTTGGGCACCCACTCCCCCTCCTCGCGGCTGTAGTCCAGGTAGAGCATCGAGGCCACGGCATCGACCCGTAATCCGTCGATGTGAAACTCCCGCAACCAATACAGGGCATTCGACAGCAGGAAGCTGCGGACCTCAAAGCGTCCGTAGTTGAAGATGTAGGTCCCCCAATCGGGATGCTCGCCCCGCCTCGAATCCTCGTGCTCATAGAGTGCCGTGCCGTCGAAACGCCCTAGCCCATGGGCGTCCTTGACGAAATGGGCCGGCACCCAATCGATGAGGACGCCCACCCCATGGCGATGGCAGTAGTCGACGAAGTACCGGAAATCATCGGGGGAGCCATGCCGCGAGGTGGGGGCAAAATAGCCTGTGATCTGGTAACCCCACGAGCCGGTGAACGGATGCTCGGCCACCGGCAGCAGCTCCAAGTAGTTGAATCCCAGTGACTTCACATGCTCGACGAGGCGGGGGGCCAAATCGCGATAGCTCAAGACCCGATCACGGTCCCCAGGCTCCGCCACGGTCAGGGTATCGGTAGGGGAGTCGCTGACTTTGCCAGGGGTTGGCTGCGCCCTTGGATCTTGCGACGGGTCACTGGGGGGCAACGCCGGTTGCCGCAACCAAGAGCCCAAGTGCACCTCGTAGATGGACACCGGAGAGCGGGTGATATCCCCCGACGCCTGCTGCTGCCTCCAGGCTTCGTCGCCCCACTGGAATTCAGAGCGAAAGGTGCGCGAGGCGGTGCCGGGGGCCACCTCCGCCCAGCGAGCCATCGGGTCCGCCTTGAGGATCGTCTGGCCCGTAGCGGTGAGGATCTCAAATTTGTACAGGTCCCCCTCGATGAAACCGGGCATGAAGAGATCGAAGACCCCAGAAATACCCACTCGCCGCAGGGGAAATAGGCGGCCGTCCCAGTTGCAGAAATCCCCCACCAAACTGACCCGTTGAGCGTTGGGAGCCCAGACCGAAAAGGCAAAACCATCGACGCCCAGCAGCCTGGTCGGTCGCGCCCCCAGGCATCGCCACAATTGTTCGTGGGTACCTTCGGCAAAGTAGTACAGATCCAGCTCGCCTAGGCTGGGGGGAAAGCGGTAGGGGTCGTGGCGTTGCCACTGGCTGCCATCGGCGAACGACAGCGCCAGCTGGTAAGCGAGTGGCTCCTCCCCCGAGGTCGGCTCGACGCCGGGCAACCAGAGGGCGAAGAGACCCCCCCCCAAGGAATGCATTGCCCGGGCAGCGCCCTCCGACGGCAGCCAATCCGCCGCCGTCGCCTCGGGATGAAACGTCCGGACGACCGTGCCCGTTTGCCCTTCGAGGGTTTCCCCATGGGGGCCCAGATAGCCGTGGGGCACAGCGTGACTGCCGATCAAGATGGCTTGTCGATCAGGGGTCGGACCGGCCAAGAGCTCCAACAGAGATACTTCGGGTACAGGGCATGCCTTGGGGGTCGTATCGTCGGCCGCTTTCACGATCTCGCCTCCTCGGTGGGTGCACCATCAGGGGGATTCCAAAGTGGCATCTGCGTCTCCTCCGGTCGACTTTGGAGCAACTGATGGGGACGGTACCGGGCCTTGTAACGCATGCTGGCGTTGTCGGCGATCCAGTACCCTAAATACACGTGCTGACGGCCGAGACGCCGAGCCAGCTCGACTTGTTTCAACACTGAAAACACCCCTAAACCCCGGTGCCGCTGACTCGGCTCGTAGTAGCAGTACACCGCCGAGATG
Source organism: Acidobacteriota bacterium (assembly GCA_029263315.1). Lineage (GTDB taxonomy): Bacteria > Acidobacteriota > Thermoanaerobaculia > Multivoradales > J023 > JAJCXR01. Next base: position 141,234 of record JAJCXR010000047.1, on the reverse strand, counting down.
GCGTTGGGCAGGATGTCCACCAAAGCGACACCCACCAACTGCACCTCGTCGAAGAAACGGATCTCCTGGCCGTAGGAGCCCCCGCCTTCGACAAACGACTCGAAATACTCGCTGGGTGAGACTTGCTTCTCGCGCCAGCCTTTGCGCGTCGACATGTCCTGATGGTAGCGGAGGTAGAGGTCGAGATGATCGAGGGTCATGCCGGCGGGATGGACCTCCATCCGCAGATCCTCATTGCGCTTCAGAGTCCGCCGCATGGAACGGTCCGGCCGGAAGACATCGACATCCAACCGCAAGCTCCGGCAGGCCGTGCAACGGGCACAGACGGGTCGAAAGAAGACCTTGCCGAAGCGCCGCCAGCCCCGTTCCAACATTCTTTGGTAAGCCTCGGGCGTGCAGCCGTCGATCAGGCGATGGTGCATACGGGATCGCTGCTCCGGCAAATAGACACAGGTCTCTTCCGGGCCCTGGCCATCCAAGAAGATCGTCATCATGGCCTCGTCGCCGTCGCTGAGGCCGTCACCGTCGCTGAGGACAAAGTCACTCATACCTCAGGCTACCTCAAAACCCGTCGACACACCATCAGGGCGGGCCTTTGGAGCCCTCAGCCGACCGCGACAGGAGGCGGAGGGAAAATCCCTGCATTTCGAGCTCCCGACCGCGCCACTGCAGAGGGGTTTCGACGACCTCTTCCTGCGCCGTATCGATCCACTGCCACCACGACCCCGGCGGCAACTGGAACTGCACACTCTGCGCCGCACCGTGAAAGACCAGGAGCAGATTTGCATGCAACAGCATGCCGAGGCTCGGCGCTTCCCCTTGCCAATCCCCGGCGCCCATCTCGCTGCCCTCGGGGGTCAACCAAGTCACCTGGTCAGGGCTCAGGAAGTCGAGATCCTGCAAGATCGGAAAGGTCCTTCGTAGGGTCAGGACCCGCTGCACAAAGCGGTGGAACGCCGCCCCCTGCGCCGTGGCCAGGGGCGACCAATCGAGCCAGGTGGTGTCATTGTCCTGGCAGTAGGGGTTGTTGTTACCCCTTTGGCTGTGGCCGAGCTCATCCCCCTGCGCCACCATCGGCGTACCCCGCGACCAGGCCAGGGTGGCGATCAAGTTGCGACGGGTCCGCCGCCGCAGCGTTTGGATAGCGACGTCGTCGGTTTCCCCTTCGTGTCCCCAATTGCTGCTCGTATCATCGCTGCTGCCGTCGCGATTGCCTTCGCCGTTGGCTTCATTGTGCTTTTTTGCATAGGAGACCAGATCCACCAGGGTGAAACCGTCATGGCTGACCACGTAATTGATGCCGGCGGCATATCCCTTGTGGAGGAAGGCATCATCGCTGCCGCTCAGCCGACGGGCCAGGTGTGCCGCCGTGGCGCCGTAGCCCCGCCAAAAACGTCGCACCTCGATGCGATACCGATCATTCCATTCCCGCCAGAGGTCCGGGAATTGACCCAGCCGATACCCCCCGGGGCCTAAATCCCAGGGCTCGGCGATCCACTTCAGTGGCGCCAGGACAGGATCTCGGGAAATCTCTTCGAAGATCGGTGCCGCCGAGGAGAAGGCGAGAGGGTCACGGCCGAGAAAAGTTGCCAGATCAAAGCGAAAGCCGTCCACCTGCATGTCCGTCGCCCAATAGCGCAGGCTGTCGAGAATCCACCGGCGGACGGCCGGACGGTGGATGTCGATGCTGTTGCCACAACCCGTGAAATCGGTGTAGCGGTGGAGCGCCGCCTTGGGTAGACGATAGACGCCGCGATTGTCGATGCCGCGCCAGCTCAAGGTGGGCCCCAGGTGATCCCCCTCCGGCGAGTGGTTGTAGACCACATCGAGCAGCACCTCCAAACCCGCCCGGTGCAGCTGTTGCACCATGCCTTTGAAATCCCGCAGCGGCCGTTGAGGATCGGTCCCGTCACCGCTGGCATAGGCCGCGTGCGGGGCGAAGTGACCGAGACTGCTGTAGCCCCAGTAGTTGCGCTGGTTGCGAGCCAGCAAATGCATCTCGCTGGCGATCTGATGCACCGGCAAGAGCTGGACGCTGGTCACCCCCAAGCGCCGCCAATGGTCGATGACGGCGGGTTGGGCAAGCCCCAGGTAGGTGCCGCGCAGCCCACCGTCGACCTGAGGATGCCGCTGGGTCATGCCCTTGACATGACATTCATAGATCACCGTCTCACGCCACGGCACCCCTGGCCGCGACACCCCCTGCCAGTCGAAGGCGGGGTCAACGACCACACATTTTGGCATCTCACCGGCGCTATCCTCCGGGTTGTAGCGGAGCGCCTCGCCATCTCCGTCGAGGTGACCGAGAAGGGACGAGCTGTAGCGCGGCTCACCGGTGATGGCACGGGCATAGGGGTCGACCAACAACTTGCTGCGATTGAAACGTAATCCTTGGCGCGGTGCAAAGGCACCCTCGACGCGGTAGCCGTAAAGGGTGCCGGGACCCAGGCCCTCGAGACGGCAGCGAAAGACGCCGTCCCGATGGCGATCCAAGGCCACCACCCGCTGGGCCTCACGGCTCTCCGGGCGCTCGAAGAGACATAAATGCACCGCCGTCGCTTCCACGGCGTGCAGCGCGAAATCGACACCGCGGCCATCCCAATGGGCCCCCAAGGGCGGGGGCGGCGACGTCTGTACCGTCGGTGTATGCAGGGTTATCGAGCCCGGGCCTTGACCGTCTTACCGATGGTGTCCAGCAGGTGGCGGAGCTGATCGTAGTCGGGATGCCGCACCCGCACCCAGGCGTTGGCCATGTAGCCCGCTTCCACCGGTTGCGTCGGGCTCCCCACCGGTGGGATGTGATGATCGATGATCGCCGGCCCCAGTTGATCGAGCAGCTCGATGTTGTCGTAACCTACGATACGCCCGTCTTGATCCGGCCGCAGGTTGATCAGGCCCGCCGAATAACGCCGCGACGGGCGCTCCGACGGATAGCCGTGCACAATCGCCATGGCCCACTCTTTGTAGACGTCCATTTCGTGGGCGGCGCAGTAGAGATCCCACGCCCCAACCCCCGGAGGACGGCAACCTATCTCCGAAAATTTGAGCCCCTTGGGTCCGAAGAACCACTCCATGTGAGTCGCCGAGGTGCCGATCCCCAAAGCGTCGATCACCTTCTTGCCCATCGCTTTGACCTCGTCGTAGCTCTCGGCATCGACACGGTTGGTGGTGATGAACTGGGGCGAGATCCAACGGGTCCGCATGGCCTCGAGCACCCCCGGGTAATAGTGGGTGATGAACTCATGCATGATCTTGCCGCCCACCGTGATGGTGTCGTAAAAGCCTTCGTGGCCTTCGATGAACTCCTCCACCGCCACCGAAGCACCACGATCGGCATAGGACTCGTGGATGGCGCTTTCCAACTCTTCGTCGTTGCTCACCTTCCATGTCCCCGCCGCACCGGCAGCGTCGCGGGGCTTGATGATCAACGGATAGCCGATGCTCTTGGCGAACTCACGGATCTCATCCGGCGAGTCGGAGCCCAGGGATTGGGCACAGGGGACTCCGGCCTTGCGCAGGGCCTCTTTCATCGCCGGTTTGTCGCGGCACAGAAAGGATGTCTGGACGCTGGTGCCCGGAATTCCCCGCGCTTCCCGCACCCGCGCCGTCGACATGATGTGAGCCTCCACCGTCGCCTCCAGTCGATCCACCCACTCCCGCGCCTGAATACGCTTCACCGCCTCCATCATGGACTCTTCGTGCACCACGCTGGGAACCTGCTCATAGGCGTGCAGCCAACTCTTGGTCTCGGCGGGAATCGACTCCGGCGGAACCTCACCGATGCCGGTGACCCGTGCTCCGACGGAGCGCAACGCACGGACGAACTTGCGCTGATTGTAGGGAAAGCAAGGCTCTACGAAAATGACGTGCATAGGTGCTCTCCAGACGGAAGCTGGACCGCTCTGACGGTCCCTTCCCAGAGGTATTTGCGGTACCTCTGATCATAGCACCGGCCGCCCTGAAAAGGATCGCTGGAGGGCCCAGCCTTGAGCCCTTCTCAGGGGGCTCGCAGGATTCCGAGGGTCGGGGAGCTCAGTAGCGAATCAGCAGCCGGGCCGCGTGCTCGATCTCCGCTTCGCTGGGTAAAAAGGCTTCTTCCAGCGGTGGGGCGTAGGGCACCGGGGTATCGAGGGCCCCGAGCACCCGGATCGGACCGTCGAGGAATTCGAAGATCTCCTCCTGCAGCATGGCGGCGAGGCTCTCGCCGATGCTGCCGGTGCGGGTATCTTCTTGCACGATGAGCACCTTGCCGCAGTGCTGAGCCATCCTGATCAGGCACTCGCGATCCAAGGGCACGAGGCTCCGTAGATCGAGCACCGAGACGTCGATGCCGTCCTCGGCCAAGGTCGAGGCCACCGCCAATGCCTTGTGCACATAAGCGCCGTAGGAGACGATCAGCAAATCTGAGCCCATGCGCCGCACCGCCGCCTTGCCCAGGGGCAAGGCTGGGGGGGCCCCGGCGGCCAGTATTTGCCTGATGCGCGGCTCCCGGTAGAGGGCGATGTGCTCATAGAAAAGGACGGGATCTGGATCCTCCATGGCGCCTCGGAAAAGGGCTCTGGCATCTTCCGGCGTCGATGGCACCACGATCTTCAGGCCCGGCGTCCGGTAGAACCAAGCTTCAGTATTCTGGCTGTGGTAGGGCCCGGCGGAGCGCAGACCGCCCCAGGGCATGCGCACCACCATCGGCACCTCACCACCCCAGCGGTAGCGGATCTTGGCGGCGTTATTGACCAACTGATTGAAACCGGTGGCCACGAAGTCGTTGAACTGCATCTCACCGATGGGGCGCAGGCCCATCAAGGCGGCGCCGATGCACACCCCCAAGGTACCGGCCTCGGTGAGCGGCGAGTTGATGATGCGATCACCAAATTCGGCCAACAGGGGCCGCAGCATGAGGAATGCGTTGCCATAGCGACCGCCCACGTCTTCGCCATAGACGAAGGCCCGTTCGTCCTGGCGCAGGGCGTCTTCGACCGCCAGCTGGATCGCCTCAAGGAAGGTCTGTCCTTGGGGTTCGTACGGGCTACCCACCTCGATCCCGGGAAGCGTCGAGGTGTCGCCGAGCTCCAGTGACCTTGAGTCGCCGAGCTCCAGTGACCTTGGGTCGCCGAGCTCCAGTGAACGCCGCGCTTCGAGGGGCTCGACGCGACGGGCCTCGAGACCACAGCCATAGACCCGTTGACCGACCGTCGCGGCGTCGGGCCATGGGGCCTCGATCACCTTGCGGGCCTCGGCTTCCACCATTGCCTCCGCCTCCGCCTGCCACAGGGCGAGATCGCCGGGACGGATGATGTTCTGCATTTCGAGTCGCTTGGCGTAGGTATGGATCGGATCTTTGTTCGACCAATAGCGGTAGGCGTGGGGGTCCGCATAGCCGTCGGAGGTGAGCTCGGGATACTCCCACCCCGCTTGCGGCTCGCGGCCCAGATATAGCATGTCGTCATGGTGGGCGTGTCCGCACATACGCATGCTCACAACTTCGATCAAGCTCGGCCCAGACCCTTCGCGGGCCCGCTCGGCGGCCCAGGTGAAGGCGCTGAACACCGCCTCCGGATCGGTGCCGTCGATGGTCAACCCGGGGACGCCATAACCCACCGCCTTGTCGGCAAAGGTACGGGCCGCCGTCTGGCTGGACAGGGGTGTCGACAACGCCGTCTGGTTGTTCTCGATGCAAAACACCACCGGTAGGCGATGCACAGCACAAACGTTGATCGCTTCATGCCACTCCCCCAAGGATGTGCCGCCCTCGCCGATGAAGCTCAGGGCCACCCGGTCCATGGCTTGCCGGGCCATGGCGAAACCGATGCCGGCCAAGGTCAGGGAAGAGATGCTCAAAGGGGCCGCTGGCGGTAGGATGCCGCGCTCGAAATCGCCGATGTGGAGGTCGCGACCATCCATCGGCGGCCCCGCCTTGCCCATCTGAGCGCTGAGGATGCGATGCACTCCCTCCGCCTCGGGATGCATGGCCAAGGCAATGCCGGCATCGCGGATCAAGGGCGCCACCACATCACCTTGCCAAGAGCCTTCGGCGGTGCGGTACTCCTCACCGCGGTGGAGACGGATCCCCGCCGCATAGATAGCCTCTTGGCCCAGGGAACGGAAACCCTTGCCTTGGAAAGATTTGTTGCCGATGCGGACCTCGCCACCGGTAAAAAACGCCTTGAGACGATTGTCCGTGGCACGGGTCAGAATCATGCCACCAAGGATTTCCCGGCGTTCGTCGATGGTCAACGAGGCGACCAAGATCTCACGCACAACAAAACCATCACAGGCTTCGATGAGCTCCTTGCGGGCCGCCTCCAGACGCTCTCCCGCCGTCACCCGTGGCGTCGTCTCGAAGCGATCGGGCAGCTCGAGGCGCAGACTGCGTTTGCGAAGCTCCTTGCGGAGGGCCGTGCGCACCGCATCGAGCCCCCCTTGGCGCCGAAAATTGCTCACCGACGGGCGGCTGACCGCCATTTCGAAGGCTTCCCTCGCGATGTCCAAAGCAAAGGGATAACGCTCGCCTACGAAGGTCAGAAAACGACCGATGAGGCCGTAAGGGTGATTGCCGGTCTTGGGGGGGCTCACAAGCTCAAGGGACCTCTGTTGCGGATCGAGAATCTATCAAAACTTATTGTAGGCCGAGGATACCTCGCCGATAACCCACCGGGATGTCCACCGGTGCATCATCGCTCTGCCTCGGGCGTATCGATTGGAGAATCTTCTCATACTTCACCGTACCATCGACGATTCTTCGCAGCACCACGGGCAGCCCCCTCTGGAAGGCAAACATCGCCAGCGGATTGGACTCGAAACCCAGCAGGGTGAGACTGTCACCGGTGGCCATCTTGGAGGTGGCCATGAGCAGTTGATCGATGAGTATCGAGGACCGTCGCAGGGTGGCCAAGGCCCCGTCGTCGAGCTCTGTCGCATCCACCTCAGCCACCCAGAGCTCCCCGAGCGGCTCGCCTTCAGCCCTCACTGCGTAGGCCAAGCTACGAAATCCCTGCTGCTCCGCCCAGCGCCCTGTGGACTCCACTTCCCAAGGTGACCAACGCAGGCGCCGGGCCCGCACCGCCTCTTCCTTGGCGAGCACCTCCGCCATCAAGCGCCGGGGCACCGCGGACATTTGCAGCAGGCGGATGCGCTGGTCGGTGTCCTGTTGATCCAAGTGCTGCTCGAGGACCACCAAGATGTCGCCATCGACCTCCTTGAATGTCTTCTCCCCGTCGTCGAGGAGCACCAACATCCGGCGATCCCCGAGGTAGAGCAAACGCAGCGCCGGCCGTTCTTGCGACGCCGAGGCGACGACGGGAAACGAAATGAGCACCCGGTCACCTTCGACATCGAGACGCAGGGCCGAGGTCTGCGCTGGAGCATCTGGAGATGGACCAATTGGCGATGGAGTATTTGGTGATGGAGTATTTGGTGATGGGACCGCCACGGGCTGCCCTTCCGCCGCCATCGGCTCCTTTTCCTGGTACCCATACTCGACAACAAAGCCGCCCGCTTGCGAAGCCACGGCAGACGAAGCGACGGCCGCCGAGGCGCCAAGGCACAGTGCCAGGAGGAGACCCAACCGACCGGCACGGGCAAGGGGTCCCCGCAACCTCAATCGCGGGAAACTGAGTCGCGGGATACTGAATTGCTGGATACGGTCGATCGCGTCGCGGTCCATGGAACATCCCCTCCGCTCAAAGCTTGATACCCTGATCATGCGAGCGGCCCCAAGAGTTGTCAAGCTGCGGAGCTTGTCGAGCCGCGGACCGAAGAATCGTTTCCCTGACCCGTGCCATGAAACAACAAGAGCCCCATGCAGCAGCAAAAGCCCGTCGCCACGCAACCCGGAACAGCACCCGCAGATAGCACACCCTCTGAGGTGCAACTGTGTCCACCGCCCAAGAAGCTGGAGCGGCGGCGACCTTGGCACCCACCTCGACGCCTCCCAGTCCACTGGCCGAAGGAGCTGCCAATAGATGGCGTCCTAGCGCAACGGCTGCGGCAAGTCCTCGCCGATGGCCGGCGGCAGCCCCACTGGACCACCGACGACGCAGCTGAGGACGTTGCCTTATCGGCTTCAGAGGCAGCCCATGGGTTGCGGCTTCGTCTCGACCCGTCTTCGGACCTACCGCCGGAAGGCTATCACTTGCGGCTCGACCACCTCGGCGGCCATCTCGAAGCAGCCAGCGAGGCGGGTTTGTTCTACGGCGTCGCCACCCTCGGGCAATGGCTGCGACTGCATGCCGGGTCGGATGCCAAAACGGATGCCGAGGCGATCGAGGGTGGCTCCGTGCCCGGTGTCGCCATCGAGGACTGGCCCGATTTTCCCCGTCGCGGTGTGATGCTCGATATCAGCCGCAACAAGGTGCCGCGCCTCGACACCTTGATGGACCTTATCGACTTGCTGGCCGACTGCAAGATCAACCACTTGCAACTCTACATCGAGCACACCTTCGCCTACCGTGGCCACCAATCCGTCTGGCGGGAGGCCAGCCCGATGACCGCCGATGACATCCGCCAGATCGATACCTACTGCCGACAACGGCACATCGAGCTCGCCGCCAACCAGAACAGCTTCGGCCACTTCCACCGTTGGTTGATTCACCCCGAGTATCGACCGCTGGCGGAATGTCCCGAGGGCATCGAGCATCCCTTCAGCGATCAGCGGGAACCCTTCAGCCTGTGCCCGGTGGACGACAGGACCTTCACCCTGCTGGAAGATCTTTACGACCAGCTACTACCGAATTTCACCAGCAACCTGGTCAATGTGGGTCTCGACGAGACCATGGACCTGGGCAGGGGCCGCTCCGCCGAAGCGTGCCGTCAACGGGGGCGAGGAGCCGTCTACCTCGACTACCTACGACGGGTGCACGGCCTCTTGGCGGAGCGCGGTCGGCGCATGATGTATTGGGGAGATATCGTCCTCGATCATCCACAGCTCATTCCCCGACTGCCCGGAGACGCCATCATCTTGGCCTGGGGCTACGAAGCCAACTTCCCCTTCGACGCCAAAGCCCGGCAGTTCTCCGCCTCCGGTCTTGAATTTTGGCTATGCCCGGGCACCAGCACCTGGAGTAGCTTCGCCGGACGCGGCGACAATGCTCTGCTCAATCTGGCCAATGCCGCCGTCGCCGGGCAGCGCCATGGCAGCAGCGGCTACCTGATCACCGAGTGGGGGGACCACGGCCACCTCCAGACCTGGCCCACCGCCTACCTCGGCTTCCTGGCCGGCGCTGCCATGGCCTGGAACGTCGACTGTGCCAAGGACCCACTCGGCTTGCCGGTGGCGGACTGGCTCGACGCCTACGCCTTCCGCGACGGCCCCCCTGGGCTCGGCCGCGTCGCCGTCGACTTGGCCAACGCCTACTCGAAGACCAACGCACCGCCCCCCGGGGGGCCAAAAATCAATGGCTCGGCGCTCTTCTTCCAGCTCATCTTCGCCCACAAACCGGCGGCGGAGCGTCGCGGGCTGGGCATGACGCCAGGCCATCTGTTGGCGACGCGGCGGTATCTCGCCACGGCTCTGCGTGGGCTACCCGACGACTCGTCCCTGGAGGTTCGCGAGCTGCGGTGGTTGGGGGATATTCTCGACCTGGCGTGCCGCCTGGCGCTGGCTCGCTTCGAGGCGGGCTTGGATGCCCCGGTGAGCGACTTGCCCGGCCCTTTGCGTCACCAGCTCGACGACGAGTTGGCGCAGCTCATCCAACGTCGGCACGATCTGTGGCTGGCTCGGCATCGGCCAGGAGGCTGGGCCTTGTCGGCCGAAAAGCTGGAACGGCTTCGCCGTCTTTTGGTTCCACCATCCTAGGAGCTCGCTATGTCTCTATTCCATCTTGCGCCACGTCGCGTCTGGCTCGTTTCCCTGTTGACGATTGGCCTCAGCGGCGCGCCTCAGCTCAGCGCCGAGGCAGCGATTCCGCCGGGCAAGGACGTCACCTCGGAGGCCGACGGCAGGCAACCCGCGGCGCCGGAAACCCAAAACCCAATCGTCGACGCCTTCGACCTTTCTCTGGCCGGTAGCCGGTTGCATTTTTTGGCGGCGGGTCCCGACACAGGGCCCCCGGTCTTGCTGCTGCACGGGGCCCGATACACGGTGGAAACCTGGCGAGAGCTCGGCACCCTCGAGCTCTTGGCGCAGCGGGGATACCGCGTCTTGGCCATGGACCTACCGGGATTTGGTAGCTCTCCGACTAGCGAAACGCCGCCGGAGGAGCTACTCCAGGGCTTGCTGCCCCTGCTTTTCGACCGTCCCGCGGTGGTGGTGTCGCCGTCGATGAGCGGTCGTTTCAGCTTTCCCCTGGTGGCCCAGCGACCGTCTTGGTTGGCCGGTTTTGTTGCCATCGCACCCGGTGCCATCACGGCCAATCTCGAGTCCCTACAGGGCTCCACGGTGCCGACCTTGATTCTCTGGGGCGACCGGGACGAGATCATCCCGCCCAAGGAGGCCAAGCGGTTGGCCAAGGCCATGCCGGCCAGCCGCAGCGTCGTGCTCGAAGACGCCGGCCATGCCTGCTATCTGGACCAGCCCATCGCCTTCCACCGCCAGCTATTGCAGTTCTTGGCCGCCGTCATGGGGAGCTAGCCTAGTTCCCATCCAAGAAAACGATGCGGGGCGGGAGCCCTTCGGCTGCGCGCGGCCTGCGCAAACTCGCCCCAACGCTGACGTGTCGATCTAAACCCCTTTGTATCAAGGTTTGATCCCGTTCCCTTGGCCCTGCGGCTCAGACAGCACTCCGTCCGTGCTCGCTCGAAGGGTCTCCCTCTAGCACCGATTTCGGTAAAACTGGATGGATACTAGCCTAGTTGCCGTCCAGCGATGGTCCAAGGGGGGCGGAGGGCCATTGGGCTCGGCCGGGGCTCCGAAACTCGCCGGACCTTTGGAGGGTATCTCCAGCTCAGACACGCTCGCCCCTTGCTCGCTCCAAAGGGTCTCCTTGGGCACCAATCTCGGTAAAACTGGACGAACACTAGCGAGTAGCAATCTGACCGTGGCGGAAGCAGCCGGTGATGTGGTCGTCCACCATGCCGACCGCCTGCATGTAGGCATAGCAGATAGTGCTGCCGACGAAGCGAAACCCCCGCTTCTTGAGCTCTTTGCTCAGGCGATCCGAGACCGGCGTCGTGGCCGGCACTTGATCCATGCGGGTCCAGTGGTTTTTGATCGGCTGGCCTTCGACAAAATCCCAAAGGAAAGCGTCGAAGCTGCCGCGCTCTTGGCAAACCGCTAGGAAGGCTTGGGCATTGCTCACCGCGCTGTGTACCTTGAGGCGATTGCGCACGATGCCAGGATCGGTCAACAGGGTTGCGATCTTGGCGTCGTCATAGCGGGCGATGCGCTCCGCATCAAAGCCGTCGAAAAGACGTCGATAGTTTTGCCGCTTGCGCAGGATGGTGATCCAGCTGAGGCCAGCCTGGGCCCCCTCCAGCAGCAAAAACTCGAAGAGCACGCCGTCGTCGTGCACCGGCACGCCCCATTCGTCGTCGTGATACGCCTGGTACAGGGGGTCGTCTCCGGCCCAGGAACAACGCGGTTTGTCAACCGGTGGCGCGCCCATGGCCAAACCTCCAAGGTCTTCCGTCAAGACAGTCTTCGGTCAACACAGTCTTCGGTCAAGACAGTCTTCGGTCAACACAGTCTCATGGCAAAAAGAGGTAAATGGTGTAACCGACATAGATCAGCAGCAGCACGACCCCCTCTTGACGCGACAGCTGGCTGCCCAAGGTCAAGAGCACCAACGCCAGGGCGCTGATGCCGAACATCACCCAGAAGTCGAGGCCCATGGCGGCGGCCGGCACGGCGATGGGATGGGCCAGGGAGGTCACCCCTAAAATGCACAGCAGATTGAAGATGTTGGAGCCGACGATATTGCCCAGCACTAAGTCGCCGGCCTTGCGCCTTGCCGCCGCGATGCTGGCGGCGAGCTCCGGCAGGCTGGTGCCGAAGGCCACCAAGGTCAAGCCGATAACCCGTTCCGGCACCCCCAGGCCGAGGGCGATATCCGTCGCCCCCTCGACCAGCGCCTTGGCGCCGGTGACTAACAAAACGACACCGACGATCACCGCACCGATCGACCGCCACAGGGAGCTAGCCTCCTCGACATCTTCCACCTCGAGGCTCGCCACCGGTGGCGTCTTGCTGCTGGCGCCGTTGCGGATCAGTCGCCAGAGGAATACTACCAAGGCGAGAAAGAGGAAGCCGCCTTCCCAGCGTTCCAACTGACCATCGATCATCAATGGGTAGACGAGGATCGTAGCCAGCAGCATGAAGGCCATTTCGCGGCGCAAGAAGCGCCGCGTGACCTCGATCGGCATGACCAAGCTCGCCACCGCCAAGATCAAACCGAGATTGGCGATGTTGGAGCCGAAGGCATTGCCCACCGCCAGATCCGGCGAGCCGCTGAAGGCGGCGGTCAACGTCGCCGCCAGCTCCGGCGCCGAGGTGGCGAAGGCAACCACCGTCAAACCGATGACCAGCGACGACACCCCCAAGGCCTTGGCCAAATGGATGGAATGCTCCACCAGCAGCTCGCCACCCCAGTAGAGCAACGCGATGCCCACAACGATGAAAATAAATGACAACAACAAAGCGCAGGTCCCTTCTCAGACTATAGGGGCTCGACCAAGCCGAGATCCTCATAGATGGCTTCCGTCAGCTGTCGCAGCCGCTGTGTATGCCGGGGCTCCCCGGGATTGCCGTTGACCACCAAGGCCACCACCAGGCCATGGCGCGGATCAGCGAAGGCAGTCGACGATTGATAGCCGCTGTGCCCGAAGGTGCGGCGGGACGCATGTCGCCCATAGCCATAGGGGGGCAACTCGGCGCCATAGTGCTCGGAGTTGACGATAAATCCGAGCCCCCAGTCCAAGGTGTGTTTGAAGGTGTGGTCGTAGAGTCCCACCCGGTGAGGGGTGGTCAAGGCTTCGACGGTCTGCGGGCTGAGAATCCGCTGACCGTTCCACCGTCCACCCAAGAGCAGCATCTCGTAGAAACGCCCCAGCTGGCGGATCGGGCCATAGCCGTTGCCACCCGGTGAGCAGCCTTGCACATGGGCCGCTTGATGCCACGGTCGGGCCAGAGGCGGTTTCTCGGAAACGGAGCTGGCCTCCGTGCCATACATCCGACCGATCCGCTCGCCATAGGCTTCGAAACGATCCGCCGGCATGCCGACCCAACAGTCCGTCATGCCGCAGGGCTCGAAGATCTCTTGGCGCACATACTCCGAGTAGCTTCGACCGTCCAGCCGCCGCACCACCTCGCCGAGGATGAACCAGCTGGCAGCGAGATGGTAACCCGCCTTCTCCCCCGGCACCCAGCGGGGCTCGGGACGGCTCCGACAAATCGTGGCGATGATGTCGTCCCAACCGGCTTCGGGCCAACCGACGCTGAGCAGACGAAAACCGCCGGTGTGGGTCAGGGCATGGCGTAGGGTGATCTTCTCCTTGCCTTGGGCCGCAAATTCGGGAATGTGACGGGCGATGGGATCGTCCAGAGCGAGGGCCCCGCGCTCCCATAGCTGACCTAGGGCAACGGCAGTCACCGGCTTGCTGGACGATAACCAGATCATCAAGGTGTCAAGGCTCATCGCCTGACCCGGTTGCCGTTCACCGACCACCAGATCGCGTTCCTGGAAAGGCTCAGCATCCTCGGTGATGACGTCGCCGGCGGAGAGGCCGGTACGACGGGAAACGTAAACTTGCCCACCAAAGTGGAGCCCCTGCTCGATGCCTTCTTCGAGGTAACGATGGGTGCTCGTCAAGAGAGGGAGGGAATCGGCGGGCATGGGCTCGAGCATGGATGTTTTCTTCTGTGGTCAGGGGACGTTTCGAAGACGGACCCAGGACGGATCGACCGACCGAGCATAGCAGCAGAGCGCTTCCCTAGGCGGGGGTCATGCCGTATTTGGCAGCGCTGACCAGCAGCTCTTCATGCTCTCGGTTCTGGAACAGGAAGCCGTGCCGCTGCTCTGGCTCGAGGTAGCCGGTCTTGCGCATCAGCTCCCGATAGGCACGCTCCAGGAAGGGCAACGCCTCCGGGACGGCGATCTGCCGGCGCTCCAACCAATCGAAGGCCTTGAACAGCCGGAAGACCAGGATCTCATCGTCCGCCGTCTGCGGCAGGCGAGCCAGACTGGCTTGCAAGGCCTGGCTCTGGCGCAGCAGCGCTTCGCGGTCCCCCTCCGCCAGGGCCAGCTCGACGAGCCATGAATGATCCGTGGCTTGCCTCTGGACATCCGACCGACGACTGTGGACCCGCAGTGCCTCATCGAAATGCTGCTTGGCGACCTCGCCCTGATGTTGTCGCATTAGAATTCGTCCCAGGAGGAGCTCGGCATCGCCGAGTAGCGGCGCGTTGGAAACCAAGCTGAGGCGAAAATGCGCCTGCCGGGCTTCCGAGAGAGCCTGGGACACATTGCCCAGCAGGAGATGGTTCTCGGCCATGTCCAGACGGGCAAACGCCTCGGTCATGACATCCCGGTTGAGACCGATCCGCAGCGCTTTCTTGAGGGGATTGGCAGCGGCCGTGGAGTCTCCCAATCGCATCAGGGCGCGGCCTGCACCCCGCAGGGCAAAGGTGAGCTCCTCCGGGCGTCCACCATGGCGGGTCAGCACATCTTCCGCCAGCCCGAAAAAGTGGCCGGCCCGCGGATAGTCACCGCGCTCCAAATGCAACGCCCCCAGGGCTGAGAACGAAGAACCGAGCCGCCGATCCTCCTTGCGACGTCGAATCGCCAGCGCCGCCCCATGGTGCCGCAGGGCCTCGTCGAAACGTTTCTCCCCCAAGGCCACATTCCCCAGATAGTAGTGGCAGGTGGCCGCTAGCTCCCCCCCTTGGTCTTGCACCAAGGCCAGAAGATTGGTGAACATCTCCCGCGCCTCATGGCGGCGGTCCTCCCGCAACAGCAGATCCCCGAGCCGGAGGAAGAGTCGCAGCCGATGTTTCTCTTCGGCACCCTCGGAAATCGCCAGCGCCTGCTTGAGGCTCTCTTCGGCGGCACGAAAGCGCCCCTTCTCCTGGTCCAGCTCGCCTTTCAGGGTGAGCAAAGCCACCAGACGACGGGGGACCTCCGCCGCCAGCTGGATGGCCCGCTCGAGCTCGCCCTGTAGCTCATGCAAACGGTCCACCCGCCGCGACAAGGGCAATATGGACCACAGCAGCGCCAACTCGGTTTTGCTGTCGCCCCCACGCTCCTGAAACAACCGATACTCGCTGAGCAGCGCCTCGAAGAGCTCGAAGCGAGACGCCGCATCGTCGCTATCGCGGCTGCCATCGAGCAACGTCGGCAGCGCTTCAGGGGACCCAGCCAACAGCCGATAGGCTCGCCACTCATCCCCCGGCGCCCCGTCCTCAGTTGCCACCAGGACCCGCCCCAGGACATGACGAAAGGTCGTCACCGCTTCCTTGTGGAAAGGCGCCAGAAGGGCCTTGGAAAGGACAGGCGAGGCCAGGCGATAGGCTTGACCCAGGGCCGAGGAGGTTCTCTCCAACCAGCCCCCGGCAATGAAGGGATGGTGCCAATCCCCTTGCAGGACGATGCCGAAGGAAGCGACGGCTCTCTCGAGTTGGCGCTTCGAAACCGCCTGCTCCGAAGCCGCCAGAATGCGCAATCCCAACGGCTCCCCGAGACGCTGCACCTCCGCCTCCACCAGGCGGATGAAGCGATCGGACAAATGGTAGTCGTAGTCGCTGGCACCATCGGAGAAGTAGCTACCGTAGAGGCGCCGGATTCGCCCGTGGTGATAGAGACCCAGGATGCCCTCCTCCAAGGCCAGGGGGTTGCCCATCACCATGTCCTGCCAACGGTGTTGCATCTCGTCGCCGATACCGAGACCCTCGCAGGCGGCCTGCACATGGCGAGCCGATTCCTCGGTGGTCATCGGTGGCACCTCGGCCATCGGCAGGCCCTGTAATGGGGCCGGCAAGGGAGTGCCCGAGCGCCCCACCAAGAGAATCCGTGCCGCCGCCGTGGCGTCCTCATGAAGCGACCACTCAGCCAGTTGCTCGAGATCGTCCGCTGGCAAGCTCTCGATGCCGTCACAGACCACCAACAGTCGACGCCCGAGATGAAGGGAGAGCCGGCGCAGGTGGGTCAGACTGCCATGCCCTGGAGGCGAATCGACGGTTTCTGGGCCCCCGTCGGAGCTCTCGAATGCTTCCGGCCACTGGCTTCGCAGAACCCCTCGCAGACACCTCTCGAGAACCGGAACTCCCGGCCAGACCGGGTCCAGCCGACACCAAACGACAGGATCGTCTTGGCGGCTCACCACCCCGTGAACGGCCCGGCTCTTGCCACTGCCGAGCACCCCGTCGATGCGCGCCGCCGGGTGATCCAGGAGGGCTTCGAGATTCTTCTCGACCGCCGGCCGTTCGACCGCCAGCTGACGACCCAACAAGTCCAAGTTGTGCCAGCGGCAGGGCTGGGGCTCGGCTCCCGTCCACTGAAATAGCGGTATTCGGGGGCCCGAGGGCGAAAGGTAGTCCTCGATCTTTTCGCAACGGTGGCGGCCACGTAACCAGCCACGGGCATAGCCGGTGAGAAAGATACCGCCACTCGGAAAATGTGGCGGCTGCCGCGCGATGTCCTGCAACAGGGCCTCGGTCACGACGGAGACATTCCCTGCGCGGTGGATGGTCTGACCGGGAAAAACAAGCACCCGATCAGCCCCCTCGAGGCCCACCCCCGGCGCCCCTATACCGAGGATCTCGGTGGCCAAGGCCAGAGCGGCTTCGAAAACGTTGGCTCGCCCGGCGACCGGGAAGAAGGCGATCAAACCGTCCTCCATGGCCGACAGACCCTTCATTGGCAACAGCTTCTGCAGAGCCTCGTGGAAACGTCCGGACCCTTGGCTCGCCGGCCAGATTTTCATCAGAGCAGCAGGCAGATGGGGCAGGGTCTTCAGAGTTTCAACCGTGGTCATCTCATCCATCCTCGGCAGGAAAACGCCCTGCCGTTCCTGAACCTACATTTCTTTGCTAGGATAGATCGATTGCGGCATATTTCCCAAATGCAATGTCGCAATCGTTGCCAACGTCGCAATCGTTGCCAACGATCCTTTGATTCTACCCGGACGGCCCGTCCCATCAGGTCACTCAGCCAATTCGTCCCTTCGAAATTGGCTTGGGCTCGCTAAAGGCAGCCTCCGGTCACTGACATTCCAGTCACGCACATACACGTCAGGAGACGATCAACGATGAAACGTCGCTTGAATAACCACCTCTACTATTTCACGGTCGAAGACGAGAGCCTTCTCGGCGAGACCTTTCCCCGTTTCGAAGAAGACACCTATGCCATTGCCTTCAAGGTGGTCGGCACCGACGATGTCTTCGTCACCACGGCCGAAACCAAAGAAGCCATGGACCGCCACGACGTGCCCTACAACCAGCTAGCTCAGGAAGACGGCATCCGTATCAGTGTCTTGCACACCACCCTGTCCCAGGAAGAGCTCGGCGAGTACGAAGACCAGCTCAAAGCCCTAGCCTTAGCGTATCGTGCCATCGGCTTGGTGTGTGTGGGCGTCAACGGCAGCGCCAAGCCCGATTTCTCCGAGGGGGCCGACAAGTTCTCGTACTTCACTGCCCCGGCGGGTCACACCTTCCTGTGGCGTCTCTTCCGCGAGCGTGGGGAGGCCCAGGGTTACATCGAGAAGCACCATCCCGAAGACCACGTGGCCCGCGAGTGGGCGGATACCCTGCCCCTGTCGACGGCCGACGAGCTCGCCAGCTACCACTGAGCTGACGGCGCGTGGATGATCGAGCAGCGGGGACCCATGCAGCCGTGGGTCCCCTTTTGGGCGAAGCGACCTATACGGTTTCACAGCTGGCGGACGAGATCCGCGAATTCCTCAGCGAGGCGTTTCCGCCCCTCTGGGTGGTCGGCGAGGTGCAGCGGTTGCGCCCCAGCCGCGCTGGCCACGTGTATTTCGAGCTGGTGGAGAAAGGGCGGGGTGATCAAATCGTCGGCAAGCTCGACGCGGTCATCTGGCGAACCGACCACCAGCGCATCCAACGGCGCTTGGCCGCTGCCCAACAACGGTTGAGCGAAGGCCAGCAAGTGCGCTGCCTGGCCCGGGTCGACTTCTACCCCCCCGGGGGACGCCTCCAGCTGGTGGTGCGGGATGTCGACCCGCTGTTCACTTTAGGGCACTTGGAGCAGCGTCGGCAACAAGTGCTGGCCTTCCTCGCCCAACAGGGCCTGATGGAGACCAACCGCCAGCGTCCCCTGGCGGCGATTCCATTGAATATCGGCCTGGTGACCTCCGAAGAGAGTGCCG
This sequence comes from Acidobacteriota bacterium, assembly GCA_029263315.1. Classification (GTDB taxonomy): domain Bacteria; phylum Acidobacteriota; class Thermoanaerobaculia; order Multivoradales; family J023; genus JAJCXR01. Next base: position 122,979 of record JAJCXR010000047.1, on the reverse strand, counting down.
CCTACCACGATTTTGTCAGTGGGCTGCAAGCCAGCCCCTATGGTTTTCGTCTCGCCTTCGTGCACGCCGCCATGCAAGGTCGGGAGACGGAGCGCCAAGTGCCCTCCGCCCTGTCGTTGTTGGCGGCCAGTGCCCGTAGGCTCGACGCCATCGTGTTGATTCGCGGCGGTGGCGCCAAAAGCGATCTCGCTGCCTTCGACAGCCAAGTCATCGCCGAGGCGGTGGCCCGCTGTCCGCTGCCGGTGCTGACCGGCCTCGGTCACGAGATCGACCAAAGCATCACCGATCAGGTGAGCCATCAGGCATTCAAGACGCCCACCATGGTGGCGGAGTTCCTCAGCGACCGGGTACGCCAAGCCGAGCAACGGCTGCACGATACGGCGACCGCCATCGGTCACCGGGCCCATCAAACCCTGCAACGGGCTGGCCTCGAGGTGCAACGCAGTGAGCGTCTGGCGCAAGCGGCCCAATTCCGTCTGGCCAGCGTCTCCGGCGCCCTCGCCGATGTCGAGCGGGCCCTGGCCAGCCTCGGGCGCCGGCGGCTCGAAGAGGCCGCCCGCTGGCTCGATGACCGCCAGCAGCGCCTGGTGGCGCAGAGCCAACGTAGTATCGAGCGCCGACGCCCGGAAGCCGAGCAGTTGGCCCGGCGTCTGGTGGAGCTGGCCAGCGGCCGCATCGCCGTCGGTCATGCCGCCATCGAAGGCATGGCCCGCCTGTGTCACGAGGTATCGCCACAGAGGGTGCTCGAAAGAGGATTCAGCATGACCCGCGACGGGGCTGGTAAGATTCTCCGTCGCTCGCAGGACGCACAACCCGGAGACCAACTCTCCACCCGCCTGGCAGAGGGTGAGGTGAAGAGCCGTGTGGAGGAAAAATGACGGCTGACAGCCCCCCCGATGGCATTCGCTTCGGCGCCGCCATCCAAGAATTGGAAACGATCCTACAACGCATCGACAACGACGCCGTCGATATCGATGGTCTGGCCGACGAGCTGCGACGGGCCACCGAGCTCCTGGAGCTCTGCCGCGGCAAGATCCGCAAGGCGGAAGTCGAGGTCAGTCAGATCGTGCAACGTCTCGAAGGCAGCCAAACGCCCTCGTCCTGAGGCGAGGCAGTATCCGACACACCGACGGAGCATCCTTGACGCCCCTCACCCGCATTCAGATGGTGGTCCACCTGCAGACGGTCGAGCTGTTCGCCCACTGTACGGCCGAGCAAGTGGTGCGCATCGCCGGTATCGCCCGGCAAAAGGTCCTGCGACAGGGTGAGAAGATCTACTCCGTCAACGATGCGGCGGAAGCCCTTTTCTCCGTCGTCGCCGGAGAAGTGGTTCTAGACAACCGAGGCGGTGAGCAACGCTGTATATCCTCAGGCTCGACCTTTGGCGTACGGGAGATCCTCGCCGGTCGTTTGCGGGCGGAAGACGCCGTGGCCAGCGCCGAGGGCATCGCCTTGGAAATCGAAGCCGACGATTTCTTCGATTTGCTGTCCAACAACATCGAGATCGTCAAAGCCCTGTTTCGCCAGCTCATGTCCCCCTCCACCAAGGATCTACCGGCTAGCGCCCTACAGCCCACACCATCTCTTTCGCCCCGAGGAGGGCCCAGCCCCTGAGGATGCAACGAACATCTCTTTGCCCTAGGCCACGGACTCGTCCTGGGTCTTCCGTCCACAGATCGTTCCTCATCGCGTCGCTCCTGGTCGGCGGAATTTTCTGTTGTTGCGCCAGCGCTAGCGCCAAACCCGACGATGCCCGGAAAGGGACCGACGAACGCCAAATCTTCGCCATCGCCGATATCCACGGGGCCTACGACGAGCTGCTGGCCATTCTGCAACAGGTGGGATTGGTGGATAAACGCGGCCGCTGGACCGGCGGCGACAGCATCTTCGTGCAGACCGGTGACTTCCTTGATCGCGGTGCCAAGACGATCGAGGTGGCCAACTTCCTCAAGAAGCTGCAACAGCAAGCCCCCAAGAAGGGCGGCGAGGTGATCGTCCTGTTGGGCAATCACGAAGCGCTCAATTTGCTTGGAGACTTACGCTACGTCACCCGCGACATCCTCGCCGCTTTTGTCGATGCCCGTTCGGTCGACCGCTACACCTTCTACTGCAACGACTACTCGAAGCACATCCGGCGTCAAGCGGTACTGCGGGGCGAAGAGCCCGCCGCGGCTCGCCAAGTGCTGAGCCAATGTCAGGAGCAAAAAGCCTACGGCTTGGTCGAATACATCGACGCCCTGTCGCCGGAGGGCGAGTTGGGCAGTTGGTTGCGCACCCTACCGGCGGCGACTCAGCTGGCTGGCGTGGTCTTCCTGCACGGAGGCATCAGCCCGGCCCTCACAGGACGCACCATCGACGACATCAACCATGGCGTCGCCGCTGAGATCGCCGCCTTCGATCAAGTCCATCAACAGCTGCTCGACGAACGACGCATCCTGGTGACCACCCATTTGCGGGATATTCTGGCCAGCGCTCGTCGGCTGGCGGAGGAAGAGACGGCGGCCGGGCGCGTCATCTCCCCACAGCTGGAGACGGTCATCCGACTGGAGAGCTCGTTGCTGGTCGGCGACAACGGACCCCTGTGGTTCCGCGGCTACGCCAAGTGGAGTGACGAAGAAGGGAACGCCGAGATGCCCGCCATTCTCGCTCCCCTCGGAGCCCAGCGGGTGGTGGTGGGCCACACGCCGCAACACTCACATCGCATCGTGCAACGCTTCGACGGGCAAGTTCTGCTCATCGACACCGGCATGTTGAAGGCCTATTACAAAGGGCGCCCCAGCGCCTTGGAAATTCGAGGCGATCGCCTTTTCAGCCACTACTTGGGGGAAGCACCGCAGGAAATCTCAGGGGTCGAGCCGGCTCCTTAGCTCGGGGCTCGGCAGCGGACAGGCGCCTTGGGGATTGGCCGCCAAGCGGTGACGGATCGCGGCGACACCGCCGTAGGCAGCGTCGCGCAGGGAGCGCGGAAGCCAACTCAGGATTCGGCCCAGGAAACGCCAGGGGCCGCCGAGACGACGCAGGATGTGGACCACGGCCACCGACTGGGCGAGAATCTCACCGTCGGCGGTTCGCACCACCATGGAATCCGGCAGCTGCCGGCGCTGAGCCTCGGGAACCTGGGCCTTGAAAACCTCTCCGCCCAACGGGGCAAAGCGAAATGCCGTCCCCTGGGGATCGCGTTTGGCGACGAAACGCACTGCCCAGTGGCAGACACCGCAATCTCCATCGTAGAAAATTCGCTCGATATCGTCGGCGGTGAAGACTGTGGCGTTTTGCTCCATGGCAGTTATATTAACCCCTCGGCGACAGCTCGGAATTCCCCGACGCCTCGATGCCCTCTGCGAGACACCATGTCATCCCTCTTCATCACCTTCGAAGGCCTCGACGGCAGCGGCAAGAGCACCCACCTGCGGCGTGCCGTCAGCTGGCTCGAGGAACGCGGCGTGCCGGTTTGTCAAACCCACGAACCCGGCGGCACGCCCCTCGGGGATGCCATCCGCAGGGTGTTCCTAGATAGCCAGTGGGGCCAGATCGACGGTCGGGTAGAGGCCATGTTGGTGTTCGCCAGTCGCCGCCAACATCTTCTCGAGCTCATCGAGCCGACGCTGGCGGCCGGCACCCACGTGCTCTGCGATCGCTTCACGGATTCGTCCTGTGCCTACCAAGGGAGCGGGCGCGGCCTACCGGCCGATTGGATCGATCAACTGGATCTCCTGGCCACCGAACGGCGGCGTCCAGATGTCACCCTGTACTTCGATTTGCCCGCCACCTCGGCCTATGAGCGGGGACGCTCCGCGTCGCGCTGGGCCCGCGGCGATGTCGATCGCCTGGACGATGAGAACCTCGCCTTCTACGAACGCGTCCGGCATCGCTATCTGGAGCTTGTGGCGGCCGATCCGGAGCGCTTCCGGGTTATCGACTCCGATGGCGACAAGGAAAATACTTGGCATCAAGTGGAGGCATTTCTGGAGCAAATCTTCCGGCCGCCGGAGGTCACCCCATGAATTTCGATTCGGTGGTCCAGCTTGCCGCCGAGGGTCGCCTCTATCCGTCGGTAATCCTCTATGGCAGCGGCCAGGAGGAGCGCCAGCAGGCGGCACTGGAGATCGCCCGGTCTTTTCTCTGCCTCAACCCGGTCCCCCAACGCCCCTGCGCCGTACACGGTCTCGAGCCCTGTCGTCACTGTCGGCGCTTGGTCTGGCCGGCCAAGGGCGAAGAGCTTTTCCACCCGGATCTGCATGTGCTCGAAAGGGACCTACGGACCTCGACCTCCGTCGCCGCCACCAAGGAATTCCTCGTCCAAGCTTACTCCAGCCCCTTCGAAGCCCGCGGCCAGGTGTATGTCATCGCCGAAGCCGATACCCTCGGCGGTGCCGCCGCCGATGCCCTGTTGAAACTGCTGGAGGAACCACCGACCCGCACGCCACGCCAGTTTCTGCTGCTCGCCGCTTCGCAGCTGGATCTCCTCGTCACCTTGCGCAGCCGCTCCCTGGCCGTTTTCTTGGGCAGTCGAGAGGGTCTCGAAACCGATCTCATCGAGCCGGTGAGCCAAGATCTCGCCATGGCCCTTGACGCCTTCTTTGAAGATGCCGCCGCCATCCACCTGCTGAGCGCCGCCGACATTCTCGGGCGCTTCGACGGTTGGCAAGACCCCAGGGCCCGCAGACCCTGGGCGATGGCCGCCGCCGCCCTCGTCCACTACCTCGAGATGCGATCCCTCGAGCCCCGGCAACGCCGGGCCATCCTCGATCTTGCCCAGGAGTTGCTCGAAGGTCCCCGCTGGCGGATGCGCGGCATCACCCAGAGCCGCCTGCTGGAAGGTTGGATCGTCCGCTGGTTGAGCCCTCTCGCGCCGTCCATGACTTGAGATCCTGCCTAACGACCGGTAGAATCAACGACTGGCCGCAGGTGGCCAACGACCCCATGACAACCAACGCATTCGAGAGCCCTTCCCGTTACGGGCTCCCTAGTACTTCGAAAACTTCCCTGGAGCATCGTGCATGAACGATCGACCGATCGAAGGAAAAAGCACCATCCAGCGGCTTTTCATATTGACCGCAAGCCTCATCGTCGGCACCGTCGGCTGGTTCCTGATGGGAGAGTCGGAAACCATCAAAGCAGCGGAGCCGGCAGGAGCCCAGGCCGCCAAGGCGCCATCGGACGAGACAACATCAGGCAATGGTGCACCCTCGGATAGCAGGATCCTGGCCAAGGTTGGCGATGTCATGCTGACCGAAAAAGAGATGCACGATGAGCTGGCCGGCGAGCTGGTGAAGCTCGATCGTCAGAAGCATCAGTTGATCGCCCGCGGTGTCGAAACCCGCGTCCGGGACATGCTCATCGAGCAGGAGGCGGAACGCCGAGGTCTTAGCCGTGAGCAACTGGTGGAGCAAGAAGTCGCCGCCAAGCTGAGCGACGTTCCGGCCGCAGAGGTCGATGCCTTCTATGAAAAAGGCAAAGCCCAAATTCGACAGCCCAAGGAACGGGTGGAGGGGCAGATCCGCAGCTTTCTGGCCATGGAGCGATTTGTCGAGTCGTTGCGCAGCGCCGCCGAGGTCGAGATTCTGACCACCCCATTCCGCATCGAGGTCGAGGCCAGCGGCCCGTCCCGTGGCGCCGACGACCCGGCGGTGACCATCGTTGAGTTCTCGGACTTCGAGTGCCCTTACTGCCAGCAGGCGACTTCGGTGCTCGATCAACTGATGGCTTCCCATGGCGACCGGGTGCAACTGGTCTATCGGCATTTTCCGCTGGACAATCTGCATCCCCACGCCCGCAAGGCCGGCGAGGCATCCCTCTGCGCCCAAGAACAGGGCAAGTTCTGGCAAATGCACGACCAGATGTTCGCTTCCCAGCGCAGCCTGGGCACCGGTGGCCTCAAGGCACTTGCGGTGGCCGTTGGCCTGGAAGCCGAGGCATTCAACAGCTGTCTCGATAGCGGCCGTCACGCCGAGGCCGTCGAGGCGGACTTCCAAGCCGGCCAGGCGGCCGGGGTCGAGCGCACCCCAGCATTCTTCATCAACGGCCGATACCTGTCCGGTGCCCCCACCTACGAAGCTCTGAGCGAGGTCATCGAGCAAGAGCTGGAACGGGTCGGGGCGAGCTGAAGCATCCACTGAGATATCAACATCTGAGAATCAACATCTGAGAATCAACAACTGCTGAGATCCCAAGATCGCCCTGACCGTGAGGACCTCCACTGGGCCAGGGTCCGAGCCTTGGCCTGCTGAGGCCGAGTGTCCCCTCCACGGTGGTGGCTACCGAGGTGCCAAATTGGTCCGTTATCCATTTATTCCGTATCAGCCGGAACGGCTGTCGCCAGACGAATCAGCTCGCCGCGGGGAGAGCTTCTATCGGTTGATGGATCGCCGACGCAGTGTGCGGGATTTTTCAGCCGATGCGGTGCCGCGGCAGCTCATCGAGCAAGCGATCCGTACCGCCTCGACCGCCCCTTCCGGCGCCCATCGGCAACCGTGGCGCTTCGTCGTTGTCGGCGATCCGGAAATCAAGCGGCAGATCCGCATCGCCGCCGAGGCGGAAGAGAAGAAGAGCTACGAAGAGAGGATGCCCGACGAGTGGTTGGAGGCCCTAGCGCCCATCGGCACCACGTGGCAGAAACCCTTCCTCGAGACCGTACCTTGGATCGTCGTCGTCTTCGAGGAGCTCTATGGTTACGACGCAGAAGGCAACAAGCGCAAGAATTACTACGTGCGGGAGAGCACCGGTCTGGCCTGCGGCCTGTTTATTGCCTCCCTCCACAACATGGGCCTGTCCACCTTGACCCACACCCCCAGCCCGATGGCCTTCCTGCGCAATATCCTCGGTCGGCCAAAGAACGAACGTCCTTTCATTCTCTTTCCGGTGGGTTACCCGGCGGCCGGCGCAACGGTGCCCGACTTCGGCCGTAAACCCCTGGAGGAGGTCTCTCTCTGGGATCCCAAACCCGACCCCGACGACAATAGTTGATCGCCGGTATCCCGCCGATCGCCCCCATTTCGATAGTCGCAAGGGAGTCTTTGCCGTGCAAGCCTTGATATTAGCCGGAGGTAGCGGTACGCGCTTCTGGCCCTTGAGTCGCAAGCGACGTCCGAAGCAGCTCCTCGCCCTGGATGGCGAGCGCAGCTTGCTACAAGCCACCGTCGATCGCCTGGCCCCTTTGGTGGCGCCGGAATCGGTCTGGATTTGCACCACCGAAAGGCTGGTCGATGCCGTCCGCGCTCAGTTGCCTGAGGTGCCGGCGCCTCAGATCTTGGCGGAGCCCGAAGGGCGTAATACGGCCCCGGCCATCGGCTGGTCCTTGGTGTCGATGCCGCCCGCCATTCGCCAAGGCACGGTCGTGGTGCTGCCCGCCGACCATCGGGTCGGCGACGCCGAGGGCTTTCGCGCTAGCTTGGCGGCCGCCGCCGAAGTCGCTCAGCGGGACGATCGGGTGATGACCTTGGGCGTGCGTCCTCGTTGGGCCGAGACCGGCTATGGCTATTTGCAGCTTGGCGACGACATCGGCGGCGCCCGTCACGTGGTGCGCTTTCGCGAGAAACCCGACGCGGCCACCGCAGAGCGCTACTTTCAGGACGGTCAGCATCTGTGGAACGCAGGCATCTTTGTCTTCCGCGGCAGTACATTGCTCTCTCACCTACAGCGCTTCGAGCCCGCCATCGGCAAAGGCCTGCAACGCATCGAAAGCTCCCCCGAGCGGACGGCTGAGATCTACCCACTCTTGCCGTCCACCTCCATCGACTATGCGGTAATGGAACGCCTCGACGACATCGCCACCTTGCCCCTCGACTGCGGCTGGAGCGATCTCGGTTCCTGGGAAGCCCTGGCCGAGGTGATCCCCGGCGACGCGGACGGCAACCGCTGCCGAGGCGATGTCCTGGCGGTGGAGGCACGGGACAACCTGCTCTATGCCGAGCAGGGCACCATCGCGGTGGTCGGCGTCGAAGGTTTGGTGGTGGTGCGGGACGGGGACACCGTCCTGGTGCTACCCCGTGAGCGCTCACAGGAGGTACGCCGCATCGTCGACGCCCTCAGAAGCGACCAGCGGCAAGACCTCCTCTGAGCTGAGCTAGGGAAAACGACGATGCGTCTCGCAGCACAATTCTCGACCGCCGAGCAGAAACGTCTGCTGAAGCAGCTACCCGCCTTCCCCAGCCCCGATGATCTGATCGCCGGGACCGGGCCGTGGGAAGTCGAGCTCGGCTTCGGCAAAGGCAAATTCCTGCTGCGCAGCGCTTTGCAGCATCCAGAACGTCGCTACCTGGGAATCGAAGTGGTCTCCAAGTACTACCGCCTGCTCGATCGACGGGCCAGGCGGCAAGGGGCTGACAATCTGATGGTGGTGCGAGGCGAGGCCCTCTATCTGCTGTCGACGGTCCTACCTCAGGGGTTTGCCTCGGTGCTCCACGTCTACTTTCCCGATCCCTGGCCCAAGCAGCGGCACCGCAAACGCCGGCTCTTCGACTCCGAAACCGTCGACCTGGTGCTCGGCCTGCTACGCCCCGGAGGTCGGCTGTTTTTCGCCACCGATTTCCTCGAATACGGCGAGCTGGTCTACGACCTGCTGCGTCTCTACCCGGGCCTCACCCTGGAGCGCCGAGAGGCGCCTTGGCCCGACGGGGCCCGGACCAACTACGAAGCCAAATACATCGTCGAAGGGCGACCCATCCTGCGTCTCGAAGGACATCTGGCAGCGGACGCGACGGTGGGGAGCCTCCATCCGGAAGGTGTGCCAGGCATCGTCGCAGCGATGGCTGCACGCCAAGAGGATGGGTCCTAACCGATGACCTCGTCCGGGGTCACCACTTCGATCTTGCCGAAGGGCTCGAGCTGAGATCGCAATTGCTGCGCCGGACCGGCGGCGATGATCGCCAGTCGATGGGGCTTCAAGTGCTTCTGGGCAGCGCTGAGTAGCGCCTGCCGATCGATGGCCGTCAACATCTGAGAATAGTGATCGTAGTAGTCGTCCGGCAGATCGAACATGGCCAAGTTCTCTAGCCGCTTGAGCAGGTCCCCGGTGGTCTGCATGGAAGCGGCAAAGTATCCGACCATGTAGCTGCGGGCGTCGTCCAGCTCCTCTTGCGTCACCGCCTCTTCACGGATACGCCGCATCTCCTTCAACAATTCCTCGACGGCCCGACCGCTCACCTCGTTACCCACCGCCGTACGGATGAAAAATGCCCCGGGGCCCAAACGCCGTTCAAAGGTGCTCTGGGCGCCGTAGGTGAATCCGTGCTCCTCGCGCAAGTTGAGATTGATGCGACTGGTGAACTTGCCGCCAAAGATGCTGTTGAGAAGCATCAAGGTCGAGAAGTCTTCGTGCTTTCGCGGTACACCGACATGTCCCAGCTGTAGCTGCGTCTGGGCCGCATCCGGGCGGTCGACGATATAGACTTCGACACCCTCGAGGGGACGGATGCCGAAGGCGGGCAGGGGCGAGGGCTCGCCGGCGGGCCAATCCCCCAAGGAGGCCTCGACACGACGCAAGATGTCTTCTGGATCGACATCGCCGACGGCGAGAAAGGTCGAGCCCGCGGCTCGCATATGCTGCCCGTTGAAACGCATGAAGGCATCCCGATCGAGGTGCACTAGGGTCTGCTGCTCGCCCAGGGCCGCCCTTCCATAGATGCCGTCGCCATACAGCGCTTTGGCCATTTGACGATCCACCAAAGCTGCCGGTTGGTCACGACGCCTTAGCAGCTCGGTAGCACGGCGCTGGCGCAGACGGTCGATCTCGTTCTCGGGAAAATTGGCCTGGCGCACGATGTCGGTCAGCAGATCGAGACCGGCGACCAGATGCCTCGACAGCAGCCCGGCTTCCGCATAGGCCCCATTCCAACCAGCGCCCGACCCCAGGCTACCCCCGAGGTATTCGACTTGGGCGGCAATCTCGGTGCCACTAAGCAGGGTTGTCCCTTCGCTCAACAGCTCCCCGTGCAGACTCGCCAAACCCGACTCCTCGGCTGGATCGAAGAGGGCGCCCGCCGGGCTCAAGACCTCCAAACCCACCAGCGGAACGCGATCGATACGCGCCGCGTAGACCCTGAGCCCATTGGCCAACCGCTGATGCAGGAAGGGGGGGAAACGAAACGCCTTGATCGGACCGGCGGCGGGCGGTTGTGTGCGATCCAACGGCAAGGCACTCATCGGGACTCTCCAGAATCTGCCGCGTCTCCCGAGGCGGCCTCTTCCCGAGGCACGACGGTGACGACAACGCGTCGCGAGGGATCCAGGTACGTGGCGGCGAAATGCTGAAGATCTTCCGCCGACAACCGATCGTAGCTGCTCAGATCTCGGTTGACGCGGTCGGGATCGTCGCAGTACGTGGCAAACATGGAGAACAGATCTGCTCTCCTCTCCAAGGTCTGCAACTGGCCGTTGTGACTGGTGAGCAACTGACTCAGCGACCGGTGGAGATGCTCAGGGGCCAGAATCTCGGTGCCCAGGCGCCGCAAGTGGAGATCGATTTCCTGCTCCAAGAATGCCGACTCGGTGCCCGGTCGTACGGTGGCGGCGATGATGAAGGTCGCCACCTCTTCGGTGGGCAGCACAAAACAGCTGACATCCTGCGCCAGTTGCCGTTGATAGACCAAGTCGTGATGCAACAGGCTCGATTTTCCGTCGCTCAAAACGGTGGCCAGGAGATCCGCTGCGTACCAGTCGTCGTGGCCAAACGGTGGAGCATGGAAACCCATGTAGATGCGCGGCAACTTGACATCGTCCGGCTGAGTTTCCCGTAGCTCACCTTCGAGGCGGGGCATCGGCGCCTCCACCGGAGGCACCGGAGGGGCGGCCGGAATATCGCCGAAGTAGCGCTCGACGCGGCGCAGAGCATCGCCGTTCTCGAAGTCGCCGGCCAGCGTCAGCACCGCGTTGTTGGGTGCATAAAAGGTGCAGAAGAAATCCCTCACATCCTCGAGACTGGCGTTCTCCAAATCCTCGACATAACCGATCACCGGCCAGCGGTAGGGGTGGTCTGGCCCGTAGAGCAACTCGTGGAGTCGCTCGAAGGCGCGCCCATAGGGCTGGTTGTCGATCCGCTGACGCCGTTCGTTGATCACCACCTCCCGCTGGTTGTCCAGATTCTCTTGAGTGATGGCGGGCAAGAAGAATCCCATGCGGTCGGCTTCCAGCCACAACCCTAGATCGAGCTGGTTGGCGGGTAAGACTTCATGGTAGGTGGTGCGATCGAACCAGGTGGAGCCGTTGGCGTTGCCTCCGGCCTGCTGCACCAGGCGGAAATGGTCGTTGGTATCGACATGCTGGCTGCCTTGAAACAGCAGATGCTCGAAGAGATGGGCAAAACCCGTACGGCCAGGTCGCTCGTTCTTCGAGCCGACGTGGTACCACAGGTTGATCGCCACCAAGGGCAAGGTGGGATCGCGGTGCAAGATGACCCGCAGCCCATTGTCCAGCGTATGTTGCTCGAAGGCCAAGCGTCGAGCCACGGCCCCTTGGCGGTCGGAAGTCGGAGGGGCCGGAGCGGGAGCCGCGCCAGAGTCGAGAGTCATGAAATCGGTCTTTCTATTTGCTGCTTGGGGTACGTGCAATCGGGGCCGAGGCACCAGCCGAAGTGCCGTCCCGGACCGCCCGTCAGGTTGCGGTACATCCCGAGCTACCCGCCGATGCTTTGACAACGGATCGACGGACTGACTCGCGCTGGTGATTGGAAACGTCGGCATTGGCTAGGCGCCGCAGGTCAGTGTAGTGAGCCCCCCATGGGGGTGTCAAGGCATAGCCGCCCTTGACTTACGCTCAACTTCCGCCTAGAATTCCACTGTCTTTGCGGCGGCCAGACTTGCGGCGGCCAGACTTGCGGCGATCCAACAAGGCCTCGCCCTTACCCAAGAAATCTTACTCCAACGGTGACGGCATGAGCGAAAAGAAAACAGGCGATCCCGACACCCCCTCAGGCCAACCCCCAGCCTCGCAAGAGACCGCGCCCCCCCCCAAGACCGCGGCACCCAAGACCGCGGTAGCCAAAGGCACCGGACCCCAGCGTATCGCGAAGAAGGGTGGCGGTCGCAGGGCGTCCTACCTCACCGAGCGCCAGAAAGCGATTCTCGAGTTCATCGCCGAATACCAACAGCAGAACGGTATCTCTCCAACCCACCGTGAGATCCGCGAAGAATTCGGCTACTCCTCCTTCGGCACCGTTTACAAGCATCTCAAGCTGCTGCAGGAGAAGGGGTATTTACAGAGGGACTGGAACCAAAAGCGTGGTCTGGAGCTGGTGCGAGCCATTCCGGGGACTCAACTGACCAGCGTCTCCGAGGTGCCTTTCCTGGGAATCATTGCCGCGGGCCAACCCATCGAGACCTTTCCCGATCCAGAGAACCTGACGGTGCCGAGTCATCTCTTCGACGGCCAATCCAGTGATCACTACGTGCTGAGGGTGGCCGGTGAATCGATGATCCAGGAGGGTATCCACGACGGCGACCTAGTGATCATCCTGCGTCGCGAGCAAGCGCGGCCGGGGGAGATGGTGGTGGCTCTGGTGGCCGGCGAAGCGACCCTCAAACGCTTCTACCCGGAAGGTCGCTTGGTCCGCCTGCAACCGGCCAACTCCGAGATGCAACCCATTCGGGTCTCGGCACGGGACGTCAAGGTGCAAGGGGTGGTCGTCGGCTTGATGCGCAAGTTTTAGCGGCTAGCGGGCCCCTGTCGGGACCCACTCGCCGACTCACAGGGCGACTCGCAGGACGATTCACTCTATTGCTCTGCACCTTTCCTTTGTCCGTCGACTTCTTCCCTTCGCAGAATCTTCATCGTTTCCGGCGCGACTCCCGCTAGCCAAGTCTTTCGGGGCACTGCTAAACTGCGGGCCCTCGAATTGGGTTATGGTCTTCCCGCGGCGGCCGAAGGAGTCGAAGGTCCTGGTTCAGAACCCACTCCCTGAGCCGATTCGAGTCACTGACGACCTAAGGGCGACCCTGATATGGCGATGGATCTCGATCAACTCTTGACGGTCATGACCAAGCAAGGTGCCTCAGATCTTCATTTGAAGACTGGGCGCCCCCCCTTGCTGCGTCTCAACGGCCGTTTGCTACCTCTTAAGATCGACCCCCTGAGCCTCGACGAGATGAAAGCCATGGTGTCCGGGTTGAACCTGACACCACCTCAGCAGCGCAAGCTCGACGAAAAGATGTCCGTCGACATCGCCTATGGCGTTCGGGGTGTGGCTCGCTTTCGCGGCAACATCTACATGCAACGGGGGCATTTGGCCGCGGTGTTTCGGCGTGTGCCCTTCGAGATCAAATCGGTAGAGGATCTCGACCTGCCCAAGGTGCTGCTCGAATTCTGCAACGTGCCCATGGGTTTGGTGCTCGTCACCGGACCCACCGGCAGCGGTAAATCCACATCTCTGGCCGCCTTGATCAAGTACATCACCCGGACTCGACCGGTGCACGTCATCACCATCGAAGACCCGATGGAATTCCTTTTCGGTGACGACATGGCCTCCATCTCCCAGCGCGAGCTCGGCACCGATACCATCAGCTTTTCCGAAGCCCTGCGCAATGCCATGCGCCAAGACCCGGATGTCATCATGGTCGGCGAGATGCGGGATCCGGAAACCATCCAGACAGTCATCACCGCCGCCGAGACGGGTCATCTCGTCTTCTCGACCCTGCACACCAACACGGCCCCGCAAACCGTCGACCGCATCCTCGACTCTTTTCCGGCCGATCAGCAAGGCCAGATTCGCGCCCAACTGGCGCAAGTCCTCCATGCCGTGGTGTCGATGAAGCTGGTAGAACGACGGGACGGCAAAGGTCGGGTTGCGGCTCTCGAGATCATGCGCAATTCGCCCAAGATCAGCAAATCGATCGAGAAGGGCCAGACGACCGAAATGCACGAAGAAATCGAATCGTCAGTCGGTTTCTTCCGCATGCAGACGATGAATCAGTCTCTGCTGTCTTTGTTGGTCCACAATACGATCACCTACAAAGAAGCCATGGACAACTCGAGCGATCCCGAGGATCTTTCCCTGAAGCTGAGGAAAATGTTCCCAAATTTGGAGCAAGGAGAGGATATGGCGACTTCAGACTTTGCCGAGATCCAAGAGCTCATGCAATTCCGCAAGCTCTACGAAGAACAAGAAGAGAAGATGACCTTGCGGTTGGCTGAAAAGGACGAGCATTTGCAGAGCGTGCAAGCCACGGTGGAAGATCGCGATCGGCAAATGCAGGATCTGCAAGGACGCATCGACGAAATGAAACAAGAAGCGGAACGCATGCGGGCCGATTACGGACGCCTGCGCGATGAAGCCCAGCAAAAGATCGACAAGCTCATGGACCGCATTCGTGAGCTCAACCAGCGCTTGGCGGGTGGTAGCGGTGGTGGCCACGAAAAGAAATCGGGCATCTTCCGCTGAGGCCCATCGGCCGCGCCTTCCATACCCAACCATCTATACTCTTCAGCCTGTTACTATGGCGTCGCGCCCGCGGCGCCAGGTTATTGGTCCGGCTCCGCGACAGCGTGCGGTCACCGTCGAGAGGGCGGCGGAGTCCCCGCTTGCAGGGCGGCCGCGGACGGACAACGGGCTGAAAAGGCATTCTCGAACTGGACAAGGCTGTCGAAGAACGCCATCCATTGGCAGGTGGATCAAGGATTTGTGGAGTCGATCGCTGACTGAAACTTCGCGGCACGAGGGCGGGCCGGCTACGACGAAATATCGGCGAGCCTCGGCACAGCACGTCCTCTGCTTCATGTTGCTCCTCGCCACACTGGCCGGCGTCGCCCAAGCTGCGACCCTGCGGGTTCGCCTCGACGACGGTTTAGTGGCCTCCCTCGACGGCCAGCAGTATCTCTATGTGGAGGCGACTCCGCTTAGGGGGGAAGGGCTCTACGGCTTTGCTAGACGCCTCACCGGAGACACCAATACCGTCCACCTGATCTCTCGGCTGAACGGCAAACCAAGGCGCCTGCTGGCAGGTGTTCGTTACAAAGTTCCCTTCAGCGTCTTGAAGGAAGATCTTCAGCTCCGCATTGCCGACGCTCTCTTCCCCAACGATCGCACCGTCTCCAACGGTCGCGAGCACACGGTGCTTCCTCCACCCCATACCCCGAGCCTATGGCGGCTATCGGAATGGTTCACCGGCGACGGCAAGAACTTCGCTCGCATCCGCGAGGCCAACAACATGACCGACGACGGTCTCCAGGGCGGACAAACAGTCGTCGTCCCGGCCGATCTTCTGTTGCCGGTATTCCGTCATGAGCTGCCGGCCCTCGACTACGTAATCCGGGACGAAGGCAGTCACGCTGTCTATTATTTGCAAAAAGGCGAAGCCCTTTACTCGGCGGTGGTCGTTCGTTTTACCGGTGCCATCTTTGCCGAGGATGTGCACAAAATCGCCGCTGAGCTGGCGGATCTCAACGGCATCAAGGATGTCACCGACATTCCAGTGGGCCGGGCAATCCAAGTGCCCTTCGACTTGCTGCTCCCGGACTATTTGCCGGCCGGGGATCCGCGCCGCGTCACCTACGAGCAAGAAAAGACCGAGCGCCAGAAGTACAGCAACACGGTCCGCGCCTCCAGGTTGGAGGGCATCACCGTCGTTCTCGATGCCGGCCACGGTGGCAGCGACCCCGGGGTGTCTCCCGGCGGCGTTTGGGAAAGCGTCTACGTCTACGACATCATGCTCCGGGTCAAGAAGCTGCTGGAAGAGAAGACCAGCGCCCAGGTGGTGCCCACCACCCGCGACGGCGATCGTTTCGAGATCATCGACCGCGACCAGTTGCCGAAGTCGCGAGGTCATGCCGTGCTGACCAACCCGTCCTATCCCATCGTCGATGCCAGAGTGGGAGCCAATCTGCGCTGGTACTTGGCCAACAGCCACCACCGCAAAGCCGTCTCCAGGAGCAGCGACCCCGCCAAGACGGTGTTCCTGTCGCTCCACGCCGATTCCCTACCCACCTCCCACCGCGGCATGATGGCCTACATTCCAGCCGCCAGCCTGACCCAGGGTGAGTACGGTAAGAGCGGCGGCGAGTACAGCCAACGCAAAGAAGTGAAAGAACGCCCGCGGGTCAGCTTCACCTACAAAGAAAGAACGCGCAGTGAAGGGCTCTCACTACAACTGGCCAATCACTTGCTCAACAGCTTCAAACACAAAGGTTTGGGCATCCATCATCACAAGCCGATCCGCGACCGCGTCATCCGTTGTCGGCGCTGCCGTCCTTGGGTGCCGGCGGTGGTGCGCTACAACGCGGTTCCCGCCAAGCTGTTGCTCGAAGTCTGTAACCTCAACAACAGCGAAGACCGCCAGCTCCTACAGACCCGAGCCTTTCGTCAGAAGGTGGCGGAAGCCATCGTCGATGGCCTGCTCTCCTACTATGGCCAGAATAGCCTCGACGATCCGCCACCGGCCAGCATCGCTGCACGTTAGTCGGCTATCGCTGCGAGTTAGTAGTCCAAGGTCTCCCGGGCCGCCGCCAGGACCTTGTCGACACCGGGCAGCAGAACCTTCTCGAGCCGCTTGGCGAAGGGAGAGGCCCGGTCTTCGTAGGCCACCCGCTTGACCGGCGCGTCGAGCCAAGAAAAGGCACCATCGGCGATGCGGGCCGCCACTTCGCCGCCGAAACCTCCCGTACGCTGTGCCTCGTGGACGATCACCGCACGGCCGGTCTTTTGCACCGAAGCCAAGACCGTCTCTTCGTCGAAGGGGACGAGGGTTCGCAGGTCCACCACTTCCGCCTCGATGCCCTCCTTGGCCAGCTCTTCCGCTGCCTCCATGGCCGTCCAAGTGCTGGCGCCATAGGCGATCAAGCTCAGATCCGAGCCCGCACGAAGCACTTGCGCTTGCCCCAGGGGGAAGACCACATCGGCGGTGGGCAACCTGGCCTTCTGACGACGGTAGAGAAATTTGTGCTCGCAAAAGATGACCGGGTTGGGATCCCGGATGGCCGCCTTGAGCAACGCCTTGGCGTCCTCCGCCGTGGCCGGGCACACCACCTTGAGACCCGCCACGTGGGCGAACCAGGCCTCCGGATTCTGGGAATGGAACGGTCCGGCGCCAACACCACCTCCGGCCGGCAGCCGGATCACCATCGGACAAGGCATTTGCCAACGATAGAAGAGCTTGGCAATCAAATTGACCACCTGGTTGAAACCGCAGGTGATGAAGTCGCCAAACTGCATTTCCACCACCGGCCGATAGCCCAAGAGGGCTGCGCCGGCGGCGATGCCCAGGGTGCCGCTCTCGGCGATCGGCGTATCTAGCACCCGCTCCGGCCAGCGCTGGTGCAGGCCCCGGGTAATGCGAAATGCGCCCTCGAAAACGCCGATGTCCTGACCCATCAGGACCACGCTCTCGTCGCGTTCCATCTCTTCCAGCAACGCTTGATGAATGCCTTCGACGAAGGTTTCCTCGTCATCTTGTCGGGCCGATGCCGGCTCGGCGAGGGCGCGGGTCAAATCCTCAGGCAAGGGCGCCAGGGCAGGACGCATGGCCGTCTCCGGCACCGCCTCCGGCGAGCCGGCAGCACGCTCGATACAGCTTTCGATGAGCTCCGAGATGACCCCGTTGAGCCGCCCATGGGTGTCGTCGTCGAGCACCCCCCGGTACTTCAGGCGCTGGGCAAAAGCGGGAACCGGGTCATCGGCCATGTACTGGTCCAGCTCGTCCTCGGGAACCACCTTCAGCGAATCGTCCCCCTCGCTGTGTCCGCGCATGCGTCCCAGCATCGCCTCGATGAGGGTAGGGCCGTCGCCACGGCGAGCCCGCTCAATGGCTCGGCGAATGGCCGCATCGACCGCCGCCGGATCGTTGCCGTCGACGGTTTCCGCCGCCACGCCGTAGCCGATGCCACGGTCACTGAGCTGGGCCGCCGCATACTGCGACGAGGTGGGGGTCGAGAAGGCATAACGATTGTTCTCGATGACCAGGATCAGCGGTAACTTCCACACCGCCGCCATGTTGAGACCCTCGTGGAAATCACCGGTGGAAGTTCCCCCGTCACCAATGAAGTTGATCGCCACGCGGTCACTGCCGGACTGCTTGAGGGCGAAGGCGGCCCCTGCGGCCACCGGGATCATCGCCCCCAGATGGCTGATCATGCCGATATGGCGAATGCCGGCGTCTTCGTCCATGTAGGCGTAATGGAACGAGCGTTCGACGCCATTGGAGAAGCCGTCGCCCCGACCGAGCAGCTGGCAGCAGAGGCGGTACAAGAGGTCCTGTGGCTGGGGACGTCGCGCATCCGGCTCACCAAATCCAAAATCCGGAAAGGCCTGCGCCGGATCCAAGTAGACCGGCAAGATAGCGCCCAGATCGCGGTGCAGGGTGCACAATACGTCACCGCGCTCCAGCGCTAAACCGGCGGCCACGGTCGTCGCCTCACCGCCGATTTGGCTGTACCACTTCGACAGCCGCCCGGTCTTGAGCATCAAGGTGAAGCGGGTATCGAGATCCCGCGCCAGTTTCATGTAGGCATAGTGAAGCAGGGGGTTCTTCATTCGAGGACGTCCGAGTTGTTTGAAATGTATCGGTAAGGAGTCACTCGCACTCGGTGGGACAGCACCGCGGCGGCGGATTCCAGATGGAACGATGAAAACGGGTGCGCGACCTCAGAGGGCCTCGACTTGTTGCTCGAGGCGAGCCAGTTGCTCGGCGTCGATCTTCAGATTTTGTAGAAGCTTGAGGGCCAAGGCCGCCTCGTGCTTTCGACCTTGGGCGATGAAACCCTCCAAGGTCTGCACGCCCTGTTGGATCGACAGCTTACGCCGCTCCCTAGCCTCTTCTTCGGCCACCCGATTGAACAGCTCGGCGGCACGGGTGCTGGTGGGGAAGCGCTCGCCATAGTCATGGGCCGTCTCCCTGGCGGCTTGCCAGTCGTGGGCCTGTAGCTGCCTTTCCAGGTTGCGAATAATGCTCTGGGCGTCGACCTCGTCCTGGCTACGGGACTGCGCCTCGGCCAATCGCTTGCGCAAGAAGTCGATGCTGACCTTGGGCACATCGAGCTTGCTGAGGTCGAGCAGACCCCGTTCGGCCTCTACAAAAGCACCTCGGCCAATGAGCGCTTCGACGGTCTCCTTGTGGCGGCGGATATCGGCGCTCTCGGCTTCTCCCTGCCGCGCCGCGTCGATCTCGAAAGCGAGCTCTTCGGTGGCCCGGGCCATGGGATCGACCTTGCGCAGGGCCTCGAGATGCCGGGACGCCGCCGCCAGATCACCTTGGCGCAAGGCCTGCCTGCCGAGACGCAACTTCTCGTCGATGCGCTGTTGCTGCACCAGCTCCCCATCGAGGTCCCGCACCCAGATTTCGTACTCACGGCGTCGTGGGTGATTGGGAGCGATTTCCAGGAGAGTCGACAACGCCAGCTCGGCGAGCTGTTTCTTGCGCTGCTGAATATAGCCCGTCAGCATCTCTTCCGCCTTGCGGAGATTAGCCCGTTGTTGTTCCTGGCGATCCACCGTTCGCAATCTCTCTTTCAGTGTCGAGCCATGATCGAGCCTTGGAGACCCCATGGTCTGGCCCAGATCGTATCGTCAAGCCCTCAGTCGTTTGAAGCGCAACGATAACGCAATAGCATTCTAGTGTAGTGCGTCACAGATCCGCCCGCTCGTGCATGCCCGTCGAGCTCTCAGGTCGCTCGATTCTCCCGGGGCGCCGCCCGAGAGGGTACCTCGAATGGCACCCACAGGGATACCTCGAAACCTCCGCTGGGCACATTGTGCAGATCGAAGCGATGCGCTTCGCCATAGGTTTGCTGCAGACGTGCCAGGGTATTGCTCAAACCGACCCCAAAACGAACCTCTTCCGGACCCCGCGGAATACCCGGACCGTCGTCCCAAACGGCCATCGCCAGGCCTCCATCTTGCTGTTGGGCCCGAATTGTCACCTTGCCGGCCGCGGAGCGTAGCGCGATGCCGTGGCGAATGGAGTTTTCCACCAAGGGCTGAAGAATCAGCCGTGGCACCATGGCATCCCAGCAGCTGTCTTCCACTTGGATGTCCACATCCAGGCGATCACGAAATCGGATCTTTTCGATGGCCAGGTAGCGGTCCAGGAACTCCAGCTCTTCCCGTAAGCTCACCTGATGACGGCTGTCGTTGTCGAGGGAAAGGCGCAGCAGGTCGGAGAGCATCGAGATCATACGGTCGGCGGCATCGACATCGCGATGCATCAGTGACGAGATGGCATTTAGTGTATTGAAGAGAAAATGCGGATGGAGCTGGGTCTTCAACACTTCGAGGTGAGCTAGGGCCAATTGCGCTTCGAGCCTCGACGCGTCCACCTCGCGGTCGCGGAGCTTCTTATAGCTGGCCAGCGCGTGGATGACCGCCACCAGGGAAAAATAGACCAACAGGTAGTACTCGATACCCGACAGCAGCTCGGTGAAGAAGGCGTTGGGGCCATTGCCTTCAAGTCCCAGCAACGATTGCTTGGCAAAGCGCAGCAGCAGATAGACCAGGGTGATCACCAAACCACTGGCCAGGTTGATGGGCAAGCGCAGCAACAGCTTTCCCGACTCGAAGGGGAATCGCTGGCAAAGCTCCCAAATCAGCGGGAAGAGCAGGCCCCAGAGGTACCAATCGAGCACTCCGGAAACAAGCTCGAGCCAAGGAAACGGCTGCTCGCCAGACCATGCATAGGCCGTGCTGCGCCCGGCGAAGAGCAAGCCGACGACCGTCCAGACGACGACGTACAGGGCCATCAGCGTCCATCGTTTGTGGCGCGGCGTGGCGTCGAGACGCTCTTTCAAGGCCTGGCGGGCCAAGGGGGGCAAGGCGACGGTGGCAGGTTGCTGCTGGTTGGCGTCATGCATGGTGCTTCGTCGGGCAGGATTGCGGAGCCTCAGCCCGACGCCCGATCGTCCCCGGACGGGACCTCCGAGACAACGCTGTCCTGCTGCAACTCGTCTTCCTCGAGCAGCTCTTCGATGGCACCCTCCAGCTCTTCGACCAAGGCGTCGTAATGGCCGCCGGTGCCGGGCCCGCTAAAACCTGAGTGGATACGTCGCACCCGGCCATCCCGACCGATGAGCACCGTCGTCGGATAGGCCAGGACGGCCGTCAAATCCGGCAAGGTGGCCGCCGCAGCCGTCTTGTCGCTGGTACCGGCCAGGAGCAGCGGATAGTCGATGCCATGGCGTTCAGCGAAACGCCGGACCATCGTCCGATCCCGCGTCTCGTCACCGGAGAACTCGTAGGCGAGGCCCACCACCTCCAAGCCACGCTCGCCGTAGCGGCGATGCCAGGCGGCGAGCAGTGGCGCTTCGTCGTTGCAGTTGGGACACCAGGAGCCAAAGATGTTGACCAGCACGACTTTGCCCCTGAAGCGCCGGTCGTTGCTGGTCAACAAATGTCCATCCAAGTCTTCGAACGAAAATTGGAAACGGCCCGCATCGTTGGTCAAACCGACGGCCTGCCAGGAGTCCGGTAACAGGTTGTCCTCGCCGGAAACGCGACGCGCCGTCCACTTGGCGTGGTAGGTATCACGGGACCAAAAATCCCCTTCCAGACTGCCATCGGCCTGGGCTCGAGCCTCGAACAAGAAGGCATGGGCGCCATCGAAGGTCGACAGTCGCAACCACCCATCGGCATACTCACCGGCCAGGAACCGATAGTCCCCGGTGGGGGTGAGAAAGGTGCCACGGACGCCCACGTCCTGTTGCTCGAATTCCCCGCGGGCCGGTTCCACCTCCGCCGCCGTACCCACTTCGCGAAATTCGACACTCCAAGCTCCCGCAACGTTCAGCAAGGTCGCCGCGCCTGGCGTCGGCTCCTCGTCCAAGGGGGCAAAACGCTGGCCGGCTGGGCGTGTGGCGCGGAACGGTAGGCGCGACTCGGCGCCTTCCGCCGAAGTGCGTCGCCACTCGCCGACCAGGGCACCGTCCGGCTGCCGGGAAGCGGTGATCTCCGAGTCATACCAGGTGAAATCCACCACCACCGATTCCCCCTGAAAATGCACCCCGGAGGTGGGAGCTTCTTCCTCGCCGTTGATCACCCAGGCGGACCAGCTCCCCGATTCGGCGGCGGCGCCTGCTTTTGCAGGCAAAGCGCCCCCTTCGAGGGCAAACCGCAAGAGAAACGGCAGCTCGCCCCCCGGGGACTCCAAGACAGCGCGCCACGTGCCGGCCAAGTCGAGCTCCGTGAATGCGGGCTCCGAGGTGGTCGACGACACCTTTTGAGTCGTCGGAGCGCTGCACGCCAACCCTAGGGCGAGGCACCCCGCCAGAAGAATCATCGGTGGAGGAGAAGATCGACGGTGGCGGTACTTCATGGTGCCGCATTGTAGCGCGACTCGGTAGCGCGAGTCGCTGGCGGCACCCAAAGACGGTGATCAGCGGGTCATCCTGCCTCTTTGAGCTGACCAGCTCGTCAGCCAGGTAAGATGGCCCCATGCCAGAAGAGGCACCGTCGCCAGCTCGACGGGCCTGGGGGCCAAGCCAGATCTTCGCAACGACGTCTGTCACGATGTCTCGCCGCGCTGCGAGAGGCCGACACTAAACTCGAGAGTGCCTATGGACCCGGATACCGGTCAGTCAACGAAGAACGACAGCAAAGACTCGACCGTCGCCGTGGTGTTCACCGGCGGCGGGGCCCGTGGGGCCTATCAAGTCGGGCTGTTGCGCGGCCTGGGACGCTTGCTGCCCGACCTTCGGTTTCCCATCATCACCGGGGTCTCAGCGGGGGCCATCAATGCGGCGTATTTGGCCGCCCATACCGGTTCCCTACGCGAAGCCGCCGAGGACCTGTCCAAGGTCTGGAGCAATATCGAGATGGCCGACATCTTCCGTCTCGATCTCCGTTGGTGGGCCAAGAATTCCCTCAAGTGGTTATTTCGTCTCAGCGGCGGGGGTGCCACCGCCGGGCCACAAAACCGGGCCTTGCTCGACACTGAACCGCTGCGACAGCTTCTACGACGGGAGCTTGGGGACGGCGATCAGATACCCGGAATCGCCGAGAATCTCGAAGACGGCTGGCTGAAATCCGTCGCCCTGGTGACCGTCAACTATGGCACCGGCCAAACCGTGAGCTGGGTGCAGGGGCAGGATATCGCCCTTTGGCAACGTCCGGAGCGGCGGGCCCATCAAACGTGCCTGACCGCCGAGCACGTTATGGCCTCCTCGGCTTTGCCCCTGCTCTTTCCGGCCGTCGAGCTGGTGGACGGGTGGTACGGTGACGGTGGCATTCGCCTCTCGGCGCCCCTGTCCCCCGCCTTACACCTGGGTGCGGACCGCATCTTGGCCCTCTCCACCCGCTATGCTCGTAGCGACCAGGAAGCCGACCATTCGGCGATCACCGCCTACCCGCCACCGGCCCAGATCGCTGGCAGTCTGCTCAACGCAATTTTTCTCGATGTGCTGGACCAGGATGTCGAACGTCTAATGCGGCTCAATGACGTGGTACGCCGCCTACCGGAAGGGGAGCGCCAAGGTCTCAAGCCGATCGATATCACTGTGCTCAGGCCGTCTGAGGATCTGGGACGCCTGGTGGCGCGCTACGAGGATAAGTTACCCAAGACCCTTCGCCGCATGCTGCGCGGCCTCGGCACTCACCAGACGGAGAGCCCCGATTTCTTGAGCCTGTTGATGTTCCAGCCCGACTACATCGCCCATTTGATGGACATCGGCGAACGCGATGCCGAGGCCAATATCGAAGATATCGCCCGTTTGGTCCAAGGATGAGGGGACGTTGCTCAGCCGATCTTGCCCTTGGCGATGGCAGCTTCGACGGTCAAGAGGGTTTTTTCCATCTTGCTCCGTAGAGCCTGGTCTTGCTCCACCTTGCCCAAACCCTGTTGCAACAGGTCGGCATAGGACAACCGCTTCTGCCACACCACACTGCCGCGGTCGTAGACCCGGACCTCGTACGTCGAGGCCTCTAGCCCCAAGTCTTCCGCTTGCAGGTGGAATTCTCGGTCGCCATGCTTGAAGACGGTGTTGATTCCGATAATCATCGCCGCCTGATCATATCCCACTCCCAGATCACCGACCAGGAGTTGAGCCTTTGATCCTTGCAGCCACTTCGTCTCATCCGGCAGGGCCCCCCGTCATAATGCTGTGCGCCGGTTACGGCACCCGCATGGGGGCTCTCACCGCCACCACACCGAAACCTCTGCTCACCGTGGCCGGGCGACCGGTGCTGGATCATCTGATCGAGCGGCTGCTGCCGTTGCCGCGGCTCGGCGACTTGCACGTGGTGTCCAACCATCACTACGTGTCAGCCTTCGCAGACTGGGCAACGGCCTGGAATGCACGGCTAGGCAAAGAGCGCCTGCGGGTGCACGACGACGGCAGCCGCAACGCCGACGACCGCCTGGGGGCCCTCGGTGACCTCGCCTTCGTCGCCGCCCGCCTGGGCAGAGAAGCCCTCGCCGAGGGCGCCTTGGTGACGGCCGGTGACAACATCTTCCGCTTCTCTCTGGCCCCCCTGTGGCAAGGGCTGACGGAACGCCGTGAAACCACCGTTCTGGCCTTGCACGAGACCGACCGGCAGCGCTTGAGACGTACCGGTGTCCTCGAGCTGGACGACGACCAGCGGGTGCTGCGCTTGCATGAGAAACCGCAAGATCCACCGTCCTGCTGGGCCTGCCCGTCGATCTACGGCTTGCGCCCCGAGGCCCTCGACATGATCGAGGACTATCTTGCGGCGGGTCGTGGAATCGACGAAATCGGCCGCTTCATTGCCCACTTGGTCGACCACCAGCGGGTCGGCGCCGTGCCCACCCATGGGGAGCGCTTGCATGTTGGCTCGCCGCAGGAGCTTCTAGATGCCGACCGGATCCTGCAACGGGGATGAGCTGTAATAAATATCGCCAGCGACCGTTAGTGGGTTGAAGAACGACCCGAAGAGGAGAACACCTTGCCAGCCGTTGATCCCGCAGCACCATTGCCCAGTCCGTCCAGCGACCTGGAGCGCATCTTTCAGAGCCATTACTCCATGGTCTTCGCCGCCGCCGTCCGGGTGACGGGCAGCGCCCAGGACGCCGAGGATGTCTTGCAAACCATCTTCCTACGCCTTCTGCGCCGCCAACCAAATCTCGATCTGCGGCCCAATGCGGGGGGGTACTTGCGCCGCGCCGCGGTCAATGCCTCCCTCGACTTGCTGCGGACCCGTTCACGGTCCGCTTCCGTGCAACTCGACGATTTCGACACCCTGGCCGACCGCCAAGGGGAAGCCGACCCCGGGCGCCGACAGGCGGATCGGGAGCTCCGCCGAGGTCTTCGTCAGGCGTTGCTGACCTTGCCGCCCAAAGGGGCCGAGATCTTCACCATGCGATTCATCGAGGGTATACCCAATCGAGAGATCGCCTCGGCCCTCGACATGTCCCAAGCGGCGGTCGGCGTCGCCGTGCATCGGGCCCGCAATCAAATCAAAAAAGAGCTCGCCACCTTCGTAGGAGGAAACTGAGATGTCTGAGCACTCACTAGGTTCCGAACGGACCTCGAATATCGATGCTCTGCTCGACGAAACCCTCGAGCAAATCGCCACCACCGAACCGTCGGCAGCGGTCACCGAGGCCGCCGCCGGTCGGGTCTGGCAGCGCCTCTCGGCCAGCGATGTCGACACCGCCGCCGCAGCCGCCGAGGTGCGCTCCATCGACGGCTGTGACGACTACCAAGCGTTGATCCCCGCCTTCTTGACCGGCGGCCTGCCGGAAGCCCGACGCATGCTATTCGAGGACCACACCGGCGAATGCGTGCCCTGCCGTCGGGCCCTCAAGACGGCGCGCCAAGGCGGCACACCGAAGGTGCCTGCCCGACGGGCGCCCCAGCCGGCGACCCCTTCCTACAGCTTTAGCCGCTGGGCCATCGCCGCGGCGTTGATCGCGGCGGTCGGAGTCAGCCAGTACCTCATCCGCGAGATGATGCCCTTCGGGCAAGGCCAGAGCGCCACCGTCCATTCCTCCGAGGGTGGGCTCTTCCGAGTCGCCGCCGCCGCCCACGTTCCCTTGAGCGTCAACGACACCCTGTTGGAAGGCCAGAGCGTCCGCACCGGTCGTAACCACGGCGCCGTCCTCCGCCTGCAGGACGGCTCCCTCGTCGAGCTGAGCGCCCGTTCCCAGGTCTCCATCGAAGAGAGCCGGCGTGGCACCACCGTGCAGCTCGAGCGTGGCAACGTCATCGTGCAGGCCGCCCAACAGCGGGACCGCCACCTCTATGTGGCGACGGACGACTGCCTGGTGTCGGTGACCGGCACCATTTTCTCGGTCAACCACGGCACCAAGGGCTCCCGCGTCTCGGTCATCGAGGGCGAGGTCAAGGTCAACTATTCGGACCAGGAAGAGGTGCTGACCCCGGGTGAGCAGCTGGCCACCCAAACGCACCTCGGTCTGATACCCATCGGCGAGGAGCTGTCCTGGAGCCAGGACATCGACACCTATCTCGAGATGCTGGAGGATCTCGACACCCTGCGCCGCGAGATCCGCGCCACGGTGCCCTTCCCGGAGCTGCGCTACGACAGCCATCTGTTGCGCTTGGTGCCTGAGAACACCGTGTTCTATGCCGCCCTGCCGAATCTGAGCGATACCGTCAGCGAGACCCACCGTGTCGTCGAAGAGCACTTGGCGGAAAATCCGGCCCTGGCCGAATGGTGGCGTACGGATGCCGGCAACGAGCTCGAGCCGATGGTCGACGACCTCATCGGTCGCTTCGCCGAGGTCGGTGAGTATTTGGGGGACGAGATGGTGGTCAGCGGCACGTTCCCCGACGACGATGATTTCAAGGGCCCCTTGCTGATGGCCGAGGTGGTCGACGCGGCGGCGCTGCGGGACTTCATCGAACGTCAGATCGCCGATGCCAGCGGTCATATCGGCCAAGACATCGACGCCGGTTTGGTTTGGGTGGAGGATCCACGCCAACCGCCGACCGGCGAGGGAGAGAGCATCTTCGTATGGTTGGATGACGCCCTGATGGTCGCCACCCTCGACGCCAACGCCTTGAGCACCGTCGCCGCCATCTACCTGGACGGCGCTGCCAATCCCTTCACCACAACGGATTTCTACCAAGATATTGCCGCCCTCTATGAGTCCGGCACCGAGATCTTGGTGGCGGTGAATCTCGAGCAGGTGGTGGAGCACGTCGTGCAGGAAAACGACAGCGAAGCGGACCCGGCGCACGGCGCCTTGGCCGCCCGCCTCGGGATCGATCGGGTGCGTCACCTGCTGGTGGAGCAGAAGCGGATCGAGTCGATGACCCATTACTCCATGTCCCTGGGCTTCAGCGGTGCCCGTCAAGGTATCGCCTCCTGGCTGGCGGCTCCGGCCCCCATGGGCTCCCTGGACTTCGTGTCGCCGGAAGCCAAGCTGGTGGCCTCGGTGGTCTTCCGTGATCCCGTCGAGATGTTCGACGACCTCGACCATTTCGGCGCCCTGGATGACGATTTCGACCAGTTCGTCCAGCTCTTCCGCGCCGAGCACGGCCTCGACCTGCGGGATGATCTCTTCGGGGCCCTCGGCGGCGAGCTGACCATCGCCCTGGATGGCCCTTTGCTGCCCACCCCGGCGTGGAAGGTGATCCTCGAGGTCTACGATTCGGCGAGGCTCCAATTCGCCATCGAGCAGGCGGTGGCGGAGGCCAATACTCGCCTGGAGACGGGAGATGGCGAGGCAGGGGAGCACGGGCCGATTGTCCTCAGCAGCCAACGGTCTGGGGATCGGGTCACCTACCGTCTGCAAGCGGTCGGTCAGTCCATCGAGTACACCTTCGCCGAAGGGTACCTGGTGGCGGCCCCCAACAGCGCCCTGTTGGATCGCGCCTTGCGCTTCCAAGCCTCCGGCTACTCGATCGTCGACGCGCCACAATTCACCCGCTTGCTACCGGCCGACGGCCGTAACAACTTCTCGGCTCTGATCTACCAAGATCTATCGAGCGTCCTACAGACGGTGGCCGAGCGCCTGGCTCAAGGGCAGCTGAACGACGAGCAACAGCAGACCCTCGACAACCTCAAGGTCAATCGCCGTCCCACCCTGGGTTTCGCTTACGGCGATGTCGACCGCATCACCTTGGCTGCCTCCAGCGAGGGGGATGCCTTGAGCTCGATGGTGATGCGGCTGCTCGGGGTCAAGGACCCGGCGTCCTTTTCCCAGCTGATGCAGGAGGGATTCCTAGAAGACGGCCCCTGAGACCGCCCGTCCTAGCCTCCGGTTGACCCGTCACGGGCCGATAGCTGCAAGGCTGTCGGCCCGTTTGCTATCGCTCGCAAGGAGGGTCGCGCCGCAAAAACATATCGCCGGAAATTGTCGACCGAGACATGGAACAATCGGTCCACCGACCCCGTAGTGGTGAGCGAACCCTGAGACGACATCTGAGTCGCTATTTGAGGAACGTCATGCAACCCGTCATCGAGCTCGATTCCCTTTCCGTCCAATTTGGCAGTGTCCGCGCCTTGAGCCAGCTCAGCGGCTCCTTCAGCGGTCGTGCCATC
Source organism: Acidobacteriota bacterium (assembly GCA_029263315.1). Lineage (GTDB taxonomy): Bacteria > Acidobacteriota > Thermoanaerobaculia > Multivoradales > J023 > JAJCXR01. The sequence continues at coordinate 94,607 of JAJCXR010000047.1, read as the reverse complement.
GGTCTCTTGGGCCCCAACGGGGCCGGTAAGACCACCCTTATCCACACCCTTCTCGGTTTCTACAAACCGTCCACCGGCACCGCTCGCGTGCTCGGCAACGACATCCGACACCAAGACCGAGCTGCCCGTTCGCTCATCGGCTACATGCCGGAGCGCGACAGCTTCATCGCCGGCATGACGGCGGTGCGCTTCATTTGCCTGATGGCTGAGCTTTCCGGCTTGCCCAAGGAGCACGCCTTGGAGCGGGCCCACGAAGCCCTCTACTACGTCGGCCTCGGAGAAGCCCGTTACCGCAAGCTCGAGAGTTACTCCTTGGGTATGAAGCAGCTGGCCAAGCTGGCCCAGGCGTTGGTGCACGGCCCGCGATTACTGTTTCTCGACGAGCCCACCAACGGCCTCGACCCACCGGCCAGGGAACGCATGATCAAGCTCATCCGCGAGATCCGCGACACCGGTGAGGTGCACGTCATCCTGTCGTCCCACTTGCTGCGGGACGTCGAGGAGTGCTGCGAGGAGGTCTTGATCCTCAAGGACGGCCAGATCGCCCAGTACTGCAACCTGGAGGCGGAGCGCCGGGCCAACCGCAAATTCCTCGAAGTGGAGATCCGCGGCGACGAAGCCTCGTTCCTCAACGGGGTGCGTCGGCTCGGCTGCGATTGCGGCCCGGGCAGCAAACGCCGCCTCAAGATCATCCTGCCACCGGAGCGTCAGATCGCCGATCTCTACCGCCTGGCGGTGGAGCACAACGTGCAAATCCGTCACCTCGACTATAAAAAAGACTCGCTGCAGGACATCTTCCTCAAAGCGATGCATGGGATGCCCCCGGCAACCCTACAAGGAGCCGACCATGGCAGTCTATGAGCGGCGTTACAAACGCTATGAAGGGGAGATCACTCCCCAGCGAGGGCGCTTCTGGGTGATTCCCCGCTACGCCATCAAGGATGTCTTTAGCTCCAAGCTCTTTGTCACCTTTTTCGCCCTGTCGTTCATCCCGTCACTGCTGGTGGGGGCGGGAATCTACCTGTTGAACAACGCCGATTTCTTGGCCATCTTCCCGGAGCTCCAGGTGGACCAGATCCTCGCCATCGATGGGAGTTTGTTCAACAATCTGATGAGCTTCCAGATCTGGCCAGCCTTCATCATCGCCTTGATCGTCGGACCGGGTCTGGTTTCCAAGGATTTGGCCAACAATAGCTTGCCCCTCTATCTAAGCCGCCCCTTCAGCCGTGCAGAGTATGTTCTCGGCAAGACCACCATTCTGGCCTTCTTACTGTCTTGCACCACCTGGGTCACTGGGTTGGCACTCTTCGCCCTACAAAGCAACCTGGCGGGTCTCGACTGGATGATGGAGAACCTGCGTATCGCCAGCGGCGTTTTCATCGGCTCCTGGTTATGGATTCTCACCGTCTCGCTGCTGGCCTTGGCCCTCTCCGCTTGGGTCAAGTGGCGACCGGTGGCGGCCTTCATGATGCTCATGGTCGTCCTCACCGGCTCGTTTTTCGGCTTCATCATCAACGCACTGTTCAAAATCCAATGGGGCAGCATGATCAGCATCTTCGCGGGCATCAAGGCCGTCTTCCGAGGACTCCTCGGCCTGCCGTTCGATGGTGGCCTCTCAGCCCCCCTCGGCTGCCTGACGCTGCTCGGTTTCGGCGCCTTGAGCCTGCTGCTGCTGCATCTCAAATTGCGCGCCTATGAGGTGGTGAGCTGATGACCATGACGACTTCGAACCAGCCGACGACAGAGCTGTCCACGCCCGACCGGATCGCTGCGCATCAGAGCATCGTCTTCGACAACGTCTCGAAATTCTACGGCGAAGTCCTCGGTGTCAATCGAGTGACCTTGACGCTCCCCCCCGGCATCACCGGCCTGGTGGGGCCCAACGGTTCCGGCAAGACCACCCTGATGAATTTGATGACCGGCCTGCTGCGGCCCACCGACGGCACCATCCGGGTGCTCGGCGAGTCACCGTCGGCGGGTCAGCATCTCTTTCGGCACCTCGGCTACTGCACCCAATTCGACGCTTTCCCCGCCGGCATGACGGGCTACCAGTTCATCTATTCCTTTTTGCGGGTGCACGGCCTCGCCCACACCGAAGCCGACAGCCTCACCTGGCAGGCGTTGGAGCGGGTCAACCTCAAGGATGCGGCAAAACGCCGCGTCGAGGGTTACAGCAAGGGCATGCGGCAGCGGGCGCGCTTGGCCCAGGCGATCAGCCATCAACCCAAAGTCTTGGTGCTCGATGAGCCCCTCAACGGTCTCGACCCGATGGCCCGCGCTGAGGTCATCGCCCTCTTCCAGCAATTGGCGGCGGAGGGATGCCACATCATCATCTCCAGCCACATCCTGCACGAGGTCGACATGATCTCCGACCAGGTGGTGCTGTTGAGCAGTGGTTACGTGGTGGCGGACGGCGATGTCTCGGGGATGCGCACCGAGATCCACGAGCATCCCATCCAAGTGCTGATGCGCTGCGATAAGCCGTCGCTGGTGGCGTCGCGCCTCTTCGAGCACGATTTTGTGGTCGAGGCCAGCCTGCACGACGACCGTCGCGGCTTGATGATCCGCACCCGCGAAGCGGATCGTTTCTACGGCCTGCTCAACAGCATCATCGTCGACAACGACATCGACGTCGAAACGGTGACCGTCGCCGACGGCGACGTCAACGCGGTCTATAAATACTTGATCGGCAATGAAGGAGAAGGACGATGAGCGGCCTTTCCGTTCCAGAAACCGCCCAGCATCCGAGCCTCGGCCAGGATCCTCGGGCCGAGCCCCAAACCGGCTCCACGGACTGGGGGATGATGGGTCGACAACTGTGGGGCGTGCTGCGCATCGAGCTGCGCTACAGCCTGTTCAGCCGCCGTTTCTTGGCGGTGGCGTTCCTCGCCTTGGCCCCCGTCGGTCTATTGATCCTGTGGGCGCTGACGCCGGTGGCGAAAGAGATCGCCGGTGGCGGATCCACCCAAGCCATGTCCATGGCGGCATGGATTTACGCCGGCTATTTGAGCACCTCCGTCTTCCTCAGCGCCCTGATCCTCTTCATGAGCCTGTTCCGAGGCGACATCCTGCAGCGCAGCCTGCATTACTACTTCCTGTCGCCGGTGCGCCGCCAAATCTTGGTGCTGGGCAAGTTCCTCGCCGCCTGGATCGCCGGCGCCGTCACCTTCGCCACCAGCACGGCGCTCATCTACCTGCTGTGCTTCCTGCCCCTCGGCCTGTCCGGTCTCAGCCGGCACCTCTTCCAAGGCCCAGGCCTCGGGCATCTGATGATCTATGCTGGCATCTCGGTTCTGGCGATCGGTGGCTACGGGTGCATCTTTCTTTTGGCTGGCCTCTTCCTGCGCAACCCGGTGGTGGCTGGGGTGCTGATCTTCGGCTGGGAAAGCATCAACTTCTTCCTACCCGCCCTGCTCAAGAAGCTCAGCGTCATCTTCTACCTGCAATCCTTTTATCCCGTCCCCCCGCCGCAGGAGCTCTTCGCCATCGTCGCCGAACCCATCTCCCCTTGGCTGACGGTGCCGGGCCTGCTGCTTTTCATGGTGGCGTTGCTTGCCCTGGCGTCGTGGCGGGCCCAGCGTATGGAAATCAACTACGGGGAGGATTGAGGGGCCGGTATCTACTGCCATGGCTCGCCCAGATGGGCGAGTGCCTTTTCGACAAAATCATCTGACAGATATAACCCGACCTCCCGCAAGCTTGTGACAACAGGGCGAGCGGCCGGAATCAGCCCTTTCCGCTTTGCCCGCAGCAAGACTCCGAGCGTTCCAATCACTCCGACACCGAGCGCTTGCGCGCATCTACGTGCCTCCAGGTCGTCAATGACAGCCCGACACCCTTCTGAGCTCAACGCCAGGGTCAAAACTTCCGACTCGCCACGGCCTAAATCCCAGGCCTCGACTTCCTGAGGTATCGGTTGACACACTTCAGTGCGTACTGTCGGCTGCGCGACCAGGTTCTCGATCGAAAAACGGCCATCTGGTTTCGCTCCGACCTACCAAACCACACCCTCGGGAATGATCAATTCTTCGGTAAGAGCTTGCAGCAAATGGAGTTGGTCGACTTTGCCAAGAAGGATAAGCGGCGAGGCATTGACGACCCATCGGCTACTCATGCTCTATCTCTTCGATGAGCTCCTCGAAGGTCACTTGACAGGCGGAGACTTTCCGTTGGAAGAGCTCTTCCAAGAACTCTGCACGACTTAGCCCGGCAATCTCGGCCGCCTTGCCTTGGGAGATCACCCCTTGGGCATACCACTGCACGCAAGCTGCAACTCGCATTTCCTGAGCAAATTCCTTCGGCGAAAGTCGAAGCGCCGAGAATGTACCAGGCGGCATCTCATAGGTGATCGTAGCCATTCTTCAACCTCCGATTCGGTGAGTGCTCCATCAAGCTGGCAGCAGTGGCGGCCCTGAAAAACATGACAAGCGCCCCAGGGAAATCCAAGCTTACCAGCCCTCAAAACCGTCAGGTGTCTCTTATGGCTCGCTTCGGGGGATAGGAGATCGGCAGCCAATCTTCGGCGTCGAGCAACTCGTCGGCATAAAGCGCCCCAAAAAGAAACAGCAGCAGCAGACTATGCACGACATGCATGGCCTGGCCGAGGCCTAGGATCGTGGCGGCTCCCCATACCAAGGCTTCGACCCCAAAAAGAGTGGCCAGGGCCTTGGGACGGTGACGGTTGGCGATGATCAAGAGCACCAGGACCAGGGAGTAGTAGATCTCCAATTCCAGCAGGCCGAAGAGGGCCAGACAACCCATGCTGATGGCCCCCACGTCGTCCTGTCGGCGGCCCAGCCAGAGGGCAGCCGATAGGCATAGCAGACCGGCCAGCCCTCCGAGGAGGCTGGCGGCGGGCGTCGATAGACTGGCGGGCAGCAAGGTCGCCAAGGTGGCCGTCACCTGTTGGACCCCCATGACGTTGTAGGGCATCGTCTCCAGATAGAGCCTCATGTTGACGGCGAACCCCTGCCAGGCTTGCCAACCGTGGGCCTCCGAAGCCAAGGTGACGGCGAACAAAGCAGGCAGTGTGACGACGAAGCCGGCAAGGAAGCGCAGCCAGGCGCGGCGGGGTCGTCTGCCGTGGACAAGGGCTAGGACCACATCGGCGACCGCGGCCAGCACAAAGATGCCCGGGAATAGACGCAAGCCGGTGGACAGCGCCACCAAGATTCCCGCCGTAAAATGCCAGCCCCGTCCCAAGGCTGCGACCCCCAACATCAGGGACGCCAACCAGGCGTAGCGCAAGTAGGCGCCGCCGATCCAATCGAAATTGCCACCACCGAAGGCGGTGACCAGAAAAATCAGCGACAACAGGGCGGTGCGGCGTCCAAAAACCAGGCCGAGGGCCAGCACCACGCCCGCCATCAGCACCCCGTCGAGCAAGGCCACGGTCAACATGCCACCGGAGCTGTCGATCGATAGCTGCTCCGCCAACCGACCGGCTCCGAGGGCCCACAAGGGCGTTGGTTCGAAGCCGTGGTCGGTGACGAAGTCGCTGAACAGCGGACCCAAAGCTTGCCGGAACCGAGTCGCATCGTGACGAAATTCCAACCAGCGTGGCGGAGAAAAGCCTCGACGGAACTGCTCGCCCTGGGCGAGGACAGCCTCCGCCGTAGTCAGCTCACCGCTGACCAAGTCGCGGGCTAGGACGCTGGAGATGTCCCCTTCGCTCTCCATTTCAGCCACCAGAAGAGCACCGTAGAGCCCCGTGTAGCCCAGCTCGGAAAAGTACTTGGAGCCCAGGTAGTGGTGCCCGGCGTCGTGGTAATGGACGAACGAGCCGTCACCGTGGAAATCAAAGTAGTCCGTGTGCACGACCCCCGCCGCCAACGCCAGGACGACCAACGCCGCATCGGTGCGGCGCCGTCCGATCCGATCCGAGACCAGCAGCACAAGGACGACCAGGAAAGTGACGACGGCCTCGCTCATGGACCCTGCCGCCCAGCCCGACGCCTAACCATCGTCAGCCAGAGCTGTACCATCACCAGCATCACGTCCCCGCCGTCCATGGCCGCCATGGCCACGCTGAATCCGTCTCGGCGCATGCAACATCCCTGACCAGACATGGTCCCTGACTTCTGATCCCCATCTTCACAGCGACGTCCTTCCGTAGTTATTACGGCGGCAAAACACCGTCCGCACCGGGTAAGCGGAAACGACGGGCCGAACTAAGGCAGGTCAGGGACGAATGGGGGCCTGGGCGGGCCGACGGGAAGGTTCTTGGGGCCCAAAACCCTTGACGCCACCGGACAGACACTGAATACTCTCCACATGATCCGGTCGCGCCATCGCCTGTTGGTCCTTTGCATCCTCACCCTGTGGATGAGCCCGAGCCTCGGCGCTCTGGGCATGGGCCTGCACGTGATCTTGGACCATCACCATGATGAGGCCGAGCACGGCCATGGCGCCGTGGATCTGGCGCAGATGGCGGCCCACGGACACCATCACGATACGGAAGCAACGCCGGACCACGAGCACCATCTCATCGTCGATGTTGCGGTGCCGCTTCTCAGAGCACACTCCGTCGACACGGCCTCGTTGCCGTCGCCGATGCCTCCGGGATCGCTACCGATCGAGGCCTCGAGCCCCGCGTGCTCGACCCGGCCCGGCACGACCTGCCCCCTCTTTAGGACCCACTGCTCGCTGCTGATTTGATCCACAGATGTTGGTCAGGCCCATGACGGCCTTGAAACCTCAATCTGTGGAAAGGAGTCAGCATGCATCGCCTTGTTCTGACCGGCCTGTGCTCGGTCGTGTTCGTCTTGCTATCGCTTCCGTCGGTCGCCGGTGGCGACACCGCGGCGCCGACGGCGGTTCCCACGGTGGTCTCCGAGGACGAGCTGCTCTCGGCCTTGGATCCCCAGCACCCCGCGGTGATCGAGAAAGCCCAGGCCATCGCCCTGGCCAAAGCTGGCGTGGTGGCGGCCACCACCTGGCAGAATCCCACCCTTGGCCTCGATTACGAAAATCCCAGCGGCCCCCAAAGGCAGACCGAATGGACCCTGTCCTGGCAGCTGCCTGAGACCAGCCGACGGCTGCACCGCCAAGCCCGGGAGGGTTACCTCGACGCTGCACAGGCCCGTTTCGATGTCGATGTCGCCGCAATACGCTCACTGGTGCGGGAGAGCTACGCCGAGTGGGCCGTCGCTGCACGACGGCGGCAGCATCTGTCAATGCAAGCCCAGCGCCTCGAAGCCTTGTTGCAGCAGCAGGTGGCACGGGCTGAGAAGGGAGAGGCCTCGGGTCTCGACGCCCGGAGGCTGCGTCTAGCATCCGCCGAGCTGCGGGCGCGTCTGGAGATGCTCCAGGCCGACATCGACACCGCACGGGCTGAGATCTCGGCTTGGTACCCCGGCCTACCGGCCGACGCCGAACCCTCGTTGCCGCCGCTGCCACCGCCACCTAGCCTGGGAGAAGGCCACGCGCTGCTGCGGGCCGGTCGCTCCGAAGTGGCGGCGGCGGAGCTCGAGCGGCGTCTGGCCAATCGCCTCGTCGCCTCTCCCGACCTGACCCTCGGCTGGCAACGGCAGGAAGACGGCTCACAATCCTCCGGCGGCGTCCTGCTCGGTGTTGGCTGGTCGATCCCGTTGTTCGATCGCAAACGGGCCGAGAAAGCGGTCGCCGAGGCGCAGCTGGCGGCGGCCCGTGGACGATTGGAGACACTCGAGCGCCAGATCACACCCCGGCGGACGGCCGCCTTGGCGTCCTACCAACGCTTGCGGACCGCCGCCACGACCGCCGAGCAGGCGCTGGCCGACAACAACTCCATGCTGCAAGCCGCTACCACCGCCTTTCAATACGGTGAGGCTGATCTCACCGATCTCCTCGATACCCAGCGGGCGGTGACCGAAGCCGAAGAAACCTGGCTCGACCTGCACCAAGCCGCCCTGGCAGCTCACCGCCGACTGCAACAGCTCGGCGACGACCAGCTGGCCACAAACCTATCGCCGCAACCTTCACCGGAGACCTCGCCATGAACCGATACGCCGCCAAGATGATGCACTTCCTCGGTGCAGCCTTCATCGCCGCCTTGCTGACAGCTGCCTGCCAACAACAGGAACCGCCGACGGAGGCGCCGTCGACGCCGGACGCCCAGGCTGTCCAGGAGCCAACACCCACCGACGAAGCGCCACAAGTGGTATTTGAGCCCGCCTATCCCGAAGAGGTCAGCTCCGAGGCACTGAACCAAGACGATGTGACGCAGCAGACGACAAGCCATTCCCATGGCGACGACGAGCACAGTCACGGCCCCGATGAGGCTCATGTCGAGGAGCATGACCTTGAAGAGCACGACTCCGAGGAGCACAGTCATGAAGAAGGCCTCAGTCATGAAGAAGGCCACAGTCATGAAGAAAGCCACAGTCATGACTCCGGGGATGGAGGTGACCATGACCACAGCGGCTAAGGGGCGATCAAGACCAAAGATCGCAACATCATTGTGCAGCTTCGCCCTCTGCCTGTCGGCCCTCGGCGGCTGTGCCGCCCCCGACACCAGTGACAACCCGCCGACCCCAGAGACCTGGTCGGTCACCGCCTGGGGCGATCACTACGAGATTTTCCCCGAGGCCAAACCCTTGGCGGTGGGTGTGATCACGGTCGCCCACACCCACGTCACCCGCTTGCGGGACTTCGCGGCGCTGGCCGAAGGCACGGTGGAGGTGGTTTTGCGGAGAGATTCCGGCGAGGAGATTTTCAGCGCCGATGCTCCGTCGCGGCCCGGCGTCTTCAATGTGGAGATCGAGCCCAGGACCGCCGGCGAGGTCGAGATTCTGTTCCGCATCAGCGAACCTGGAGGTGTCAACGGACCCCAGGGCAGTGAAGAGATCCGCGGTGGACGCCTACGCGTCGGCGAGGCCCAACAACCGGGTCGACTGCTGGTGGCACCGGCCCCCAAAGGGGCGTCCGACGGCGGCGAGCCGCTCACCTTCCTCAAAGAAGAGCAGTGGCGCAGCTCCTTCTCAACCGACTGGGTGCGTTCCGGAGCGCTGGCGCGCAGCGTCTCGGGGCTCGCCAAGGTCCAGCCACCGGCCGGTGGCGACGTGGTCATCACCGCACCGCTGGACGGCATCGTGGTCGCCGCCTCGGGCAAGACGCCATGGCCCTTCGTCGGCCAGTCGATGGACCGAGGCGCACCCCTTTTCCAGGTGGTGCCCCACGTCGCCGTCGACCGCAGTTTGGCGTCCCTGGAAGCCGAGTTGGCCTCCTTGACCGCCGAGCTGGCCACCGCCCGCGGCCGTCTCGGCAGGCTCCAGGAGCTGCTCGATCTACAGGCCACCAGCCGCCGGGAGGTGGAGGACGCTCGCCTCCTGGTGGAGACCCTGGAGGCCCGTCGGGGCGCCGCCCGCCGCGATCTCGAAGCCGCCCAATCCTCTCGCCGGGGCGGCATAGCGGGGGGCATCACCTTGAAAGCTCCCTTGGCGGGGACCATGGCGGCGGTCGATATCTCCCCCGGCGCCACGGTGAGCGCCGGTCAAGCGCTGGCCCGCCAAGTACGAACCGATCTGGTGTGGCTGGCGGTTTCACTCTCCCCCCAGGCGGCCCGGCAGCTGGAGTCCGACGGCCTTGCCGGGGTGGTGCTCAGTGACGGCGAGGGACAACCCCTACGCCGCCTCGATGGGGTGCGGATGGTGGCCCTGGCGCCGGAGCTGTCGGCCTCGACGGCGACGGTGACGGCCCTTCTGGAGCTGCCGGCCGAAGCTCCACTGCGGCTCGCATCGACGTGGGACGTGCAAGTGCTGCTCGCCACCCAACGCCAAGGGGTGGTGATCCCCAGCTCCGCCTTGGTGGATGACGGCGGCGTGCCGGTGGTCTATCTCCAGCTCGCCGGTGAGACCTTCGTGCGTCAAGTCGTAGAACCCCTCGATCGTCAGGGGGACCTCCTGTTGGTGGCCGGCCTGACCCCAGGCCAACGCCTGGTGCAGCAGGGCGGCGAAGCCATTCGACGTTCGTCATTGATGTCCAGCGGCGTCGGCCATGGCCACCAGCACTGAAAGGGGAATGACGATGGGACGACTGGAGATGTTGATTCGCTTCTCGTTACGTTATCGCGTCATGGTTGTGGTGGGGGCTGTGCTGCTGTTGGTCCTGGGTGCCGGTTGGATTCGCCAACTGCCGGTGGAGATCTTCCCCGACCTGTCGGCGCCGACGGTCACCGTGATCACCGAGGCTCAGGGCATGGCGCCCGAGGAAGTGGAGCGTTTGGTGACCTTTCCCATCGAGGCGGCGGTCAACGGCTCCCCCGGGGTCAGGCGGTTGCGCTCGGTCTCCGCCGATGGCATTTCGGTGCTGTGGGTAGAGCTCGATTGGGGCACCGACATCTACCGGGCTCGCCAGGTGGTGAGCGAGCGTCTACAACGCCTCGACTTACCCGCCCAGGTGGAACCGCCGGAGCTGGGACCCATCTCCTCGATCATGGGCGAGATCACCTTCATCGCCATGACCTCGGAGACCGTCTCGGCCATGGAGCTCCGCCGCTTGGCGGACAGCGTCGTGGTGCGCCACCTGCTCTCCATTTCGGGGATTTCGCAAGTCATCCCCATCGGCGGTGAGGTGCGTCAGCTACAGGTTACCGTCCGCCCCAACGCCCTGGTGGAGCATGACGTGCCCATGTCGGCGGTGTTGCATGCAGTGTCGCGGGCCAGTCGCAGCCCGGCGGCGGGTTTCCACGTCGAGAGCGGCCAGGAATACTTGGTGCGCGGTCTCGGCCAGGCGGAGGACCTGCAGGATATCGCCTCAGCGGTGGTTCGCACGGTGGACGGTGTCCCCTTGCGGGTGGCCGATCTCGCCGAGGTGGCCTGGGGCGCCGAGCCGGCCCGCGGCACGGCGTCGTACCGCAACCGACCCGCCGTGGTGCTGTCGGTCCAGAAGCAGCCGGGGGCCAACACTCTCCAGCTGACGGCGGCCATCGACGCTGCACTCGAGCGCCTGCAACGGACCCTGCCGCAGGGTGTGGTGCTGGAAAAGGAAAACTTCCGTCAGGCGGATTTCATCTCGGTGGCCCTCCACAACGTCACCGTAGCGCTGCGCGATGGAGCCTTCTTGGTGGTCATCGTCCTGGCCCTCTTCCTCGGCAGCCTGCGCACCACCTTCATCTCGACCTTGGCCATCCCCTTATCCTTGGTGACAGCCATTTTCGCCCTCTCGTTCCTCGGTTTGACCGTCAATACGATGATCTTGGGGGGCCTCACCATCGCCATCGGCTTGCTGGTGGACGATGCCATCATCGCCGTGGAAAACGTCTTCCGCCGCCTCAAGGAAGACCAAAAGCGACCCGCCGACGAGCAGCGGGGGGCCCACGAGGTGGTGGCCCAGGCCACCACCGAAGTGGTCAGCCCCATCCTCTTCGCCACCTTGATCATCATCCTGGTGTTCTTGCCCATCTTCTTCTTGCCCGGCATCGAGGGTCGCCTGCTGCGCCCCTTGGGGCTAGCCTTCATCACCGCCGTGGCCGCCTCCCTGGTGGTGGCCTTGACGGTCACCCCCGTGCTTTGCCTCTGGCTCCTCGGCCGCTCCGCTGCCCTCGACGCCAAACAGCCGGCCCTGCTGCGCCGTCTGCATGCCCTCTATCGACCGACCCTGTCGTGGTGTTTGGCGCATCGGCATGCCGTGTTGGCGAGTGTCTTTGTCCTGGTGGGGGTCGCCGTCGCCCTGCTGCCACGGCTCGACCGCAGCTTCCTTCCACCGTTCAACGAAGGGTCGCTCACCATCTCGGTGGTCAGCCCACCCGGCATTCCCCTGGCGGAGAGCGATCGCCTGGGGGGCCAAGTGGAAGAAGCCCTGCTGGCTTTTCCCGAGGTGATCTCCACCAGCCGTCGTACCGGCCGCGCCGAGAAAGACGAGCATGTGCAAGGGGTCAATGCCTCGGAGCTGGAGGTGGTCCTCGGGCCCCTGGAGCATGGCCGTTCCAAGGACGCCTTGGTCGACGCCATGCGCCGCGCCGTGGCGACGATTCCCGGCACCGACATCTCCTTTGGCCAGCCCATCAGCCATCGCATCGACCACATGATCTCGGGTTCCAAGACCAATCTGGCGGTCAAGATCTCGGGCCCCGACCTGACGGTGCTGCGCAGCTTGGCGGCCCGCGTCGAGGGAATTCTCGGCGGTGTGTCGGACATCGTCGACCTGTCGAACCAGGAGCAATCGGCGATTCCCCAACTGGTGATCGATTTCGACCGCACCGCCATGGCCCGCTTCGGCATCCTGCCCGCCGATCTGGCGGAGGCCATCGAGCTGCTCTTCCAAGGGGTGGTGGTGGGTGAGATCATCGAGGACGGCACCACGGCATCGGTCGCCGTGCGCTTTCCTACCAGCCTGCGGGACGCCCCCGAAAAGCTGGCCGGTTTGCCGGTGTCGACGCCGCAAGGCGATGTCCTGCGCCTCGATACGGTGGCCAACTTGCGCCGCGATCTCGGCCCATCCTTGATTCGGCGGGAGAACGCCCAGCGGGTCGCCATGATCACCGCCAACGTCGCGGGGACGGATCTCGCCGGTACCGTCGAGCGGGCCCAGGCCGAGGTGGACGCCCAGCTCGATCTTCCGGCGGGTTATCTGGTGACCTTCGGCGGCCAGTTCGAAGAGGCCGCACGCAGCGTGCAAAACCTGTCTCTGCTATCGATTCTCATCCTGCTGGGCATGTACGGCCTGCTGTTCCTCGAGTTCGGCAGCCATCGCGACACCCTGGTGGTGTTGGTCAATCTGCCTCTGGCGCTGATCGGCGGCATTGGTGCCCTGGCGCTGACCCACGGCGTGCTGTCCATCGCCACCCTGGTGGGATTCGTCACCCTCTTCGGCATCGCCACCCGCAACGGCGTGCTGTTGGTCAACAATTACCAACGCCTGCGGGCCGCGGGTTTGTCCCTGACCGAGGCGGTGCGTCAAGGCTCGGAAGAGCGCATGGCGCCCATCCTCATGACCGCCCTGACCGCCGGCTTCGCCCTGGTGCCCCTGGTCCTGGCGTCCGGGGCGCCGGGCAATGAGATCCAGAGCCCCATGGCGTTGGTTATTCTGGGCGGATTGCTGACCTCGACCTTCCTCAATCTGGTGGTGGTGCCGGTGCTCTACCAAGGGAAGGCGAGCTGAAGGCTACGACGGCGAGCAGCCATCCGCCGCCGAAGGCCAAGAGATGCGCCAAGTCGGCCGACAAATCGACTGCCGGAGGGACCGCAGCCAAGGGGGGAAGAACGAGGGCGGCGAGCATCAGCGTCATGAGACCGGTTCCTAGCCCCCAGCGCCATGCCCTCGGGGCTGAGGCGACCGCCACCCCCAAACAACCAAAAGCACCGGCCGAGGGGCCGACATCGCGGGGCAGGGGCAGCGGCCCGAGCAAGGTCGAGCCGGTCCAATGCATTTGTAACAAGATGGTGCTGGAAAGCACCACTAACACCATGATGTGCACGCTCCAGAAAGTGATGGCGGTTCGCCAGGTTCCAATCCGCCGTTCGCAGAGGCCGACAAACAGGGCGACCATACCCAGGGCTCGCCAGAAGTTGCCGCCGCCGTGGGTCGAAAGGGCTGAGAGGAACAAGCGCTGGAGGCGTCCGGCCCCCAGGTCGCGGGGTGCAAACCCCAAACGCGACAACCAGTCTTTGGCGAGGGGAGCGACGTGAGAACCGGTCACCCAAGCCACGACGAGCAGGGCCAAAAGGGTCAGCAAGGTGTATCGGTAACGGCCGAGCAACCGGCGGCAGCGGACCGATAGCGGTACCTCAGCGGGCAAAGACACCACGCAAACCACCGGCGATCAAGGTCGCGACATTGGTCAGAATCTGCGGCAAGGCAAGCCCCCCGGGAGAAGCCAGAAAACGTGGTTCCCAAATCGGGTCGAATTTGTCTTTGTATTGGCGTAAACCCTGGAAATTGTAGAAGTGCTCCCCGTGCCGGTAGACCAGCGCACCGATCCGATTCCATATCGAAACACCGGGACGCTCCTCGATTCCCGCCAAGGGCGCCATGCCCAGACTGAACGCCTTGTAGCCGTTCTCTGCCCCCCAAACCATCAAGTGGATGAACAGAAAGTCCATAACGCCACGTGGGGCTTCCGGCAGAGAGCGCATCAGGTCGACCGACAACAGCTCCTTGCCGCCGCTGCGCCACACGTTGACGAAGGCGATGACCCGTTCACCGGAACGCACTACAGCGATGGGGTAGCGCTCCAGATAGGAGGGCTCGAAGAATCCCAGGGAGAATCCTTTCTCACGGGTGTTCTTGTCATCCAACCAGGCGCCCGAGATGGCTCGTAGCTCCTCCATATGGGCCGGGACGTCTTCAATCCAACCGAAGCTCAAGCCCTCCTTCTCCAACTTCCGCAGCGTCTGCCGCATCTCTTTGCGCTGGCTCCCTTCCAAGGTGAACCCGGTCAGCGGCACCGTTCCCTCCTCGCCCAACTTGATCAACGAGAGCCCCATTTCGACACATAGCCCCAAATGCTCTTCGCCCACTTGATAGAACACCGGCCAGCCGCCGTGTTGCTCCGCCATGTCTCGGAATTGCCAAACCAATTCTTCGTGCTTGTCCTCGGGCCCCACCGGACCGCCCATGGCCACCCAACTGCGTCCTTCGATGCCATACATCAGCATCGCCCTACCCGTCGCGTCGAAAAGCAGTGATTTGTCGCCCAAGAGGGCCAGGTTGCCCTGCAAGCTCGGCGACGCCTCGACAATGGCCGCGGCGCGCTCCAAGTCTTCAGCCGACGGGGGCACCGGCTCCGGCGGCGACGCCCGCAGCAGTCGCACCACCAAGAACGCCGCCGCCAAGATGACGACCCCGACCAAGGCACGGAGGGTGCGGGGGGCTTCGCCGAAGAGGGCAAAACGCCACCACAAATCGCCGGCGTAGTCGACATGGCGGTAGGAGAACCAAACCAGCCAGGCGGTGGCGATGAGCACCGCGCCGATGGCCGCTGTCCAGCCGGCGGTCAGCCTCAAGCTGGCCAGCGAGGCGCGACGCTCGAAACGGTGGCGGCATAGCACCAGAACGACCAGCATCAGAGCCAAGAGGGCCGCTTCTTCGTAATCGCCGCCCTTGCCCAAGGAGACCAATGTGCCCGCCGACAGCAATCCCACAGCCAAGTGGTAGGCGGTTCGGATGCGACGTTGCAGGCCACGGGCCAAGATCAACAGGGCAAGGCCGATGAGGCTACCCAAGAAATGCGATGTCTCAATGACCGGCAACGGCAGGGCCCGTCCTAGCCAAGCGAGGCGCGAGCCGACGGCCGGCGTGGCTCCGGAAAACAACAGCAAGGCGCCCCCGACGAAGGTGGTGGCAGCCAGCAGTTGTGGCACCACAGCCCCTCCCCACCGCCCAGCGGCCTGTGCCCACGGAGTCAGCAACGAACGGTGACGACGAATCTCGAGACACGCCAAGGTCGCAGCCGCCACCAACAACGGCAGGAGATAATAAATGGCGCGAAATGCCAGCACCGAGCCGATCAGGGCAGCCGGCGAGTCGGTTGGCAGTAGCATCAACAGCACCGCATCAAAAACGCCGAGGCCACCGGGCAAGGTGCTGGCCACACCCATCATGTTCGCTAAAAGATATACCGCCAGGAGCTCGACGAAAGAAATCTCCAGGGAAGCAGGGAGCAACAAGTAGAAAACACTCGCCGCCAAGGTCAAATCCAGAGCCGCAACACCGATCTGCAACAACCCGACGCGCGGCGAAGGCAGAGCCACCTCGAAACCGCGCAATACGACGGGACGGCGACGCACCGCCAGGAAGAATAGGTAGCACAGCGCGATGGAGAAAAGGATCACCCCGAAAGGTCGCAAGGTGGCAAATGGAAGCGACCATGCTGCGGGCAACGGCAAGGGCTGCCATATGAAAACCGCTCCGGCCAGCGCCCAATGGCCGATCCAAAAGCTCAGAAAGCTGTACACCACGACCCGGCCCACCGTCTCAGCGCTCACCCCCCAGGCCGTGTAAAGACGTAGACGTATGGGAATGCCGGTCAACAGGCCGTGTCCGAGAGCCTGGCTGAAGGCGTTACCAACAAAGGAAGCCATGGCAATGCGGCGGTAGGCGATGCGCTGTTCCAAGATACGGAAACCGAGCACGTCATACCCCGACAGTGCAATGAAACCCAATACGGTGAAGCCGGCAGCGCCCAGCAGCCGCCCGAGGGGAAGGTCCAACAGCGCCGTACGGACATCTTGCACTGTCACCGCAGCGAGCTCTCGGTGTAAGAGCCACAGGACCAAGATCAGCACCGCCGGTGCAACCCAAGGGAGTAGGCGTCGTATCTTGTTCATATAGAGAAGATTGTAGCTCTCTTGGACCCGAAAAGCCGAGCTCCCAAGATTCTGGGTAGCAGAGCTATACTTTCAGCTCTTTCCAATTCCATCGGGGACCCGCCATGATCCAAGTCGAGAATCTGCACAAACGCTTCGGCGATCTTCAGGCGGTGGCCGGCATCAGCTTCGAAATCGCGGCGGGGGAGATCTACGGTCTGCTGGGGCCCAACGGGGCTGGCAAAACCACCACCCTGTCGATGCTTTCGGGCTTGCTGGCCCCCGATGAGGGCCGCATTCGTTTTGACGGCATCGATCTCGCCAGCCGTCCCCTGGAGGTCAAGGGCATGCTGGGGATCGTGCCGCAGGAGAATGCCCTCTATGAAGACTTGAGCGCCCAAGAGCATTTGCGCTTGTGGGGTGGGCTCTACGGATTGACGGGTAGCGACCTGACGACGGCGGTGGAGCGGGTGCTGGAATGGATCGGCCTCACCGGTCGTGATCGCGAGCCGGTCAAAAACTTCTCCGGCGGCATGAAGCGGCGTTTGAATCTGGGCCTGGGTCTGGTGCACTCGCCGCGGGCGGTGCTACTCGACGAACCCACCGTCGGCATCGATCCACAAGCCCGTTTGAACATTCTCGAGGTCATTCGCCAAGTGGCCGACGCCGGCACAGCGGTGCTCTACACCACCCACCACTTGGAAGAGGCGGAGAAGCTCTGCGATCGCATCGCCATCGTCGATCACGGCAAGGTGTTGGCGGAGGGGCGCCTCGACGAGCTACAGAAGATGGTGGGTGGTGAAGAGGTGTTGACCCTGCGCGGTGACTTCGACAGCGAAACCCTGGCGACACAGCTGACGGACCCATCTCTGGTCCGGGTGCTGGCCAAGGAGGAAGGGCGCCTGGTGCTCGCCACCTTGGAGCAGGACGGCGGGCGAGGCTCCGTCGATCTGCTGTCCAAGATTTTTGCCCTCGGCGTCTCCATGGACGGTGTCTCCATCGAGCCCCCCAGCCTCAATGGGCTCTTCCTCAAACTCACCGGCCGGCAGTTGAGGGATTGATGCGCGCCGTCCTGCTACTCCTGCACAAGGACCTACTGCGCCGTCGACGCGCCCCCTTGGGGGTGTTGGTGATGCTGGCTTTTCCGCTGATCTTCTCCGCCATGCTCGCCTTCGCCTTCGGCGGCTCCGAAACGGGGCTGCCCGCCGCCAAGCTACTGCTCTACGACGAAGATGATGGCTTGGTGGGCGGCCTCATCGCCAACGCCCTGAGCTCCGAGCAGCTCAACGACTACCTCGATGTCATCGCGGTGGGCGAAGAGGGGGTGCAAATGATGGCGGATGGCGAGGCCTCCGCCCTGCTGCGTATCCCCTCCGGCACGACGCTTCAGCTATTCGAAGGGCAACCGATCGTCCTCGAGATGATCCGCAACCCGACCCAGGGCATCCTGCCCGAGATCGCCGAGCAAGTCATCGCCACTTTGACCGATGTGCTGTCGGTGGCGGCACGGGTGCTGCACCGCGAGGCCGAGGGGCTGGAGATCGATCTCCTGGATCTCGACAACCTCGACGATCAAGCCTTCGCGAGGCTAGTCATCCGCATACGACGGCTCGTCCAGGTGGGCAACGAATTCCTCGACGAACCCTTACTGTCTCTCACCGTGGTCATGCTCGACGACGAAGGCAACGACCCCGCCGAGGTGGCCAGCGGCGAGCAGACGGCTGACGACACAATCGATGAAGACGACGCAGATGATGACTCCGGTGGGGGAGACGATCAGAGGTTGCTGGTCTTCCTCTTCGTGCTGCCCGGTGTCTCCGTCTACGCCCTCTTCATCATCGGCGATCAGATGATGCGCGATGTCCTGGCCGAGGCCCAGATGGGGACCCTGCGTCGACAGCTCTCCGCCCCCATCGACGCCCGCCAGGTGATCGCCGGCAAGGTCCTGCTGAGCGGCGTCGTGGCCGGATTGGCCTTGCTCATCCTGGCGGCCATCGCCTTCTTCTTGGCCGATACGGCGGTCAGCCTCACCGGCTTCGTCGCCCTTTCCCTGGCCCTCTTGCTGGCGGTTTCGGGTCTGTCCGCCGCCATCTACGGCGTGGTGAGAGATGAGCAGCAAGGCTCCACGTTGAGCTCGTTGCTCTACTTGGTGCTCGCCTTTGCGGGCGGCAGCTTCCTGCCCCTCGACAACCTGCCCGCGGCGGTGCAGCGGATCGCCCCAGTCTCCCCCTTCTACTGGGGCACCCGTGGCTTCCAAGACCTACTCGACGGCGGCGGTTTGCCCGAGGTGGCGACGGCGGTGCTGATCCTCGGCGTCCTGGGGACGGTGCTGTTGCTCTTTGGCGCCTGGCGATTAAAGCGCAAGGTCTTACGGGGGGATATCTGATGGTCTGGCGCTCGATCTGGCTGTTGGCCGTCAACGACCTGCGTTTGACGGTGAAAAATCGCTCCGCCTTCGTCTGGATGCTGCTCCTGCCCTTGGCCATGATGTGGCTGTTCGGCCAATCGGGGGGCTCCAGCGGACCGCCGAAGATCTCGCTCTCGGTGGCCAATGACGACGGCGGTTGGATTGCCGAGGCGCTGATCGCCGAGCTCGATGGGGAGCAACTCGCCCTGCATACGGTGGGCGAAGACCCCGAAGTCACTCACCTGCGCACCCTGGTGTTACCCCCCGGCATGAGCGACAAGCTGATGGCCGGTGAGGCGCAGGAGCTACGCCTCGAGCTCGACCCCGAAGCGGACCGCAACTTCGGTCGTGGCGCCGAGGTCAACATCCTCCGCGCCCTGGTACGACTGCAAGGACGCCTCCTCGAGCTTGAATTGTTGGCCCCCGAGGAGACCCCCGCCGAGGAGTTGGAAATCGGCTACCGGCGCCTGCGGCAGTTGCCACCCCTAGCCACCCTCGAAGTGACCCAGGCCGGCCAAGGTCAGCCCATCCCACAGGGCTATGCCCAAAGTGTGCCCGGCATGCTGACCATGATCGTCCTGATGATGACGCTGATCTACGGCGGCGTCTTCATCATCCTCGAAAAGCAACAGGGCATGTTGCGGCGTCAGGCGTCCCTGCCCTTGGCGCGCTCCGGCGTCATCCTGGGCAAGATCCTCGGGCGCCTGTGCATCGCCGGTCTACAAACCGTTTTACTGCTCTTGGCGGCCCACTTCATCTTCCGGCAGGATCTGGGGAGCTCGTGGCTCGGTTTGCTGCTGCTCACCGCCAGTTATTGCGTTGCCGTGGCGGGGTTGTCGATCCTGCTCGGAGCGGTGCTGCACACCCCCGAGCAAGCCTCCACCGTCGGCTGGATTCTCAGCATGGTTCTGGCGGGCCTGGGTGGCTGCTGGTGGCCCGGCGAGCTGATGCCCGGCTGGCTACAGAACGTCGCCCGGCTGCTGCCCACCCGTTGGGCGATGGAGGGATTTCACTCGCTGATTTCCTATGGCTATGGAGCGGCCCATGTGGTCACGCCGAGCCTCGTCTTGCTGGGCTTCGGGGCCCTCTTCATCACCCTGGCGGTGCGCTTCTTGCGACTGGATTGAACGGCGAGCCGAGCGTCAGTCCTCGAAGGGCTCGAGCCCTAGGTCCTGGCGGGCGCGGTCGAGGTCTTCCCAGGCACGATCCGTCGAAGGGGTGGAATTCAGAGCCTCGTGGATCGACGAATCGCCGAGGGCTTCGGCCAACGCAGCGGCCAAGGCTTGGCGTGACGTCGCAGTCTCCAGAATCTTCTGAAATGTCTCACCATCCATTCTGTGGCGCGAGCGTAACCATTGATAGAACGGGTTGTGCTTCAGGCTGTTCTTCTTGAGCTTCTCCGTCCTTTCGTTGATGCGCTCCTCGACGCTCTCCTTGGATGCGTTCGAGGTTGCTCGGACAATATCCTCGAGGTAGCCCTTCATCGTTTGACTGATCTCGCCTAAGTTCTGGACCTGACTCTCCAGATCCTTGATCTGTCGCGCCACCTTCGATTGCTTCAACAGATCCTGGAACAACCCCGCCCATTGCTTCATGAGCCAGCCCTCGATCTCGTCCGGCATGGTGAAGGCTTGCACGGGGTTACCGTAGGGCTGAGCCAACACATCCTCAATCAGCAGATACACCGATTCGGAATCCACATGGGCATACCGAATCTTAGGGTTACCAGGGTTCTTGCGAAAGGTCTGGAACTCCGCCAAGACGTTGGCATCGACACAGATGTAGGTGGGGATCCCAGCTTCTAGGGCCGCACGGTATTCTTTCTTGGTGATGCTCTCGTAACGGGTTCTAGCGGCGGCGACCTCCTCTTCGGTGGCCTCGTCGTGCAGCAGGGACTCCGGTTGGGTGCTCGCCGCTGAGCCGTATCGACCGCCGATGATCAATACCAAGATGTCGCAACCTTCGACGGCCCGGTAACACGACTCGTCGAGGGGCACGGTATGGGCGTAGGGAATGTCGCCCTTTTCCGAAAGCACGGGCTCGAAACCCAACGAGCTGACGTGGTTGAACAGCGACGACCTGACGTATCTCAAGTCATAGTAGGTGGAGCTGATGAATATCCGAGGTGCAGCCATGCGACCTCCTTGGGGTCTGGGTACGGAAACTTAGCAGCAAGCTAGTTCTTATCATTTTGCCTGGAAACACTGAATCGTGGCACATTGGAAGCGCGTTTGTCGCGTTCAATATTTAGCACGGCTATTGATCATACCCTAGTGCTTTGTTATGGTTTTGCTCGACAGACGATGTCTGCGCGGCGGCTTGCCGCCTGGCAGACTTCACGCGTTCACCCTCATCAGCTCATTCCGACGCCCCGATCGACTCGACCCCAGCAGCCGTGGGCGGGTACGGACGGGACCCCACCGAAGGTAGCCGTGATATCTCAACAACTCGAAGACGCCCTGCTCCGCAAAGGCTGGACCATCCAGCAGGCGGCACAACAGGCCGGTGTTGACCGCTCGTTTCTCAGTCGCTTGGTCGGTGGCCGGGTGCCTCCCAAAACCAAGACCGGTCGCAAGGTGGCGACCCACGATGCGCGCTATCGCAGGGTGGCGGAGGCACTGGATCTCGATGGCGATGCCTTCATCGAAGATGTGGTGCGTCTGCAGAGGGGGGAATCGCCGGTGGCCTCCAATGTCAGCACCGCTCTCTTCCATATTGCCTGGGAGGCCGCTAAGGACAAGTCGCCGCCGGCCGAGCTCAAGTCCATCAAGTCCACCCTGGTTAGCCTTTTATCCAAGTTGATCAGCGACAGCACAAATACCAGCCGTGCCTACGAGCTGAAAAAGATCATCCTCGACGGCTTCCCCAAACCGATGACCCCTTGGCAAGCGGACCTCACCCTTTCAAAGCACAGCCTCTACCCGGATCACCAACAGCTGTACTACCGCGGTGCCCGTCCCCTCGAAAGCAGCTCGGGGGACCTGGCCTTGGCGTTGCAAGACGAGGATTTCGCCGCGCAGCAAGAGCACAACGAACACCTCGCCACCGACAACCTGCAATCCCTAGCATCGCATGGCCCCTTCGGCGATTCCGACTATGATTTGGCAGCCTTGTTCGATCAAATCGGTGACGCGCTCATCAACAACCCTGTGCCGACGGTGCAAGCGGACCTGCCACAGAGTGTCGACATCCGGCTTCGGGTCCAAGTGGCCAGCGTCTTCTATGCCCTGGCGAGCCGGATCATCACCTCCCTCGACAAGGTCAGCGATCTCGTAGGCGGCTGATCTCCCCGGCTTGCAGATCAGCCGCTGGCTCCCTGGATATAGTGCCTCAACTTTTCATAGCGGGATTGCCGTGCCTGCTCGTGCAAGCTACTGATGAAGCGTAACGTGGCTTTGTTGTAAGCATAGAGACTCTCGCCGCTGGCCAGGATGCCGCCACGTCGAGAAATGGCGATCTCCGGCGGTGCTTCACCAGCCCACCTGGCCTTGTCAGCAGGCCGGATGTCATGGCTGGGCACCATTGGCAGCCAAGGTGAGGGTTGCTCGCAAATTGACCACAGCTTTTCAAGGTAATCGATGTAGGCGCGTCCAGGACTCTCTTCGGGAAGAGGCTCGATGCAATGACGGCCCACCACGGGGACCAGCCCGAGCCATGCTTTGGTGAGCGCACGGACCCTCGCAATCTCTTCCCGCCGCCTCTTGTCTTCATCGGTCTCGGCCTTGGGCTTACCGCCCAAACTCACATCGATATCCCGCAGTGTCTCGAGGGCCTGCAGCATATGTTTCGTCGTGAGAAACCAAATCTGATCCCTGACTCTCAGATCCTCTTTGAAGCACTTGAAGCGATAGAGGGTCCGGTTCAGGCTCGAATCGTTCTGCCGATAGCACTCCCCGTTGACGGCGTCCGACATATTCCCGCCGTTGAGGAGCAATACGAGATCGTGCAAATCTTCCAGCCAATCGCCGTTGGCATCGACCTCCATATCATTGCCACCCGGCGGCACAGCGGTCCAACGGGAGGCTGCAAACCAGCGGATGATGATGCTGCCGATGGTCGTCGGGTCGGGCCCCACGGAGCCCAAATCATGTTGCACGGTGAACATCAAGCTGGGCCCCACCAAGAACCAGAAGAGATCCTCTCGGCGTTCCTCCTCTAGATCTTCGAAGAGGGTCCGCCAGAGCAGGTAGTCCGCCGGCACCTCTTCGATCGCCCGGGCCAGGGCCTTGGTCAACGGCGTGATCATCTCGTTCTGGAAACTATGCCGCCGCAGGTAGGTCTCGGTTTGATCAAAAATTGATTTGATCGTCTCTGTCTCTTTGATCCTCGACGAGAAATCGTAGAGGACACTGCGGGAGGGCGAAAGTTGCTTCTTCAACTCCTCACCGGCCGCTCCCAGCGGACTCTTTCGATCACCAAACAGCGTATGGCGAAACAGGCTATGCCCCAACTCGTGGGCAAAAACCCCCCAGTAGAACGGATGGTGTAGAACCATCGCTGAGGCACTGACGGCGATACTGTCGAAGCGCCCAGGACGGCACGAGATACCGTCACCGGAGGAGTCCAAGAGCATGACTTGGCCTCGTTTGCCAGACTCTCCCACATCGGCCAACGATTCCAAGAATGCTTGGCAAGCGTCCCTGGATGTCCGGTACCCGGCATGGCCCTCAAAGGACAGCGTATCCCGTGGCAGCCGTAGGGGATGATCCCGACGACCGCGGGAGGTGGCCAGGGTCTCCGCCTGCCGGTAGAACCACACCAGGTCCGAATGCACCAGGTGCTCTTTTCCCGCCTCGACCACCGGATGACCTACCATCCAGATGAGGTGCTCGATCACCGGCAACAAATCGACGAACCCTTCGAGATCGTCTTCCAAGTAGTCCAACACTGAGGCGATCAAATTGATGCCGCTATTGGTCAGGGAGTAGATCGTCCCCAATGTCTTGGTGCGTTCCAGCCATTTACGGGTCCACAATCCCCCTTCGGCCCGATTCAAATGGGCCTGGCGACAGGTCCGCAGAACGCGGTGGAAGATGATCAGCAGATCCTGGGTGGGCAATCCCCGCTGGACGGCGCTGTAGGGCACGACGACACGTACCGCAACGCTCAGGGCCGAGCGCACCGCCCTGAAGCTCCCGAGGTTCGTATCGCCCGCTGTCTCGGAGGGTGCGGCGTACTTGAGCAACTGCACCAAGTGCCCGTGCAACTCTGAGAAATCCAAGCGCCGCAAGGGCGGTACATAGCTGACCGCTTCGGCAGCATCGGTCTTGAATTCCAAGGCATCATTGCGATCAAAGAGCATCAAGAAGGCGAGCCCGCTGCCAACGCTGGGCGACGCCTGATCCAACGTCTCATCCCCTGCGTGGGCACTGGGGACGAGATGCTCCGGCTTTCCGCCACCCACCAGGCGAGAACGCTTGATGATGATGGCTTGCCTGGCGGCGCATTTCTCCGGCCGCGCCCGCTCCAAGTGCCAGTCATCGGAAACGTTGCCGTCAGGATCTTTTCCGGGCGGGCGCAACGGCATTCCCACCACCGTCGTCGTATCGGAGAATAGGGGCGAGCCATTCCAGTCGTCTAGGCTCACCGGCTGCGCCAGGAGCTGCCAAACCTCTCTCAAGGCGGACAAGTCCACCACCGGCCATACCCGCTCAAGGGTTTGGTGACGCATGACGAAAGCCAAGGCCGCCATCTGCTCCAGGCAGGCAGCCCGCACCACCAGGACGACTTCGACACTGTCGAGCCCAAGAAGCGGAGCGACCTTGATGGTCGGCAAAGTCGGCGGATCGTCGCCGAATCGAACCCGAACACCGGCAACCGAATCCTCCCGCGGGGCGGGCAGAGTAGCTTGCAAGACCTCTTGGTAGGAATGCCAGATCTCTTCATTCCACCCGATATGCTGAAGCAACTGTTGCTGAACAGGGGACCAGATCTTCGAAGAAACTTCAGCGGATCCACTGAACATGGCCTGAGCACAACAAATGGCCGAGAGCGGAGACTGTTTGAGATACATCACTGCCAGGAGCGGCGTCGCCTCACTGGGTTCCAGGACCTGCCCCAACATACAGACCTCGGGTCGGCTTCCTTCCAGGTCACCAACCTGAGGACACAACACTCCAATGGAACGACGAAAGGCTTGGGCGCTGCTGCCACCCACCGCCGAAAGATGAAAATAGTGATTGAAGCGGGAAATTTCGATCAGGTCTGTCGAGCCCATGACGGCAGCATAGCCGTGGTCACAGTCGAAACCTTTGCTTTGGCGCTGCTGCTGACGGGTCCTCAGATCCTCGAGAACTTCGCGATAGTTGGCCGTCGCGACACCGAATTCCGTAATCGACGCGAGCGCGTATTCCGTATCATCGTAGCCTGGCAATAGCTTCCCTTTCCTCACACGCTGAGTCGCCGAGATAACTTAGAGACCCGCTGCCGCGGGGCCATGAAACAGTGGATAGATCTTCTATATTATCAATCAATCTTCAGAGAAGAGAGCGTAAGCCTATTTTTTCTTATGCTTTAGGTCGGCCTGCCTGATGAGCCTTCCAGAAGGAAAGAGCATGTTCGATCGAGGGCAATATCATGCAGCACTGGGCTTCTGCGCTGAAATAACCGGCACAGAGTTGACCGTGTTCGCTCGAAGGGCCCCGCTAGCACCGATTTCGGTAACCCTGGATGGGCACAAGCTAGACCCCTTCCGAACGCTCGGCCTGAGCCTCCGCCAGCTGACGTCGCCAGCTGGCAGCTTGCTCGGGACGCTGCCATAGCGCATAGAGATCGACCAGCCGTTGCATGGTCACCAAGGTTGGGTGCGAGGTCACACCCCGCTTCCGCTGCAAGCCTTCGACGGCGCGCAAGAGGGCGACCTCGGCCTCGTCGAATCGTTCCTGGGCTGCCAAGGCGGTCCCCAGGACGCTTTCCGCATCGTGCAAACGCCAATGCTCTGGGGCTACCTGTGCGGTGAGATCGATGGCCTGCCGGGCCAGCGACTCCGCGACGCGGGCATCGCCTTGGAGCAACCGCAAAGACGCCAGATCGTTGAGGCTGATGACGATCATGGGATGGCTGTCACCCAGGGTCCGGCGACGCATGTCGAGGGCTTGCGTCAGCAGCCCGTCGGCCGCTGCGAGGTCGCCGAGGTCACGCCGTACGCAGCCGAGGCGGTGCAACACATTGGCCACCAAGGGATGCTGCTCACCCAGTTGTCGCCGCAGACCGGGCAGCACTTGCCGGTAGAGCTCTGTGGCCTCGTCGAGCCGTCCTTGGGACTCCAAGGTGGTGGCCAGGCTCTGCCGCACCTTAGCCACCTCGACGTGCTGCTCCCCCAAGTGATCCAACAGAATGGCCAGGGCGCGGCGGTAGTCGACCTCGGCTTCCCGGCTATGGCCTTGGGCCAAGCGCAAGGACGCCAGGTTGGCCAAGGCCACCGCCGCCTGCAGACTGTCGATGCCGTGCACCTCTTCGACGGCGCCCAAGGCTTGGTGGTGGAGGTCCGCCGCAGTGTCGAAATCCCCTTGCATTTGCACCACCAAGGCCAGGCTCTGCAAATGTTCCGCCCGATCAGCCGACAGACCGTGGTCGAGCGCCAGGGCACGACGGAACCCTTGCTCCGCCGCCGTCAGCTCTCCCCGGTGGGCCGCAACGCTGGCCAGGTGCCCCCGCAAGCGGGCGGCGTCCTCCGCCGCGGGCTCCGCCGGCAGCAGGGCGAAGGCTTGTTCGAAGGCTTTCGCTGCCTCGTCGTAGCGCCCTTGCGCGAAACGCAGGAGGCCCAGAACCTCCTCGCTGCGGGCCCGACCGGCCGGGTCGTCGGTCACTTGGCGGCGCAGGGCGACCGATTCTTCCACCAAGGGCTCCGCCGCCTTCAGCTCACTCAGCCGCAGGTAGATGAGGGCGACGGTGTCGAAGAGATCCGCCCGCACCTCCGGCTGCTCTGCCAACAGGCGTCCCCGCAGCCTGGCGGCGCCGCGATCGAGTATTTGCCGAGCATCGAGATTCGAGGCGTCGACCTGCTCGAAGGGATCGGAAGCTTCGAAGAGATCTACCACGAAGGCCCGCACTTGCTCGGCCCGCCGCTGTTGCGCATGGGCCCGATCCCGCTCCTCGACGATGAGGTGGCGCTGCCAGGCCATGACCACGGCGAAGACCAGGCTTCCCAGCACCAGGGTGCTCACCATGGCCACTGGCCAGCGTCGACGGCGCAAGAACTTGCCGAGGCGGTAGCCCACGGAGGGTGGCCGAGCCGACACCGGCAAGCCGTCGAGATAGCAGCGCAGATCGTCATCGAAGCGCTCGACGGAGGCATAACGCTGGCCGGTATCCTTGGCTAGGGCCTTGGCGGCAATGCGATCTAAGTCCCCGGCCAAACGCTTCGCTCGGCGCTTCGCCGACCGCGCCCCGAGATTCTCCACATGGGTATTGTCAGGAGACGCAGCCGTCACCACGGCGACGCTGGGTAGCGGCGGCTCGACCTCGCAGATCGTGCGCATCCACTGCTGCGGCGAGAGCAGTTGGGTGACGAAGGGCCGTCGGCCGCACAGCAGTTGGTATAGGAGGACGCCGAGGGAATAGACATCGCTGGCGGTGCTGATCGACTCTCCCCGCACTTGCTCCGGGCTGGCGAAGTCGAGGGTCATGGGATGCCATCGGGTGGCCGATTCGTCGCCGCCGGGCTGCAACAATTTGGCAATGCCGAAGTCCAGCAACTTGGGCGTGCCGTCGGCGGTGATCAGGATATTGCTCGGCTTGATGTCGCGGTGCACCACCAAGTGGCGATGGGCGTATGCCACCGCCTCCAGGACCCGGCGAAATAGCCGCAGACGGGTTTGCAATGGTTGACCCCGGCAGAATACATCGATGGGTTGTCCTTCGACGTGCTCCATGACCAGGAAGGGGGTGCCGTCGGCGGCTCGGTCCGCATCGAGGAAGCGGGCGATGCAGGGATGCTCCAGCAGGGCCAGAATCTGACGCTCGCGAACGAAATGGCTGAGTAGATCTGCTTGTGTCGGTCCCGGACGCAGAATCTTGACGGCCACCCGCTGGCAGACTTCGCCGTCGGCCCGTTCCGCCAGAAAGACATCCCCCATGCCGCCCCGACCGAGACGCCGCAACAGCCGATAACGCCCCAGCAGGCGTCCGGTCCAGGCTGCCCCGTCGTCCTGCGGATCGTCCTGAGAATCGTTCTCGGGGTCACCCAATGGGACCCCATGGAGACCCTGCAAGGAGGCCGGAGCCTCGAGGAAATCCCCCAACTGGCGATGGGCGGCGAGCAGGGCTTCGACCTCGTGACGAAGCTCGTCGGTCGCACAGCGTCGACTCAGGAGCTCAGGCCAGTGCGCAGCGTTCGTCGCCACAGCCTCTTCGAAGATGGCCCGCGCTTGCCGCCAGTCCTCAGCGTCCAGGCTCATGGCGGCCGACTCTCCTGTAATTCCTTGAACAGCCATGCCTTGGCCATCTGCCAGTCGACCTTGACGGACGAGACGGAGATCCCCAGCACCTCGGCGGTTTCTTCGAGGGTCAGGCCGCCAAAGAACCGAAGCTCGACGGCCTTGGCTTGCCTCGGTGCGATTTCAGCCAGGCGGCGCAGGGCCAAGTCCAGAGCCAAGAGGTCGAGATCCTTCCCGTAGGCGGCGCCGTCCGAGTCGTCCGCCGCCACCCGAATGAAACCGCCCCCCCGTTTGATGCTGGCGGTTTTACGGGCATGATCGAGCAATATCCGGCGCATGGATTTGGCGGCGATGGCAAAGAAATGGGCCCGCCCCTGCCATTGCACCCGGCTCTGACGAACCAATCGCAGATACGCCTCGTTGACCAAGGCGGTCGGTTGCAGGGTATGGTCGCCACGTTCACGCCGCAGGTAGGCCCGGGCCTGGGCCCGCAGCACCTCCTCTACCTTGGGAATCAAAGCTTGCAGGGCTGCAGCGTCGCCCCCCTGCCAATCGAGCAACAGCTGGGTGATGTCGTCGGCCGGTGCGGACATACTCACCTCGGGAAACAAAGGCGGAAATATTAGTTCGATGCATCTACCTGCTCTACATCATATGCGACCGTGCATCCCGAAGTGAGATGATGCGAGCCATGGGTATGCTCCCAGAGTCCACTGACCGTCCATCCACCCACCGGGACCTGGACCGTTGGATGACGGCCATGGTGGTGGCCCTCGCCTTTGGCCTGCGCCTCTTCTACTTGGTCGGCATCGAGGCCTATCCGAAGTTCGAGCTCATCAAGAACCGTCTCGACGATCAGGTGGTCTTCGACTCGTGGGCCAAGTCGATCGCCGCCGGTGACGACTTCGACTATCAGTCCACCGGCCACGAATTTGTCCATTGGACGACGGCGGCCCCCGGCATCTACCCACAGGCGCCTCTCTATCCCTATTTCGTCGCTACGTTCTATCGCCTGGCGGGTTTCCGTTATGACGCTCTGCGGGGCCTACAAATGCTCATCGGAGCCCTTGCCTGTGGCCTCCTCTATCGCCTTGGCCGCCGCTTCCTGCAACCCACCACCGCCGGCCTCTGCGCCTTGGGTCTCGCAGCCTATGGGCCCCAGATCTTCTACGAAGGAACACTGCTCCGGGCCGCCCTCTTCACCGCCGTTGGGCTGCTGGCGCTGGAGCGTCTCTACCATCTGCAAGATCACCTGGCGGACCCCAAAGCCGATCCCAGGGCCGGTCGCTGGACCCTGCCACGACTTGCCCTAACGGCGGGCCTCGTCCTGGCCGTCGGCGTCCTGATGCGCCCCAATTACTTGCTCTTCGCGGGGGTCGTCGGCCTATGGCTGTCTTGGTGGGTGCGTCGAGATAAAAATCGCCGCCCCCTCGTCGCCTGGTGGGCCCTTGGCTTGGTCGTCCCCCTGTTACCGATCATCGCCCTCAATTCCTGGCGCAGTGGACACCCGGCGTTTCTGTCGTCCAATGGACCGTATATTTTCTTCATCTCCAACGTCCACGACGCCAGCGGCACCAGCGCCGGACCGTCCCCCTACTACTACGAGGTCAAGGACCGGAGCAAAGCGGCGGAGATCGATCTGGTGCGCTTGGCCTTGGACGACATCCGGCGACATCCCAGGGCCTACGTCGAGCGTCAGCTGGTCAAGCTCGGGGCGTTCTTTGGGCCCCGGGAGCAGCCCAACAATCTGAGCTTCGAGATGGCCCTCGAAACCAATCCGAGGCTGCGCCTGGCGGCGGTGCGCATGTCATGGATTCTCCCCTTGGCGGCCCTCGGCCTGGTGTTCGCCCGGCGTCAACGTCACCTGCTGTTGCACCTCTTCCTGTGGAGCTGCACCCTGTCGACGGTGCTCTTCTATGTGCTGGCCCGTTTACGTTTGCCGGTGGTTCCCGTCCTCCTCATCTTGGCGGGCCTCGCCTTGGAAGGGCTCTGGCAGACCTGGCATCGAGGACGGCGGAGTTGGGCGCTGCTCGCTGCGGTCGCGGCCATCGCAGGTAGCCTGGCACTGTCCGGCTGGCCGATACGTCTCCGTCCCAATGACTACGCCATGGCGGCGGCCGCTTACGTCTCCCGAGCCGAGCTCGACGAGCGACAAGGCGACCTCGAGCAAGCCCGGCGGCGCTACGGTCGCGCCCTGGTCCTCAACCCGGAGCATCAGCAAGCCGTCGCCAAGGTCCGGCAGCTGTATCCGGATCCGGCCTTGGCCCCGGACCTCGCCGACGGCGTGCAAACCTTGCTCCTCGAAGCCGAGCAGAGGGCCAACGAGCAACACTTTGACGGTGCCATGGAGCTCCTGCAACAAGCCATAGACCTCGACCCAACGGCGGCAGAGCCCCACCAATTCCTGGCCAACGTACGTTATCTGCAAGGCGACCTCGAAGGCACCATGGAGCACCTCGAAGCCGCGGTGCAGCGCTCACCGCGCAACGGGCTCTACCGTCGCAACTTGATCGCCATCCGTCGCGAGCTCCAGAGCCGCCTCCGATGACGTCGTTGGCGGTGCTGCTTTAGGTGCCAGGCACCTGCGGAAGACCCTTGGAAGATACCCAGTTCTTTGGTGCCAGGCACCTGCGGAATGGCTCCTACGAAATAGCGGCATCGGGCAAAACTTGGTACCAATTTTCGGTGCCAGGCACCTGCAGAAGACCGCAGAAACAGGTGCCAGGCACCTGCGGGAAGTGCCTAAATATGGTGCCAGGCACCTGCGGGAAAGACCTCAGTCGCCCTTTAGGGCAAGTAACCGAGGGACCGCAACGCTTCGAGATCCTCCGGCGACGGCGGCGACTTCGACCTTTGCTCACTCCCTAACTGATACCAGCGGCGCAGCAACGTCTTCAGGCTTAGAAGCCGCGGATGATCCGGACGATACAGGTCGTTCGACTCGTCGGGATCTGTCGAAAGGTCATAGAGCTCGTAGGGGGACGAATGCCCCGGCGTCCAGATGAGCTTCCACTCGCCGTCGATGACGGTGCGGAAGCGCCCGGAGACGTCAAATCGTTGCCGACGACGGATCTCAGCGGGGTAGAAGCTGTGTCCAGATTCGGCAAAGACGGGGGAGACCGGCATCTCTTCGCCCCGCAGCGACGGCAGTAGTGAACGTCCGTCGGTGGGAGCAGGACCATCGACGGACGGCAGGTCGAGCCAATCTGTCAGCGTCGGCACCACGTCCACCAACGACACCCAGGACGGAATCACCCGGGGGGTCACGGACGGATCACCGGGCGGCGCCACAAAAGCCAGGGGGACCACCAGGGATGGATTATAGACATAGTCGCCATGGTCATAGAAAAAGTCGTGCTCGCCCAAGCTTTCGCCGTGATCGGCGGCGAAAATGATGTGCCAGTCGTTGCGCAGGCGGGTGCGTAGGCCCTCCACCAGGCGGCTGATTTGGTCGTCGGTGGCGCGCACGTCGGCCGCGTAGAGACTCCGGATATGACGATTGACCTCATCCGGCAGGGTATTGCGGAAGACCGCCTCGACCTTGGGCAAATCCGCCGGGTAGGCAAGATCACCGATTCCACCTGGTGCTTGGCCAAATCCCTCACCATAGGGACCGTCGTAGCTGGCATCCACGAAATGTTGACGCACCTCGGCGGCGGGCAAATAGGGCACATGGGGGTCGATGTAGTGCACCCAGAGGAAGAGCTTGGCGTCCCGCGGCGATCCTTCGAGATGCCGAAAGACGGCGTCGGTGGTGGCGACGGCGTCGCGACGATCGTCGGCGTGGTCGTAGATGTCGAAGCCCCGGAAGAGACGGCGCTGCGGTGTCAGCAGATGGTTCGAGACCACCGCCACGGTATGGAAACCCCGTCTTTGAAAGATCTCGGCCAGGGTGGTCACAGAGTCATCGAGGGAATCGATCAGGGTGCGGACGCCGTGTCGGTGAGGGTAAGCGCCGGTCAGCAGGCTGGCCAACGACGGTGTGGTGCGGGGCACCGGCGCCAAGGTGCGGGGGAAGACTGCGCCACCGGCCAGCAGTGTATCCAAGTAAGGAGTGGTGGGCCCGCTGGCGCCCAACAAGCTCAGCTGGTCGGAACGCAGGGTGTCGACTGTCAACAACAGGACGTGTCGGGGCGAAGCTCCGGACGTGGACCCGGCTGTCGTCTCGGACCTATCCCGGCGACAGCCGATGCCGACCCCCAGCACGAGGCTCAGCAACAGAATCCAACTCAGCAACGGAATCCACACACCTCCAAGCCGCGGGGCCACTCGCCGCTGCCACGCCTTGGGGTGAATCTCCATCACCGCTTCAGGCCGACCCCAGGGAATGACCTTTCGGTGACACCGCCGAGCTCCGCAACTCCGCCACCTCCTCCGCCAAGACGGCGAGGCAGCGGTCCACTTCCTCGGGACGATTGGCGATGCCGAAGCTGATGCGCAGCGAGGCCAGGGCCTCGGCTTCCGGCACCCCCATGGCCAGGAGGGTACGGCTCGGCTGGGGACGACCGGAATGGCACGCCGAACCGGTGGAGACGGCGATACCTCGGGCATCGAGCCGCAGCATCAGTTGATGGCCGCTGACGCCGTCGAACGCCACATGGGTGGTGTGCGGTAAACGCTCGCTACTCTCACAGTGGACGATCGCCCCTTCGATGTCGCGCAGGCCGTCTTCCAGACGACGGCGCAAGGCCAAGAGCTGGGTATGGCGCTGCGGCCGTTCCGCGGCGGCCAAACGGCAGGCTTCCCCGAGGCCAACGATCCCCGGCACATTTTCCGTGCCGGCCCGTCGCCCGCCCTCTTGCGAAGCCCCCAAGACCAAGGGCGTCACCAAATGCCCCGGCCGAACCCAGAGGACAGCACAGCCGAGGGGGCCGTGGAATTTGTGACCACCGAGGGTGATGAAGTCGACTCCGAGCTGCTGCACGTCCAGGCACAGCTTGCCCACCCCCTGGACGGCGTCGCAAAGCACGGGAACACCGCGTTGACGGCAGATGGAGGCCACCTCTTGCACCGGCTGCAAGGTGCCGAGCTCATTGTTGGCCTGCATCAGACAAACCAACCGGGTATCGTTTCGCAAGGCTTCGCATACCGCCTCGACGCTCACCACCCCATCGGCCCCCGGCGTCAACTCCGTCGCCTCCATGCCGAGGGCCACCGCCCGGGCAACGGCGGCTCGAATCGACGGATGCTCCAAGGCCGAAAAGACAAAATGCCCTCGATATTCCGAAGATTCCGCCAAGCTGCGGATCACCATGTTGTTGGATTCGCTACCCGAGGCGGTGAAAGTGACGTCCGCCGGCTCACCGCCCAATAGGTCGGCCACCTGCTGCCGCGCCGTTTCCACCGCTTCCCTGGCGACTCGCCCGACCCGATGGGCCGAGGACGGATTGCCGTGCAGACCGCTGAGCCAGGGAAGCATGACGTCGCGCACCCTGGGATCGAGTGGGGTGGTGGCGTTGTTGTCGAAGTAGGCGACAGTATCCAAAGGCGCAGAATCCATCGGAGCAATCTCCTGGTCAGCAGACAAATTGGGGCGCCGCTCCCTTGGAGACATATCTCGGGGCAGCAGCCGTCAGATTCTAACCGGTTGCATCAGCCAGTCGTTGATTCGTCCCAAAGGGATTTGCCGACGGCGCTAAACCTCCGTAGGATGCTGTGTCTATGCTGAGCTCACAACCCATCTCGCCGCCAAAGCGCTTCCCCCGTCGGCTGCTGGTCATCGGCCTGGCCCTGACCTTGCTCCTCCCCGTTGCCGCCGCCGGGCGCAAGAAGAATGACGACAAGCTGTCGCGCAAGGAAGAGAAGGCGTTGGTGGAGAAGTTGCCGGAAAAATACCGGTGGTGGCTGGCCTCGGTCCAGCTGCTGGTGGCACCGCAAGAGAAGAAGGCCTTCCTCGAGCTGGCCAAGGACTACCAACGGGACGCCTTCATCGAGCGTTTCTGGAAAGAACGTGACCCCTTTCCGGGCTCGGCACGCAATGAATTTCGCCAGGATTACGAGTCCCGCATCACCTATGCGCAAGAGCTCTTCGGCACCTTGACCGACGCTCGGACCGAGGTCTTTTTGATGAACGGGCCCCCCGTCGCCCGCATCGAGGTGGACTGCAAGCCCTCCTTTTGGCCCATGGAAGTCTGGCACTTCAAAGGCAGCGACACCTACGCCATGGAGTTCCTGCTGCTCTTCTACCAACGCTTCGGCAGCGGCGAGTATCGCCTTTGGGAGCCGATCTTCGGTCTCGACGTATTGCGCGACAGCGGCGTTTCGGCGGCCGGCTCCACCTCCATCACCGGCGGCCCCTTTGGTGACTGCGGCCAAGACGAAGACGCGGTGCGGGCGGCCATCGCCTTCATCAACGGCCAAGGCGGGCAGCTGGGGGCCGTCTCGTTCTTTCAGCGGCTGCTCAAGCCCCGCTCCGAGCCGCCCGACGAATGGGTAGCCACCTTCGGTGCCTACTCGACGGATCTGCCGGAAGGCGCCGAGACCTTTGATGCCCGTTTGGAGATCGACTTCCCGGGACGCCACCAAAGCCGGACCATCACCCAGGCCAACATCGTGGTCCCGGTGAGCGCCCTCAGCAAATCCGAGATCGGCGGTAGCAAGACCTACAACCTGATGCTGAACGGCGAAGTCCTACAAGACGGCGCCTTGCACGAGAGCTTCCGCTACAAATTCGATTTCCGCGAAGAAGAAGTTTTGACGGAGAACCTGCCGTTGCTCTTTCAGCGCTACCTGCGACCCGGCGAATATCAACTCCTGGTACGGGTGGAGGACATCGCTGGCAAACGCTACCACCGCACCGAGCACACGCTCACCGTGCCGCATCTGGAGGGGGCACCGCCACCGCCACCCATGGACCCGGCGGTGGCCCAGATGCTGGAAGAGGCCAACCAGGCCATCCGCAATGGTGAAAACACCATCAAGATCCTGCCCCTGCACGGCGAATGGCAAACCGATCTGGTGCGCATCGACACCGTGATCACCGGCGATGACATCGCCCGTGTGCAGTTCAACCTCGACGACCAACCGATCCTGCTCAAGAAGTCACCGCCCTACAACGTCGAGCTGGACCTCGGGGATGTGCCCCGTCCCCGCGTGCTGCGGGTCGAAGCCCTGAATCAGGAGGGGGACGAGCTGGCATCGGACGAGCTGATGATCAACGCCGGTAGGCATCGCTTCGCCATCCGCCTGGAGGAACCCCGCCCGGGCAAATCTTACCGCCGTAGCCTGCGGGCCCAGGCGGACGTGGTGATCCCCGACGGCGAAGTCCTGGAACGGGTGGAGATCTACCTCAACGAGACCCTCGTCTCGACCCTCTATCAACCGCCCTGGATCCAGCCCATCGTGCTGCCGGAGGTGGCCCCCGTCGCCTACGTGCGGGCCGTCGCCTATCAACCCAACGGTATCTCGACGGAAGATCTGGTGTTTATCAACGCGCCGGACAATTTTGAGGAAATCGATATCGAGTTTGTCGAGCTCTACACCCTCGTCTTGGATCGCGACAAACGACCCGTGCAGGGGTTGACCCAGGCAGACTTTCTGGTGTCGGAAGATGAGGTGCCCCAAGAGCTGGTGCGTTTCGAGCTGGTCGACAACCTGCCGATCCACGCCGCCGTCATGCTCGATGTCTCCGCCTCCATGGACGAGCTGCTGCCCCAAGCCCAGGACGCCGCTCTGCATTTTTTGCAGCAGGCGGTCACCCCCAAGGATCGGGCCTCGGTGGTGGTGTTCAACGACCACCCACAGCTGGCCATGGAGTTCACCAACGATGTCGACAAACTGGCCGGTGGCCTGGCGGGACTCAAGGCGGAGCGCGGCACCGCCCTCTACGACAGCTTGATTTTCACCCTCTACTACTTCAACGGCATCAAAGGGCAGCGGGCCATTGTCTTGCTTTCCGACGGCAAGGACGAGAGCAGCCGCTTCGCCTTCGAGGACGCCCTCGAATACGCCCAACGCTCCGGCGTGGCCATCTACGCCATCGGCCTCGATCTACCGAAACGGGAGATGGAATCGCGGCGTAAGCTGAACCGCTTGGCGGACGAGACCGGAGGCCGCACCTTTTTTATCCAAGACATCGCTGAGCTGCCAGTGGTCTACGACACCATCCAGATGGAGCTACGCTCCCGTTACTTGCTCGCCTACCAGAGCTCCAATACCAGCGGTAGCACCCGATTCAGATCCATCAACGTCGACATGGTAGCCTCTGGTTTGGAAGCCAAGACCTTACGCGGTTATTTTCCCTAGGACCCCTGTCCAGGCACCCGAGATCTGCCGGTCACTTGCCGCCGGTCAAGTGCCAGCCATTCCCCGTGAAGGAGTCCCGTTGACGGAAAACGGTGCAAAACGTCCACCCTCTCGCCCCTGGAGATGCCTGCTCGGGGGCTCGGTTCTAGCACTCTCGATGTGGGCGGCTGCCGGCATGGCGCAGACCCTAGGCGGCGGCCCATCCACGGACACGGCAACGCCCCAGGGTGATGCCACGTCCGCGGTCGAGAGCGCGACGGAAGCACCCTCCGCAGACGGCGCGACCGACGCCTCTTCCACCGCCCGACCCCTATCCGAGAAATATCGACGCTGGTACGAAGACGTCGACATGCTGATCTCCGAGGTGGAGCGGGAGGTCTTCCTCTCCCTCGTCGAAACCTACCAACGAGACCACTTCATCGAGCGTTTCTGGAAGGTCCGGGACCCTTACCCCAATACGCCGCGCAACGAATTCCAAGATCTCTGGGAAGCCCGCGTTCGCGAGGCCCGAGAAACCCTGCAAGAGCAGCAGGACATGACCTCCGCCAGGGCCCGGATGATTCTTCTCTTCGGCCCTCCGACCACCCGCTCACCACTGTTTTGTACCGAGATCCTCCAGCCTTTGGAGCTCTGGGAGTACCAAAAAGGCAGCGAGTTGGTGAACGGCTACTTCACCCTCATCTTCTACGGATTCAAGGGTCGCCCGTGGCGAGGCCCAAAGGAACAGTGGGAGCCCAATGACGGCCTTCGCCCCTTGGTCACCGACGTTCGCTTGGCCACCGCCGGCGATGCCGAGATCGCTCGTCAAATCAGCCGTGAGTGCAGCCGCGGCGATGTCATCCTCTCCGCCGTTTCCCAGAGTCTCGATATCTCCCGGCTGCGGAGCTCCGCGACCCTGATCCCCAAGGTCAACGACGAGTGGGTGCAAACCTTCCGCGCCCGCTCCACGGCCCTCGAGGCGGAAGACATCGAGATCGCTGGCTCGCTGGACGTCAGCTTCCCAGGACGGCACCAGAGCCGTACCGTGGTGCAAGGGCTGGTCACCCTCAACCGCAAGGACTTGGAGGTCGCGGAGCTCGGACCCCACCGCGCCTACCATTTGCTGGTGGATGGCGAGATCCTGCGCCAGGGGGAGCTCTTCGACCACTTCCGCTACCGCTTCAGTCTGCCCGCCGACATGCCCGGTGACGAAATACCCGTCGTCGTGCAACGTTATCTGCGACCCGGTGAGTACGAGCTCATTCTAAAGGTGGAAAACGCGCCGGCCCATCGCGTCTACCGGCGCCAGGAAACACTGCAGGTACCGCGGGTGAAGCGTCGTCCGCCCCCACCACCCCCGGCGGTGACCGCCCCTAGCAGCGGCCTGGCGACCCCTACTCTCACCGATGCCGACGGGCGACCCCGCTCGAGCTTCACTCAGCGTTTGGCCGAAGCCAACGCCAGTATCTCCACCGGCGATCATGCGATCAAGATCCTGCCGCCGCCCGACACCTTGACGGTGGGTAAGTTGAGGGTCAAGGCCCGGGTGCGGGGTGAAGGCATCGCCAAAGTGGCCTTTGAGCTCAATGATCGGCCGGTGATGCGCAAGAGCAAACCGCCCTTCAGCGTCGAGATCGACCTGGGGGACAAGCCGGACTTCCACACCTTGCGCGTCTATGCCCTCGACGCCGATGGCCAAACCCTGGCCACCGACGAGATGCTCATCAACTCGGGACCCCACAGCTTCTCGGTGCGTCTGCTGGAACCGCAGAGCGGTAAACGCTATGCCGAGAGTGTGCGCGCCCACGCCGAGGTCGAGGTGCCGGAGGGGGAGAAGCTGGAGAAAGTGGAGCTCTACCTCGAGGAAACGCTCATCGCGACCCTCTTCCAGCCACCCTTCGAGCAACCCATCTTGTTGCCCCCCACCCAAGGCATGAGCTACGTCCG
The DNA here is from genome assembly GCA_029263315.1 of Acidobacteriota bacterium. Classification (GTDB taxonomy): domain Bacteria; phylum Acidobacteriota; class Thermoanaerobaculia; order Multivoradales; family J023; genus JAJCXR01. Next base: position 56,427 of record JAJCXR010000047.1, on the reverse strand, counting down.
CGCCGTCGCCTACCTGAAGGACGGCAACTCCACGGAAACGGTGCAATTCATCAACGCTCCGGACTTCGTCGACGAGATGAGAGTCCAGTTCGTCGAGCTCTACACCACGGTGCTCGACCGTACCGGTGACTTCGTGGAGGATCTCCGGGCGGAGGAGCTGACGGTCTTGGAGAATGGCGAAACGCAGGCAATTCGGCGCTTCGAGTCGATGCGGGACCTACCCATCCGCGCCGGCTTGGTGATCGATACCTCGTTGTCGATGCTGACCAATCTGCGGGAGGTCAAGAAAGCCGCCTACCAATTCTTCGAGGATGTCCTGACACCGAAGGACCGGGCGGCGCTGATCACCTTTGCCGACGAGCCTCACCTGAACGTGCGCTTCACCAGCAACCAGGAAGTCCTGGCCGGGGGTCTGGCCGAGCTGAGCGCCGAGGGGGAGACCGCCCTTTACGACAGCATCATTTTTTCACTGCACTACTTCAGCGGCCTGAGCGGCCGACGGGCCATCATCGTGCTGACCGACGGCGAGGACTCCTCCAGCACGTACACCTATGAAGACGCCGTCGAGTTCGCCCGTCGAACCGGCGTCGCCGTTTACATCATCGGCCTCAATCTGCAATCCAAGAACACCGATATCCGACTGCGCATGCGCGGTCTGGCGGCGGAAACCGGCGGCGCGCTCTTTTTCATCGACCGTGCCAGCCAGTTGACCCGCATCTACAAGGTGATTCAGCAAGAGCTGCGCTCCCAATACCTGGTGGCCTACCAGTCGTCCGTCGAGGGCGGCGACGATGAGTTCCGCCAAGTGGAGGTCCAAGTGCTGCGCAAGGGCCTCGAAGCCAAGACCATCAGGGGCTACTACCCGTGAAACGATTGATTCTCGCCTCCGGTTCGCCACGCCGTCGCCAGATGCTCACTGACTTGGGTCTGACCTTTGAGGTACGGCCCGTCGACATAGACGAGAGCCCCTTGCCGGATGAGCTCCCGGCCGACTACGTGCGGCGCTTGGCAGAGGAAAAATCGGAGGCGGCCCTTCAGGATGTCGCCGTCCACGAAGGAGACTGGGTGCTGGCGGCGGATACGATCGTTGTCCTCGACGACCAACTACTGGGAAAACCCGCCGATACGGCCGAAGCCACCGACATGCTGCGGCGCCTGTCGGGGCGCACCCACCATGTCTTGACCGGCGTTGCCTTGCGAACCACAAAGGCCGGCTGTCAGGTGGCGGTGGAATCGACCGCCGTCCGCTTCTCGGCCCTCGACGAGGCGCAAATCGCCTGGTACGTGGCCAGCGGTGAGCCCATGGACAAAGCGGGGGCGTATGCCATCCAAGGGCTGTGCTCTCTGTTCATCGAAGGCATCGACGGCAACTACAGCAATGTCGTCGGCCTGCCCTTGCCGCTCACCTATCGTTTGTTACGTCAAGCCGGCTTCGATCCCTGGCGCCTGCCTCGCCCCTGACGGAGCCTGAGGATTCCGGTCCGTTGTCGTCACCTCCCACCTCACCTCCAACGGGCGGGCGCTTATTTGCTCTTCCGGCGATTATCCTCGTTTAGACCCGGGAAGAAGGCAACATCGCAGGGAACGCCCCATACCTTGCGACAAATCGGGTACGATCAGCAGCATATACTCCTCAATGTGTTGAGAGATCTCCGGCGATTGCGGTTCGAGCCCGCATCAGCCATCATGAGACCCGTATCCTCAGACATCTGCTGAACCGTGCCCGCGCCGTTCTCGCCAGCCTCGACAGGTAACCCCGTCGAAGGGTGATAAAGTGCCGGCCATCCCGCCCTTGGCGAGACCCAACCAGGGTGACGCTCTTCTCCGAGTGTCAGCTGGCCGCAAGGAGATCCTTCAAACAATGAGCGGCGACACGACTCCGTTGCACATCATTTTCGATCCGACACCTGAGATTTTTGCCACTGACACCGGCGGAAACTTCATCTATCCCCTGCAGCACCGCTCGGGGGGATATCTGGACACCTCGAGCTTCGATGAAGCGCGGTTTGTTTTTTCGATGTGGGCTCCCAGCAGCAAGAAGAGTATCGACCTCGACCGTGCCTACGCCGAGATCCGCGGCTCCTTCGATCCCGAATCGGAGCACTGGATCAAACTGGCGGAAATCGAGCCGGTGGTTCCACCCTACGGCGGCGGCGAGAGCTTCGACGGCTGGATCGTCCTGCCGGTGCTCGGGGCCAAAACCCATTTTGCGCTCTTTGGCAGCGGCTTCGAGCCGAGAACACGTTTGCAGATTCGCGCCAGCGTCTATCTCGTGACCTGAGCGGCAAGGGCTCGGGAATGGACGACCGCAACCTCGACCCTAGAATGACGGAGACCCGACGACCCATGGATGCTCATCAGACCCTGCTCTCCCGGCTGGTCAAGGAAACGACGAGCAAGATCGTTCTGCTCGTCCTCGACGGCGTCGGAGATCTGCGCACCGCAGAACAGCCCCAGACGGCCCTCGAGGCAGCCAATCTTCCCAATTTCGACGCCTTGGCCAAAGCTTCGTCCTTGGGACGCCTGGTCCCCGTGGCCACCGGCATTACCCCGGGCAGCGGCCCAGGGCATCTCGCCCTCTTCGGCTACGATCCCGCCTTGCCGGAGAACGACATTGGGCGGGGCGTCCTCGAGGCCCTAGGCCTCGGTCTCTCCATCGGCCCCCAGGATGTCGCGGCTCGGGGCAACTTCGCCACCGCCGACGCCGACGGCTTGCTCACCGACCGTCGCGCTGGGCGTATCACCACCAGCGAGTGCGAGCGGCTGAGTGGACGCCTGCGCCAAGGGCTGGCGGGGCAGGATCTCCTCGGGCTAGATGTCGAAGTACATGCCGGTGAAGGCCATCGTTTTGTGCTGTTGTTACGCGGCAACGGCCTCGACGCATCGATCGCCGACACCGATCCCCAGGTCACGGGGAAGGCCCCTCTCACTCCCCGCGCCAAACATCCAGAAGCGGCCCAAACCGCCGACAAGGTGGCCCATCTGGTGTCCATCATGGAAGCGATCCTCGCCGATGAGCCCAAAGCCAACCGCGTCTTGCTGCGGGGCTTTTCCAAGCCGCCCTCTCTGCCGTCGTGGGGTGATCTCTACAAGCTGCGTTGCGGAGCTTTTGCCGGGTATCCGCTCTATCGGGGCGTCGCCGACGCTTGCGGCATGGAGGTTGTGCCCTGTGGCAAACGCTTCGCCGATCTGCTGGATGTCGTCGAGCAGCGTTTCGACGACTTCGACTTCTTCTTCCTCCATGTCAAGCAGACCGATGCGGCGGGCGAAGACGGCGACTTGGCGACCAAGGTCGCCGTCCTCGAAGAAGTCGACGCCGACCTACACCGGCTCCTCGCTCTGGGGCCCGATGTATTGGCGGTCACCGGCGATCATTCGACACCGGCTCCCATGGCGGCGCACAGCTGGCATCCGGTACCCTTGTTGCTGCAAGCTACCCATTGCTTCGTCGACGACTGTGACGCCTTCGACGAGTCCCAGGCCACCCGTGGCACCTTGGGCACCTTGCCGGCTCGGGATCTGGTGGGGCTGATGCTGGCCCATGCTGATCGATTGAAGAAATTTGGTGCTTGAAGGTGTGGCGGAAGAATGGGAATCGAAGCTGAGGTCTCCAGAAACATCCTCGCGGACCCGGACGTCATTTGGCAGCAGCTGACCGAGACCAAGGGCTGGCCCAGCTGGTGGATCGACTGCCGTACGGCCAAGACCCATGACGACAAGCCCCTGGACGAAGGCTCGCGTCTGGAGCTGATGGTGAAGCCGCGCAATGTGGCCATCACCCTCAATCCCGTAGTCGACTTGATGACGCCGCTCAAGACCCTCAGCTTGACGCATCGCTCAGCCTTCATTCACACCACTTGCACTTGGCAGCTGGTGGAGAAACCCGAAGGGGTGAGGGTCACGGCTCAGATCGTGTTCAACGGCGTGTTCGCTTTTCTCGTCGCCATTGCCCAGCAAAGCGGTGTCGTACGCTTCAGCCTCAACAACTTCATGAAGGGGCTCAAGCGTTCCGCCGAGCGTCGCGGGCTCGACTAAAATCACTATACGATTGGATTTGGCCTGACGCTTCGCAGCCGATCGCCAAGAGGCCGGCCCTTCCGAAGGATCGGAGAGCCTTGGCGGGCCCCCTATCGGTCTCCATAGGCAAACTGCGGCCCGAGAGCTGTTGATCTCGAATCGTGGCTCAGATGTTCAGCTGGTGCCCCGCAGTGAAGGCTAGCGGAAGCCGCGGCGCAGCTCGCGCTTGAAGATCTCAAAGGTATCGTCGCCCTTCAAGCAAACGACCACCTTCTCCAGCTTGGTCCCGCCCTGCAAATAGCGATACACCTCGGTCAACAGAATACGTGCACAGCGGTCGAGGGGAAAGCCGAAGGCGCCGGTTGAAATGGCGGGCAAGGCGATGGACTTCAGGCCATGGCGATCCGCCACGGCAAGGCATGCGCGAATCGCCGACTGCAGCTTGCGATCTTCGTCACCTTCGCCCATCTGCGGACCGACGGCGTGGATCACATGCCTGGCTTTGAGATTGCCACCATTGGTGATGACCGCCGTTCCCACCGGCGTATGACCAATGCTGTCGCATTCTTTTTGAATGGACGGACCACCTGCCTCGCGAATGGCTCCAGCGACTCCTGTGCCCAACTGCAAGTCTTCATTGGCAGCGTTGACGATGGCGTCAACCTCCAACTCCGTAATGTCGCCTTCGACGAGGTCTAGCTGTGTCCCTTCCAGTTGGATAGACAGTTTTCTCCGTTCCATCTCGGGTCGATCTCCTGCTGGCCGAACTTTCAGGCTATCTTACCAGGACTGGGCACATTCATTCGTGTCCAAATTTTCGCATTGGCCGAAGCCGTGACGAGGCGAAAGTCCCAGGTTGTCGTCAAACAATTGCGGGCGCCCCAAACCGAAGAGACTGTGGCCTCCGGTGACGGCCCGCTGATCTGCGAATAGATGATGGTATACACTCCACCTCATTCGCTCAAGTGTTGATTCATTTGGGCGCCCAAGAGAGGCCCATCAATGGCGACTAGAAGTAGCACTTCCCCCTGGATTTATGTCGGCTGTGGATGCATGGCTCTTGCCATTTTCGCCGCCGCTTTGGTTATCGGTGGCGGCTATTTCGGATACTCGACGATCCAGGGTTATGTCGAGGACCTCGAGGACCCGCAACGCCGCAATGAGCGGGCCCTGGAGCTACTGGGCGCCCAGCAATTGCCGGACGGCTACCACACCCTCTTCTTCATCCCCGTGCCTTGGGTGCTCGATTTTGTCATGCTGACCGACTCCGAGGTTGCCAATCAGAGCCTCGAAGAGATCGACCAAGGTCTCAATGATGGCCTCCTGGACGGCCACATCTTCTTCTATCTCCGCGCTTTCATCGCCATTGACCCTTCGGACAAAGACCATTTCGGCGTCACCCGCCGTCAGCTCGATGACGGCCGAATACGTATTGAAGTCAGTGACCAACTGTTCATCTCACGGCAGCAGCTGGGGAAGGGCGTCTTTGTCAGGGGACGACAGGAGTCGCGCTGGACGGGCCATCGCGGGGCCTACTTCGACGAGTCCGGCCAGTCCCACGATGGCCTCTTTAGCGTCGTAGAAATCTCCTGTGCCGATGACGCCTTGCGCTCGGCGGTTTGGTTCAAGCGTACTGAAGATCCCGAAGCGCTCGAGAGTCCTGAAGTGCTCGAAAATCCCGAGGTGCTTGAAAATCCCGAGGTGCTCGGCTCACCCGCCGATGGAGCAGCGCTGGAACGGTTCATGGCCTACTTCGATCTTTGTGCCAAATAGGCACACCTTGGCCGCTTTCCCCCTGGTGGTTGGTAGCGGGACATGGCTTGGCATAACATGTCTCCATCTCCTTCTCCACAACCCAAGAACATTCGACCGCTGAGCGGCTCGAGTCTGACCGAGGCACCGACATGACCCAGCAAGATATGGCTCCGAATCAACGCTTTTTCCGGCGCACCGAAGAGACCCTCCGGCATCTCGAAGAGACGGGACAGCTGAAGAAGTTACAGCTGATCGAAGGGCCGATGGATGCCACGGTGCAGTTGCGGGGCCACGGTGAAGTGGGTTGTTTCTGTTCCAACAACTACCTTGGCCTGGCGAATCACCCTGAGGTTGTCGAAGCGGGTATCGAGGGCCTGCGCCGCTACGGCGCGGGCACGGCCTCCGTGCGTTTCATCTGCGGCACCTTCGAGCCCCACGAGGCGCTGGAGAGCACCATCGCCGAAATGCTGGGAGTTGAAGCAGCCTACACTTTTGTGTCCTGCTGGACGGCCACCGAAGCCCTCTTCCCCACTCTCTGCGAGGCCGGCGATCTGATCATTTCCGATGCCCTCAACCACGCTTGCATCATCGACAGCATCCGTCTTAGCGGGGTGATCAAGAAGGGCGTACGACGGGCCATCTATCAACACAGCGACCTGGACGACTTGCGGCAAAAACTCCAAGCAGCACATCAGGATCCGGAAGTCACCGGGGCAATTTTTGTCGTCACCGACGGCGTGTTCTCCATGGAGGGCGATATCGCCCACCTGCGGGAGCTGCGACAGCTGTGCAACGAATTTGGTGCACTGCTGACAGTGGACGACTCCCACGGCACCGGGGTGATGGGCAAGACCGGACGTGGCACCCACGAACACTGTGGCCTGGCGGGCAACGAGGTCGATCTCTTCACCGGCACCTTGGGCAAGGCCTTGGGCGGCGGCGCCGGTGGCTACATCGCCGGTAGCCGGGCCGCGGTCGATCTCATCGTGCAGCGGGGTCGTCCCACCTTGTTCAGCAATGCCTTGCCGGTCACCGTCGCCTGCTCAGCCCGCAAGGCCATCGAGATCTTGATGCGCGAGCCGCAACGGGTCGAAACCCTACGCTCCAATGTCGCCTATGCCCGCCAAGGAATTCACCGGGTGGGCTTCGAAGTCTTGGCTTCGCCGACCGCCATTTGCCCGATCATCGTGGGGGACACGGCCAGGGCCATCGCGATGAGCAATCGGTTGTTGGAAACCGGCTCTTTTGTCATCGGTTTCGGCTATCCCGTGGTGCCGGAAGGCACCGCCCGTCTCAGGGTTCAGATCTCCGCCGCCCATCAGACCTCACACCTCGACCAGTTGATCTCCAGCTTGGAGAAGCTCAAGGCGGAAGAGGGCAGCTGAAATCGTCGCCGGAAAGACTTCTCAGCCGAGGCTCAGGGAAGGGCTCGTATTTCTTGCAGCAATCGCCGGGTGAGCTTGTCTAGGCTATCCACTTCCGGCCGCCATCCCCAATCTCGGCGGGCCGCCGTGTCGTCGAAATCTTCGGGCCAAGAATCGACGATGTCCTGTCGATGATCCGGAACGTACTCGACCTCGAAACCCTCGACTTCGTTGGCCAAGCTGGCGGCGATCTCCTCGGCGCTAGGGGCCTCGAAACCACGGATGTTGTATGTCCGTCGGCTGAGCTTGGATTCGTCGGCCATGGCCAGCTGAATCAGGGCGGTGACGGCGTCACTCATGTGCATGAAGGGGATGCGACGGGTCGGACCGACAAACGACGTAGCACGGGTTTGGCGACGCCCGGCGGCGAAATACATGGCATTTGCGTAGTCCGAAGAGCCGCCACCGGGCTCGGCGGTGTTGAGCAGACCCGGAAAGCGTAGGGACCGAAAATCCACTCCCATGCGCGCTGCGGCGTAGGCACCCAAAACCTCACCCGCCACTTTGGTGACGCCGTACATGGTCACCGGTCGCAGGGGGCCGTCGTCGTCAGCGCTGTAACTCGTCACGTCGCCGCAAGGGGGCCCGAAGGCGGCGATCGATGATGGCCAGATGAGCTGCGGCCGGGAGACCGGCTGCTGGGTCGGCTCCGGCTCCTCTGTGAGGCTTGCCAAGGCGCTCAACACGTTGCGAAAACCCGCCATGTTGACGTCCCAGCACTCGGCCGGAGAACCTTCACACCGGGCACTGAGAAGTGCCGCCAGATGGAAGACGACCGACGGTTGCTGCTCGGCGATCAGATCTTGGATGGCTGAGTGATCCGTCACGTCGAGAACCCGCCACCAGCTGTCCCAAGGTTGACCTGGCAAGCTCTGGTCGAGCATTTGCCGAATACGGTCGGACGGCGCGACCCGGTCGACGAGAAGCAGACGAAATCCCTGGCGAAACAGTCGAGGCACCAGATCGCTGCCAATCTGTCCCCCGGCTCCGATGACCATGGCGTAACTCATAACGGCGCCATGGTAGCACCGGGATAAGGGTCGCGGCAGATAATAATCGCCCAAAATCGTGCCGGATATCGGCTCCCCAGCAGGGCGCGGGAAGCCGCGCATAGCGGGCCTACGTATGCTTCTTCACAACACAGCTGGCGGGTTGAGAGACCAGCGAGATGGGGCGATGCCAGCGAGATGGGGCGATGATTGTCTTCCGCGGAACTTAGATCTGGGGAACGATTTCAATCGACTGCAACTGCCCTCGGGAGGAGAAGTGGAACGTCAGGTTCAAGTTACCCAGAATCTGCTCGTAGAAAAGATCGCTGATGAAGGGTCGGGGGCGGTTGAATTCCGCTTCGAAAGCTTCGAGGGCATCGTCGCCGCTGGTGATCGGGCGTCCCAAGCCTTCTGCCACGTGATCGTGGGAGAAATAGGACGGCTGCTTTTTCTGTCCCGACGAGACGCCCCATTGACTGGGCTCTCCGAGGCTGTCGATGACTTCTTGGTAGGCGCTCTGTGGCGACAGTCCCCATGAGATCGTGCCTTGGAAAGGCTGCACGCGGCCACTCTTAGCGAGGTAGATCTTGAGGGCAGCGGTGGCGGCATGTCGGATGCTTCGGGGCTCGACCTTCTGGGCTTCGATGACCTGCAGCTCGAAACCCAGCTGTTGAAAGCTGATACTGGAAATCCAGCCATTGGCCATCCGAGTTTCGATGCCGTCGCCAAATTCGAAGGACGTTTCCTCGCGCAGGCGATCGGCCACTTCTCGGGAAGAATTGTTGCCGTTGGCAATGAATTCCTTCCACGGCGTCTTTTTGGTGCGGATGATCGGCAGAAGATCCGGCAAATAGACATCTCCCAGCCGCATGGAATCTAGATCTAGGTAGATGGCAGAGCCGTCCACGGCACCGGCGTCCGGACCCGGTACGACGAGAAGCAAAGCGGTCATACAGAAGAAAAGTAAAATTCGCATATCTCCACTTTGGCATTTGAAATATTTAGGCTGTGCCATGGCCGGGTCTCCCTCATCGGTCAAGAAGTATTCGCTGGGGTCACAGACGATGTGCTCGAAGCCAAGCTCTAGGCCATCTCCCATTCAGATGGCTTTCTTGGGCGTTGCTGCTGGCTTCCATTCTTCAACGTAAAAAAGAATAGCACGGGGACGGGGCGGCTCCAATTACGCCCAACCTTACGTTTTGAGCCCCGAGAGTCCTGAATTCACCGAGTCGCTTGTATTAGCCGGTTGCATTTTTCGCCTCCGAAGTGTCCAACGAAGTGAAATGGGTACACTGACGAAGAAATCATCCTGGCAACAACAGGCGACGATCCGGACTCGATTCGACGGCTGGAGAAGGAGCGGCATGAACATTGCGACGAAATCCTCCGACATCGACCCACAGGGGAGGGGGCGACCCCTGGATGAAAGATCGCTTCTCGCCGCCTTGACGGCCGGGGACCGACGTGCTGCGGATCAGCTCGTCGACTGTACATACGGTCGTGTTTTCGCTTCGCTCCTCAAGATGTGCGGGCGTCCGGACCTGGCTGCGGATCTCACCCAAGATACCTATCAAAAAGCTTGGGCCTCCTTACATCGCTTCGACCAACGCTCCCTCTTCTCGACCTGGCTCTACCGCATCGCCTACAACACCTTCCTCAACCATGTTCGTCGCCCAACCCGCATCGTTCCAGCCGACCCGGAGCGACTCCGGGAACCCTCCGATCCCCATCCCGGCCCCGACCAGCGAATAGACCAATACGAGACGCACAAACGGCTCCGACGGGCGGTCATCGCCCTTCCCGAAGAGCTGCGCTTCACCGTCACCGCCCGTTTCTGGGGAGAGCTTCCGGTGAAAGAAATCGCCCGCCTGGAAAACGTCACCGGCGCCGCGATCCGCAAACGCCTCAAGAAAGCCATGGCTGGCCTGCGTCATACCCTGGGGGAACAAATCCAATGAAATCGCTGAACGAAGAACAAATCCGTTCCCTGCTGCGTGACCATCCCGCCGTCGAGCCGCCACCGGGTCTCGCTGAGCAGCTCAAGGCGCAGATCCCCGAGCCGTTGCCATCCATAGGCGAGCCCAATCCCGTCATCGAGCGTCGCGGCTGGGGCCAGTGGTTGGTGGCCGCCAGTCTATTGGCGGCCCTCGGTGTCGGAGGTTTGAGCCTTTACTTGACCCGGGGATCCTTGGAGGCACCGGCCGATGTGCAACTGGCAGAGCTGAGCGCGGCCCAGGAAGACAGCACCCTCGAGGACACGTCGTCGCCGGAGGTTGCCACCTCGGCTGAGGACGCATCACGTTCCTCCCCCGCCGCCGACTCTGCACCCGAGCTCCGCGCCCCAGAAGGTCCAGCTGCTTCAGAGCCCGCGGCAGACCTGGAGTCGTTGCAAGAAACGATCTCCGGGCTCAGGCAGGAATTATCCCGGTCTCGCATCCCTGCACCTGCCAACGCTCCATCCACCAAACCCGCACCGCAACTGGCTCCGTCCTCAACTCCTGCCCCCGCCGCGAAGCCGGAGTCGGCGTCTCAGGATCTACCGAGCAGAGATTGGGAAGGCAGGGCCAGAACCTCTGGCGCCGCGAGCAGAGATATCCAGGAAGTTGCGCCTTCCAGCCCTTCCCGGACAAATTCGGAGCTCCCGAATCCCTCGGCAGACGCGTCCGTGACGTTTTCCAATCAGACTTTTTCCAACCGATCGGTGGCATCACAGAACGAGCGCGGCGTCGGTTTGAAAGAAGAGGCCAAGCGCCTGGAGAGAACCCAGAGCCTCGAAGATTCCGACTTGGAGACGACATTCCGGTCCGACAAAGCAGGGCATACCGGGCCACGGGATACTGCGGCAACATCCACGCCCATAGAAGCCCCCACAGCTGCTTTCGTCGAGGTCAGCACGGACTCTCGCTCGACGTTTGGCCTCGACGTGGACACGGGCTCCTATAGCCTGGTGCGACGCCAACTCGCAGCCGGGCAATGGCCGGCGGCCGGCCAAGTCAGGGTCGAGGAGATGGTCAACTATTTCGACTATGGCGATATGCCGCCGGAAGAAGGAGATTTTGCCCTTCGGGCGGACCTGGCACCGGCCCCCTTTGGCAGCCGCGACAACACCCATCTCTTGCGTCTCAACATCAGGACGCGAGACGTCTTGGCCGCGGAGCGTCCCGCCGCACTGCTGGTTTTTGTGGTCGATATATCCGGCTCAATGGCCCGTAGCAGTCGCCTGCCGCTGGTCAAAGAAGCGCTGATCCTGCTGTTGCAACAGCTGCGCTCCGAGGATCGCGTCGCCCTGGTGGCCTACGGCAGCCGCGGCCGCATCGTGCTCGAGCCGACGGCAGACCTAGACCGTTTGCGCCAAGCTATCGAGGGCCTGAGAAGCGAGGGGGCCACCAATGTCGAGGAGGGTTTGCGCTTGGCCTATGGCATCGCCGCCGGGCACCGGCAAGCTGGCCGTATCCAACGGGTCATTCTGTGTTCCGATGGCATTGCAAACGTCGGAGCCACCACCCCGGATGGCTTGCTCGAAGCCGTGCAACAGCATGCCCAGCAGGGTGTCGAGCTGACCACCGTCGGTTTCGGCATGGGGGACTACAACGACCCCTTGATGGAGCAGCTAGCCGATCGGGGCAACGGGCGCTATGCCTATGTCGACTCCTTGGACGAAGCAAATCGGTTGTTCGTCGAGAATCTCAGCGGAACCCTACAAACCTTGGCCGCCGAGGCTCGCGCACAGGTGGTCTTCGAGGCCGATGAGGTCATTCGCTACCGTCTGTTGGGATACGAGAACCGCGCTATCGAAGACCATCGCTTTCGCGACGATCGCATCGATGGTGGCGAAATCGGAGCTGGCCATTCGGTGACCGTGCTCTACGAGCTCGAGCTCGCCGAGCCGCTAAGGCCCGGGGGTCTTTTAGCCAACCTCCATCTACGTTATGCCTCCGTCGCCCAAGGAGAGATGATCGAGCTGGTACACCCGATCCTTGGCCGGGACGTGGTCGACGGCTGGCAACAAGCCCCGCCCGCTTGGCGCCTGAGCAGCGTAGTTGCAGCCTTCGCCGAGGGGTTGCGCAGAGGGCCGAAGGACAGAAGCGTCGACTTCGATACTCTCTTGCGCCACGGCCAGCAGCTGTCACCGGCCTTCCTCGGCGACCGCGATGTCGTCGAGCTCGTCGCCTTGATCGCCAAGGCGGCGGACTTGCAGGGCCGGGAGTAGGGTTGGGGGTCTCCCACAGGTGCCTGGCACCGGGTTTCAGCCAATCCCGCCGGGTCTCACCGAGTCTCACAGGTGCCCGGCACCGGGTTTCGAGTCTCGCAGGTGCCTGGCACCCCACGAACCCCGCTCTAGGTCTTGCAGGTTCAAACCCACTCAGGCCATCTAAAATAAAGAAATGCACGCTCATCTGCGTAAGTGGACCACCACTTACGTCTCTTCCATGTAGACCCAATCTCCATGGAGGACTCGAAGATGCCACGGAACCCAAGATTCGTCCCACCCCACAGCCTGCAGCATGTCACCGATGTCGTGGCGCAAAACCGCTTTCTGCTGACCCCTTCCCCCGAGCTCAATGAACGCTTTCTCGGCGTCCTGGGCAAAGCGCAAGAAGCCTACGATATGACCATTTGCGCCGCTGTTGTCTTGAGCAGTCACTATCATCTCCTCTTACGTCCAAGGGACACTAAACACTTGGCGGACTTCATGTGTTTCTTCAAGACCAACCTCGCCAAGGAGATCGGAAGACGCCTGCAAGACTGGACAAGCCACTTCTTCGACAAGCGCTACCACACCACAACGGTGAGCGACGAGGAAGCGGCGCAGATCGGCGTATTGCGCTACGTTTTAAGCCATGGCGTCAAAGAGTTTCTCGTCGACTCGGTGCGACAATGGCCGGGTGTCCACTGTGCTGCCTCATTGATGGACAGCAGCCCAATGGTGGGCCGTTGGTACGACCGCAGCGCCGAGAATGCAGCCCGACAATGCGCTGGAGATCGCGAAATCGACAAAGAAGACTTCGTCAGCCAACAATGCGTCGCCCTTTCTCCCCTTCCTTGCTGGCAGCACTTGCCTGAAGCGACATGGCGTCACTTTGTGGCGGAAATGGTCGACGATATCGACCATCAGGGGGCCGTTGAACGAAAAATCCAGGGCAAGAGGAGTCTCGGGGTGGCAAAAGTCATGGCCCAGGATCCCCATCGACGTCCGGATCAGGTACCTAAGTCATCGCAGCCACTTTTCCACACCGCCAGCCGGGAAACCTTCGACGCAATGGCTGAAATCTGGAGTAGTGTCATCCAGGCCTATCGGAAGGCTTCCGCGCTCTTGCGTTCAGGCAAAGGAAGTGCCTGCTTCCCGGAGGGTACTTTTCCGCCATCGTTACCATTTGTTCCTTTCGCCAACCCCACTGTTGGCGTCCTGGGGGTCCTCGGGGCGCGGGGTCAACCTGCCTGAGGCCATCGTCGGTAAGCCTTGCCGAGAAGGCGCTCCGATGGACCATGCTGCCTCATCAGCAATCGTTCTCGATCCCCGGACGAACCGTCGAGACATGGCTCGAGACCGTAGAGGTGTCATCAAGGAACTACAGACGAGACGTCATTGGCAGCCCTTCTTGATGAAAAGCCGACAAAAGCCCTTTGGCGGTGGCATCGACGGTCTTAGACCAATCAAGAGAATGGCACTCGAGCTTTATTTTCGGCCCTAGTTGGAGTCGGTAAGCAGGAGTGCCGGGCACCTGTTGGTGTCGGTTAGAGTCGGTGGGCAGGAGTGCCGGGCACCTGTTGGTGGTTAGAGTCGGTGGGCAGGAGTGCCAGGCACCTGTTGGTGGAGTCGGTGGGCAGGAGTGCCAGGCACCTGTTGGTGGGCACCTGTTGGTGCCGGCTTCTCTCAACTAAGCTCCCCTGAAGCAATCCAATCAAGAGCACAAACCCAAAGCGATCCCCAGGAGCCCGATGATGCAACGTTCCCCCGAAACCCCCAACGCGAGGGGTGCCGAGACCGACGAGGCGCCAATCGATGGAACAACAAGAGATCGCGTCGAAGGTCAGGCCCTCGACCGCCGTCGCTTCCTTCAATACATCGGCTTTGGCGCCCTCTCCTTGGCCTGCTCCCCCAACGACCGCTTGGCCCCATTGATGTCCGACAACAGCAAGCGGCTACCCTGGATCGATGCCGAAGGTTCCCCCCTCTGGCGCTCACCGGCCTATCCCGTGCCACTTCCCGGAGAATCCTTTGCCGTCGCCGACGCGCAACGGCTAGCCTCCTACCAAGTGCACGACGATCTTGTCCTGCCAGATGGTTTCCGCTATGACATCGTGGCCCAGTGGGGGGATCGCTTCGGCCCCGCCGCCCAACCCGAGCATCAGATCGACTTCGGGTACAACAACGACTACACCGGCCTGGTTCCTATTGCGGGACGCGAGGACGAATTCTGGCTACATGTGAATCACGAGTACCTGTCGCCTCGTCCTTGGTTGCAGGGTCTAGAAGAGGTGCGCGGCATCCGGCTGCCAGACTTTCGTCTGACTTGCGACCCCAACGAGCCCGGGCGCTTCAAAGATGGTCAGTTTTTCATCGACGATTGGATGGTGGAGGACGGCAACATGATCGACCTCTTCCCCGGTGCCAGCCGACAACCTATCCCCGACACCGTACGCCAAAAGATCCAACGCACTTGCCAGGCGGGGCTACAAGAGCTCGGTGTCAGTGTCTTGCGGGTACGACGCCGTGCCAACGGCGTGTTCGAGGTGATGCGCGACGCCGCCGATCATAAGCGGATCCATGGCCTCGGTCCCGTCAACGTGGCGCCACAGGTCTCGGCCGGCAATCGATTTACCGGCCCCGCCGCCTACCTACTCGACGGTCGGCCCGAGAGGACCTTCGCCAACTGTTCCGGCGGCACAACCCCCTGGGGAACCGTCCTGACTTGTGAAGAGAATTACCACTACGAATGCAGCGAGGAGATCACCCCCGACGGCAAGCTGCTGCCCATTCACAAAATGATGTTCGGCGGCTCCAACAAGATCATCAACGGTGTTCTGGAAGAGGCCTTACCGACACCGATGAATCTCAACGGTCTCGGTTTCGGACTGGAGAAGCCCTTGGATGGACGCAAATTCGGCTGGGTCTGTGAGGTGGATCCGACCAACGGACAGATGCACAAGCACACCTCCCTAGGTCGCTTTCGCCATGAGAACGTCGCCCTCAGGGCTGAGCAGGGCCGACCCCTGGTCGCCTACATGGGCGACGATCGTCGCGGCGGGCACCTCTGGAAGTTCGTCAGCGACCAGACCGTCGCCAACCCCGCATCCCAGGAGAGCGGCCGACTCCTAGAGCAAGGCACCCTCTACGCTGCCCGCTTCGAGGACGACTTCAGCGGCCGCTGGATTCCCCTCTTGCCGGAGACGCCGCTACGCCGACCCGAGCCAGAGCAATGCTTCTCCTCCCACGTCATGGTGCCTTCGCGCTTCCTCGGCGGTCACCTCGGTGTCGGAGACACCCAACGCCATCGTCCGGCCTTGGAGGTCGACGCTTGGCAAGAGATCATCGAGCGCTTCACCGGCAAGCCCTATGGCGAGTCGAGCCTCGGCGACTTGGTGAAGGCCGAGCAGGGGGCTTCCGAAGCGGAAGCTCACCAACAGAAACTCGGCGTTATCCTCATGGACGCCTTTGTCATGGCCAACGCCTGTGGCGCCACCCCTTCCGCACGTCCGGAGGACATCGAAATCCATCCCTTGGACGGCAGCGTCTACGTCGCCTTCACCGATGCCACCGACGGCAGCGAGGGCTCCCCGGATCAGCGCATCTTTCCCGATTCCAGCCTCGAAACATCGCGCCAATACGGCGCCATATTCCGGCTCGTGGAGGAAGGCGGAGACCCGGCCTCCGAGCGCTTCAACTGGGGCAAGTTCGTCAGCTCAGGAGAGGTGGCGGAGCAAGGGGGCGGTTTCGCCTGCGCCGACAACATGGTCTTCGATCCCCAAGGAAACCTGTGGATGGTCACCGACATATCCACCACGGCGCAGAATTTCCCCAACGATCGGCAATCTCAAACGGGCACTGCACCCGGTGGCAAGATGTTTCCCGGTGTGTTTGGCAACAACGCCCTGTTCATGATCCCCACCCGGGGGCCCGAGGCGGGGGTTCCCAAGGTGTTCGCCATCGCTCCCATGGAAAGTGAGATGTGCGGCCCAACCTTCACCGAGGACGGACGGACCCTGATCCTCTCCATCCAGCATCCGGGGGAGCAGCACGGCATGGGCCGCCGCGACATGGCGGAGGAAGTGGTGACCCACATCGTGCACGATCGCCGCGATCAGCCCTTCGAGCAAGTGCGTCGACAGCCCGTCGGCAGCAACTTCCCCCACGGCGACACCGACCGAGCTCCTCGGCCCTGTGTCGTCTGCATCACCCGTCAGGATGGGTGAGCTCGAGCTGGAACAGCAGGGTACGCTGGTGGGCGCTGAAGTTGTCATCCGAAATGATGTAGATGACGGCCCCATTTTGGGTCCGCCCACAAACCGCCATGCCCTCGAAATTGTCGACGCTGCGCGGTGCTTCGATGCGCATCAGCTCCTGCGGCTGGACCACTGCGTTAGGACGCAGCTCGGCGCTGGGTAAGCGGAAGAGTCGAACCCGGGTGCCCGTGATCGGGGTGTAATGGCGCTGCAGCAGGAGCACATCGCCCGCCAGGGGGTCGCCGACGGGCAAGGTGGTCGCCGCCGTGGGCTGGAATAGCTCGACCGAATGCAAACGTAGCGGCAAGTAGGTGGGGGGTGCCTCGCCAGTGGCAATCGCCGCCTCGCTGAGCCAGCCCACTTGCTGTCCTGCGGAATCTTTCAGGCCCTCGGTGATCAGCATCAGGCGGCCGTCGGCCAGTTGGGTTACCGCCTCGAAGCCTGCGTTGTCGTCCCCTTCATACACCCCCGGGGGGGTCACCAAGACCTTCGGCCGCGTCGCCAACACAGAGCTGGCCTCTACCCCGTCCCCATCTTTCTTGGACCCGTTTTTCGGTGACCCGTACCAAACCGCCCGATGCTCCCCTTCGAAAGTCACCAGATAACCGCCTCCGGGGAGCGACGCCACCTCCTCAGCATCCCGACGACCGCGGCCCGTCACCGCTTGGCCATCGGGCTCCAACAAGGGACCCATGTAGCCGTCGGAGAGGGATGTCAAACGCCCCCTTTCGTCGAGCCCCAGTTGCACGGACAGCCAATGTCCTCGATCCGAAATGGCCACTAGGCGGTCGCCTTGGTCGCACTCCAGACCGGAGAAACCTCCGAAATCCTCTTCGTCGGAGGTCAACTCAAAGCCGGCGAGAAAGCGAACCGCTTCCTCCGCGGATAGTGCTGGCGCACCGTTCTCGAGCGCCACCGGCCGCATCTCGATGGCTACGGGAACACCCCGCACCGCAGTCTCTGCCCCCAAGCACCCCGTCCCGCCCAGAAGCAGGACGGTGCCGAGGCATAGATTTCGTAGCGACGAGGATGGCGCGAGGTGAGTGTCCCACATCGCTGCATTCTAGCCGCCTGGGCAAGACTTTCGAAACTACGAAATCCCGCTCACTCAGCCATCGCTTGGCGCACATCTTTTTCCAGACGCCGCGTCGTGACCAGCCCGCGATGCATCTTGACGATACGCAGCGAGCTGTCGAGCACCAGGGTGTAGGGAATGGCGTAGCCGTTGAACCGCTGGAAGACATCGCGGTTGCCCAAGAGGACTGGGTAATCGATCCCGTGCCCGGCGACGAATGGCCGAACCACCGACTCCCCTTCGTCGTCGAGCGCAATAGAGACCACCCGTACCGCCTCGGCACGGTGCAGCTCCTTGAGGGTGGGGATTTCGCGCACACAGGGGCCGCACCAGGTGGCCCAGAAATTGAGCACCACCGGCTTGCCCTTCAGAGACTCGCTGTCCACCGTGGTGCCATCTAACGAGCTGAGCTGGAAGGGGGGAATAGGCTGGCCGACCTTGACGTCCTCATGACGTGGCACGGCGCCACAGGCGGTGAGGAGAAGTAAGACGAAACTAGCGAGGAACGGCAGATACGAGGACAAGAAGCGCATGCATGGATCCTGATCGATCGTGGAAGATTAGGGGTCGACGAGACGAGGCCCCTGAAGGATAGCCACCTCTGGGCCGCCATGCCAGCCCAGAGCTTGCTATTTACCCATGCCCTACAAATTTGCCCGGAGAGCCCAGGGCTTACGGGGCACGCGGAGCATCCTCCGGGGCGGCGGGCGCTTCAGGGGCGACGGGCGCTTCAGGGGCAGCCCGCTCTTCAGGGGCAGCCCGCTCTTCAGGGGCGGCGGGCGCTTCGGGGGCCTCAACCCAACGCCCGGACCGCTGACCCTCAAGGCGCGCTTGCTCACGCTCGCGACGCCCTTCATCCCGTTCACGTTGACGTTCGATGCGTTCCCGTTTGCGCTCGACACCCTCCAACTCGCGCTCGAGCTCCTCTTCGAGCCGCTCTAGACGCTCTTGCACGTGCTCCATTCGCTCTTCCAGGCGATCCATATCGAGCACCTCGACGCCCTCCAGCTCGCGTTCGAGGAGGGCCTCCCATTCGCCGTCCTGGAGCACACCGTGCAAACTCTGTAGGGCGGTGGCCAGGGCCTCTTCGCTGATCCGCACCCCGACATTGCCGATCTGTTCCCAATCGATGCCGCGCAACGCCTCTTCGCTGACCTGGCCACCGAGCGCCGACAGCTCCTCCCAGTCGACCCCTTCGAAGTAGGTACCCACATCGAAACCGCAGCGCTCTTGCTCCGCCAGTGTGACGGCGACGCTCTGGGCCCGGCCGTCACGCCAAAATTCGATGTCCACCACCTCGCCCCCCTGGTGCTCCCGGATCGCCTTGCCCAAGGCCCAGGAGGTATCGATGGAGGTGCCGTCGACGTGGGTGAGGATGTCCCCCACCTGCAGACCCGAGGCGCCCGCTGCGCTACCCTCCACCAAACGGGAGATCATCACTCCCTGATCGTCCCGGACGCCGAAATGCTGCCGCAGCTCGGGGCTCAGGGCGGTCACCTCGACGCCAAGAAAACCGCGTTTGGAAAGGTCGAGGAACTGGACGTTCTTATTTTTGCCCACCTTGATGCTGGGGCAGTCCTTGATCCTCGAGTGGACCACCACCCCCGGCTCTTCACCGTCGTTGTCGTCCGCTTGGGCGTTAAAGGCCAACGCCAGGGGCACCAGTGCCAGAACGGTCCAACGCTGCCTTCTCGTCTGCTGATTTCGTATATTTCGCATCAGGTCTCCTCGGCATCTTTCAGGTTCATGGGAATCGGATCAGTAGAGGGTTCGCGCCGCGGCCGGGACGCTCTGCCCTTTCGGGGAGGAGCGGGATTCCTCCCCACGACCGGAAGAGGTCATGCCCGGCGCCGCTCTGCCTTGGGATGCAACCCAAGGCCAGGTGGCCAAGGGCACCTTCTCTTCGAGGCTTGTCAGTTGTTGCGCATCTTGAAGATAGGATGGGATCTCGACCCGGTCACCTTGCTTCAGGCGGCTCAAGTCGTACACCAGATCGACCCCTTGATCGGCTCCCAGGTAGAGCACCGGACGACTGCTCCTGGCCAAGCGGCGGAGGGTATCGAGCTCCGCCTCGAGGGACTGGCGCTCGCTGCGCAGCGCCTCAATACGTGCCTGGCCGGCCAGCCGACGTTCTTCACTGCGCTCCCGGTGCCCTTGCCAGACCACCGCCAGCACCAGCATGGCAGTGGCCAACACGGGCACCCAAATCCGGCTGAACCCCCAGGGGGACGCCGGCGCCGTGGTTTCTAAACGCTCCAGGACGCCGGCGGTGAAGTCTTGCTTGGCATGCACCCTCGGCAGGGCCTGTAAGGTTTCGGTGATGCGCCGCTCCTGCTCAACGGATGGCTGCTCACGCATATTCGCCTCCATTCCAATAGGGTGCCAGTTTCTCCTTGAGCAACTGACGGCCACGGTGCAGTCGAGACTTGATCGTGCCTTGGTTGGTATTCAGGGCGGTGGCAATCTCGTCATAGGTCAGGCCTTCGATTTCACGCAGCACCAACGGCGCCCGGTACCGCATGTCGAGGGTGGCGAGGGCCTCGGTGACCTGCTGTTGCTCTTCCCGCGCCAACAGGCAGATTTGTGGGCTGGGAACCGCCTGGAATCCACTGGCGGTGACACTCACCAGGGTTTCGCTGTGGTTGAAGATGGGTTCCAACACTTGCCAACGGCGCTTACGACGTTCCTCGCTGCGCACCAGATTGGTGGCAATGCGCATCAAATAGGCAACCAAATGACCTTGATCGCGATAGCGGCGCAGTTGTTGGAAAAAACGTACGAAGGTCTCCTGGCCAATGTCTTCGGCCCGATCTCGGCAACCGGTCAAGCGGGTCAAGTAGTTGACGACCCGATCCTTGTGGCGCTCCACGAGCTCCGCAAATGCCTGATGGTCGTCGGCCTTGGCGCGTTGGATCAGATGTGTGTCTTCGCTCTCCATCATGCAACTCTGACCCTCAAAACGTCGGACTGGAGAAAAAGTTCCGAGTCGAGGAAGTTTTCTTTATCCGGCCCACGCACTGGGGCTCGAAGCCCTGTGTCGCGGGTTCGTGTCGTAGGTTCGTGTCGTAGGTTCGGTGTGGGATAGACTCGGCGCCTCAATGCAAGAGGGCTTCACGGCAACCTGAGAGACAAACCCCGCAATCAAGACGCTGCAGGAGAGAGCATAGATGGCAATGGCTGGTGCCTTGGAAGAACGTTTCGTTGTGTTGATTGCCCAGGAGACCGGCTGCCGCCCGCAGCAGGTCGAGGCAGCCTCACAGCTCTTCGCCGAGAAGGCGACGGTGCCCTTCGTGGCCCGATACCGCAAAGAGGCCACCGGCGGCCTGATCGATGAGCAATTGGAGACCATCTTCAAGCGGCGGGAGTACTTTCTCGATCTCATGGAACGCCGGGACGCCATCCTCGCCAGCATCGCCGAGCAAGGCAAGCTCACCGAGTCCTTGGCAGCGGCGATTCGCGCCAGTGTCTCGAAGCAAGAGCTGGAAGACCTCTACTTGCCCTACAAGCCGAAACGGCGCACCCGCGCCCAGATGGCCAGGGAGAAGGGGCTGGAGCCCCTGGCCGACGGACTGCTGGAAATGGCCGGCGGCAGCGACTCCGCCGAATCTTTGGCGGCCGCCTACATCGACGACGAGCTCGGCGTGGAAGACGCCGACGGCGCCTTGGCGGGGGCCCGCGACATCCTGGCGGAGCGCCTGGCGGAGGACGCCGAGCACCGTGCGCACCTGCGTAAGGCCCTGCAACAACAGGGTGAGCTCAACGTCCGAGTGCTGACCGGCAAAGAGACGGAAGGCCAGGTTTACAAGGATTACTTCGAATACAGTGAGCCGGCCCGCGCCATCGCCTCCCATCGCTTGCTGGCCATCCTGCGGGGCGAACGGGAGGGCATCTTGATCTCGGACCTGGCGATCGATGACGACGCCGAGGTCGAAAGCCTGGGCCGCACCTGGCGGGTGCCCCTCGACACCCCCTGTGGTCGCCATGTCGCCATGGCCACCAGCGATGGTTACAAACGTCTGCTGCGGCCGTCGATCAGCAACGAAGTGCGCGGCCAGTTGCGGCAGCAGGCCGAGCAGGAGGCCATCCGGGTTTTCCGCGAAAATCTCGAAGCCCTGCTCATGCAATCGCCGATCGGCCAGGTGCCGGTAATGGGTCTGGATCCCGGTTACCGCACCGGATGCAAATTAGCGGTGGTGGACCGCACCGGTCGGGTCGTCGCCACCGACGTTATCTATCCCATCGCCGGCCCCGGCTCCCCCCAACGTGTGGAGGAGGCTGAGCATCGGCTGGTGGAGAGCATCAAGAAACACCAAATACACGCCGTCGCCGTCGGCAACGGCACCGGCAGCCGCGAAACCGAAACCTTCGCCCGTCAGGTGGCCAAGCGGCATGGTCTCGACAAGGTCATCGTCGCCATCGTCCCCGAGACAGGAGCCTCCGTCTACTCCGCTTCGGCGGTGGCCCGCGACGAATTGCCGGATCTGGACGTCTCCCTGCGCGGTGCCGTGTCCATCGCCCGCCGCTTGCAAGACCCCCTGGCGGAGCTGGTGAAGATCGACCCCAAATCCATGGGGGTTGGGCAATACCAGCACGATGTCGACCAGAAATCCCTGGCCGGCGAGCTGGACGTGGCGGTGGAGAGCACCGTTAACCGGGTCGGCGTCGAGCTCAACACCGCCTCGCTTTCCCTACTGCGGCGCGTCTCCGGCTTGTCCGAGCGCCTAGCCCGCAACATCGTCAAGTTCCGCGACGCCAAAGGCTCCTTCGACAGTCGCGACACCCTGTTGCAGGTCTCCGGATTCGGCCCCAAGACCTACGAGCAGGCGGCGGGTTTCCTGCGCATCGGCGAAGGTAAGCATCCCCTCGACCGCACCGCCGTTCACCCTGAGCGCTATCCGGTGGTCGAAAAGATGGCCACCGGTCTCGGCGTGCCACTGCAGGAGCTGGTGGGCAATCCAGCCCTGGTGGCGACGGTCAACTTCGAGCGTTTTCTCGATCACGGGGAGGGGCTGGGCCGTTTTACCCTCGACGACATCCGCTCCGAGCTGGAACGCCCGGGTCGCGACCCGAGGCCGCAATTCAAGGCCCCCGAGTGGCGGGAGGACGTCACCTCGGTAGACGATCTGCAACCGGGCATGGTGCTCGAAGGCCGCGTCTCCAACGTCACCAATTTTGGCGCCTTTGTCGATATCGGCGTCAAACGGGACGGCCTCGTCCACCTGTCGGAGCTCTCCAACCGATGGCTCGACGATCCTCGGGAGGCCATCAAGGTCGGTGAGGTGGTCAAGGTTAAGGTCATCGAGGTGGACCGCGAGCGGCAACGCATCGGCCTGTCGATCAAACAGCTCCTGGAACCGGTGACGGAGCCGCGCCACCAACGTCGCAACAGCGACAACGCAACTTCCGGTGCTCAGGGGCCGGAAGCTAAAGGGCCCGCAGCAAAGGGGCCCGGCACCAAGAGCCCCAGGCCCGGCACCAAGGGTCCGAGGCCCACTAGCGGCCAGGGAAACAACCGGAGCGCTAAGGGTCGCTCGACCGACGATCGTGGCGCCGGCCGCGGCGCCCCGATACCCAGGCCCACGGGCCCGCCCTCGGTGGCGGATCTGGCGGCCAAATTCAACCGCAAACCACGCCGTCCCTGATACCGGGAGCGCCTCCGTGATCGCCATTCACCCGCTGCCTCAACAACGGCTGCTGAAACCCCGAGGTTTGCCGCGCCTGGGCCCGTGGTACTGCATTCTGTGGCTCTGCAGTCTGTGGTTGACGGCACCGGCTGACGCCGAGACCGTCCTCTTGGACGTCGAGGTGGGGGCGGGGCCATTGCTCCTGGAGATGCATCACGCCGAGGTGCAAGTCTTCATCGATCCGGCGGGGGAAAACTTCCTACAGGCCATCGAGCCGGCCGCAGAGCCCCGCTTGGAGGCGGATAGCCTGCAACTGAGCCGACAGGCGGACCAGGTTGCGGTGCGGCGGGTCTCCGGCGAGCCCGAGGCGCAGCTCCCGGCCTCGGACATCGTCCGTCTACGTATCGATGTGGTCTTGACCCCAGGCACGCCGTTGCACATTCGCGGCCATGACCTGTCGATCTTGATCGAGGATACGACCTATGTTGGTCGGGCCGCACAGACTGCAGCAGAGGCTCTGGATGTCGAGCCGCCCGTCGACGGCGACGGCGCCCCCGATGGCTCTCAAACCGGCGCCCCTGCGGCTGTCTTGCAGCTCGATGTCGAGCGCTCGGAGGTCGATATCTATGGCGTCGCCGACTTGGCGGTCAAGGCCCAGGGGGGCCAGCTGCGCTTCGAAGGTACCCACCGACGCCTGCTGCTCGAAACAACGGACAGTTATACTTCGGTCTTCCAGCACCACGGCTTCCTGCAGGGCCTCATCAACGGAGGCAGGCTGAATCTGGTGGGCGGCAACGGCCCTGTCGAGCTGGATCTACAGGGCGGGGAGACGCGGCTCGACGGCGGCGAAGGCAGCATCGCGGCCCATATGGCGGGCAGCGCCCTGGAGCTCGATGGCTGGCACGGGGACCTTGGGATCGAAGGCGACAACGCGGTGATTCGGGTCCGTGAAGGACGCTCCAGCGGCAAGGGACTCGATATCCGAGGCAAGGCGCTCGACTTACAAGTGGATACCTGGCGCGGCAATCTGACGATGGTGCTCGTGGGCGGCCAGCTCAGCGGCGGCCCTTGGCACGGCAAGCTCGCCGTCACCGCCCGAGGGGGCAGCATCATCGATTTGCAACCCTTATTCGGTCAGCTCAAGCTGTGGCTGAGGGAAGACGCCAAGGCCCACTTGGCGGGTATCACCGGCCTGCTGCAAGCGGACCTGCAGAGCAGCAGCCAACTCGATCTCGACGGCGTGACCCGCAATCTGGAGCTCAACAGCACAGACTCCACCGCCTACCTCAGCGGCATGGAGCATATTCGCCAGCTGCGCGCTTCCGGCAGTCAAGTCGATGTCGACCTCAGACACTTGCGGAGCTCCCGACCGACCATCGAGGCCCTGGCCGGAAGCGACGTACGCATCAACGCCGCCGCACCCTGTTTGGTGGATATCAATACCCCCTCGGCCCTCGATCGCCTCGATCTCGAAATCTCCGGCTGCGAGCAAAAACAGCTCGGCGTCGGTCGTCGCCGACGGGCTCCGACACGCATCGACGGCTCGACGATGACCCGTTTTGTCATCCGGCTCAGCGAGGACTCATCCATCGAGGTCGAAGGACATTGAACGCCATAGGGCCATGGAGCGCAATCGGTACAATCGGCCATCGATCCCGGTTATCCGTCGACTGAACCCAGGTACCTTGGAGTGAAAGGATGGCTACCCATAAACTCAGTTTCGGCGAAGCTAATCGACGAGTCCCCCGTGGTTTTCTCGACCTGGGGTTTCCAGACCCGGAAAAGCCCTCGCCTGTCAATTCAAGCAAACAGCGGTGACGGTCCGTCGCCCAACCGTCACCACCATCCCATTGATTCAGCTGATTCTGCGATCGACCCTGGGCCGCGCCCTCCATCCATCAAGGGTGGGGCCGTCAAGCGATCGGGGCTTACTTAAACTACTGTGACTTCCTGACTCAGCCGAGGAGATCTACCCCATGCCGCTCAATCGTCATCCCATGAAACATCGACTGCAACTCCCCATGCGACGCCTTGTCATCGTTGCCTTGGCCCTGGTACCCCTGGCCTGTACCTCGGTCTTTCCGGTCGCCGTCATCTTGCCCGAGACAGGCGCCTGGGAAGCCTACGGAATCGCCACGCGCCAGGGTATCGAGCTGGCCCTGGAAGAATTGCAAGCGGCGGGCGAGGCGGACCACTTGCGGGTGGATTTCTTCGACAGCCAGAGCGACCCGGCCCTAGCCGGCCAACAGCTCGAGGAGGCCCTGGCGGGCGACACCTTGGTGGCCATCGGCGGCATCACCGCTGACGAAGCGAGCACCATGGTCGAGGTGGCGGAGGCTAAGAAACGGGTCTTGCTGTCCCCGTCGTCGAGCAACGAACGGCTTTCCCACGAGGGGGGATTCTTCTACCGCTTGGCCATTCCCGATAGCACCGCCGGGAGCTCCATGGCCGATTTTTCCCGCCGCGAGATGAAGCTCGAAAGGGTTCTCCTGCTGGCCGGCAGCGCGGACTTGCTGCAAGGTCTCGAAGCGGGATTTCGTCCCGCCTTCGAAAATGCCGGCGGCACGGTCGTCGACGCCGTAGAGATCCCCCAGGACGATACCGCCCTCGCCGCCTTGGTGAGCAAGCCGGAGGTGGAGGCGGTCTACCTCAACGCCTCGCCCAACGTCCTGGGCGACACCATCCAGCGACTTCGGGAGCAGGGCTTCGGGGGAAGGATCCTGACCACCGAGACCCTCGCCTCGCCGGCCGCCCTGGAGCGCATTGGGCAAGACGCCGTCGGGGTCGTGCTCACCCAAACCGTGTTGACCGAAGACACCAACCCGCGGGCCAAAGCCTTCATCGACAGCTACCGGCAGAAATATGGCACCACGCCGGATATCTTCGCCGCCCAAGCCTACGACGCCATGTACGTCCTGGCCCATGCCCTCGACGGCCGCCCGGCCATCGAAAGCTCCGTGCGCAAAGGGCTACGGGACGAAATCAAGGACTTCAACGGCGTCACCGGCATGATCCAATTCAACGCCAGCGGCTCGATCAATCGCTACCCCAGGGTCTACCGTGTGGCCGAAGATCTGTCCCTCTCGGACTATGCCCAGGAGCTGAAGATCGCCCGCCAGGCGATGGAGCGTAAGCGCCAAGAGCTGCTAGATCGCCTGAGCCGAATCGGCAGCGGGGCCGAAAATGGCGGCACCAACGACGACGCCCCCAACGACCGTGATGGGGGAGACGAGACCGGCTAGGCTGGTGTCCATCCAGTTTTACCAAAATCGGTGCTAGCGGCAGGCCCCTCGAGCGAGCACGGACGGAGCGCTGTCTGAGCCGCAGGGCATGGGAACGGGATGAAACCTTGATATAAAAAGGTTTAGGGCGACTGGATCGGCCCCGCGCCCGACCTCCACTCTTCCCGACCCCTGCGATTGCGAGTACCATGGCGAGGCGGCGTGCGCCCATTGCCATGAAACGTAAGCTCTTCCTCCTCTCCCTGTTCTACTTCGTCCAGGGTATGCCCTACGGCTTTCAGCTAGTGGCGCTGCCTGTCTATTTGCGTTCCCAGGGGATGTCTCTGGCCAGCATCGGCTTGGCTTCGACCCTGTCTCTGCCCTGGCTGTTGAAAATTCTCTGGGGCCCGGCGGTGGACCGCTACGGCAGTCGACGCTTTGGCCGACGGCGCTCGTGGATCCTGCCGCTGCAAGCCTGCCTGGCCCTGGCTTGCCTGGCGGCGGCCGCCGCTCAGCCGACGGACAGCTTCCTGCTGATGGTCGCCCTGGTATTGGTCATGAACGCCTGCGCCGCCACCATGGACGTGGCGGTGGATGGCCTGGCGGTGGATCTGCTGCGGCAGCGGGAGCTCGGCTACGGCAACATCGCGCAGGTGGTGGGTTACAAGCTGGGTATTCTCACCGGCGGCGGCCTCCTGGTATGGGCCAGCGCCTGGATCGGTTGGCAGGGACTCTTTCTGGCCATGGGCGGGCTCGTTCTCATCGTCTTGGCCATCGCCCTGGCGATGCCCGAACGGGCCAAGAACGATACCAGCGAAGACTCCGACAATGCCCCCGCCGTCAGCAGCTTCAAGGAAATTTTCGCCAACCTGCGGGCCGCCATGGCCTTGCCCGGCAACCTGTGGTTGTTGATCTTCATCGGCTCTTACAAGATCGGTGAATCGATCGCCGACACCATGTTCAAGCCCTTCCTCTTCGACGCCGGCTTCAGCGCCCAGCAAATCGGCTTGTGGATCGGCACTTGGGGCACTCTATTCTCCCTCACCGGCTCCTTCTTCGGCGGCGTGATCGCCAGCCGCCGCGGCATTCTTCCTGCCCTCTCACTCTTTGCCGTGCTGCGGGCCGCGGCGGTGGGTGGCGAATGGTGGCTTTCGCTGGTCGATGTCAGCGTCGCCAAAGTCATTGCCGTCACCGCCGCCGAGCAATTCTTTGGCGGTGCTCTGACCACCGCCCTCTTCGCATTCATGATGTCGCGGGTCGACCGCCGTATCGGCGCCACCCACTACACCCTGCTGGCCACCGTCGAGGTCTTCGGCAAGCTGCTGGCCGCATCCCTGTCGGGATTCTTGGTCGATGCCACGAGCTACAGCACGACCTTCGCCCTGGCGACCTTCCTGGCGGTGGCCTTCCTCGGCCTCCTGTGGCCGATTTGGCGTAGCGCCGTCCACTACCAGCCCATGGCGAGCTATGGGGAGGGCCCTTGAGCCGCCCTCGACCCCTCTTCGTGCACGCCACCAACGTCACCGGCTTGGGGGCCAGCCAGGTGCTGCGGTCGATCCTGCAGGCATTGGAGAAGGAAGAGATCGGGCGGCCCGTCGACTGCCTCATTCCGGCGGTCGGTCCCAGCGCCGGCATCGTCTCACAGCATTCCCAATTCCGCATTCAAGCCCTACATCGAAAAATGCCCAACTCGGTCTCGCGGATGCTCGAATGCACCCTTTCGCGACACTATTTCGGCAGGTATCCCTACGGCATCACCCTGGGGGACATCCCACTGCGCAACATCGACCATCAAGTGGTGCTCACCCACCAATCCCATCTCACACCGCCCCACATCAACCCTTACTCCGAGGACTCCCTGAACGCCCGTATGATGCGTTGGCTGTATCGTCGCAATCTGCCATTCGCCAAATATGTGGTGGTGCAGACCGACGTCATGGCCCAGGCTCTCGAAGCCTCGTATCCTGAAATCCAGGGTCGACTCCGCGTCGTGCCACAACCGCCGCCCAGCGGCTTCGATGTCGCCCCTTGCGGCCCCGGACGAGCGCCTGACGCCGCCTGCGATTTCTTCTATCCGGCCGCCGGCTATAGTCACAAGAATCATGCGCTGATCGGTCGAATGGCCGCCGCAGAGCAGCCCCCGGAGGGTTTTGGTCGGTTGCTTCTGACCCTCGAGCCGAAAGAGGCGGAGGTCGTCGATTTCGAGATCCCGTGGCTTCACAATGCCGGGCGGCTCAGCCCGGAAGATTGCATTCAGACCTACCGGCAAGTGGACGCCCTCTTCTTCCCGTCCCTCGCCGAAAGCTATGGCCTACCGCTGGTCGAGGCGATGGTCCTCGGCCTTCCCGTGGTGTGCTCGGATCTGCCCTTTGCCCGTTGGCTCTGCGAGGATCAGGCCATCTATTTCGATCCACAGGATCCGGTGGATGCCTGGCGCGCCATCAACCAGTTGGTCGAACGCCGCCGCAGCGGCTGGAGACCGAGCTGGAAGGAACCCTTGGCCAAGCTCCCCGAGTCCTGGGACGTCGTGGCCCGGGCCTTCGTGAACCTTCTCGAAATGCCCCGTCCCGACGGAGTCAGGCGGATCCTGACGACCTGAGGGCCGTGCTAAGATCCAGAGAGTATCTTCTTTTTCTTTTTGAGCTGGTTCGCTCGATCCCATGAGTTGTCGAAATCTCTACACCCCGCAGCTCTGGCCAGTACACCGGGAACGGTCCACGGACCGATATCCTTCGTCCGGCCAGGCAGGGCTCCAGCCACCTTCTCGTCATTGCCTTCGCTCTTGTATGGAGAGATAGGAGCACCGTCTGATGTCCGAAACCATTCTCGGGATTTCCGGCTTCTGCCACGCCTCGGCGGCCGCCATCGTCTACGACGGCGAGATCATCGCCGCGGCACAGGAGGAGCGGTTTTCACGACGTCACAAGGATTCCCGGTTTCCCAGGCAGGCCATCGACTACTGCCTGGAGAAGGCGTTCATCGAGATCGACGAGGTCGATGCCGTTGTCTTCTACTGCCACCCTGAGATGAGCTTCGATCGCCTGCTCAAGTCGGTCTTGGCGACGGCACCCCACGGCGAGGCGCAGTGGTTGGATGCCGCGTCGGACTTGAGCAGCCGGTTGCTGATCAATACTTACCTGCGCCGTCTGCTGGGTATCGAAGACGACATTCCTCTGCTCTTGACCCACCATCACCTCTCCTTAGCCGCCGCCGCGTTCTTCCCCTCACCGTTTGAAGAGGCGGCCATTCTCACCCTCGACAACGTTGGCGAGTGGGCCTCCACCGGCCTGGCGATGGGACGAGATCGGCACATCGAGATGCTGGCGGAGATCCACCATCCCCACTCCCTGGGTTTGCTCTACGGCGCCTTCGTCAACTTCTGCGGCTTCGAGTCAGGACGCGACGAGAGCAAGTTGATGGATCTCGCTGCCTTCGGCGAAGCCCGCTACGCCGACACCATCCGCCAACATCTGGTGGAGCAAAAACCCGACGGCTCCTTCCGACTGGCGACCGAGCATTTCCGTTACCTCAGCGACGGTGCCACCCTCTCCGAGCAGGCCTACGGCCTCTTCGCTGGGCCACCGCGGCAGGCCGAGCAAGCCATCGGCCGTCGCGAGATGGACTTGGCGGCCTCGATCCAGCACGTGACGGAGGAGATCATCGTCAACATGGCGCGCCATCTATGGCAGCGTTCCGGTAGCGACAACCTCTGCCTGGCGGGAAGCATGACCCTCAACGCCGTTGCCAACGGCGTCCTGCAGCGGCAGAGGATGTTCGAACGCATTTGGATTCAGCCGGCGGGCGGCGCAGCGAGCACCGCCCTCGGGGCAGCGCTTGACGCCAGCCATCGTCACTTCCACATTCCCCGCCGTCGCCGAGACGACGGTCAAGACAGCCAGCGGGGCAACTTCCTCGGACCGGCAGTCACGGCGGCGGAGATTCGCGCCTTCGTCGACCGTGTCGGGGCAGCCCATCACTACGCCCGCAACCGTCAAAGCTGTATCGAACAGATCGTCGAGGCCCTGGAAGAGGGCAAGGTGGTGGGATTCTATAGTGGCCCCATGGAGGTGGGTCCCCATGGTCTCGGCAGCCGGACGATCCTCGCTGATCCGCGGCGGGCAGAAGTACGCCGACGGATTCACTCAAATGCCACCCCTAATCGGGCATTTCGCCCCCTAGGAATGTCGATCTTGGCGGAGAAAGCCGCCGAATATCTCGTCCTCGAGGGTGAGAGCCCATACATGCTGCTGGCGGCGCCGCTGCGTCCGGAACGACGCCTCGCCGTATCGCCGTTGGCAGCCGACGCCACGGACGCCGATCGCCTGGCCACCGTCGATCAAGCCCGCAGCGAGATTCCGGCGGTGACACATGTGGATTACAGCGTTCGTGTGCACACCGTGCGTGACGACGACAACGCGGACTTCCATGCCCTGTTGACCGCTTTCGAGCAGCGAACCGGCTGTCCAATGCTGGCCAGCACCCCGCTACGCCTCGACGACGAGCCCATCGTGAGCTCACCGGAGGACGCCTACGTCTGCTTCATGCGCTCCGACATGGACCTCTTGGCGCTCGAAGACTGTCTGCTGGTCAAAGAGGAGCAGACAGTGACATCGATCCCGTCGATTGAGCACCTCAACCAAAAACCGTTGGTTTCCCCGGTGCGTCGTGCCTTCCTCCATGGGTTCCACGGCCAGAGGTTGGTCCCCCTGGCGAACCGCCTGCAGCAGAAGGATCTCCAGCTCCTCGGCAAAGGGTCGTCCCAAGATGCTGAGACGTGGTACCAACCACCCTCGGACGCCTCCGTCGTCGTGGCGACCGACGGCAGCAGCGAGCTGGTGAACCTGTGGCGACAACAGGGATTGGAGGAGATGGCGGATCTGATGCCCGATCTCCTGAGCTTGGCGAAGGACTAGGGGCAGAAGCCTAGCTGCGCACCGACTCGAAACGCCTACTCGTGCTTGTCCAGATATTTCTGTAGGTAGCTGAACTCGGGCGTCAGCTCGCCGCGATGGCAGACGATGGCCCTCAGGATTTCAGGCGGCAGCTCCAGCTCTTCGAAGGGACGGCTGTAATCGGCCTCCGCGATGGCAGGTATAAAGTCCCGTAGAGAGCGGCTGAAGTTGTCGGAGGCGTCCCGCGGCAACTCGCAGGGTAGGTTGTCGACCGCCATGACGATGAAGCCGTCGCCGCCAAAACCGTCAACAAAACGGTCGTGCTCCGGCTCGTAGACGTAGGTAGGACGGTCCGGCGAGGTGGACTTATAGGTCAGCTCGATGGAGCCATCGATATCGCAGGTGACATCACCGATGATGCGTAATTTACGCTGCCCGGCGCGCCACATGGCCTGGGCCTGGGCTTTGGTGAAATAGCGAGGATAGCTGTCGCGCCAGAAGATGCCGTTCATCCACACCGTCAGGTGGGGCAGGTGCTCAATGAAACAGTCGCTGAAGCGCTCGGGGAAACGGCGGTATTCTTCGGCATCAAAGGGCGCATCGCCTTGACGACGACGCACCATGTGCCGCTTTCTGAAATGAACTTTGAAGATGCGGTCGGCGACCGTAGATCCCCGGGCCATCAAAGCCGCCAGGTCTTCGGGGGCCAATTCCTCGAAGGGAAGCCGGTCGAAGACCCGCATCGATCCTTTGTTGACATTGCCATGGCCGGTAAAACCCACCACCATGGGCAGCGGCTCGAAGCCCAGACCCCGCCGCCGAATGTCTCCTCCAACCTCTTCCAAATGGCCCAGAGCGGCTGCCAGATCCTCGTACTGGTAGGCTTGGCGGATGGCCGCCAGGGGGGTTTCGTAACCCTCGGAGGCCAGCCGCTGGCCGAGCACGTGCAAGGTGTCGATCATCCCCGCTTGCCCGGCCTCGCGACCGAAGAGCACCAGCCGCCGACCCTCTTCGTTGGTGATCGGCTCGTAGTCGATCAGCGTACAACGACGCTCCAACAACTGCTGTAGAAGCGGCATGTTGTACGCCTGTCCCTTGATGACATGGGCGAAGAAGATGTACGTCTTGTCCACCATCAAAAGGTCGATCGGCACTTCCTTGACCGACAGAATGACCTGGGCATCGGAGAGGTCGTTGCTCAGCTCGGCGCCGGCAGCCCGGTAGCTGTCGTCATCGTAAACCCGATTGGCAAAGGGTTGCACGATCCACTCGATGCCATGCTCACGACCCAAGGCTTCGACATCGGCCGGAACTATGGGAACCCGTCTCTCCCAGCGATTCTTGTCTTCGAGGCGAATGCCGATCTTGCCCATAGACGTCAGACCCGTTCGATGATGGTGGCGATGCCCATGCCACCGCCGATACAGAGGGTGACCAGACCGGTGGTGGCGTCACGGCGCTCAAGCTCGTCGAGCAAGGTGCCGATCAAGACGGCACCGGTGGCGCCTAGGGGGTGACCCAGGGCGATGGCTCCACCGTTGACGTTGACCTTGTCGTGGTCGAGACCAAGGTTGCGCATGGTCTGTAGTGGGATGGCGGCAAAAGCCTCGTTGATCTCCCAGAGGTCGATATCGCCCACTTCCATGCCCGCCTTGGCCAGGGCCCGACGGGACGCCGGGGTCGGCGCTGTCAGCATGATCAACGGCTCGGCACCGGCGGTGGCGATGGCCCGTACCTTGGCCCGCGGCTTCAAATCGTGGGCTCGAGCGTAGTCCGGCGAAGTCAGCAGGACGGCGGCGGCGCCGTCGACGATACCGCTGGAATTGCCCGCCGTATGCACGTGCTGGATGGCCTCACCGGCCTGCGGATACTTGGCCAGGGCGATTCCGTCGAGGGTCGTGCCATTGACTTCCATGGCGCCCATGCGCACGAATACCGGATCGAGCTCCGCCAGAGTCTCCACCGTCGTGCTGGGACGGGGATGCTCATCGTGGTCGAGTGCCACCTCGCCGGTCGCCGGATCCTTGACGGCGAAGAGGCTCTTGTCGAAGCGCCCTTCGGCGATGGCCACCGCGGCCCGGCGCTGGGATTCGGCGGCGTAGGTGTCGACGGTCTGACGGTCGAAGCCTTCGAGGGTGGCGATGAGGTCCGCGCTGATGCCCTGGGGCACTTGGAAGACCTTGCCTCGCAACATTAGATTGTCGCCGTCCATGCCGGCCCGGTCAGTCCCCATGGGCACCCGTGACATGCTCTCGACGCCACCGCCGACGACCGCCTCTTGCTGACCACTCATGACGCCGGTGGCAGCGAAATTCACCGCCTGCAGGCCGGAGCCGCAGAAACGGTTCAGGGTCACGCCGGTGACCTCTTGGGGCCAACCCGCCGCCAGCACCGTATTGCGGGCGATGTTGGCGCCTTGCTCCTCGGCCTGGGACACACAACCGACGACGACATCTTCGACATCGGCACGCTCTAAGGAGGTGCGCTCCGCAAGCTGGTTGAGGGTTTGGGCCAGCAGTTCCTGCGGATGAATGCCGGAAAGGGCACCTTTATCTTTTTTGCCTCGTCCGCGAGGCGTACGCACAGCATCGATGATCCAGGCTTCGCGCATGGTGAGTCTCCAAGTCTTGTTCAGAGGTTCGAGAAGGCCCGAGGTGTCGACCGACGCAGCAGAACAGCGGCAGCCGAACGAAACTTACCGTTGTGCCCAACCCAGTGTCAAACGTACCGCGATCAAAGCTCCCCATTCGCGACGCCGAGGCGGGGCAGCAGGAAGGCCGTGGTTTCTTGCACCAAGGACGATGGGTCGAGTCTCGCCGTCCGTCGCACCACCCAGTACAGAGACTCCACCTTCTGCTCGTAAATATAATGCAAGGCGGCGGCGCTCAACCACACGGCGTCTTCGTCATCGGCGGCCCGTTGGCTGACCAACGCTTCGAGGACCGCCGTCGCCGAACGGGGCTTGACGTCGAACAGCTTACCGGCGAGGCGCTGCCGCTCGCTGGCGGGCAGGTCGTCGATGACCGCGAAGACTTGATGCCGCAAATCTCCGGACAGCAGATTGTCCAAGTACTCCAGAGAGTGGGCCCGCAGCCCGGGCCGCTCGCCGGCCAAGCCTTCATAGGCCGCTCGGATATCCCGCGGAGGATGGAGCAGGGCCAGGAGATTGAATAGGTTGCGCATGTGGTCCCGCATACGATCCGCCAGCAGGCGCTCCACCAACAAGGGGCCGGCGCTGCGCCCCAACAGCTCGCCACGGCCCCAAGGTCGGGTGGGGGGATCCTCAGACACCTCCTGCGAAGCCGGTCCCTCGGTGCTCAGGCTGGCGACATCGAACCTGGCCCGCAGATGTCCAATGCACTCGCGCCGCGCTTGCTCTTGCACCCATTCGATGGGCGGCCGTAACCCCTCCTGTTGGGCCAACGAGCCCAAGGCCTCGATCACCTTGCGGCGTAAGAACGGATCGACGGCATCGAGATTTCGGGCCAGCGCTTCCAAAGCCAAGGGTCCACCGAGACGGGCCAGCGTCTTCGGCAAGCCGCGACGGACCCAGATGTTTTCCTGGCCATCGACCATGAAGTGCTCGAGGGCCGGCACTACCCGCTCGCCAAACGCCACCAAGGCATGCCGTGCCTCGTGCTTGAGCTGACGGTGACGCAGCAATGAAATCAGAATCGGTGGATACAGGGGGCCGCATTGCTCGCCGCAAGCCCTCTCGTGGACGGCCTGGATGGCGTGCAAGGCGACCTCCATTTCGCCGTCGTAGAGCAGCCGCACCAACGAGGCTTGATGGATGGGATCGGGCAGATTCCCCAAAACCCGAGCGGCGGCGATGCGCACCGCGGGATCGCCATCGCTCAGCATTTCTTGCAATGCTTCGTCGGCCCGAGGAAACGGGGCTCCGCCATCGAGGGTCAACAGATAGCCGATGGCTGCCCCACGGATTCTGGCATCGTTGTCCGCCAAGCGGTCGAGCATCACTTGCCGGATGTCGCCGCAGCTCAGGACGGCGAGGGCACGCGTCGCGGCGACCCGCACCCCCGGGTGCTCGTCGAGCAGCAGGCGCTCCACTTGGGACGCCACGTGGGAACGTCCCGCCGCCTGCAGGATCTCCAGGGTCCGTATCCGCACACTTGGATCCCCGTGGTACAGCATGCACGGCGGCACCAAGTGCCCCCGACCATGTTGCGAGAGGAGATCCATGCTGTGCAGCACCTCACGGGATTCGCCGCTCCCCAGGCCCTCCACCAAGCCCTCCAGCGTGGCGACATCGTCGAAGGGGAGAACCATACCTGGGCTGTCCTGCGAGTCACCCCGACCGCGACGGGGCTCCAGGCCACGGCGAAAGGCGGAGAGATAATGTCGCTGGGTCGCCCCCAGAAAAGACAACCAACAAACGACCCAGACCAGGCCAAAATAGGCCGTGTGCTCGACCCGCACCCATCCCAACGTCACTGTCAGTAGGGCGATGGCCGCCAGGCCCTTGGCCAACCGCTGGAGAAAGACATCGATAAACGACTTGGCCCGGGACCTCTCGTGTTCCGGCACCGGCAGGAACAACAGCTCACGGCTCGCTTGATCGAGGGAATAGCGCAGACCGTTCTCGCTGATCTTCAATCCCCACACCACCGGCAGCAGCAGGGCGGGGGCAAAGGTGGCGGCCAACAGGAAGAGGATCGAGCCCAAGGCGTTGCTCAACGGTAAGACGCGCAACGAAACGCCTACACCGAGACGCTTGAGAATACGCGAGGTGAACAGGAGTTGGAAGACGAAGGCGGACAACCCCATGACACTGTAGAGATTGCCGAAGGCCGCCGTCCGCTCCGCCAAACCGACGGTGCTTCGCTCGATCACCCAGCTGAACTGCAAATCGATGACCTGCGCCACCATGGCCGAGAGCATCAGAACCACGGCGATCAACTGTAGGTAACGAGAGCTCCGTAGCAGGGCGAAACCGGTCTTGGCGTCGTCGAGCTCTTTCACCGCCTCCGTTGCCGTCGGCAGCGCTGCCAACAGACGTCGAGGTTTGCCCTGCATCGCCAGACTGCCCCCTGGGCGACAGACCCAAGCCACCAGCACGGCTTGCAGCACCAAAACCGTCGCAGCACCCCATAGGGCATCATACGACCCAAATTCGCTTGCCAAGCGCGCCACCTGGCCGCCGGCAACCCCTCCCAAGAGACCGCCGGCGCCGATCAGGGCATAGAGCCGCTTGGCTTGCCTCGGATCCAGCCGGTGGCTGACAAACCACCAGAATTGGCTGACCAACAACAGGCCGATGATGCCGATCCAAAGATAGAAGACGACGCTGACCCAGCGCATGCCCGTGGCGAAGAGCCAGCGAAACAGCACCATGCTGACGGCCACCGCCAGGCTGGAGCCAATGAGCAGGAATCGCTCAGAGAAACGCCCCACCCAATGGCCGTAGAGGCGCAGCAACGGATAGGAGCACAGGGCCACCAAAAGATAGACAAAAGGTAGCTGCTCGGCCCCCAGTGAATCGATGTAGGTCGACTGACGAATCGACTTGGCCGTGTACTGAAAGGTCAAGACCAGGAAGTGCAAGAAGAAAAACGCCAGGCACAGCTCCCCTTCCCCCGGACGAATGTCGAGGCTCGCGCGCCTCAACCAGGGGGCGAGAAACTTTGCCTTGAGCTGTTTGGCATTGAACCGTGTACGAGTCATCCATACCTGCTTGGGGGAAGGGGCGATGCGCTCCTTCAATCTACGGATTCGAGGTCGGGGTGTTCCGCCGGGGCTGGGCTGCTCTACTCTGTTAGATAACGTCGGAGCCAGGTCTGAGTTGCATTGAGCACTTGGGTCAATTGCGGCGTCGGCCCCGCAAAGGGGTGCTTGGCACCCAACGTGTGATCCCCGCCCTCGACGACCACCAGCTGACGGACCTCCGCCCCGTTCTGCACATGGGCCTGGCCCTCGGCCAATGGCACGGTGGGATCGTCGCTACCATGGACGATCAGCCAGGGGGCGCGGCGACGGGCCGCCGCGGCGGACAAGTCGAGGGCTTCGGCGTTGGCTCGTAAATCGTTCAAGACCTCGATGCCGATGGGCAGCCTTTGGCCGGTGCGAGCATTTTCGATCACCAACTCGCCGTCCCGCCGCCATTGCTCGAGCAGCGGGGACGGAAAGCGCTCGAAGGTGGCCACCGCCGCCCAGGTCACCAGGGCGCGTAGCCGCTCCTGCCAAGGGGACAGGGAAGACACCAACAGCGCCGCGCCACCGCCCCGGCTGTGACCCACCAGAGCCAAGCGATCCGGCCGCACCACGTCGGCCCCCAGCTGTCCGCCGTGCAGGGCCTCGAGGAGGCATTGCAGATCTTCCGCATCGCCGCTGAAAGTTGCCCGCCGAAAGGCCTCCAGGTCGGTGACCAAAGCATCTCCGGGGGCCATTCCCGAACCGATGAAGTTGAAGCGCGCCACC
The DNA here is from genome assembly GCA_029263315.1 of Acidobacteriota bacterium. Taxonomy (GTDB): domain Bacteria; phylum Acidobacteriota; class Thermoanaerobaculia; order Multivoradales; family J023; genus JAJCXR01. The sequence goes on along the minus strand of JAJCXR010000047.1, from coordinate 18,547 downwards.
GTCCAGCCGCGCTGCACCAAAAGCTCCGCCAGGGGTGGAAAGAACCCCCATTCCATGAATCCCTTGAAGCCATGGCAGACGACCACCGTCGGGCGCTGGCGCACAATACCCGAAGGGTACTGGAGGATTCCGTGCAGGGTGCCCCGCGGCGTCTCCAGTTGAAAAGATCTGGCGATAGAGGGGGGTGGTGACGGCTCTGCGCCGGACATCGAAGGGGGGGATGGTTGACTCATCATCTGCCAATTGTAGCCTGCTAGACTGTTGTCATGAGCCAAGAGATCGACTCCCCGTTTTCATCCCGACAGACGACCCTCGGTGCCGTCTTTGCCGACTATCGCGGCCAACCGCAGGCCCACTCGTTCCATGGTGGAGCAGACACCACGGCTTCGGAAGGGGCTGCGGCTTCGGAAAAAGCCGTGGCTTCGGAAACGACAGCGCTACAAGAGAGCTGCGGCATTATTGATCGCTCCGCCGCCGCCACCTTGGAAATGACCGGTGACGATCGCCAGCGATTTCTCGGTGGTCTGGTGACCTGCGATACAAAATCCCTCTCCGCGGGCGAGAGCTGCTACGGCTTCTTCACCACCGTCAAAGGCCGGATCATGGCCGATCTGGTGGTCCATGCCCTGGAGGACCGCCTATGGTTGGAGCTCCCCCCGGGCATGGCGGAGCCACTGCAGACCCATATGGGCCGCTACATCATCGTCGACCGGGTCGAGATCTCGCCCTTGGACCGTGTCTTGGTGTCGCTCATCGGGCCGGGCGGCGAGGCGTTCCTGACCAGCCTTGGGCTTGAAGCACAAGAGCTTGCTCCCCAGAGCCACCGAGCGGCGTCGTTGGCGGGGCACGACCTTCGCGTCATGCGGGAGCGGGACCTCGGGTCCACACCACAGTGGAGCCTTTGGCTACCGGGGGACGCGGCGGCGCAGATCTATGACCTGTTGATCGAGCACGGACGGGAGAGCGGAGCAGCACAGCCGGTGGGTTTTGCAGCCTACGACCGGCTACGGATTGAAGCCGGATGGCCCCTCTTCGGCGTCGATTTCGACAATGCCAATTTTCCACAGGAAACCGCCATCGACGACGCCGTCAGCTATACGAAGGGATGCTATCTGGGACAAGAGGTGGTGGCTCGAATCCACTACCGGGGCGGCGTCAACAAATCGTTGCGCGCCGTACGGTTGCAGTCCGCTGAGCCAACGGCCATCGGCAAACCCATCGTCGCCGACGGCCGGGCCGCCGGTACCTTGACCAGTCTTGCGGCAACATCCGACGGCGCCGTGGGACTGGCGATCATCCACCAGCGGGTGGACAACGATTCGGCGGTCGAGGTCGAAGGGCACGGCACCGCTCGTCTGGTTGCCTTGCCTTCCGTCTCGACCTGAGGACGAGAGCCCCGGGCTCGATCAGGATTCGGGTTCGATCAGACGGTGAACGACGAACCGCAACCACAAGTGCCCATGGCATTCGGGTTGTTGAACTTGAAGCCGGCGCCGCTGGTACCGAGCACGTAGTCGATCTCGGTGCCTTTGAGATAGCGCCCGCTGATCGGATCGATCATGACCTTGAGGCCGAACTGGTCATAGACGTGATCGTTTTCCCGCGGCTCATCCTCGAAATCGAGGGCATATTCGAAGCCGCTACAGCCGCCACCGCGGACGGCGATGCGCAATCCCCAGGCAGGATCGATACCTTCCTGTTCCTTGGTGATATTGACCATATTGACGGCTTTTTGCGTCACGGTCACCGGAAGCTCGGGTTGGAGCGCGGGGCTCGCCTGATCGGATACCTGCGATTGAAGGTCTGCCATGGAACTAGTTCCTTTTACGTGAGAGAGTACAAAACCAACTGGGGCCTGACAAAGCCCTTGGGGATCCAACGCCGAAGGGTCGTGTCGGGCCCCTAGACCCTATCCAACAGTTGTCGGCAACGTCAAATTCCGCAACTCTGAGAGCCGTCTCAAGGTCAACGTCTTCAATTCATCGCCACCCTATAGCAGAACCAGAAGAATACCCGTGATTCGAGCCATTCTCTTTGATTTCAACGGTGTCCTGGTGGATGACGAACCCATCCACCTCGAGCTGGTGCAGAAAGTCCTGGCGGCGGAGGGCATGTCGATCTCCGACGAGGACTACTATGCCCACTACCTCGGCCTGGACGACAAGTCCTGTTTTCGCAAGGTGCTCGAAGCGCGCGGCGAGACCCCCTCGACCGAGCGCCTGTTCCGCCTCATGGCCCGTAAGTCCGCCTACTACCAGATGCGCATCCACAAAGATGGCTTTCCCGTTTTCCCCGGCTGCATCGACCTCATCACGGAGGCCATCGACGCCGAGCTGATGCTCGGAGTTATCAGTGGGGCCCTTAAAGACGAGGTCGAAGGAGCGCTGCAACAGATGGGCGTCCGCCAACATTTCAAGTGCCTGGTGGCGGCGGAGGACGTCGAGCTCGGCAAACCCGATCCCCAAGGATACCGCCTCGGCCTGACACTGCTCAACTCCGAGCCCCCCTTGCCGTCGCGATTGTTGCATCCCCACGAAGTCTTGGCCATCGAGGATTCCCCCACCGGCCTCCAGGCGGCCCGGCAGAGCGGTTTGCAGACCCTGGCCGTCGCCCACACCTACAGCGCCTCCGAGCTGACCATGGCGGACCATGTCATCGCCGCCCTGGCCGACGTCCGCCTGCAGGATGTGCGCACCCTCTTCGCCGGAGCCTAGACCATGCCTCCGGAGCCTTCCTCGGCGACCTCGCCCCGGGTCACGGTGGTGATCACCAACTTCAACCGCCGCGACGACTTGCGTCTGGCCATCGCCTCCATCGAGCGGCAGGACTACCCGCACCGGGAGATCATCGTCGTCGACAACATCTCCACCGACGGCTCCCGGGAGATGCTGCGCCATGAGCACCCGGACGTTGAGCTCATCGCCCTCGACGAAAACCTGGGCATGGCCGGATACTCCGTCGGTTTCGAGCGGGCCCGCGGCGAGATCATTTTCCAAATGGACAACGACTCCCAGATGCCCGACACCACGGTGCTGAGCCAAGTGGTGGAGCGCTTTGCCGAGGGCTCCGACCAACTGGCGGCGGTGGCTTGTCGCGTCGAGGAGTACGACTTGGAGTCCGACGACATCGAGGCCCTGCGGGCCAAAGATCTTCGTCGAGGTCCCATCGACAGTGGCGGCTTTCACTCCGGCGGTGTCGCCTTTCGTCGGTCCCTGATCGCTCAGACGGGGTACTACCATCGCTCCGTATTCCTCTATGGATCGGAGCTCTTTGTCGAGATGAAGCTATTGGCCCAGGGTTTCGATGTGCACTTCTTTCCCGAGATCCTGATGCTGCACAAGTCGTCGAAGGTGGCACGTTCCGGCCGTGGCCTCTACTTCGAGCTACGCAACCGCTATTGGTTCCTGCGCCGCTTCGGCAATCTCTCCCACAAGCTGCGGTTTTTCCCGCTCATGATGCTGCACGATCTCTTCTTCGCCATCTTCAAGCGAAGCTTTGGCACCTACGTCCAGGCCCTGCGCGATGGTTTTGGTGCCATGCCGCTGGATCTCGGTCCCTTGCCTTCGAAGCAGCCGCGCTTTCAGCGACGGCTCGAAGAGTTTGGCCATTGGTTTGGCCCCGTGGCCCTGTGTCGACGCATCTGGCAACGGATCACACCGTGACCTCTGAGGACGCCATCTCAAAGGCCGCGATCTCTAAGTCTTTGGATCTGGAGCTGCCACAGGCCACCACGCCGCCGGTGATCCTGGTGGGCATGCATCGCTCGGGTACCAGCCTGTTGGCCCGCATGCTCGACGATCTCGGCCTCTTCCTCGGCTGGCGGCTCGGTCCGGACCACGAGGCCACCTACTTCAACAAGCTCAACGAATGGCTCCTCGCCGCGGCGGGCGGGCGCTGGGATACGCCGGAGGCGATGCATTATCTGGGTTCCGACCCGGTCGGGGTCGAGCACGCCTGTCGGCATTTGGCGGATCGGTTGGCGGCCCCGCCGGTGGTGGAATTCTTGGGTCTACGTCGTTACCTGCGGCATCGCTCGGTCTTTGCCCTGAGCCGTCCCTGGGGTTTCAAGGATCCCCGCAGCACCGTCAGCTTGGAGATCTGGTGCCGTCTCTTCCCCGAAGCCAAGGTCATCCACCTGGTGCGCCATGGGGTGGATGTCGCCCATTCCCTGGTGCGACGTCAACGGCAAGGGCAACAGCTCGGTTATGACAACTTCGTCCGTCATCGCCGTCTTTTCCGCTGGACCGGCAAGCGGGGTTGGTTCGGCGATTCTCCTCGGGTCGGTCACCTGGCCAGTGCCTTTGAGCTGTGGGAAGTCTACCTACGGATCGCCCAGCCCGTCCTGGCGGCGCTGCCGTCGAGCCGTCTCTTGGAGCTGCGCTACGAAGACCTGTTGCGGGACCCGCAGCAGCACATGGAGCAAATCGCTGACTTCTGCGGCTTGCAGACCCGCGCCGAGGCCCTCGCCGCCGTCACCGCCGGAGTGCGGGCCGACCGCGCCTTCTCCTTCCGCCGAAATGCCGAGCTGATGGCCTTTGAGCGGCGCCTCGAGCCGTCGCCGGGCCTACGGCGTTTCGGCTATGACGGACCGGCCGACGGACCGGCCGACGGACCGGCGGCACCGCGGGACTCCGCTTGAATGGTGGCCGAAGGACGCATCGTGATCTTCGACGACAGCGTCGATACCAAGACCCTGGCGACCACCCATTGGCCGAGGGGCAGCCATCTCCTGCTGCTCTACTGGGCAGCACCGGATGCTCTGCGAACGGTGACGCGACAGGCTGGGGTGACCTGCCATTTGCTGCTCGACATGGTCGGCGGACTTGCCGACTGGGAGCGACGGGCCGCTGAGCTGGCGGTCGCCCTGTGCAACGACGGCGGCCAGCTCGACGGCGTACCCTGGCGACGCCTGGTGGAAGAGCCCCTCTACCGCGAAGCCTTGGAGGTCGTCGCCCTCTACGACGCCTTCGCTCTGAGTTGCCGGCTGTCGTCTTCACCTCCCGAGCTCCGGTTGACCGCGCCGCGGCGGGCTCTCTGGCAAGCCCTGGCCGAGTCTGAACCGGCCCCCGAGGCCTCCACCGGCTCCCCGAAGGCCGATACCCAGCCCTCCCGATGGCGACGCTTGGAACGCCGGCTACGCCGCGTCATGGTGACCGGCGATCTGCGGGGCCAGCTGTGGAATCTGCTCGACCAACTCGACCCCACCTACCGGCGGCGCATGGCTTGGAATGGTCGACGGTCAACCCCACAAGTCCGACAGGGCGGCATCGTCTTTTTCTCCTCGTACCTCAACAACAGTCACCTGCTGCGGATGGTCGAAGACAATCTTCAAGAAACCCCCCACTGGCTGGTGACCAATCGCTACGCCCGGCTCGCCTGTGCCGGCACCAACGGCAAGATCGACTCCCTCTACCGATTCGCCGACGGGGCCCAGTTGGCGCCGGCGGAGGATGTCGCACTACCGGACCTCGCCCCCCTGTTGGCCAGTTGGGACCATCGAGGGCAGCCTGTCGCTGCCCTCTCCCGGATGCTCGTCGCCTGGCTGCGGCAGAGCCCCACCTGGAGCTACTGGCAGCGGCGGGGGCAGTATGCCCTGGCCAACCTGGCCAGTTGCTGGCTGCGCTTTCTGGAGGTGGCCAAACCGCGACTCATCGTCATGGCCAATCAGTGGAGTCTCGAAGGTTGGATGACCCAGCTGGCGCGGCATCGGGGCATTCCGGTGCTACAAGTGCTGCACGGCGTGTTGAGCGGCGAGTACTACACCGGGCGCCCGGTGGTGTCGGACGCCCTGCTGGTGGCCGGGGATTTCTGGCGCCAGCTGTGGCCGGCGGAACAACGCTCGCCGATCCGCGTCCTGCGCTTGGCTGGCACCTTCCCTTCCGTCGAGCGACAGCCCCACGACGGAACACCCCGGGTGACCTACTTCTCGTGGCCCTTTGATCGCCTTGCGTTCTACAACTCCAGAGAATTGCTGGACGGCTTCATCCACCTCTTGCAACAACTCTTGACGGACCAAGCCTGCCACCTGACGGTGCGGTGTCACCCGCTGGAGAACCCGGCCAACATCCTCGACCGGTGGCGAGAGCTCTATGGTCAAGTGCCCGACGCCCTGAGGCTCAGCCACGACGGGCCGGTCGACGAAGTGATCGCCGACACCGACTTGGCGGTGATGTTTCGCTCCACCACCATGCTCGATTGCCTGGCCAACGGCATCCCGTGCCTGCTTCCCGGCTGGATCGACTTCACATGGCAGGGACAGCTGCAGGGCCAAGCCAGCCTTCATTTGGCGGAAGATTTCGACGATATGGCCCGCACCCTGGGCACCTGGCTGAAGCGGCCACCGCCGGCCGTCGATGGCTCGGCGACACCGTTTCTCAGCCCGGCCGTGGACGACGGCGGCGCGGCCCTGGGTCGGCTGGTGGACGGGTTGGCCTTGCCCAGCCACCTAGGGACCCGGCCCGCGGAGACACCATGAGCTCGAGGAATCGCCCGTGGCGACTGTTGGTGGATGGCACCCACCTCGGCCCCCAAGCCAAGGGGGTGGGGCTTTACACCCAAAACGTGCTGGCCCGCCTCTTGGCCATGGACGACGCCCTGGAGATGGACGTCATCGTCCTCAGCCGCGAAGCGCAGGTCGACCTGGGGACCCAGGGAGATCGGCTGCGCTGGCATTCCATTCGGTGGCGAAATCACCTCTGGCATGGCTTCCGCGAGCTACCGCGCCGCAGCTTCGAGCATCGTCCCGATGTCGTCTGGATGCCCTACGAAACCCCTATTGGACGTCTCGGCGTTCCCTTCCTGATGGTTTGCCATGATATTCCCAGTGCCTTGCGCCAGGCCCAGGAGCTCGGCGGCGGCAAGGCCCCGGCCTGGCGAAGCTGGCAACATCGTCTCGACGATTGGCTGCTCGGCAAGACCTTGCGCCGGGCCGAAGTGCTGTTCAGCAACAGTCGATGGGTCGGCGAAGGGCTGGCGCGGGAATTCAACCTCGATCCCGACCGCCTTCAGCTGGCCCCCTGCGCCCCGGCCGTCGACTTCGAAGCCCTCAGCCATGGAATCGAACGAGCCTCGGTGCGCCGCCGTCTCGAGCTCGATGCCGGCTACCTACTCACCTTCCACACCGGCGATCCGCGGGAGAACCACGCCGTCATCGCCCCCACCTTCGATCGCCTGGTAAACTCCGGTAGCGCTATAGGCTTGGTGGTGGCGGGTCTGCGGGCCGAGCGCTGGGGCGCTGCCGAGGACCTCTACCGTTCCTATCCCTGGTATGACCGAGTGCGCTTCATGCCCTTTCTCGGTGCCGAGCAGAAACTCCAACTGGCCGAGCTCTATGCCGCTGCCAGCATCTATTTGGATCCGTCGTTGCAAGAGGGGTTCGGCATGCAGGTGATCGAAGCCATGGCTTGCGGCACGCCGGTGGTGTGCAGCGATCGCAGCGCCTTGCCGGAAGTGACGGGGGATGCCGCTTTGCTGGTCGACCCCCAGGATGTCGCGGCCATCGCCGACACTTTGAAGAATCTGCTCGACAACCCACGGCAACAGGACCAGCTGGCGGAGCGGGGGCGACGCCGGGCCCGTGGTTTCCAGTGGCGACATACGGCGGAGGTCATCCGCCGGGCGCTACGGGCCGCCATCGAGCCCAGAGGACGCACCGATGAGTGAAGCCCACTGGGATCTTTCAACGGCCCAGGCCGAAGAGTCCGACGCCATCATCCGCCGCTTTTATGGCATCCTGCGGCAAGAGGTGCTGGAGGGAAATCCCCATCTCGACGCCGAGCCGCAGAACCGCCTGCGCAGCCACTACCCGGTGATGAACCAACCGGAGCGTTATCCGGCGCCCTTGGTGACCACCATCTACGCCCAGCGCCGGGGGCCGTTGGTCCGCGCCATCCTCGAACAACGGGAGCCGCGGGTCTTCGACGCCGGCTGCGGCTATGGCTCGGAATCCTTCCTCTTCGCCGCCCTCGGCGCCAAGGTGCTGGCGGTGGATTTGGAAGAGGAGCGCATGGTCATCGCCCGGCGCCGGCAGCGGTACTACGAAGAAATTTTCCAGCGCCCCCTCGACATCGACTTCCAGGCTCGGGATCTCAATCTCTATGACCCTGAGCTGCGCCACTTGTCGCTCACCTGGATGGGCTCCGTGCTGGCGGTCCTGCCAGACCAGGACGGCTTCTTCCGGCGCCTCTTCGACGCCACCCGGCCCGGCGGTCGAGTGACGATCAGCGACATGAACTTGCTCAATCCCCTCTTTTTGCTCAAGGAATGGCGGCGGCGGCGGCACATGGCCAGCCAAAGCCCCGAGATGGCGGAGGCCATGGATTTCGCGTCCATGTTCTGGCGCCGTGGCCGTCGCGGCGCCCTCTACTATGTGAGCACCGACGGATCAGGCACCGAGAGCGAGATGCTCGATGACAGCCAGTTCTTCTGGCACCGAACCCTCGGCGAGCTCTTCCGTCGCAGTGGCTTCGCGCCCCAGCCCCCCACCTTCAGCGGCTTCGTGCCGCCTCTGCCCGGCGGCCTCGGTCCCAGTTTCTTGGAGAAGCTGCTGGCCGTCACGCCGCTGCTGCGCTATGGCGCCTATTTTTACAACATGACGGCCTTGCGACCGGTCTCGGCCGACGATCCGGGAGCTCCCTGATCCCATGATCACACGACCCAGGGAAGGGCCGTTTTTTTTTGCCCGCAACCTCCTCCGCTGGGGTTTAGCCGAGCTTTTTAGCCAACTGGGCAATCTGGCTCCGGGCAGCCTGGCAATCGCCAGTTGGCGTCTGGCCATCAAGCTCAATCCGCACCACGAGGTGGCGGCCATCAACCTGGCGACGGCCTTGGCAGAGGGCTCCGAAACAGCGTCCTGGGCAGCCTTCGAACGTTGTCTACAACAATTGGAGAACCGCCACCAGATCTCCGCCTCGGACCTCTACCTCAGCCGCTGGCCGGGACGGTTGGCGCGGCGCTTGGCGGCCAGAGGCCTATGGGGCGGACTGGCGACGGCCCATCCCCAGGAGGCCATGCACGACAGTCATGATGCCGTCCTACAAACCGCTCTTTGTCACCTGGCAGGTCGCCATTGCGGCACCGCGTTGCAAGCGAGAGAGGTCGATCGGGCGCAGCGGTCCCTCGATGTCTGGCGTTCCCTGGCGGGCGAAACCGTCGAGGTCCGTTGGGCGAAGGTGGAGCTGGCCTGGCTGACAGCTACCGATGGCGACACCACCGTCTACGCCCCCCAATTCGACGACAATTTACAGGATCTGCTGCACAGGGGAGCCTTCGTCTCACCCCTCGACTCGATTTCTTGGGGCGAACGTTTCCTAGCCCACGGCTGCCGCGACGAAGCCCGGGTTTGCTTCGACGTGGCTCGCCGCTGGCTGCCGGAGGAGGCCGCCACGTGGCGCGGCGTCGGGCATTTGGCAGCGGCGGCCGGCGATCCAGAAGAGGCAAGACGCCATTGGCGCCGCGCCCTCAGTCGCCAACCCCAAGACGAAACGACCCAACTCGCCCTGTTGGAACTGGATACGCCCGGCATCGCCGATTCGGGGCCCGGCAGCCTTTCTCTACAAGGCCCGGCGCGCCTCGATCTCGACGCCGAGCACGTGATGACGGCTCGACTCGAAGGCATCGAAAGGCCGGATCGATACACCTTGCACTTGCTGCCACCGACGGGCTGGGGCCTCATCGCCCAGCCTCGACATCTCAAGCTCAATGCCCAGGGCGAAGCGTCTTTCCGCCTTGTCGGCCGCCGTCCCCATCGTCTTCTGGGACGCGCCTGGACCCTGATCGGCCTGGCGGTGGGCCCCGAAGGTCACCATCGCGCCGAGCTGGCGACGGAGGTCGTCGAAACGACCGACAGCGACAACTCCCGTGTCCTGCTCACGATCACCGAAGATCACGAGATCCACGAAGAGCGAGGGCTCTTCACCCCCGAGCAGCTGCACCGGGTGCTGGTGGAGAAATCCCGCGTCGCCGCCGATCTCGGAGTGCCCTGGACCCACATGGTGGAGGTGGGGTCCGTCCTCAGCATGCCGCAAGTAGCTATGCGGCAAGGGGATACAATGTTTGCCGAGGCCCCCACCGCAGGTGCCTGGCACCGGAAAAACGCTGTCTCCGCAGGTGCCTGGCACCACAAGGATGTCCATCCGCAGGTGCCTGGCACCCACAATTCGGAACTGCGGACGCCACCTTCACAGGTGCCTGGCACCACCCCGTCTGCAGGTGCCTGGCACCGACTGTGGACAGCGATTCGTCGGCATTTGGTGGAGGAAGTGGTCAAGGGCCACGACCTACAACCCCATCTCCATACCTTCAACGACCCAGCCTACGGCCATTTTCCCTATGGTCTCGAAACGGAGGGCTGGCGACCGTCCTACCCCTTTCTGCTCACCGATGCACAACGGCGTGGGGATTTCGCCACCGTCTGCCCGCCGCCGGGCCATCCACCACAGCTGAGTCGGGGGTGGGACCGGCTGCGCGCCGTCGAACGGGCCGTCGCCCAACTGGAATCGATAGGACGCTTGGGAGATGCCAGCTATCGTCCCTTGCTGTGGCGTAGCGGCTTGCTCGAATATGGTGAGGATGCGGCGGATCGAGCGTGGTCGGGCGTCGCGTTGCGTCGGGCGGGTTTGCTGGCGGACAGCGATATTGTTCGCGGCCCGTCGTCGGATGAGGTGCCGACCGCCTTCATGACTGGATGGCCGCAGCCCTTTGAGGCGCGGGCGGATGGACCCCTGTTACAGCTCCCCATCGCCGCCAATCTCGAAGGCAGCTACTTGCAAGGGCACCGACGGCTCCAACGGCTGGCCCGGCGCTGTTGCGACGCCGTCCGAGGGCGCCCAGGAGTGCATTTGTTCACCCTGCTCACCCACGACAAATTCATCAATGCCCGACGGGGTCGCGACGAGTTTCGCTACGACCCAGACTACGGTGATTGGTCGGTAATACGTCAACATCTGGAGGCCTGGCAAGCGGCAGGAGCCGAAGTCGTGACGGCGGCCGAGGGAGTCCAGCGGGTGCTCGACGATCGCGCCTGCCACTTGCAGGCGGTGCTGCGAGATGAAACTTTTGTCGCCGTTTTGCCGGAGGCCAATCCCACCTCCTCGGATTCGACCAGCGACCCCTTGCGGGTTCGCTATCGACTGCAATGGCTGGGCCGCGGCATCGAGGTCTCCGCCGAGTATCCACAGCAGGTGTGGGTACCCCTGCCGTGCTCCTGGCGCCCCCAAGTCCGCCAGGTGAGCTTGCTGCAAGGGGATCACCCCTTGCCGGTGACGGATGTCGATCGGCAAGGCTTTTGGCTCGAGGTAGACGACCTCGCCACCCCCGTCGAGTGCTATTTGGAGCTGGAGGGCGGCGTCCGGCCGTTGCTTGTCGAGCGGCTCGAACGGCAACAGGAAGGCGCACCAGGAAAGAATGCCTGGCAACTTTGCTTGAGGGCCGAGCAGCCTTTCCGTGCTGCTCGCTTGCTCATCCCCTGGCACAGCGACTTCGGGCCCATGGCTGAGCTTCAAAGTCAGGTCCACTGTCAGGTCCACTGTCAGGTCCACAGTCAGGTTCACCGTCAGCCTCACGGACGTTCAGCGGCGGACGATGGCTCATCCATCGCAGCCGCAACCCCGACGGCACATGCCGAACGAGACGGCTTGCTGCTCACCGGCCTGGCCTTCGTCGAGGGGAAGACGGGTATTCTCGAGCCCCTGGATCTCCTGGTGATGGACACACCATGAGCGCCGACGCCCAGGCGCCACGCCCCTCGCCAAAGGTCGCCCTGGTGACCAACGTGCTGTCCCACTATCGGGTGCCCTGCTTTGCACGGCTGGCCCATTATCTAGGAGACAACCTCGACATCTTTCTGCTGGCTTCCGAAATGGAGCATCGCCATTACGTCATGGCCAAGGAAGAGCACGGCTTGCCCGTGCACCTGTTGCCGGGACGGCGCTGGAAGAGGCCACCGGAAGATGACTTCCACTGGAACGACATCGCCCCGGTGGTGCAAGGCAAATACGATGTCCTGATCCTCGGCGGCTGGGCCGAGCCGACGTACTTGCTGCTTTGGCTGCGTCATTTGCCACGCCGCACCCGCGTCTTCTTTTGGATCGAATCCACCCTCGCCGACCGCGACCGCGGCGGTCATCGGGAGAGGCTCAAGCGCCTCCTGTTGTGGCGGGCCGCCGGTTGCCTCGTACCCGGCCAGCGGGCCGGCGAGTATTGTCACCATTTGGGCATGGCCAAGGAACGCATCTTCGTTGTCCCCAACGCCACCGACCGCGACTATTTCCGCCGTCAGGCCAATGCCCTGGTGCCACAACGCCAGGCCATCCGCCAACAGCTCGGGCTGAAGGTACCCACCTTTCTCTTCGTCGGCCGCTTGGTGGAGTCGATTAAAGGGGTCGAAATCTTGATCCGTGCCATTGCTCGGCTGGCGACCGAAGGGCATGCCCTCGAGCTCTTGGTGGCCGGAGAAGGACCCGACAGCGAAGCCTATGTCGCCCTCAGCCAAGAGCTAGGAGCGCCCGTCCGGCTACTCGGCAACCTCGATCACGACACCCTATGTCGCTACTACGCGGCGACGGATGGGCTCGTCCTGCCCAGCCGTTCGGAGGTGTGGGGTTTTGTGCTCAACGAGGCGATGGAGTTCGGTCAGCCCCTGGTCGTCTCGGAGGCGGTGGGCGCCGGTCCCGATCTGGTGGCACCGGAGGAGAATGGGTTCATCGTGCCGGTGGGCGAGGTCGACGCACTGGCGGCAGCCCTGAGGCAACTTCTCGACCCGGCAACTCGCCAGCGCTTCGGCGACGCATCACGACAGCGCATCGAGGACTTCTCACCCGATCACTGGGCCCGCGGCGTTCTCAAGGCTATTGGTCTGCCGTCTCAACACAGTCCTTAAAAAACCTCCGCAGACGACGGAAGTAACAAACCTGACCGTGCCTCTCGAGATCATTGTGCCCGGCCCTCGGCACTTCGTACCAGGTCTTGGGCTCAGCAGCGGCGGCGTAGAGACGCTCACCGATCTCGAACGGGATGGTGCCGTCTTCCGTGCCGTGGATGAATAGCTTGGGCATCGTCAGCTGCACCACTTTTTCGACGCTGCGGAATTGGTTGCGGGTGAAGACGTGGACCGGCAAGTTGGGGTAGACGACGCGGGCCATGTCCTTGGTCTGGGTGAAAGAGGCTTGCACCACCAGCCCCGCCACCGGTCGATGCAAGGCGCCGTCCGTGGCCACCGCGCCGCCGAGGGAGTGACCGAAGAGAATCATGTTGCGCCAATCGATCTTCTGATCACCGTTGACATAATCGAGGGCCGCCCGCACGTCGCTGAATAGGCCGGCTTCGCTGGGCTGACCCGCGCTGCGGCCGTAACCGCGGTAGTCGAAGACAAAAAGATTGATTTTCAAACGCAGCAATTTGGGATAGAGCCCCACCAAATCACCGATGCTGCCGCTGTTGCCATGGCAGAACACCACCGTCGCCTTGGCCCTGGGATGGGACATCCACCAACCATGCAGAGCGGTTCCGTCTTCACTATCGAACCACACATCTTCAACGGTCAGGCCAAAGATGCTGGGATCCCAGATTCCAGTCGGGTACTTGCTGGGAAAAAACGTATGGCTGTGCTGGAAACGGCTGCGCAGGACCTCGAGCATGCCGACGGTGCCGGCCAAGGCAAGAGAAGGCAACGTGTAGCGCAGGACCGTACGGGACTCGGGCAAACGTCCTGCCATCTGCGACAGGGAGCCCAGAGCCGTCGGCGGTGAGGGTTCAACGGATGAAGATTCAACAGACATGATGCGGCTCCACGGATCTCTTGTCACGTCCTCTGCTGTCCCAACGATCAACAGAAGCGTATAAAGAAACTAGAACAAAATTCCAATCGTGTCTATTCCGCCCTGCGCATTTCATCCCTGCCCCTATGACGCCACCCTCGTCTTGCCACTCCTCGGCTGATACGTGGCCGAACAATCGGGACCCTCCCACACCGTGACCGCCGCCACGCCCGCCGTCGGCATCCGCCCTGCGAGCTCTTGGCAGAACCAACGGGCCAAATGCTCGGTGGTGGGGCTGAGCTCGTCGAATGGGGGCACCGTGTTGACGTGCCGGTGGTGGAAACGGGACACCAGCGCCGCCAGGTGACCCTTGATCTCGACAAAGTCGAATCCCATGCCTTCGTCGTCGAGGGTCTCGGTTTCCAAAACGACCTCGACCACCCAGCTGTGGCCGTGCACGGGCTCCGGGGAGCCTCGGTAAGACGTCAAATGGTGGGCCGCCTCGAAGCGGTCGCGAACGCGCAAGGTGAAAGTCGACATGATGGTGTCATTGTACTGCGAAGACGGCGTCGGCTCGTTGGATTCGTAGTCGGCGAAATCGGTGCCAGGCACCTGCGGAACGAAGCAGGCAGGTCCTCGAATCGGCGCCGAAATCGGTGCCAGGCACCTGCAGAAAGGGCACCTGCAGAAAGGCACTTACGGGAACCGGGAACGGTGCCCAAAATCGGTGCCTTGAAATCGGTGCCAGGCACCTGCGGACTGGGCACCTGCGGACTGCGGCTGCGCCCGCCATTCACCCCGCTTCTTGTTTCTCGTTCTTCAACAGCACCAGGTTGCGAATATAGATCAAGAACCCAGTGCTCTGACCGACGATGAAGACCGGATCGGCGCGGTGGATGGCGTAGCTCAACAAGATCATCGAGCCACCAAGGCTGAAATACCAAAAAGCCTTGGGGATGACGCTGCGACGCTGACGCTCACTGTGGATCCACTGCACCAGAAAACGCATGAAGAAACAGGCCTGGCCCACAAAGCCGATGATCAGCCAAATCTTGTTGATTTCCATAGGATCTCCAGTTACTCCTTCTGCCAACTGGGCACGCGCCCCGGGGTCCAAGGTGCCGAGACCGTCTCCATCGCTCCCTCGAGGGCAGCCAGGTCTTTGCCCAGCACCCGCTGAAAGGACGCCAACCAAGGTTCGAAGGCCTCAGCGGCATAGGTGTAGTTGTCGCGATGGGTCTGGGTGGGGGCCGAGGTCGACGTCCAGTGCCCGGACACGACCCTACCCACCAGCTCGCTGATCGAGGCCGCCGTCGGTTCCGATCGACTGGCCACCGTGGCGTCGCCGTGCAGCTGGGTTTCGAGGTCGCTCAACCGGCCTCCGATGTGTCGTGCCTCTTGAGCCAGCTCATCGATATCGCCGGGGGTGTCGTCAAGGGCGACGAGGATCTGCTCCAGACGCCCTTGCGCCTCGGCGAGGGCCGACGAGGAGGCCAGGACGGCCCGTTGCAGCCGTGCCGTCTTGCGCTGGAATGCCAACAACTCCTGGCGGTCGTCGGCCGCCAGGGTGGCGATGCCGAGGGGAGTCGCCTCGAAGCTCTGGGGCTCCGCCAAGGGCACCAGCTCACCGTCGACCCGCTTGGCCAGGGCCACCTGATAGGTGCCTGGAACTGCCATCGGACCACGGGGCGGATCTTGGAACGGATTGTGCCAATCAAAAGGTTCGAGGCTCACCGGATCCGGCGACGGATAGCGCAGATCCCAGGTCACCCGATGGCTGCCGGCGCTGAGCGGACCTTGGAGGCGGCGCACCACGTTGCCCTGGCTGTCGCTGACCGTCAGCACGACGGCCGGCGCCTCCTCCAGATCCTCTTGCCGCAAGGCCTCCCAGCTGGGATAGCGCAGGCTTCCGTCCTCTCCTTCGATCTTCTTTTCCGTCCCTTGGCGACGCTCCTTGCGGCTTTCGATGGCATCTTTCAGGTAGTACGTGAAGGTGGCACCGAAGGGGGGATTGGGTGCCGCGTAAAAGCCCTCCCCTTGGTGGGCATTGCCCCGTAGACCCAGGGGGAATGCCTGCATGTACATCCAGGCTTCTTTGACAGGAAAGAGCGTCGCCTCTTGGCTGACCGCCTGCGACATGGTGCGCAAGGGGCTGTAGTCATCGAGAATGAAGAAGCCGCGACCGAACGAAGCCAAGACCAGATCATCCTCCCGCCGCTGGATGGCGATGTCGCGGATGGCGACGGTGGGCAACCCACCCTCCAAGGGCAACCAATGCTCTCCACCGTCGACGGTGAAAAAGGCACCAAACTCAGTACCGGCAAAGAGCAGATCGGCGTTCTCGTGATCCTCCGCCAGGGAATACACCGAGCCCCGCTGCGGCAAATCCCCTTGGATCGCCGTCCAGCTGCGACCGCGATCTTGGCTCTTCAAGATAAAGGGAGCAAAATCGCCGCTCTTGTGGTTGTTGAAAGCGGCATAGACGGTGTCGTCGTCGTGCCACGACGCCTCCAGGTGGTCGACATAGGTGAATTCGGGGACCCCCGGGAAGCGTTCGATCTTGCGCCAGCTGTCGCTGCCCGGCTCCAAGACCTGCACCAGGCCGTCGTCGGAGCCAGCATAGAGCAGCCCCTCCACCCGTGGTGACTCCGTCAGGGAGACGACGCTGCCGTAGAACGATGTCGAGCGATTCTTGGCCACCGCATCGACACTCCACACCTTGCCCATGATCTCGAGCTCGTTGCGATCGATCTGGCGACTGAGGTCGCCGCTCACGGTGCTCCAGGAATTGCCGCGGTCGTCGCTGCGGAAGAGGCGCTGGGCGGCAAAATAGAGCCGTGTCGGAGAATGGGGGCTGATCATCAGCGGCGCGTCCCAATTCCAGCGCAGAGGATCTTCGCCCGGCGCCGCCTGGGGTTGAATGTCGATGATCTCGCCATTCTTGCGATCGAAGCGGTTCAAGTTACCGTGTTGCGACTGACTGTAGATGATGTCGGGATTCTCGGGATCGATGGCGGTTTCGAAACCATCGCCACCAAGGGTGAAGAACCACTCCCGGTTGGTGATGCCGTGCTGGTTCACCGTGCGGCTGGGCCCACCGATGCTGAAATTGTCTTGGGTGCCCCCGTAGACGTTGTAGAACGGCGTGTCATTGTCCACCGCCACTTTGTAGAACTGGGTCACCGGTAGGTTGGGGATGAATTTCCAAGTCTCACCGCGATCGAAGCTCTCATAAATACCACCGTCACAGCCCACCAACAGATAGCTCGTATCCCGGGGATCGATCCACATGGCGTGGTTGTCGACATGCTTGAAATAGCCTTCGATGTTGTTGAAGGTCTCGCCGCCGTCGGTGCTGAGATTCAGCCACGTATCCATGGAGTAGATGCGATCGGCATCGTGGGGATCGACAAACAGCTCCTGGTAATACTGCGGGCTACCGCTGACGTAGTCGCTGCGTTGCTGCCAACTGGCACCGCGGTCGGTGGAACGAAAGAAACCGCCTTCGTCGTTGGCCGCTTCGACGACGGCGTAAAGAACATCGGGGTTGGAGGCGGCCATGGCCATGCCGATACGCCCCATGTCGCCCTTGGGTAGCCCTTGCTCCAGCTCGACCCAAGTGGCGCCACCGTCGGTGCTCTTGTGGATGCCCGACTCCGGCCCGCCGTTGATCAACGTCCATTGACGGCGACGCCGTTGGTAAGCGACGGCATAGACGACATCCGGATCGCGGGGGTCGAGCAATACCTCGGAGACACCGGTATCGTCGCTGATCGAAAGCACCTGCTGCCAAGTGACTCCACCATCGGTGGTCTTGTAGAGCCCGCGGTCACCACCGGCCCGCCACAGGGGGCCCTGGGCCGCCACATAGACGACGTCGGAATCCCTCGGGTCGACGACGATCTGTCCGATGTGCTCGGAATCCTTCAGACCCATGTGCTGCCAGCTCTTGCCGCCGTCGATGGATTTGTAGACACCATCGCCGTAGCCGACACTGCGCTGGCTGTTGTTCTCGCCGGTGCCGACCCACAGGACGTTGCCGTTGTGCGGGTCGAGCGCCAGGCAGCCGATCGAATACGACCCCTGCCCATCGAAGATCGGCGTCCAGGTTACTCCGGCGTTGACGGTCTTCCAGACACCGCCCGAGCAGACCGCGACGTAGTAGTTCGCACGGTCACCCGGATTGACCGCGAAGTCGCCGACGCGCCCGGACATCAGCGCCGGCCCGACGCCGCGCAGCTTCAGCCCGGCGAAGGTCTCCTGCGAAAGACCCTTCTTTTCGGCTTCGTCGGTGGTCGGATCGGGTTGCGCCGCGACCCTCCCGCTGGCGAGCAGAACCAGCACTATTCCGACGGATCGTCTTCCAAACACATTCATAGCGCCTTCCCGTCAGCAGGGTCGAGACCTCGCCGGGACTATAGAGGATCGTTCGGCGGAGCGCAAGCTTGCGGCGCGGTTGCCAGACTAACGCGTGGCCACTCGCTTCGCGGACTCTCCCGCACCTCATTCGGGCCTGCGAACGCGATGTTCCCACGCGGGCCGATTGAGGGCCGGCCTGATGCGTATTCGAGTTTCGCCGGAACGTGCAGATCGACTGTCACTTGACTTTCAAAACCTCCATCACCGCGAAACTCCGCATTAAACTGGATTTGGCGCATCAAATGATTGCACAGTGCCGATCATGTGTTATAATGATCTCTGGTGGGTAACCATATCCGCAGTTTCTTGGGCCTTGCCCAGGGAGGATCGCCATGCGGGATCGTCATGGAAGAACTCGAGTTGATCGAGCATCC
>JAJCXR010000046.1 GCA_029263315.1 Acidobacteriota bacterium | reverse complement strand
GCGTGGCCCGACGCTGTAGGCCTGGCCCAGCGGCACGCGCAACGTCAAGTTGCCGGAGCTGGTATCAACGAAGTCGATGTCGGAGGCGGCGTGGTAGACCTTTTCGGGATGGATGCCGCGGGGCGAGGCGACGGGTGTGTAGACCGGGTCGGTCATCTTGCTTCCACCGGCGGGGCTGCCACCGGCGGGGCCGTCGGGCGCCGGATCGAGGCGGGGCCGCCAACGGCCGGGCTCGGTGCCGGGTTCGTCGCCGTTCAAGGCAAAGCTGGGATCGACGAGGAACGACCGTTCCTTAGGCAATGAGCGATGGCCTTCGATGTCGGCGGCGCTGACTTGCAGGCTGACCTCGCCTTCCGGCAACGCTTCGTCGAGCAGGCAGATGGCGCCTTCCTCGGTCAGGCTGCACTGACCGGCAAGCTGGCGGCCAAGGCTCTCGATCTGCACCGACGCCGCATCAACGGCCAAGGTGTGCTCAAACGCCAGGGCGATGGCCGGGCAGGTTGTGTCGACGATCTCGCCTTCGTGGGGAAAGCGAATCGTCAGCTGGGGTGTGAGATCGGCTTCTTCCGTCTCGATGAGCGCCAGGGCTTGGATGTCGGCCTGAGGGCCAAAGTCATGGAGCTCAAGGACGGTGCCTTCGACGTCGACGCGGGAGATCCAGCGTCCGTCACTGAGCCAGATGGTGCCGTCGCGGCGGGGTTGCAGATATTGGTAGGTGCGGTCTTGGGAGGGCGGTTCGAGATCCACCGTCGTTTCGATCAGTGTTTCGCCGAGGAAACGATGCAAGCGAGACTCGCCGAGCGCCCAAACGGACCCGGTGGCGTCCACTGCGAGGCGGCGCAACGGACCGTCGAGGGCGTGTCGTTGTTGTATCTCGCCGTCCAGATCGAGACGCCACAGCTCTTCCCGCCCGTCAACAGTCACCGCCAACCAAGCCCGCCCGGCGACACCGTCGACCGCCAGCTGCGACGGCTTGGCACCGTCGGGCAAGTCAAGGGTTCGAATCAGGCTGCCGTCGATGGCGTGCCGCAACTCGACGCCGTTTGCCGTCATCAACCACAGTCGAGAGCCCGTGCCGTCCAGTTCCATGGCCAGCACCGGCGCCTCGAGATCGAGCTGCTGCAACGCCTGTCCGTAGGCGCCGAAGGCTTCGAGATGCTGGCCACGGGCGATCCAGACGGAGCCGTCTACGGGAACCACCCTGGCGAGAATCTCGCCCTCGTTGAGCAGCGGGTCCAACGTCCACTCGGTATCGACGGTGCCGTCAAGGGTAACGGCGGTGACGCTTTCGTTCGTGACGACCAACGGTTTGCCGATGAGCGGCGGCGCAGCCGTCCGCTCGAGTGAATTGTTCTGCGGTCTTTACCCCGAAGGGGTTGAACCCATCAGCCCAGGGTCAGCGAAGCGCAACCCTGGGTACGTCGTTGCAAATTACCGAACCCTGAAAGGGTTCCACAAAGGCGATCGTTCTCGTCATCTCAATCCCACACATACCTTTCGTCGAATTCGATACCGTATTTCTTCAGAAGTCGCCGATACTCGTCTTGAAATGGTTCGCGGCGATGATGATCCTCCTGATACTCGATGTAGTGCCGAAGATCGTCTCCGTGAGACGGGCTTATTGAGAATATCCCAAAAGTAGAGGTAGGGTGCTCTCGAGCCTCCCTATCCCATCGCTATCCCATGGCTCGGGGAAAGAGGATGTTGTTCTCGAGGTGGACGTGCTCGTGCATCGACCGTTCCAGATCCGCCAGACCGTGCCAGAGGGCGCGCCAAGTATTGCAGGCCCCTTCGGGCACTTGAAACTCACCGGTCAGCTGGCGGATCTTCTCCAGCGCACGCCCCGCCTCTTCATGTTCGTCGACGAAGGCCGTCGGCGTCGCCTTGTCGGAGCTGTCGAGAAGCTGCGGAAAGAGGGACTCCTCTTCCCGTCGCATATGGCCTTCGAGCTCGTGAACCAGTCCGGAGACCGTCTCAGCCAGTGCATCGAGGGCGATCTCGGGCCGCCGCTCGCCGTGCACCCGTGCCACCTTGAAGGCCATCTCCTCGAGACGCGGCAGCTCTTCACGCAAGGGTTTGTGGTACGTGTCCACGATGTGTGTCACCAGATCGGCCAGGGGCGCCTCGAGCCAGTGCTGCTCTTCCGAAGTGTGCTGCGCGAGGGTGGCTTCGATTTCCGAAACGATCGCCCCGACCTCGAGATGGCGGCGCTCGCAGGCCTGGGCCAGCGGTACCCCACCGCCACAACAATAGTCGATGCCGTGGCGGGCAAAAACGCGGGTGGCGAGGGGATGGTGGGCGGCGATGTCGCCGATTCGGGTTTCTGGGCTGAATTCCATGACGTGCT
Source organism: Acidobacteriota bacterium (assembly GCA_029263315.1). GTDB lineage: Bacteria > Acidobacteriota > Thermoanaerobaculia > Multivoradales > J023 > JAJCXR01. The sequence goes on along the minus strand of JAJCXR010000046.1, from coordinate 167,752 downwards.
CCTTGGTAGGTGGGGCGTCAGGCCTCGAGGGCCGACTTCTCGGTCTTGAGTTGGTTGGTCTTGAGTTGGTAACTGCAGCTGGCGTCGCCGTTTGGCATGAAAGCCGTTCGCTCGAGCTCGGTGCCGAGAAGCTCGCGCACCAGATCGAGCTCGGCGTGGCAAGGAAGAGTCGTGACCTCGACGAGATGGCTCAGGGGGCAGTGGCAGAGGCGCAAAGCGGCTTCTCCCTGTGGAGTCGTCTCGATCTCGGCGAGGAATCCCTCCTCCGAAAGGATGTTCGCCACCTCGGCCATTCGCTTGCTGCCTTCCAGTCCTGCCACGCGGCGTAGCAGGCGCTCCCTCTTGCCGTCGGTGCGGGCGACAAAGAACTGCTCCAGCAGCTGGCGCTGTCCAGTCTCGATGAGGAAGGTCGCCAGCTCTGCCAGCACCTCTCCCTCACGGCGGGGGAACATCGCTTCCCCGGCTCGGGTCAGTCGGTAGACCACCTTGGGTCGTCCAGGTCCGTCACGACGGACTCCAGCCCGTTCCACCAAACCCTGCGCCGCCAGGGAGCTCAGGTGGTCGCGAAGGGTTTCGCGAGCCAGATCGAGATCTATTTCTAGATTGGCTAGGGTCGCAGCACCCCGCCGCCTGAGGAGCTCCATGAGGGTGCGCTGACTGTCGCCCAAACCAGGTCCGATGTTGTCCATGGCTCTAACGTAATGGCAGACAGGTGCGTTGTCAAGGTTTTGGCGCTTTTTAACACCTTAACTAACAACAATCCCGCAGTGGCCACCGGATCGGCGCGTATGACACCGGTCATAGGCGTCGCGCAAAGCAGTATCTACGATGGATCCAGCGGCACACTTTGAGGTGCCATCCAACGAGACCAGGAGCTCTAACCACCGCCGCCGGTGACCACAGACCCGGGCACCGCGGCTCGACATCGAGAGACGAACCATGCGATTCACCCATCATTCCTTTGCTCATCGCCTGCTCGGGCCGGTCCGGCTTTCCTCCCTCGCCTTGCTCTGTCTGATCATCGTCGCCTCGACGCAGGTGGCCTGTGGCGACGCCGCGCCGTCTCCCGAGCAGGTGGCTTTGGGCAAGCTCAGCTTCGACCAAGTTTGCTCCACCTGTCACGGACGCGACGCCCGCGGCCTACCGAAGCAAGGCAAAGATCTCCACAACAATGCATTCACCCAGGGTCTCAACGACCAAGAGCTGGTTGAGTTTCTGAAGGTCGGACGGCCCGCCACTCATCCCCTCAACAGCCGCGGCGTCGACATGCCGCCTAGGGGCGGTGACCCTTCGATGACCGATGAGAAGCTGTTCCAAATCGTCGCCTTCCTCCGCACTCTGAATTGACTACGCCCTAAAGGAAAATGAAATGCGAGACCAGACCCGACTCAGACAACCTCTCAGTCTCGTCATCGGACTTCTGGCCATCGGTGTCGTCGCGTGGCTCGCGGCCTGCCGAACCGGTTCCGAAGCACCCACCCCAAGCCGCGTCGCCCCCGGCGACACCGACGGCGTGATCGCGGCCCGTGGGCTGACCCCCGACGACGTCTACGCCGCCGTCAAGACCTACATGCCCACCGGCCGCAAGGATGACTACGTGATGTTCGCCTCCGGCGGCCACTCGGGTCAGGTCTTTGTGATCGGCGTGCCCTCCATGCGCCTGCTCAAGGAGATCGGCGTATTCACCCCCGAGCCCTGGCAGGGCTGGGGCTACAGCAACGAGACCCGCGCCGTGCTCGACGGCGGCAAGGTCCGGGGCAAGTCGATCAACTGGGGCGATACGCACCATCCGGCGCTGTCGGAGACGGCGGGCGACTACGACGGCCGATTCCTGTTCATCAACGACAAGGCGCAGTCGCGCGTCGCGGTGATCGATCTGCGCGACTTCGAGACCAAGCAGATTCTCAACAACCCGCTGGCCACCAGCGACCATGGGGGCACCATGGTGACCCCCGACACGGAGTGGGTCATCGAAGGCGGCCAGTACGCCGCGCCCCTGGGCACGGCGTATGCGTCCATTGAGGACTACGACGCCGAGTACCGCGGCTTGGTGACCTTCTGGAAGTTCGATCGCGGGGCCGGCCGCATCGACCCCGCACGGTCGTTCGCCATCGAGCTGCCGCCCTATTGGCAAGACCTGTGCGATGCCGGAAAACTGGTCAGCGACGGCTGGGTATTCTGCAACTCGTTCAACACCGAGCGTGCCACCGGCGGCATCGAGGACGACAATCCGCCTTTCGAGGCCGGTGCCTCACAACGCGACATGGACTACATGCACGTCATCGACCTGAAGAAGGCGGCCCAGTTGGTGACCGACGGCAAGGCGGAGAGCATCGAAGGCTTTCAGGTGCTCAGCCTGGAGGTCCTCAACGAGAACGGCGTGCTCTATTTTCTGCCCGAGCCCAAGAGCCCCCACGGCGTCGACATGACCCCAGATGGCCGCTACATGGTGGTATCGGGCAAGCTCGACCCCCACGTCACCGTCTATGACTTCGAAAAAGTCAAGACCGCCATCGCCGCCAAAACCTTCACCGGCAAAGACGACTATGGCGTCCCGATCATCGACTTCGATGCCGTGCTCGAGGCCCAAGTCGAGGTCGGTCTCGGACCGCTGCACACCCAATTCGACAACCAGGGATATGCCTACACCAGTCTCTTCCTCGACTCGGCGGTGGCGCGCTGGAGCCTGGGCGGCGCCTCCGGTGAGCTCAACCCGGAGCCCGACTGGACTCTGGTGCAGAAGACACCGGTGCACTACAACGTTGGCCATTTGGTGGCGGCCGAAGGCGACACCGTGAGCCCCGACGGCGAGTACCTGGTGGCGCTGAACAAATGGTCGATCGACCGCTTCCTCACCGTCGGCCCGCTGCACCCACAGAACTTCCAGCTACTGGACATCGGCGGTAGCGGTGAAACCATGAAGCTGCTCTACGACATGCCCATCGGCAACGGTGAGCCGCACTACGTGCAGATGATCAAGGCCGACAAGCTGAATGTCTGGGAAGTCTATCCGGAGGTCGGCTGGGACCCGATTCACCAGAAGAAATCGGAGAATGCGGTCGCACTCGGTGAAGAAAAGATCGTCCGCGACGGCAACAACGTCGAGATCTTCATGACCGCGATCCGCAGCCACTTCAACCCGGAACGGGTGAAGATCAAGAAGGGCGACCACGTGGTGTGGCACATCACCAACGTCGAGAACGCCAAAGACGCCACCCATGGTTTTGCCTTGCCCGCCTACGACATCAACCTCAGCCTGGAGCCCGGAGAAGCGACGACGCTGGAGTTCGATGCCGACACGGACGGCGTCTTCACCTACTACTGCTCCGAGTTCTGCTCGGCGCTTCACCTCGAGATGGCTGGCTATTTCCTCGTCCAGCCATAGGGACGGCTTGGCCATGCGGGAGGCGGAGGGCACCTACCCCACTCTTCGCCTCCCGTATTCGACGTCCCGTGGTTTCTCTTCAATCTCCGTCTTCGCCGCGACCTGGGAGTCCCCAACATGACCCCGATCGAATCCTTCGTTGGCCCGCGCGTCTCAGAGCAGGACTTCGCGGCCCACCGCATGCACTTTCTGCTGCCGACCCTGCTGCTGGCGGGAACCGCCGTCTTGCTGGTGATTTCTATTTTCCTCCCCTACTGGAGAATGGAGCTGCACGCGCCGCAATACCCCGATGGTCTGGAGGTCCTCGCCTACCTGGACCATCTTGAGGGCGACGTGCGAGAGATCGACGGTCTCAACCACTACATCGGCATGCGGCCCTTGGCGGAGGCCGCCGAGCTGGAACGCTCCCTGAGCATAGCGGCGGTCGCCGTGGTGGCTCTTCTGGTGGCGGGTGCCGTCTTCATCCACACCAAATGGGCAGCTTTTCTTGCACTCCCAGCCGCCTGCTTCCCGGCTTTCTTTCTCATCGATCTCCAATACTGGCTCTACAACTTCGGCACTAATCTGGATCCGAAAGCTCCCCTGAGCTCGGCCATCGACCCCTTCGTGCCGCCGGTTCTTGGCCAAGGGACGGTCGGTCAGTTCTACACCATCGCCTCTCCCGCGGTTGGGCTGTGGATCGCTTTTGCATCCAGCCTGCTGATTCTGATCGGTCTGTACTTCCATCGCCGCGCCTACAAACCTCTGGTCGACCAGGGCCTGCCGGTCCTTCTGGTGCTGGCCTGCCTGCTGCCGCTGGCGGCTCTCTCGCCGCCCGCGGCAGCCGACGACCTTCGCATCGGACCGGCCGACGGTGAAGGCGCCCTCGAGGCGGCGATCCGATCGGCCCAGAGCGGCGACACGATCACCGTCGACGGCGGAGTCTGGCGCGGACCCTTCGTGCTGGATCGCCCGGTCCAGCTGGTGGCCGAGCATGGCGCAGTGCTCGACGGTGGCGGCAGCGGCACCGTGGTCTCGATCGAGGCCAGCGATGTGCGCATCGCGGGATTTATCGTGCGCCGCTCGGGTTCGTCCCTGGATGACGAAAACTCCGGCATCGCCATTGAGAAACCGCGGGCTCGCATCGAAAACAATGTGCTCGAGGACGTGCTCTTCGGCATCTACCTGCGCCACGCCGACGACAGCGTGCTGAGCGGCAACTCGATTCGCGGCAAGGAGCTGGACCTGGCCCGCCGCGGCGACGCCATCCGCGTCTGGTACAGCCACGGCGTATTGCTCGAAGGCAACGCCGTGGAGGGCAGCCGCGATGTGGTGCTCTGGTACTCCGAACGCCTGACGGTGCGCGGCAACCGAGTGCGGGCCGGCCGCTATGGCCTGCATTTCATGTACTGCGACGGAGCGCGCATCGAAGACAACCGGCTGATCGACAACTCGGTCGGCGCCTTCCTGATGTATTCCCGCCGGCTGCGCCTGATCGGCAACGTCATCTCAGGCAACCACGGACCCAGCGGCTACGGCGTCGGTCTGAAGGATATGGACGACGCACAGGTGCGCGCCAACCGCTTTGTGGGCAACCGTGTGGGCATCTTCCTCGACAATACGCCGCGGGAAATCGACAGCACCTTTCTGGCCGAGGACAATCTCTTGGCAGGTAACGACTTCGGCGTCGCGATGATGCCGAGCGTACGCCGGGCTCGCTTCTTCGGCAACAGCTTCGTCGACAACCTGGAGCAGGTGTCGATCAGCGGAGGTGGTGGCGATTCGGAGGCCAATCTCTGGCGCCGCAATCACTGGAGTGATTATGCGGGCTTCGACGCCGAGGGCGACGGCACGGGAGATCTACCGCACCATCTGGACCGCCTCTTCGAGAGCCTGGGCGACCGGCGGCCTGAGCTGCGGATGTTTCTCCACAGTCCGGCCACCAGCGCCCTCGATCTCGCCTCGCGGGCCTTCCCACTGGTGCGGCCCCAGCCCAAGCTGACGGATTCGCTGCCCGCCATGCGACCGTCGGTGCCGGCGATCGGAGCCCTGCTCGGCGCCGGCCTTGCGGCGGCCGGCTCGGCCGAGGGCCACAGCGGCTCGGGCCTGCTGGCGACCGGCGCCGCTCTGGTGTTGATGGCTTTGCTGCTGTGGCTCGCACCGCTTTTTCGCCGACGCCAGGCCACTCCGGGCACAGGCTTACCGGGCACAGGCTCACCGGGCAAGACCTTCGCGCCAAGCCCAAACCCAGGGCCAAGAACAAGCCCAAGCCCGAAGGGGACAAATCCAAACCCGGAGCAGCTGATGGCATCTAAGTCGACGACGGCCCGGAGGCCACTGATCTCGGTCCGGGCGCTGAGCAAGCACTATGGCAAGCATATGGCCCTCGGTGGCATCGATTTCGAGATCCGGGAAGGTGAGTCGGTGGCCCTGTGGGGAGCCAACGGTGCCGGTAAGACCACCGCCCTGCGGGCACTTCTCGGCGTCGTGCCCTACGACGGCGAGGTGACGGTCGACGGCGCCGATTCCTGGCGCCAAGGCAAGGTGGCCCGTCGCCGGCTGGGCTTCGTGCCCCAAGAGGTGACCTTTCAGGCCGACTTCGGAGTCCTCGAAACACTCGAGTACTTCTGCAGATTACGCGGTGCCAGATGGCGCGGCGTCGGGCGGCGCGCCGCCGGCCTCGATCACCTCGACGATCTGCTCGCCTCCGTCGGCCTCTGCGACCACAAAAACAAGCGCGTGGGCGAGCTCTCCGGCGGCCTGCGGCAGCGTCTGGCCCTGGCCACGGCGTTGCTGGACGACCCGCCGATCCTGCTGCTCGACGAACCTACCGCCAACCTCGATAGCCAGGCCCGCGGCGAGCTGCTGGCCCTGCTGCAAACGGTGAAAGCCCAGGGCAAAACCCTGGTCTTTTCGTCCCATCGACCCGAGGAAATCCTCGGGCTGGCCGCTCGGGTGATCCACCTCGAAGCGGGCCGTATCGTCGCCGACGGCGAGCCCCATAGTGTGCTGGCGGCCCGGCGTAGTGAATTGTGGCTGCGTCCGGCCCCAGGCGATCTCCAGCCCGCCAGGCAGCTGCTCCAATCGAGCGGCTTCGAGCCTCGCCAGCTGGGGGAACACCTGGTGGTGACGGTGGCGGGGGACGACAAAGTGGCAGCCCTGCGAGCCGTGATGAGCAGCGAGATCAAGCTGGACGATTTCGATCTCTTCGCCGCCACATCCTCCGCCCCGGGCCTGGTATCTCCCACCCGTCCGCAGGTGACGTCATGAGTGTCGAGGCGCGAATTCTCTGGGTCCTGACGCTGAAAGAGCTGCGCGACGCTTGGAACAACCGCTGGTTCCTCCTCTATACCGGCGCCTTCTGCGTGCTCGCCCTCGGCATGTCGTGGCTCAGTCTGGCGGGGGCCGCCGGCAGCGGCTTCGCCGGTCTCGGCCGCACGGCCGCCAGCCTGGTGCACTTAGTCGTGCTGATCGTGCCGCTCATGGGTCTCACCCTGGGCGCCGCCTCCCTGGCCGGCGAACGCGAGCGCGGCTCGCTCATCCTGCTGCTGGCGCAGCCGGTATCGCGGGTCGAGGTGGTGCTGGGAAAATTCCTCGGTTTGGCGGCGGCGGTGCTGTCGTCGCTGTTGCTGGGCTTTGGCCTGGCGCTGTTGGTGATGGCAGGCGGTGGTGGGCTCCGTACGGCGGGTGCGGCTGGCCAGGATCCGCTCGCCGGCTTCCTGGCTTTTTTGGGGCTGGCGGCCCTGGTGGCGTTGGTTTCCGTCAGCCTCGGACTGTGCATCTCCACCTTGACGTCGCGCAGCGCAGTCGCCGGTGGGGTGTCGCTCTTCGCCTGGTTGCTGCTGGTTCTGCTCGGCGATCTGGGCCTGATGGGCACTTCGCTGGTGATGCGTCTCGACGCCCGGCACCTCCTATGGTCAGCGCTGGTCAATCCGCTGCAAGAGTTCAAGGTGGCTGCGATCCTGGCGTTGCGCGGCGGCCTCGAGGTACTCGGCCCGGCGGGCCTCTATGCCACACGTACCTACGGCGAAGGGCTGATGCCCTTGCTGGTGAGTCTGCTGGTCCTGTGGATCTTGGTGCCGCTGGGGATCAGCATCTGGAGCCTGGAACGGCGGGGCGCCCAATGACTCGGGGGACCAGCACCCCGCCCTGGCCGGCCAAGCTCGCCTTGCCGCTGGCGGCGTGTCTCGTGCTGGCGGCGTTTCAGGCCCTGGCGGGGTGCGCCGGGCCGCGGCCTGCCCAGCCGCCCGATATGCAATATGGCCTGGAGGAATGCACCGCCTGCCGAATGATCGTCAGCGAGCCGCGGCACGCTGCCGCGGTGGTCTATGCCGATGGCCGGATCGAGCGCTTCGATGATGTCGGCTGCCTGCTGCGCCATCTGACGGAGGCTGCACCGCAGTGGCCGTCGGCGGCGGATGCCCAGATCTGGGTTCACGGGTCCCACAGCCAATGGCTCGACGCCCGCCAGGCCCATTTTTCCCATGACCCCAGCGTGACGACACCCATGGGTTATGGCTGGCTGGCCTTCGGGGAGCCCGGACCCGGCGGCGGCTTGCTGCGCTTCGAAGAGCTGCCGGCAGCTGTGTCGATGTCGCGGTCGATGTCCCGGTCGATATCCCAGAACCCTCGCTAAACGGAGACCCACCATGCAACCGCATTCCCGAAACTCCGCCCTCGACCCTCTTGCCAAGCGCACCCTCGGTGAGCTGGTGGCCGAAATGCCGGCCCGTGCGCCGATCATGGAGTCGTTGCGCTTCGACTATTGCTGCCACGGCGGCCGCACGCTGGAGGAGGTCTGCCGTCAACAGGGCCTCAATGTGGACGACATCGCGCAGCGGCTGGAGAATCCGCCAACGCCACCGCAGGCCGACGCACCAGGCCGAGGACCGCACGACGACCGCGACTGGCGCGCCGCGTCGGTCGATGAATTGATCGATCATATCGAGTCTGTCCACCACGCCTTTTTGCGCCGCGAGCTGCCGCGCATCGACACCCTGGCTGCCAAGGTCGCCGACCACCACGGCGAACGGGATCCGCGGCTCAACGATGTGCGTTCCGTATTCCGCTTGATGCGGGCCGAGCTCGAAATGCACATGATCAAGGAGGAGCAGGTTCTCTTTCCCTTCGGCCGGCGGCTGGCGGCCGGCGACGCCGGCGGGCACCCATGCGGCACGGTGCGCAATCCGGTGGCGGCGATGCTCGCCGAGCACGACGACGCGGCCAGCAGTCTGGACCGCATGCGCCATCTCACCGAAGGCTTCAAACCGCCGCCGGAGGCGTGCCATACCTACCGCGATCTGCTGGCGTCCCTGACGGCTCTGGAGGCCGACTTGCACGTTCACATCCATGAAGAGAACAACGTTCTCTTCCCACGCCTGGTGGCCTACGAATCCGCCAACCAATGATGCGACGCACCGCCGCCGAAGCCAACGATCTCAAGCCATGACACAACGATCCTCAAGAACCCCGATCCGGCCCTGCGCCCCGGCCAACGGACTGCTCGCCGGCCTCGGCCTCGCCCTTCCCCTCGGCATCGCCTTGGCGGTACTCGTCGCGTCGGCCGCCTGGTCTCAACAAGCTGACGTCCCGCAAGCTGACGTCCAGCCAGCTGACCTGGAAGACGCCAGGGTTTTCTACCGCGACAACTGCGCCCGCTGCCACACCATCGGCGGTGGTCGGCTCACCGGTCCCGACCTCAAGGACGTGGACCAGCGGCAGTCCCGCCAATGGCTCCTCGACTTCGTGCTCGATCCCCAGGCACGCATCGACGCCGGTGATCCCTATGCCCTGCAGCTCTTCGAGGCGGCCCGCGGCGTCGTCATGCCGCAGGTGGTGGGGCTCGATACCCAGCGGGCAGAGTCCCTGCTCGACATGATCGCCGAGGAGTCAGCGCTCGAGGCGTCGGAATTCTCCACCCCCCAGGTGCCGCCCGACCCGTTCACCGACTCGGATCGCACCATCGGCAACTTGCTGTTCACCGGCAAGGCGCCCCTGCGCAGCGGTGCGTCGCCGTGCGCCGGTTGCCACGACCTGGCAGGCCTGGACGGCTGGGGTGGCGGCCGCATGGCGCCCGACTTGAGCCGGCTGTGGGAGCGGCTGGGCGGTCGGGCGGCGGTCGCCGCCTGGTTGCAGGCTCCCGAGAAGGATGCAGCGGATTCGCCCCTCTCCGTCGCCGTCACCCACCGGCCGATGGAGACCTCGGAGGTGCTTCCATTGTCGGCGTTGCTGGAGGCGGCGGCGCGCAGTGGACGTTCGCATCGCGCCCGCAGCCAGCTGCTTTTCTCGGCCACGGCATGGGGTGTCGCGGCGCTGTTCTTGATGCTGACGGCCTGGCTTACCGGCCGGCGGGCGGTCCCCGAAGACCGGGCGTCCGAGGTGGCCGGCCGCAGCGCCCCGTGGGCCGCACCCTGCCTGCTACTCGGCCTCGCCGTCGTTGCCGTATTCCACTTGTTGCCGCTGGTCGCTCCGGGTGCCGTGCTGGCCCTGACCCAGCGACCACAAACCCTGTGGGGGCTGGAAACCGCGCACTTGGCCGCCGGACTGCTGACCCTTTGTGGTCTGCTCGGTCTGCGCCGCTCGAAGACCCAGCCCCGGCCAAGAACCCAGCGCCTCGAGCTCGCCTTTCTATGTTTGTTGGGCCTGAGCATCGCCACCGGCGTGCTCACCGCCGTCGTGCATCGCTGGGGCCTGGCGTGGTTCGCCGGTTGGCTGACCCCGGGACTGGCGGCGCTGCTGCGCGGCGAGCTGACCGCCGCATCGTGGGTCGATGCCTTGCCGCTCTTGACCCGCCTGCACATGGTGACCGGCCTGGCGGCGCTGCTCTTACTACCCTTCACCCGCTGGCGCAGCTTGCTGGATCCGCGCAGACTCGATCCGCGCAAGATCCCCTGGCGCTCGCTAGATCCCCGCAGGCTCAATCCCCGCAGGCTCGATCCGCGCAGACTGCTGCCGAGTCGACGCGGTAAGTCGAACCCATTAGGCACGGAGAGATCGTCATGAGCCGCGCCCTCAATATCTTACTCGCGGTCGGCGCCGGCCTGGCGCTGCTCGCCTTGATCACCGCCCTCGGCGCAGCGCGCCTTCCCGGTCATCAGCAGGGATACACACCCGAGCAGCCCATCGAGTTTTCCCATCTCCTGCATGCGGGTGAGCTGAAAATGGACTGCCTCTACTGTCACCACGGCGCCGAGAGCAGTCGCCACGCCGGGCTGCCGGCGGCCTCGACCTGCATGAATTGTCATCAATTCGTCACCGCGCCGATCGCAGAGATCCGCGCCGAGGATCAGCGGGCGCTGGTGGCGGAGCGGCCCGCCGAACCCGTGGTTTCCACCGAGCTGGCCAAGCTCTATGACGCCCTTGCCATCGATCCCCTGACCGGCCTGCCGCTACCGAGCCGCGATCCCCACACCATCCGTTGGGAAAAGATTCACGTATTGCCCGACTTCGTCTACTTCGACCACCGCGCCCACGTCACCGTGGGCATCGACTGCGCAGCCTGCCACGGTCCGGTCGACTCGATGCTGCGGGTACGCCAGGACCAAACGCTGACCATGGGTTTTTGCATCGACTGCCATCGCCGAAGCAGCTCGGAGGGCGTGGCGGGACTAGACGTCAACGCCTCGACCGATTGCTCTACCTGTCATTACTGAGGAACGCTCCGTCGTCGAAAGCCACATTCCAATGAAACGAAATCCTGTCGATCCTACGACCCCCGAGCCGCCCACCCGCGGTCTGCCACTCCATCGCCGGAGCTTCCTACAGGCGGCGGGTTTCAGCCTGGCGGCCGTGGCCACCGGCTGCCATCGCCCGCCGCCGCATTCCTCACGACCGTATCTGGAAGCTCCCGGAGAGGTGGTTGCGGGACGGCCGCTCTACTATGCATCGGTATGCGATGGCTGCAGCGCCGGCTGCGGCACGCTGGTGAAAGTGCGTGACGGCCGGCCGATCAAGCTGGAGGGTCTCGATGAGCACCCCGGCAGCCGCGGCGGACTGTGCGCCATGGGCCAGGCGTCGCTGCTCGGGCTCTATGACAGCCGGCGCCTACGGGGGCCCCTGGTGGCGGGGCGGGACGCCACGTGGGCAGAGGCCGACGGGGCGATCCGCAGCGGCCTCGCCCAGGCGCGCGCCGCCGGGCGAGGTATCCGTCTGCTCACGCCCAGCCTCCACTCTCCCACCGAGCGCGCCGCCGCAGCTCGCTTTGTCGAGCTCCAGGGTGCCGTCCACGTGGTCCACGACCCGCTGTCGGCATCGGCAATCCTCGACGCCCACGCGGTGACCCACGGCCGCCGTCTGCTGCCCCGCTACCGCTTCGAGCGCGCCGACCTGATCGTCGGCCTCGATGCCGACTTCTTGGGCACCTGGATCAGCCCGGTGGAATTTGCCGCCGGCTACCGGGCCGCCCGCCGGCCCGATGTCGCCTCGCCGCGGCCTTCGTACCACATCCAGCTAGAACCCACCCTGACGCTCAGCGGCTGCAAGGCGGATCGCCGGCTGACGCTGCGTCCCGATGAGATCCCTGCCTTGATCTCGGCCCTGAGCCACGCCTTGGCTCCCGGCCTGATGCCAGATCGAGCCCCCGAGGGCGGCTCGTTAGCAGCCAACCTGGCCGCCGCCGTCGCTGACCTCGCACGGCAGTTACAGCAGGTCGCCGAGGCCGGCGGTCACAGCCTGATCGTCTCCGGCAGCGACGATCTCACAACCCAAGTGCTGATCAACGGGCTGAATTTCCACCTCGGCAACTACGCTGCGACGGTCGACCTGGAACACCCCTCCTTGCAGCGCCAGGGCAGCGACGTCGCGTTCGCGGAGCTCGTCGCCGAGTTGAGACGGGGCGAGGTGGGCGCGCTGCTCGTCGCCGGCCTCGATCCGCTGCACGAATTCGAGGGCGCCGGGCTGCAAACCACCTTCGAAGACCTCGACCTCCTGGTCAGCCTGTCGCCCCAATCAGACGCCACTGCCGCGGTGGCGGACATCGTCTGCCCCAGCCACCACTTCCTCGAATCGTGGGGCGATGCCGAGCCCGTCGAAGGCCTGCTCGCCGTGCGCCAGCCCACCATCGCGCCCCTGTGGAATACCCGCAGCCTGCGCGCCGGCCTGGACGCCTGGTCGACGATCGAGGGAGCGGCAACCGTCGATGATCTGGTTGCGCTCCAGGCTTACTGGCGTCAAGAAATACATCCCCGCGATTCCCGCGGCATGGACTTCCAGAGCTTCTGGGATCGCACCGTGCACGACGGCGTGGCCCTACTTCTGCCAGCATCGGCAACGACAGCATCGGCAACGACAGCATCCGCAACGCCCGCCTTCGACACCCTCGCCTTCGCGACTTGGCTGTCCGAGGCTTGGCGGTCGACCACCCAAACGACGGCCCCGGCGTCGGACACCCCGACCGACGCCTTCACCCTGGTGCTGTATCCCAAGGTCGGCCTCGGCGAGGGTCGCCACGCCGACAACCCTTGGCTGCACGAGCTGCCGGACCCGATCTCCAAGGTGACGTGGGGCAACTACGCCTGCCTGTCGCCCAGCGCCGCCGGCCGGCTCGGGGTGAAAGACGGCGACATCGTCCGCCTGCGGGCGGGCGAGGCGGCTCTGGAGCTGCCGGCCCTGGTGCAGCCCGGCCAGCACGATGATGTCGTGGCGGTGGCCATGGGCTACGGCAACCGGCGCAGCGAGCGCTTCCGCGACATCGGGCCGGAGTGGATTGGCACCTCGCCGTCGACCGACGACGAGGGCCGCGTCGGCCGGAATGGAGCGCGTCTCCTGGAGGGCCTTGGCCGGGTCCGTCACGGCGTTGCAGTGGAGGCCACGGGAAGCCGTCGGGAGCTTGCAAAAACCCAGCAGTGGGAACGCAGCGACGACCGGGTTTTGGTCGAAGAGGTGACCTTGCAGGCCCTGCTTGCCGGCAACGTCGCCGCTGAGCACGGTGGCCAGGAACACGGCAGCAAGGAACACGGCGGCCAGAAACACCGTGCTGACCTCTATCCTGACGATCATCGGGCTCGAGATTCCGCCGCCCACCCGGCACGCAAATGGGGCATGAGCATCGACCTCGACGCCTGCACCGGATGTTCGGCCTGTGTCATCGCCTGCCAGGCGGAGAACAACCTGCCGGTGGTCGGCTACGACGAGGTGCGACGTCACCGTGACATGCAATGGATGCGCATCGATCGCTACTACGGTGCCTCTGAGGGGGCGACGGGGACGGAGGCAGACACCCTCGACATCGCCTTTCAGCCGATGCTCTGCCAGCACTGCGACCAGGCGCCGTGCGAGACGGTCTGCCCAGTGCTCGCCACCGTGCAGACCGAGGAAGGTCTCAACGCCCAGGCCTACAACCGCTGCGTCGGCACCCGTTACTGCGCCAACAACTGCCCGTTCAAGGTCAGGCGCTTCAATTGGTTCGACTATCAACGCGACGATCCGGTGGCCAATCTGGTGCTCAACCCGGACGTCGTGGTGCGCAGCCGCGGCGTCATGGAGAAGTGCTCCTTCTGCGTCCAGCGCATCGAAAACGCCAAGATCGAAGCCAGAAGCCGCGGCGAGCAGCGGGTGCGCGACGACGAGGTGCGGTCGGCCTGCCAGCAGTCCTGTCCGGCCAAGGCCATCGTCTTCGGCGACGTGCTCGACGAGGCCAGTCAGGTCGCCGCATCGCGCCGCGACCGGCGCGGCTACCGGCTGCTCGAGGAGCTCAACGTTCAGCCATCGGTGGACTATTTGCGCCGGGTCCGACGCCGACCCCTGGTCGACGAGAGCGCCGCCAACGCGAAGAACGAGGCGACAGACGGAGGATCGAGCCATGGCTGAGTCGACCCACCTGCGCCAGCCCTGGATCCTTGGCGCTAAAACGCCCCACCAGGTCACCGAGGATGTCGCCGGCCTGCTCGATCGTCGCCCCACGGTGCTCTGGTGGTCGGCCCTGACGGCCTCGTTCCTGGCTCTGGCCGTCGGCGTGGTGGCGGTGAGCTACCAGCTGACAACCGGTATCGGCACCTGGGGGCTCAACAAGACCGTCGGCTGGGCCTTTGACATCACCAATTTTGTCTTCTGGATCGGCATCGGACACGCCGGCACGCTGATCTCCGCCATCCTCTTCCTATTCCGCCAGAAGTGGCGCACCTCGGTCAACCGGGCGGCGGAGGCGATGACCCTGTTCGCGGTGATGTGCGCCGGCATTTTTCCAGTGATCCACATGGGCCGCGCCTGGCTCGCCTTCTGGGTCATCCCCTACCCGAACTTTCGCGGGCCGCTGTGGGTGAACTTCCGCTCGCCCCTGCTGTGGGATGTCTTTGCGATCTCCACCTATTTCACGATCTCCCTTTTGTTCTGGTACCTCGGCCTGGTGCCCGATCTGGCTTCCTTACGCGACCGAGCCTCCGGCAAGGTGCGGCGTTTCGTCTTCGGAATTCTCGCCCTGGGCTGGAACGGCTCCTACCGCACCTGGATCCGCTACGAGTCGGTCTATCTGCTGCTGGCCGGTCTGGCGGCGCCGTTGGTGGTGTCGGTGCATACGGTGGTCAGCTTCGACTTCGCGGTGTCGATTCTGCCCGGCTGGCACACAACGATTTTTCCGCCCTACTTCGTCGCCGGCGCTATCTTCTCGGGCTTCGCCATGGTGCTGACCCTGATGATCTTGGCCCGCTGGACCCTCGGCATCGGCGAGTACTTCACGACGCGCCACGTGGACGCCATGTGCAAGGTGGTGATCGCCACCGGCAGCATGGTGGGCTTGGCCTATATCACCGAGCTCTTCATCGCCGCCTATTCCGAAAACCCCTTCGAGAAATTCGCCTTTCTCAACCGCGCCCTCGGCCCCTATGCCTGGGCCTACTGGATCATGGTCACCTGCAATGTGGCGGCGCCCCAGCTGCTTTGGTTTCGGCGCCTGCGCACCAGTCTGCCCTTCGTCTTTGTGATCTCCATCGTGGTCAATATCGGCATGTGGTTCGAGCGCTATGTGCTCATCGTCACGTCGCTGCATCGGGACTTCCTGCCGTCGAGCTGGAGCTACTACACACCGACGGTCGTCGAAGTGGCGACGCTGGTCGGTAGCTTCGGACTCTTCTTCACACTTTTCCTGCTCTTCTGCCGCTTCTTGCCAATGATCGCCATGGCCGAAGTGAAGGGCATTCTCGGGGAGACGTCCCATGACTAGCTCCGTTCCCGACGCTGCTCCTGCACCGGTATGGGCCGTCTTCGATCGCCAGAACGACTTGCTGTCGGCGGTCGCGGAGGTGCGCCGTCTGGGTCTCGAGATCGTGGATATCTACTCGCCCTATGCGGTGCACGGGCTCGAACGGGTGGCCGGCTTCCGGCGCTCGCGCATGCACCGCGTGGCCTTTGTCTTCGGCAGCCTGGGGGTGCTGTGTGCCCTGGCGCTGCAATATTGGACCACCGCCATCAGCTGGCCGATCAATGTCGGCAACAAACCATGGAATTCGTGGCCGGCGTTCATCCCGGTGACCTTTGAGCTGATGGTGCTCTTTGCCGGTGTCGGCTCGATCGTGGTGTTCTTGGGTCTCAGTCGGCTATGGCCGGGACGCCAGGCCGAGCTGCCGTTTGCCGGCCTGACCGACGATCGTTTTGCCCTCGGCGTGCAGCCGAGCCTCGGCACGGCGCAGGGCGCCGAGCTGGCGCAGCTGCTGCGCGATCACGGCGCCCTACAAACCCTCATCGGCCCGCCGACGGGGCAAGAGGAGGCACGGTGATGCGCCGCCTACGGCTCCGTTCCACTTTGATTCCCGCAGCCTTGCTGCTCTTGATCGGCTTGCTCGCCGGCCTGTCGCTGATCCTGGGTCGCGACTTTAGCCAGCCGAACCTGCGTTTCCTACCGGAGATGGTGACCTCAGTGCCCTACGACTCCTTTGACGACAACCCAGTCTTCGCCGACGGCAAGACGTTGCAACGCCCGGTGCCCGGCACCATCGCCCGCGGCCACGCGCCGCTGCACTTCACGGCGGGCGACGAAGAAGCACTTCGCGCCGGCCGCGAGCTGGCAAACCCGGTCGCGGCGACGCCTGAGGTGCTGGCCCGAGGCGCCCGGCTGTATGTCGCCTTTTGCCAGGTCTGCCACGGCGAGACGGGCATCGGAGACGGCACCGTGACGACCCGGGGCTTTCCACCACCCCCGTCGCTGTTGGCGGCCAAGGCCCGCAACCTGCCAGATGGTCAACTCTTCCACATCGTGACCTTCGGCCAGAACAACATGCCGCCGTACGCCGCAATGATCTCACCGGAGGACCGGTGGAAGGTCACGCTCTACGTGCGAAGTCTCCAGACGGCAGGTCTTCAGACGTCAGATCTCGAAGCGTCAGATCCCCAGACGCCCGCTGCCGAAGGAGCCCCCTGATGCACCCGTTCTCTACGCCCCTCGAGTCGGCACCCGCGGCGTGCGACGCCACGCTTCCACAGCCCTGGCCTGGACGGGGCACCACGTTGGCGAGCGCGCTGCTGGCCGCCTTGGCTCTCGTCGCCCTCACCACCGGTTTCCTGGTGGCGCCCGATGGCGCCTGGACGGCGATCCTGATCGCTGGATTGTTCTTGCTCGGACCCACCCTCGGCAGCCTGGTATTCCTAGCTCTTCTGCACGTCACCGGAGCCGGCTGGGCCACCGCCATTCGCCGGGTCCCCGAAGCCTTGGCGGCGCTTTTGCCGCTACCGCTGGCGGCCCTCGGGGTCGTGCTCCTGGTGCGCCCGGATCTCTATCCCTGGTGGCACGACGCAGCGAGCCTCGAAGGCTTCCACGGCCGCTGGCTCGATCCCACCGCCTTCCGCCTGCGCGCCGTCGTCTATGCCGGCACCTGGCTCACCTTCTCCTTCCTGCTGCGGCGCAGAACGCCTGGAGCCCAGCGACCCGTGACCGCGTCAGCCCTTTTCCTGGTGGTCTTCGCCTTCACCTTCTGGCTGGCCAGCGTCGACTGGTTGATGTCGCTGGAGCCCCACTGGTATTCGACGATCTTCGGCGTGTATCACTTCGCCTCCCTGTTCACCGCCGCCCTCGCTGCCACCATCCTGGCGGTGATCTGGCTCCGCTGGCGCGGAGTCTTCGGCGGCGTGCTCAACGCCGAGCACCTGCACGACCTCGGCAAGCTGCTCTTCGCCTTCACCACCTTCTGGGCCTACACCTGGTTCAGCCAATACATGCTGATCTGGTACGCCGACCTGCCGGAGGAGACCCACTACTTCATCACCAGGTCCCAAGGCCCCTGGAAACCCATCTTCTGGGCCGTCTTCATCTTCCACTGGGCACTGCCGTTCCTGCTCCTCCTCACCCGCAAGGCCAAACGTAGCCCCACCGTGCTCGTCGCCGCGGCCTGCGCCGTCCTGCTCGGCCGTTTCCTCGACCTCGCCCTCACCGTGCTGCCGGCCGTCTTCGCAACGGCCCCTGGCATCGTCGGCTGGGTGGCGATCACCTTCTGCCTGGGTCTCTTCGGTGCCGGTGGCTGGCTGTTCGCCCACGCCCTGGGAAGGGCGCCCCTAGTGCCTTGTGACGATGCGTTCCTGAACGAGAGCCTGTCGTACCGTACGTAACCTAGTGAGTGATGACGCCGAGGAGGGTACGAAAAGCCCTGGTCGCTCGCCGCTGAACAGCAGCGAGTCCGGCGGGCCGACCCTGCCGAGCTGCTTGCTGGTCGAGGTCGCGGTGGAAGTCCTCCTCTACACGCTCTCACAGCACTTGGCCCTTGCAGCCGCAGTGCAGGTCCGAGAGGTGGTCCCGATCGTCTGAGCCGCCGTCGGCCGGTCGCGAGGCTGTGAACGAGCTGTCAAAGGCTGGGGCTTGAGCAACGCTAGACCTGGCTGGCCGAAGGCCGAAATGCAAACCGAGTTTGCCATCCACCTCTACGAGCAAGGACGCCTCTCTGTGGGCAAGGCCCATGAGCTTGCTGGCATATCCCTCTGGGAGTTTCGCCAAATTCTGGGGAGTCGTCGAATCCCACCCCATTTCGACTACGGCTCTCGGCCAGAAGATCGAAACGCTGCGGCTATGTCAGGATCCCGTCGGCGATATCGCACTGGATTCGCTGACCTCCCGACCTACGAATCATCCTGCCTAGCAGCACCAGCTACAACGCGACCACCAGAATTTACTGGCTGAACCCGACGAGCCGGCAGGGTCACAAACTTGCGGTTCGAGTCGGCTTGCTGTTGGCGTAGATCACGGCAAATCGCTGCAAGGTCGTAGCCAAACTCCGCAGCATGAGCTTCCCTATGGGTTCGAACCTCGTCCACGTGTCTATTCTCCTGCAAGCTCTTCAGGGGTGCAAATGATGGGAAGCAAGTAGCCTCGTAGCAACCACACTTTGCGAGACGTAGAGATCGAAATCGCTTCGCCGGAGGTCCCACCAATCCAGTGTCAGTTGCTGATGTGCTGTCACGATCAGATCCCTGCTTCTGCGAGCCGTCAGATAGCTGATCACTGTGGTCTCGATTTAGATCCTTGGCTTCATTTCGCCCCTCTGTTCCCCAGCATATCCGATACCACCCAAAGCCAGACATCCAAAGCTCTACGGCACTCTGCCCCATCATATTCCATGACGGCAGCGCCCTCTCCGTGCTGACCCGCACTGAAGTCCGGCTTAGGCCTTCACCTCTACTCGACGAAATGGAAGGTGTCAACGGCTTCCGAGAAGCGCTGGCCCCGGGCGCTGGCTCGTCCCTCACCTGGAGGCCAGGAGGCCGCGCTCCTGGCCGTCGTCTCCGTTCCGCGAAGACCCTGCCCTCGACCTCGGGACAAGCGGAAACCCAAAGCCGGTAGACGGTCCCCTGTGGCGCCCCTGTAGTGGTAGGCAGCGCGCACGAGGCGGGCACGGACGTCCCACGAGCCGCCGCGGACGACACGCCGCGAACCTTCACCCGGTTCCATCGGATCGGTTCATGGACCTACCTCCCTCTGAGGCGGACGCTGAAATGCATCCTGACGACACACCCAGACGTTGCCGAGCATGTCGTAGAGGCCCCGTGGGTTTGGCTTCTTTAAGCTGACCCGGCGTGTCCCGGCCTTCTGGTGGGGAAATTGCTTCTCCTTCCAGCCGCTGGAGTCACGCCCTTGATCCAGGTCGTACCCGTCGCCGCTGTTGCCGCCGTACCAGGCGATCTCGTGGAGCAACGGTGCACTACGCTCCCCGAGGACTTCGAGATCGCCGAGCCACGTCGCCGTCTCGCTGCCAGCCCGGCAGGCCCGCTCCCACTTCGCCTCGCTGGGCAGTCGGACCTCGAGCCCAGGAAATCGCTCACCATTCAGCTCATCGAGAGCTTCTCGGGCTTGATGACCCAAGGCGTTGGGCCCCAGCGCCGCCGGATGTATTGCCCACAAAGGTGCTGCGCAAGATCGTGACCTCGCCAGAGCCGTTGCCGATGGCTCCGGCACCTTCCGCCGCCATGGTTGCGGCGGAAGGTGCTGTCGAAGATCGATGTCGTCGGCATCGACGGGCCAGAATCGGTATCGATGCCACCGCTCTTGTCCCAAGCGGCATTGCTCGCGTGGCGTCCGTAACTCTGCCGGCGCACCCCGACGCGCTATCCGATCCGACGCGAAGTGCTATGTGGCGGCGCATTCTGGATGAGCTATAGCTCGTAGCAGTAGGGGAGCTCGCTCTTGAGCAGGTCGTTGAGTACCGGTTTCAGTGCGCCAGCTATCCCCCCCTTGATGGCGTCGCCAAATAGCTCATTGATCAGGTCAACAAGCGGCCCTAGGAATTGATTGAAGATGCCAAGGCCATCGATCTCGACCTTGATGTCCTTATAGGACAGACTGAACTTCGTGACTTTGCACGAATTGAGGCAGATCGTGGCCCCCACTGATGCCGTGAAGTCAGCGGTAGCCTTGCCCGTGACGCTGGTCGCCTTGACGCTGCCGTTGATGCCTACGCTTTCGCTGATTACACCGCAGGACGCCTTGACCTTGCCTCCTACCTTAGCCTTGAGTTTGTCCGTGAGCTCGGCGGTCATGCTCAGCGTCCCGGTGATGTTGTCGGGATCCGTAACGTCGATGGTTTCTACCACGGCGGTATCGATGAGCAGTGTCGCCAAGCCGGTCATGTCGGTGATCGAGTAGCTGGCCTTGACCTTTGCGGTGCATATGCCGAGGTTGATTGAGCCGAGCGTGTAGTCATCCGACAGCACCTTCTTCCACGGGTCGAGGTCACTGCTGACTATGAGGTCCGGAATAGCGGCATTCAGCTCCGGTAGATATGCGGCCAACAACTCATCAATTGCGTCTTCCCAACTGCCCGCATCTTCTACGCGGACCTGCGGCCGTGCGCCCCTTCTCGCCGCGAATGCCTGTCGTCGCTGTATGCTGGTAGGTGCTTGTTTCTCGTTCATCAGATTGTCGTCGGTAGTCATTGTCTTGTCCTGGTCCTAGTCTACGGTGAGTCGTTTGTGCCAGCTCGCCAACACCAGCGGCTGCTTTCAATTAGGTAGTGGGGCGATGCTCTGAGATGTCGCAGCCTTCTGCGCTTTTTCGTTAGGAAATGTGCCTCCTCAGCAAAATTTGTGGACGGATTCAGGCTCGGGTAGATCCCCAAGTGCATGGTAAAGGGCTACTTGCGCCGTTTTGAAGCTGCGAAATCCGTACGCGTTTCTCGTAGTGACTTCGCTTTGTTGTTGAAACCCTCTACGGAGCCTAACGGAGCCTGAAGAAATGCTTTCTTGGCACGAAAGTAGTTGAGGATAAGCTCACGATGAGCGCGCAACGACTTAGCGACTTTCTTCATTGGCTCGATCCGCGAGAGCATTACCTTGGCGCACCATTTATCGAGGAATTGGCCGGCCCAGTATGGAGAGACGTAGCCCCAGCAACGGTGGAAGTCCTCCTTGAGAAGATAGGCGCGAACAGTCTTGAGGTTGTACTTCAAAAGCTCGGCAAGCTTGATCTCCTGTTTTCCAGTGAGATTCGGTTGGTTTTGGGTGCCACCCAACATTGGAGAGTAGACGGCAGTGGACGGCCGGGAGGCTTCCTGGAGCGTCTCAAGACCACGGGTAAAAGCATTCATTTCGGCCTATCCGGCACTCGAGGCGGGAAATCCGTCGACTTCGAGCGCTCGAATCGGTCGTATTGCCATCTTCAGCCGCTGAACGGACGCCGGTTTTCGGGATTTCGGAGCCGGTTTTCGGGTGCCACCCACCGTTCGAGAGCCGGGCTGATAGGAGTGCCGAGGTTTCGGTGGTGTCAGTGTCAGGTGCCAGCCACCATTGGAGAGTAGGCGGCCGGGCCGAGAGCGCTAGCTATCAGCCCGGACGGCAGTCGCTTGTACGTTGCCGGTATGGTCTCCCTCCGATGGCAAGCGAGCCGATCTGCTGAGGGCTCGCGGTATCGACGACCGAGATCGAGCCGGTAGGTGCGGAACAACTTCTCATCGCCCTTGCCAGTCCGGCGCTCATCGAGGAGCTCGAGGCTTTCGAACCGGTCGATGCTGACGAAGAGCTTCGTCGAGCAACTGCAATGGTCATCGTCCGCAAGGCTATTGCGCGGGAATAGTGCTGTCGATGCCAGCCCACCGGTCGCTGAGCTGGCATCGCCGACGCTGAAGCCGGTGACCTCAATAGTGAATCCGACCGTCAGCACTGTCGGTGGTGAGGCGCTGCGAGTGGCGATCAAGGAATGGAAACGGACCAGGCCGAGAAGTCACCGCTTTCAAAACCGTCGGCGAAGAGCGGACACTCGGCGCCGATAGAAGGATTGGTGTCGTCGCAGTCTAGATCCGCACACACGCCATCGCCATCGACGTCACCTGTCTGGTCGTCACCCTGGCAGAGATCGCAGACATCGCCGAAGCCGTCGCCGTCACTATCAGTTTGGTCGGGATTGAGATCGGCGGGGCAGTTGTCGACGCCGTCTTCGACGCCATCGCCGATGGCTTCGTCTTCGTCTCGCGACTCGTAGGCGCCGGCGTCGCAACCGTCGTCGGCGTTGGCCACGTCGGTGTCGTCGAAGGGGCGCGAGAAACCGCGGACGTCTGCGGTGACCCCCGAGGCCGTGCAGCTGCCGGCGTCGGCCGCGGCGCTGCCGATCTCCACCGGGTAGGTCGGCAGACATTGGCCGTTTGGAAGCGGGGTCAAACAGCCGTGCTCGCCGAGCGGCAGCAGCGACGCCGCGGTGCCGATCTGGTCGCCGGTGGCCGTGAAATCGCAACTCGACGTCGCGCCGACGACGTTGAAACCGAGGCTGATCACCGGGTCGGTGGACCAAGAGCAGTCAGAAGCCACCTCGACGGCGCCGACCCGGGTGAGGTTACCTTCGAGTAGAGAGCTGAGCACCTCGACCGGATCGAATGCGAAGAGGCCGCCGCCGAAGGCTGAGCCTTCACTGCCGAACGCTGCGCCCTCTTCACCAGCGCCGATGCCCGCCACGGCCTCGTTTTCGCTCAGAGTGCTGAGCTGCAGCAGATACGTGCCGGACGCCAACACGCCGCCGCCTCGCGCGTTACCGCCGCCGCCACTGACGCTGGAGCCGCCAATGGCTTGATTGCCCGAGGCCGTCAGACCCGTGAGATCGCCTGTGCCGAAGAGCTGTAGGCCGCCGCCGAAACCAAGGCCGCCTGTTCCCGTCTGGGCGCTGCCCCCTTCGGCACGATTCCCGACTAGAGAGACGTCGGCCATCGAAGCCTGAGAGGTTATGGTCGCAGCGCCGCCTCGGCCGTTGCCGCCTTCATCACCGTCGCCGCCTTCGGCGGCATTGTTGCTGAACAGCACGTCGCGCAGCTCGAGTACCTGGTCGGCGTAAAGCGCTCCGCCGCTGGCGGTGACTGCGGAGCCGTCACCGCGGACCAGGTTCGATTCGAAGACCACCTCGCGTAGGGAGACCAGTTGTTCAACATGTAGGGCGCCGCCCTCGGCATCACCTTCAGCGGATGAGGCGGTGTTTCCTTGGAAAACGCTGTCGTAGACCTCGAGGGTGCCAAGCTCGACGAAGACGGCGCCGCCTTGGCCGTCATCCACGGCCTCCACCCTATTGTCGATGAAGCGGCAGCCCGAGATCGAGGCTGCGATTTCCCCGGCGATGATGGCGCCGCCTGCGGCGGACCCTGCCGAGATCGCCGTATTGCTGGAGAACGTCGAGTCCTCGATGGTCAACCGACGGCTGGCGTGAACTGCCCCGCCACGATCGGCGCAGCCGCCAGCCAGGGTGATACCTTCGAGGCTCAGCTCTCCTAAAGGTCCGGTTTGCAGCAGACGGAATTCATCCGGGCCGTCGGGGGCATCGCAGGTGAGCGCGCTCGAGCGCTCGATGCGATTGGCCTGGCCAGCCCGCAGGGTGATGACACTCGTGATGTCGGGTAGACCCGCGAAGGCGCCGGCCACCAGCGTCGAGCGGACGGTGTCGGCGGCGGTGAGCGTGGTGTCGATATCGAGCACGATGGTATTTGGCCCGCTTGCCGAGTCGAAGCAGCCGCCGACCGTGGTCTGGTCGAGATTTGCCGCTTCGATGGCGTCGCCGAGGGTGCAGGTGCCGTCGACGATGAGCGCTTCGCCGCGCTCGAAAGCGCCGACATCGCACCGCGCATCGCCATCGCCGTCGCCGTCCTGGGGCCGACTCACGGCGCGCTGATCCTCCTCCAGCGGTAGACCTGTGATGGCGGTGCAATCGAGCGCCGCATCAATCGCCACGCTGCCGAATCCGAGCCCGTGCGTCTGGGTGAAGCCTCCGTTGTCCGACAGAGGACGGAGGGCGAGCTGCGTGACTTCCACCTGGGTGAAGTGGTCGTCAATCGCCACGCAGCTGCCGTCGCTGTCGAAATTCTCGCCCTCTGCCAGCAGGCTTCCGATGTCGAGGCAATCTCCGCCAGCGCCGTTGCCGGCAATGATCGAGCTCTTGATGGTCATGGTCCCGGCGTTGGCCACGCCACCGCCGCCGAGGGGCCCGGTCACCGAGTTGTCGGTAATCGTTGAGGCGTCGATTTCGATCAAACCTTGCGAGCCGATTCCGCCACCGCCGGTGCCAGTCGACATATTGCCGGAGATCGTGCTGTTGCGTATCACCATCGTGCCGAAGTTGCCGAGGGCACCGCCGCCGGCACCGCCGGATGTATTGCCCACGAACGTGCTGCGCAGAATCGTCACCTCGCCGCCGCCGTTGCCGATGGCTCCGGCGCCGCCGCCGCCATGATTGCGACGGAACGTGCTGTCAGTGATTGACGTTATCGGCAGCAATGTACCCCCCGGACCAATATCGATGCCGCCGCTCTTGTCCCAAGCGGCATTGTCTTCGACCACGACGCGTTCGAGTCTGAGCTCGCCGCCGTTTTGACGGATCGCGCCGCCGTCGTTGACCGCCCCGGTACCGTCGGCGCAGCCATTGGCCAGCGTCAGGTCTTCTAGCTCCAGGAAGGCATCGTCGCCCATCAGCTCGAAGATTCGGAACTCATCGCTTGTGTGGGTTCGGTCGAGCACGCAAGGCAGCGCCGGGTCCCGGCGGATGATCGAGTCGTTGCCCTCGATTCTCACCCCACTGTCGATCAGCGGCAGGCCGTTGTCCGGATTCGTGGCATCGGCGTCGGTGATCTCGTAGATCTCGCCACTTCCCAAGACGATGGTGTCGGTCGTCGAATCGCCCGCGGGGCAGTCGGCATTGTCGACTTGGGCGTCGGCGAGCGCGTTGTGGAGCGCCTCGCGTAGTGAGCACAGGGCCTCTGGAGCAACGTCGACGACGCCATCGGCGACGGTGATCGTTGCGGCATGCAGGGCGCCGGTGAAGAGGAGCGACGCCGCGAGCGCGCCGAGGAGTGAGGCGAAATAACGGTGCAGGGCGGTTTTTTTCATCATGTTTCCCCGTGGTCGTGAGGTCGAAGTAGGGCCATTTCGAGGAGCCTAGAAGACCGTGCGTCGAGATCGCGTTGAGATACCGGGCGAGCTTGAGATATCTAGCGATCCAAAAGATCGACATCGGCCCTGGGCTTGATGTTGCGGTGGGCGAACGCAGTCGAATCGACCAGGGAGGAGGAAGGTTGACGATGCTAAACTTGCCATCTGATGACCCATTCGGAGCGCCGTACCAGCGGGACCCGTGCCAGCGGACCCCGTACCACCGGGATCGGTGCCACCGGGACCGGTGCTGCTGGGACTCGTTTACTTCTAGTCGAGGACGACACGTGCTTCGGCCGGGTCCTCGTCGCAGCGCTGGGAGACCAGGGCTTTGATGTCGAGTGGAGCTGCGACGGGTTGCATGGCTTGGATCTGGCGCGGGCGCACGCCTGGAGCGTGGTCATCCTGGATCTGCAGATGCCGACCCTCGATGGCGCCGAGTTGCTGCGACGATTGCGCCGCGAATCCGACGTGCCGGTCCTGGTGCTGACCGCCAAGCATGCGCTCGAAGAGCGAGTCGGCCGCCTGGAGGAAGGTGCCGACGACTACTTGACCAAACCCGTCGAGCTGCCGGAGCTGGTTGCCCGTCTGCGGGCTCTGATCCGCCGCGCCGCTGGCACCGCGGGTCGCTTCCTGGCGATCGGAGACCTCGAAGTCGACCTCTATGGTCGGTCCGTCTGGAGGCGCCGGGAGCTCGTCGAGACGACGGCGACGGAGTATCGCCTTTTTGAGCTCCTAGTCCGTCGACGGGGTCAAGCCCTCTCGACCCGGGAGCTGGGTCTCGCCATCTCCCCTAGCGGAGATCCGGTCACCGCCGCCACGGTGCGCACGCACGTGAAAAACCTGCGGTCCAAGCTCGGTGATAGCGTCGTGCAGACCCGGAAGGGCTTCGGTTATTTCGTGCCCAGCGAGCCGGAATGAGCCCGATCTCGTCGGACAAGGCCTCATCGAACAAGGTCTCGTCGAAGAGCGGGACAGACACACCCTCGGCGTCCCTGCTACGGCTCCACTCTCGCGACCCTTCAAAAGTCATCTTGGCCTTCGCCCTCTATGGTCTCGTCTTCCGAGTCGTGGGGGCCTTGATCGCCTACTCTTTCGGCATCCTTTGGCTGGCCCTCGTCCAGGCCCTGGGGGGGCTCGTGTACGGACTGGTTATCCTCCGACACAGGGCCTTGCGGACCGGGACCTTCCTGGGCCTGCTCGGACCCGAGTGGCTGATTTGGGGCATCGCGGCGGCCCTCGCGGTGGGAGCTCGTCCCTTCTTCCACTTCCACTCAATCCTCGTCTCCGCGGGGATTCTGCTTCTTCTGCACGAGGAGCCGCTACGACGCCGGATCCTTCTCTTTCTGATGCCGCTCGTGGTGCCATTGCCTTTTCTGGCGATCCTGCACGCCACGGAGCCGCAGATTGAGCTGCCGGTCTCGACCAGTGATATCTGGCTCTTCGCCAACCAGTTGCTCGGAGTCGGTTTCCTGGGCGTCGTCAGCGCCATCGCGATGCTCGATCACGCTCGCGCCCGACAGCTCGCCGAGCAGCGCGCCGAAGTCCAGACCCGCCTCGTCGAGGATCTCAGCCACGAATTGCGAACACCGATCGCGACGGTGCTGACCGCGGCGCAGGGCGCCCGTGCAGTTTCGGAAGTACCGGCGTCGGTGGCGAAATACCTCGAGTGGGTCGAGCAGTCAGCCAGAGCCGGTGGGCGGCTGGTCGAGAGGATGCTTGACCTCGCGGCCCTCGACCGCGGCCTTCGTCCAGACCCCAAACCCGAGCCGCTCGGCCCGACGGTCCGCGCCACCGTGGATCGCCTCCGCCCACTGGCCGAGTCCCTGTCGGTCGAGCTTTGCTACGATGCCCAGGCCGAGCCAACCCAGACAGCCGATGCGGTGTCGCTCGAGATCGTTCTGCAAAATCTTGTCACCAACGCCCTCGATCATTCCCCGCAAGGGGGTTGCGTCGAGGTTCGACTGTCGGCGACTGACGTTTCCGTCCGAGTCGACATCGAGGATCAAGGCGACGGCATCGCCCCAGAGGACCTGCCCCGGGTCTTCGACCGCATGTGGCGAGGCGATGAAGTCCGCTCCCGCGACCACGGACGCTTCGGGCTCGGACTCTCGATCGCGCAACGCCACGCCCTTCTGCTCGGCGCCGAGATCGAGCTCCACTCAAGAGTCGGGGTCGGTTCTGTCTTCTCGCTGATCTTCCGACGAGGGGCTGGACGCCACTAAGGGGCATTGCTCATCGAGTCAGGCAAGGATGACCATGAACCTACGGTGACCCATGCAAAACATCCATGGCTCCGGCTGTTTACCGAACCAGGGAGGGACGATGAGATGGGCGAGCCATCGAGCTGAGATGAGTTCCATCTCGTCAGGATTGGCAAGCGAGTCGGACTCTTCGAGCGCCTGACCGAGAGGAGACTGACAAAAGCGACCCCACTCTCCGGCACGCCCTGCGTTCCATAGCGGAAAATAGTGGGCGAACCTTGCGAGTGGCGTACGATGGAACGTCGCGGCCTTACTGGCTCGTTACAGCGTTTTTCGACCGCCGCGAAAGGAGAAAACGATGAGGATTCACTTCGATGAAGAAGCCGACGCTCTCTATCTCCGACTCGACGAGTCCACCATTGTCGAGTCAGAAGAGGTTCAGCCTGGATTCGTGCTGGACTTCAAGGACGGCAATGAGGTCGTAGGGATCGAAATCCTGCGGGTCAAAGAGAGGATTCCGCTGGCAAATCTTAAACAGATTCCGTTCGAGGTGGCCGAGGTACCTTAGCTCGCCTAAGTGAGCTTCAAATCGCGGATGCTGGCACCAAAGAAATCATCCTGGCCTTCTGCGCCCTATTCGAGTGGTTTCTCGAACAGGTTGAGTAGTTGTCAGGGACTCCCCCGATCGGAAGCGCTTGAGGAGCGCCGCGGTCGAAGTCAGGTCTTGGTTCATGACTCCCGAGACCCTTTTTCTCCCTCGTCCATTCCGTTTTCCATTGCGTCCACCTGCCGATAGGCTTTCCAAAGGCGATAGGGCATGGTGATCATCTTGCCCAAGCAGCCGAGTAAGAATACCGGAACCAGAAGCGGCAGACTGAGCAGAAACCCAAGGGCCAAGCGATGGCGCAGCTTGGCCATCTGGCGGTGGCGCTGACGCAATTCATCGACGGAAATTGTTCGATCGCACTTTCCTCGGTTTTCCGCGTCGATGCCGGCAGCAACCTCACCGCCGAGGACTTCGAGGGCCAAGAGCGTCACCGTGATGAGGGTCGCCTCCTCCCCCACGTAGCCCTGCAGGTAGACCGTCTGGCTACCCTCGGTTTCGTTGGCCCCCTGCACCGTGTCGGCTATCCACTCCTGGTCCAGCATTTCTCGCACCTGCTGGCGAACCGCTCCGGGGCGGTAGGTGTAGATGCAAAGGGTGTGCTCAGGCAGGCAAGCAAAAGCGAGCCGGGCATGCATCTCTTTCACCGCCTCCTCTGCGATCTCTTCCCCGTCGTCGATTGGCACAACTTCCAGGCCGCAGATCTCCTCCATTTTGGTGCAGATCTCTTCGAGCTCTGGAGTCCGTGGATGGAATGTGGCTTGACCAGTAAGTAATCCCAAATCTTCACCTCGAGGTAACTAGTGAACGCGAGAAAGTTGCCGCAGACTTCGACTGGGATTCGAAGACAGAACGGC
The DNA here is from genome assembly GCA_029263315.1 of Acidobacteriota bacterium. Taxonomy (GTDB): domain Bacteria; phylum Acidobacteriota; class Thermoanaerobaculia; order Multivoradales; family J023; genus JAJCXR01. The sequence continues at coordinate 138,922 of JAJCXR010000046.1, read as the reverse complement.
TCCACCACATCCGGGTCGGCTTGGCGATGAGCCCAGCCGAGAGGTTACGGTGGCTCGAAACCTCCATCGCTGAGCTGGAACCCTGGGTTGGACGCGCCAGGCAAGCGGCTCGGCACTCCGACCCCTGACCCGGTCTTCCTCGCCAGCGCTACGCAGGGCAGTGATGGAAAAGCGGTCAGCGGAAGGCCATGAACGGATCCCTATAGCGGATGGCCCTCAGCGGAGACCCATCAATAGGGCATCTCCTCGTCGGAAAGCCCAAAGTGATGCCCCAACTCATGCACCACGGTGTCGCGAACTTCGCGGATCAGCTCCCGCCGATCACGGCAATGCCGCAGCAAGGGTCCGCGATAAATCGTCACCGCGTCCGGCAGCGCTGTCCAGCCCACCTCGCGCTCGGTCAGCGGAATCCCGGTGTAGAGCCCCAGGAGCTCCTCACCAGGGCCGAAGCCCATCTCCGCCAAGATCTCCGGGTCGGGCTCGTCTTCCACCAGCACAGCCACGTTGTCGAGCAGGTGGCCAAACTCTTCGGGGAGTTGGTCGAGGGCCCGGCCCACCAGGGCCTCGAATTCTTCCAAGGGCACCCTCAACATTGGCGGCCTGTGCAGAGCTGAAGGAGACCTTGTCGCAGCATAGGACGGAATCTAGGTTGGCCCGTCACGGCAAAGGGGACCTCAACTGCCGCCTCGCTTCGACGACTTCGAGTCGAACGTCGGGGAGACGGGCCAGAACCTCGATGTTGCGGCGTATATCGTTCGACTCGCGCAATCGAATCAGGGCCACACCCCAGCGAAGGAAAGGGCCGGGGGCCAGGACGTCGCGGCCGACGCGAGCCGTTCCCCGATCACGATTCGCCATATCGGTTCCCCAATCCTCCTCAGGCTGCGGCGCCAAGCGCCGGGCCAGCCGCCAGGCACCGCGACGGGCTAACCCAAGGCTGAAGTGAATCAGCTCGTCCCCCAGCTTGCCTCCGATGTGCGCTAGCCAGCTCAGCCAGGGGGAGACGTCACCGATTTCCTCCTCCACTTCCTTGACCAGAGAGAAGAGAATCTCGTTGATGCGGTCGAAATCAAGGCGCAGGGCGGGCAACTGATCTCGCGGGGCGATCGTTGCCGCGGCGATCCCGAGGTCGAGGTTGATGTGGGCGTTGATGCCCGCAAGGAGTTGCTGAAGAATCAAATACCGCCACTTACCCGCCGCTTCGAAGGCGACCTGCCACGCCTCGGTGGGTTTCTCTCCCGCCTGGAAAGCGCCCAAGGCAACAAGGTAGCGGGTGGCGAAAACTACATCGAGGCGTTCCATGCGCGGGCCATCTTCGAAGAAATCCTTCTCGATGCCCTTCTGCACATGCAGAGTAACCTTTTTATAAAGAGCGGCGAAATAACCTAAGCGGCTCTGCGTGGCCATCGACCAAGCGATGATCTCGTCCAGGGCAGTGAGCACGTCCTTGATCGTGCTCGGCGGATGGATTTCGGGAAAGGGTTCTGGCATCGCCGCCTCCTCCACAAGCTCGGTGTTCCAAACCGGGAGTGTAGCAGCTTGCCTCGCCTGCTCGCCTCGCCTTCAGTCGGCACGGGTCCGGGGCGCCTGGACGGTCATCTCGGCCTGGGCCCAACGGACGGGTCCAGCGCCCACTGCGACTCCGCAGTCCCTCGGGCCAGCGCCAAACTTCACCTCGAGGTGAGGATGCCAACTCTCCCTGACGGCGGTCAACAGACGACCGATCTCGTCGGTCGAGCGGATCGGAGGGGGAGGATGGAAAAGCGCTTCCCTGCTCGGATGGGAAGCCTCCCTGCCCGGTTTGGTGGTCCATGATCGGTGACTACCCACCCCATGGAAGGTTTCTCAATGGACGTCTCGCGGGTAATCTATGAGTCGAGTAGAGAGAAATCCTAACCATCTCTTCGACAAGGAGGACGTCATGGCCCAATGGCAAGCGTATTACCAAGTTCTCAAGGACCAGCGGTTCCAGCTGAAAAAGGGAGAAGAACTGACACTCGACTACAAGGGCGTCTCCAACGTGACCTCGACGCTGGCGATTCTGGCCTACAAGGTGGCGACCAACGGTGAGCCGATGAAGTACGAGATCGACGTCAATGACCAGCGGGAAGTTTACGGAGAAGTACCGGTATCGCACCGATTCCCAGTCGGCACTTGGGAGACCTTCTCGAGTAGCAAGATGGGGAGAGATGGCACGGTGCAGTTCCGTGTCGAGGATGGCGATGGCTGGGTCGAGTTCTCCGACGTCACGTTGTGGATGAACCGTAAGTGATCGGCCGAGCGATGACTTATTACACCTTATCGGAAATACGGTGACGTAGCGAGGCCCCGAGGCGCCGCGTCCGCAAGGATTGGGGCCACTAGGGTTTCCGACATCTTGAACCATCGGCCAGATGTTGAAGGGCTCGTTTTGTCGCCAAAATTCCCCCTGATCCCTCTTTTTTAGAAGAGGGGACAAGGAGGAACAAGAAGCGATCCGGCTTTCCCCCTTTAAAAAAGGAGGGAAGCTGGAGGGGGGTTTTCTGCGTCTGGCCCGGTGGTCAGAGGCGGAGCCTCGTTGGTTTTTGGAGCAAGCTCGTTGGTTTTTGGAGCAAGGAAGAATCTGGAAAAGGTAGCAATTCCCGGGTTCTGAATTGGCTTGCGGCCCGGATAATGGTCCTCCAGCACGAGCTTGCAACATCTATCTGCCAAAAATTGAAAGTAGGTACCTTATGTTGATGAACAGTCTGTGCCGCCAGCCCACCCTTTCATCCATGGTCGCCGCTGCGGCCCTCTTGCTGTGTTCCGTCGACCTCGGAGCCCAAGAGGTCTTGCACTCAGGTCCCAACACTTCACCATTCCCATCCCCCGGTGCCCCCCCCATGGTGCTGAGCTTGCCTCGGGGCGAGGCCATCTACCTAAACATGTCGGCGGGCACCGTGCGGCAAGGGGAAGCGTCGGCGAGCTCCTTGCACCGTCAAGTTGGCGAGACCGTGCCAAAAATTGAGGGGTTTCTGATCGACGATTCGCCCGGTGATCCTGCACTGCCTTATCGTGTTTACAGGGTAGCCTTACCGCCGGACGCCGATCCGTCGACCCTACGTCTCGAGATCACCCAACTCGAAGAAAGGCAAGTCGATCTGCCGAGGGTCCCACCTGCTCCGCCCTGGATGATCGACACGTCACCCCTCGACCCGGGGTACGATGCGGCGCGAATCGACCACCTCCGATGGGGTTCGGGCAAGCAGATCGTCGGCGGTCGCAACACCCTGATCTACAATCGCAACGCCCTGTATCCTTCACAGTGGGCCGACGTCGTGGCCTCGGGAAGACTTCGGAAATGGCAGATCGCCGCCGTCCGCTTCTACCCGCTACGTATTAATCCAGTCACCGGAGAAGCTCGCCAGGCGAGCCGGCTCGGCGTGCGCTTGACTTTCGACCGGGATCCGACCTTCCTCGACGACCCGTCATCGTTGAAGCTGCTGCGGGACAACGCCTTCGACCGCCTCGCGGCGGGCCTGACGCTCAACGCCGCCGAGGCCAAGAAATGGTACGACGGGCTGCTGACGACCGCCAAGGCTCTGGCCCCAGCAGAAGCGATTCAACCACCGGAGCTCAAGCTGGTCCCACGTGCCGACTTCCTGGTCGTCACGACGGAGGCGCTCTTCAGCGCAAGCACCGAGCTCGAAGACTTCTGCTTCCACAAGCAGCAAAGCGGCCATGCGGTGATGGTGCTCACCGAGGACCATGCCTACCGGGTTGTTGGCAACTCGGTGGAGGGCTACTCGCTGGAGTCGATGAATGGCGGCTACGAGAACGTAAACGACGAGGAACCCCCCGGTCAGCGGCCCCAGAAGGTGAGGAAGTGGCTCCAGGAGCATTACCTCGACCTCGGCGTGAAGTATGTGCTCTTGATCGGCGACCCGGACCCCGACAACCGTGAGGCCGGCGACCACGTCGGGGATCTGCCGATGGTCATGGTGTGGCAGGAACCATGGTTCGAGCATCCCACAGACCTTTTCTACTCGGACCTATCGGACAGCAAATGGAATTATGACAGAGACGCCTACGTCGGCGAACGCGTCCCCCTGTCGGGTGAAGTCGAGCTGCCGGCGGCAGTGCCGCAAGACGAGTTTTCGGTCCGAGCCGAAGGGAATGTCGTGGTGACCGGTGCCGGAACCGACGAGAGTTTCAGAATCCGGGTGATCACCGAGGGGCAGACCGAGATCTGGTTCGATGCCAATGGCGACGGCATCACCGAAGCCGACCGCATCCTGAACGATTCGGACATCCACCCACCACTAGAGTCCGAGAGCATCCACCGGCTCAGCGACGGTAGCTACCCACTGCGCGTAGAGTACCGGCAAAGCAGCGGCGATGCGTTCCTCGTGCTGATGAGGGTCTTGCCCCCCGACAGATCGAACGCCAAGGCCAGCTACGAGACCGACTCTGGGGATCCTGGTCTGTCTCTGGAGTACTTCGCCGACGACAGCTTCGGCGGCTCCGCCGTGCACTCCGAGGTGGCCGGCCAATTGTCGGTCAAGTTCCTGCGAGGGGACCGCGGACCGGGCGGCGTCGACTTCCTGCCAGAGGTCCTGCTAGGCCGTATCCCAGTCTACGACGGCGATGGCGATGGCGACCCCGATGTCGACGTACTCGACAGCATTCTGCGCAAGACTGTGGCCTACAAACAGGCCAACGGGCGTCAGGAGGCTTGGCGTCGCCGGGTGTTGTGCTCAACACCCCATATGTACGGAGACACCGCCGACTATGTAGGGTGCGAGACCCTGCGCGCGGAGATCGCGCCGCCGCCTCTGTGGCAGTGGTACCGCATCCACGACGAGGACTACGGGGTGGGTGCCGAGGCGACGAACGGCTGCTCCGAAGACGAGACCGTCGCCGGTTGGAACGACATCTCCGATCCGGATGACGGCAGAGGCCTCGTGATGTGGCGTACCCATGGTTGGCAGGCCGGCGCGAGCCATGTCTTCCAAGCGTCGCGCTGCAACGACCTGGACGATACACGACCGTCGTTGGTGATCCAGACCACCTGCCAAAACGGCTGGCCTGAGATCCGGGGTCTTCAGGTTCCTCTCGGCTACTCTTTGCTCGCCCACGGAGCGGTGGCGACCATCTCTTCGACCCGCAACTCCTACGGCGGAGTGTTCGATCCCGAGAACCGTGACATCGGCTACAAGAACAATCCTTACCTTCTGTACTACCTGGCCAAGGGCATCCTAGGCAACGTCGAGTTCGGCGAGACCTTGGCCCAGGTTCGCAGCGACGACGCCTCATCAGGTCGCAGCTGGAAAAACATTCTAAACTACAATCTCTATGGCGATCCCTCGCTACGGATCTTCGGCGACGAGCCGAAAACCGCCAACGACATCCTCTTCCTGCTTGATGGTTCGGGCAGCATGCTGTCGGAGGGTAAGTGGCCGGCGGCACGCAACGCCGCGATGCTGTTCTACGATCTGATGCGCGACCTCAAGCCAGGCGACCAGGATCGCTACGGTGCCGTGGTATTTCGATGCATCGGCGGCGCGGACGAATGCGCCACGCTTCCCGGAGGAGGTCTACGTGAGATGGACACCCCCTTGGCCCTGGCCGACTTTGCCGGCTCGACGCCCGCGGGTCACTACCTCACACCGATCGGTGCTGGCCTCGAGCGGGCGGTTGCCGAGCTCGACCTCGAAGACCCAGAGAGCTTCTACTCCCAGAAACTGGTGGTGCTGCTCAGCGATGGCAAGCACAACTGCGGCGTCGACCCCCGCGATGTCGAGATCCCCGGAGAGGTGACGGTTCACACCGTCGGCCTCGGAGAGGATTCGATCGAGCCCGAGACGCTCGAGAATCTCGCCCGAGAGACGGGAGGCGACTTCCGCATCAGCCCGAATCCTCGGGACCTTGCGGACTTCTTCCTGCAGATTCTGGCCGCCAGCTCGTGGAAGCTCCAGGACGTTCCGGTCGTTGGCGACCGGGTCGTGATCGACGAGTCACAGGCCGCCTTCGTCGCGATCTGGGACGACCCCTCGCGGTCGGTGACTTTCGAGCTGGATCCGCCCGGTGCCGGCGACAACCTATCGCCGACTCACTCCCGAGCCTACCCCCCGATGACCTGCACCTTCCACGGTGCGGGGCCGGAAGAAACCCACGCGTACTACGTTTGCGAGGGCATTCGCGAGGACCTCTTCGGGGAGTGGCGATTCGCCGATATCTCCGATGATCGAGGCGCGAAGCCGTTGACCGACGTCCGCTTGAAGGTGATCGAAGATCCCCGCCTGCTGGCGGATTTTGCCATCAGCGGCAGTCTTCACGTCACCGGGCAACCCCTTGTACTGACCGCACAACTGAGGGACGGTGGTCGCCCGCTATCCGGCATCGACGGTATCCACGCCGACTTGGTGCGTTCCCCTTCCCTGCCGGTGGGCACTTTACTGGCCGAGGCCGAAGCCGATACCGGGATCACGGAAGCTTCGACGGCACTCGACCAAACCCCATGGAGCCGCTACCTCACGACCGTCATGGCCGAGCGCGGCCTCGACACCCTGGCCACCACAGAAACTCACCGAGTGTGGCTCGAAGACGATGGCGAGGGCTTTGACGCGCGAAAAGGAGACGGCATCTACACGGGCGTTTTCACCGGAACCGCCTTCGAGGGTAGCTACACGTTCCGCTTCCGCGCCCGCGGCCAGCGTAGCGATGGGTTCGACTTTGATCGCGGCCAGGTTCTTTCGGCCTTCGTTCGCTTCGCACCGAGTGCCGAGGTTACGGAGATCGACGTCGTCGCGGTGGAGGAGAGGGCAGGAGAGGGCGTGGCGGTAGCCAACCTACAGGTGACGCCGCGGGATGCGTCGGGGGCCTACTTGGGACCGCTACGGGGGGGGCGCCTGCGAGTGTGGAGCTCGTCCGGTCACGTCACGGCCGAGCCGGATATGCTCGACGGCTCCTATCGCTACGCAGTGACCTTTCCCCTCGGAGACGAACCGACGATCTCGGTCGCGGTGGGCGACACCGTGGTGGCCGATCGCGCGCCGGTTCGCCGCCACCCAGCCTGGGGCCTCAGCCTTCACCTCGGGCGCACCGACCCGGCTGCCTCATTGGCTCGGCTTGTCGGTGGTGGCCCGAGTGTCGTGATCGACCTCGAGCACCCGCTAGCTCAGCGGCTGACGGGCATTGCCGTCCTCGGCTACCATCGCTTCGAAGGTAAAAACGGTGCCGACGACCGCACCTGGTGGCAACTCGGTGGCAACTTGCGCTACGAGCTGCCGGCACAGGCTGCCGGTCGAGTCTTGGTCAACGGTGGCCTGGGAGCCTACTTCCCCGATCAGGGTAGTGCCGAGCCGGGCTTCAACGTTGGCCTCGCCTACCGGAGGACACTCCGGCAAGATCTCGATCTCGAGGTCGGAGCCGAACACCATCGGATCTTGACCCCGGGTCCGGACCAGGAATTCTCGATCGCTCGAGCTGGAGTCATATTCCAGTTTTGAGCCAGACGCTGGGCACCCTGATTCCCGCAGCCTTGCTGCTCTTGATCAGCCGGCTCGCCGGCCTGTCGCTGCCCCAAGATCCGGCAGCGACATTCAGGTCGGGGTGACGAAACCCGATGGTGGATCGCGCAATGGCGTCGGGATACCCTCGCCGCCAGGATCGCCTGAGATACACCACCTCATCCCAGCAGTAGGTATTCGAAAGGCCCAACAACCTAGGGCCTTCCCCTGCAGACCTTTCATTCCAGCTACGAGGAGCCCCGGAAATGAGCGACTTCCAATACTCCGTCATCTTCAAGAACAATTCATCCCAGGCCGGAAGCGCCTATCTCTACCAGACCGACCCCAAAGCGTCTGCCTCGTCGCTGGTTTGGTTATCGCGGTACGCCTTCCCCACCACCTCGGTGAGCTTCCAGTGGAAACAGGACTATGGCTTGTGCTGGAGCCAGACGGGGGCCCTCCAGGCGGGCGTGGTGGTGACGGCCACTCAATATTGGGATTCGGATCTCACCACGGACAACGAGGTGACCCTCAACTACGCCCCCCAACATCGAGCCTTTACCTTCGAGGATCAGCGCCAGGGTACTCCAGCCGGCAGCCTGATCATCCAGACTGCAAACACCATTCCGGCAGACGTGGCGTCGGTGGGCATCGGAATGGCGGGCTCCCCCATCTTGATGACCCAAGCAGCAGCCAACATGACTTATATGTTCACTCCGAAGCCCGAATACTGGATCGCCTTCGGCTACAACATTCAAGGTGAGGTCATCGACATCTCGACGATGAACAATCCTACCCAAATCCAATTCCCGGCCAATATCTACTCGATGACCGCCATCTTGAACCCAGACCTCACCTGGACCATCGAACCGACAGCGATCACCAACGCCAGACTCGTCGCAGCGAAGGCAGCGGGCAAGATGGTCAGTTTCGGCGACCCGGGCTGACCCCCCTCGGGTCGGGTCATCAAGTTTTGCAACCGGTAACGAAAGACAGCCGCTGGCGAAAATGAGGAGTTTTTCGTCGACGGCCGCCCACCATGAAGGGTGAGGTGCGCCAAGCAGATTTGTCCATCCGTTCGCAGCAGAGTGCCATCGAGATGGGTGCAAGGGCGCTGCGATCCAAGGCTTGCCGTGGATCGTGATCCTCTATAAGATTGGAGTATTGTTTTTCTCTGCCCTCGCGTGGTAACAGGGTTTCGCAGCTAGCTAGGGCACCGACAGTTCCTAGTAACGAATCGGAGGAGTGTTGATTCCATGAAACTGATCAACAAGACTGTGATCGTGACAGGTGGTGCCAACGGGATCGGCCGTGTCTATGCGGCACACTTGTGCTCGCTCGGGGCGCGCGTCGTAGTGGCCGATATTGACTTTGAGAATGCCGAAGAGACGGCGGCTACCCTTAACGAAGCGTCTCGTCGGCCGATCGCTGTGGCCGTCCGGGTCGATGTGACGTCACCGGAAGATACGGCACGCATGTCCGAAGTTGCTGTGGAGAATTTCGGCACCATCGATGTTCTCGTCAACAACGCAGGATCCTACCCCCATGTCGAGTTTGAAGACATCGACTACGAAGCCTGGCGTCGGGTCATCCAGATCAACCTGGACAGCGTTTTTCTGTGCTCCAAGGCGGTTTTGCCCATTATGAAGGCGCAAGGCAAGGGAAAGATCATCAACATTGCGACCAATCTGGTATGGGTCGGGTTGCCGGCCATGGTGCACTACATCACCGCCAAGGCAGGCATTGTTGGCTTTACCCGTTCCCTGGCCCGTGAGCTGGGCGGCTGCGGCATTACAGTGAACGCAATCGCCCCGGGGGCAGTGATTCCTAAGGGAAACTACAGCGACGAGAGTCGGAGTCGTGTCGACATGATTGTCAACAACCAATGTGTCAAACGGCCCCAACAGCCTGAGGATTTGGTAGGCACGTTGGCCTACCTCGCTTCCGATGACTCGAACTTCGTCAGCGGGCAGATAATCACTGTGGATGGTGGACTGACAATGCATTGATTGCCGGCACGGCACAACAGCCTGGGGTGCTGCCACAGGCTGATAAACGGAGGAGGCTATGTCGATCCAAGAGCTACGGCATCTCTTGCATCCGGTCTCACCGGAGGTGTTCCTTGGCGACTACTGGGAGCGTCGACCGGTGCATATCCCGGGCCCGCCGGACAAGTTTCGACATCTTTTTTCACGCCAGGCCTTCGATCGTGCCATCGCACGACACAAAGAGGCCGGCATCCTCCTGCGGGTGAGCTTTGACAAGGAGAAGGGGTCAAAGCAGGTAAGCCCCCACTTACCGATCTGTGCTGCAGAAGTCGAGGACTACTTGACACGGGGTGCCAGCGTCTGCGCCGATCCCATCGACCGCGGCGATCCGGCGCTGGCCACCTATGCCGCTACCATAGCCAAACAATTGGGGTACACCGGCCGGTTCAGTGTCAAAGCGTATCTTTCGGCGGCTGGCTGCGGATTCAACACCCATTTCGACAAAGGCATCGCAACCACCCTGCAAATTGAAGGCAGGAAACGCTGGCGTTTCTCCGCCGAGCCGTCCGTATCTTTCCCAGCGAGCAATGCGGTGCTCGACGCCGATGGGCGGGCTCGCTATGCAGGGCGCCTGCCGTCGAGTGTTCAGGCATGGGAGCAGGTCGAGGGCGTCGATGAGACATGCTTCGAGGATGTGATCCTCGAGCCAGGAGACCTGCTCTGTCTACCCGCCGGCACCTGGCATCAGGCCAAGGCAGTCGGCTATTCCCTGGCCCTCAATCTATCTTTCCAGCCGCTCGAATTCCTACCGTTTTTGATGGCTGCAATCCGACCGTTGTTGGAAGCAAGCCCGGACTGGCGGCGCAGCCTGCCCGCGGTGCTGGATGCCGGGAGCGTCAAAGAGCTGCCAGCGGATCTTGCCGGTTTCTTTGCTGAGCGACTACGTGAGGTACAGGCATTGCTCGCCGAGCTCGACCCTGCTGGACCCGAGCTCACAGGTGCTTGGCGCCAAGCCCTAGACGGAATCTCCTACCCTGGAGTGTCGGTGGCGAACACTCCTCCCCCAGCTGAAAAGCCGACGACACCTCCCTTGCCAGCTAACTCGGCGGCGAGCCCCCCTACCCCATCGGTGATCGAGGCGGAGGGTTCCGGTGCCCGCCGTGCCGCTCAGAGCGCCATGCCGTCGTTGCCGGGGCCCTCCTACAGCGAGAAGGTCACTTGCACCCTTTGCGTCAGCGTGCTCGCGAAGTCCATTGAGTGGTATGAGTCCGTCCTCGGCTTCCGTGCCGTCTATCGGGCCGATCATTTGAATTGGTGCGAGTTGGCGACCGCGACTCCCGGCCTGTCGGTCGGCCTGTCCGAAGTCGAAAAGGTGGTGACCGGAGGCGCGACCCTGACCTTCGGCGTCACCGATCTCGAGGCTAGCCGCCGTACGATGGAAGCCCTGGGCGTGATCTTCGACGGGCCGACGGAGGTGATCCACGACTACGTCAGCCTGGCACCCTTCTTTGACCTCGATGGCAATCGTCTGATCTTGGCGCAGGAGCTCTGAGGTTCCTCGCGGCGTCTAGCCCGAGCTTCTCACCAGATTCCCGCTACGAGATCGTATGTCCATGAATCTACTGCGTTACGCTGCGTCTCCGCTTCTCAACGTACCGCAAGTGCGCCTGCGGCGCTGCGAAGCAGCAAGCCTTGTATCTCCAAAGACCTACGCCCTCTCGCGACAAAATCTGGTGAGCTATTCGGGCTAGCGGGCGCCGCGCACGATGATGTGGAAGTCTTCGGGAACAGGCACCGGGATCATGCCGATGGTGAGCTCGTAGTCAGCGGGGTGTATCTCGAGGTCCACGGTGTGCAGCAGCGTCGCCATGGTCAGGGAGATCAGCGAGCGGGCCATGGCAGCTCCCAGGCAGACATGGGGACCGAGGCCAAAGGGAGCGTAGGCACCGGGATTGCGGTGCTCGTTGCGCGGCTCCGTGAAGCGGTCGATGTCGAAGGCCAGCGGTTGTTCGTAGAAGGTCTCTAGGAAATGGGGCACTGTCGTGGCGATGGTCAGGTTGGCCCCGGCTGGAATTTCAAAGCCTTCAAAGGTGAACGTCTTGCCAGACTTGGCCTGGATTGCCGCCGACAACGGATACAGACGTAGGGTTTCGAGCGCCGCGCAGTGCAGCGTCTTCATCTCTGCGAGTGCATCGGGGGTGAGCATTCCCTTGGCGAAAGTGGAGTCGATTTCCTCCTGGACCCGGGTCAGGACGTGGGGATGCGCGAGCAGGGCGTAGAGCATGAAGGCGCAGGTGTAGGCGACAGTGTCGAGCCCTCCGATGTAGCCGCCGAGCACCGCGATTCTTAGCTCCTGCTCGGTCATCAGCTCGGGGTCCTCGGCCCAGGCGGCGAGCAGGTCATCCACCAGGTCAGGCCGGCCCGGTCCGTCGGACGTAGCTTGGTGGGCCGCTATTACACGATCGGCGAGAGCCAACGATCTGGCCTTGGCGTGTTTGTATTGGTCGCTATCGAGCACGCTGCGCGGTCGCGTCTTGGCAACGGTTTCGATCACCACCGTACGAACAAAAAGCGCAACATCGTCGAAGTGGTCTCCGATCGGATGGTTGATGACGCCGATGCCCAAGAGCTCGGCGATGAGCGGCGGCAACGCATCCCGAACCAGGATAGGCTCACCCCGTGGCCACCGGCCCACGGCGTGCCGGATGGCGCTGACCAGATCCGGGTAACGGTCGTCCAGGGCGGCGCGAGCGTAGCCGCGCTGCTGGATCTGGCGGTGTCGCCGGTGTTCTTCGCCATCCATGCTGACCAAGGTCTTGTCGATGCCGAGCTCTTCGTTCTGGGCCCGCCGATACTCCTCAGCGCTGAGAATCTCTCGACCTTCTCGGGTGATGAACAGGTTGGCTTCTGGTCCCGCCAGAACGGTAAATATCTCGCCGTTTCGCATGTAGCGGAAAGCCGAGCCCAAATGCCGATAGCCGGAGATAAAAAATGCCGCGATCCAGCCGATGCGAGCAATGAGGTCAGGATCGATAGGTAGGCCCATGGGCAGCAGTGGTGGACGCTTGCCGGTCACCGCGCTCACCGTGTTTCCTCCGGTGTCGCCTCGAGAGCCGGTGGATGGCCCAGCAAGATCATGTAAACCACCGATTCGGTGAGCCCGTCAAAGCCCAAATAGCGGTCGACAGCGCGATCCAGATAGCCGCCGATGGGAGCCGCGGCGAGACCCATTCCACTGGCCGTGAGCATCACGTTCTGCGCCAAATGCCCGGCTTCGAGGAGCACGAACCGGTAGCCTCGGTCGCCGTACTTGAAGGTCGATCGGAAGAAGACCGCTGAGATGAAGAGAATTGCAGCCGCGTTGGCGCCGAGCTCTTGCTGGAACAAGAAGCCGGTGATTTTCTCGCTATCGTTGCCCAGGCGCAGCACGTCGAGATTGGACGCTTCGGCATTGTAGTGGTAAAGCCCGGCCGATAGGCCGTCGACCCGGTTGGCATGGAGGTAGATCTCGAGCGGATAGAGGGCACCGCCCGAGGGAATCGTGCGGAACGGTCGTGGATAGTGGGTCTCGGCTTGGTCCCGCGTGATGCCGTAAGCCGCGAACAAGGCTTTGGCCAGCTGTCGGTCACTGATCAGGGCGTGTCGGTCAAAAGCACGTGCGGTGACCCGTCCCCGCATCACTTCGTCGAACGATTGCTCAGACGGCGGATGGTCGGTGGGCAGCGCAACCTTGGGGTAGTCCAAATAGGGTTTGACCGTGCGCAAACGGTTCATGCTCCGCACTATCGTGGCGTCGGACGGCGGCAAGGGAAAGATCGAATGTCGCTCCCGTCGACTGGTCTTCGAGTTCTCGTGAAAGAGCTCCCAGGCATCGTCGTCCGATGTCGACCGCAGCTTTTCGTCGATGGCTTCGAAGGCCATTGCAGCTCCTTTGCGCTTGGTCTAGGGGAATGGGTGAGGATAGGGGTTATCTTTTTCGCCGCACGTCAAACCCGGAAAACCGAGGTGCTGGGGGACCGTGTACAGACGTCGCCCCCCCTGAGCGCGGTTGTGATAACCCATGAATAGGGGGTTCATGCCAGGCACGACGACGCGGACGACCGACAGCCCGAGCGTCGCGATATCGGGTGTCGTCAGGTCGCAGACCAAGACATCGAGATCTTGCGCCGCCAGGTCTTGGACGGCCAGATTCAAGGCGGCGGTCGGAGTGACTGCCGGATAGTCGGCGATGGAGGCGAAGTCGATGACCTTCGACGAGGACCAGGCAAATTCGATCCATGCTTTGGACCGCTGTGCGCAGTACATGCGCAGATGGTCTTTCTGGTCCAGTACCTTGGGGTGCTCCTCTTCGACCTCATCGGGGATCTCCGGCGTATACTCCATCAGCTGTTTGGCGAATTTGCGAGTATGGGCCAGCTCTTCCAAGCTCTTGATCAAGGCGATCTCGGCCCGCGGATCGGTGGCCGCAGCGACCGCGACTGCCGGTGAAGTCGTCGCCTCACATAGGGCGATCGTCATCATCGTCGGCATTCGAATATCCGAGGTGATGTCGATGATCTTGATGCCAATTCCGACGGCTCGGTAGCGCTCCAAAAGGTTTTTGCAGCTTGCTGGAACCGTGGCGGGATCGATTCGCGGATGGGCCATGCGCGCTTGCCAAGTGAGCGTGAAGGCGTCGCGCTCGATCACCTCACAGAGGCCCGACAGTGTGGCCTCGATCCATGAGCTACCGGCGGCCAGACCCGTGGAGATGGGCTGGGTGATCGGAGCGTCGCCGAGGCTCCTCTGATAGTGGTACGGAACGTACACCATAGCCGCTGGAAGCAATACGTCCCTACCTTGGTGAAGCGATCTGCCTCGGGTCCAGGCCACCATGGCATCGGGTGTGAACGGCGCCCAAGGGATCAGACCACTTTGATACTGCTCGTCGAGGTAGAGGGCGAAGGAAGCCGGGTCGGTGGCTGGCTCGCTGAGCCCCTCGAACGGTGCCAGGATCAGGTCGCGGTAGCGGAAGATGGCCGAACAGTAGCGTTCCACCGCTTCGCCCACGGCCTTGGCGAAGGCGACGTAACGGTCGGTGGACACGCCACCGTTGTTTCCGAAGTTGCGCAGACGGGTAAAGCGCTGCGTGTCGCAGGCGGTGGAGAGGACGTGAAAGAAACTCGGGTCGTCCGTCTCGATGGGCAGCTCGTACACATCATTGACGATGCCGACCTGGTCATCGACCAGATGGTCCCAGAGGCCGAGCAAGCGGTTCAGGCTTTGGCGAGGTGGATTGAGGATCATCGGCGGTCCCTGGGGTGAGCTTCGAAGCTCACACCCGTTGGGCGATCTGTGGCCCGCGCGTCAAGGCCATCGGTGCGACGCGGCTCTGTTCGCTGCAGTCGGGGCAGCGAGGCACCTTGAGGACCCTGCGCACGGAGGATGCAAAAGACGTTAGATTGATTTCGATCTGGCGACCGATGATGTCGCTGGGCACCAGCTCGCCGATGGCTTTCAAAACTTCCATCGCGCCTATTTGGCCGAGAATGCCCGGCATCGGCGGCACGAACCCCGCCGAAGCGGCGGCTTCACCGGGATTGGCCATGACTTCCCGAATGGCGCGCTTGACGTCCCAGTTCTGGTCATTGGAGTCCCTGCGCAGCCGGTAGCAGCGCAGACACGCCGTCTCGTATGGATAGCTCAGCGGTCCCACGTGACCGATGAGCTCGGCTAGCCAGATCGGCAGAAAAGGCCTTTCGAGCTCCAGCGCCAGACGGTTGAGGTCAAGCAGGGCCTCGGCTTCGCCGAAATCGCTGGTAGCGCAGATCAAGGAGACGCCGCGGAGCACATCGCGACTGGGCATCGTCTCGTAGACGGCGACACCCTCAGCCCAGGGACCCTTGGCGAGATGTTCGGTCCAGGGTACGGCAGTGGTGAAGTTGCTGAGGATCGGATGATCGATCACCATGACGTGACCGACGCCGCTCTCGAGCAGACTGTAAACCAACGAGCGGGCGATCAGGCTGCTGCCGACCACCAGCACAGAGGACTGTCCAAGCTTCGCGGTGACCTGTCGCGAGGCGGGCAGGAAGTTGGCATAGAAGGCCGCATGGAGGGCGTCGTCGCTGAGTGCTTCGGGCGCCATCTCGGCGCTCTCGAAAGCCAATCCTCGACGCAGCAGTGCGGTGAGCAACTGGTCGATGATAGAGCGCTGGTCGCCTGGAAAGCCGTTCAGGATCTCGTCACGGCTGTGCGAGCCGTCGAGCATGCTGACGAGCGTCTCCAGAACTGGCCGATTTCCAGCCCCGCTGAGCATGATTTCATGAACGCCTCGTTTTAGAACGGTGCGCTCCTCTGACACTTCGATGAGTTGCAGGCCCCTCGCGTACATACCACTTCCTAATCTGCAAGACGAAGAGGAAAGACGAACCACCCAGGTCGTCGAGCTATGCAGTCGCTAGATTTGTTTTGCCGACATTCCGCCGCTGGCGGCGGAATGCCGGCCTTGGTGTTGAGCGAACGGCTGTTTTCAGCGCTCTCAAGCTGCAAAGGGCTGTACGTCGGTCGCAGCGCAGCAGCAGCACGGGGTGCAACAGCAGCACGACACGTCGATCTCGAGCTCCGCGAGCTCGTCGACGGAGGCGACGCGAGACAAAGCCGCGTTCTTTGTCGCACCGAACAAGAATTCGACGCCTTGAATATCCTTGACCGTCAACTTGTTCACCAACGGGTTGTTCTGCGGAACACCCGACATCTTGCGTGCGAAGTCGTTAAGATCCGCCACCGTCATTTGGCGAACGGTTGTCGGCACCTGACGCAGGTCACCGTCAGCGAAACCCATATCGGAGACCGTTTGCAGGAGCTCGTTGTGAAGACTCTGCTTCTCTGACGTGGGCAACGGACCCTCGGTGGCGTACTTCGCCAACTCGTCGCGACTCTTGGGATTGAATTTTGCCATCTTTTCTACCTTTCTTTGGATCTGTGTCCCGGCTAGGGACGGTTATCAAACCTATTGTCTAGAGCCCTTCTGGGTCCTCGACAATGCCGCCAACGGCGACGGCATAAAGCACGGATTGCAGCAAGCCATCGAAGCCCAAGAGACGGTCAAGAAGACGATCTTGGTAACCACCGAGATCGATACTTGCCAACCCTAAGGCACAGGCTGCCAGGTTGATATTCTGGGCCACGTGACCCGCTTCCAGTAACGCGAACCGGTAACCTCGATCGCCATACTTGCCGACGCTGCGCTCGAGCATGGCGCCGATCATCAGGATGAGCGAAGCCTCCACTGCGAGCTGTTTTTGCATCAGCGCTGAGGCGATCTTTGCCGCCTGGTCCCCTTGGCGCAGACGCCGCAACTCGTGGCGAATAGGGTTGTAGTGATAGAGGCCGGGTTCGAGATCGGTGACCGATCGAGTGTGGAAAAAGATCTCGAGCGGGAAGAGCGCACCTGCCGAGGGCACGCTTCGCAGCGGCCGTCGAGCCCGGCTCTGGGCGGCACTCTGCGTCACGCCATAGGCGCTGTGCAGGATGGTGGTGAGCGACTCGAGGCTGATTGTGTCCCGGCTCAGGCGTTGTGGTGTCCGGCGTGCGGCGATGGCTTCGCCCAACGCCATGGTCAGTGGCTCCGAAGTCTGAGGCAGTGGTACGGCCGGCAGCTGATCGTAGGACAGCGTCTGGGAGACCTGTTGCATCCAGGCGATCGCCCCGGGATCGTCCATCGGATGGGTGAACCGATCCATCTTGCTGTTCTCATGAAACAGCTCCCACGCTGTTTCGTCAGCGCTGTCGGGCTGAACCCACTGATGCCAATGCTGACGCATCAACTTGCTAGCCCGCGGTTGAGAAAGGGATGGGGTAAAAATCCGGCTTTGGGGTCGATCTCGGCGCCTTGGATGCCCAGGAGGCCAGGCACTTTACGCAGTCGGTCGCCGCCCAGGGCCTGGCTGTGCTGGCCGGTGAACAGCGGTTGCAGACCTGGGATCACGGCGCGCAGTACGTAGAGTCCGAGGTTGCGCAGGTCTGGTGTGGTGAGGTTGGCGACCAGCGCTCGGTAACCGGCTGCGGTGAGCCGGTCGATCAGTTGTTTGAGCGTCGCGGTGGGTTCGCCCGCGTCGAGACTGATGAGCGAGTGGAATTCGACCCGTTCGCTCGAACGGAAGAGGAAATCCGCCTGACTGGCGTGCTCGTGCTCGCACCAATAGCCGAGATGACCGATCTGATCGACGATGGGGCTA
The DNA here is from genome assembly GCA_029263315.1 of Acidobacteriota bacterium. Taxonomy (GTDB): domain Bacteria; phylum Acidobacteriota; class Thermoanaerobaculia; order Multivoradales; family J023; genus JAJCXR01. The sequence goes on along the minus strand of JAJCXR010000046.1, from coordinate 121,246 downwards.
GCGGCCCCGTTGACCGACCTGTCCAGTTGGCTGCTACGGATCTCCTGGCCATACCGTTCGACCAACGCGAGCTCTTCGAGCACAGCCCTTACCGCTTGTTCGGGGTCCGGATGAGCGGCGGCGGCGAACACCAGGGACGGCGCGCCCTCGTTCTTGGAGCGGAGGCAGGCAAGGACGGTGGGTACGGCCAGGTCCAATGTGGCATCGATGAGAGTGATGTGTCCGCCGACGCTCTCGAAGCGCTCGACCAGTGCGTAGTTGAGGTCGCTCAAGGTTTCGACGCGGAGTTGCGGCATGGGCAAGCGGCGCTGCCATACGATGGCTGCCACGTCGTCGCGAATGGCGCCACAAATCGCCGTGATGATCGTCTGCTCCCAACTGCAGCCGCAGGCCAGTCCGCCGGATGAGGCGGGCGCTATGCAGGCCTCCTCGTCATCTTCGCGGACCTCGTAAGGGACCATCACGAAGGCGGCGGGCAGGTGGCATGGCACACCGCTGCCGAGGTCTTGGCCAGGTACCCAGCGCACGGCGGTGGCGGCGTCGAACGGAGCGAAGCGCAGCTCAGGGCGCTGGTATTGTTGATCACTGAAGAGAGCGAAGCACGATGGGTCGATGCAGGTCTCGGGGGCATCGTCGTAGCGCAACAGCGCAAGCTCGTTGCGGGCGTAAAAACCTGCCGCATAGAAGCGTAGGGCCTCGGTGAGCGCCGCCATCGCCGCCAAGTCGCGCACCGCCGAAGCACCTTCCATGCGCGCGGCATTGGTTTGCCAGCCGCAGGCTTGCAGATTGCACAGCTGGGCGGCGAAATGGAAGAACGGCGGCGCCCCCGCTTCGAGGTCCAGTGGCACCAAACTGTGGACGAGTCCGACGTGAGCGTCGATGGTGTGCTCGGCGACGCTCCGCAGGTGGTGCTGGCAAGTGCTGGACAGGCTCATGCTTCCTCCCCCTGCATGGCCATGGTGCTTCTCCCTACGGACGACAGTGTGGGGCGATCTTCGAGCGGCGTACAGACCGGACAGCGCGGCATCTTGAGCACCTTGCGGGCGGTGATGTCGGGCCTCAGGAGGTTGACTTCGATCAACGTTCCGGCGCGCCAAAAGGGGGTGCCGAAGGCAAAGAATTTGATCAGCTCGAGCGCGGCGATATCGCCCAGGCTGGAAGCCATCGGTGGCAGGAAACCAACCGGCGTCTCGGGGCCCGCCGTGGCGGAGTCGACCAGCCGCCGCATGGCCGGATCGCTGTCATTGGCCCGCTCCCGCAGCCGCAGGCATTCGAAGCAGGCGGTCTCTTCCGGAACGACCAGAGGTCCTATGTAGCCAAAGAGGTCTTTGAGCACGATCGGCAAGAACGGACGCTTGTGCAGGTGGCAGAGCTCGTTCCAGGGACGCAGCAACGTCTTGGCCCCGGAGTCCGTCGTCGCCACCAGGCAGTCGAAATCCTGGGGATCGATGTCACGGGCGCCGAGACGGAGCGGTGTCGGCGGCTCTATGTCCGCCGGCCAGACGTCCGGCCGCAGCTCACCCCCAGCGTCGAATAGGGATTGGTTGCGCAACAACGGACTGTCACGAACTTCAATGTCTTTGGCGCCGCATGCCGCGAGGCTGACAACCAATTGGCGGGAGATGTAGTTGACTCCGATGATCACGATGCGCTGGTCGTCGAGGCGCCCCACGATCTCTTCCTCGGTGCGACCGAAGTGCCAGTAGAAAACACTTTCTGGGCTCTCGAGGTCCGTGGCCGACGGGGTGTCGGCGGATACCGGGACGAGAAGTCGCCGACTGATCAGATGTTGGATCAACGATTCTATGTTGGCTTGGTCCGGGGCCGCGAAGAGCGCCAGTAGCTCGGCCTCGGTCGCACCGGTCCCTGAGGCGGTTTCGAGCAGTAATTCCAGAACGTTGGCGATGCCATCACCGAGGATCTTGACCTCGACCCTCCCCCTCTTCAGCACCAGCCCGTTGGGGATCTCGATGAGCTGGATGGGCAACGCTCGCCACTTTTCCGGTGAAAGGTCCATCCTCATGGTCTGCTCGATTCCTTTGAAGGGCGCTTACATTAGGCGACGAATCCGCCTGATGCATCACGCAACCGTACACTGTCGCGGTAAATTGAATACTTCTCGCTGAATACGCGGTAAAGGCTTTTGTATCGCCGCTTGAACTCGCGCTTCGGCAGCCGAGTTTCGACCACTGGGTGCTGAAGGTCGAAAAGCTCCCAATTAGGCCGGCCATTGAGTTGCATTTCCTGGATGTGGTCGAAGCTCTCGAGCGCTGCCGTGCCGGGGATTGGCGTCAGCACGGTGAACGACGGATAGTCGATCTGGTTGTGGCGGATAAAGCGCTCGAGATGCTTGAAGTCGGCGGCGGCGTAATCGGTGTTGACGACAAATCCAGCGAAGATACCGATACCGATCTGGCGGGCAAAGCGCAGGCCATCCTCGATCTGGGCGACACCGATCCGCTTGTTGTAGTCGTCGAGCTCGCGATCCGAGGTGGCTTCGATGCCGATGAAAAGGCGTTCTAAACCAACCTCTCGCCACAGTTTCATCATCTCGCGGTGGCGCAGCAGGGTGTCGATGCGGCAATAGGAGAAGTAACGTTTGTCGAGGCCCCGGGCGCGGATCGCGTGGGCCAACCGGGTCATCCGCTTGGCGTTGACAAAGGCCTCGTCATCGACGAAGAAGATGTAGCGTTCCTCTACGGAGGCGATTTCGTCAACCACCTGCTCGATATCGCGCAAGTAATAGCGCCCGTCCATGATCTTCCACAGCGAGCAAAAGGAGCAGCGGTAGGGGCAGCCGACGGTGGTTCGGAGCAATGCAATGGGCTTCATCCAGTCAATGAAGTAGGCATCGCGATCGGCGGCGGTGAGGGTACGGTCTGGCCGCGGCAGATCGTTGACGGAGAACGGTTCGGGGGCGCCGCCGCTGACGAACGTGCCGTCGATTCGCGACCAGAGGCCGGCGATATCGGTGATCGCATCGCCTGCATCGAGCCGTGCAAGAAGTTTGCGGAACGGCCCGACACCTTCGCCGCAGACCACAAAATCGACCTGCGGCTCGAAAAAATCTTCGGGCATCAAGGTCGCATGATGGCCGCCGGACACCGTCCAAGCGTCGGGGGTGATCTCCTTGATGCGTCCGCAAATGCGAAGCATTCGCAAGACGTGCATGGAGTAACCCGTCACCCCCACAATATCGGGCCGATAGTCGATCAGGGTGCGTTCGAGAGCGTCTTGATGGAGGCGAAGGTCGAGGATCCGGACGTCGTGACCCTCGAGGCGGGCACCTGCGCCCAAGTACTCAAGCGCCAAAGGCTCAGCGATGGCACCGAGATCGCCGTAGCCGATCAGCTCTTTGCGGGCATCTGGGTAGATCAGCAGAACTTTCATGTACATACCTCTTGAAGGAGTACTTCGTTCCTGAAACACCGTGTTGTATTGTCGCGAAGCGTTTTTTCCTACACCGCTGAGCGCTATATTATTGAAGTCTCGTATGATAAGACATATAGTGCTTGCAAATCAACCTCTTTTCCTGGGAGTTTCGGAGATGTACCAAGGTTGGTATCAAGTCGCCTTCGAACGCGAAGTTGACAAACCTTTCTCACCGATCTCTATTGCCAAGCTGGACCTGCTGATCGTGCAGCGGGCGGACGCAGTCGACATCTTTTCAGCTCGCTGTCCCCATCGCGGTGCCCATCTCGGCTACGGGGGTCGCCTCGAGGGCGACGCCGTCATTTGCCCCTTCCACGGCCGTCGTATTGGCCTCTCGGCGCCAGGTGACGACGGCTTCTGCCTGCGCCATTACCACACACTGAACGTCGGGGGCTTGCTCTTCACGCTCCTCGACGGGGCGCATGATCATGGCTTGGCAGCCTTTTTGGCCGATCTCGACGAAACCCACTACTTCGTGCCGGGATTCACTCTGGCGGTGCGCACGGCGCCCGAGTTGGTGATCGAAAACGCCTTGGACGGGCATCACTTCGCCGAGGTGCACGGGATTCCCAGTGTGCCAGTGCTGAACCGCTTGCAGAGCAGGAACGGAGAATTGGCCGTGCGGGCACGACTGAGCACACCGCGTCTCAACCGGTGGCAAGATGAGGCAGCGAGCGAAGTCGATCTGCGGTTGCGGATCTTCAGCCCCAACCTTTGTGTGACCCAACTCGGCGATGGAGCTGCGAGTAGCTATGTCCTCACCGCGGCGACGCCCGACGCCGACGGCATGTGCCAAATTCGGATCTCGCTGATCGTGCCACCGGCCGCCGATGGCGGAGCGCCGGACCAAGAGCCCGTTCGTGCTCTGCTGCGCGATAGCCGGACAGCCCTCGAGCAGGACGCAAAAATCTGGCAGCATCTTCCCGTGCAAGCCAAGCCAGTTCGCGGTGACCGCGTCACTCCTGGAGACGAGTTGGTCGCCGCCTACTACGCCTTCTGTGACGATTTTTTGCCGCAGCCTGCGCCCTGACCATGGCCGAGCTGGCGACATTGGCGCCGGGTTTTAGCGGACGCCTCGCCCAAGGCACGGGAGACGGTGTGTTCTGGGTCCACGGCTATTCGCTGGACGCCAGCAGTTGGCAAGATCTTTGGTCCCTGATGCCTGAGTGGCGGCATATCGGGATCGATCTCCCGGGTCATGGAGCTTCGCGACCCCTCGTTGACGGCGACGATTTGCCGACCTTGGCCCGCGAATTGGGACGCATCGCGCTGGCCCAGGACGCCCGACATCTCGTGGCGCTGTCCTTCGGTACGATCATCGCGTTACAGATCGCCATGGAGTTTCCTGGCGCTTTCCGCTCGATCGTGCTCGGTGCCCCGGCCCTGGCCGGCGGCCCCGAAGACCCAGAGGCTCAGCGGGTCTACGAGGCCCTGGCCGAGCTCTTCCAAAGACGCGGCCCCGGTTCCCACCTGGTGTCCGTCTGGATGGACGAGCCCTCCCCCATATTCCGTGGCCTCGATCGCCACTCCGACCTCTGGCGCTCACTCGAAGCATTGGTCGGCCGCCATCGCTGGAGCGAGTTGGAATCCAACGCCATGCACCATCTCACCGGCCAGCCCCAAACCGAACGGGCGCTGCGGAGCATCCGGACGCCACTGCTGATCTTGCTCGGCGACGACGAGATGCCAGCCTTCAAGCGTTGCGCCGAAATCATCCACCGCGCCGCACCTGCGACGGAACGGGTCTACCTACCGGACATTGGGCACCTGTGCATGCTGCAGGCGCCACAGCGCTGCGCGGCGCTCATCGACGCCCACCTGCGCGCCAATGGGACACAGGTTCCGGCGCCGCTCAGCCGTTGACCCAGTTGACCATTTCGCTGAGCACCCGCATGCCATCGTGTGGCATTCCGGCGTAGGCGAGCTCGCACTCACCGAGTGGGAACACGTTGCTCACCCCGGTGGCAGCGATGGCATCGCGCAAGGCCCGTCGGCGGCCCGGTGGAAAAATGCCAACGGTGGACACCGCGCTGCTCAGAAAGGGCAGCACCGTTTCGAGGTTGGGAACCGGACGTACGATCACCAACCGCGACATGGGGTGAATGGACAGATCAAAAGCGTGCGGCATGCAGACAACGGCCGAGGTGATGGCATCCGGCGTGCCGTTTTCGAACCAGCGCCCTTCGAGGAGGGCGCCACGTCGGAGGCGTCGCAATCGACTCTGGGCACCACTGCCCCGTGGCGGAGGCAAGGCCTGGTCCCAGCGGGCCAGGGCTGCGGCGAGGGCAGCGCAGTAGCGCCAAGCGTCTTCCTCAGAGGCCTCGACATAGTGCACCAGCGAGGAGGTGCAGGCTCGCTGATCGGCGATCATGGTGTCCGTCGAAGCCAGAGCGGCAGCCTCTTGGAGCTGCTCGGGGAAGATCTCCTGGCCGATCAGGCTGACGCCATAGCGAGGGTGCATCACCACCGTCTTGGTGCCGGTACGGAGGGAGATGTCGTCCACGGTTTGGCGCGAGCCCCACACCACCACACGATCGAAAGCGCCGCGCGCCAAGAGCACACTCTCCATGGCGGGATCGCCTCCCGGCCAGTAGACCAGGGACGTGTGGCGGGTGATGGGATGGCTTGGATCGACCCGATGCAGTGCCATGGCCAAGAGACCGCCGACGATGGTGGCCTCGGCGGGCGTCTTGAGCACCGCCGCGCCTTTGGTCGCCAGGGCCCAAAGAAACGACAGCAAGGGAACTGCTGGGGAGTTACCAGCGGTGATGTGGAGCTGGCGGGTGGGCATGGCGCGTCGGTGAGCCCGCGGCGTCGACTTGCCGGCGACCGGATCTGCAGCAAAAAGATGCTCGCGCATCTGGGCGGTCATGCCCCGCCGCGTGGACGCCGCGACCTCGACCCAGCCGTCCAAATAACGGCGGCCGGGAACATCCGGCGAACCCAACTCGCTATCGATCGCCGTGCCGAGGGCCGCCGGGTCGATGAGCGAGGGCAGGAGATCGAAGAACAGTCGACCCATGTGATCCCCGCTGTCGGCCGCGGCGTCGAGTAGACCCGCGGCACGGGCGAGCGGCGGTATCTCGTTAGCCAGGGTTTGTTGCAGGGCTGCGGCGTAGTCGAGAATTTCCGCTACGCTGAGCTGGTGGAGGCCGCTGGCAAGAGCTTGGGCATCGCGCTCCAGAAGTGCCTCGGGCGCAACCCGAGGGTGAATCAAGAAGCGAGGCTCGGCGGTCGCGGCTGATTCGGCCACCGCCGGCAAGCGGATCACCTGGGCTTCTTCGACCGTGAAGCAAAGCAGCCGGTCGGCGGCCGAGGGGCCGGCACGAGCGGCTGCGGCCATAGCCTGTGTCTCAAGCCGACCGATGGCGATGCGCGGCGGAATCACCAAGCGTCCTTTGACCAACGCCGGGACGCCGATCGAGGGACCTCGGTCCACGAAGGCTTCCACGGCCGGCCCGCCGGTCATGCGGTGACCGAACCCATCACGCCGCCGCAGCCCTTGATCTCCTGGCCAGCAGCTCGGCGGATCTCACCTTCGATGCACCAGCCGCTCAGGCCGCAGGCGCAGTCTCGGCGGGTCAGGTGGACGTGATCACCGGTGATGATGAATCCAGGGTACGACATGGCGAAGGGGTCGAGGATGCCGAGGACGCCTGAGCCTTCAGTGCCGATGGCGCCGCTGAGGTCGTCGTCGAGCACCACGGGCTCGACCAGTGGCGGTAGATGATAGAGCCCTTCGGCGCAGGTCATGAAGACGCAATTGAGCTCGGCGGTGGAGAATGTGTCGATCACCTGCCGCGGCTGAACGGCGAGCGCTTCTTGAAGCTCTTGACGCAAGGCGGCTGGCGGAATCCGCTGGCCATCGAAACGTTTCCAACCACCGCCGGATATCACCAAGCTATCGATGGTCAGCGGTAGGCGGCCAACGGCAGCACGCAGCCAATTGCATAGAGCCCTGAGCTGGAACGGAGCGCCGAAGATCACCACCCGACGATCCTGGTCCGCGGCGCGACGCAAAAAAGCGGCACTGCGTGCAAAAGCCTCCTGCTGCGCCTCGGCCGAGGTGTCTGGAAGCCCCGGCGCAGAGTTGCCGACGCCGGTCGCCTGCCAAATCGTGTCGACCGTCATCTCTTGGTCGAACAGAAAATGCGAGCGGGCTGCCATGCCCGCCAAGCCCTCGCCGGCGGCCTGCAATCCTAGACCCTTGCCTCGATACCCCAACACCAGGACGTCGAAGGCGCCGTAGGAGCCATCGGCCTCTGGCTGCCAGATGGCGTGGTAATAGCTGCTGCCACTTTGGCTCATGGCCTGCAGTGTCCTGCGATCCCGTGGCACAAAAGACATCAATCCCGAAGTGCCACTCGACAGCGACACGTAGATGCCGTCGGTTTTCAACCGGTCACGCCAACCCTGCAGGGTGTCGATACCCTCGAGATCGATGGTCGGGCGGCGCACGAATCGATCGCCAAGCCACGGCGTGAGCCGATCGAAGGCACCGTCCACCAGCCACTGCGGATCGTAGGATTTGAACACCTCGTCGGTCACCATCATGCGGTTGACCAGCAGATCGAGATCGTCGATCTCGAGCAGTCCCTGGTCTTCCGCCAATCGGCGATAGATGGGGATCTTCTCGACGTAGTGAGCATGGCTGGAGCGCAGAGCGCGGTGGCGCAGGTTGGTCAGTGCGTCGAGGTCGGAGCCGTCCCGCGACCACTGTTGAGTGGCCCGGAGAAGTTGGTCCAGCACCTGCCGTAGCGGCGCTAACCTCAGATCATCCTTTGGGTTCATAGGCTCTCATTGGGTTGAAGCTCAACGGGTGAGCCCGACTAGCCCTCCACCAGCATGCCATCCTCATCCATGCGTCTCAGGCTGTTGCAGATAGCAGAGGCCAGCACTTCGATGTCGTCATCGTCGTGGGCAGCGGACAGGTTCATCGTCGGCACATTCTTGGTGTACACACCTTCGAGCCGGAGATAGAAGCTCAGGGCGAGCAGGCTGAGATACTGACTTAGCGAGGCCTGGGCCATGATGCCGCGGAAGGAACGTTCCGTGTAGGGCTGGCGGCGCACATTCAACTGCATTTGGAGCCGAGGGTGGCCTTCCAGGCGGACCGGAATCCCGGACGTTTCGGCAAAGTCTCGCAAGTATGCGGAAAGGAGGGCGTGGTTGCGGTCCAAGCGCGCCACAATCTCATCATAGCGCTCCGCTAGATCGCGAAGCTGGGCCAGGGCCGCGACGATCGGCAAAAAACTGGCGGTCAGGGTGCTCGATACCCACACCTTGCCTCGACTGTGGTCTTGAAACAAGCCGTCACTGCGCGCCAAGTCGACGAAATGGGCGTCGCCGGCGACCATGGACAGGGGTAGACCGGCGCCGCTGACGATCTTGGCGAAACAGGAGAGGGCGGGCCGGCAGGCGCTCCACTGCCGTGCTCCGCCGGCTGCCAGCCGGAAGCCGCTAACCACCTCGTCGAAGATCACCGGCACCTCGAGCTCGTCGCAAAGCGCACAGAGCTGACGGACGAACGCCTTGCATGTCTCTGGCCAGCTCGCCAGGAACGGCGGTACCGGATCCACCACGACCCCGGCCAGGCTCGCCGCCTCCTGGCGCAGGCGCTCGAGGGCTATCGGCGAGCCATAGGGAAGGATCATCAACTCGTCGTCGCTGGCAGTCCGCAGGCCGCCGGTGGCGACAGATGGGGCGATCACGGCCTCGTCGCCGTCTGGCGGCCGGCCGGCCAAGGCCATCATGGTGTTGTGCAAGCCGATCTCGTTGGCGCCGTGATAACAGCCTTCGAACTTGGCGATGCGCTGTTTGCCAGTGGCGGCTCGCACCATGCGTACGGCAGCGGACACCGCCTCGCCGCCGGTGTGGAATAGGGCGACCCTCTCGACGCCGGGAACCCGCTCCGTAACCAACTCCGCCAGCTCCACCTGCTCCGCGAAGAAGTGGCCGCCGCCCAGCCCGCGGCCGAGGGCGGCTGACACGGCGCGTTCCACCGCCGGCGGGCGGTGCCCGAGGATCGACGCGGTGTACGCCATGTGGCAGTCGATGTACTCGTTGTCGTCGAGGTCTGTGATGCGGCTACCGGCGGCACGTTCGATGGCCAGGGGCAGAATCGGCGCGGCGAAGGCACCGAGTGTCGGTAGTCCGCTGGCGCAGCGGAGGGCGCGACGTTGAAGCTCAATCGACCGTGGCTGGCGTGCCGCGACAGTATCGAAGACGGCGCGCATTCTCTGATTGGCACCACAAAGCATCTCGATGCCGGCACGCTCGTGGGGGGCGAGATCGATGGCCATGGCGACGGACTCCGCTCAGGGGGTGAAAGATACCAAGACCACGGCCGCTGCCAGCGCCCCCAGGGCAGCTACCAGCCAAGGCGTGGCGACGCGTTGAGGAAGTCGACTGAGGCCTGAGATCGGCTCTCGGAAATCGGCCCAGTAGGCGGCGATGAAGAAAGCCCAGAAGAAACCGATGTAACCCAACCAGTACTTGAGGCCGACGACCACCGTGCCCATGGCACCCAGAGGGTGCCAGAATGCCAGGGTCGTAAACAGGGCGCTGATCACAATGTAAGGGATGAGCAGTAGCGGTAGAGCGATGCGAACCCGGCTGGGCGAGTCGATGCTGCCATCGCCGAAGCGCAGGGCCGCGTAGGGAAGCCAGAAGAAAGTGGCCAGCGAGCCGGCTGCTCCGATCAAGAGGATCGGTGCGCGGACTGCCCAGCCACCTCCGAGGAAGGCGACCACCCGCCGCCAGTCGCCGAGGCTATTGCTGGCCGGGTTGAAGAAAAGGCTGTCAAACATCAAATAGCCAAAACCGGAGAGTAACGAAAAACCGCCGAAGTAGAGGAGAAACAGGCGCCCGGTAGGGCATTGGTGCCAGCGTGGCCGAGCGAACAGAAAAACACACACGGTGCCACAGACAATGTTGAATAGAGCAGCGCTCCCGGCAATCACCGCATCAGCCCTAGCACTCGGCGCATCGAGCCATCGCGAGCCAGTGGCGAATAGATTGAAGAAGACCCACTGCTTGCCAACCATCATCGCGACAATGCCGTGCGTCGCCTCGTGGACAACCTGCTGCAAGAAGGCCGCGACAAAGGCGACCGTGAGCCCATGGGTCACTAATGACCGGGTCGAAAGCCCGCCTTCGTTTTCCATGCTACCCTCCCGGGCACTCGCAGTCTCGACGCCCATTGCCAGTCGTCTAAAGTCCAGCGCAGAATTTCTAACGCAGAATATTAGTAGTACTCTATGCCCCTAGCGGGTTGCTGTCAAACGACGTGCAGGCATCGATGATGGGACAGGTTGAATGGCAGCCGGACGCCCGCTGTATCGGCATATGCCGCAGGGCCAGGGCGATGCCCACGGGCGTGTCTTTCCGTAGGTCTCCCCCACTGCCCACTGGAGATGGCCGGATCGACTGATCGAAAACAACCCCAATATGATGCAAAAACTCTCCGTGCTCCGGCCCGGCACCGACATCTTGGAAGGGTTTTTGATCGCTCACTAGTGTCCATCCAGTTTTACCGAAATCGGTGCCAGCGGGAGGCCCTTCGAGCGAGCACGGACGGAGTGCTGTCTGAGCCGTGGGGCCATGGGAACGGGATGAAACCTTGATATCAGTGGGTTTAGATCGATACGTCAGCGTTGGGGCGAGTTTGCGCAGGCCGCGCACAGCCGAAGGGCTCCCGCCCCCACATCGCTTTCTTGGATGGACACTCACTGGGTGCTCGAATTCCATGCCATCAAGACCGATGAGAATTGGAATCCGGGCCATAGAAGCTGTTATGGGCTGCCAGAAACGGATCGAGCGCAGAAAGTGCCCCGGCCTCCTCGAACGATCCCCCATTCTTTCCACTGCCCCTTGAAACCACCGGGACCTGACCTGTGAACCGACAGGCCTATACCGGAACCGTCAGTGCTGATCACAAATCTCACTGACCCATCATCGATCGCTCCGTCCTCAGCAGGTAGGGATGAGTTTCTCGTCTGGCCCTCGGTGCCGACGAGAAGAACAGGGGCACCACCCTCCTCGATTGGGGCCTGGGCCAGGACACCGGGGTCGATTGGATCCTTCGACATAGGCGAATTGCCTTCGCCGGCAAGGATGGGAGCACCGATCGCATCGAAATCCATCTCCATCCAGCCGTAGAAAGGGTATTCGATGCTGCCAACGGCCCAGGGCCCCCTGCCCGTTTCCGGAGATCGATCGCTTGCTTTGGATGCGACAAGATGGAGCGTGCCGCGTGTGCTCTGCCCTGCATTGGGCCCGCGGGTGGCTCTCATCACAACTTCGTACTCTCCCGCAGCGAGCTGACCCGGCGAGACAGTAGGCCCTCCAAGGGAGCATGGGTTGGAACTACAACTCGCCAGCAATAGGCTCGCGGCCACAACACCCAAGGCCTGGCTCAGATCGACATGGAAAGCTCGAAGGGTCATTTGGCACCTCATTCTGCGACAATTTCGCTGCCCTGACGGATCGGACAAGACAACGGGCCTTTGGCCGGTGATGATGGACTTCGGACAGAACTTCAACTCCGAGAGATTCGCCATCTGCAAGGGCGACCCACGGATCAACGACTAGGATGTCAGCCGCGCCTGGCTCGTGTCCATCGATCGTTGCCGCCGGTGGCCTCCGCCTCCCCAATGGACGCTGAGGGCTCCGTCAGCCACTTTCTCTGGACGCCCTTGAGGAGCTGCTCCAGGTGGGGATTGCCAGGTTGCAGCATCATGACCTTTTGATGGCGCCTCCCTTTTGGGGGAGATCTGGGCCCTGGCGGGTTGTGTCATACTGATCGCCCTCTCAGGTCTGAAGTTGGACGATTGAGTCAAGAATTCGAGATCGGCAGCGCTCGCTCTAGAAGCCTCCTGTCGAGCTCGATTAAGACCTACAAAGTCCTCTAGACGTTGAGCCCGTCGGTGATACTAGCCCCCGAGCCCAGGGGCGATCTTATGTATCCCAGCTGGCGCCCCATGCCCTTGTGCCAGCAGGATGTTCAGGAGGCGTCGCAGGTGGACCACATGAACCCGAATCCTAACGATCCGATCGACCGGGCGGTTTTGGAATTCCAGCAGGGTATCCAGCGCGAGCAGAACTTCGAACGCATCGTCAAGCGGTTCTACTTTCCGGTCCGGGCCTTCTTGGCAGCACGCTGCCCTTCGACGGAAGAACACCTCGAACTAAACCAAGAGACCTTCTTGAAGGTCTATACAGGACTGGACGGATTCGCCTGGAAGGCGTCGTTCTCTTCTTGGCTGTTCACGATTGCGGTCAATGTCTACCGCAATTGGCGAAGCGGCAACGACCGCCAGGAGCGCGGCGCGTCAGGGGGCCCGGTGGTCAACGACATGTCGACCGCAGCCTGGCAAGAGCAAGAACCGGTGATGATCGACGTCAGCGCCAGCTCCCTGGACGGATTGCTGAGCGAGGAACAGAACAGGCTGCTGCGAGAAGCTGTCGACGGGTTGCCGAGCAAGATGAGACGCTGCGTCGAGTTGCGGCTGCATGATCTCGACTATCAGGAGATCGCCGATGAGATGCAGCTGTCGATCGGCACTGTGAAGGCGCATCTTCACGCCGCGAGAGAAAAGCTCCGATGCAGGCTGAGCCACTACTTCGACGGTATCGATTTCTGAACGGATTGGGGACAAGCCATGCACAAGAAGGCAAATTTCAAGACCTCGTTCCTGGCCCTGGTGGCAAACGAGACGACCTCCGATCATCCCGCCGCCGAGGCCTTGGTCGCCTATCGCGTCGGCCAGCTGACCGCTGAGGAGCGAGCGGAGATGCACCGCCATCTGGATGGGTGCGACGAATGTGCGACGCTGGCCAGGGACTTCGACCTATTCGCCGAGCCCACCCCCTTCACCGGGCACGCCAACGAGATCGAAGTCGCCTCGTTCCTGCGCCTGCTGAAACCTCAGCTGACGACCGAGAGCGCACCAAAGCCGTCTTGGTTTTGGCCGCTGGCTGTGGCGGCGAGCCTGATCCTCGCCGCCTCCACTTCCTGGTGGCTCTCGCACAGCCTGACGCAGCGGCAAATGTTGGCCGAGATGTCGCGACCGAGGGGCAATGTTTCGGTTCTCGATCTGGTGGCGGGCCAGAACGAGCGCAGCGGCAGCCCGGATGCCACCGTCGAGTTGGTCGCCGCTGCCGGCGGCGTATTGATCCTGACCCCTGACCACCTGCAGAGCTTCCCCACCTACCAGGCCAAGATCCTGGATTCTGAAGGCACCCTGGTGGGCACCATCGAGAATCTCGAGAGGGACCCCCGCGACGACACCTTCACCTTGTGGATCCCTCCTCGGGGCCTGGCGCTCGGCGACTATCGAGTGGAGCTGCAGGGCCTTTCTGAGAAGGGCAGCGAGGTGATCGACGAGTATCAGCTGCGGCTGGTCGGCCCAGCGGAGGTGCTGCCATAGAAGTCGGTCAGCGCTCGACGTGGTCGGGCACCGGTCATCGGCTGCTGGCTGGCACCTGCCTGGCCTTGACCTTGCTGACGCCCCTGGTCGCCTGCCGCAAGGCGGCGCCGCAGGGCACGGTCCGAGCCCCGGAGCCGACGCCGACCTCCGAGGCGGTCCCTGCGGTCCCCGCCCAGGCCGCGCCAGCGCCTACGCTGCTGGCACCTTCCTCCCCCCTCGATCGACTCCTCCTCAGTGGCGAGACCCACCGCTTCAGGGTCGATCTTGGCACAGACCAAGTTCTCGATCTGCGGGTCGAGCAACACGGCGTCGATGTTGTTGTCACGCTGCTCGGACCCCGCGGCGACTTGCTGCTCGAAGTTGACAACCCAAACGGAGTTGACGGAACGCGCGGGGTTGAACGGGTCGTGTGGATCGCCCAAACCCCCGGAACCTATATTCTGGCGATCCGCTGCTGGGGCCGCGAGGGTGCCGCCGGGGCCTACCAAATCGAGCTCGAGGAGCCACGGCTGGCGATGGCCAGGGACCGTGAGCGAGTCGTCGCAGAGCAAGCCAAGGCCGAGGCGGACCAGCTCTACATGCAGCACACACCCGATTCGCGAAAACGGGCGATCGGCCGCTACCAGAAAGCGCTGGCCGGGTTCATGGCCTTGAACGACCCGGTGCGGCAAGCCGACACGCACTACCGGCTCGGCACCTCCTGGCGACTCCTGGGGGACAAGGAAAGCGCCTTCGAGGAATTTGAGATGGCCCTGCCGCTGTACGAGGCGGCCGGCAACGGGGCGCAACAGGCCCTCTGTCGCCACGAGCTCTGTGTTCTTCTCGAGTCTCGAGGGGAGCTCGAATCGGCCCTCGGGCACTGTCTGGCGGCGCTGCGGCTCTGGGAATCGGTGGGAGACCAACTCGGCACAGCCAGGACAGCCCACGAGCTGGGATATGTCTATCGTTCGCTCAATGAGGGCCACCGCGCATTGACCCTTTATGACCGGGCCCGCGATCTCAATCATGAGCTGGGACTGCCAGCCAAGGAAGCACAGACCCTGCACAATCGCGGCCGACTCTATGCCGCCTTAGGACAGCGCGCTCGGGCGCTTGCCGACCTCGAGATGGCATTGCTGATGCGGCAGCGTTTGGCCGAGGAGCCGGACATCGCGCTGTCGCTGAACAGCTTGGGCCTGCTGCATGCCCGCTGGCAGGACATGGAGGCAGCAAGGGACTACTTCTCGCAGGCCTTGGCGTTGCGCCAGGCGATGCGTCAAGAGCACGTCGGCATCACTCTTCTCGGATTGGGCTGGAGCCACCTCGGAAGCGACGGGGCACGTTCCGCCGACTACCTGCAGCAGGCCCTCGAGATCTTTCGCCGGGAGGGGGCGACGTCCTGGCAGGCCCAAACCCTTCTGCTCAGCGCGCAACAGCAACAGGCCGCAAGAGACCCGAGCCGCCTTCCCGACACCTTGACCCTCGCCCTCGAGCTGTTTGAAGCGGCACAGGACCGTGCCGGCACGGCCGAGACGAGGCTGGCGATCGCCAATGCTTGGCGCCACCGCGGCCAGCTCCCCGAAGCGCAGCGGGAGATCGAAAAAGCCCTCGAGATCATCGAAGACCTGCGCACCCGAGCAGCTGCCAGCCTCGATCAGCGCGCCGGCTTCCTGGCGACCAAACAAACCTATTACGAGCTTTATGTCGACCTGCTGATGGAGCGACATGAAGAACGGCCCACGGCCGGTTTCGACGCCGCCGCCCTGGCAGCCAGTGAGCGGGCCCGCGCCCGCTCACTGATCGAAGCCTTGAGCGAGCGTCGCGACGGGACGCGCTGGGCGGTCGATGCGGGGCTGCTCGAAGAGGAGCAGCGGCTGCAGCGTCGGATCGGCGCTCTGCAGATCCAGATCGAGACCCAGCCCAAGGGCGTCACGGCGGGCCACGCGGCACGGCTTGCCCAGCTGACGGCGGAGCAGCACGATCTGCTGCGACGCTACGACAAGCTGCAAGGGGAGATTCGCCTGCGGAATCCACACTACGCGGATCTGACCCAGCCCGAGCTATCGAGCCTCGAGGACATCCAACGGATGATCGGACCCGAGACCCTGCTCCTGGAATACAGCCTCGGAGAGAGCCGCAGCTTTCTTTGGGCTGTGACCTCGGACCAGATCACTTCCGTCGAGCTACCGGCGAGGGTTGAGATCGAAACCTTAACCCGACGCGTCGTTGGCCTCATCAGCCATGAACAACAGACATCGACGACCCGATCGAGGCGGCGAGCTGAGCAGGCGTTGGCCGAGTTGGGCCATTGGCTACTGGGCGAGGTGCAAAACCAGCTGGGCACGGCGCGGCGCCTGTTGATCGTGGCCGACGGGGCGCTTCAGTACCTGCCTTTCGAAGCCCTGCCCGTCGCCGGCGGGGATCCGTCGGATCCCGAGGCGACCGACGAGCTGATCTCCGACCTGGACGAGATCGTCTATCTGCCATCGGCTTCGACTCTGGCGGTGCTGCGCCGCCAACTGGCCGATCGTCAGCCGGCACCCCAGCTGTTGGCGGTCCTGGCGGATCCAGTGTTCACCGAAGACGACCCGCGCTACCCTCGGCCTGGGCCGGCGGCAGCGCACCCCGAGGTGACCAGGGATCTCGAGCGTCTGATCCACACGGCTGGGGAAGCCCAGGCAATCCTCGCCCTGGTGCCCCCGGGGAGGCGATTTGCCGCCCTCGGTTTTGCTGCCAACCGCGATGTCCTGACCAGCGGCGAGCTCGGCCGCTATCGCATCGTCCACCTGGCGACGCATGGTCAGATCAACACGGAGCACGCCGAGCTGTCACGCCTGGTCCTGTCCCGGTTCGACGCGCAGGGGCAACCGCGGAACGATAGCTTTCTCTACGCCTACGAGGCCTTTGCATTGCAGCTGCCCGTCGAGCTAGTGGTCCTCAGCGCTTGCCAAACAGCGCTTGGCGAGCACATCCGGGGAGAAGGTCTGGTAGGGTTGACCCGTGGTTTCATGCACGCTGGCGCGGCGCGGGTTGTGGTCAGCCTGTGGCGCGTCGAAGACCAAGCGACGGCAGCGCTGATGGGCCTCTTCTACCACAATCTTCTGGTTCAAGGGATGCCGCCAGCGGCGGCGCTGCGAGCCGCCAAGAATTCGATTCGGCAAGAGAAAGCTTGGCGCGACCCCTACTACTGGGCGGGGTTCATTTTTCAGGGAGAGTGGAAGGATTTTCCAAAGCAGACCTAAACAAATTTCCGTCTCACCGCTCTACCCCGTACAGAGACTCCGAAACCTCGGAGCGCTAAAACTTAAAGGAGCTGACCATGGGCACACTAATCCATCTGGACCAGGGCGAAGAGAGCGACCGTCGAGCTGAGGATCTTAAGCAAGCGCGGCGGTTGAGGGCTGCCACAGCCGACCCCGATTGCCCTTCGCCGCAAGAAGAGCCTCCGACCTCCGACGACGATGAACCCGGCTAGCACATGCCTGGCGACCGGGTAGCGTGCAATGGCGTCAACGGCGCCACCGGCGAATACCTGCTGCCAGCCATGACGGTGCGACAGATCTCGGAGATCGTCCAGGGCAGCTCGGCCTCAGTGGCCTCGCTAGCCTCAGCGGCTTCCGGACCGCGTGGCGACGGACACCTCGCCGCCCTGCGGCGCTGGGTGGATCGCATTTCCCGCCATCATCTGGGGCCCCGTGAGGGCATCGACCCGCGAGACCTGTCGCAGGCCGGTTGGGGGGTGATCTTCGCCCAGGACACCGACGCCGCCGTGGTGGAAGCCCTGGGCGAGCTGTTGCAGCATCGCCGCCGGCAGGCGGCCCGCCATGATGAGCGCTACTTCCGGGTGTTTGACGGCGAGGACGGCTATCGCCCCGGCGACGAGAAATGGGACTTCCTCAACCGTCACCAAGCCGGCTTCGGTCCCGCCGATCCTGCCAACGTGCCCTACTATCTGCTGCTCGTCGGCGGCCCCCAGTCGATTCCATTCCGTTTCCAGTATGAGCTCGACGTCGAATACGCCGTCGGCCGACTCGATCTCGCGGACGCCGCAGCCTACGCCGCCTATGCTGGCGCCGTGGTCGCCGCCGAGGGCCGCATCACGGCGCGGCCACGGGCGGCCTTTTTCGGGGTGTGCAACCCCGACGACATCGTCACCCGTCAGAGCGCCGACTTTTTGGTCGAGCCCTTGGCCGAGACCGTGGCGCGGCAACACCCGGACTGGCAGATCGACTTGATGCTCGAGGAGGAAGCGACCAAAAGCCGGCTCTCGGGACTGCTCGGCGGTGATCAAACCCCCGCCTTTCTGTTCACCGCCAGTCACGGCCTCGGGTTTCCCCACGGTCATCCTCGCCAGCTGTCGCATCAGGGCGCCCTGCTGTGCCAGGACTGGCCCGGCCCGCGGGCGTCCACCGGCAAGAGCATTCCGGAGGAGCAATACTTCGCCGCCACCGACCTCGGCAGCGGCGCTCGGCTGCGCGGTCTGGTGGCCTTCCACTTCGGCTGCTTCGGCGCTGGAACGACCCGCCTCGACGCCTTCGCCCACCGCACGGACGGCCCACCGAAGCTCCGCGCGCCGCACGATTTTGTCGCCGATCTGCCACGACGGCTCTTGGGCCATGCCAGCGGTGGGGCCCTGGCCATCGTCGCCCACGTCGAGCAGTGTTGGGGTTATTCCTACCTCGGCATGGAGGGCGGAGAGCAGCTCCAAACCTTTGAAAGCACCTTGCAGCGGCTATTTCAAGGCCATCCGGTGGGCTCGGCGATGGAATACTTCAACCGCCGTTACGCCGAGATCGCCACCGTGCTCTCCGCCGAGCTGCAGGGCCTGCGTTACGGCAAGACCCCCGACGATCGCAAGCTCAGCCGCCTGTGGACCGCCGAAAACGACGCACGGAGCTACATCGTGCTCGGAGATCCCGCGGTGCGCCTGCCGTGCGCCGCGGGCTGAAAAGGAGCCAGGTGTCCGACGCAACAACCGTCAAGCCGTCACCGCCGGTGGCGGAGGACTATGAAGACCTGGAGATCCGTATCCTGGCCCTTGAGGAGGCAGGGTATCCGGTGGAGATCACCTTCAGCGGTGAACAGCAATTTCCGCGCGGTTATCTCGCCGCCGACCTGCTGCCTTGGCTGGCCCAGGCTTCGCCGGCGGCGGAAGGCGAGCAGCTGTTCGATCGCTTGTTCCACGACGATCGCCTGCAGAGCGCTTGGGCGGAGGCCCGTGGCCAATGCCGCCGACGCCGCCTGCGCCTGCGCATCGACGCCTCGGCACCGGAGCTGCATGCTGTGCCCTGGGAGTTGCTGCGCGATGCCAGGTCGGGAGGCGCCGCGGTCGATCTCGCGGCCAATGCCGAGACACCCTTCTCGCGCCACCTGGCCGGCCGCTGGCGTCCCGGCCGGCCGGTGCTCGAGCGGCCGATCCGCATGCTGATGGCGATCGCCAATCCATTCGGCCTCGACGCCTATGGCCTCACGCCGATCGACCTCGAGGCCGAGCGTCAAGCCCTTGGCGAGGCCTTCGCCGAGATCGGCAGCTCGCGTTTGGCCGTCACCTTCGTCGAGTCGCCGGTGACCCTGGCGGCGCTCGACGGGGAGCTGAGGAAGGGCTACCACGTCTTGCATGTTATCGCCCACGGCCTGCGGCCGAAGGGCGAGCCGGCGGTGCTCTTTCTCGCCGACGATGATGGCCAGGTTGCGACCGTGGCGGAGGACCAGCTCGCCGAGATGCTCGGACGTCAAGACGGCAGCCTGCGCTTGGTCTACCTGTCGAGCTGCCAAAGTGCCAGCCGCAGCCCAGCCGAGGCCTTCCGGGGCATCGCTCCGGCACTGATCCAAGCCGGCGTGCCGGCGGTCCTGGCGATGCAGGATCTGGTCGCGGTCGACACCGCCCGCGCCTTTGCGGCGGCCTTCTACCGGGGTCTCTTGCTGCACGGCCTGGTCGATCTCGCCGCCAACCAAGCCCGTTCGGCGGTGGCCAGCGCCGGCCTGCCCGGGGCGGCGATCCCAGCCCTCTTCCTGCGCCTCCGTTCGGGACAGCTGCTGGCCCGCCGCGGGCAAGTCGTCGGTGGACGGGGCGAGAGCTTCTGGAACGTCCTGCTGGAGAACATCGCCGACGGCGACTGTACGCCGCTGCTCGGTCCGCGGGTGACCGTCGGCCTGCTCCCGACGCAGGGCGATCTCGCCCAATCCCTGAGCCGAGAGTACGACTATCCGCTGACCGACGGCGACCGGCTGACCCGGGTTGCCCAGTACGTCGCCACCATCGACGATGTCCGGCTGCGCAAGAGCCTGATGCGCCATCTGGTCGCCGGCTTCCAACGTCGGCTCGGCCACAGCTCAAAGGGCTCGCAACGTTGGGAGAGCTTGTCACAGGCCACGGTGGCAACCGACTGGGCAAAGCTCAGCCTGCAGCTCGACGAGACCGAGATCCATCATCAACTGGCGGATCTCGGGCTGCCCCTCTACCTGACCACCAACTTCGACAACTTCATGACCTTGGCTCTGGCTGCCAAGGGTCGCCGGCCGAGGCGCCAGACCGTCGAGTGGCACCTGCCTGTCGCCCAGGCCGCCGTCGAACCCCACCACGACTTTGATCCACCGGCGACGGCGGCGGAACCGGTGGTGCTCCATCTCTACGGCACCGACCAAGACCTTTTCTCGATGGTGGTGACCGAGGACGACCATCTCGACTACCTGGGGCGAATCTCCCGCCATCACGAGCACTTGCTGCCGACCAGCGTCAGCGAGGCCCTGGCGCGCACTACCCTGTTGTTCCTGGGCTTTCGCCTCGACGACATGGATCTTAAGGTCATCCTGCGCGGCCTGCTGCCGAGCCTCGACCTGGCCCGTTGGAGGCGTTACCACCTGGCCGTGCAGATCGACGATTCGTCACCGGATCCAGCAAGTCTGAGCCAGGTCAGGCGGTATTTTCAGAAGTACTTCGGCGCCTCCCGGATCGATGTCTACTGGGGTGACACGCGTCAGTTTGTGACCGACCTTCACGCTCGCTGGCTCGAGTCTCTCGATGTCTGATCGAGCTCCAGACGGTGTCGAGGCTGGGGGCGAAGAGGGCCTTTCGGTGACCACAAATCCCTACGTGGGCCCTCGCCCCTTCGAGGCGACGGACCGCGACCGTTTCTTCGGCCGCACAAGCGAGATCCGCCAGCTCGCCTCGTTGGTCATCGCCCGGCGTGTCGTGGTGCTCTATGCCCGTTCGGGAACCGGCAAGACTTCGTTGCTCAAGGCCGGACTGGTCCCCTACCTCGAGATGCACAAGGGGCTCGAGACCTTGCCGATTTTGCGGCTCGGAAGCGAGCTCGGCGATCTCCTATCGAGCGACGGGTTGGCGACCTCGTCGCTCGCCGATGGTATTGCGCGCCAACTGATTTCGAGGCCGGATGATGACACCGCAGTCCCCAAGCTGCTGATCGTCGATCAGCTCGAAGAGCTGTTCCGGATGGGCTCGGTGGCGCCTCAGCAGAAAGTCGACTTCTTCGTGCAGCTGAGGCACTGCCTCGACCGGCATGCCCAGCTGAGCCTGCTGCTGTCGCTGCGCGAGGACGCCGTCGCTGAGCTCGATCCACATGCCGGGCTGTTTCCCGACCGCTTGCGATCGCGTTTTCGGCTCCAGCCCTTGGGGCAAGAGGCGGCGCTCGAGGCCATGCAGCAGCCGGCACGGCGGTCCGGCGTCGAGCTCGACGATGCCCTGGCCCGCCAGTTGGTCGACGAGCTGCGCACGGTGCGCATCCAGCGTTCCGACGGCGCCGCCGAGGACATTCTCGGACCATACATCGAGCCGGTACACCTCCAGGTCGTCTGCCATCGGCTGTGGCGGGAGTGGGTGACGGAGCGCGGCGCCGACGATGGACGACACATCGGGCCTTCGGTCCTGCCGACGGTGGGCTCGATCGACAGCGCCCTGACCGGCTACTTCGCCGAGCAAGTGGCGGCGGTGGCGACAGCCACCGGAGCCGGCGAGCGGCGGATCCGCGATTGGCTCGAGGGTCATTTGATCACCGAGGATGGCCTGCGCGGCCAGGTGCTGCGTGGCGTGGGAGACAGCGAGGATCTACCCAACGGGATCATCGAGGCCCTGGTCGACGCCCGTCTGGTGCGCGCCGAGACGCGCCGCGGCGCCACCTGGTTCGAGCTCGCCCACGACCGTCTGGTGGTACCCTTGCGGGCGAGCAACACGGCCTGGCGCCAAGAAAACCTACACCCCATGCAGAACCGCGCCGAACTCTGGGCCAGCGAAGGCCAACCGAGGAGCCTGTTGTTGAGCAGCCGAGAGCTGCGGCGCGAGCTCGCCTGGGTCAAAACCCAAGATGATGCCTTGACGCCAGCCGAAGGGGAGTTTCTCGCCGCCTCCCGTCGGGCGCGGCGAACCCGTCGTCTGCGCTGGCTGGTCTTGCTGGTCAGCCTGCTCCTAGGCGCTGCCCTGTGGCGCCTGAAGGAAGAGCAGGAGGTCCGCCAGCATGAGCTGGCCCGAGGTCTGGCAGCACAGTCCAGGAGCCGGCTCGACGAGCGGCAGGATCTGGCCTTGCTGCTGAGCCTCGAAGCCAACCGGATCGATAGCTCCAGCAGCGAGATCCGCGGCAGCTTGCTGACCGCCTTGCAGTACCAGCCCCGTCGCTCGAGCTCGCTGCACGGCCACCGCGCCACGGTCTGGAGTGTCGCCTTCAATTCCCACAGCGGGGCGTCAGGGGGTGCGCACCTCGCCAGCGGCGATCTGGATGGTCAGATCTTCCTGTGGGACATCCATCGCCGCCCAGCCACCGGCCGTTTGCTGGCTGGGCACCAAGATGGCATCTTGAGCCTGGCCTATAGCCCCGACGGCCGATTCCTGCTGTCGACCGGCCGCGACAGGCAAGCGCTGCTCTGGAATCTAGACCAAAACCCGCCGTCAAGCCGCAGCCTGGGGCTCGACCTGCTGGTCACCAGCGCCACCTTCGATCCCCTAGACGCCCAGCGTCTGATCACCGGCGATACCGAGCGTCTGATCACCGGCGAAACCGAGCATCGGGTCTCGATCTGGGACCTGTCCTCGGCTCCCCCACGGCGCCGCCACCTCGGGCTGCACGACGGGTGGGTGACCAGCGTCGTCGTCGATCCGTCGGGCTCCGGCCTGGTGGCTTCCGGCGGTGCGGACCACCGTATTCGAGTCTGGCGGCATGGGGAGGGGCTAGCCGCTGAGCTGAGTGGCCATGGCGACTGGATCTCCGGCCTCGCCTGGGCACCGGGGGGCAAGATCTTGGCCTCGGCGTCCCTTGACCGCACGGTTCGGCGATGGAACATGGAGACCTTCGAGGAAATCACCAAGCCACCCCTCGAGACGGCCTCCGATCGCCTGTCGGCGGTGACGGTCAGCCTCGACGGCACCCTGGCGGCGGCCACCGCCAATGGTCTGATCTACCTCTGGGAGGTCGACAGCGGCCGTTCCCTGGGGCCGCCACTGGCCGGCAATCTGGCCTTGATGCATGGCATGGCGTTCAGCCCCGACGGGAAGTTCCTGGCCGCCGGTAGCGGCTCGACGGTCCCCCTGTGGGACGTCAGGGACCCGGAGAGTGTTGTCTCCCCGCTGGGTAACCGGCTCGGCGGTGGACACGGCGCGGTGGCCAGCCTCGCCTTCCACCCGGACAATGATCTGGTGGCCGTCACGGGGGTCGATGACGATAACGATGTCGATGACGTAGACGACGGCGGTGACGAAGACGGTGGGAAGATACAAATCCTCGACCGTCGCGGCCGAGCGCTCGCCAGTCAGCCTAGTCTCGGCCTGGCGGGCCTCGCCGATGCCATCGCGTGGAGCGCCGACGGCAATACCCTGGCGGAATTCGCTGACAACGGCAGGATCAAGAAGATCCGGCTCTGGCATTGGCCAGACGACGTTAATACTTGGCACCTCGAAGAGCCGATCCCCAGTGGCATCGGCGCCGATCCGGACCGGCGAAATCTTCAGTCGAATCTCGGCGACTTCGCTCGCATCCTTGAACAGACGCTCGAGCCCCGGCGGATCGAAGGCTGTCCCCCGGTGCGAGCGCTGGCTTTTGTCGAGGACCGCCTTCTGGCGGCCGAGGGCGCCCCTGAGCAGACACGGGTCCATGGGGTGAATCACTGGAACGTTCGGGTGGGAGCCACGGCCGGCTTGCCGCAACGCCAGGAAGGCGCGACCGGGGATGCGACGTGTGTGCGCAGCCTGGCGATCAGCCCGAAGGGCGAGACCCTGGCGGCCGGCAGCGACAGCGGCTTGGTCACCCTCTTCTCCCTGGCGGACTTCAAATCGTTGGGCGAGCCGCTGAACGGTCACATCTTGCCGGTGCGCAGCCTGGCTTTCAGCCCCGACAGCCAGCTCTTGGCCTCTGCCGGTGACGAAGGAACCATCCACCTCCGGAAATTAGATGGGAATCCCGACCGGCCAAAGGAGCTGACCGGCCACACTGGCGCCGTCCTGGCCCTGACCTTCAACCGACAGGGCACCATCCTGGCGTCCGCCGGCCGCGACCTGAGCGTCATCCTATGGGACGTCGAGACCGGCATTGCCATCGGCCGACCGTTCGTCGGTCATCGTGGTCCAATTCGCAGCCTGGCCTTCAACTCCTACGGCGACAGCCTGGTCTCCGGCGGCGAGGACAGCGCCTGGCTGTGGCAGCTGGGCTTCGAAACCTGGCGCCTGCGCGCCCGCCGCATCGCCAATCGTCAGCTGACGGAAGAAGAGAGAGAGATCTATCTATCTAGGACTCAGAGGTAAGACCCCGAGGTGTGCAGGGGCGGCCTCGGAGTTGCCCGACCTGGTAGCACGGCGAGCCGTTGGACCCGCCGTGCTACGACCCGTTCTAGCGGAAGCTGACCAGCACTCGATTCACGCCGCAGCCGGTCCGGCTGCTTGGGCCCGAAACGACGCGGTTGACCCCGAGATAGAAGGTATTCTGCTCTGCTGTCGCAGCCCCGGCATCGGGCAAGGCAAACAGCAAAGCCGCGTTGGTGGTGTCCAGAAAGCTGAAGGGTTGCCCCCAGCTCACGTACTGGTTGCGGACCACGATCTCGAGGGCGCCGTCGGTGAGCCCCAAGTCCTCCTGGGCCAGCAGGTCAATAATGCCGGGAGCGAGCGCACTCGAATAGACACTCAACGTTTCGTCGAGGATCTGCAGCTCGGCTTCGCTTTCGGGGCCACCCGAGTCGCCGCCAAAACCGTTGTTCTCCGGCGAGTCTCCGAGGTTGATCGTCCAGCCTTTTGGCATGCCGTCATACTCGATTAAGACTCTGGCCTCGGTACAGCCGTTGGGTATCGTGACTTTGAGCACCGCTTCGTGCGCTCCGAGGCAGGCCGGATCGGTGCTGGGCGTAAATGCGCCGAGCATGGTGACCGCTGGACCGGGGACAAACGCACCCGTTGTGTTGACCTGGAACGGACGCTCCATCTCCATGTAAAACAATCCGAGGCTGGAGGGTGAGTTGCATTGTGCGGCGGCCAGGGAAGGTAACGCCAATGTTGCGGTGAGTAGAGCGACGGTGAGAAAAATGCGTTGGTGAGCCATCGGGATCTCCTAAAAGATAACGTGGAAAGATTATGTGCCTGCTGTGACACCTTCTTGATGCACTGAGCGGTCGCCACGTGGACTGCTTTTGTGTGCGTCCCCCAGTAAGAGTGACGCCGGGATATTTTGTTTAGCAGCCTGCGGTGAATAGTTTTGTCGGGCGCGCCGGAGCACGCCGCGTCAGAAGCTTGACCGGCAGCAGGTCTTCAGAAACGTGAGGTTCCGTCAGCCGTCAAGACGACGTAGGGCGGCGGCACCGTCCATAGACCGTTGCCCGGTGCGGTGGAAATGCGCTCGGGCCCGTCCCTGGCATGGCGGGTGGTGACCCGATAGTAAATCCTCGCTCCCATGCCGGCGGCTTGAAGGGTCGCCCACATTGCGGGATCGGGAGCCCAGGTGGCGTAGCAGGCGGCACCGGGGACGGACCGCCAGCCACTGTCGAAGGTGGCCCCGGTAGAGAATTCGGGGTCGGTCGACACCTCGACCCTGTGCTCCCGGTAGCAGGGCGCCGAATCGCTGAGCACTGAATCGCTGAGCACCGAATCGCTGAGCACCGCGGTGCCCGTGGCGTCGAAGCGATAGCGGGGGCCGGTCCAAATCTGAAAGGTCGGTGCCGGGCCGCCGAGCTCGAGATAATCGACTTCCCGATGACGCACGTCGCGGATGGTGTAGTCATCCTCCGGGTCGTTATCGTCGACATCGATCACCGCATCGCCGACGATGCCGGGCGGGCAGGAATCCGGGTCGAGGGGTGTGGGGCCGGAGCCGAGGCATTGGTACGGCACCAGGAAGATGCCGGCGCGGGCAAAGGCGGCGGTCACCTTGGAGGTCAGGTGGCCGGCTGCGGCCCGCCACTCGTCGACAAGCTCATTCTCGAGCTGGAAGAGGTACTGGTAGATCCCCAGGTCAGTGGAGGCGGGGGTGGCCCTGTTGAAGCCGCCCTTGCGCAGGGCACGGGCAAAGCGCGGCGCGAATAGCGGCAGACCGGCCGAGCTGTTCTTGCTGCGCATGCCCAGCTGCAACTCCCAGAGCGCCGCAGCGGCGATCTGCATGTCGGCGTACTCGTCGCTGGCCAAACGCCGGTGTTCGGGGAAATGATCTCCAGGAGCGTTTGGCTCGAAGGGCACCGGCAGCTCCAGCAGGCGCGGCAAACTAAAGCTTTCGGAATGTCTGCGGCAACCCAGGCTGGCGTCGACACCGCCGATGTTCTTGCACACCCAACCGCCGACGCAGTGGGTCGACTCCAGCAGCGCGGACCAGAAGTCCGCCAGATCGTGCAGCGGGCCCCAGCCGATGGGAAGGGCACACTTTTCAGCTTCGCACCAATCGAATGGGCGCCAGTTGGTCAACTTCAAGGTCATATTGTGCCCAACTTCGTGGGCGATGACCGTGTTGTCATGGGCGAAGTTCATGCAGTTGTCTTGGCTCAGGGTGCCGTCCCAATAGTCGGGGCACGCCGGATCGGTGTAGCCGTTGCAAGCGCCAAATCTCATACTGGATTCGGCTCCGCAGCCGAGATACTTATCTTCCACCCGGGGCTGCCAGGCGAGGGAAAAAAAGGGCTCAAAACCCAGGGCCAGGGCGTAGCGGCGGTAGCGCGCCAGAGACGAGAAGAAATGGACCTGTTGGAATTGTTTGTTGCTGCCAGCGCCGCACAACGCTTGCTTCGCGTCGTTGATCGGAGACTGGTCGAAATTCGCCAGCTCGTGACTGCTGTCTTCAGCGTCGTCCGGGATCGCCAAATCAAGCTCGTCGAATCCATTGCCCCCGAAGTCGACCCGGTTCAGTCCGCGAGCGTCCTTTAATGCATAGTGACCGTCCTGGGCCGGGTCGACGTGGAGATAGGTCACGGCGGGGCCGACACCTGGATCGCGATTGAAGACCCTGGCCCGGGCGGCGACCGGGGCGGCTTCGAGGGTTGGCGGATCGCCGGCCGTCGCCTCAGAGACCAACGGTTCCAGTTTGAGCAAGGTGCCATCTTGCGCATCGAGCCAAAGCAAAAACGGCAGGCCCTGACCGCAGAAGTGTGCGGTGAGAATCATGCGGTAGGAGTAACGCAGCTGGATGCGGCCGTCGGCGTCGCTGCCGTAGGGCAGCAATACCAGGGTCGGCCCGTCACCGGCGGCGGGAAGCTCGATGTCGAGGACTCCCGGGATCGCCCGCATCGACCGGCGGGCGGCCACCACCGGCGAGCCAAGGATGTCGCTATTGGCGATCCGATAGTCGCCTATCAAGGTGCCGCGCAGCGACATCGCCCCGTCATCCGGCCGTAGGGACGCCAGGAGCAGGGTGTGCTCGATCGGGACTTCGTCATGCATCTGCTGGAACGGATAAAGGGTCTCGCTTCGCGTCACCTCGGCCTCGAGCTCGGCGAAGGTCATCCCCAAGGAGCCTTGGAGGGCGAGGTCGGTGGCGGCGTCTGGAGGACGCTCGCCGAGCAGGGTTTCGAGCAATGCGACCCTCTCCGCTGTCGGCTTTGGCTCAACGCTACCCACTTCGATCGCCACCGCTTCGGCCAGCGCCGCGAGGTCGGCCCCCGGCACCTCGATACCCCCGGCCGGTGGCATACGCAAGGCGCTCGCTCCCGGCTCGAACCCGACCGCCCTCAGGGTCGGGACGATCAGCCTGTCGAACAAGCTGGCGGCGTCCTGGGCGCTAGGCGGACGATCCGCCCCGAGGCTCGGGAAGTGGACAAAAAAACGGTCGCCGTCGAAGGCGGGGAAAAAGGCCCGGGCGCCGGCAGGCAGCGCCCCAGGGTCGAGGCGCAGCGGACGGCGGACCGTCGCCGAGGGCGTCATAATGTGCGGCAAGGTGGCCTCACCGGGCAGGAACCGACCGCAGGCCGGATCCTGCTCGCTAGAGGGTTCCGAGGTTTGCCCCGGCGGGTCCGACGGGACCAGCACGATGGCGGGATCACCGTCGCCGACTGCGCCGACGGCCGACGTGGGGTCGTGGCGCTTGCGGCAGCGACCACCGCAGCCTCCCGTTCCCACCTTGAGCACCAGACGAATGCCGAAGCGCTGTCCGGTATCGAACCCATGCTCGGCCGAAAGGCCGAGGTCAAAGCGGTCCGTGAGCTGAATGTCGAGGCCTAGACCGGCGAGCCCTTCCACGGCACTTACGTTCTCAGGCTTGCCCAGCAACGAGGACAGCTCTTCGTCCCTCAGATCCTGGGGTCTCAGTAAAATCCCTCGCACCCCTGCCGCCAGCCAAGGCCTGAGCCGGCAGGACGTCCGTGGATAGAAGCGACCGATCAGATTGCCTTCGAAGACCTCCACATCGCTCTCCAGCTCCAGGAGAAGAGAATCACTGCCCACCGTGCCGGAGTCGAAAATTGGCACTTCGGTTGCTAAGGTGCTCTTCATCTGCGCGGAGCCATAGGACAGGCCGAAGTCGAGGGCAAAACGATCGTTGAGGCAATAAACTCCCCCGAAGCCAAGCTGCGTCGTGGTCTCGATGTCCGTGGAAACGGGCTCCAGAGCGATATCGGATATCTTAGATCCAGGAAACCAGTCTCTCGCCAAGCCGTCGTAGTCCCCCGACATTCCTCCATAGAGGTACCACGAGATCGAGCTTGACCCTACCCCATTGCTGAGGCTCGCTTCGTCAGCTACAGCGAACGGCGAGTACAACAGGCAAAGTAGCCAACAGGTCCGCGGGATCCGTCGTGCGGTTCTCATGGTGGGCCTCCGGAGAGTGCTTCAAAGAAATAATACTGGGATCACTCCGGAGCTGGGTTCTTTTCGGGGGCCTGGCCTGCTGACATCGTTTCATCTGGGCCGCTCAATACACGCTGGCATTTTCGTCCGTCGCCTATAGGATCTATTAGGATCAATCTCCGATGGACAAGCTTAGAACCAACTCGATCATCCGGCGATTTTTCTCGACCGGCGAAGCACTCGAACGTCGTGAGTTAGGTCGAAAGTCTATGACAGCTCTGCAGTGAGCGGAAGTGAACGTCCAAACACTCCGAGTCGCCGAGAGCTCCCTTTTTTTGGTAGAAGCCAGGAAAGTGCTTATCCGGGCCAGCTCTTCTCCAATCTCAGTGGATGCTCTGAAGGAGGAATCGATGTTTTGGCCCCCGCAGGTCCCCGGACCGCTGAGCTCCATCCATGATGTGACACTGGCACGCTCCAGAATCTCGTTCAATCCCCCCGGTTTTCGACACAGTACCTCGGCGCCGGTCAACCTGATCAGAGCGGGCATAGTAGGCTCACCCTTAGTAGGCCCAACCCTCCCCACCTATGGGCTCACTGAGCACTGGCACCCGACAGACCTGGGGCTACCCCCGGAGGAGTATTATCGATGGACGTAAGAGATTACAGCCCGCACTGCAGGCTCAACACCTTTGCAACCCTTCCCACCGCCCTGATCGGCCTTATCTGGGCCGCCGTAGCTCTGAGCGGTTGCGGCAGCCCCCCAGAGGCCGGCGGTGAAAAGAACGTTACGGCCCCCTCTCAACGGGCTTTGCAATCCCAGGAAAAGGAAGTCAGCGTTTTGCGGAAGACTCTTGGAAGCGACGCCCCGGAAACCTTGACCGCTCTCGCCACGCTCATTCGACTGCGGACATCCGCGGGGGATATCGGCAGCGGAGCCGAGCTATTCGACGAGCTGATCAGTCTCGACCTGCGTACTTCCCCGATCTTGGCCCATGCAACGCCGCCTGTGGAGCTGACCCGCCATCTGGGAGGTTTAGGCGAGCTCACCGCGGCGAGGCGCCAGCTGGAGGCGAGCATGGAGACGGGCAGAGGCCTCTTCGGGCCCAAAGACGGCTTCGTCGGTGAGGCCCAGCGAGCCCTGAATCGATTGCGCGTCGCCCTTAGCGAGGTGACGGATGAGGAGCTGCCTTCCCTGGAGCTGGCGCCGGGGCCCTCGGCTCCAACAAGGCCGAGGATTCGCTTCTCCGACCGTCCCGTCATCGGTAAACGAGACTGGAGTTTTCCGCCTAAGGGGGAATTCTGGTCCGCGGGAATGGGCGGGCATGAGCACTTCGACAGCGTGTTAGAGATCTCGTCGAAGGCTGGACTCGAAACGGCGGAGAGACTGCGATCGACTGCGAGCCCGGGAGAGCTAAGCCTCCTGACCCGAATCCGCCGTCACGGACGCCTCGTCGGTGAACCGGACCAATTCGGCGGGGCTAAGTGGCAGGGAGCGGATGGGGTTTCGCCCGGGGGAGCTCCGCCCGACGCAGATACTGCTCTTCTCAACCTGACGGCCCAGATTCAAGCCCTCACCCGCGCCCTCGATCGCATTCCCACCGACGACGAACGCTTTGCAGCCATCCTCGAGGAACGGGGGCGGCTGCAGCGGGAGCGTGCGCAAGTGCTGAACACCACCTGGGAAGCGGTCGAGCAAACCTACATTCCAACCACCCTTAGCGGACTGCAACGGGTCCTGGACCCGGAGACGCTGGCTCTCTACTACATGACCGCAAGGGACCATACGGACCTGATCGTCATCACCGCTGCCGGCCAAGCATCGAAGCACCGGATTCCCCTCGGAATCGAGGTTCTCGAGGCAGAAATCGGGAGCTTCCTCGACGACAGAAATTTGCGTCAGTCTCGGGGCGTCGCTGCAGTGACGGATTCGGGCGTCAGCGGTGGAGATGGTGCCTCCCGCCGCCTCTACGATGCCCTTCTCGCCCCCGCGGACCTACAGATCCGAGAGGCCAGCCGGCTCCTCATCATCCCGGATGGTCCCCTACATAGGCTTCCCTTTGCGGCCTTGGAGCTATCCACGAAACAGTACTTGGCCCAGACCAAGCCGTTTTCACTTGCTCCTTCTGCGGCGGCCTTCGTGGCCCTCGCCGCTCGACGATCTCGAAATGCAGAAGGTGGGAACCGAAAGGCCGAATTCGGCGGATCTTTGCTGGCATTCGGCGACCCGGCCTATGGCGCCATTGGCGGCGCAGAATCGACCAGGACGTTGCCTTATGCCGTCCGTTCAGCGACCGAACGGGGCTTTTCCGGGGGGTTGCCAGCCTTGCCGGGGTCCGGCCGGGAAGCACAGCAGATCGGCGAAATCTTCAAAGACCACAGGCTTACGGCACGGGTCCACCTGGGCGAAGCGGCCACCGAAAGGGCGGCCAAGGAGCAGATCGAGGCCGCAACTTTCGTCCACTTCGCAGCCCACGGCTTCGTAGACGGCCAGCAACCGGAGCATTCGTTCCTCGCCCTCGCCGTTCCCGCATCCCTCGCCGAAGGAGAGGAGAACGGCATCGTCGAGGGTTGGGAGATCGTCGACGAGATGCAGACCTCCGCGGAGTTGGTCACCCTCTCGGCCTGTGAGACATCCTTGGGGCAAGAGCGGAGCGGCGAAGGGCCTTCCAGCCTGAATCAAGCATTCCTGGCGGCGGGAGCACGATCAGTCCTCTCGGCCCTTTGGAAAGTCGACGACGCGGCGACCTCTGAGCTGATGATTCGCTTCTATCGCCACTTGACGAGCGGTACGTCCAAGGCGGAATCCCTTCGCCTCGCCCAGATCGAGCTTATCGAGTCTCCAGATCTCGGCTATGGGGCTCCCATCTTTTGGGCCGGCTTTCAACTCACAGGAGACTGGCAATGAGCAAGCTCAGCGAGCCCCAGCCCTTCCGACTCCCTTCCGCCATAGTCCCTCTTCTTCTCCTCCTTCTGGCCGGCTGTGGACCGGTGCCAACACCGACCGCCTCCCAGCAGAATAAGGAGCTGCCGGAGCGCTGCCCCGCAGTGGATGCTGTGGAGACCGAGGGAATGCGTCGTCTGGCGCTGATCGTCGGTGTCGGAGAGTACGCAAGCCCCGGGCTCACCGATCTCAGAGGGCCGACGGAGGACGCTCGGCGGGTCTACCAGCTGTTGACCGACGAGGTACAAGGATACGGTTTTCCGAAATCCAATGTCTGCATGCTGCTGGATGGACAGGCGACGACGGAAAGGTTTCGGGAGGCCTTCGAGCAGACCCTAGTGCAGCGGGCGAGAACCGGAGATGTCGCCGTCCTCTATTTCGCCGGTCACGGCTCCCAGGCGGCCGACCAGAACGGCGACGAAGCGGACCAGCGGGACGAAACCTTGCTGCTTCACGACGCCCGCACCGGAAGCGTCGAGGATTTCCTCGACGACGAGCTAAACTCGATGCTCGGCCGCCTCCATGCTCAGACCGAACGGATCACTGTCATTCTCGATTCTTGCAGCTCGGGCTCCGCCACTCGAGCCGGCAACACCTTCCAGGCCCGCTGGCAGCCCGCCGCTGCCAGCGCCGCTCGCTCCAGCCCGTCGGTGACCGAAAGCGGCGGCTGGCTACCGGATGCCCTCCCCGGCCTCGTCAGTTTCTCCGCCGCTTCCGACGGCACCCCGGCCCTCGAGACCGGAGCCAGGGGCATCTTCACCGACGCCCTCCTCCTGGCCCTTGCACCCCAGGGACACCGTCCTCTCACATACGCCCAAGCCGCCCGGCGCATCCGGCCCCTGGTTTCCGCCCGCAGCTATCAGATTCCCTATTTCCAGGGGGACCTGGAGACGGTCGTCTTCGCCAACGAGCACCGTCGGCGCTCCCTGGCCTGGGAAGTTACAACCGTAGGAGAGAGTCTCGAGCTCAGTGGGCCACCGCTCCCGGGCATGGGACCAGGAGCCGAGCTGCGCATTTACGACGGCGCGGTTGACGAATCCACCGCCCGAGATCCGGCGCAAGCCAAGGCCACAGCGGTCGTCGAGACCGAGGGGAGCTCAGGGGTCGGAGCCTTCGCTCGGATCGTGGCGAGCCGCGCCGAGAGCCCGGAAATTCGGGAGGGCGACTTGGCCGTCCTCGTGCGCCCAGGCGACGCCTTCTTGCGGCTGAAGGTCCGAATCCGGCCTCGGGCCGAGACCGGCGGCGTCACTCCCGAGCTCGCGAAGGCCCTCAAGGAAGCCGTGGCAGAGCACCCCGAAGCGGCCAATCTCATTCAGCTCTCCTCCACCGCCGGAGATTTTGAGCTGCTTCGGGGCCCGGATGGGCAACTCGGCCTCTGGGGACCGCATCGGAGGCGGAACCTCTACGGCGAAGACGGAGACGCAGTCGCAGTCGCCCGAGAGGTCGCGGACGACCTGTGGCGACATGCACGCCAGAAAGCGCTCCTGGCACTGCAAGGGGAAGGGGGCGGGGATTTCGAAGACCACCGAACGTTGCAGGTCGAGCTCGTTCCAGCTTCCGATCAAACTGTTTGCGCCGAAGGCCCCTGGCTCCCCGCTGGGCCGAACGAAGAGCAGGTGGTGCCGCTCTGTCATCGCTGGAATGTCCGAGTGAGACTCGCCGCGGACACGCCAGTCCCCCTTCTGGTGGGCGGGCTGGTCCTTTCCACCGACGGCGGCATCCTAGCCTTCCCCCGTACCGGGCGGACATCGTCCGAGGCCCGCCCCTCCGACTGGTATGTCAAGCTTGAACCTGGGGAGGAGCATGTCTTCCGCCGCGCCATCTTCGAGGGCCGCCCTCCCTTAGGAGTGCAGGACAAAGTGCTGGTGTTCGGGACCCAGGAATCGAATCCCGTGGCGTGGCATCTTCTAGCTGAGACGGCACCGACCCGCTCCGCAGCCTCAACTCCGCAGAGCCCCCTCTTCCGGGCCCTCGACCGCTATCTACGACCAGGAACCCGAGGCCAGGTCGAGATCGAAGACAGCGAGGTCGCGACCTGGACTCTCTCCTCGATAACTCTGCGAGTCGAAACTGCTCAGCCGACCACCTCGGCGACCGCCGACAGCACGTCGGATCCTACAGGCTCGGATTCCTTATCCCTGGACGGAGTCTGCGATCCAGGGCGGCACTGTGGTCACCTGCGCCGTAGAGCGACATCAGAAGACAAAGGGCGCAAGTTTAGGTTGGTGATGAAATGAGCCGTCAGGACACAAGATCTGCATTCAAAGCCCGATTGCTTCGGCCCAGAGATCCGGGCAACGGGAATGCTTGGGCTTTTGTGGTTTTGCCCCCGGAGGCAAGCGCAAAATTGCCGAGGCGTGGCCGTACAACAATCCGAGGGACCATCAATGGCTCGGGTTTTACGGCACTCCTGGAGCCCGATGGAAAGAAAAGCCATTGGCTGAAGCTCGATAAGGAGCTACTCGAAGTATCAGGTGCTACGTTCGGTGACTTCGCTCAGCTCGAAATCATCTCGGTCGAGGAGCCTGAGCCGGAAATTCCCGATGATCTGTTGGAGGCGTTGAGCGCTTCTCCCGAGTCCCGGGCCACGTGGGATGCAACAACCACCATCGCTCGTCTGGATTGGATTCACTGGATCACTTCGGCTAAACAGGCGAAGACCCGTAAGAAGCGGATCAACGACGCCTGTGACAGGCTCGCATCTGGAAAGAAAAGGGTTTGCTGTTTTGATCCATCGGGCTTTTACAGCAAGGCCTTCGGTGCGCCGCAAGCTGAAGATTAGATGAGCTCAGTCACGGCCCCGCGCCGTCAGCCGTTGCTTGAAGAACGCCAAGATCTCATCGCGGGCGGCAATTGTCGGTTCACCGGCGGCGTCGATGAGGTGCGCCGTCACGACACTGTGGGGACAGCCCACAACCTGCTCGAAGAACGGCGGCAGGTCGCCATTGGCGGCGCTGTCGGGCAAGACTCGCGGCACAAAGCGGTCGCCCAAGGCCTCGGCGTAAGCGGCGAAGCGCTGGGCGGTGCAGAAACGATCCCCCTCAAAGCGGTAGGCCAAGACGGTGAGATCGTCCTCTTCGAGGCGTTGTTGCACCTCGGCCAACTCTTCGGGGGCGATATGCAGGCCGGAAGGGTCGTTGAGGGGCAGAGTGGGTTGTGACAGCACCGGCGCCAGCATCGATGGCTCAAGCATCATGGTGAGGGCGAAGTTGCCGGTGAAGCACATGCCGATGGCACCGACCCCGGGCCCACCGCATTCGTCGTGGGCCAGCCGTGCCAAGGAGCGCAACCATTGGGTGACCGGGCTCGATGCGTTGGCGGCGAAGGCGCGGAATTCGGCGCTGACACAGGCCCGCTGAAAGACGGCCTTGCCTTCCTCGGCCTCGGGCACCGCACCGTCGCGACCAAACAGGGACGGCATGTAGACGCTGAAACCGGCGTCCCGCACCCAGCGGGCAAAGCGCGCCACATCTGGGCTGATGCCCGGCATCTCCGTCATGACGATCACCGCCGGCCCCCTGCCGGCCACGTAGACAACTTTGGTGGCTCCGTCGTCCGCTAGACCGTCAAGGGTGATCTGACGGCGGTCGAAGTCGTCGAGTGGATCGTCCTGGCGCAGGGTGGACATGGTCATTGTCTGGCATCCTTGGCATGGAGTGGCCGGGGGAGAGCACCTGAGAGAGCACCCAGGCCGGGTCAGTCGTCGGCTTAGCTTTTAAGCTTCTGGCGATGGGCTCTATGGTGTCCCTTGCGGCAGCGGGACGAGGCTCACGTGTAGATCCACAGGCGCCTCGGCGATGGTGCAGAGCAAGCGCAAAGCTGCGTCTGCAGCGTCGTTGCGACCACCCCTATCGGCGGTAAAACCCCACAGGCTGTGCGGATCGGCTGAGGGGCCGTCGAGATCGGGCCCGGAGCCCATGTCCTGATCGATGAGGCGCCAACCGGCGTCATGGACGGCTTGGCGAGCCCGGTGCCGCTGGCCACGACGTGGATCGAGGCACGCCGCGGGGATCTCGAGGCGATACCCGGAGGCCTCGGCGCCGGAGCCACAGAGCTTGACCCGCACGCGTACACCGCTCTCGGCGTGCGCTATTTCTATGCCGCCATGGGATTCGAGAGCGGCGGCGATTTCGGGACGAGCGTCATGATCTTCGTAGTCCTTGTCGATCAAAAGTCGTTCCGCATCCTCGCCCAGAGCATCCGTGACCAGTCGGCGCACTAGGCGGGCGGCGGCGTACGAATTCTCAGCCGTGAGCACCAGTCCCCGCAGGGCGTCCTCGGGGACGAGGAGCCGTACCTGGTCCGGTTTGGAGGCCGCCTCGGACCCTAGGATGGCCCGCGCTTCGGCCTGCTCGGCATCAGTCCACGGCCCTTCGAGCCGCACCATCAAGGGACGAGCCTTGCCGCACACCAGTTGGACTCCACGCCCGTTGGCGGCTCGAAAGGTGAGGACGCGGTCCTTTGGCGGCAGCTCGAGCAAGCGGGAAATCACGCCGGCCAGGGGATCGGTCGGCAAGGGCGGCGAATCCGTCGACATCACCAAGGGCGTTGGCGGAGGAGTCGGCTCCAGCGTCTCGAGGGCGAGGCGGAACGCTCGGTACCAGCCGACAACGAGCCAACCGTAGCGTAGGTTGTAGGCCCAAACAAGCGCCAAGTCGGGATGCTGCCGTAGCCAGGCGATGAGAGTGGGGGTGAGGTAGAAGGTGATGGCCAGCAACAGGAAAAGGAGATATAGCAGGTAGTCTTCGATCATGTCGCCTCTAGCTGTGTTGAGGTCTACGCGCTACGGCCCGAGAACATTTCGCACCAAGCCGCTCGGATGAACGCCAGTCGTCC
This sequence comes from Acidobacteriota bacterium, assembly GCA_029263315.1. Lineage (GTDB taxonomy): Bacteria > Acidobacteriota > Thermoanaerobaculia > Multivoradales > J023 > JAJCXR01. Next base: position 84,438 of record JAJCXR010000046.1, on the reverse strand, counting down.
CGAATCGCTCAACGCACTACAAATCGCCAGTGAGAGCTGCACGACGGCGTCACTACCGACGATCACCACTGCACCAGCGCCGACGGCAACGCCTCGCCCAAGCCGCAGCCTCCGTCGCCGACACGAGGCTAGCACCTTCTTGCCTACTTCGCAGGGCTCACCCGCCTTGGAATGGGCAAAATCATGCGGACTTGCCGCTGATAGTTTTTGTAGTCGTGACCCAAGGTGGCGACGAGGTCTTTCTCTTCGAAGTGGAGACCGATGAAAATATACAGGGTCAAGGCAATCGACAACATCAGATGCGTCATGGTCATCGTCGCAGTCGACCAGATACCGATGAGCACTCCCAGTTGCAAGGGATGGCGAACGATTTTGTAGAGGAAACGATCCGTAAAACGAGGTGACGGCACCTGTTTTCCAGCAAAGTAAAAATATACCTGCTGTAGCCCGAACAGCTCAAAATGATTGATCACCAGGGAGGAGGTGACGACCAGACCCCAACCCAGCAACTGGATCGTCGTCAGAAGAGCTCGAGCGAGCTGACTGTCAACCTGCCAGAGCGTACCTGCGATGCCTTGCCAACACAGGGAGATCAGAACGAAGACGAGTCCGGATAAAAGAACATAGGTGCTGCGCTCGGCGGCTGGCGGAATCAACTTGGTCCAGGCGTCCTTGAAAGCCGGGCGAGCCATCACGGAATGCTGTAAAAACAGCACGATCATCAGGCCGGTATTTACCGCCAGGGCAACCGCCAACGGTCCAGGATCGCCCGAATCGATGTGAAAAGGAAAGAAGCTCCAACCGCCAACAAACAAGATGAAGAAGACTAAACCTCCCATCGCAACTGCGTAGGAAAGAATGCCGTAGAGGAGGATCAATACACGATTCATGTCCATGGGCTCCTATTAGCTGTGAAACAATTCTCTCTTGCATCGGACCTACAGCGCGACGAGGTACACCAGGGGGGCATCGTCGCGGTATCCTTTGCCAAGGCGCGATGATCAATGCAAAGCGCGTTTGCCGTTTGCGGTGGGCGATCGGGGTATTGATGTCCATCGCCGGTAGGTTAGACGCCTTGGGGTCTTACTTCTTAGGCGCCAGACTCTACCTGGCGGACCGCCAACTCGGGTCTAGCAGCTTGTGATGTTCCAAACGATCGGCTTTTCAGGCTCGTAGGTGCAAGTGGCTCCCGTCGAGACCGCGGCTGCCAGGTGGGCTGCTAGCTCAGGATGGTGGCTACCTACCCTGCCGATGGCGTCTCGTATCCTTGCTGAAACTGCCTTGCGCGCGCGCTCTGCCGGAGAGATTCCGGTACGCACCCGCCCGCCGAGCCCAGTGATTTGCTCCAGGTGTTCTAGCAGCGCCTCTCGCTCCCCCCGCAATCGCTCATTCGCTCCGAGGTCGTTGCGTTGCTGGGCCTGCCGCAAATCCACATCCAACTCGGCCAAGCGCGATCGGTAGGCGGCCAAGGCTTGTCGGTCGACGACGGGCTCGGCGGGTGCCGGGCGGGGCGCCTCCGATCCGGCGTAGAGCTCGAAGGCTTCGACCGACTGGCCTTGTCGGTCCAGGAGGATGGCCAAATCGGCCAGCCCCTTGCGGTGACTGAGATGGATCGTTCGACCGTTGAAGCAGAGGTTCCAGATGTCGCCACGGCGCTTCCAAGAAGGCCGAGCACCAGGCCTGTCCAACTCTGAGCCGTTCAGAAAGGCGAGCACTGCCGACAGCACGGGTTCAGCATCGCCAAGCCACGGCAAATGGGCGCTGCCCGGCAGGGGCAAAAATGTCGCTTCTGGCAAGTCGGCGGCCAGGTCTCTCCCGGCGTCGAATCGGACCGTCTGATCACCCCGTCGGTGGATCACCAGCGCCGGGCAACCGACCCCCGCCGTGGCCCCTCTGGCATCCAGAGCGAAGCTCAGTCTCAGCAGCTTGGCCGCCGTTCCGGCCGAAGTCGAGGCTAACTGGTCGCGCCCGTAGGAACGGGCGTCCTGACTGGAGAGGTTCGGGGAAAACAGACGATTGATGGCTCCGGCGCCCATGCCCCAGTGGGCCTCGACCAGGGCCACAAGCGCCTCGCGGACATTGCCGGCGCCCAGATCCGAGCCGCAGGCGTAGGCCCCGATGAAAACAATTTTTTGGACGCGCCCTGGATTGGCAGCCGCCCAGGTGAGGGCAACGGGTGAGGCGCAGGAGAAAGCCAGCAGGTCGATGGTGGGCTGGTCGAGGCGAGCCACGATGGCATTGAGGACCTCGACTTCAGATTCCTGGGTGAAGTCGATCCGCTCACGGTTGCTGAGCCCGACGCCCGGACGGTCGTAGCGGACGACCGTCCGGTGTTGCCCGAGCGCTTCGAAAAAGTCGCGGAAAGCCTCCCGTTCCCAGTCTCTTTCCAGATGCGAAACCCACCAAGCCGGGCAGATCAACAGGGGGCCTGATCCGTGGGTGGAGTAAGCGACTCGGCCGCCATTTTCAAGACGACAGAAGCGAATGACGGGGACAGCCATGACCCATCTTATACAACTCTGAATCGGCTCGTGCGCGTGGCGTTCGCTCGAGACCCTCCAGACGAGGGTCTGGTCCACTGGCCTGGGAGCCACCTTCGCCCACCCGTCGAGATCTGGGGCGCCACAGGTCGACCATCCGCCAGCGGGGACTCCCGGTCGTAGCGAAGGTTCTGTCCGCCAGAAGGTCGGCCGAGATCATTTGACAGATGCTACGGGGCAAGCACGATCGGAGTGCTCTGCTAGCCAAGGGTGTTGACAGTCGCCGCGGCGGCGGCTACTTTGACACTATCGGAGCTCGGCTGGTCGCCGAAGGCTCCTCAGCTGCGGGCGAGTTCCTCGAGGCCCCGCCCCAACGTTTGCACCTACCGAATGCAGCTGCATCGGTGACCGATGGCTCGGTGGTCATAGCGGCCATCACCAGTTGTACAAACACCTCGAATCCCTCGGTGATGATCGCAGCCGGTTTGCTCGCCAAGAAGGCGGTAGAGGCCGGTCTGCAGAGCCGGCCATGGGTCAAGACTTCCCTGGCTCCAGGTTCGCGGGTGGTGACTCAATATCTGAACAAGGCAGGTCTCACACCCTTCCTCGAGGCGCTGGGTTTCGACCTCGTAGGTTATGGGTGCACCACCTGTATCGGCAACTCCGGGCCCTTACCGGAAGAGGTCGCACGGGCTGTGACCGATCAGGATCTGTCCGTGGTGGCCGTGCTGTCGGGAAATCGCAACTACGAGGGTCGCATTCACGGCCAGGTGAAGGCCAGCTATCTGGCGTCACCACCACTCTGTGTAGCCTATGCACTCGTCGGAACGGTGCTCTGCGATCTCAGTGTCGATCCCCTGGGACTCGATCGACAGGGCGATCCCATCTATTTGAGGGATATCTGGCCGACCGCTAGAGAGATCGAATCCCTGGTCGCTTCGTCGGTGGCCTCCGACCAGTTCGACCTCGAGTATGGTCGGATTTTCGAAGGTGACGAGAAGTGGAAGAGCATGCCGGCGCCGACCGGAGCGCTGTTCAATTGGGCCCATGACTCGACCTACGTGCGTGAGCCCCCCTTCTTTATGGACTTCGCACCCCATCCGGCACCGTTGAGCGACGTGATTGGAGCTCGCACCCTTGCCGTCTTGGGTGACTCGATCACCACCGATCATATTTCGCCGGCCGGCGGGATCACCCCCGATTCTTCCGCCGGCCGGTATCTTTTGGACCAAGGCGTGCCGTCGCCGGAATTCAACAGCTTTGGATCCCGCCGAGGCAATCATGAAGTGATGATACGCGGCACTTTCGGCAACCCACGTTTGCACAATGCGATGGCGCCGGGTACGGAAGGTCCTTGGACCGTGCATGTCCCGAGCGGCGACACGATGAGTATTTATGATGCGGCTGTCCGCTACCAGCAAGAGGGGACGCCCTTGGTGGTGATCGCCGGACGGGAGTACGGCGCCGGAAGCTCGCGCGACTGGGCGGCAAAGGGTGCCGCCTTGCTCGGCATCAAGGCCATCATCGCCCGCAGCTACGAGCGAATCCACCGCAGCAATCTGGTCTGCATGGGGGTTCTCCCCTTGCAGCTCAAGGAGGGTGACTCGGCAGAATCCCTGGGCTTGACCGGCCAAGAGGAGCTTTCCATTTCCGGCATTGCGGCCGGCATCGAGCCACGCCAAAGCGCCAGAGTCTCGGTGACTCGGCCGGACGGGACCAAGTCGGAGTTTGACGTGGTCGTGAGGATCGATGCGCCGGCCGGGGTCGAGTACTTTGTCCATGGCGGCATCCTGCCGATGGTCCTGCGTGAGCTTCTGTCGGACTGAGGGTTCTGACTCGAGGAGTGACTTGAAGAAAAGCGTCAAAGATCGTCGACGACCCTTCGGGCCTCACCGACACCATGTGGGATCTGATCGTCGACGTACTGGGGGCTGGTGTTATCAGTCTCTTTGGCTGGTGGAACCTGAAGCACGAGGCGAGGTCGTTTGTCGAGACTTGGACCGAGAAGTTCATCGAACGAAATCCTCAGTTGTTCCGGGCCGACTAATTCTACTTAACCATATCCGCTTTCCCCCCTTGCCAAAGAGGGAAGCCAGAAAATTGATCTACCAAAGAGAATTAGGCGGAGTCGGGCAACGCTCCGCTCTCAACGTCGGGCTCGTAGACAGTCGACGCCGTCTGTGCGCTGGTCAATGCATCACTGAAGTCAATCTGTTGTTCAGTCGGTATCGGTAGCCGTTTCAAAGCACGGCGACCGACATAGCCGAACAGCGACAGATGGACAGCACCGCTGAATACGTAGAGCCCACTAGGCCCCCATGCACCCATCACCAGTGCCGCAAGCAAGGGGCCCGCAACGGCGCCCATTCCATATAACAGCAATAAACCACTTGAGACCTGTACGTATTCGTCTTGTCTGGCGTGATCATTGGTAAGCGCCACCGCGACCGAATACAACGGAAATGCCATGCCCCCCCATAGTGCGCCGAGCAGCATCAATGAGAATTCGGGCAGGCTCGAGCCAGCTACGGCAATCGCCGTGCCGACAACTCCTGCACCGAGCGCCGTGAAGGCTAACATCCTCCGTCGGTCCAGGCGATCGGAGAGAAGGCCGAGCGGCCACTGAAAAATGGCGCCTCCGATCACCCCGCTGGTCATATACCACGCCGCCGCATCGATGTTGCCCGTGATCTTTGACGCGAAGATGGCCGAGATCGCCCAGAAAGAGCCATTGGTCAGCCCGGCCGCCAGACAGCTGGCGGCACCCGACGGCGAGATCTCGAACAATCGGCGTAAATCCAGTCGCACAACCTGCGGTTTTGCCGGTGCCTCGGATCGCGATAATACGACCGGGATCAACGCTGACGACACGAGAATTGAGGCGACGACGAAGAGCTCGAGCTCGCGTGGGTCGTACATGAGCATCATCAACTGGCCTAGCGCCATCACGGTTAGCGTAATGAAAACGTAGATCGAGAACACTCCACCTCGAGTCTCGTTGCTGGTACAGCCATTCAGCCAACTCTCGATGACCACGTAAAGCACCGCGAAACAAAAACCGGTCAGGAAACGCAAAGCTCCCCACAACCATGGATCTGCCCACAAACCGAGGACCAACGGGGCAGCTGACGCCGCAGCGGACATGGCAGCAAATACCCGCACGTGCCCTACGGAGCGAAGGAGCACGCCGCCACGCAGACAGCCGATGGTGAAGCCCAAGAAATATGACGCGCCGATGACGCCGATCGTTACCGTCGAAAAATGCTCTAAAGCCGCTCGTGTTGGGATCAGCGTGCCCTGCAGGCCTTGACCGGTGAGGAGAATGGCCACACCGGACAAAAGAGCGGCGACCTTGGTCAGCGTGGGTCTCATTGCGTGTGGCCGGGGCTATCGGTGATCCAGTCGAAACAGCCGGGAAGGCGAAGCGTCAATTGCGCCTCCAACAGCGGAATCGGTACCCATCTCGCTGGCACAATGACTCATGCCCCTTTTCCCGAGCATTCCTAATCTTCAGCACGCACATGATGGATGACGCCATTTCCTTCAAGTTGTAGCCCGACTCTCTTGTTCAGAGTTTGGGGCATCCGCTTTCTGTACCTCTTCCAACCCCGAGGCGGCCGGTATAGCCAGCGCAGCCATCAGCGTGAAGAGCGCCAGCACCGTGCCAACGCCGAGCCACTGGGCAATCACGCCGAATACCCCGCCTGCTAGAAGGATCAGGCCAACCACCGAATTGCTGAGCGCGGTATAGGTGGCACGGCTATCGAGATCGGCCATGTCGATGATGTGAACCGAGCGCCCGAGTCGGACCCCCTGGTGCGCGATCATGATCACAAACAACATCGCAGGGAGAAATAGCGAAGACACCAGTCGGTCCGGCATGGTCAGCGCAGCAAACGCGGCGATGCCATTGGCCAGTGTTGCCAGTGCCGCCGAGTACATCAATACCCGCCGACTCGATCGATCCGCGAGTCTCCCCCAGATATAGGAGCTCAACAGACTCGCTGCCGCCGATGCGATCATGAAAAGTCCTAGCCTGCCCAGGCCGCCGGATTCGCGGTCGCCGCTGAGCGCAATGTAAAATGGTGGTGCCAGCGCAGTCGACAGCAGCAGGGCGCGTGTTGCGATGAGCCGCCGCAGAGGTGCGTCGCTGCGCAGCAGCTCGAGTTGCGCCATGACAGCTGCTAGACCGTCGATACTGCCTTCGGTTGCGCCGGGGAGCTCACGGATCGATGCGAAGACAAAAGCGGCAAGAAACCACGCCATGCCGCCCACGATCACAACGCCAGCCACCACCGGCACGGTGAGCGGGATCCAGCCGGTCGAATAACCGGCAGCCATCAGCAGCGTCGCTGCGGCGGCGATGCTCCCCGCGATCCCGCTGACCGAGCCGCGTCGGCCCCTGTCCACGGTCTTGGCGAGCACATCCTTGTGGCTGATCGAGCATAGGCTGCGTCCGAGGGCAAACACCGCAATGAGCCCGATCGCTATGATGCCGGCGATGGCCCCAGAGAGTGCCAGCCCAACCAATCCGAAGCCGATGATCGCCGCGCCCTGTACAACACAGCCCACAACGTAGACGGTCTTACGAATGCTGCGCCGTCGAATCCGCGCTGAAATCAGGAGCTGCGGCAGCATCGCGAGCGATTCGCGCACCGGCACCAGCAGGCCGATTGCCCAGGTCGGGGCGCCGATGGCGTCGAGCAGCCAGGCCAGCACCAGCTTGGCATCGGCAAGGCCTTCGCCAACCTTCGTCAGGCTCAGGGACACGACCTGCAGACCGTAGTTGCGCGGCTGCTCCCGGCACGCGGATTCCGGAAGGTCGCGACAGACCTGTGCTAGCTCGTCGTCGCCAACCAGCAAGCCATGGAGTCTGCCGAAGTCGGTAGATTTGCTCACGCTATGCGAGGCCCCTGCCATCTCCTCGGCAGAAACTGCGCCACACCGCTTGGCCACTCCACGGCGCTTCGAGGCGATGAGTCACGGCTTCCCACCTGTGCCGCCCGGCGGGCGACGGGGTCGGATCTCGATGCTGTCTTCGACCAGCGATTCGATGGGCCCTCGGTGCACGATGTACCTCTGAACCATTTGTTGCGGAAATTAGCCGCCACCGATGCGAGGTCTTGGCCACGGCGAACGACAAAAGGGTTTGTTTTGGAAGATTAACATACCGGCTGAGTTTCTCTCCTCGCCACGGTGTCGGCCGCTGATGGCGAGCGATCGACAGAGAGCACCGGAGATGAAGGCCCCGCACGAGCGCCGAGAGCTGGGGGCGACCCTCGGGCCTTGCCTCGCCGATGCCGCTGGTTCTGCACTGCACCCTTGGTTTTCTCATGACAGGTCCGCCTGACCGTGCGGCAGCGTAAAACAGAACGTGCTGCCCTCCCCCAACCCATCGGATTCCACCCAGATCTGGCCGCCGTGCAGCTCGACAATCCGCTTGACCGCGGCCAGGCCAATGCCGGTGCCTTCGATGCTCGGATCCAGTTGATCAAAGAGATCAAAAATCTTCTGGTGATATTGCGGGTCGATTCCTAGGCCGTTGTCCTCAACATAGAAAATTGGCCCTTCGCTGCCCTGTCTGATCCCGATCTCAACCCGCGGCTCCGTCTGGGAGCCCCGGTACTTGGTTGCGTTGTCGATCAGGTTCTGGAATACCGTCAGGAGTCGGAGACGATCCCCGGAGACGACGGGCAGGTCAGGAGAGACGACCACTTCGACGTTATTCTCACGGATCCTTCCTGCCACCAACTCGACCGCTTCCCGCGTCAGCTCGTCCAACGAGACCGCTTGGGGTTTGTTGTCCACAGGGCCGATTCGAGACAAATCGACCAGCTCGTCAACCATCTGGCCCATCTTGGAGGCGGCATTGCGGATCCGCCGTATATCCGACTTCATGCGCTCCGGATTTTCCTCGGCCATGTCCCTCTCCAGCATGCCCACAAACCCCAGAATGGTGACCAGAGGACTCTTTAGATCGTGGTTGACGGTATAGGTGAGTCGCTCCAGCTCGGCGTTGGTCTGCAGCAGTTGGTCGCGTTGCTCGACGACCACCGCCTGGCGCTGGGCGACCTGGGTCTCCAGAGCCTGGCTCCGCGTCTCCTCGAACCTGTGCTGGCGGCCCAAAATGTAGAGGAAGGCGACAACGTAGATCAGAACGATGGGGATCTGTTGTCGATTGATCGCCGAATTGAAGAGCGCGAAGTAATCGAAAAGGAGATGAAGAGCCGGCAGCAGCAGAGTGTAGATCAAGAGGATATTCGAAAAAGGGTCTCCCGACAGCCGCTTGCCGAGCTCCTTTTGGGCGCTCTCGGACGTATCGACGGGGGGTAGGAAATGCCGTAGTCGCCCAGCCAGGATGAACAGCAAAAAGTAGAGGTACCAGATCGGGTAGAGAACGGCAGGCGCGTCGAACAGAGAAGCGTAAGACAGCAGATCGACGAAGTCCGTGGAGAGCATGGCTACCACTGCGAGGATAAGGTAGCGGTAGATGGTACGCCACCGCACACCGCGGGAATCTCGGTAGGCATGAAGGGTTCGGGCCAGGATCAGGAGATCGAGAGAAATATAGAGAAAAGACGAGGGAAGGGAGCTGGTGAAGTAGTCGTCTCCCCCCTGCATCGGGATCAATACGAAACTCACCACCAGTCCGGTGACGAAGAGGATCGCCCCTTCGACCTCAAAGCGTTTCCGCAATCGCCAGACGCCGGACTGGCTCTCGGGAATGACACGATGAGCCTGCAGCTCGATGGCGAAAAGGAGCAGCAGGTAGAAGGCCAGGTAGCAGAGCTCTTGGAATAACTCCCCGTGGATCGTCTGGTAGGCGTCGTAGAAGACGGTCCGGAAGAGCTCCGCGATCAGGAAGCCGAAGAGAGCGAATGCGAGCCTTTTCCAGAAACGGCGCTCGACGGCGTCGGTAATCCGTCGCAGTCCGGACAGCAGCGCCCAGATCGAGATCGCCAACACGACCACCAGGCCCTGGTACCAGTTGAAGGGCTCCGAGGGTAGCAACGAACCGGATTGCAGCACGGCAACGGCGAGGATGGCGAACGTACTGAAGATCAGGACGCCGTCGCCGGTGAAGGCGCGCCACAACAGTCCTCGGGTCTCGCTGCTGTTCGCTGTCGCAGTTCTGTCAGCCACGGTCAGGTCGTCCGTTCCACGTCTCCCCCCCGGAGTCCGCCTGCCGCGGTACCGGCTGCCTTCAGAAGATGGCGCGATCATAACAGGGAAGCATCGAGACCTATACGGATCTGAGCTGCGACATGCCAAAGAAGGTTATCGGAATAAAGCCGTCGAGGCCGCCAAGCAAATTTTTCTGGCCGACGCGGCGGGAACTGGCCCTGCAAGAAATCTCCGATCTATAGCCCTCAGTAGATCTATAGCCCTCAGTAATGATCCCCCATGGGGCGCACCACGAACGCCTGGAAGGTGATTCGGCCGCCCCCGGCTGCCCTCTGACCCAGCTCAACTTCGCACCAGAATCACAGCCTCTCCACCGGCCAACCCACACCAGCACCCCAGTGTCGCCTCACCAAACTTGATCAATACACCTGAACCATAACAGCGTAGCGCAGGGAAAACTACTCTTTAGACGTTCTAGCGATGCGTCCGCCCGACGCCGAGTCATTGCCCAAGGTGGCACCATCGCCGCCAGAAACGACGGTTAACTACAACGTTCGGGATGCCGGGGGACCCTTGCCCGCGACAGCGTTATCAATAACCATGCTGGGACTGAGACGGCGGTTTTTTGGTGGGCGTACTCTCAAAGGCTCGAATCAATGCTCATCCCTCAAGAGATTCCCAATCGAACAACTCGTCGGCATCGGGCGCAGTCTCCTTTTCGATTCGGAACACGCAGCGCCCGCAGCCGTCCTGAAACCTCTCGGTGCGCATCACCCGGCGACCCAACAGACGACGAAGAACGGAAACGGTGACGCTACAGAGCGCCGGTCGTCGCAGGGCCACTTCGAGGTAGGGACAGTTCATCTCCACCAGTTTTGGCCCGTCGCTATCGCCGTACTCGACGCGACAGAAGGGGTCACCGGAGAGGTAGATGTCACTGAGCGCTTCGAGGCGCTCCTCAAACGACTTGCCGGCGAGCCTCGGCTCCCAGTACTCGACCTTCTTGCGAGCGATTTCCTCGAGTAGCTGGCGAACCGCCGTCGCGCCCAAACGCTCCCCGGCCGCGTCGATGAGCGCCACCGCCAGATCGTCGTACTCCTTCGGAAAGAGGTGATCGCCGGCGGGGGTGAGCTGGAAGAGTGAACGGGGACGACCGGACCGCGAGGTATCTCGCTCAAGGATGCGCGTTACCCACCCACCGTGCTCGAGCTGCCTGAGTTGCTGCCGCATTCCCTCATAGGTAATACCGATCCGCTCCGCGAGCTCGGTGATGTCCATGGCTCCGGTGCCTTTGATCGCTACGAGGATGGACCGTCTCGGCTCGGGCAAGGCGTCCAGCGATTCGGTGTTTTTCATGCGCTCTCCTGTCGGGTGCTGTCCGGCGGCGGGCGGAGATGCCCTGAGTCACCGTCCATGGCATTCTAAACGACGCAAATACGTAATACAAGTTATCACTTGACAAACTAGCATCTCGATCATACGCTCCTTCCTACGCAATGGCGAAGACCTCGAGCCGATCAACCAAAAGCGAGAGGAGCCCATGCGAGAGCCAACACGGAACCCGAGTGGTTTCACTCACACAGCAGAAGAAAGGAACTGGTCCCCATGAATGCCACCGACAACAAGTCTCTGTACGAGAAGATCTACCGACCTCTCTGGCTGACCTATGGCCTGGTGCCGTTTCTGGCAGGGCTCGACAAGTTCTTCGGCCTGCTGACCGATTGGTCGGCATACCTGGCGCCTTGGCTGTCCAACCTACTGCCGATCCCGGCACAGACCTTCATGTACTTGGTCGGCGTCATCGAGATCCTTGTGGGCCTGGCCATACTGACCAAGTGGACCCGGCTCGGCGCTTGGGTCGCGGCGGCGTGGCTTGTGCTGATTGCCGGCAACCTCCTCACCATGGGGGTGTTCGATATCGCGGTGCGCGATCTGGCCATGGCGGTAGGGGCCTACTCGCTCGCTCGCTTGGCCGAGCATCGCGAGGCGTCGGCACTCCCTTGACAGTGGGCGTTAGCCTTCCCAGTCGCATCGGTGAGGTCACCGCTCTACGCTGTCGTGGTCCTGGTGCCGACATTCCGTCCGTCACCCCGTCCTCGAGTCGACCCTGCCGGCAGGCAAGCGATTGCACCGACCCGATTGGATGTGTTTGTTTTGCAAACTGGGGCTGATGCTGAGGCATGGGGCACCCGGGACGGGACCCCATGGCTCTCCCTCAGCTCGCTGCCCACCAGCACCTCAGTGTCGCCTCACCGGGCTAGTACCTCCGTGCCAGAGGGCTCCCATGCAGGCTCCCTCTACCGTCCTACCGGAGAGGGCGGGGGGTGAGTGTGGAGGGCTTGGCCAATGCGTCGCCAAGCACCTCCGAGCTATCACTTCCCAAAAACCGGGAAGTCGATCAGATCAGTAGCAGATACAGACGCTGGTCGTCGTGCCAGGACACCACGAGTTCGGTGGCGGACTGCAGACGCCCAACGAGGCGCCGCTGTGCGGGTCGTGACCACAGGCAGCAGTCGATGTGCAAGGTTGACAGTCGGGGCAGTAGGTCGGGCTCGGAGTCGGTCTGCCGAGCCATTCGGGCTGCGGGTTCCACTGCTCGACCTCTGCAGTCATGGCTTCGTCTTCGATACTCACGGCTTCACCGATAACCGCTGACTCCAAGTCAGCTGGTAGCGGATCCTCACCACGAGGCTCGTCGGCGACGATCACGGCCGAGAGCAGCAGGACCCCTAGAATCGTCAACAGGCTGATCTTGCGCATTTTTTCTCCCTTTCAAGCGTTCCGTAGATGGCGAAACGGGGGCCACTGGGCCCCCTATCGCAGCGCGTCTCGACTTCTGCAGCAGGCTGGTACCGGCTATCAGCACTCCTCTTCGACGTCGCAATCGTTGGGGTCACCGCCTCCGGAGCCACCGGAAGACCCAGAGCATGGGCATACGACGGTCGTGGTCGTGTACCACGGAGTTTCTGAGTAGCCACCATTGTCGCCCGAGTCGTACTGGTTGGGAAACCCAGAACAAACGACCTTGGCGCCGGTATGCACCTCCAGAGCAGGGCTCTCGAAGTACTCGAACAAGGTGCCGTAGCAAGTGTCGGCTGAGACGGGCGCCAGGAAGACTCCCAGCATCAAGGCAAAGGCAATCAGCGGTAGAACAACCGACCACTTCACTCTCTTGAACATACGAATCCCCTTCAAGTTGAGAATTGCAGACTCCAGATTTCACAAAACGATTTGCCTATTCTACCACGCTATTTGCCCTAATGCGTCGAACGGGGCTACAAAAAAAGCAATTCGGAGTCGTGATCCCGCACCAAGGGTCCACGCAACCGGCCTGGCTCTGGCACTTGATGCCCTCGGCCGTCATCGATGGTGACTTCGCCAGAAAGGTTGCCCCCAAGCGGAAGACAGACTCGATGAAGACTCGAGCGATGAGATCCTCAATGCAAAAAATCTAGCTTCCTCCCGGGTGGTATTCGGCGCAGGCCTCTACGCGACCTGCGCCGATCCCTAGGAATCGCTGTTTCTTCGCAACACAGCTGGCGGGTTGAAGACCAGCGAGATGGGATGAGTGTCTCCCGTGGCCCCTAGGGTCGCGGAAACGCCGCCGTATCGCCGCGCCCACAGAGGTTGCCGGCTGGATTCCGATAGGTCACGGCATCACCGGTTACGGTGTCCAGAACGCGCAGGGTGTACTCGATGTCCGACAGGGCGCCGTAGAAAATCCAGTGGGCGTTGTTGAAGTCGGTGCCGTCGATGGCTTTGACCGCCAGCTCGATGTTCTTTGAGTCAAAGAACCAAAAGAGGCCGGTCTGACCATTGCTGGAAGCAATTTGACCTTGGCCGGTATTGTCGTCGTGGTCCCGCCAGTCGACAGAGATCTCGAAGCGGTCCTCCAGCAGGCAAAGCTGCGTTGTGGACGCGGCGCAGGCGGCAATCTTGGCTGGGTCGGCTCGATCGAGCTCGGCGTCAGGCAACAATGGCACCAGCTGCAGGGACTGGCTGGCCCCTGAGAAGCTGTGCCCTGTGAAGCTGTCTCCCACGAAGCCGTGCCCGGATTGGGATTCTCCTGGCACGAACCCAGGCAGCTCGGGAAAGGCCTGGATATCCCCTTGGCCACAGAAGTTGCCTTGCCCATTGGAATAGGTGCGAACGACGCCGGTGGCCAAGTCTTCGACGGTGATGTCGTAGGCCACATCGGACAACGCACCGTAGAAAAACCAATGGGCGTTGTTGACGGCCCTTCCGTCGATGACCTTGACCGCCAACTCCAGATTGTCGGGGCCAAAAAACCAGAAGAAGCCGCTCTTGTCGGTGGACGGCAAGACTTGGCCGGCCCCCTGGGTGCCGTTGACGGCGTCTTGCCAGGCTACGCTGACGCGAAACCGACGGTTCTGTAGACATAGGGTGGTGGCGTCGGGACGGCAGAAGCTCGCATCTTCCGGTAAGGAGGACACCCACAGCTCCCGTCCTGTCTCGCCGTCGTCGGCACCGTAGAAGATGATCCCGGTCGGAATCTCAGGACGGCTCGGGATCATCAAGGCGGGTTCGTTGGGCGACGATGGAGCACTGCCCGGCGCGATGTCACCGAGCAGGACGGGGATCAGCGGCTCGGATCGCAAATCGATACGCCACAGCTCGCGCCCATGGACTCCGTCGTCGGCGCTGAAATAGAGCTCATTGACAACATGGCGCAGATCCTTCGGAAAGCTGCCGCGGCCTCCCGGCCACAGATCCACCAAGGGACGGGGCCCGGAGCCTCCGGCGGCCAGCTCACTGAGCCAAAGCTCGGTCCCCAAGGCGTTGGCGGCGGGAAAAAAGACGTGGGTACCAGTCGCCATCAATACCGCTTCCGGCACCGTGCCGGCCGGTAAAGTGGCCAGAGGAGCCGTACCGGATACCGTGCCGTCACTCACCCAGAGCCTGAACGTACCGTCCAGCGACTCGATCCAGACGGCCCGTCCGTCGGAGGACGCCGAGACCAAGATCTCACCACCGGCTTGCAACTCGGTGGGCGCCGACTGGCCGTCCCACAGCCAGAGCCGGCGACCGTTACCTGTATCGGCGGTAAACACGAGCCCCGCCCCGGCAGCCATCAAATCTTCCGGCTCCGAATCCCCGAGGGGCGACAGGTCAAAGAGCAGCGACGTACCCTCCGCCGTGCCGTCGCTTTGCCACAGCTCGGCGCCGCTGGCCGCTTGCCCCCCAACGAATACCAGACGCGCCCCGGACCCCTGCCCCACCACCCGCAGGGATCTGGGGAAGATGGGCGTTGGCTCGATCGGCGGCGAGCAAACCGGACAGCCTTCATGAATGTTCAGCCAATCCGGTCTGAGATCCGCCACCAGCTGCACGGCGCCGGGTGTCCCCCCGCCACGCCACAGTTTCTGGCCCCGTCCTTGATCCGCCAAGAAGAATAACTCGCCGTTGAGCACCACCGGTTCTCTAGCCCAGGAGAGTGCTCCCCCGCCGGCGACATCTTCGAGCTTGACGGTGCCGTCCAAGGTGCCGTCGGTCAGCCACGGCAGACGGTCGCCGGGGCGCTCGAAGGCGGTGAAAAAGACGTGGGAACCCGCCGCCAGCTCGACGGCCACCAAGTCCTCCGGCTCTCCTTCAACGAGTAGACGCTGGGTTTGCCCAAAGTCATCGACGGACCACAAGGTGTCGAATACGGCATTGAATCCTTCATCTCGGTAGACGACCTTGGAACCGGCGAAGGTCAGGTCCCTCGGGTCGGTGCTCGCTGGCCGATCTTCGATCTGCCAAATGGGCTGCAGGTTCGTGCCGCGTCCGCCGCTGACCAGCAGCTCACCCAATCTAAAATCCGTGCGATTGAATAGGGAGAAGACCGCCTGCCCGCCGATCACCAACGGCCCCTGGACAAAGCTCCCAAAGCTGCTCCTCGACGGCAACTGCTCATAGCGCACGGTGCCTGGGACCGTGCCGTCACTGCTCCACAGGTCGACCGTGTCGCTTCCGGCATCGATGAGCATCACTTGATCGCCAAGATTCGCCAGGGACATGCGTGACGAGCCGACGATCAATGGTCCTGTCAAACTCGAGGGATCCAGGCGCCAGAGGGTGTGGCTGCCGTCCCTGTCCCAAGCCAGCAAGACGATGGTGCCGTCGTCCAAGGCCGTCACCTCACGAATGAGGAAGAACGATGCCGGAATCGGCATTTCGAACCGCGTACCCGCAACTGTGCCGTCCGTCGACCACAGAGCCCCATTGCGGGCGATGTAGACCCGGCCCGCAGCCTCGTGCGGGGGCCCGTTAGAAACGCCACAGTCCGATGCACAGACGGTCGTCAGTGGTGTGGCCCCTTGACCGGGCGAGAGGCGGTAGAGGACGAGCTCCGGATTCTCGACGTCAACAACGGCAACAAAAAGAATGTCGCCGCCGAAGGGCAACGCTTCAACGGCGTAGTTGCTACAAGAACCGGTGCAGAGATCCGTCAAGCGGCGGGTGCCGCCCGGCGTCCCATCGCTGCCCCACCACTCCAAACCGTGCTCGGGGGTCCACATCAGGAAAGCGACCTCATCACCCAAGGGTGAGAACAAATAGGGCTGCGAGTCGGCAGTGCCGGGGTTGAAGTCCCCCAAAGGCAGGGTTCCTTCCGCCGTGCCGTCGCTAACCCACGGCTCGCTACCGAGTTCCGCTGTCGAGGCCAAGAAAAAAGCTCGGCCGTCGATCAAGGCAAGCTCTCGGATCCCGGAATCGCAGGGGCCCGGACACACATCCGCCACCAGGCGGGTGCCGTCGACGGTCCCATCGGCGGTCCAAAGCTCCCGTCCATGCACCCCGTCATCGACGACAAAAAATGCCGTCTCACCATCAAAGACAACATCTTCGAGGCGCAGATTGCGGCTCTCTTCAAAACGGCACTGGCCGGGGCAAATCTCCGTCCAAAGTCGAGTCCCCGCCGACGTCCCGTCGGTGATCCACAACTCCATACCGCGACGTCCGTCATCGGCCCAGAACAACATTTGGTCGTCGGTGGTCGAGGCGATGAATCCGAAACCGGAAGCCTCTGTCACCCCTGGGGCCAAATCTCCCAAAGGCAACGGCGTATGTCCGGCGGCCAGCGATGAAGGCAATACAACAGTGCTGCACAGCGCCGCAACCAACATGACACAGCAAGGCCCCACCCGGTGGAACCACGGACCTAACCAAGTAGCAGCCAGCTGGCGCGCACGCATCGACGCAAGACGTTTGAAAGCCATGGAAAGACACCCCGTAGATGGTTGATCGGTTCGAATGCCACTGTAGCATAAAATGTGATCCGCATCCAACCTGCCATGGCGACATACCCTAAAGAGCGGTCCGCTCGAGCTATTGCTGGATGGACACTAGCTCGCGGCCCTTAGTTTTCGCCCGGGTCAATCATCCCCTCGAAACCTACGCGCTGGCGCATCGTCTCAATCAACACCGCGTTATTTGCATGTCGTGCGTGAGCGGTCCATCCCTGCCAACTCGCTTTAAGTGCCTCGCCCTCATGCTGGCCGTCGTTTCGAGCGGCCCAGACCTTGGAACGCAGGCGGCGACTCGCCCTGGCAACGTTGCGGCGCTTCAATCGGCGGTAGGTTGGGTAGACAAGAAAACCGAGCCATGGAATGCCCTCTCCGACTGGGCGCACCTGTGTGCAAGGCTCGTGGACGGCGAGCCGCAGTTCGGCGAGTCTGGAGATCACATCACTTTTCCATCGCCACAACTGATCCGATTCGTTGGCAAACAGCAGAAAATCATCAACGTAGCGAAGGTAGCCCTTGCAGCCTAGGGAACGCTTGATGAAATGGTCGAGAGGATTGAGGTAGCAATTTGACCAAAATTGACTCGTCAGATTTCCTATCGGCAGGCCACGAGGGCGCAGGATCGACAGGAGATCGTCTCCTGGGAAGTAGACGTGCTCATACTCTTGATCCAGGATTCCAGCTCCGCTTTCGATAATGGTGCGACAAAGGTTAAGAACCCTTTCATCTCTCAGAGTCTTCGAGAGAACCTTCAGCAGGATCTCGTGATCGATCGAGGGAAAGTGTTGACGGACATCACAGGTCAATACGAAGCGGAATCGGCGGGCAAATTGCTGGCAACGATGGATGGCGCGGTGAGTACCTTTGCCAGTACGGTTGGCATAGCTGTCTGCGATGAACCTAGACTCGAAAAGAGGCTCGATGATGTTGCAAAGCGCATGATGGACGACTCGATCGCGAAAGGCAGCCGCCGAGATCAAGCGACGTTTCGGTTCGTGGATGGTGAAGCTACTGTATGGCTCAGGACGATACTTGCTGTCTCGGAGCTGGTCGCGAAGCTCAATCAGACTGTCGGGCAGGCTCGCTTCGAAACGAGCCGCCGCCGCACGGCCTCGCTTGCCCTTTGCTGCCCTGCGAACTGCAAGCAAGAGATTCGGGAACGACCAAACTTTGCTGTAGAGATCTGAGTCCGTAGTTCTAACGGAGGACAAAATGTCGGATTCCATGGTGATCTTTACAAGAACCTATGACCTAGTGAGCTGGATCATTCCAAAGGCCGAGGGGTTTCCCAAACCCCAGCGGTTCGTTGTCACTAAGAGACTCCAAGACGCCGTCTTGAATTTCCAAGAACGAATCATCGAAGCCAACGGGCTGCCCCCCGGAGGGGGGCGTCTCCGCAAGCTGCGCCAGGCCGACACGGAGCTCCAGAAGCTACGGCTATACCTGCGGCTGGCACACCGCTGGAAGTGGCTGGGGGATGGCCCCATGGAGCATGTCTCCGAGATGATCGCGGAAGTGGGTCGCTTGCTCGGTGGTTGGATCCGGGCGACTGAAGAAAAAGATCGAGCGCCCCGTGGTCGGCGAGACCGAGGGGGCGCCCGCTGAGCGTTTTCACCCGGCTCCCAGCGGAGCGCGGACGGGGTGAGGCCGCGCCATTTCTCATCCTGTGCCTCGACCGGCGACCTGGATCGCCCGGCATTTCCGGCGTCAGGGGCGAGAAGCGTGGCAACCAGCCGAAAGCCAATGTTCCTGTTGATGTTGTCAGGATCGTTCCTGTTGCGATACGCGCAACGGGCGTTGACGTTGTTGTTGGCGAACGAGCCGCCGCGCAACACACGAACGGCTGGTGCTCGGCCTTCCCCACCGAAGTCTCCTCCGGCGGGCCAATCCTACTGAATTCTGCGAATCGGCTCCATCGGAAGTTGGGGGGACACCCCCCAAACCCCCCGATTCAGAGATCAGAGGAGTCAGAGTCCAGCAATTCAGATGGGGCAACAAGCCGAAAGCCAATGAGCCTGTCGATGCCGTCAGGATCGTCCCTGACGCGATACGCGCAACGGGCGCCGACGCTGTCGTTGGCGAACGAGCCGCCGCGCAACACACGAACGGCGTCCCCCTCCAGGGCATTGTCTTCGGGCGCGTCATAGGTGTCTCGCCAGCGAGTCGAGCACCACTCCCACACATTGCCGCTGGCGTCCAGGATACCCGCCGGGCTCTCGCCCTTCGGGAAAAGCCCAACCGCCGTCGTCATACCAAGGTCGGTTTCGATCGTGTTGCACAAGGAAGCATCAAACTTGGGGCCCCAGGGGTACTCCCTCCCATCGACTCCTCGCGCGGCGCGCTCCCACTCCGACTCACTTGGCAAACGGTGCTCCTTGCCCGTCATTTCCGACAACCAACCGCAATACGCAACCGCTTCGTACCAACTGATTACAACACGGGGATGGTTGGGCAGATCAAAAGGCGAGCCCACCAAGCGGGGAGACTCCATATCGTTCGTCGCTTTCCAGGCCCAACCGGCCTCCGTCCAACAATGCCGCCAACGCTCCGTGTAACCCCCGGCATCGACAAACGCTTGATACTGCCCATGAGTCACTGGATAGCGAGACATGCGGTAGGCGTCCACGTGTTCGTCATGCACCGGCTTCTCGCGATCCACACGCTCACTCCCCATCCGGAACGAACCCGACGGGATCTCCACCCACTCGAAGATCGGTAGGCCATCCTCACCAAGGCCCACCCCGGGACGGTCGTCTCCCAACAGACCCAGGACTTGACCCGCCTGAGCGCGATCTCGAACCTCCAAGGCTCCCAGCTCGACGGCACGGCGCAGCCAATCACGTACGTCGTCGAGCTTGGTTTGATGATCCTTCTCCTCACGTTGCCACAGGCGGTGCTCACGGATCGCCAGGCCGGCAAACAAGGCCCGCTCGAAACCCAGATCTTCAGCCTCCACCGACTCGTTAGGGGGGCCTGGCACCAATTCACGAACCAACGTCCAGATACCGTCGCCGCTGGTCAAGCGTCCCGCCAAGAAAAGGATCACCTCACGCCACAGCCCGGGCTGAGTCGCGAAAAGGGGCTTCCTCTTGCTCGGAAAACGCTCCAGGTGGCAGGCGGCCAGGTACTCCTGGAAAAAGCGGTGGGGAAAGCGATAGACCGACGGACTCTCGGCGATCAAGATACCGGAACGCTGGTTGAGATAGTCGCGGATCTCTTCCGGCACCATGGCCTCCCGGTTGCCATAGCGGGCCCGGGTGTCGATCAACGCTTGGAAGAGAGCACCCTCCAGTATCTCAGCGGCCTGATCCGCCCCGTCGCCGCCATCACGGTGGACGCGATAGGCCAAGAGCTCCAAGGCGCCGCGGATCTGCTCCTCGTCCATGCCCACCAAGCTGGCCACTGACTCCTGCAATCGCCGCTCGTTCCAACGATCGACCAGCAGACCGACGCTTTCTTCGAAGAGCATCGACCGTGCACCCGGCAAGCGACCGCCGCGGGAGGTGTGCAAATCGGTCATCATGGTGAGCAGCAGTGGCTGCTCCGCCAGGGGCTGCAACGAGCTCTGCTGCTGGATCTGCCCCAGAAGATCCGCCACCAACGGCTGCAAATCCTCATCGTCGAGACGATTCCGCGCCGCGAAGGCGGCATAGGCGTCGGTCACGAAGCGCTCGATCTTGGCATGGTCGAAAGGCGCCAAGGACTCCTCCAAGAAGCCCGCCTCGTCGAGGCGCCACTCCTGCCCCACCTCGTAAGCATAGGGACGGCTGGTCACCAAGACTCGGCACTCGGGGTAGGTACGCACGAAGCCCGCGATCACCTGCTGCAAGCGTTCGCGCACCTCTTCGGCCGCCGGAGTCTCGTCGAGACCGTCGAGCACCACCAAAGCCCCCGAGGCCATGGCACCGCGCACCACCTTGCCCATCTCGGCGTCCTGGGGCCCGAGGGTCGCCAGGTAATCGACCAGATGCCGCGCTTGCCCAGCCTCGCCGAGGGCGGGAAAATGCTCCGCCGAGCGGACGAAGCGTCGGAGCTCCACAAAGAACGGCACCAATTCGCCATGGGGCCAGGGCCGAAGCTCGGGTGCTTCGTCAGCCCATTGGCCGTCGAGGTGACGGTGGTTCAGCGTTTCGTCGCCGAGCAGTTGGCCTGCCAGGCACAGACAGAGGTAGCGTCCGAAGGTGCTCTTACCGCTGCCGCCGCGGCCGGTGAGCACCCGGCGAGGTGATGCCACGATGGCCTCCAGGGCGGTACAACGTCGCGAAAAGTCACCGGAATCCGCGGCTGCCCCTTGCCGCCGAGCGCGCTCCATGATGTGTTTTAGATACAGGTTATCTCCCTTGAGCTGGATCTCCACGCCATTATCTGAAGGCATCGCATGGACCTGAGCCATCACGTCGAGGTCGATGTAGACCGACGACAGGCGGATATCCTTCTTGGGATCGCGGCTCACCTTCGACACTTGCACCACGTCGAGCTCGGTGAAGAGATGGCGCAGGTAGTGGCTGCGCAGATCTGACGGGTCCCCGGCGAAATGGTCGGGAAAGTGCTTGCGCAGCAGCTCGGTGCGTCCGGAGAGATCGATGCAGAAATGATCCCAGTCGTACACCACAACCTCGAACGGCCCAGCGTCCGTCAACTGGCGGGCCGTCTGCTGGATCGAACCGTCGCAGCGGGCAGTGGTGGCCAAGATGAAGCGGGTCAGCTTCGGATTGAAGCCCTTCGCCTTCTCCACTTCCGCCGTCAGCTCATCCTCCGTGACCTCGCCGCCCAGCTTCTTCTTGCATTGTACTCCGAACCAGTCCGAGCCACCGGCGGGCAAGCCGAAGACATCGACGCCCGCTTGGGGCTGGCCCGCCCGGCCATGCTTCATGGCCCCCGGCGCCTTCCACAGCTGGCGGAAGAGGTCGAGGCAGAGGTCTTCGAAGTCTTGCCAGTTGCGGGGTGGTGAGAGGTCATATACCTGGGTCATCGGCGCTCCCAAAGGTCAGAGAATTGGTGACGGTAGGATATCCCGCTAGCCACCAGCTCAAGCCATCGAAAGGGGCAGCTGTTTGGGTTTCTCGATCACCTCCGCCTCCGTGCTGTCCTGGTGGATCACTTGCTGCACCACACGGTCGGTCACCCCCGCGAGGTAGCTACTGAGGGTGTCTGAGAGCTGTTGAAACTCGGGCCAGAGCGTTTCGTTCACGAATCGCCCCGACACCCTGGCCATCACCGTCGTGTAGCGCTGGCCCTTGTAGCGATAAGGGCGGATTCCATACCGTCGGAGAAGGGCGACAAAAACTTTCCTCGACCACATATCGGGCATCGGAAAACTGTATTCGACGGGCGGATCCTCTTGCTCCCAACGCTTCAACAGCTCGAGGATCCGGGCGCGAGCCTGCTCGGCAGCGATGCGTTCGCCATCGGTGGTCGCCCCGGCGTGCAGGGCCTCGATCAAACTCAATTTGTCGATCAGCTTGGCTTCGTCCATATATCCCTCATGGGCTGTTCTTTGTAGGTTGTTGTTCGGCCGCAGCTACGGTAGGCCATCGTTCCGGCGGATCGAGGCGATGATATCCCTCTTCCACAAATCAACAAGCCATTCACAGGTTGGCCCCCTGGGCTTGGAACCCGCCAGGGGGGCTCCAATGAAAGCCCAGGATCTCTTGTAATGATCGCTTGGGCGCCCCCGCCCGGAGCGCCCCGACCCCATACCTGCCGTACCCTTTAACGTAGATCCCGCGGGCGCCCCCGCCCGGAGCGCTCCGACCCCATACCTGCCGTACCCTTTAACGTAGATCCCGCGAGCGCCCCCGCCCGGAGCGCCCTCCTGATCGCAGACGCTCAGGTCGGGCGGTCCGGGCTACCAACACCGGCCCCTCCGGGGCCACAAGCCAGTTCTTTGTCTCCAGATATCTCTGGATCTTGCATGGGTCGCTTGGCGTCAAGGGCCGCCTAGGGGCGCCTGCCAGAGGGCGCCCCCCGCCCGGAGCGCCCTCCTGATCGCAGACGCTCAGGTCAGGCGGTCCGGGCTACCAACACCGGCCCCTCCGGGGCCACAAGCCAATTATTTGTCTCCAGATATCTCTAGATCTTGCATGGGGCGCTTGGCGCCAAGGGCCGCTTAGGGGCGCAGAAGCAGGACGGGAGCTCGCTAATCGTACATTTCACCCCCTGAGCTGAAATAGCCCGTCGTCCTGTGACACAGGAGTCTCAGAACCCCCTGCCCCATCCGGGCGATGGATCGAAGACATGTATTTGAATACCGTGCACACTGCATCCGCCCGACGACGCCACAACCTTCCGCCATCCGGCGTCCTGCGGGCCTTGGATCGGCGGACGGCCTCGGGCTGGCGAGTGGACGAAGCGAGTCCGGCCCATCTGACGGCCGCAGCCGGACGGCTGCGGTTGAGTTACCGTTTCGAGAACCAGCCCGGGGAACGGGTCCTGCTGCTCGGACCGCCCCTGACCGTCACACCACTGCACCACTGGGTAGACATCGAGTGGAGTCACAGGGCTCAGCCCCCAGCGAATTCCTCGGTGACCCCGCCCGAGTCGGCGTCCCGGGCGTCGGAAGCGACGATCCAGCTCGTCCTGCTGGTGGAGGACGACGGCGGCGAGCTCTATTCCTACGGCCCCTGTCCCCACTCCGGCGGGGCCTGGCAGGTCGACTTGAAGGGTCTCCACCGGGCCTCGTGGGGCGGCGATGGCGATGGCGCGCTGACCTTCCCCCTGCGGCGGGCGGGGTTTGTGCTGTGGCCGGCGACCGATGGCCTACCGAATCCACCGGCGGTGGGCGAGCTGACGATTGACCACCTGTGCTTCGTTACCCCGATGGGGCACCTGGCCGAGACCATGTGCCGACTGCTGCGCCGGCTGCGAGACCTGCGCCGCGGCTTGTCGGCCCTGCCCAAGAGGGTCGAGGAGCTACTCACGATTCGTTTAGAGCAGCACCGGAAGTCCTTGGTTGCGGCGCACCGGGCCCTATCCAACCTGCATCCGGAGGCCCCGGACCCGACGCTGGTACGACATCGAGCCGAGGTCACTGTCCGCCGACTGGAGGCCTGGCTGGAGCTGCGCCGGGCCGCTCCCCCACGGGGTCCCGCCGCCGAGATGGCCGCCGTCGCCGTGGCTATGCCCGAATTCATCAAGCAGCCCCGCTCGTCCCTTCCCCGGCTGGGGCCGGCCGACGACCCAACCCGCCTCGATCTCTGGGCGCCGAAGGGCGGCATGGCCGCCGCCCAGATCGTCTTGCACAGCCTCGAAGAGCTGACCGAGGTCGATTTGGTGGTGGCAAGGTGCGAGGACCGCGACGACTCCGGCGTCGCCGCCCATATCGCCTGGTTCACCGCCCGTGCGATCGAGATTCAGGCCACCTCCGAGGGCTCCTCGCCAACCTCCGGAGAGGTCCCGGGTCGCACCGACCCCTGGCCCGACGCCCTGTGTCCCCGCACGCCCTTGGGACTCGCCGCGGACACATCTCGGGTCTTCTGGATCCGTATCGAGGTGCCGGCCCACTCCCGGCCCGGCCTGATGTTGGGCCTGGTGAGCCTGCGCATCGCAGGCGCGGTGCTCACGACCTTCGAGATGCGGCTGCGCATTCTCGACCCGGAGCTGCCACAACGCCCCTCTCTGCCCGTCCTGGTGGGCCTCGACGACCATGCCGTCGCGCGTTTCTATGGCCGCCGCGAGCTCGACGGGGCCAGCCTCGAACGCTGGATCGAATTCCTTGCCCGACGCCGCCTGCACGCCGACCCCCTGGTGGGCTCCTGCAACTGGTGGCACGCCCCCCAGATCCCCCGGGGGCCGAGCTCGCCGGCCATCCTGCGGCGCCAGAAACAGCGCTTCGGGTTGCTGTGGGCGGCTCGCGCCTCGAATCGTCTGCTGGAGCTGGACGGCACCTTCCCCAGCACGGCGGAGCAGCACTGGCTCGACCAGCTACCCCGCTGGGCGGCTCAGGTCGAAAGCCAACGGGGCGAGGCGCGGGTCTTTCTTTATACCTACGACGAGCCCGGCGCCGAGCTCTATGGGCGCATCGAACCTTTCCTCGCCGCCTGCCGTCGCCGCGCCCCACGTCTCGAAGTCGTCTTGACCTTCTTCCGGGACGACCCGACGGTGGCGCTGGCCCCCTACGTGGATGTTTGGTGTCCACACGTCGCTTGGGTGGCACGCCACCCGGACCGGATCCGGGAGCTGCGGCGTCGCGGGGCCAGCCTATGGTGGTACCTCACCGACGACGCCCCGCCGTTTCCCAGCCTACGGCTCGAAGCCGCCCCCCTCCACCAGCGCATCCTCTTCTGGCTGACCTTCCACTATGACTTTGGAGCCTTGCTCTACTGGGAAACCTGCCACTGGCACCGCAACATGGACCAGCGTCCCCACTGGCCCGCCAGCCCCTGGCGGGCCCAGCAAACTTTGGACGGCGTCCTCAGGGGCTCCGGCAACGGCAACCTGCTCTACCCGGGCCCAGAGCTCGAACCCTACAGCTCGCTGCGCCTGGAAACCCTGCAATTGGGTTCCCAAGACCATGAGTTGCTGAGCCGCCTGGCCAGCGAGCTACAGCGCGGCCGGCTGTCGGCTCAGGCTGCCCGCCAGGCCCAGCG
The DNA here is from genome assembly GCA_029263315.1 of Acidobacteriota bacterium. Classification (GTDB taxonomy): domain Bacteria; phylum Acidobacteriota; class Thermoanaerobaculia; order Multivoradales; family J023; genus JAJCXR01. The sequence goes on along the minus strand of JAJCXR010000046.1, from coordinate 58,998 downwards.
CCTGCTCGATCTCTCCGACCTGATCACCGAGGTCGACGACTTCGTCACCGATCCTCGGCTCTATGAAACCCGTCGCCGAGCCATCGCCGAGTTGCTCCACCGCGGGGCGGCTAACCACCACAAGGCGGCCAACCACCACCGAGAAGGAGATTCCTATGCAATGCGAAAGTGCCTCGATCCTGGCCAAATTCGAGCGCGAGAAGAGGGCCTGGGAAAACCTCTATCACCGCCATGACTATCCCGCCCTGGGCATCCAGTGGCGCCGCGATGACGGCGTCGAGCTGTGCCGTCGACACATCCGACCGGGCGGCCGCATCCTCGATCTGGGCTGCGGTTGTGGCCACGCCAGCCTGGTCCTGGCCCGGGCCGGCTACCATCTGCACGGCATCGACTTCAGCGCCGGCATGATCGAGCAGGCCTGTCGCAACGCCGCCGAAGCGGGGCTCGAGTCGTCCTGCCGATTCGAAGTCCGGGACGCCCTGGCCGGGGACCTTCCGGGCCCCTACGACGGCCTCATCGGCCTAGGTTTCGTCGAGTACTTCGACGATGCCAGGGCCCTGCTGCAGCATCTACACAGCATGCTGACGCCGGGTGGTGTGGCGGTGTTGCAGATCTGGAACCGCCACCCCTGGGCGGACGATCTCTTCATCCCGCTGCATCGGGGGTTGGCCAGGCTGCGAGGCCTGCTCAGCGCGGCAACCGAGGGCCAGCCTACGTCGACGCCCCCGGCCGAGGATGTCAGTCACCGTCGTTACACGCCGCGGGAATTCCACCGCCTGGCCGACGACAGCGGCTTCGAGCTGCGCGATGCCCGGGGCAGCCTGTTTTTTCCCCACCGCTTCTTCATCGCCGAGGCACGGCGTGCCCGCTGGGATCTCCACTTGCGCCACCTGGGCCGGCGCCTCCCCGCGCTGCGCCGACGGGCGGTCAACTACCTGGTTGCCCTCGAGGCCCGCTGATGGGCTCTCCCCTGCCCACCTCCCTCGGTGATGCATTCCGCCCCCTGGACCGCGACCGCTGCTTCGTCAGTATCCTGGTCTACCACGGTTTGGAGACCGACCCCCAGCGCCTGACGGTGCACGATCTCGACATCACACCGCAGCGCTGCCTGGCAGAAATCCGTCTCTTGGAATCGCTGGGGTTTTGTCTCATCGCCGCCCAAGAGCTCGAAGGATTGCGGCATCGGCCCCGCCCCGGCCCTCATCTGCTGATCTGTTTCGACGACGCCCACCTCGGCACCTTCGAGCCCCTGGAATACTGGCTGCGCCAGGAGCAGATTCCCATCCTGCTGGCGGTCTGCCCCGGCATCGCGACGCGTCAGGCCTCGGCCCGGGGCATTTTTTGGTGGGAAGAGGTCCGAGCCCGCTTCGCCGCCACCCACCGACGTGTCCTGCGCCTGGGCGACGCAGCCAACGACGAGTTGGCCTGGTCGTGCCCCGAGCAGGGGGCGGCGGACTTCGAGTATCGATGTCGCACCTCCCCCCGCCGACGAGGGTTCCTCATGCACCAGCTGCGGCGGCAGACCGATGACGTGTCCACCGCCGCCGTGCGCTGCTCGCCCTTTGTGCACCGCAACATGGGCTGGCCCCAGATCGCCGCCCTGGACCGCTTTTCCCATTGCACCATCGCCGCCCACTCGCTGTTTCACGACACGGCGAACCAGCGCACGGACCATGATCTGCGGCGCGACGCCATGGCCTGTCGATGCCTCCTAGGCCACCACTTGGGAGCCGTCAGCCCACACTTCGTGTATCCCAACGGGGCTCTCGAAGACCGCACCGATCGGGTGCTGGCGGGCTGCGGTTTCCGTTTCACCTACTCGGTGGTAGGTGCCCCCAATCCCCTACCCGTCGACCCATCGCCGGCCCCCTGGCGCCTGCATCGCTTCCACGGATTCGGCTACCAGGCCGATGAGCTATACCCCTACGCCCGCCAATTCAATCACCGCCACCGCAGCCTGCTGGCACCACCCCAGACCTCAGGAGGTCCCACACCATGAGCCTCGAAACCCTCCACCCGTCGGCCTTGGATCAACCCACGGGGGCCACCGTTCGCTTGCCACCGCCTCGGCAAGGGCGGGCTCCGGCCGCCGCCGAGCGCAGCCCCCTGGACGGCGTCCAGGCGACAGTCACCATCATCATCAAGACCCTACTGCGGCCATCGTCACTGGAACGCTGCGTGCGCAGCATCCGCAAGCGCTTCCCCGCCATCCCCATCCTGGTGGCGGACGACTCCGGTTATCGTACCTTCGACGACGAGCTGGGTTTGATCACCGCCTACTACCTCCTGCCCCGGGATTCGGGGGCCTCCTACGGCCGCAACTTCTTGGTCGGACAGGTGAAGACCCCCTACGTGATGGTGGTCGACGACGACACCCTCTTCGACGAGGAGACCCGGCTCGAAGCGGCCTGGCAGGTGCTGGAGACGGTGCCCGAGCTCGACTTGGTGGCCGGCTACTATCGTCCAGCCCGCTGGTGGGGATGTTTCGAGGTGGACCAAGGCTCAGGAAACCGCAGCCCGATAAACCACCACTCGACAAACCACCATCGGGGCGTCTTGCGCCAGGTCTTCGAGACCAGCCGTGGCCTGGTGGCGGGTTTTCCGGTCTACGATTTTGTGCCCCAATTTTACCTTGCCCGCAGCTCCAAAATCCGCCAGATCGGCTGGGACGACGAGCTCAAGACCCTGGACCACCTGCAGTTCTTCTGGCGAGCCCGGGGCCGGTTGAAGGCCACCGTGCTGCCCTACTTCAGCGCCTTCAACACCTCAGAGCGCAACCCCGAGTACGATGCCTTCCGCTGGCAGCGGGTGCCCTTTTTTCGCCGTCTTCAGCTGCGCAAGCTCGGCCTCGGTGGTATCGAAGACGTCGTCCGGCCACAAGACCTCGGCCGCCTGGCCGGTGGGCTCGATCGCCGGGCCCTGGAAGCCCCGGACCGCGGCCCCGGTCGCACCCTGGTGATCGGCCTAGGCACCGGACGCTGCGGCACGGTCAGCCTCTCCCAAGTCCTGGCGGAAGCCTTCGATGGCGCCCCGATCAGCCACGAGCGGCCGCCGCTGCTGCCCTGGGACGCGGCGCCGGCCCAGGTGGAAGCGCACCTGGAGCGGCTGGCCGACGCAGGGGGGGACGTCTTCGGCGACGTGGCCTTCTACTACCTGCCCCACGTCGAGACCATCCGCGGCTGGGCGGAGCGTCGGGGCATCCGAGCTCGTTTCGTCTGCCTGCGCCGCCAACGGCAGGCCACCGTCCAGAGCTACCTGGCCAAAGTCGCCCCCTACAACGCCAACCACTGGATGTCCCACGACGGTAGCCGCTGGCGCAGTGTGCCGCAGTGGGACGCCTGTTACCCGAAGCTCGATCACTGCCAGGGGCTGGACGAGGCCCTGGGTGCCTACTGGGATCTCTACGCCGAGCATAGCGATCGGTTGGCGCGACTCCATCCCGAAGCCTTCCGCGTCTTCGATCTCGAGGTGCTCAACGACTCCCGACGGCTCGATCACCTGGTGCAGTTCGTGGCCCCCACCGGCAGCCTGGCCAAGGCGCGGGCCGGGGTGCAGCTCAACTCCGCCGCCAACACCCACCGCCTGGCGGCCCAACGGCAACATGTCAGCGGGTTACCCATCTGGTACCTCAACCTGGATCGAGCCGGGGACCGACGGAGCCACACCGAAGGTCAGCTACGGGCCGTGGGGGCACGCAGCTGGCGTCGCCTCCCGGCCCTCGATGGTCAGCGCCTGCACGATGTTCAGCAGGGTGAGCTCGACGGTGTGTCGTACCTCAATCGCCTCGGTGCCAACAGCCCCAAGGCGGATCTGGCCACCCTGCTCAGCCACCTGCAGGCCGCTCGCCAGATGCTCGACACCCCCGGCCTCGAAAGGATTTGCGTGCTGGAGGACGACATGGTCTTCGAGGGTTTCGAGGCATGGCCGGGCCACCGCCTGGCGGATCTGCTGGCCGCCGCGCCTCCGGATTGGAACATCCTGCAACTGCAGTGCAACAACACCGACGTCCTGCACTACCTCGCCCTGCGGCGGACCCGCTGCGCCTTGGTGCCCCGCCAGGACATCGACCCGGTGTGCAAGGCGTGGGGTGCCGGCGCCTACCTGCTGTCTCGGCGCGGTGCCCAGGCCTTGATCAGGCGTCACTGGCGCGACGGCCGCTGGCTACTCGACGGCACCCCCTTCCTGGCCGTCGAGCGCCTGCTGTACGACATCCCGGATGTTTACCTGGCCACCGACTGCCGCTTTGTCGCCAACCGCATGCCGAGCCAGATCGCCGCCCACCATGACGCCATCGACCGCGCCGCCACCGAGCTCTGCCAGCGCTTGAGGTCCGCCCCCGACGGGTCCGACGGCGGTCCCGACGACGGCCACGACGTTAGGCCCGATGACGGGCCTGCGGTGATCTACTTCACCTCCCACCGGGTCACCGACGCGACGCACCAGCAAGACATCGACCGGGCCCTGGCGGCTCGCCAGCTGCCGCCCCATCGTCGGGTGCAGCTACGGGCCCTGTTGCCCAGCGACCTGCCGACGGACGGGACGCGGCGCCGCGACGGTGAGGTCTGGGGAGTGCGGTACTGCAACCGCTGTCGCCGGGTGGGCCAAAGGAAGGAGCTGGCCCGCGTCCTGTGCCTGCTCAAGGGCGCCTTCGTGATCGCCGGCACCGACTTCCCCGGGGCCTGGATCCTCGAGGTGGGCGGCGAGGCCCGGCTGCTACCGGAGGATCTGAGCCGGCCGCACTTCCACCGCAAGCCGAGCCGCTCCGCAGGGCCGGCGGCGTTCTGGCTGGGACGCCGTTCGGCCCGCGCCCTAGTAGAGGCCACCTGGAGGCGAGGCGTTTTTGTTCTCCACGGGGAGCGCCCCTCGGCCCTCGCGATGCTGGCCGAGACGATGCCGGCCGAGAGGATGCTGGCCGGGGTGACGCCGGCCGAGGAGATGCCGGCCGGGCAGGTACAACCCGAAGAAAGGCCCGTCGAAGCCCGGCTGGCCAATCCGGAGTCAAGCCGCCGCGGGGTGGCCCGATGAACCGTCCCCCGTCGACCTCCAAACCGTCTCGTCCGGCGAGCTGGGCCCCCGGTACCCCGAGCCTTCGTGCCGGCGGCCCACCCCGTACGCTACCGGGCCAAGACGTGCTGGTATTGATCATTTCCTGTCGCCGCCACGGCGCCCGCCGTCGGGCCCTGCGGGCCACATGGATCAACGACCTCTCCCCCCTCGGCCTACGCCACCTCTTTGTGGTTGGGGAGCCCGGCCGGCCGGCCCGTCTGCGGGGCGACGTGCTGAGCGTCGACAGCCGGGACAACTACGAGTACCTGGTGCTCAAGGTGCTGCGGGCCATGGCTTTTGTGCACCAGAAAATGCCCCAACATTTGCGCTATGTCTTCAAGGTGGACGACGATTGCTACGTCAACCCGCGGCAGCTGTTGAAAAAGCCCTTCCGGGCCAGTCCCTACTCGGGACGTGTGCTGGAGGTCCGCAAGGTCCTCCCTGACGCCACCTGGCACGTCGGCAAATGCGAAGATCCGCGCTACGAAACGCCCTATACCCGTCCCTACCGCTGTGACATGGCGACGGGCATCGGCTATTTCATCGCCACCCGCTGCCTCGAGCCGCTGGCGCGGGAGATCCCCCGGGTACGGCGAGAGCTCGACGACGGCCTCTACGATTTTGAAGACAAACGGGTGGCTGAAACCCTATGGTCGTCGGGTTTTCCCGTCACCCCCCTGGCCGGCTATGGTGCCGTGTTTCTCGACAAGGAGCAGCGCTTCACCGCTGCCTGGAGGGTGGATCCCGAGGATCATCACCGCTTTCCCCAGCTCGACATCATCACCGAATGCAATTCCGAGGACCTGCACCGTATCCACCGGGTCGTCCGTTACAGCGCCGGGGCCAATCGAGGCAACTGAGCGGTCGATGGCGCCCGGGCGCTGCGGGCGAAGAAAGGGCGACACCGGCATCGCCAGGACTCGGGAACCCTCCAACATTTCTAGGTTGCGCGTAAACCGCCGCGCTGGAAGTGGATCTTGGTAAAAGAGAGCCCGACCGCGGGACGCACAAGTTCCCAACAACGGAGGAGACATCGATGAGCTTTCCCAAAGCCGGCGGATACCAGGTGGCCCTGCATCTGATCTTGGTAGGTCTGGCGAGCCTCGTGGTGGTATTGGTGGCAGAGAATCGCGACTTGAGGTCACCGCGGGCTTCGCCGCCGTCAGCCAGCCCCGCCGTGGGTGATCTCCTGCCGCCGATCGATGCGAAGAATCTCGAAGGTCACGACGTCAAGCTGACCTTCAACGATGCCGATCGCGAAACGATGCTCTTCGTCTTCACAACCAGCTGCCCGGCCTGCCGGGGAAATTTGCCCAACTGGTTGGCGTTCGAGGAACAGCTGGGAGAGCACTTCAACGTGGTGGGCATCAGCATCGATTCCATGGACGCCACGCGATCCTACGTTCGCGACCAGGCGCTCCCTTTTGAGGTCTTCGTGCCGACAGATCCGGATCGCTTCCGGTCCGACTACTCCCTTCCAGGCGTCCCGGAGACCCTTCATGCCGGGGTCGACGGAAGGGTCGAAGGGTCTTGGCTGGGGGTGCTACCTGAGGGTTTCCTCGAGGGCTTCGCCACCCAAACCGTCGAGCTTGCCGAGGGGCCGACCGAAAGCGGCGCATCATGATCGCAAAGTTCAAGTTTCTTCCCGACCCTTGGTTTCCAGACCCCTAGCAACGACCGGGCGCCCGTCACAACTTCCAACAGATCGAATCCATCGATAGTCATGAAAGGACTTCACATATGAAAATCAATGTACTTCTGAAAGGTTTCTTCACCTGCCTGATGACCGCGGCGTTGGTGATTGGAATTCTCCATGTCTCGGCGCAGCCGGCGGCTGCATTACAGTGTCCACTGACTTTGTTAGGCAATGATTTCAGCCACGTCAACCAAACCCAAGAGCCAGGGTGTACCTGGTCCATCTGCTGTTGCATCTACGTGAGGCCGTCGGGTGAGCTCGTAGAGGGCCCCAGTTGGTACTGCTGATTCCGGCAAACTGAACGTCACCTGTCCCGACGCGGGGCCATAGCAACCTACGGTCGGTGACGGGCACCCATGGAAACTTTGGAAGCGGAAGAGATTGAGCGCTCCCGACCTATTCGGGAGCGCTCTCCTGTTTCCTCGGGACTAGATGCCCGACCGGTATGCTATCGCCAGTCGCCGACCAAGATGAAGGCAGCCCAATGAAAGGGATGGGCGAAATCGCCGCCATTTCGTAGCAGCGTCAACTGGGCTTGCCGCAAGGCTAGGTCTTTCGCCGCCCCCAGTTTCAGCTGGCCATAGAACTGCTCCATGAGCCCGGCCGTGCTGGCGTCGTTGACCGCCCACAGAGATGCCAGAATGCTGCGTGCGCCGGCGTACTGGAAGGCTCGGGTCAACCCGATCATGCCTTCGCCCGCCAGCTCCTTGCCGAGGGCGGTATCGCAAGCCGAGAGGGTGACCAGCTCGGCGTCGAGGCGCATTTCCTCGAAGATCTCCCAAGCCTGCAACAGCCCGTTGTCTCCCTTGTGCTGCGGGTCGGTCGGTAGACTGAGAATCAGCGCCGACTCGAGGGGGAAGCGATCGTCCACCACAGCGTGACACGCAAAGTGCAAGACATTGCTGCTCGGGGCAACGGACTTGGCCGCTTCTTCGGTGGCCGCGGCGCCCAAGAAGGTCCTGGTCCCCTCCGGAAAGAGCTTCTCTAGGGCCTCGACCTCGGCCCGCGCCGTCGGCAACGGATCGAGTCGCAAGCCCAGCTCGAGCGCCGCCCTCAGGGCCGGCTGCTCGAGCGAGGCAGACGCCTCAGGAGCGGAATAGGTGGGATCTCCGAAAGCACTGAGACGTATCTCACCGGGGCTGAGCTCCCTCTTTCTCAGCATCGCAAAAACGGTTGCAGAGGCGACGACGGTCAACGGCTTGTGCTCGATGAGAAAGCGCCACTCACCCGTTTCGGTCGGCAGAAGCAACGCAGAGAAGGGCAGTATGTGCAGTGGCCCTTGGGGCAAGATCAGAAGCCGCTCAGCATCGGCAATCAAATGCCTGGCCGGAGCGAGCAGAAGCTCTCCGAGGCGCTGCGCACGGAAGCGGATGGCATCGAGTGACTCACCGGAGCCCAGCAATTTGCGCAGCCTCGCCACTTCGTCGCGTAGGGCAGTCAATCCTATGGCGACCGGAAAGACGCGGACCTGCTCCTCGCCGTGGCCTATAACAAAGAGATGACCACCCGTCTCACCTAAGGAGTAAGCGAGCATTAGCGTGCCAGGGGAAAGCAGCTGTCGGGTCGCTTGCAGGTCGAGCGGTTCGGCATCCCGCAAGGCCGCAAGGCGAGGCGAAGCGGCGCGAATCCTGGCTTTGATCTCATGCTGTTGACGACGTGCTTTGCCGAGCTCATCGTGAAGCGCTTCTTCGCCACCCTCTGGGGTTTGCGCCGAGAGCCGAGCCAGCTGGCCGAGAACTTGATCGTAGCGCTGATCGGCCAGGCGCTGCTGCTCGAGGAGCTCAGCCGGCACATCGGCGGCGAAGCTCAAGTCCCGCTGGCTGAGCATCTCGAGGAATGCGCGGCTGCGGGATCGTTCGAGCACCTGGAAGGCCTCGTCGAACCGCCCCTGCTCGACCAGCAGATCGACAGAGTCCGCATAGAGGGGTGCCCGAGCAGCGGCAAATTCCGATCGATCCTCATAGGAACCACCCACGCGGTGATTTTGGACCTCGAGGGCGGCGATCGCCAGAGCATAAAAATTGCCGGCTTCCACATCCCGTCCGAGACGCCGATAAATGGATGCCAGCCGCTGGCACGAAATGGCCTCCGCCAGGCTTCCGGGGGCTAGGCGACGGTGGGTTCCCAGCGCCTCTAGATGGTAACCCTCGGCGAGCCTGAGCTGTTGCCGACGGGCGGCGACCTCGCCGAGCCGATCCAGGGTATGGGCGACGTCCAGGCTGCCCGGTGCCACCCGCCTTTCGATGTCGAGGGCGCGTCTAAGCAGGCGCTCGGCTTCCTCCAACTGACCTGCCGCGGCGGCGGTACGGCCCAAGTCGCGCCAGCTGTGGGCCACCGAAATGCTGCCGGGGGAGACGCGCTCGCGAAGCGCCAGGGCGCGCTCAAAGGACCGCTTGGCCGCCACCGGATCGTGGCGTTCGAGCGCCAAGTTGCCCAGCGAATCGAGCATGAAACCGAGATTGGGGCTTTCTGGAGTCAACCGCTCGACGAGATCGAAAGCCTGACGATGGTATCGCTCCGCGGCTTCTAGGTTACCGCGAGCCTCGAATATTCCGCCCAGATTCGAATAGTTTCCGGCCACGGCCAGACTCTCCGGCCGCAGCGCCGCGAAGAGCTCGAGGGATCGCCAGAAATACGCTTCGGCGCGGTTCAGATCGCCCCGCTTGGTCAACAGAACACCCAAGTTGTTGAGCACCGTCGCCATGCTGTAGCTGTCCGGATCGAGCCGCTGCTGTAGCTCGAGTGCCCGGCGGAAGTAGGCCTCGGCCTCCGCCAGGCGGCCCATACGGCGGGACGCCAGAGCGAGACGGCTCAAGGTCTGCACCACGTCGGAGCTCTGTGGCGCCAGGCGCTCCTGGATCTCCAGGGCGCTCAGCATGTGCTCCATCGCAGCGGAAAAATCGCTGCGGATGCCGAAGATCACCGCCAGACGGCCGCGAATATCGGCAACCATCATGCTATCCGGTGCCAACTCGCTGCTGATCTCCAACCCTCGCTCGAGCAAGTCCAGCGCCCCGTCGAAGTTTCCTAGCTCGATGGCTAGAAGTCCCAGATGATTGAGCATGTCCGCCGTCGCCAGATTTGCCGGCATCGCCTGGCGCAAGGCCAGCGCGTGCTCATAGTGCACTACGGCTTCTTTCAATGCGTCTTGCGATTTCAGGAAAGCGCCGAGCTGCTCATGGCCCAAGGCGAGAATTTGCGCTCTGCCGCTGGCCTCGGCATCGGCAAGACCGGCCTGCATCGCCACCCTTGCCTCGCCCCAGCGCTGAGCTTCAAGCAGCAAGTCGGCGACCTCGAAAGACAACCATGCGGCATGGCTGTGGCGCCCATCGTGGTGAAGCTTCGCGGTCAGCCGCCGCAAGAGTCTCAGCCCGGAATCGAGGTCATCCGCCGCCACATATTTTCTCGCTTCGAGGTAGATTGCGGTGGCGTCCTGGGGAAACCAGGGCCTCCCTTCGATGCCCCATCTTCCGGGAAGCAACTCGACGGTGAAAGGTTCGCCCTGCCGACGCCCTTCGATCTTGACGGGGCCTCGGGGAGCCTCTTCACGCTCGACTTCAGAGAAATCGAAGGGTGAAGAGAGCTCTCCGCCCACTCTCTTGGCGGGGCCACTCGCGGCTGCCTCTCGCCACCAAGTGACCAGGACATCTCCTACCCTGAGCCCGGCCTGGCTACCGCCGGAACCTGGTTGAAGGCTTTCGACGACAAAGCCGGCTGTTTCCACGGCATACGCCACGGGGGCCATGGGAAACACGGCGAGCGCGGCCACAAGAAGACTTCCTTTCACACTTCGAACAAATCGCGGGACGTCGCTAAATCGCGGCCCGTAGCTAAGGGTAAGCGATCTCCAGATCATACTGGGCCAGCGGCAAGCCGGCAGGCTTTCCGACATCATAGACCTCCAGGCGGTAGCGCCCGCTCGGTAGGAAAGGGCGCGGCAGGGCAACACGAAAGGTTCCTTCAGGGGTTCTGTGGAGTCCATTGGCGGCCCACACTTCGACCCCTTCGGAGGTCAAGATTCTCAGCCGGTGCTCCGCCTGGCGCCTCGCCTCGGCAACGTGCAGCTGCAATACAAAGAGATCCGCCTGGGGCGGGATCGCCAGGGATGGCTCCGCCTCCCCGTGCCGTCGGTAGCCGGGCGGGAAGAGGTCGAAGCTCGGCACGTCGAGAAGGGGCTCCAACTGGGTGGCCGCTTCACCGAGCTCGACGATCTGCTGCTCGGCACGGGCGAGCTCATCGACAGTTGCCGCCAGCTGGTCGCGGGTCCGACCCAAGTCCAGGCTCTGCCAGAGGGTAGCCCCCATCATCAGCAGCAGAATCGCCGCCGTCGCCAACGGCAACCAAACCGTCCGCTGACGTCGACGGCCAGGCGCCCTCGACTCCGGCCTATCTTCCGCCGCCAGCGTCGATTGCAAGGCTTGCCAAACCGCCGGTTGCCGTTGCTTCCAACGCTGCGCTTCGGCACTTGTCCCGAGTTGCTCGAAGCCGCTGAGATCGAGTAGCAGCTCTGAGCATTCTGGGCACAGAGAGAGATGGTCCCGCAGCGCCTCCATCTCCGAGCCCGAAAGCTCGTCGCGGTGGTAGGCAGCCAATCGGCCGCCGCTCGGATGCCGACTCACACCCTGGCGCAACGTCTCGCCGAGCGTGCTGATCGTCTCCTCGATGGTCTCACGCCGTGCCATGGCGGCCCCTTGAAATTGGTGATAGATGCATCCTTTCGTTCATCTCAACTCCCACCCTCAACCGGGGTGAGAAGATACTCCCGTAGTCGCCGACGCGCCTTGAGATGCTGCACTTTGACCGTCTGCGTCGAGATTTTGAGCAGGGTCGCGACCTCTTGATTGCTGTAGCCGTCACACCAAGCCAAGACAGCGCATCGGCGCATCTGGGGTGGCAGCTCGTCAAGCCCTTGGAGCACCGAGCGCAGCCGCTCTTTGCCCAACAGACGGCGCAGCGCCGCCGGGGGGATGCGTGGCGCCCACGATACCCTACCAAGCTCTTCGGGATCCGCCGCCACCGCCCTCTCCGTATCGTCTCGCGGCCCGATCAAATCGCTCAAGGGTTCCTCTTGGCCCGTACGTTTCTTGGCCGAGTGGAAGCGTAGTCTTTTGCGAAAGACATTGGTCGCCAGCTCAAAGAGCCAGTTCTCGAAGGGCACTTCACGTCGGAAGTGGCTGAGCCCCCGGTGGACCCCCAAGAAACTCTCTTGCACCATGTCGTCGCATTCCTCCAGCGACAGGCCACGTTTGCGAAAGAACGCGAAGAGGATTCCTGAGTATTGGTCGAACAGGCGTTTGAAGTTTTTTTCAGGTTCCGAGCCCGCCTGCCAGGCGTCGACCCACCGCTCAGCGGGTGTACCAACTTTCGATTCATCCCGGGGTTTCATCCGGCTTCGATCTCGATGCTCCGCCCTTCAACCATGGGAACTATGACCATGGGAAGCACGATGCCAGAATAGAAATGCGAGGTCAAGACGCCCATGGGCAGCCGGGGCCTCCATGGGCTGAATCGCAGGGCCCTTCCTCTGTACGACCGGGGAACATAGGTTTCCACCCGTCCAGCACCCGCCGAGGCCTTCAACGCCGCCTGGCGCCGGACCGGGCAGCGGCCCACAGCGGCTCCCAGTGCCATCCGGCGCCGCCTCAAAAGCGATAGACTCCTCCCCGAGATGACCGCCAACAAAACAGAGCCATCGCCGTGAGTTGGAATCGGCGTCAGGGCGTCGCCTGGTGGACGGCCATAGGTATTCTGCTGGCGGTGCCGGCCCTGGCCTTAGAACCGTCATGGGCCCTGAGCCAGTACCGGATCGATATTTGGGGTCAGCGCCAGGGTTTGCCCCAGGCTTCTGTGCTGGCGATCCTCCAAGATCAGGCGGGCTATCTTTGGTTGGGAACCCAAGAGGGGGTAGCCCGCTTCGACGGGGTCGACTTCGACAGCTTTTCCGTCGATGGCACGCCGGAGTTGGGGCATAACTTCGTCAACGCGCTGGCCCTCGACGCCACCGGTCGCCTGTGGTTCGGAACCGACGGTGGCACCTTGGCCACCTATTCCCAAGGCCGCTTCAACGTCTTCCCGACCGGTGACGAGTATCGTGGCCGGGTGATCGGTATCCAAGCCGACGCCAGCGGCGCCGTCTACGTCGCCTTCGAACAGTCTGGGCTTTTTCGGGTCGTCGACGAACAGTTGAAGGCGGTGCCCCTGGAAGACAGCGGCGGGCCGGCCTCTGCCGGCGCTTTGGCCAAGGGACCCTCCGGGCTGTGGCTGGGAACAGAGGGCGGCGTCTATCGCCAACAGGGACCCGACTGGGCCTTCGTCCCACTGCCCGGGGTCGACGGGCGCCTGATCACCGCCTTGGCACCCAGCGGCGACCATTCGGTGTGGGTCGCCAGCGACACCGGCCAGCTCCTCGAGGTCACTTTGGGTCCCGGAGGCGCTAGCCCGAGGCGGCCGGCTGTCGACCTGCCGGCCACGGTTCGCAGCCTCACCGTCGATTCCCACGATGTATTGTGGATCGCCACGGAAGACGGACTCTTCCGTTGGCGTCCGTGGGCCGGCGAAAAATCGCCGCAACGGCTCGTCAAGGGTCCGGAGGGCATCGTCGATACGGTGCGGGAAGACAACCAAGGGGGCCTGTGGATCGGCACCCGGAGCAGCGGCCTGTACCGTTTACGCTCAGACGAGATTATGCCCTTCGGTGCCCCTGAGGGTTTGCCTGACGATGCCACTTGGAACGTTTTCGAGAGCCCTGACGGCACCCTCTACGTGTCGACCAATGGCGGTCTCGTGCAGCTCGAGGACGGGCTGGTCAAAACCCTGGATTCGCCCCTCTTCCCCACCTCTGACACCGTGGCCCTGGCGGCCGGGCGCGATGGCTCCCTGCTGATTGGAACTTTTCGTCACGGCCTCTTCCAGTACTCCGGGGAATCCCAGCCGTGGCGTCGGATCAACCTCGACGGGAGCCTACCCCAGAGTCCTATCACCGCCGTGCACGAAGACCGTCGTGGACGCCTCTGGGTGGGCTCCCGCAGCGGCCTGGCCCGTCGGACGGACGGCAGTTTTACGGCGCTGCCGCTGCTCGACGGTGCGGCGCAACCCTATATTTCGTCCATTGTCGAGGAACCCTCGGGCACCCTCTGGGTAGCCACCTACGGCGCCGGTCTGTTCGCCTTCGACGACGACCTGGTCAGGCAATTCGAATATCCGCACGAGCTGCCGTCGAACCAATTGAATGCCCTCCATCTAGATCACCGGGGCAGACTGTGGATCGCCACCAACGATCGGGGTCTGGCGGTGCTGGAGGGGGACCGCTTCGGGCAGGTGGGCACCCCCCAGGGTCTTCCCTATGCTCTCGTCATGTGGTTGGTTGAAGACCCCACGGGCCATCTCTGGATGTCGACCAACCACGGGCTGGTGCGGGTCGCCACCGACGAGCTGGCCCAGGTCGCCTTCGGCGCAGTACCCAGGCTGGAGATGCAGTTGTTGACCGAAAGTGACGGCATTCGCGATTTGGGATTCTCCGGCACCGGCCAACCGGCAGGTTGGTGTGACCGCGACGGCCGGCTATGGTTCCCATCCGGCCGCGGGCTGGCGGTGGGAGATCCGGCTCGCTTCAGCGAAGGCTCGCCTCCGCAGGCCGTTATTCGGCGTCTGACGGTCGACGGCGAAGAGCTGCCCTTGGGCTCCGAGCAGGCTGTGTTGGTATTGCGAGCAGGGCGCCGCGAGCTCGCTTTTCTGCTCACTGCTCCCCACTTCGACGAACCGGAAGGGGTGGTATTTCGCTACCGTCTGCTGGGTTTCGACGACCGATGGCGCGACGGCGGTACCGAGCGCTCGCTGCGCTACACCAATCTGCCACCGGGCCGCTATCGATTTGAAGCGGCGGCGCGACATCAGGACGGGGGGCCCTTTGGAGCGGTGGCGGCCCTCGACTTCGAGCTCCCCCCCACCCTTCTCCAAAGCTGGCCCTTCCGCCTCACCCTCACTGTTCTCGCCCTCCTGCTGGCGATGTCGGTCGTACGCTGGCGGAATCGCAGGTTACGCACCTTGGTGGCGCACCGCACCGCCGAGCTGTCGCGGGCCAATCAAGAGCTCGAAATAGCGGCGGCGCGCGAGCATGCGGCACGCCAGCTAGCCGAAGCGGCAAGGGCAGAAGCGGAAAGCGCTACAACCGCCAAGTCGGACTTTCTCTCGACTGTGAGCCATGAGTTGCGGACGCCGCTCAATGCCATTCTCGGACTCTCGGATCTGCTCCTCGCCACGCCCTTGGATGCACGCCAACAACAGTGGCAGCGGCTGGTCCAGAAAGCCGGTGACGACCTCCTGGCCATCGTCGATGAGCTCCTCGACCTGGGACGTATCGAGCACGATCGACTGGAGTTGGTCGCCCGACCCTTCGATCTTGCGCAATGCCTACAGACCGCCATCTCCATGGCGGCCATGGGCGCCGCGGAGAAGGGCCTCTCCTTGAGCTTCGATCAGTCTCCCCGCCAGCTGCCGCCGGCGGTGGGCGACGAGCGACGGGTGCGCCAAGTGCTCAACAACCTTCTCACCAATGCCATCAAGTTCACCGATCATGGCGAGGTGAGGGTGACGGCCAAGGTGGTCGAGCGCGGAGCGGAGCTGGAGCTGTGGCTCGAGGTACAAGACACCGGCCCCGGAGTTCCCGCCGGCCTGCAGGCCGCCATCTTCCAGCCATTTGTGCAGGCCGAAGCACCGCTCACCCGACGTTTCGGCGGCGTCGGCCTGGGCTTGGCCATCGTCAACCGCCTATGTCTGGCGATGAACGGTCGCATCGAGCTGGAGAGCCCCGACGGTGGAGGCTCCATTTTTCGGGTCTTGATGATCTTGGCTCGGGGCACGGCTCCAGCCACTGAGCTGGGCCACGACCAGGAGCCCGAGCGACCTCCCGGGCAGACTCTGGCATGCGGTCAAGCGTCGACGATGCCCTTCGACTCACCGCTCGCCATTCTCGCCGTCGAAGATGACGAGGTGAATCGTTTGGTGGTCGGGGCCATCCTCGAAAGCATGGGTTATAGCTGCGACTTTGCCGTCGACGGCGAGACCGCCCTCGAAGCGGTCGCCAAGCGGCCCTACGATGTCGTCCTCCTCGACCTCCAGCTGCCCGGAATCGACGGCTTCGAGGTGGCGACACAAATCCGCCAAGGGGCGGCCGCCGGGCAGCCGATCATCATCGCCCTCACCGCCAGCGCCATGCGGCGCGAACGCGACCGCAGCAGGGCGGTGGGCATGGACGCCTTCTTGAGCAAACCGCTACGCGGTGAAGAGTTGGGCGAAGTGCTACAGCGTCTTCATCAGGGGAATGCTTGGCCCGCGGCCTAGCCTCCGGCATTGGAACCCACCGTCCGCCGAACGTCCGGCGGACGGCAGACGGCAGATCAACACCCGAGCGTCAATCTCTCCGATCGCACTTGCACTGACATGGGTAGAGGTTCAGCATGAAGAGCCTCTTCTTTTTTGTATCGAGACAACCGGTGACCCCGAAACCGAAATTTGCGGCCTCTTGCAGCCTCTGGCGAAACTCGCCGAGATTAGCGCAGTTGGACTGGTCCAAAAAATCCCCACTGTCGAATTCGACCCGCACCAAGTCATTGTCGTTCTCTTGATAGCGTAAGTACTTGATGCAACCGAAGCCCTTCAAGGTCCCAGCCCCCCGGGCGACAAGGGTCCCTGGACCCACCGGCAATAGGGTTCCGGCCTGAATCGCCTGAAGATCAGCGGCGCTGAAGGTCAAACCGGGATTCAGTCGCAAGAGGGTCGTGGCGTTGCTGGATGCGGTGAGTTGAAACTTGTCATCTTGTGGCATGTGTAGGATCCTTTCGCGAGCACTACAGTCTGAGCTGAGCACTCTTGTCTCAATTGAATAACCTGATGGTTTACTGGCTAACGATGTAAGTGAGCTAAGTGAGCTGAGCTGAGCTGAGCTGAGCTCGTTATCGATCACCTCCTTTCAAAGGGTGACACCCGTGTTGTTGTCGGAACGGCTCCGTCGCCGACATCTATCAGCGGAATAGCACTCCCAGTTGCAAGGTAAAAAAACTGGAAGTATTGTCGTCGGAGATTTGGTGATAGTCCGCTCCGATCTCGAGACCAAAAGGTGAGCTCAGTGGTAGGCGCGCTCCGAGTCCGAAGTTCCATCCAAAATCGGTATCGTCTGTCTTCGATTTATAGAGTCCCGGCCCCAACTGCAGGAAGGGCGCCAGACCGGGGGAAGTCAAGAAGTCCCGTCTCAGGTTGAAGGAACCGTGCAACCAGCGAGGATGCTCCACTGCGGCCGAGCTCTCAGCGCTGAGCTGGGCGAGACCCAACATCCCCTTGAGCTCTAGGTTGTCGGTTAGCTTGTAGCCAAGATCGAGCTGTACATAGATGTTGGCATCGGCGTTGGAATCGTCTAGCTCAGACGATAGGGGATGGGCCGAACCGAGATGAAAGCTCCACTGAAAGCGCCCCTCAGTGCCTAGTCCAGGCCCGACGTTGACCGTTGCCTCGTCGATGTCCGACAAGCCCCCCTTGTCGGTCGTCCGCAGTCGGATGCGGTGTAGGCCCGCAGTCAGCGGCACGCTGACCAGCACGCCGGATCCCAGGGACACCGGGGTCCCGGAGACCTCGAACCACTCGAAGGTCTCGATGTCGTCGTGGGTCCCGGCGGTGGAGTCGGGATCAGAAGATCGCGAGCCGTCGAGGGTCACCGCTGCCCCTGGCGCCACGGTTCGATCGCCGCCAGCGTCGGCGATGGGATGGACGTTGGTCAGCTCCTCCGGGCGCAGGTCGAAACCGACGTTCGGATCATCGGTGCAGATCTCGATCGATGACGCGTGCACCGAGATCAAGAAACCACCGTGGTCGACGATGTCGCGGGAATTCTTGTCGGACGGGCAGTGGGGGTGCGGGCCGGGAATTCCAGGTGCCTGAACAGCGTTGGCGATCGCCGCCGAGAGCTCGGCTCCACTCTGCCCTGCCACCGTCGGAACGGTGATCGCACAGGTCCCTAAAGGGGTGTGCTCGACGAGCTTCAGGTTGCCGCCAGCAGCGCCCCCCGGAGGCGTCAGGAGAGCAATCTTCACGATCTGAATCTGATTGACCATCGGTACGCCAAGCCCATCGAGCCGGAAGCAACCTCCGGTGCCTTCGCCAGGCTCGAGATGAAGGCCGGTCACCAACTGACCGCCGGTCAGCGACGGGGCTTGCAGCATGAATCGCGGTAGGCGGGCAAACTCATCCTCCGAGGGCCCCGCATCGCCCGGGTCGAAGATCGCTTCTACCCCGTTGGCGACACAGTTGGGTTTGGCGGCGACCGCGTCGCGGGCTCGTTCGAGAACCTGACGATCGGAATCACCCAGGAAGTACGGAACGGCGACCGCGCACAAGGACTCGGTCCCCACACGCCGTTGGATACTGGCGACCAAACGGAGCAGGCCTTCGGGTTGGCTCCCTTGGTCCGCCTCGAGGCCACCGCCACCGCCGCCGCCGCCACCGAAGCCATCCAGATCGAGCTCGGTCACACTGCTCGGCGGATTGTCGAGGGGGGGACAGCCGACCACCTGACCGATGGCGATCTGACCCCCACAGGTCACCACGATGGTCGACAGCGGATCGAGGTCTCCGTCGCTGTCGGCGTCGTCATAGCATTCTGAGATCGGCGTGCCACCAAGACAGTTGCCGTTGAAGCAAGCCCACGCAACCTTCTTGCCCCCCCACATGTTGGCCAGCGAGGTTTCGAGCACACCGTCAGCGTCGGTCTCGATGGAGCCCCCCATGACGTCGACACTGCCGGAAGCACAGACGTCGCCGTTGGACTGCAAGATCGACATGGTGCAGCTCTGGTTTGGAAAGAAATTCTGGCCGTACACCGGAATGTCCCAAATGCGATCGTCCACCCAACCTTCGAAGTTGCTGATGAACGGCTCGCCGAGCACGAAGGCGCCGCGGCCGTGGGTGGCGGTGTAGATGCGGCCGTGGGTTTCGTCGATGGAGATCTCGAACACCGGGGCGTTGGGCAAACCTTGAGCCCAGGGATCCCAACTCGCCCCACCGTTGGTCGAGCGGAACAGGCTGGCACCCTCAGGGCCGCTGTCCAAACCGACATAGAGGCGCTCCGGAAAACTCGGCTCGATACTCACCGTATTGGCCGGCACGTTCGGCGGCAGCCCGGACACAACTGGATTCCAGTTGCCACCTCCGTTGGTGGTCTTCCAAACCCGGGCAAAACCGCCGAAACCCGAGAAGGTCGCATAGGCCGTCTGCGGATCGGTCGGATGCACGGCGATTCGGGTGACCGCGGTGTTGGGCAAACCACCGTCGACGGACGACCAACAGGAGCCGGCGACACACGGCGCCGGGTTGGAGCGGAAGACTTCACCACCGTAGTAGCCGATGTAGACCCGGTTCGGGTCGCTCGGAGCGATACCGATAGCGCTGATGACGTTGACACCGGTTCCAGCCGCGATGTGGCCGGAGGTTGTGGCCTCGGTGACGATCTCGGGCTCGAGCCCGGTGGCCAGCACCGGGCTCACGGCAGTCCACGAATCGCCATTGTCGATGCTGCGGAATAAGCGGCTGCCGCCCCAGTAGAGGGCATGCTCTCCCATGCCGTTCGGCGATGAGGCTTGCACAAAAGGAGCGTAAAAGAGCCTGGGTTCCGAGGACGGGAGACCGGAAGCGATCGTCGAGAAGTTGATTCCACCGTTCAAAGAGCGTGTCGGGGAACCGTGATTGGACGCCGCATAAACCGTCATGACGTCGTCGAAATCAAGAAAGGAATAACCTCCATCCCCACAGCACGGCAGATGCTTCCATCTGCGGCTACCGTTCCACAGCTGGCCGCCATTGTCCTGGCTGGTGCCGACCACCGCCGGGGTCAACGGTGAGGATCCGATACCGTGGAAACCGGTGATCTGGAGGTCGTCATTGCGCGGCATCCATGCCGTACCACCATTCTCCGAGACGGCGAAGCCGCCATCTCCCGCGGTGTAGACCCGGTTCAGTGAGGTCGGATGAAAGACCACGGCGCGATGATCCGAATGGACGACGCCACTGCCAGGACCCGGTGCCAGATTGAAATCCGTCGTCGTAAACGTCATGCCACCATCGGTCGAGCGCCAAAGGTTGACGCCTCCCACAAACAGTGTGTCCTCATCGGCCGGATCGACCGCCAAGGCATGGGTGTAACGGCTATAGCCCCTGGGCTGGGGATTGGCAGATGTCGCGTCGCGGCGGAACACCCAGCTCAGGCCGCCATCCCCGGACCGGTAGATGATCGGTGAACAATCCTCGAGCAGCTGATCGGGGCAGGTGCCAAACGTTGCGTAGAGCACCTGCGGGTCGGCCGCAAAGGCGATCTCCACATGGTCGAAGGTCGTTGTTGCGAGATGCGGAAGAGTTTGGTTGGGGCAACCGGCGGGCTGGGCAAAACCGCCGTTCAAGGGGCACCACGTGGCCCCACCGTCGGTCGAGCGGAAGACACCCCGCCCCAGGAAACCAGCGAAGAGAATCTGAGGATTGCTCGGATGCATCTCTAGATCCGTCGGCCGAGCAGTGTTGGAGCCACTGACAGAGAGCTTGCTCCAGGCGCCTCCGTTGTTGTCGGATCGATAGATCCCATAACCTCCGGATGGCTGAGGCGCCGTGATCGTCGACTCCGGTGCGCCGACGGTGACCCCACTCGAAAGCGTCACAAAAATTCGCTGGCCACCGCCGGAAGTACCGGGATCGAGAACGACGTCGTTGATCGAGCCAAATCGGAAGTCAAAGGGAGACCCGGTGATGTGCGTCCAGCCAAAGGTCGGAAATTCACCCCCTGTCACCGAACCCATAAGCAAGCCGGCGCCGTAAATCGTGTCCCGCCGGATCGCGTTCTCCCCCGTACCGACATAAATCCGAGCACAACCTGAGCTATCACAACCCGCGACCGCGATAGCCCCGATCGCCAGCGCATCCTGTCGATCGGATTCCGGTTGCCAATTGAGACCGGCATCGAGGGTGTGCCAAACACCACCAGCAGCTGTACCCAACCAAATGTCGTCGGCATTGGCCGGATTCACGGCAATGGCCGTAGCTCGGCCGGAAACCCCGCCGGCAAAGAAACCATCGATGGGAGCCGGACCGATGGGGAACCAGGTGTCCCCAGAGATCTGACCCGAGGCGGGACCGCCGATCAGAAAGGTTAAAAAAACCGACAGGGTCACTGGAACAATGCGAGCCTGGAGGAATGTCATGTCGTTTCTCCATAGGAGATCCACCGCCATGCGAATCAGCTGCATGGAACTGCAAGGTGAAGTCTGATTAACGGGTTTTCGGCCTCTTCAACCGGCCCTGTCAGCCGTTCGAAACTGCTGTCTCGGCGTTCGGGTGTATAGGTCCGGTTGTGGAAAATTTGTTTATCGGCCGGCCAAGAAACTTCAGAAATATTTATCAAAAATGAATACGAACAGAAATAGCAATGGACGGACGTACTCAGGACCGCCCATTCCTCCTACGTTCTCTTCTTGAGAGTCTTGCGAGTAAGGCTGATGCTACTTTGTCAGATCACTATTCTGGCTTCCCCCTTTGGCAAACGGAGGACGGCCCGGAAGCCGAAGGGGGGCCCTGCCTTCTGGCTTCCCCCTTTTTCAAAGGGGGGCAACCTGCAGCGAGCAAGCTCGCTGAATCTGACAAACTAAGCCTAACCCCCGGCAGGAAAACACCAAGTGATGCGACCCACCTCTTGGCCACGGTAGAGCTGACGAAGCGCCAGGCTGTGGCCAGGCGCCAGGCCGCTGCCCGCCAGCGCAAAATGGCAAGGAAAGAGGATTCCCGACGGCAAGGTCACCTTGCCGAGGCTAAAACGAGGTTGCTTCGGGAGGTGGAGTGTCATTTGATCGTCCGACGACCGTTGCACTTTCCATAACCTTCCGCGACTCATCTTGAGAGCCAGTCCAACCTGGGCGGTCAGTCGGACGGTCACGCCGATCGGCAGCCGCTGGATGACTTCGAATTCAAAAGTCCGAGGTTGATCGGGGGTTCCATTCACTTTGAAGACCGCCAAAGGTCCACAGGTCAGGCGATGGACGTTGCGAACCACCACATTTCCCTGGTTGCGCATCATAGCGAGGTACTTCCGCCAATTGAAATTAGCTGCGGAGCAAGGTACGGGCCCTTCGGCACTCCCCCGATGCTCGGCGACGGCCACCAGGCAATATCCCTCGTCATCTAAGGAACCGGAGCTGAGCTGATCCTCCATTGAAACCTTTCTGACGGCGAGAGTATCCCCCTGTGGAATGCTCGGTTCGTGCAGCTCTGTGTGCCCTAGGCGCTGCCATCGGTCGGGGGTGGCAAGGGTCGAGATCGGAGCTGAGTAGACAGTAACCCGGGCATCTTCGGCTGGCCGCAGACCTCGATTCCTCAAACGGACAAAGAGCTGTTTGTTGTCGTGCCGAGCCAGGTTGAAACCGAGGTGTGGGTCATTCTCCGTTCCGCTCCCCTCGCCAAATTGCTCGACGTTTGCGGTCTGGTTGGTGACGATGATGTCGGGAGAGGTGCAGGTCCACTGAGCCCGTGGAGTTTGGCCGCTGTCGCCCAGATGATCCCGCAGGTATACCTTTGGAACGATACCCAGGGTTTCGTCCAAAATGGCACGTAGATCCGGCATCACACCGATACGACCCCTGACGTCGGGCCCTTGCGGCGTGCCGCTGCGGGGATCGGAGAGTAGTGAGCGCATCTGCTGGGGCGAAAGACGTCTCCAGCTCTCGTGGTGGCCTTCGAGGTCATCGCCTAACATTTCCGGTGCCGCGTTCTCCCGATAGACGCTTTGTATCAAGACCGCGGCACCGACGATCATCGGCGCCGCGGCGCTGGTGCCGGAAAAGTTGTCACTGTAGATCGAGTGCTCAGCGTCGTCACTCAGGTAGCCCCCGTAGCCGGCGGTCATCACCCGATCCCCCCAACCGAAGCAGTCGATCCGGGTCCCATGGTTGGAGTAGGGAGCCCGGTTGTGGGGCACCGCGGCGTGGGCCGCGCCCACCATGATGGAGCCGGAGTCTCGAAAGTCCCCATGCCGGCGATCGAAGGAGCGGCCATCGACGGTCTTGGCCAAACGATCCAAGTCAAAACCACCATTACCGGCTGCCTCGACGACAATGACGCCATTGGCGACCGCCAGACGAACAGCATCGAAGTCGAGGGGATCGACCGTCGTGGGTAGCCCGCCCCGTTGCACTTCGAGAAGCAAGACATCGCCGGCTTCCAGGGGTGGGTTGTTGCCAGTGGTCAAAGCGACGATGGCATCTGCCACGCGGCTATTGCTGGCCTGCTGCAGGGTGCCCTCGGAACGAAAATGCGACGCCACCACCACCCGCCCGGCGTTCGAGACAATACCGATGACGCCACGTCGATTTCCTTCCTTGGCGGCGATCTCGCCTAGAACCGCCGTACCATGGTGGCCTCGATAGGTGCCGACACCGTGCCGGTTCTCTCCGTGGATCAAGGGGTTCGCAGCCGCATCGACGAGATCTTCGTGATCGAGAATCCAGCCCTGCTCCAAGTCCGCCACCGTAATCTTGCCTGCCTCACCTATGCCATTGAGTCGGTTGCGGGCCCAGCGGGCGTCGATGCCCAACGGACTCGGGTCGAGGTAGAACTGGAAGTCAGAAAACTCCTCCGCCGAAGGCATACTCTCCAGCGAAGTGGGATCCGACGCCGCCAGCTCCTGATAGGCCAAATCGACTTCCCGCAAGGCGTTGAGCTGCTCAACAAAGCTTCGGGCCAACTCGGCCGTCGAGTAGCCCAGGCCGCTCGCCGGGGTCGCCTCCCTCCCCCAACGCAGTTTCGGTGTCTGGGTGGGGCCAGCCACCCGCCAGTAGCTGCGCAGACTTCTTCGGGGCCGCCATCGGCTGCGGGTCGCCCGGCGCTCGAGGTCCTCTAGGGAGGTCCGTTTTGCTGATCGACACGGGTTTTGACCAGCGGAGTAGCCATTGCTAGAAGTTGCATCGTCCTTCTCTGCCCTCCGCGAGGTGATCGCAGGTTCCGAATCGGGTCTATGGAACCGCAACAGGACTTGTTTGAGGCCCTCGAGCCCTAAAGTGTCCGCCAGGCAATAGAGGTCCTGGGCGTCGCTGCTGGGAACCAACGACGAAAGGGAAACGATGATGAAACCGCTGGTGGGTGGTGCCGCCGATGAAGTAAACGTGGATCGAGAGGAAAAAGTCGAGCCCGAAGAACCGACCGTTGACGGTGCCGACCGAGGCGCTCCGCAGCCACAGCTCAGGGAATGCTCACTGCCGCCCAAGTCCATCGGGTCGTCCGGGTCCGCCTCACCACCGAGCCTCTCTGGATCGGAGAGCTGCCCCCGAGGCTGCGAAGTCTGGTGATGGACCCACTCCTGTCCTTGGCCGTCTAGGGCAACGGTGACGGGTTCGTCGGTGCTTAATCCTTGGATCTCAAGCGATAGTCTCAGACTCATAGCCGTCTTTTCTCCCTTTCGCTAGGAGACTGACAAGATGAAGGACCGGTCCTAGCTGCCTCGTCCTTTTCTAGGTTGCATCAGAGTGATTCCTCTCCTTAGGTCCGCTTCGCTGGGATTTGTTTATTCGGCCGACGACGGCAGCGGGTTCCACTCGCCTTGCAGAACAAAGGCACCCCAGTGGAAAGGAGCCCGTCGCGTCTTCCAGATGGAGATCTGGGCTTGGCGAAGCGCCGCAGCGGGTGGCAGTCTTTCTTCCAAAAGGCCGCGGTAGAGCTCGATCATCAGCTGGCGGGTGCTATCGTCGCCGACGTTCCACAGGCTCACCACGACCCGACGGGCACCCGCATACATGAAACCACGGGTCAAACCCACCAGCCCCTCGCCCCGCACCTCTTTTCCCAAGGCCGTATTGCAGGCGCTGAGCACCACCAACTCCGTAGGAAGGTCCAAGTTGTAGAGCTCGTGCAGCCGCAGGAAGGGATCGATCTGCGATCTGCCGCCGGCATCGACTTGCGAGAACGCCAGGCCTGAAAGCTCGGGCTGGTTGGTATCGAGCATGGCGTGGGTCGCGAAGTGGATGATTTGATAGCCCTTGAGGTGGCCTTGGAGAACGGTGTCTTTGCTGGCTGCGAAGTCGAAGGCGCTGAATTGTCGATCGGCTGGCACCAGGGCCAGGATTCCGTCTGCCTCGGCCCGAGCATGCTCCAGACGAGGCAAGGGCCGGGGCGTCATGCTACCGACCGGTGCCGGCGACCCAACCTCGGAGGAGACTCGACCGTCCAGGGGTGAGAACACGGGATCGGCCAATACCGCCACCAAGCCAGAGGCGGGGGAACGTGCCGCAGGCTCCAGCCGCAACACCGCCAACACCGAAGCCGACGGTAGATAGACGACTTCGTGGTCGACAATCAGGGGTGGCGCGGCGGCACACTCTCCTGGAGTGTTGGGGTTTGGCAGTACGGCGAATGGGATGTATTGCAGCGCCCCATCGGCAACGATGATCAACCGTTCGGCGGTCAGTCGGCTGGCCACTTGGCCAAGCAACTGCTGACTCAGCTCGCAGAGGAATCGACGGCTGGAGACCCAGCTCTCCGGCCGATTGCTGTGTTTCAGCAACTCGGAGGTCTTCCTTGCCAGCGACTCGACTCGATGCCTCGCAGGCAGCTCAAAAACTTCTAGGGAGTCGTGGCCGACGAGCCACAAATGTGAACGTTCCTCGCCCAACTGGTATTCGAGAAGTAAGGTGGAATCGTCCACCAGCAGCCGCTGTATCTCTTCGAGCCCCAACGGCTGGGGTTGGGTCAAGGCCGCGTAGCGCGGGCTACGAGCTCGGATCTCCGAACGGGTAGCACCCAGAAGTGCGACCGATTCGCGCTGTTGTTTCTGCGCTTCCTCGATCCGGGGGACTCGGTTCAGCGCCGCCGATTTCAGAAGTCGGAGCCGTTGGGCATGGCGATTGACCTCCTCCTGCAATCTCTTCTCTCGATCTAGTAAGAGCGGCGCCACACCCCGGCGGATATCCGCTCCCGCCTCAGCCAGCATCTCCAAGAGCGACCGAGCGCGGGCCCGCTCGTTCACCTGTAGGGCCCGCGCGGCGTGGCCAGCCTTTGGCTCGTGGCGGTGGGATTTCACCAGGAGATCGATCTGGAGGTCAAAAAAATGCTCTACGGTGGAAAAATATGAGGCGCGAAAGTCAGGGCTGACCGAGCTCAAGCGCAAGCCTTCGACCAGGTCCCCTGCCCGGCCGGCGGCTTGGCGAGCCAGCCTCAAATCGCCACGACGGGCGTGATTTTCTGCCAGGCTGATCAAACTTTCAGCCTCCCCCACCGGATCCCCGAAACCATGGTAGAGCTCGGCTGCTTTTTCCGCCCTGTCCAGGGCCAGTCGCTCTTGCTCTGGGGTGCCGGCCAACAGGCTCGAGGCGAGAAGCACCTTGGCCTCGAGCCGGGGACGATCTAGATCTTCCAGGATGCCCAACGCCTCGCCGTAAGCTTGGCGCGCATCGTCGGGTCGATCGAGGGCTTGGTAGGCAAGGCCGATGTCCACCCAAGAATTTGATCGACCTCGCCTATCCCCGTGCTGCGTCCTCAAATAGAGGGCCTGTTGGTGCAGCTCAAGGGCTTTGAGCGGCTCGTTCTGCTGCTGATACAGCTTGCCCAGTTGATTGAGCGTCGCGGCGCGGAGCCGGTCCAATCGACGTTTCTCCGAGCCGACTTTGTCCGTCCCGAGCTCAGCAAAAGCACCTTCTGCCGTCGTCAGGTGGTCCGCCGCTAGCTCAAAGCTGCCCAGCAGGCGATAGACCACACCCAGATTGTGGGAGGTCTGGGCGATACGGTCTGAGTCCTTGTCACCATCCCACAGTCTCAAGGCTGCCTCATAGTGTGCCAAGGCCTCTTGGTAACCCCCTAGGGTCCGATGGGCACCCCCCAAGTTGCTCTTGGCGATCGCTTCCCCGAGTCGATTCCCCGCCCCCTGTTGGACAGCCAGCGCCCGATGATAGTAGGAAATCGCCTTCTCCGCCTCGCCCGCGTTGCGGCACAGGTTGCCCGCTGAGCTCAGGGCGGTTCCTTGTCGCGACGCATCCCCCACCGCAGCGAACAACGCCGCGCTGCGCTCATAGAGGCGTATGGCTTGGTCCGCATCGTCTTGCTGCTTCGCCAACAAATAGAGTGTTTCGGCCTGCCAGAAATCGTCGGCCACGGTCTGCCATAATTCCAGGGCCCGTGGCAGGTCCGACTTGCCATAGACCAGGGCCGCTGCCCTCGCCCTGAGGCGATCAACCTGCGAAGCGTCGTGCCACTCTCGCACCTCGATTCGGTATCTCCCCGTCACCCAAGGATAGTCCGAGGCCTTCACCTCCAAGGTGTGCTTGCCAGCCACTTCAGCCAACGCCAACAAGGGCTCGGGTCCCTCGTAGCCAATATCGCGGTCGACCTCGACCAAGGTCGAACCATCGGGGCCGTTGAGGGTGGCGGTGACATCGACACCGAGCTGCTCGACAACCAGGTGGATAAATTCGCCGCTGGCGAGATCGAGGGTGTAGCAATGCACCTCGCTGGGACTGAGCTGATTCTCGACGTCAGCCTCCGCTGGCAACGGACGGCAGATCACGGCTCCGTCCTGCACCACCGAGGTCTCTTGCGCCTCGGGCATGGCCTCGCTCTGCCCAGAATCCTCAGGGGGTTGGCACGAAATCGTCCATATCGCCAGCAGCCCGACCCGCCATATCGACAAACCGTCGACCGGGCCGAGGAATCTCACAACACACCCCGTAGTTCCTGCAATCCCGTTGCTGTCGACATGCTGGAGCTCCTAGGACGATTGCCGAAGCACTAGCTCACATGGTTGCGCAGACTGTAGGTCTCCAGGTCATGGGCTTCCAGGTCATAAATAGCGCAGGCTCAGCCACTGGTCATTGACGACTTGCCGGTCGTCGCCGTCGAGGCCGTAGACCCGCAGTCGATAGTCCCCAGCGGGGATTTGATAGCGATGGAAGATGATGCGTAGGGTCTCGGCCTCCGAAAGCGCACTCTCAGCCTGCCAAACCACCTGACCCAGCGCGTCTTCCAGCACCATGTCGAAGGTCGGATAATCCTCCGTCGATTCGGGGAAAACAGTGACCAAGAAGTAGGGGCGTCCGGCAGGGAGCTCGACCACCGTCTTGGTTTCATCGCCCCGGGTGACGACATCCAAATGGATCATCGGTGGATTGACCTGGATGGTCTCCAACTCCGCCACGACTTGCTGAAGCTCGGTGTTCGAGGTGTGCAGATCAGCGATCTTGAACAACAGCGATACAAACCCTACCAACGCTACAGCGGCCACCGCATAGGCGACGGGCCTGAGCTTGTTAGCCGGAGGTGGACGGCGGCGGGTCGGTCGATCAAATTCAGCGACTTGCCTCTTGAAATCACGCCACGAAGCGACCGCTGCAAAGTGGTCCACAGAGCTCGGGGGCTGAGAGCTCAGGTTTTCGAAATCACTCAATTCAAGCAGGCTCTGGGTACAGCGTCGGCATCCTTCGAGGTGATCCTGAACCCTGGCCCGGTCGGCAATGGGCAAGGCCTCGGAACGATAGGCGACCAAGAGATCCAGCTCAGGATGGGTCTCCACCGTGCCCTTGGCTACCCCAGCAAGGGTCGCCACAAGAGCTTCAGAATCTGTGACTTCGCCTAACATCCTGTGGTCTCCGTCTCGGCGTCCAATTCCTCTAGGGTGTACTCGTGCAAATCTTCCTTCAGCCTCTTGCGGGCCTTGAAGAGATGCACCTTGACCGTCTCGATATTGAGCTTCATGACCTCTGCGATCTCCCGATAAGCCAACTGCTGATAGAGGCGAAAGGTCAAACACTTGCGCATCTGATCGGGCAGCCGTCGAACGGCAGCCGCCATCGCCTGCGCCCTCTCGTCCTCGATCACTCCCTCGAGCTGATCGGCGGGTGAGCCGAGAGCAGCCTCAGAAGCTAGGCCATCGTCCAGTGGCACACTCCGCCCCTTCCTTTTCGCTGTGGCCCCCGTCCGCAAGCTCTTGAGGTAGGTCGAGGTGGCGACACGGTAGAGCCAAGTCTCGAAGCGAGCGTCGCTCCGAAAGACGTCTAATCCTCTATAGATCCCTAAAAATGTCTCTTGAGTTAGGTCCAAACAATCTTCGGGGGGAATTCCCTTGCGGGCAAAGAAGCGCTCGATGGCCGGAAAGTACGTCTGGTACAGCCAACGGAAACTCTCTTCACGATCCGTCCGGGATTGGAAGCGGGCCACCGCAGCCTCGACGGCGGCTCGCAGCGCCAGGCCCGAGGTCTCACCCCCGGCCTCCGTCGAGGTCGATTCCGCCGGGGATCTGTAGTCTCTCATTGGCATCGAGTCGCCTTGATCGTTGCAGGCATCGTCTAGCAAGGCCATTTTCTTCAGAGAAGACTATACCCGCATCGACATCGGGCTCCAATCTTCAGCTGTCGACCTCAGATCTCCTCCGCCCTGTGTACGCAACTCACGTCGCAGGAACCCACCCTACTCGACCAACAGAAAACGTCGTCGCCTGCTCACCCCTGGAGAGATGTCCGCCCTTCTCCGCTGCCACCTCTCCGCCAAGGTTTTTATCGCGGACCCGTGCGGCGACCTCGAGCCCAGAATTCGCTTATTCAGGCACTCCAACAAAAACTGAATATCGTTCTGGCCGAGGGGCGCGACCGGCCGACGGGGCTCCCTCGCCAGCATCACCGAGCCAACAAGCACCAACCCGGCCGAGGGAGCCTAGACATCCGCCAAGGATCCTACCGCGATCCGCGAGGTGGCTCGGCCCGCGACACGTACGACGGCAGAGGCAACTTGCTCAGCAGTCCAGACCCCTTGGGCCGTACCTTGCCCAGTGCCGAAACCAGTGCTCCCACCGAGCAGGTCGGACGTCGTGAACAGAGATCAAAAAAGATGACACACGACGCCGAAGGAAGCCGCTTGTAGAAGTGAAGACGGACAAAACGCTCATTGCTGAGCAACCTAAAGAAACACAGGCCTGCCTCGAGGAGTTGCGTTATGAAACGTTTACTTATTGCCTTTGCCTTGCTGCTCGTTCCTGCTACCGCGTTCTGCCAAGATTTCGACGAAACCAATGCCTCGTTCGGTGTCGACCATGAGAAGATCGTCGCCGAGAAAGAAATGAAACAGGCTCTGTGGAACTATCTCGTCGAGACTCGCGTACCCTCGGCCGTGAAAAGTCGCGTTGTTGTAGAAATCGATGCCACCGAAAAAACGTTGCTCGACTCGGACGAGGCCGGGAGCCGCGTTGTCGGAGTCCACCTACCCGTCGATGTTTCGGTGAATTTGGGCCTAGAGAAAGCTGCCATGGCCGACAAATTCGCCAGGTCGAGCGCCGGCAGCCCTGCCCTCGATGCTGATGGCGGGTTCATATGGACTTCCTCGTTGAATGCAACCGGAGCCACCGCCCTGCGTCTCCACTTCACCAACTTCCGCCTACCGCCCAACACCGCTCTTTATCTATACAACGATGACGGACAAGCCCATGGGCCTTATACGGGCAAGGGACCTCACGGCGACGGTGACTTCTGGTCTCATACCGTGTTCGGTGAGCACGTTTGGATCCAGGTACGCTCCGAGTCGTCGGACACCTCGGTACTTCACGAAGCGACGTTCGACATCACCGAGATCTCCCACCTGGGGGCTCGCTTCGAGCTCGCCAAGGTTGCCGGTGGCGATGCGAGCAAGGCGGATTGCAGCGGCAACATCAGCTGCGTCGAGAATGCCGAATGCTACGACTGGGACATCTTGAGCTATGCCCGCAAAGCGGTCGCCAAAATCACCTTCGAAGATCCCGACGACGGTCTTTCCTACACCTGTAGCGGTGGTTTGCTCAATGATCAGAACAGCGCACATCGCAAACCCTGGTTCTTGACCGCTCACCACTGCCTGAGCACCGAATCGGCGGCCAATTCACTGGAGGCTTTCTTCCAATACCAGAGCCCTTGCGGCAGCTGCTCCGGTAGCTATAACGACAGTGTCCTCGGTGCCGACCTCTGGGCTACCGACAACCGTGGCGATTTCTCTCTTCTAGAGCTTTCTGAGCTACCGTCCGGCTGGGCACTCATGGGTTGGACCACCGCCAACGTCATCGATAGTGAAGGTACCCAGCTCTACCGCATCAGTCACCCGAAGGGTAAACCACAAGCTTTCTCCCAGCACGAAGTCGTTCTTCACTCCAGCGAGAAGTACATTCACACCAATATCGTCATCGGGACCACAGAAGGGGGTTCCAGCGGATCCCCAATCTTTCGCGAGGACGGCAAGGTGGTCGGCCAAAATCTCGGAGTAACCAACGACAGTAATCGTTGCGACGCTTCGGTCTTCGACACTCTCGATGGTGCCTTTTCCTACTACTGGAAGAGCGTGCGTCCTTACCTAGGGTCGCCCAGCAAGACCAACAAATTGCACGTCACCAATGTGGTCGCCGGTACCAAGAAATTCCCTGGCTTTCCTTTCTACTGGGGTCAAGCGACGATCACGGTGGTCGACGAGCTGGGTAATGTCGTCCCCTTCGCCGATGTCATCGGCGAGTTCTCCAATGGACTGAGTGGCACTTTCGTGGGCAGGACCAGTCATGAGGGAGTCGCGACGATCTTGCATCCCGCACTCAGCGGCATTAAGCCCAACTTCACCTTCTGCGTCACCGACGTGGACCAAGAATACTTCGACACCTACGATTCAGCGTCCAACACGGTCACCTGCGGCAGCCGCTAAAACGTCCCGGAATCCGAGTTGGAAACCAAGAGCCCGGACCTGTCGAGGTCCGGGCTCTTGCCACCCGAGATCTCTCCCCCCTCACTCCCCTCGCGGCGATCGTCCAGACTGCGACAGATCGACCCACCATCTCACCTCCTCCTCTCGTCAACCAAAAGGCCGCGATCCCGAAGGACCGCGGCCGTCTGCCTCTCAAAGAACGGGGCGCTACGGTTCGCTCTTGCTACCTGAACGAACCGAGCTCAAGCAGGAGGCGCCGTTGATGAAATTGGTGATCTGCGGCACCGAAGCACCGAACCCGGTCACCGGCTGCTGGATGCTCCCGCACATCACCGGGCCGCCATCCGGATCCGGATCAGGGCAGGTATCGACGTTGCAGGGTTGGTTGGGCACGCAGCTCAGCAAGCAATCGGTGTCCGGGCAGGTCGTCGAGCCAAAGATGTGCGTGCCGTTCAGGGCATGGCCCATCTCATGGGCCACCAAACCCACCTCGCGGTAGGGGGTGGAGGTGGAGAAAGCCACGCCGTTGTCGCACACCGTTCCCAGCATGCCCGCCGTGCCGCGCACCCGCACGGTGGCCGATTGATAGAGGCGCTTGCCGCTGAACAGGTGCGCCAAGTCACGGTGGATGTGGGTGCGGTGGGTCGTCCAGTCTTCCCACATCTCGCACCACTGGCCATAGACGTTACAGGTCTCGTAGGGATCGACGGCAGCGGAGGTGAAGACCCGTTGGTTGACCACGACGAGCTGCAAATTGACCTCGGCGTAGAGGCCGTTCACCATGTTGATGATCGACACGATATGGCTGTTGGTATTGCCCAAGTGCATGGCGTAGTACTCGAAATCGGCGTCGGTGGCCACTTCCATCTGACGCAGGGAGCCGCCCTTGGCGCCGTCTTCCGGTGTGAGATTGCGTAGCGAGTCGCCGAAGATCTCTTCGGCTTGCCGATGGGCTTCCGTCATGCCGCAAGACACGCCCTCAGTGTCGCGCTGATCGCCCTCTTCGTAGATTACCAGTCGATCGGCGCCGCCTCCTTCGGCGTAGCGATAGGCTGGATCGAGGAAAAAACGACGCGAGTCGACCTTGACGTAGCCCATCACCAGCTCAGGCGAGATGAAAAGTCGCGCGTCGCTGTCGGCCTCGCCGTCGACATGGCCGCGGAAGGTGCTGGAAGGCAGTCTGGCCAGCTCCACCTCGCCGTCGGCCCCCACTTCCGTGGCGACGTAGGATGGAGCGCGGACCTCTACCGGATCCAGAATCAGGTCATGGGTGGTGCCGGCCAAGGTTACCTGCACCTTGCCGACGGTGTCGACGGCGCGCCGCAGGGCGGCGGGGTCGACGGTGGCCAGGTCGTAGTTGACAAAATCCTCGTACAGGGCCTGATGCACCGCGAAGTCGCTGAGGGGAGCTATGCCCGCCTTCTTGCGCGCCACCGTTTTGGTGGCAGCCTGCTGACTGTCACAGGCCCTTGGCTCGACGGAGTCGGCGATGGGGCAGCTCGAGGGCGGGTCGACCCGATATGGCCCGCCATCCCAATGGTCGAGGCGACCGGAGATATCCTGGGTGCAGAGGTAGAGGTGGTTATCGCCCACCGGCACGTCGAGCACGGCGTCGTCGGCCGTCAGCGTACCGTTGGTGCAGCCGGCGTTCAATGGGCTGTTCCAACGGTAGCGCACGATGTCGATGCCGGAGTTGGCGGCGGCGTTGCCCACCGCATCGATGGCATTGACCGTGGCGGTACGGCTGGGAAACCAATCGGGCGAAGCGTTGTCAGCGGAAACGATCGGGTCGTAGAGGTCGACTCGCACGTAGCGCGGTGAATTCCAGGCACCGGGGTTGCCCACGTGGTCTTTAGCGCGCACCCAGTAGGCACGACGGGAGCCAGGACTAGGCAGATTGGAACCGTCGACGAAGAAGCTGTTGGACGAGATCTGCGCCATGTTGAACTGGCAGCCGGCAAAGCCGCCGGAACTATTGTTGCTGCGGCAGTAGTCGTAGATGTCGACGCCGGAGCCGCTGTCGCTGGCCGCGGTGACGGAAACGGTGAAGGGGCCTTGGGCCCAGCATTCACTGCCGCTCTGTACGCAGTTGACGGTGCTCGGTCCCGGCGCCGTGGGGCCGGTGGTATCCATTTGCACGTAGGCTTCAGGATTGTCCCCCCACGGCGAGCACGAATTGCTGGCGTCGCAGGCGCTGTAGTAATAGGCGCGGCGGAATCCTTCGCCCGGCAAATCGGAGCCGGAGACGGTGATCGTCGAGCCGGTGTTGAATGAGATGACGTGGTTGCAACCGCCCCAGCCGGTGGTGTCGTTGCTGCGACACACGCGGTAGTGATTAGCCCCGGGCGAGGTGGCGGTGAGGGTGAAGTTGCCGTCGACATAACACTTGCCGGCCACCACCGCGTCGCAGCTGGCGACGGCTTGGCCGGGAGCCGGAGGCGCGGCCAGGGCGGCACCGCAGAGAAAGGGAAAGAGGAGAGCGGAAAGCGCCAGACCTGGCAAGAGAGCAAGGCGCCGGGGTGTTGGCTGGTGGGCCGGAGCTTCTGAGGCGGAGAGCCGTGTGGAGGCGCAATGCAGCCGTCGACAAAGTAATCTCATGGTTTGATCCCTCGTTGCTATGAAGAACAGAATGGACCGAAGACCACCATGGCCTCGTGCCCTGGGAGCGAGGTGAAATCGTCGAGGCTCCAATATGGGAGACCCACACATCTACACGTCGCCATTAAGTAAGCGGAAACCGAGGGGACAAGATGAGCACCGTGGGAAAATTCGCTCGTGTAGTGCGTCCAACGGACGGCGTCGCGGTCGGCGGTGGATTTCGCCAATTCTCCGTCCCTTGCCTTTACGGTGAGGGTGGTCGTCTGATGTCGGACGGGACGGCTCTCAGGCTGTCTGGCTCAAGACGGGAAATCACTATGAAGCCCGCTGTTCGGAGAAGGCTCGGCAACTCCGAAGGAGCCAACTGGTGCCTGGGCCCCAAGTCGAGAATCTGCCGGTCCTCGAATTTCGCAGGTAGTGCCGTGGCCAGCAACACGGCCAACAGAAACGAACGGATCTAAGTGAGCCAGAGTCGAGGGCGGTAGATCCATACCTCTCGAAAAGTAAGGGTCAGCACTGCGGGCGCCGACACGAGGATCACCGGAAGCCCGTGCCACCACCAAGGCACAATGCTCAGGATAGCTCCGGCTAAACAACCGTACCTCGCAATGGTCATGACGTTGATGCTGAGCTCGGAAGATGCCATACCCTGTCTACGCTGAGGGCCCCGAGTATGTTGGCGCCGGACCCTCGGCCACCCACCCCGCCTCGACCTCGAAAGCTCGATGGCGTCGTCGGTCGGTGTGCTTCTGGCTTAGTAGCCCAGCACTCCAGAATCCAGCTCGAAAGCCGGCAACGGCTGCCACCGGCGGCGGATTCTGCCTGCCGGGTTTTCATATCATCTCAATGATCCATGGTCTGGAATCAATTCTCGCTCGGGGCGGAGGGCAGCAACACGCGAAAGCCCAGATACTGGTTCCGGCTCCCCGGGACCCCGTGGAAGCGAAAAGCGGACCGCACGTCCTGCGGAGTGACCCAATAGCTGCCGCCGCGGAACACGCCGCGGTCGCGGGGGTCAGGTTGGGCAAGATCTGCCGGAATGGCGACAGGATCGACCGTTCGGCTGCCGCTGCTCGCTTGCTCCGGATAGTCAGAGGTCCAAGGACTGACGGCCCACTCCCAGACGTTGCCGTGCATGTCGTAGAGATCCCATTTGTTGGAATCTTTTTGGCCGACTTCGTGGGTCTGCCCTCCAGAGCCCTCGCCGAACCAGGCGACCTTTTCGAGATCGCTGTCTTGATCACCGAGTCGCTGCGCTCGGTTGCGGACCATGAAGCTACTGCGCTCCTTGCTCACCCACTCCGAAGCGAGGGCCTCCGGGGTCAGAACCAAAATCAGGTGGTCGGCCTGCTCGATCCCCCGCTCCAGCTGATCGACCCATGACTGGCCACTGACCAACTCTTTGCGATCGAAGAAGACGCGGTCCTTGGCGCCCAGCGAATGCAGTGAGCGCTCAAGGTCGTGGTGAAAACGCTCGACCCACGGGGCGTAGCGGCTGGCGTAGCTGATGAAGGCCGAGTACTTCGTCGTTTTGCCTGGCATGAACGAATCATAGCGCGACGGGGACCCCTTGATTGTGGATCAACCGGTCTCCCGGCATTGTGGCCCCCTCAGCTTCCATCAAGAACTCTTCATAGGCCAACTTTCTCTCCATACAAGATCCCGAAATCTCAAATAGGACTATTCGCACCCGCAGAGAAAAAGCCCTAAACATTTCCCCGCATACTCTGATCTAAACCAACGTAAGCTACCTTTGTCGAAGTAGGCGCACTCCACGTCCCTTGGCGACCTTTTCGTTCGTCCACCGCATTGCTTATTCCGGAGCATCGATATGTACCATTTTTCTCGCTGTTCGAAGGACTTTCCGCAACCTTTCGATGCTCCGGAACCCTGACAGCCTCCCACGGGTCTCTTCCATGCGACGGAGCCATGCCCTGCACCCGGTGTTGACTCCGATGGCCTCTGCTGCGATCTCTGAATTTCCTGCGCCGACGCTGCGAGCCTGACTCCCCGTCGACTTTCCGGAGCGGTATCTCTATGAAAACCCTGCATAGCTCAGCCTCCTTCCTCCGCCCCTGCCTCTCAGCTTTCGTCTGTGTTGGCCTGCTCGTCGGCCTCGCCTTGGGCCTGGCGGCGGACCCACAGGACAAACCCTTCAGTCTGTTTGGCACGGTGACCTTGGACGGCGCGGCCTTGCCGTCGACGCTGCCGGTGTCGGCGGTGATCGAAGGGATCGAGCTGGCGGCGGACGTGACGTTCGAGGATGTGGAAGGCTCGTCGTACCGACTCGACGTGCCCGGCGACATCCTCGACACGGGCCCCGTCGAGGGCGGACGTGAGGGTCAGACGATCACCTTGCGATTCGGCGCTTCCGAGGCGCCGGTGCAGGCCACGTGGACGTTGGGGGTGGTGCAGCGCCTGGACGTGGCGTTGACGTCGGGTCCAGATCTGGGTGTCGCGCTGCTGGCAGATGCGGCGTCGGTGCAGCCCGGTGAGACGCTGGGCTACCAGCTGACGGTGAGCAATGACAGCGCACTAACCGCACATAGTGTGACGCTTCGATTGGTTTTGCCCCCTGGCGTGACGGTTTGGTCCGTCGACGATGGCGGCACGGAAGGGGCTTTGGGGGAGATCACTTGGCCGGCATTCGACCTGCCGGCGGGGGCGTCGTTTGTCACCCACGCCGAGGTGAGTCTGGCAGCGAGCTTCTCTGCCGATGCCGAGGTGGTGTCCGCCCAAGCGCAGGTTGCCAACGACGGCGCCGACGGTCTCGATCCCGATCCAGCGAACAATCTCGCGTCGGTCGAGACGACCCTAGACGCCAGCCCGGACCTGGTCCTGACTCTGGATGACGGCCGCGATCTCGTCGCCCCCGGCGAGACGTTGACCTACACCTTGACGATTCAGAATACCGGCGATCAGGACGCCTCCGCGGTGCTGCTCAACGCGCCGCTGCCCGGCGACGTCACCTTCCTGACCGCTTCCGACGACGGCATCGAGTCGCCCCCTGGCACGATCACCTGGCCTGCCTTCGACCTGGCCGTCCATGCCACGGCGTCCCGTCAGCTGACCTGGCGTTTCGACGGTCTCGACGCGGCCACAGAGCTCGTCGCCACGGCGACCGTTGACCCCGGCAATGGCCCGGACGCCAACGCGGCCGACAACCAGGCATCCGACACCGACGCCGTCGCGCAACTCATCGACCTTGAAGCCAGCGCCATGGACACCTCGTTGTTGCTCACCGACCCGGCGACGGCGAGCCTGTCGGGCAGCGTCGCGGTGACGGTGCACAACCTGGGCAACGGCTTGGCCGACGAACCCTTTGCACTGACGCTCTTCGAGGACCTGGACGGTGACGGCGGGCTTTCCGCCGCCGATCAAGTCCTCGGCCTCGACACCTTCACGCCGACCCTGGGGGGCGGCGACAGCGCCAGCTTTGAGATCTCCGTCAGTGGCCAGCTGCTTTTCCGGGGCAACCGGCTCTACGCCTGGGTCGACAGCGCGGAAGCCGTCGCCGAGAGCGACGAAAGCAACAACATCGTACACAGCGCCGAGGCTTGCTTGGCGGCACCGGTGGTGGGCGACTTCCAGCCGGTGTTGGAGCTTTCGTGGCCCGACGACGTGGCCAACGTGCCTGAGCCGCTGTCCAAGGAGAGCCTGTCGACCCCCATCGTGGTGCAACTGAGCGACGACAACGGCGACGGCGTCATCGACGCCCGCGACGTGCCCGACATCGTCTTCGTCAGCGCCAACCTGGTGAACCCGCTGGACCCCAAGATCCTGCTGCGCGCCATCTCCGGCGACGACGGTCACTCGCTCTTCGCGGTGACGCCACCGGCCTCCCAGTTCATGACCTTTGCGCTCACCGGCCTAGCGGCGGGGGACCTGGACGGCAACGGCTCCATCGAGATCATTGTCTCGACGCCGTCGCCGCCGCTGCCACCCTTCGGCGGCTTCAGCAACCACCTCACCGCCTACAACCGGCTCGGCCAGCGGCTGTGGTCTAGCGACGCCTTCGTCACCCATCCGACGGGCACGACGTTCACCAACCGCGACCACCCGACCTTGGCGGACCTCGATGGCGACGGGCTGTCGGAGATCCTGGTCGGTGCCAACGTCTTCAATCACTTGGGTCAGCTGCAGTGGACCGGCAGCGGTGGCCAAGCCTACCAGTCGGCCCGCAATGCCGACGGGGTCGACTCGGGAGCCATCTCGGTCGCCGCCGATCTCGACCTGGACGGCCTGCAGGAAGTGGTCACCGGTAATACCGTCTACGGGGCCGACGGCACGGTGATGTGGCAGACCGGCGACGCCGACGGCTACCCCGCCGTGGCCAATTTCGACGCCGATGACTTCCCCGAGATCGTCGTCGTGGCCCGCGGTCAGGTGCGACTGCACGACCAGGACGGCACCTTGATCTGGGGCCCAATCGACCTGCCGGGCACCGGCGCTGAGGCCGGAGGCGCGCCGACGGTGGCGGACTTCGACGGCGATGGCGAGCCGGAAATCGGCGTCGCCGGATCGACGCAGTACGCCGTCTTCGAGACCGACGGCACCCTCAAATGGCAGCGCACCGTCCAGGACGGCAGCTCCAACCAGACTGGTTCGACGGTCTTCGATCTCGACGGCGACGGCCGCTACGAGGTCATCTACCGCGACGAAACCCACCTGCGCATCTACCGCGGTGACGACGGCACGGTGCTCTTCGAGCATGCGGTGAGCTCGTTCACCGCCAACGAGCAGCCGGTGGTGGCGGATGTCGATGGCGACGGCCGGGCCGAGATCATCGTCAGCTCCGACCTGGCGTCCGAGCTCGGCGGCATCCCGACGCGCACGTCGGGCATCCTGGTGTTCGGCGACGGCAACGACAACTGGGTCGGCACCCGCGGCCTGTGGAATCAGAGTGCTTTCAGCTACGACAACGTCGACGACGGCGGGTCCATCCCGGCCCGCCCAGCAGCCGGCTGGCTGAGCCACAATACCTTTCGCGCCAACCTGCCGCCGGCCGAGGGGGCCTTCGCAGCGTCCAACCTGACGGCGTCGCGGCTGGCAGTGGATTTCACCGACTATCCCGCCCTCACGTTCAGTGTCCGGGTGGGCAACGGCGGTCTCACCACCGCGCCAGCAGGCGTACCGTTGGCGTTCTACGACGGGGCGCCAGAAACCGGCGGCCAGTTGATCGGCGTCGCGGTGACGGTAACCGCCCTCGCACCCGGTCAGTACGTCGAGCTACAGGTGCCTGGCACCTCCTCGGGCTTCGGTCCGGCGCAGGTGGTGGCCATCGTCGGTGACGACGGCACGGGCGGCGGCCAACGCCGCGAATGTGTCCTCGACGACAATCGGCAAAGGCTCGACTACACCACCGACCCGGTGGGCCTCATCGTCCAGATCGACGACGGCACCAACAGCCTGCGCCCCGAGGATGTCGCCACCTACCAGGTAACGGCCAGCAACGGCAGCCAATTCGATCGAACTGGCGTCGCAGTGTCCGTCACCGTGCCGCCGTTCACTTCCGTTGTCGCTGTCAGCGACGGTGGCAGCCTTAATGGTGGCGTCGTCACCTGGCCCGCCGTCTCCCTGACGGCCGGGGCGTCGATCAGCCGCAGCGTCACCTTGACGGTGGCGGCGGAGATTCCGTTGACCCAGGAGACGGTGGACGTCACGGTCAGCGTCGCGGACGATGGCAGCCACGGCGATGACCCTTCGCCGTCCAACAACGTCGCCGTCGACTCGAACCGCGTTTTGACGGTGCGGGCCGACGCCGGTGGACCGTACACGGGTGACGAAGGGTCGATACTCACCTTGGATGCCTCAGGCTCCAGCGACCGCGACGGCAATGTCGTCGCCTACGCCTGGGACCTCGACAATGATGGCCTCTTCGATGAAGGCGACGCCATCACCGCCAACCGCACTTTCAACGACAACGGCACCTACACCGTCGCCGTCCGGGTCACCGATGACAGCGGCGAGACGGACATCGCCACGGCCACCGTCACCGTCAACAACTCGGCGCCCACCGTCGACGCCGGGGCGGATCTCCAAGTCACCGAGGGTGACGCCATCACCCTGGCGGGGGCGTCGTTCAGCGATGCCGGCAGCGCCGATACCCACACCGCCACCGTCGATTGGGGCGACGGTACCTTCGCCGCGGCGACGGTGAATCCGTCGTCGGGCACACTGTCGGCGGGTCACACCTACCCGGACGATGGGGTGTTCGTGGTGACGGTGTGCGTCACCGACGACGATGGTGCCCTGACCTGCGACAGCTTCACGGTGACGGTGGAGAATTCCGATCCGGTGCTGGTGGCCGGAGATAGGGACATCAACTTCAACGACGGCTGGACGGCCGAGGGGGTGTACGGCAACCCCGGGCAGTGGCGGGTCGAGAACAATGGGAGCTCGGTCCGCCGACTGGAGGATGGCGACCCCGCGATCTTCTACGGGCCGATTCTGAGCACGGGCCTGACCATCGAGGGCACCTTCTACACCACCGACAGCGACGACGACTTCTTCGGCTTCGTCCTGGGCTATGAGCCCGGAGACTTTCAGAATCCCGACGCCGAATATCTGGTCGTCGACTGGAAGCGCAGAGATCAGGATACGAATGAGGGCGTCACCGGACGTCGCGGCCTGGCGATCTCTCGGGTCTACGGCACCCCCGGGTTGAGCGAGCTCTGGGGACATCGCGACCTGCCCAACAACGGTCTGAGCCGGGTCGAAGAGCTGCAACGCGGCTTCCACACCGGAGATGTCGGCTGGCAAAGATACGTCTGGCCGAATCAACGCATCACCTATACCTTGACGGTCGAGGCCACCCCCACCCGTGTCCGCGTCTTCCTCGACGGCGTGCTCGAGCTGGATGTGAGCGGTGATTTCGACTTCGGTGACGGACGCTTTGGCCTCTACAACCTGTCGCAGAAAAACACCTACTACACCCAATTCAGCTCCATGGGCACCAGTGCTTTGGAGGGCCATGAGGCGTCGTTCGTCCTTCCGTTCCTCGATCCTGGCCTGCTCGACACCCACAGTGCCACCATCGATTGGCGCGACGGCTCGACCGGCGATGGCCATGTCACCTTTCAGGGCGGCAGCGGCACCGTGGAGGGCACCCATGTCTATGCGGACGACGGCGACTACGTCGTCGAGGTCTGCATTGAGGACGATGATCTGGGGACGGCATGCGGTGACCTGATGCTCCAGATCCTCAACGCCGATCCGCAGGTGGAGGCCGGTGGCGATCGCACCGTCCTCAGCCGAGACGGTCTCGAGGTCAACTTCATCTTCAGCGACTCAGGCACCCAGGATACGCACAGCGCCACCATCGACTGGGGTGACGGCGCCCGGGAAACGCTCCCCCTCACCGCCGTCGACGGCCAAGGGACGGCCACGGCATTGCATGCCTATGCCGCGGAAGGGATCTATCCCGTCGAGGTTTGTGTGGAAGATGACGACGGCGCCGTGGGTTGCGATCGTTTCGAGGTCACTTGGCTCGATCCGCGCATCGACTTGGTGTTGCAGGCTGCGGCCGACCGCCAAGTCATTCGCCCAGGCGAGACCTTGGATCTCGCCGCCTTGGTGGAGAACGTCGGAACTCTCGACACCTTCGGCGTCCAGCTCACCCTGCAGCTCCCGGATCACTTCAGCTTCGTCTCGGCCGACGGGGGTGGCACCTACGACGCTGCTACCCGCCGCATCACCTGGGCCGAGCCGAGCTTGCTGGTCGGCACCAACTTGCAACGTTTCGCCACCTTGCAGGCCGACGCCACCCTGCCCTTCGGGGTGACGGTCGAGGGCCTGTTGACGGTGACCGACGACGGCACCCAAGGGGCCGACATTGCTCCGGAGAACAACGCGGAGACCCTCCCCTGGGTGCTCTGGGATGAGACGACTCCCGGTGTCAATCTGGGGCTGCGCAGCGTCGCCATCGGGGGCGAGGTGGTGGAGGGGGGCCTCGTCGAGCTGACGGCCTCCCTCGACGCCGGAGCGGCTCCCCTGCTCCCCCAGGCGACTCTGGATTGGGGCGACGGCAGCCAAGAATCGTTGCCATGGACGGTGGTCACCGGTGGCGGTGAGCTGATCGCCCAGCACAGCTACCTGGACGATGGTTTCTACACCATCCAGGTCTGCGTGCAGGATGATCTCGAGGTCGAGGGCTGTGGCCAATTGACCGTCGAGGTTCTCAATGTACCGGCTACGCTGTTCGGTGACGCCGGCCTCGACTTGGCCCTCTGGCAGTCGGAGCACTATCCTGTATCCGGCGAACCCGGCGAGGATCCGCCCCTTTGGGAAGTGGCCCCCGGCGGCGGTGAGGTGACGCAATGGAAGAACTCACCTCCCAGCCTCTTCTACGGCCCCATTCAATCCCTCGACAATACGATCGAAGCCACGGTGAAGATCGACTCGGTCTGCAATAACGACGACGACTTCTTCGGCTTTGCCCTGGGCTTCCAACCCGGCGACACGACCCATCCTGACGCCAACTATTACGTGGTGAGCTGGAAGCAAGACAACCAGGGAGGTGCGAGCCGAGGGCTCCAGATCTACCGAGTCCACGGAGTCCCGGACCTCGAAGACTTCTGGCAACGCGATAGCACCGATGGCGGGACTCCAGGCGAGGTTGAGCCCCTGCTCGACGGCATCCACTTCGGCTATCAAGGTTGGAGCTTTGACCAAGAGTACACATTCCGCTTCCAAGTCACTGCCAACGAGCTTCAGATGTGGATCGACGACGAGCTCGAGATTCGACTCTTCAGCGACTTCCAAGAGGGGCACTTTGCGTTCTTCAACCAATCCCAGTGTGGCGTCACCTACAGCGGTGTTCGCGCCACAGGGCTTCAGGTGGACGAGGGCAGCTCCCTCGCCATCGACCTGCCGTACCGCGACCCCGGTGTGCTCGACGTGCACACCGGCACCATCCAGTGGGGCGACGGCACGACGACCGCAGCGACGACAGACACGATTGACGGCAGCGGCACCCTCCTGGGTGAGCACGTTTACGGCGACGACGGCGAGGTCACCGTCACGGCTTGCATCCAGGACGAGGACGGCGACGAGGGTTGTAACCAGCTGGACGTCACGATCCGCAACGTCGCACCGACGGTCCTCACAGGCGGCACCTTCGATGCCTTCCGCGGCACGCTGACGGCATTCGACCTGGCCACCTACAATGACGTGGGCGTTTTCGACACCCACACCGCCACCATCGATTGGGGCGACGGCACCACCGGCGACGGCCTCGTCATCGGTAGCGGCGGAGCAGGAAGCGTCCAAGGAAGCCACGCCTACACGGCTTCGGCCACCTACACGGTGGAGGTCTGCGTCACCGACGACGACGGCGACACCGGTTGCGGCCAGGCTTCCGTCGAAGTAGGTGCCGGCCCGCCGGTCTTGGAAGTCACCAAGATCGACTTGCTGCTGGATGATGCCAACGGCGACGGTCTGGCCGGTCGCGGCGATCTTGTCGGTTACCAGCTCGCTGTCCAGAACACGGGCGAGAGCGATGCACTCGAGGTGATGCTCAGCGACGGCCTGCCGTCGTGGGTCACCCTGGTGCCAGGCACCTTGAGCACCAGTCAGGGCGCCGTCGTCGGCACGGACCCCATTGTTGTCGACCTCGGCACGGTGGTGCCAGGCACCTCCGGAGGCGCCGCAGCGACCGTGGATTTCGTCGTCGAGCTCGGCGACGAGATCCCCTTCGAGCTGGAATTCCTCAGCAACCAGGCGGAGGTCATGCAGCAGCTCGACCTGCCGACGGTGCTGTCGGACGATCCCGATACGGCGGAGCCCGGCGACGCCACCTTGACGGCCCTGGCTCCGTCCGACGCCACGACCGTCTGTGAGGTGGAGCCGTTCGATGGCCCCCTCAGCACCGACTGGATCTTCACCTACCTCGGCGACGGCAACGACGGCGACGCCCATGTGGTCGACGGCCGTCTGAGGCTCACCGGCAACGGCTCCAGCCTCTTCCACGACGGCGACCACGGCAGCTTCGTCTATCAAGAGCTGACGGGCAACGACGAATTCCGCGTAGAGGTGGAGGTCACCGGCTTCCCGCTCGATCAAGGGGGCGATGTCCGCAAGACGGCGTTGATGCTGAGAAGCGGCACCGGCGCCTACGATCCGCGGGTGATGGTGACCTTCGTGCCCCACTTCCCCGATCCGTCGGGCACCGGCGTGCAATTCGACTTCCGCGCCTTGGTCGGCGATCCCGGCGCCGAGGTGGCGAATACCGTCTTCGCCGTGCCGCTGCCGGCGCGCCTGGCCATCGAAAAGCGAGGGAACCGCTACACCGTCCTCTTCAGCACGGACAGCGGCGACACCTGGACGATTCCCACCGGCGTGCCCCATCAAGGCACCGTCGAGGTGGATCTTGGACCCACCATTCTG
Organism: Acidobacteriota bacterium; assembly: GCA_029263315.1. GTDB lineage: Bacteria > Acidobacteriota > Thermoanaerobaculia > Multivoradales > J023 > JAJCXR01. The sequence goes on along the minus strand of JAJCXR010000046.1, from coordinate 14,567 downwards.
GCGGGCATGGCGGTATCGTCCTACGATTCACAAACACTGTTCACTGCTGAGCTGGACGACTTTGCCATCTGCCGTCCCAACGACGGTCCACCAGTGACCCCGGTGGACGTCCCGTGCGATCCCGACCAGCCCGTCGACCTGGTCTACCTGCTGGACGTGTCCGGCTCCATGACCGCCGACTTCCCCGACGGCGCCGCGATGCTGAGCCGTCTCGAAGCGGCGCAGCTGGCCATCTCAGAGATCCACGGTCAGCTCACCGCCGACGGTGACGGCAGCCGCGCTGCCTTGGTGACCTTTGCCGGATTCCGCACACCGGAGGAGAATCTAGCCAGTGGCGCGGTGGTTGCCTCCGGCCTCACCGACGACCTTCCCGCCATCGGCGATCTGGTTAACGCGTTACAGGTCGCCGACATCCAAAGCGGCGACACCTCGCCCCTGGCCCTCGCCCTGGCGGCGGCCCGGGAGCTACTACAAACGGAGGCCGACGAGACCCACCAACAAGCCATCGTCCTGCTCACCGACGGCATCCCCAACATCGACGCCGCCGGTCGAGGTCCCGACGGCTACGAGCTCGACGAGTTGCAAGCCTTGAGCCTCGACGACGGCCGCGGACGCTACCGTCCATGGAGCGAGGTGGCCTGGTCCGGCGGCTTCAACGGCCTGCTCGGCACCTTCGACGGCGAGCCCCTGGCCAACGTCATGGCCGAGATCGAGCGCGCCAAACAAGTCCTGCCGTCGCTGCGGATCTACGGACTCGGCCTCGAAGGCGACGGCTTCGACCTCGGCACCTTCAACGGCGATCTGCTGGAATACGGCGCCCACGTCACGGGAGCCCGCGCCTTCAGCGTCGGCGACACGGCGACCCTGTTCGCCGCCACCGACGCTCTGTGGGCCAACCTGCGCTGCGAAGACCTCGGCAGCGGCGTGCTCGGCGATCGCGTCTGGTACGACGTCGACGGCGACGGCCTCGACGGGGCGGGAGAATCCGGCCTCGGCGACGTCACCGTCCAGCTCTACGACGGTCACGGCTTCCGTCTACCGTTCACCACGACGGGCGCTGCGGGGGCCTACGCCTTCGATCAGCTGACGGCCGGCACCTATGTCGTCGAAGTCCACCCCGGCTCCCTGCCGGCGGACATCATGACGCCCACCTTCGATGCCGACGGCGTCGCCACCATGGATTGGGTCACGGTCACCCTTGCCGACGGCGAAAGCAACCTGGGCATCGACTTCGGCTACACCACCGACAACGACGGTCCGCCGGTCAACCTGTGTGAGGCCCATACCTTCGACCAAGCGCCGGTTGATCCGTCGTGGACCTTGACCACCCTAGGCGATGCCGATGTCGCGGGCATGGAAGTCACCGACGGCGAGCTCCAGCTCACCGGCAACGGTTCCAGCCTCTTCAACCTCGACGACAGCGGCGCCTTCGCCTATCAAATGGTGACTGGCGATGTGCGCATCGAGGTCGAGATCACCGGATTCCCCGTCGACCAAGGCGGCCAGGTGCGTAAAGCCTGCCTCATGCTGCGGGGCGATCTGGCGGTGCGGGGTCCCCGGGCCATGGCCTGTTTCATTCCTCACCTGCAAGGCGACGGCGGCCTGACCACCGGTTTGCAATTCCACTACCGCGACGAGGCGGGAGCCACCGACGACTGGGCCAATCTGCTCCAGCACATCCCGCTGCCCATGCGCTTCGCCATCGAGCGACAGGGTGACCACCTCACCGTCGAGTACTCCCGAGACCACGGCGCCACCTGGGTGCAGCCTACCGGCGGTGCGCAAGGGGAGGTCGATATCGTCCTGCCGCAAGAGGTGCTGGTGGGGCCGGTGGTGGTGTCGTACGACCCAACGGTACCCGTCACCGCGGCGTTCGATGACTTTGCGGTGTGCCCCGTCGATGGGGGGCAGACGCCATGAGGTCACGATCGACAAGCGACCGGAATGCAACGAACAACCCACGTCCAGAATATGATGCCCTTGCGATGAGAGGATTTGCTGCCATGGCCGACCAGAAGACGACCGCCAACTACTCGCTGTTCCACGACCTGCGACGCTTCGGCGTCGAAGCCCTATGCCTGCTGATGCTGCTCTACGGCGCGCCCCTGCAAGCCCTCGACAGCATCACCGAGCCCAAGAGCTCCACGACCGAAGCAAGCACCACCGCGGACGATCCGTCCTGGGTCGAGCCGGTCCTCGAAACCGCCGGTCAAAGCCTCAACGCAGTGCAAGACGAGGTCCGTCAACTGGCACTGGATGTCGCGTCCCAGCCCTGGACCGACGCTTTCGGCCTCCTCTTCACCGCTCCCGACATCGGCGCCAGCGGTGCCGGCAGCTCTAGCGGCAGCGCCCCGCCTTCGCCGCCCAAGGACGCCGCCCGCCCGTCCAAGGACTACGACCTGGCCAGCCTGGCAGCAGGCTTCTCCGACAAGAACGCCCTCGACGCCGTCCCCCTGCTGCCCGGCTGGAACCAGGTTTCGCTACCTGAAGTCCCCGCCAGCAGTGACCCCGCCTCTGTCCTAGCCGCCATCGGCGGCAGCTACCACAAGGTCTACACCTACAACTGTTGCGACGCCACCGACCCGTGGAAGGTCTACGACCCCAACGATCTCGCCGCCAGCGACTTGACCACGATCGACGTCGAACAGGGTCTCCTCATCGACGCCACCGCCGCCGTCAGCCTGCCCAGCGACGGCACCCTACCCGACAGCACCACGATCCAGCTCTGCACCGGCTGGAACCTCATCGGCTTCCCGTCGGCCTATCCGAGACACGTCAAAAGCGCTCTGGCGCCGATCCTCGACAAGGTCGTCAGGGTCTATGCCTTCGACCCCTTCGACCTGGCCGACAACTGGAAGTTCTACGAAGCCAGCGCCCCCGCCTGGGCCAGCGACCTCGACACCATGTTGCCCGGCATGGGCTACTGGGTGCTGGTCACCGAAGACGTGCAGCTAGAGATCAAGAACGTCGGTGATGCTCCGTCCATCGCCTTCACCAGCCCCCAAGACCTCGACGTCATCACCGCTCCCACGGAGATTCAAGGCACCGTCGCCAGCGATCTCCTGGAGTCCTGGCAGCTGCGCTACCGCGGCATCGGTGAGGCCGACTGGGTCGAGCTCGCCAACGGCAACTATCCCGTCCAAGGCAAGCTCGGCGACTTCGACCCGACGCTGCTGCTCAACGGCATGTACGAGCTCGAGCTTGTTGCGACAGATCTGCAAGGCCAGCAGGTCACCGACTCCATCGCCCTCGTCGTCGAAGGCAACATGAAGATCGGTCATTTCACCCTGAGCTTTGTCGATCTGGCGATCCCGTTGTCCGGTCTCGACATCCAGGTGGTGAGGACCTACGACAGCCGTCAACGGCATCTCCAGGGTGACTTCGCCGGCAACGATTTCGGACCTGGCTGGTCCCTAGACATCCGCCAAGGCTCCTACCGCAACAACCGTCCACCCGGCGACGGCTGGCGCATCCCGGCGACGGAAGGCCCGTGGGGCTTGCCCTGTAGTACCGTCCAAGAGCTCAAGAGCCACCTGACAACCGTGCGGCTATCGGACCAAGAGGTCTACCGTTTCCGCCTCACCGTGAAGGACCCCGGCACTATCATCGGCGGCTGCATCGGCCGGGCCGAATTCGACTTCGTCGACGGTCCTGTTCCCGGCGCGACGTTGGAGATCCTCGGCAATGACTCCGTTCTCTACCAGAACAACAGCGACGAGCTGCGGGATCCCAACAGCTTCGCGTTGTTTGTCCCCGAAGACGTCAAGCTGACGACGCGGGATGGTCGGATCTTCCATCTCGACCTGGCCGATGGCGTCACCCACCTGGAGGATCTCAACGGCAACACCTTGGAGATCACGCCGGAGGGGATCACTCACTCCAGCGGACGGGGCGTCGAATTCGAGCGCGACGCCGAGGGCAGGATCGAGCGCATCATCGATCCCATGGGCAATGCGAACGTCTACGCCTATGACGACGCCGGGGATCATGTGTCATTCACCGATCGCATCGGGGCGGTCACGACGTTTGCCTATGCCGACGGGCACTATCTCGAAGACATCGTCAATGCGTTGGGCGTCCGGGCGGTCCGCACGGAATATGACGATGACGGTCGGATGGTACGGGTGATCGATGCGGCGGGCAAGGTCGTCGCATTGGATCATGACCTGGATGCCCGGAGGGAGGTCGTCACCAATCGGTTGGGATTCGTACGGGTGATGGAGTACGACGGGCGTGGCAATGTGGTGCGGGAGGTGGATGAGCTGGGAGCGGTCACGCTTCGGACGTTCGATGGTCGCGACAATCTGCTGACTGAGCAAAACCCTCTCGGCCACACAACGACCAGCATCTATGACGTCAGTGGTAACCTGATGTCGGTCACCGACCCACTGGGGCACGTGACCCGTTTCACGTACGACGAGCGTGGTAAAACAACTTCCGTCACGGATCCCCGAGGCAAGGCAACTACCAACTTCTATGACGCCCGCGGCAATCTCACCAGCACCACCGATCCCCTTGGCGCCGTCACGTCGTTTACCTACGATACGTCTGGCCAGCAGATCCGCCAGGCAGACGCGCTCGGAAACATCACGAGCTTTGCCCATGACAGCTTCGGCAACCAGATTTCGACAACCAACGCCCTGGGACACGAAACATCGGCGGCCTACGACACCAATAGCAGTGTCACGGCCCAGACATCGAGTCGCACACGCGCCGACGGCACGGTCGAAATCTTGACGACTGACTATGGCTTGGATGCTCAGAGTCGTGTCACCACCACGACCTTCCCAGACGGTGCGACGACAAGAACCACCTATGATGCTCTCGGCAATCTACTGACCACGACCGATCCTCTCGGCCACAGCACCACGTTTTCCTACGACGTTTCAGGGCGAAGGTCCGAGACCAGCTATGCCGACGGAACCAGTGAGCGCCGCGAATACGATGCCGAGGGACAACTCGTCGCGGTCGTGGACCGCTCAGATCACACGGCGACGTTTGCATATGACGCCACTGGCCGGCTAATCTCGACCACTTTCCCTGACGATTCGGTCATCACCTCCAACTATGACGCCGCAGGGCAGCTCGTCGCTTCGACCGATGCCCGTGGATTCGCTACCCATTTCGCGTACGATGCGGCGGGGCGACGAGTGTCCGTCGAGGACGCGCTGGGTGCCGAGACTCTCTTCGGATTCGACGCCAACGGCTCCCAGACAAGTATCACCGATGCCCTCGGCAACACCAAGACTCAGGCCTATGACGATGTCGGTCGCCTAATCTCCACCACCCTCGCAGATGGATCTGTCACGCGCAATGAATACGACCCCCTTGGGAGACGGATCGTCAAGATCGATGCCTCGGGACTCCGCACCGAATATGTCTACGACGCCCTCGGTCGGCTTATCCAAGTGAAGGATGCCCTCGGTAGCATCACAGGCTACGCCTACGACGAACGGGGCCAGCGCATCCGCCAGACCGACGCCAATGGCCACATAACCCGCTTCGAGTTCGACAAAGTTGGGCGTCAAACCGCCCGGATCCTACCGGACGGCAAGGAGGAAACCTTTGCCTACGACGCGGTAGGCAACCGACTCCGTCGAACAGACTTTGCAGGCTCCACAACGCTCTACAGCTTCGACGTGAATCATCGCTTAACACGACGAACGTACGACGATGGCAGTTTCGTCGCCCTCACCTACACCCCCACTGGCCAAAGGGCAGTGGTCACCGACGCTCGCGGCGTTACCCGCTATTCCTACGACAACCGAGAGCGCCTGATCTCACTGACGGCGCCAGAGGGTTGGACCATGCGCTATGGTTGGGACACAACCAGCAACCGCACTACAGTGACCGCCGACCTCGGTGAACAGGGCTCCTTCACCACCGCCTACACCTTCGACGCCAAAGGACGGATGGCAACCGTCACAGACCCTCAGGGCGGCGTCTACACCTATGACCACGATGCCGCCGGCCGCCAAATCTCTCTCAGCTATCCAAACGGCGTTGCCACAACCTGGCAACATGATGCCGTAGGGCGTCTGACAGGGATCCACACCGAGGCAACCGACGGTACAGTGATCCAGGACTACACCTACACCTTCGATCCCAACGGCAACCGCCGAGCTGTTGTCGAGGAAGACGGCACCAACCGTTCATGGGAGTATGACGCGGCCTACCGCTTGACCCGAGAACGAGTGACTGACAGCGAGGATCACCTTAAGTATGAGAACAGCTTCATGTACGACTCGGTTGGCAACCGGTTGCAGCAAGTCCGCAGCGCCGCGGATGGGGCGTCCCAGACCATCGTCTACACCTACGACTTCCGTGATCGTTTGCTAACCGAGACTATCAACGGCGCAGTCACGGTCACCTATACTTGGGATCCGAATGGCAACCAGATGTCAAAGACTGCGACCGAAGGCACGACTCAGTATGGTTGGGATTTCGAGAATCGCCTGATTTCGGCAACGCTCCCCGATGGGACGGTCGTCAAGAACGTCTACGATGTAGATGGGGTTCGTATGCTCACGTCGGCGATTGACGCTGCTGGACACTTGGCCTATGAGGCAAAGTTGGTAACAGATACTTCGGGTTCTCTGAGCCAACTACTCGCAGAGATAGATCAAGATAGCTCTCCTAAGTTATATACCTGGAGCAATCGAGTCGTTGCTTCTAGTGGAGCTACAGGAGCTCGCTATCTTCATAAAGATTCTAACCAGAGCACACGAGTCCTTACCACGGAGTCCAGCCAATCCGCCGAGGAATACACTTACGAGGCCTTTGGTGACTTCATCGACTCCCCAGAGCACGATCCCAGTCCCTTTCTCTTCAGCGGAGAGCCATACGACCAACTGCTCGGCCTGAATTATCACAGAGCCCGATGGCTGAACACTGACACCGGACGATTCACATCCATGGATCCGTGGATGGGAGTAAATGAGGATCCTATTTCACTTCATAGATATCTCTATGGAAACGCTAGCCCAACCAACTACGCTGATCCTACCGGAGAGTTTTCCGAGACACTTGCGGGACAACTTGGCAGCCTGAGTGTACATCAAGAAATTGCTTCTATTTCGATTCTTTCGATTGCTGCAATCGATTGCGCCACGAGCGCTCTGGGACAAGGAGAAAGGAACAGTCTTTGCTTCGACCGTAGCGATGACGATGAGGATCGTAAGACACCCATTCGACTATATCGGGGGATAAAAAAGCTCAAACCAAGCAGGACTCGCTGGAGAGATTTCCGATTCGATGATGTCAACGACCCAGCCTTTCCTATCGATGGTACCGCTCGCGGGCTCTCAGTCTTCGAACTACCGACGCCAACCCACCCTGTGCATCTACCCTTCGATGGTCATTACTTTGGATTCAAGGTTCCTGGTACCGTCGCAACAATCACGTCGGTTGGCGGGCTTCCATTCACAGCCAGTGCCCGCTACACTCCAATCCCTGATGGCACCCCTGACATTCCTATCGGCTTCCATCCACTCCACTGGGATCTTGATGTTCCGTTACCCAAGGAAGATGCCATGCACCTACTGCAAGATCTTGCTAGAGAATATCTTAGGAGCCTACAGTGACGAAGAAGATCAACAAGATCCTGACTAAAACTGAATTGAGCCAGCTAGACGTCAACGAGGAAACTCTCTCACAGATCGAAGAGCGATTGTCCTCCGAAGTCTTCGATGACGAACATGATGAGTGTTGGGCGGAATTAGCCAAGCACTTGATCGAACAACGTCGAATCAACGATGCAGAACTTGTCGTTGCGCGGATCAGCCAGGATTGGGCCTCTATCGCAGTGGAGTTGCAAGCAGACTGCACGCTGGGCTATTGGAAGCAGGACCAAAGTGCCAAAGCCTATTCATCCCTCGTGAAGGCTCTCAGGTTGTCCAAAGGATGCAACGATTGGCACTGGGTCGAGGCTGAAAGCATGAGTGCTGTAGCTCAGGCAACACATCAAATAGGCCAGGACTCTCTCGCTCTCGCCATCTGGTCGGAGGCAATCGAGGTGGCACAAAAAGGATTTGCGCTTGAAGATGCACAGCTCACCCTGGATACATATGGAGTTCTCAGAGACATCGCACGGCAGCTTGCAAAGGCAGGCCACCTACAACATGCGAAAGACACCGCAGGGATCATCTCTATGGCGAAAATGAGAACTAATCTGTTGAAGGAGCTAGAGGGCAGCAAATTATAGCTGCCGCCCCCCTAACGGCAGATGCCGAGCTCAGGCTTGAAACGGAGAGCGAATTCAATGGCAAATGACTCGAACAAAGAGGAACAGCCGAGGCTAAGGAGCTGTCACAAAATAACTGAGTGACTTCTTCTCCATTAGAGGGTATTGTCAATGGGTGGATATCGAAACCATTCAGGCGAAATTTATGGCCCTGGCGCCAGAGCTGACCGAGCGCTCTCGGCGCCTGTGGGCGGCGACCGAGGCGGTTTCGTTGGGTCATGGTGGTATCGCGAAGATCGAACGGGCAACCGGGATCTCGCGGTCGACGATTGCGCGTGGAATCAAAGAAATCGCGACCGGCGAGACCCTGGGCCCGGGACAGACACGCCGTTCCGGAGGCGGTCGCAGGCGGGCGACGGAGAAGGACGCATCCCTGGCTGGTGACCTGGACGCGCTGGTGGAGCCGACGACAGCCGGTTCTCCGGACTCCCCCTTGCGGTGGACTTCGAAAAGCGTACGCCGATTGGCGGCGGAGCTGCGCGCCATGGGACATTCTGTCAGTCATCGTCTGGTTGCAGATCTGCTGCACGAGAGTGGTTTCAGCCTGCAGGCCAACCGAAAGACGCTGGAGGGATCGGGGCATCCGGATCGCGAGGCACAATTCCTCTACCTCAACGCAAGGGTTCAAGACAGCTTGCACCAAGCACAGCCGGTGATCTCGGTCGATACAAAGAAGAAGGAGCTGGTCGGAGATTTCAAGAATGCCGGTCGGGAATGGCGGCCGAAGGGAACGCCAGAGCCCGTTCGTGTGCACGACTTCGTGATCCCAGACCGAGGCAAAGCCATCCCATATGGGGTTTACGACCTGAGCCGCAACGAGGGTTGGGTCAGCGTTGGGATCGACCACGATACGGGGAGCTTCGCGGTCAACGCGATTCGGAGCTGGTGGCGTCGGATGGGCCGCGTCGTGTACCCCCAGGCCGCGACGCTTCTGATCACAGCCGACGGAGGTGGCAGCAACGGGTCGCGACTTCGCCTCTGGAAGTGGGAGCTTCAACGCTTTGCCAACCGAACAGGGCTCTCGATCACGGTCTGTCATTTTCCGCCAGGAACCAGCAAGTGGAACAAGATCGAGCACCGTCTCTTCTCCCACATCGCCATGAACTGGCGCGGCCAACCTCTAGTCAGCCTGGCCGCCATCGTCAGCCTGATCGCATCGACCACCACCTCGAGCGGCCTGCGGGTCCGATCCGAGATCGATCAGAACAATTATCCGACGGGCGTGACTATTACGCCGAAGCAGATGGCGACAATCAACCTTGAACGTCACGAATTTCACGGCAATTGGAACTACACCATTCATCCGAGGAAGAAAGGTTGAACTAGGTCAGTTATTTTGTGACAAGCCCTAAAGAGCGAAGCAAACGATTGGGATAAGCGCAAGATCGACCTCAAGCCGGATGCTTCAATCGATCTTGAGAAAATGCAACTAGAAGCTTTGATTTGGAATCGCTCGAACGATAGTAAAAAATTCTGCACCCACGAAATGGAACAGGACCAATTTGACCATGGCCAGAGACACCTCAGCTCAGGTAACACAACGACCACCGCCTATGATGCTGAAGGCAACTTGACCTCGATCGTCGATCCTCTTGGTAATAAGACCCGCTTCACGTATGACGCACGGGGTCACGCCATTTCGATCACCGATCCCCGAGGCAAAGTGACGAGCTATGTTTATGACAGCCTCGGTAATCTCACGAAGACCACGGATCCGTCTGGTTTCCCGTCGTCTTTCTCCTACGACTCGGCTGGCCGGTTGATCCACGAGACCGATGTGCTGGGAAATGTCACAACCCATTCCTATGATGCATTTGGCAATCAGATCTTGGGCACCAATGCCTTGGGGCACGAGACGACCATGACTTACGATGCCACCGGCAACGCAACTGGCCAGACATCGAGCCGAACTCTCGCCGATGGCACGACCCAGACCTTGACCTCAAGCTATACCTTTGATGCGCTGGGACGCATCACGGCGACGACCGCTCCAGACGGCGCGATGACGAGTACCAGCTACGATGCCCTTGGAAATGTCATCGCCACATCCGATCCTCTCGGCCTGACCACAACATTTGCCTATAACGACTCTGGCTTACAGTCCGGCACGACTTATCCGGATGGCTCGACAGAAAGGCGTGAGTATGACGCCGAGGGGCGACTCATTGCGGTGATCGATCGTTCGGAACGCACGACCACTTTGAGCTACGATGCCGCCGGCCAGTTGATCACAACCACTGCTCCCGACGGCTCGAAAACTGTTTCCCACTACGATGCTGCCGGCCGACTGCTCACTTCGACAGACGCCAGGGGTTTTACCACTAGGTTTGCATACGATGCTGCAGGACGTCAAACCTCCATCAAAGAGGCTCTCGGCGCCGAGACCCTCTTCGGTTTCGACGCCAACGGCAACCAGACGAGCGTCACCGATGCCCTCGGCTACAGCACAATTCTGAATTACAACGACGCAGGCCGTTTGATCTCCATCTCCCTCGCTGATGGTTCGACTTCGCATTCCGAATACGATGCGCTCGGGCGCCGGATTGCCGAGATCGACGCTGCTGGAGTCCGTACTGAGTTTAGCTATGACGCCCTTGGACGACTCATTCAAGTGAAAGATGGGCTCGACGGTGTCACGCACTACGTATATGACGAACGAGGCAACCGTATCCGGCAGACTGATGCAAGTGGACGCATCATCCATTTCGAATATGACAGCCTAGGCCGGCAAACGGCTCGAATCTTGCCTGATGGAAGCAAGGAAACGTTCGCATATGACGCTGCCGGAAATCGGATCCGCCGGACTGATTTTGTGGGATCGACAACGCTCTACAGCTATGACGAGCACCACCGGCTAGTCCGCACTAGCTACTCCGATGGCACCTACGTCGCCTTCACCTACACACCCAGTGGGCAGAGGGAGACGGCCACTGATACCCGTGGCATGACACGCTATGCATATGACGACCATGACCGCCTGATCTCAATAGCAGCGCCAGAAGGTTGGACTCTGCATTATAGCTGGGACGAGGCTGGCAACCGAACTTCTGTAACCGCTGACCTCGGAGCCGAGGGTTCCCTAACCACCGCCTTCACTTACGATCCCATCGGCCGGATGGCTACCGTGACAGACCACCACGGAGATGCCTACAACTATGGCTACGATGCTGCCGGGCGCCAACGCTCGCTCGGCTACCCGAATGGTGTCACGACGACTTGGGGTCATGATGAGGTAGGTCGTTTGACAAAAATCCATACCGAGGCAGCGGACGGCACGGTCATCCAAGACTATTCCTACGTCCTTGGCCCACTTGGAAATCGCCAAGCCGTCACCGAAGAGGACGGCACCAGCCGTTCCTGGGACTACGATGCCCTGTATCGGCTGATTCGCGAGCGAGTGACCGATGGTGCAGGCGCCCTAGTCTACGAAAATAGCTTCAGCTACGACCCAGTCGGCAACCGACTGCAGAAAGTGCAGGTTGTCGAGGATGGTGTCTTCCAAACCGTTACCTATACCTATGACTCCCGTGGTCGTCTACTCAGCGAGAGCATTGATGGGACAGTCGCAGCCAACTATGACTGGGATGTCAATGGCAACCAGATTTCGAAGACTGCCACTGAGGGTACAACTCAGTACTCTTGGGACGCTGAAAATCGACTGATCTCGGCAACCCTCCCAGACGGGCTGGTTGTTGAGAACGTCTACGATGCCGATGGGGTTCGTATCGGCTCGTCCACAGGTTTGGGACCCAACGACGACTCCTCGACTCACACTTGGTTCGTCACGGATACCTCGGGCCAGTTGAGTCAAACTCTAGCTGAGCTGTCGACCTCAGGAAGCGTGGCGAGCAGCCACACACTTGGGCAGCGGTTACTTAGCTCGTTCCAGAATGGCCAGAAGCGCTATTTGCATAGCGACCATGTAGGTTCCACTAGGGTTCTCACTTCGTTCGAAGGGGATACCACAGACAGTTACGTCTATACTGCTTTCGGTAAACTGCTCTCACACCACGGAAACGACTCCAACAGCTTTCTCTTTGCTGGTGAGACACGGCTCACCCCACTCAAAACCTACTACTTGAGGGCTCGATGGCTTTCTGAGTCTAGCCGTTTCCTCAGTCTCGATCCGATGCCTCCGCTGCCTGGAATCATAAGATCTATCAACCCATACGCATATGCTGGAGGCGATCCAGTCGGCCAGACCGATCCAAGTGGTGAAACGTTTTTGGCTTCAACAGCTAGGGTTGCAGGCCTCGTTGCTGCTATCACCCTCGGAATAGCTGGAATCTGGTTCGGAAAGAAACACAGGATCCGACGACATCCGATTCAAGCCGTCCGACTTCAATGGGGATCTGAAGCCATCACTCCAATTGCCCAACTGGTCTATCCCTTAGACGATTGGAGCCAGACAGATTCTGTGCGCCTCAAATCCCGGGTCCGAGAAATTGTAGAGAACAATCTGGGCAAGTGGGGCGTCAGGGCGTTCGAAGGAGCGGTACCTAATACAGGCGTGGTCAGTCGAACCGTCAGATTTCAAACGGATACGCTTTGGCAGGCCAACGGCTGGTATCCGTTCTGGGTGACCAATGTAGCGCGTGTCAACACGACTCAAATAGCGAAAAGCAATGAGGCGAAGTGGGGGCGCAACCAGTCCGGCCCCTATTACCTGCCTCAGAATCCTGTCCAATTAGATGCTCTGGCCTTCCAGCTGGCGAATATCGCGACTCACGAGTTCGTCCATGTCACTGGCTGGTTCTCTCACATCGGCACGTGCAACAATCATTTCATGTGCGAGAGTGCGCTCGAGCCCTATCAGCTGACATTCTCGAGCGGCGTGTCTCAACATCTCGACAAAGCGCTTGCCTCCTATTAATTTAATAAAGGGCCCACCAGCTGGAGGATGACGTGAAAAAGTTTAGATCGCTTATCATCGTGGGCTTCGCCTTCGCGGCTCTCTGCTCAGGTTCTTGTTGGACGAGCTCGCTCGACGAAGCGAAGCAAACGTATCGAACCTTGGGAACCATGGCGACAGTCCTGGAGTCAGTCCGTTTAGAACAGGGTGGCTACCCTCCAGGAAAGGATTCAAAAGAGCTCTGCCAAGCATTCGAGCACCTCGGGGAGAGCCTCTCTGTGTGTCAACCAAGGGGAATCCTCGACGGCTGGGAACAGCCCCTGCGGTACAATGCGACGTGTCCATCGCAGGACAACCCTCAAGTATGCTCCACCTATGAGCTCAGGAGCTGCGGTGCAGATCGCAAATGCACCTCGAACCGACACCCTCTGGAGGTTGCACTCGATGATTTGGCGTTCGCATCGGGTCGCCAAGAAGACTGGCCCGAGGAAGTCAGTCTCCCTTGTTCCCCTGACCTTTCGGTTTCTGCGCAGTCCCGCACGATTACCAAGGGTGTTGCCCTCGATCTAGAGATCGAGGTCAAAAGAACGGCGGACTGCAGGCCCCAAGCCACAGGTCTCCTGACCATTCTCGGAACGCAATGTGAGTCGAAAGACCTAGAAACTCTTGCAGCCGGTCAACAGCTTAGCCTGGGAATGATCAACGCCACAGGCGAAGAACCCGTCGCGCTGACCTTCAACCTGGAATGTCCGACTCGTCCAGAGAGCATTGAAATCTTCGTAGGACCCATGAATCCATGGCAGGTCGATCGAGACTACCGAGACAACTTCATCTTGTTGAAGCTTGATTGATCGAGGCCATGCTAATTCTATGCTCTCAACGTTCACTCACTCGGCTCCACCGAGAATGCCGCCAGAACCGTGCAATTCGACTTTGATTCCGTGGGCCAAATGATTCGCAAGATCCATCCCAGTGGGCACCAACTCGAATACGTCTATGATCTCGCCGGGCGTCAAACCCAGCTCCAGGCCACCTCGGGCCAGACGAACATCACCGCATCGTCTTCCTACAATGCAGTTCGCCATCCCCACATCCCTCGTCGATTCTCGGACCGGCCGTTGCCGCTTCGAGTATGACGACACGCCTCGCCAGTTGACACGGGAGGGCGACAGAGTCCGACGCTACCAGTACGAGGCATCGGCAGCGCTCGCGCAGGAGAGATCCGCAAGCTGAACGCTCTGACGAGCATCACTCGACCACAGTTAACAATTCCTTATGGCCCGCTGCTAGCCGATTCGGGCACTCAGGTCAGGTCGGCTTGCGTCCTAGTACTGTACGACCGGGCACATAGGTAACACTTTAGACCGGGAACATGGGTAACACTTTTCGTGGGCCTGTGTTGCCGGTTGCTTCGCTCTGAGGGTCTGTCCCCCTCCTTTCCGGAAGAACCCCTCTATGTGCCGTCGTAGGGCC